>CALLJL010000001.1 GCA_938092135.1 uncultured bacterium
TAAGCCGCGTTGGGCCGAAGATAATAATCATAGAGTTGCCACATAACACTCGGCCAGGCCGAATTTGTTTTCCAGAGAATAACTCCTGAGACTCGTTCCAATGACTGGTTGGCTGCTTCGAAAATGGCTCGATAATTTTCAGCATTAATTAGCTGGGCTTTCCAGACATAATCTTCGAGACTCCGGGGTTCGCCATAGCGCTGTCGGATAGCCCTGTCATAGAGAGAATATTTCCCATTACCTTCACAGGCATCATGGAAGCCCCAGATATGATTTAGGGGAAAGGGAAGATCGGGCGAAGGCTTAAGATCAGTCAGGAATTTTTTAAGACTGGGTAAAAGGGGCAAAGAGGGTAACCCCACTTCATTTTTAAAAAGCCAGTCCCGACCTCTGTCCGTTAAGTTGAAATATTCCTTTGGATTAACCCAGAAGTAGGGTCCACCTGAATAGCTTCCCGAGGGTTGATTGTCGGGCCAGCTCAAGCCCCATTCTTCTGGTGGCTCAGTGTAGCCCGAAGAGGGAAGGAAGGGTCTTGTCCCATCAAGTTGGGCCAGGATTTCATTCCTTAAAGGTTGGTAAATTTCCCTTCGAGGATAACCTTCATTACCGGCCGTCCAGAGGAGGAGAGAAGGGTGATGACGGAGCCTCAAGGCAGTGCTTCTGGCATTTTCCAGAAAAACATCGCCTTCCAAGGGCCAGTCGCGGCTTCCTTTGCCCCAGGTAGCCTGGCAGTCTCCCGTTATCCAGAAATCATGCCAGACCAGAAGGCCTAAATCATCGCAGATGTCAAAGAATTCATCGGCCGGAGTTACTCCTCCACCCCAAAGACGAACTAGATTCAAATTAGCCTCGCGCCAGAGAAGTAATTCTTTTAATAGCCAATCAGGATTGGCTTCGCGACGAAGAAGCATTTCTGGTACCCAAGCTCCACCGCGAAGAAAAACCCGTTGCCCATTTATCAAGAAAAATCGCTGGGGCCAGCCATTTTTGCGGACGACTTGGGTTTCTATTTCTCTTATGCCAAATCTGATCTTTTCAACATCAGAGATTTCTCCGTCAATGAGAAAACTTATCTCCAATTCATAAAGATAGGGAGAACCGAGACCTGCTGGCCACCAAAGCTGTGGTCTTTCCAATAGAAGCTGGGGAAATTCCTCCTTTTCCAAAACTATTTCCCTGATTTCCCAAGGAGCCAAGTCAATTTCCTTTTCCAGGATAATTTCCCCGAAGGAATCTTCCTTTTCAAGGGCCGAATTATTAGGTCCAAATTTTTCTTTTAATTTAGTTGATCTATTAAGATAACCATCTGGCCCTTTAAAAGAATTATCTGAATGGCCATTGGAGCTGGTTTTTTCATTCTGGGAAAAATTGGACGGTTTTATTCTGGCTTTGATCAATCCTTTAAGGGCGGTCTTCTTTAAATTATGAATTATTGCTTTGATGATCAATTCGGCTTGAAAAGAGGTTGTCTCTGCGTTTTTAGCTTCTTTCTTTTTTCGTAACTTGGATATTACGAAGGGATATTTTATATCTACCGGACCTGTGGCCTTTAAAAGCACCGGTTGCCAGAGGCCGATGTTTCTATCGCGGACTTCGGGGATCCAGTCCCAGCCAATGGAACATTGCATGGTCACATTTTTTCCGATATCTCCAGTTGGGCCCCCATTTACCCTGAAAGGACCGAAGGTTCGAAGCTGGGGTTCAGAAGGTAGCCCTGGATAATCAAGGGGATAAATTTTTATTGCCAAAGTATTTTTTTTATTAAAAAAGACATAAGAAGAGACATCAAATTCCCAACGGCCAAACATGCCCACGACGCTTTTCTGATCCGCGATTAGCTGGCCGTTGAGCCAAACTTCAGCTCGATAATTTATTCCCTTTAACCAGAGCCAGAGGTGTTTGTTCCGGAGAGAATCAGGAATTTCGAATTGATTCCAGAACCAGTAGGCATCCTGCCAGGGATTTCTCTTTTCGGGCAAATGGCTGTATCGATCTAAGTTGTATTTTCGACTGTAATCTTCATTTGCATCGGGTATTTTCATATTGTTTAAGCCAATTGTCGGTTCAGGATAAATTCCCTGGCAGACTAATGCAGCCAAAACTGTTGTTGGCACCTCCGTTTTAAGCCAGCCCTTCGGTTTAAATTCAGGTGAGGAAATTTCTTCTCCTGAATACTTGACTAAATAGGAAGACTGGAAAAACCAATTTTTCTGTAAAATAAGGTCAGATTCAGCAGTTGATTTATTTTTTATTTCTAAGATAATCTTTTTTTTATTTAGCAAGGGAAACATTTTACCAGCTGAAAACAATGGAGAAATTAATGAAAATATTAACGATGATAATAAGCAAAAAGTAATCATTTATATTCCATGAACATAATCAATCCAATTATTATGGACCAGCCCATTGAGCCATAATTTATAGCTTTTATTTAGGCTGTGGCAATCAAAAAAGCTCACTCTATATTTCACTAAAATTATTTATTTTTTTCATGGGTAACAGTCCCTTTCCACAAAAATATTTCTCTAAGATAGAGGACCCATATTAAATAGGCCAGTAAAAGGGGATAATATTCCCAGATAAGGAGAAACATTGGGCCTGTGCCAGGAAGAGTCGCATTTTTGGCTGCGGTTAAAATTGAAAGAATATAGAGAAAGGGGTAAGCCCTGGCCTGGCCTTCGGTTTTCAGGATAAAGTAGCTTGGAACAAGCAAGAGAACATAGGAGTAATCTTTCATCCTTAAATTGACCAGGGCATAAACCAAGCAGAGGCCAAATAGAATTATTTTTTTTGTATCCTCGAGATTATATTTAATCAGCTTTTTATAAGCCTTATAACTTAAGATTAAGACCAAAGCAATGATGCCGACAAAAAGGGCGATTTGCCATTCTATATTAATGACTATCGCTTGTCGTTTGGCCAATTGATCAAAGGCATCAAGGATAAAGCCGATGGTTGTGGGCGCAATTATTCTTTTTTCCATCAGAGTTCCCCGAGCTGCCCCCAGGAAAGCCAGGAATAAATCAGGCCAAAGTAAATATTGCAGCAGCATGTAGATCAGAAATGTTCCCACTGAGGAGAGAAAAAGCCAATATTTTTTCCGACTATTGGTAGTCAGAAGGAGAATAAGAAAAAATAAAGGAGTCAGTTTAAAGGCAGAGGCGAGAAGAAGAAAAGCGCAAAAAGGGTAGAGCCTGTTTTTTAGGAAAAAATAGAATCCTAACCAGAGAAGCCCCTGTTCCAGAATATTGATATTACCCGAACGCAAATCGAGATAAAGAGCGGCATTGAAAGCGAGGATACAAAAGAAAAGGAAATCAGGTTCAAGGCGCTCGCCAAGAAAATATTTTGACCAAAAAAATAAAAGGAAAATGGTTATGGCTATTTTAATAAGAAAAAAGACAAGGCAGGCGGTGTCATAATTAAACAAATTAAAGAGGCGATAAAACCTTAAAGTAAGGGGTGGATAGGCATACCAGAGGGGAGTGCCAATTTCCTTTCGGGTAACTTCGGGGTCATAGGGATTCTTTCCCTCAGCCATGAGCCTGGCTGAGTGGTATTGCATTTGGAAATCCCAATGGTATTTCTCACGAAAGGCAATCAGATGAAAGATACAGTAAGCAAAATAAAAAAGCCAAAGAATTAAGAAAATCTTTCTTATCATACTTTCTTTTTTATCAAGGTCCCTTTGATCAGTTTCATCTTTGCCAATGAATTTTAATCATGATAGCCATTTGGCCAAAAGACCAAAATTTAAATGGTTCGAGAAATCTAAAGCATTAAGGCGATTTAGTATATCAATTTCTTTAGACAAAGGCTAACCAATTTTTGGAATGGCGACATTAAAGAGATCAGTTCTATTCATCTTCATTGCTTACTAAATTAGCTCGTCAGCCCAATCAGGACATTGCCGCAGAGAAGATGCTTTCCTGCCTTTTTACAGGAAGGAGTCCTATCTTTATTTATTAATGGCTTGCTTGCTTGCTTGCTTGCTTGCTTGCTTGCTTGCTTGATCCATGACAGGTTTTATTCGGCCTGGAGAAAAATGGTTCGCCGGGAAAATTTTTATCCATCTTAGCTCACCCATCGATGAGAAAAAGCCAGGAGCACAGAAAAAATATATTTCTGACCAAAAAATTAGTCAAACCATGTAATCTATCGCAGTTGTCAGCAATTAAGAAAATCGGCTTCTGATTAAAAATGCTGTTTACAAAATAAATCCAGGATGGTGCCGGGTTTAATTTTTAATTTATTCCTTTCCAATTAAAAATTTTTTTGATTGAGTATAATTTGTATAATCTATGGGATGATAGGAGGTAAAATGAGGCGGCGAGAATTTTTTAAAACATCTCTGGTGGCCGGGGGAAGTTTGTTTCTAATTAATAAAGCCTACCCCTTGAAGTTTTTCCCCAATCCAAGCAAGCATAAGTGGGCCATTGTTTTTGGCACTCGCTATGGTTCGAACCGAGATGCCGCTATCTGGATTTCAGAAGGTATGGGCGCGATTGCCGATGTCTTCGATGCTCGGGAAAATCCAGATCTCTCTTCCTTTGATTATCTGATTGTGGGCTCAGGGATTTATTATGGCCGAATCGCCGAGCCCCTTGAAGCCCTCATAAAAAATAATGCTTCCTTATTTTCCAAGAAAGTCAAAGCAGTTTTTGTCGTTTGTGGGGCGGGCGGAACAGATAGGGCAAAGCAGTATCTTGAGAATCTGGCTAAGCTCTGTGAAGCTGAGCCTGTTGTTATGAGATCTTTTCCTGGCCGAATAACTAAGAAACTGCTAAGTCCTGATGATTTTAAACTTTTAGAAGAATTTTACAAGAAGCGTAACCAGCCTTTTGAAGACTATGATAATCTCGAGCGCCGAGAATGCCTGCAATTGGGCGAAGAAATCCTCAAAAAATTAGTTCAGCCTTAGGCGCTTCTCGAGGACAAATAATTTGATAGCTTGTATTATCCTTGACCTTCGCCTTGAGGTCCCCATCCCAGAATCTATCTTTACCAAAGCGGCTTTAAAATAAAGTTTGCTGGAAAAGGTTTGTCGGCCTTGGCAGGAAATTACCCCGGCCTAGAAAATGTTTCTATTTTCCAAAAGCCATGTTTAAAGAGAGAGAGAATTTGTCCTATGGTTGAACTTTCTGAGTTTATTTTAAAACTCTAAGAAGTAATAAAAAAGTTAAGACTTCGGCTAAAAAAAGCCATCGTTA
Organism: uncultured bacterium; assembly: GCA_938092135.1. Lineage (GTDB taxonomy): Bacteria > Acidobacteriota > Aminicenantia > Aminicenantales > CALLJL01 > CALLJL01. The sequence continues at coordinate 5,211 of CALLJL010000001.1, forward strand.
TAGCCAGTCCTTAACCTTGACGGAAAATGCCTGATTTTGTATTATATTTGGAAGCTGCCGGTGGGGCTGTAGCTCAGCTGGGAGAGTGCTTGACTGGCAGTCAAGAGGTCGGGGGTTCGAGTCCCCTCAGCTCCACCATTTATTTTTTTTATAATGTTTTCATTTAATGTTTTCCTGTCAAATAAATGTTTCCCTATCTAATAATTAATTGCGAATAAAATAAATTTTTCCTCTTCAAGCCTTTTAATAGAAATTGAATCTTCTGAATTTAGGAGTTTTTAACCATCTATTCAGCTGGACAAAAAAAATAAATTTTTTATATGCTAATTTTATTGAGTTGAAAATATCGGCAATAATCTGGGCATATCCGGAATTGATTTTCATGGGCAACGTAAATCGACATTTAATAACCATAACAGATATTTTTATTTCCAACACACTTCTATCTTTAAACTTTTTCCAAAAGGCTCGGCCCGGGAAGGGTTTAGATGACTAAGGTTTATCATATTCATGAAAAAAGGATTAAGGCCTTAAACAACAAGTCCATCCGCCAGGGCGATTACGTTCTTTACTGGATGCAGGCTTCCCATCGCAGCGAAGATAACCATGCCCTTGAATATGCTATTGCCCTGGCTAATTCCTTAAAAAAACCACTTCTTGTTTTTTTCGGTTTGACCGAAAGATATCCTGAGGCTCAGGAAAGGCATTACTTTTTTATGCTTGAGGGATTGAAGGAGGTAGAGATTTTCCTCAAGAAAAGAGGCCTTAAATTTGTCATTTCTCGAATTTCTCCGGAAAAGGGAGCAGTTCAACTTGGTCGACGAGCTTTAGCTGTGGTCACTGATAGGGGCTACCTCCGCCTTCAGCGAAAGTGGCGTCAGTTTGTAGCTCATCGCCTCGAATGCCCCTGCCTTATGGTGGAAGCGGACGCCATTGTTCCAGTGGAAGTAGCTTCCCCCAAACAGGAATTTTCAGCCGCTACTTGGCGACCTAAGATTAAAAAGAATCTTCAAGAATTCTTAAAGCCCCTCAAACCAATACCTGTGCATTTTGATTCTCTGGCGATTGACCCTGAAATAGACCCATTTCCCCTCGAAAATTTAACTCAAGCTATAGCTAGCTTAAGAATTAAAAGAGAAGCGAGAAAAGTTGATTTCTTCCACGGAGGAACCAGCGAGGCCAAAAAGAGATTGAGACTCTTTATTGAGCAAAAACTTGAGAAATATCCGGATTTAAGAAATGATCCCACCGCCGATTGCCTGTCCAATCTCAGTCCTTACCTTCATTTTGGCCAGATTTCACCACTTTCTGTGGCCTTAGAGGTAATGGCCACAGGGAGTCAAGCCGCCGATGTTTTTCTTGAGGAACTTATTGTCCGGCGGGAATTAAGTTTAAATTATGTCTTTTATAATCCTCATTATGATTCCTTTGAAGGGCTGCCGGCCTGGGCAAAAAAAACGCTTCATGAGCACACCAAAGATCCTCGCTCTTATCTTTATTCCCTTGAGGAACTTGAAGAAGCGAGGACTCACGATCCTTACTGGAATGCCGCGCAGCTGGAAATGGTGATAACGGGGAAAATGCATGGTTACATGAGAATGTACTGGGGCAAAAAGATTCTGGAATGGACCCGAACCCCCGAAGAGGCCTTCCAGATAGCCCTTTATCTCAACAATAAATATGAGCTTGATGGCCGTGACCCTAATGGTTTCGTGGGTGTGGCCTGGTGCTTTGGCCTTCATGATCGGCCCTGGCCAGAAAGACATATTTTCGGCAAGGTGCGTTATATGAATGAGAGCGGCCTGCGCCGGAAATTTGATGCTGACGCCTATGTCCGTTTAATCGAAAATCTTAAAATAGAAAATAAAAGATAAAAACACATAAAAGATCGCTTTTTTATTTTCTTGTTACCGGCTTTTAATTTTTATATTTAATCATTTAAAGAAAGATTTAATTTAAAGTTTAAATTCAGAGAAATTCAAAAAGGAGTTAAAGGAATGAAAATATTTATGACTGGGGGGACTGGCTTTATTGGGGGTTATCTGACGAATTATCTTTTGAAGGAAGGCTATGAAATAACTGTTTTAACCCGATCGGCCCAGCGAGCTGAAAAAGCGCCAGAAGGGGAGAAGAAAGTATCTTATGTTGTCGGTGATCCGACCCGACCCGGGCCATGGCAACAGGTTGTTCCTGGACATAAAATTATTTTGAATTTGGCGGGAAGTTCTATTTTTTCTCGCTGGACAGAAGATTATAAAAAAGAAATAAGAACCAGCCGGATTGAAACTACCCGTCGCCTGGTGGAGGCTTTGCCTCCCAGTCAGGGCGAGGGAGAAACTCTTTTGAATGCTTCGGCTATCGGTTATTATGGATTTACGGGCGAAGAAGAATTAACAGAACAAGCTCCAGCCGGTAGCGATTTTTTAGCGACACTTTGCCAGGAATGGGAGAAAGAAGCGATGAAGGCTAAAGACAAGGGGTGGAGAGTTGTTTTAATGCGCTTTGGATTGGTTTTAGGTAAAGGAGGTGGTCTTCTCAGCCAGCTTATTCCTGTTTTTAAGAAGTTTTTAGGAGGCCGGCTCGGTCGGGGTGAGCAATGGTTTTCCTGGATTCACCTTGAAGATCTGGCAGAAGCCATCATATTTTTGATTAAGCACCCCACAATAGAAGGCGCCGTAAATCTTACTTCATCTCATCCTGTCCGTCAGAAGGAGTTGGCTCGAGCCCTCGGCCGGGTTCTTAAACGACCTTCTTTTTTTCCTTTACCCGCACCGATATTACGCATATTTCTGGGTGAATTAGCGGCAATAGTTCTCCATGGACAGAAAGTTTACCCAGCCATACTTTTGGCTGAGGGATTTACCTTTCGCTATCCCCTAATTGAAGACGCCCTGGCTCAAATAGTCAAAAATTAAGACATGCATTGGCTTATTCTAATATATTTAAATTGGATTAAACATTCCAGTTGAATAGGGAAAGATAAATTTATTTAGACCTAAAAGATAAATTATATTTCCTCAAAACCATCTGTCGAAAGCAGGAAGTATCGATCTGGAAGCTTTCTTAATAACCTGCATAACCCGCTTGCCTTATCAACTTAATCAAAAGATTTTTATTTCATTGATAAAATATCTGAAATATGTTAATATTCTTATAAGAAGATTGGGAGAGATTAAAGATAGAAGGCAGATGAGAAAATTTTTAAAAGGAGCAAAATGGTCGATATAAAGTCCATAAAAAACTAAAAAGATAGAAAGGAAAGAATGACTCAATGAAAATGATATCGAAAATATCAATATTATTTTTAAGTATTTTAATTACTTGGGCAGGATGGAAAGCCCTTAATGCCTTATTTTTTCAAGAAACAATTAGCTTTTTTAATTCCAAAAATGGAGTAACCTTGAGGAAAGTAAATAAAACGAAAGAGGAATGGAAAAAAATTCTTTCGCTAGAGCAATTTCGGGTTATGTTTGAAAAAGGAACTGAGCCGGCTTTCAGCGGCAAATATAATGATTTTTGGGAAAAGGGCTATTATCTCTGTGCGGCCTGTGGATCTGTCTTATTTTCTTCTGAAGACAAATATGACCACGGAACTGGCTGGCCAAGCTTTAAAGCCTCCTTTTCTGAAGCCAACCTCGAATATGCCCAAGATTATTCCCTTGGCTGGCCTCGCCTTGAAGTGATTTGTTCAAGCTGCGGGGCTCATCTTGGTCATCTTTTCTTTGACGGTCCTGAGCCTACTGGCCGTCATTATTGTCTCAATTCGGTAGCTTTGAATTTTGTCCCTGAAGATGAGATAAAAGAAAATCTTCCTGAAAAGGCTACCTTTGCCGGCGGTTGCTTCTGGGGTATCGAAGACAAATTCAGTCAGATCGAAGGAGTTTTGAATACAGCCGTTGGCTTCAGTGGTGGACATTTAAAAAATCCCACCTATGAACAGGTTTGTTCTGGAAAAACTGGCCATGCTGAATCCGTTGAAATAGTTTATGATCCGAAAAAAATTAGCTATGAAGATTTAGTTAGGAAGTTTTTTTCTTTTCACGATCCGACCCAGTTAAATCGGCAGGGACCGGATATCGGAACTCAATACCGGTCAGTTATCTTTTATCGAGATGAGAAGCAGCGGCAAATAGCGATCCGGATCAAGGAGGAACTGGAAAAATCTGGCGTCTATGGCCGAAAGAAAATTGTCACCGAAATTGTCCCCTATGAAGAATTTTTCAGAGCCGAAGAATATCACCAGAAATACTTTTTGAAAAACAGAGCAAAGAAATAAGCCTTAATCGCTCTTCTGTGGGAATTAAGGAAAAATATTTAGGTAAGAGCCAGATTTTAGTACCTTAATGATGGTAAGTTAGTACATTAATGATAATAAATAAGAATAATAAATAAGTAAGACTAATGAACGAAAAAGACTAATAATCGAGCATAAACAAATCTATCACAAGGTTAATCTATTTCATCTTACCCCTTTAAAGGCCGAGAAATATTTTTTATTTCTTTTTGACTATGGCCATGGCTCAATTCTTGAGGCCCTTAAAAGGAGGCGAAGGCTTTCTGGTCCAAGACAGAAATAAAGGTCAAGGGCTGAAAGATTGGAACAGAATTCACCCCAAAATTGAGGATACTGGGGCAGGTCAAAATAATGAAGAAAAACCTGGATTCCCCTTTTTCTGAATTGACCAAGATCAACATGCTTAACGGCAAAAGAAGAGAGAAGAACCTCTTTGGCTTTTAAAAATTCGGCAATGGAGACCAAAAGTTCTGTACCTTGACCTGTAATTCCTAAGTCTGATTGCTTGACAAAGGGAGCTTTAAGACCAAAGGCATCACGTAGAAGCAGGAGCAATGATTCAACCATATCAAGAAAACGGTCATTTTGGTCATTGACGATTCTGGCTATCTCTGAAAATAAAGGGTCAAAATAGATTGATTTGCCATAATAGTGACGAAGGGTGGCTAAAAATCTTTTGGCCCACCAAGACTTTTCATGAATTTCTAAATCACGAATTTTTTGCCTCCCCCGTCCCTTTCTTTTCAAAGGCACAGTTATCCAAATCTCACCGTTTGGTCCTTTAAGGCGATTGCGGTTAACGAAGGTAAAGCCTTGAGCGAGAAGAGTGTCATCAAGAAGAATCATTTGGTCAACGTGGGCCATTCTGGCCCAGAAGCCGCCCCACGGAATAAAGGCTGGCTGATGAAAGCCGATTCTCATTTTTATTCTAAAATATCATTTTTTGGGCTATAAGTTAAAAAATCCAGGGATAAAATTATAATATCAAATTGGGCCAAGAATAAATTAAATTTAATTCTGAGCCTATAGATTAACCTAATTTCTTCTATGATGACGTGAGGCAAGGACTTTCTTTGGGGCCTCCTATCTTCTGTTTTTTTTCTTCCTTCAGCCCTTGGTCTGGTGAACCTTTCTTCTATCCATGCCCTTAGACTGAAAGCTAAGTCGCCTACACTAACATTAGATCTCAGGCCCTAAATCTTATCTGGAAGGCGACCTCGGCAGCTTGGAAAGAAATGAGTGAAGACAGCCGATTCGTTCTCTTGAATATCTCCAATAGGGAAAATAGGAACGTTTCTCCTTTAATATATGGTAAATGATGGTCAGCAACCGCCGGGCTATTGCCACTTTTGCTGCGTTCACCCTCTTACTCTTTTTTAGTTTGTTGTAATAGCACCGGAGGTCAAAATCCGCCCGCAGAGCCTGCCCGACCGCCTCCCAAAGCAATCTGCGATTTCCTTCCTTGATGACCTGGCCGTTAAAGCTCCTCACCCCTGAGCTATGTTTCGAGGGGATCACTTCAGCATAGGCAGGAAACTGGCTCACCTCTTCAAATCTTCCGATCTATTCGATCTCCACCGCCACCAAGCCCGCCAAAAATATATTAAATCCAGGAACGGTCTGGACGAGCTGCGCTGCGGGCATCTTCACCTCCAACTCCTTGACCAAAGCGTTTGTCTCGTTGATCCGGTCCTCGAGATGGGCATAAATCCGAAGCATGGCATCCACCAGCTTGGCCTATCTCCGGCAAGGCGAGACCCGGGAGGATTTTCATCCCCTTATCGGTGAAAAAGTTCTCCACCCGCTCCACCTCTTTCTGGCTTTCTTCTTTCTGCTGGGCTAAAAGAGCCCGCCACTGATTCTTTACCGCTGTCTGCTTGCCCACGTCAAAGGCCGGCTGATGCAACACCCTCTGCCAAATGATTCTACCGGGATCGGTTTTGTACCTCGCTGGATGTCCAGGCCAAACTTTTAAGGATCTTTGAACAGCAAGAAATGAGGAGGCTCGGAGATACTGCCCTCAGATAGATTGATGACCGTTTCATTTTTGCCACCCACAGGGTGCTTGAAAAAAAGAAAAAAATGGAAAGTTCTGCCAGGATTTTTATTTCTGGATTAATTTTTTGAACCTAAGCATTCCCCCAATGCGACAAAGAAGAGAAGATATTGTCCTGTTTATAAAAAAATTCATTAAAAAAATACGGATCTAAACGAAAGCAAGAGAACAAGCCATGATGCCCTGGAAATGTTCCTAAGATACTCTTTTCATAGAAATATCCGTGAACTCGAGAACATCCTTAGGATAGCCTTTGTTCTTATTGAGAGGAGAGAAATTCTGTCCAGAGATATTGTTTTTAAAAAATCAGAAGAAGAAATCGCGAAACTTTACAAAGGGATGGTTTTAGGAGATAAAAGTTTCTGTGAAGCTGTTCATAAGCCTTTTCTTAGGTGAGACCTCAACCGGAGGCATGTCAATGCCATCCTGTCTCGAGGATTCGAAAAGACAAAAGCCTCATATAAAAAGCTCCTGCCAATGTTCCATATCGGCGAAAGCGAGAAAGATTACAAACTATTTATGGAGATGCTGGCTCTTCATAAACTTCGCTAAATGAAAATTCCCATTTCAGGGAGATTTAGTCTTCAAAAAATGGAGACTTATTTAATTTCTTTTATTTGCAAAGATACTCAGATAATAAAGTAAGAATTTTTCTAGGCCCCACCTCCCCAAATGGGAGATATCCAAATTATTTCAAATTTTAAAGCTCCCCATAATCTCTTTTTATTACTATGTTACATAAATTATTTAAGCTGGCACGAAACTTGCTAAACTTATTGGTTGAGATTTTAAATATTTAATTATAAAAAGGAGGTTTTTAATGTTTAAAAATAAACACGCTTTATGGCTTATGGCTGCGGTTCTGGTCTTAGGCTTATCGGCAGTCTTAATAACTGGAGCAATCAAGCTTTTCGCGGGAGTGCCCTTATATTGTAAAGACTTATTTCCGGGCTATTGCACCCAGGGTGGATGTGACGGGGAAGGGGGGTGGTATGCAGTGAATTGCACGATTCACTGCCGAACAGGACTGGAAATTAACTGCGGCCGTCCACCTGCCCATTAAAGCTTATCCTTATGTTGTCTATGGTAACACTTTGATACGAACGGAGAGAGGAAAATAGTCGCCAGCAATAATTCGAGCTATATTCGGCGTCATTACGCGGCATAAAAGGAGGTTCAACAATGAAGAGAAGACTAAAACTTTTATACATATTCTTTTTAATAGAAATCTTTCTTTTTTTCTTAGGAATACAGGAAGCATTAGCAACAATCTGGTGTGAACACCTTTTTCCCGATAATTGCAAAATTGGTGGGTGTAACGCTGAGCCAGGTTGGTACACTGGCTATTGTGTAATTTATTGCAGTAAAACCTCCGCAATTGTCTGTCGACCGCCTGGGTGGTACTTTTAAAAGGCAGGAACATTTCTGCGAGTTGCTTAGTCCAGTTTCCATAAGGGGTGTTGAAAATATTGAAAAGGGTGTGGGGCTTGCCTTAAGAAAGACAAACTTAAATCTTGCGAAGGGAAAGAAGAAGCACCTATTTTAATTTAAAAATTTATTTTTGGTGCCAGGTTGGGCGTTAGCCTCTGAGCACGTAGTTTGTTGAATAGACGATGGAAAAGGGAAAATGCTTTCTTTGGAAACAGAACGAAAAAATAATTTTTTTCTTAAGCATTTTCTTAGTCCTTATGGCCGTTGTTTTTTACTATTTTGCCAAAATTAATAATTGCATATATCTGCTGGAAAAACAGATCCGAAAACTGGGTCCTCAGTACACCGAAATCGGAACTTTGTTATATTTTATAAATGAAGTAAATACATTGTGCCGGCCATGTGCGAAATATGAACAATTAAAAAATGATTATTTTCGGGTCCTTTTTCTTGTCAAGAAGGATTATTCTGATCATGATATTGAAAACTTCGCCCACTCCTTCAAGATCCTTCCTCATCATGAAATTCAGAGAATGACCGACGCCTGGGAACATGTTTATAAGGTATGCAATTCTAATCGTCGTGGAATTAATTATAATTTTTTAATTATTATAGACGATAAAGGGAAAATAATAGAAATTAGGAGGTTCTGATGAATATGAGATGCCGTGCCTTCCTTGGATTGATTTGCTTGTTCTTTTTAGCTCCTTTATTAACCTCTCAAGATGTAGAAAAAGCTCTAGTTCACAGATTAAATCTGGCATTATCATTTCCCAGGGATGAAAATGTCTTTTTCCAGACTACCCCATTTATTGCGTTAGATAATGAAAGAAATATTTATGCCGTTGATAACAGGCAGCACGTCATTTTTAAGTTAGATTCTAACGGAAAATTTATTTCAAAAATCGGGAGAAAAGGACAAGGTCCGGGGGATCTTGAATGGCCTTGGCTAATAAGCGTCTGGAATAAGGCTATTTTTGTAGCAGATAATACTTCAATTTCTATCTTTGATCTGCAAGGGAACTTTCGGAATAAATTTAGAACATTCCATCCTCTTATTTCATTGGCTCCCACCGATGATAAAATTTTTTTCGCCCAAATAGAAAATGGCAAAATAATTCATGCTTATGATTATAATGGCAATAAGTTATATTCTTTCGGTAATAAATATTCGGTTGATTATGTGATTTATAGAGGATGGTCAAATGGAGCAATCGATAACTGGCTTAACGCTGGCAAATTGCTCTATGCCGGGTCTAGAATATATTTTATAACTTCTTTGTTCGGGGATATCTTTGCCTATGATCTAAAAGGAAATCTGATCTCTCAAAAAAGGATGGAAACCAATGAATTTATCGAGAAAAACAGGGCTCTTTATTTCAAAAAAGGAATGGTCAATAAGGGTGATGGAGCTTTCTTTCATAACAAACTTTTTGAAGATGCTTACTATTATCAAGGAAAGATTTTTGTTTTATTATCATCGCCGGCCGGGAATTCATGTGGAGAAGATATCTGGCAATTAGATGAAAAAACGCTCAAAATCGAAAAAAGGTACGTTTTGTTCAATAAAACTCAGCGCGATAAGAATTGGCTCAGAAGCTTGGTTGTCACATCTGATCATACTGGAAATAATCTCTTTTATGTATCCCTCTATGATTCAAAAGATTTTGTAATCAACATCTATAAATAAAAAGAAGAGCACAGTCCATAAACTTTTTAGATTGATCTTCTTTTTCAAGATTTACCCAAAAGGCCGAACAATTGAGTTTATAAAAAATATGAGCTTGGTCAAGAATAAAAACAAGAAGTGATGTTTTTTCCGAATATTCGATACCAAGGTAGATTCAACTGGAGACATTTTTTTATTAAGGTCTAAGAACCTGAGCTGTGTCTCTACAAATTGATGTGTATGAGAGGGCAACTCGACGAGGCGCAACTTTAACAAGCTACGTCCTTGAACCCCAAAGATGTTACTTGCTTCGGGAAGGGAGAAGGTATAAATTATATAGGAATGATTCTCTTTGGGCATCCGGTAGATAATGGTCAGTAACCTGCCTGCTATCGCCCCTTTCACTGCGTTTGTCCCCTTCCTGCTTTTTGGTCTGTCGTAATAGCACCGGAGGTCAAAATCCGCCCGCAGAGCCTGCCCGACCGCCTCCCAAAGCAATCAGCGATTTCCTTCCTTGATAATCTTATGGTTACGACCGGCATAATTCATCGGGGCACTTCCTATGTTCAAGATTCTCAAAGGGGAGTTTAGGAAATTCCCCGGGAGGGGCATCACGTCATGATATTATCTTAATCAAAGAAATTAAAGAGTTTTTTAATGAATTCTTGATTTAAGGACCAATCAAGTTTTCAACGATCGTCCCGATTCAGTAAAATAGGCCTGTAGATTTTATCTTAGGAGAAAATAAATGAGAGGAAAGTCTGTGTTCTTAAGGAAAGTAAATTTTAGTTCTTTTTATTGGATAAATCGTCCCCTTCCCTCTTTTAAAGCCTTTAGCCTTTTTATTGTTCTATTTTCTTTCTTAGGGATACTCCTTCTTCCCAGTGCTCTTTATTCCAAACCTAATAATGGAGACCATCCTTATTCATCACCGCCGAATTATTGTTCTTTAAGGGAAGATCAATCCGGGAGGCAGTTAAAACCAGATTGGTCAAAATTAGTTCCTCTGATCAGGCAATTTGTTCAATCTTCCATGAAGGAGATAGGAGTGCCTGGTCTGGCCCTGGCTATTGTTGAGAATAATAAAGTTGTTCTGGTTGAAGGATTTGGCTGGAGAGATATCGAAGCCCGTCTTCCCGTAACTTCTCAAACCTGTTTTATCCTGGGCTCCACCACCAAGGCCTTTACCACTCTGGCTATGGCTATGCTGGTTGAGGAGGGTAAAATCAGCTGGGATGAGCCGGTCAGAAATTATTTGCCCGAATTTGCCCTGAAGGACGAATGGGCCACCCTGCGCTGTACTCCCCGGGACCTCGTTACCCATCGCACCGGTCTTCCCCGGCATGATCTTGTCTGGAGCGGCGCCACGTTGGGACCTGAAGAAATCGTAAAAGTTCTTCGTTTTCTTGAACCGAGCCGTGATTTCCGAACTACCTATCAATATAACAATTTAATGTATATCGTTGCAGGTGTTCTTATTGGCCGAGTGGCTGGCCTTCCCTGGGAAGATTTCCTTAAACAAAGAATTTTTACTCCCTTAGGGATGAAAAATTCTGGGTGTACTTTGCAGGAATATCTGGCTTCGCCTGAATATAGCCAGGCTTATAATCGAAGGGGAGAGGAATATCAAGCTCTGGTCTTTCCATCGCCCGAGAAGAAAATAATGTTTGGGCCTCGAGCTTCAGGCTCGGTTTTTTCCACGGCTAAGGATATGGCGAGATGGCTCCTTTTTCATTTAAATGAGGGCGAAATTGAAGGCCAGAGATTGATTTCTGCGGCTCGATTGAGAGAATTACATACCCCTCAAATAATTCGACCAGTTAATCCGGCTGAAATTCCCGATATTGACCATCCCAGTTATGCTCTGGGTTGGATGATTGATTCTTACCGGGGCCATTATCGGGTTCATCACGGGGGAAGTACCATGGGTTTTTCTTCTTATGTAGTTTTATTCCCTCGCGAAAAATTTGGCGCGGCCCTTTTAACTAACCTGAATTCCAATTTACCTTTACTTGTTGCCAATTATATAAGCGATTTAGCTCTGGGCTTGCCGCCCATTGACTGGAGGAAAAGGCTCAGTTCAGGGCCAAAACCTTCATCTCCTCCAAAACCCTTTGCCTCTTCTGAATTTAAACCAATTAGCCCTCTGGCTGATTACACCGGAGAATTCAGCCATCCAGCCTATGGTCAAATAAAGGTTAACCTGGAAGGCGATAAACTCTTTTTAATCTTTCGCGATGAAAAAATTGAGCTTCTGGCTTTCGGGCCCGACCTTTTTCGACCAAGAGAAGCTTCCTGGCAGCGCTTTTCCGTTCATTTTGAAAGGGATCAGCAGGGGATGATTACTTCAGTAGCTATTCCTTTTGAGCCGGCAATAAAAGAAATAACTTTTATTAAAAAAATGAATTAAATAGAGGGGCAAAAATTATCTTAGAAAAATAAATGAAGGGAGCCAAATTTTAAAAATGGACCAGGGAAAATGAGGAGGAAAAAAGATCTCAAGATTAAAATAATTCCCCTTTATAAAAAATTTTTCGACTTTCTTGAGCGGATGGAAAGAGGTGAGCGGGCCTGGCCAGCCTATTGGCGTTATTATTATTTTCCCCATCGCCATTTTTTTAAGGCTTATTTTTCTCTTTTCCCTTTGCTTGATAAGGAAGCCCTGAAAAAGAGGGTAGAAGCAATTAAAGTTCATCATTATAACCGCCTTCGTTTGCTTCTTGAGCGAAACTCCGCTGAAAAGATTCTTCAGGCCATCCATAAACGCTGTTTGATGTTTCTCGGCCCGAAGAATTTAAATCAAGTTAAGGTTTATTTAATAATTGGTTTTTTCAGTCCAGAGGCCTTTCTTTTAAAGTTGAAACAGGAAAAAGTGATTGTTTTTGGCTTGGAAAGATTTCGCGACCTTTCTTCGCTTGATCTTTTCTATGCCCACGAATATGGCCATTGGCTCCTGGAGGAAAAAGGGATCAAAATTCCCGATGAAAAAAGAGCCTTTTGGTATTTAATTTCGGAAGGTCTGGCCTGCTGGTTTTCTTCTCTTGTTCTGCCCGAAAGACCTTTAACGGATCATCTCTTTTTAAGACGAGACCGGCTTAATTGGTGTCTGGCTAATGAGTCAGCCCTGAAGGAAATTTTCCAAGTTTATGGTCACGACCTGGAAAAAATAATAACTCTTGAAGAACAGGGTGATTCCTCCCTCGGTCTTCCTCCCCGAACTCTCCATTTCTTGGGCTTCCGCGCGATTGATAATTATGTCCGCCATTTAGGCAGGGCTAACTTTTTCGACTTAATTGATCAGCCTGAAAAATTATTTGATTTAAGTTTTGATGATTAATTGGATACTTAGGTCAAATCAAAGGAACAAGTTTTTGAAGAAAGAGTAAAAACGCTTTCCTTTCCCAATAGAATTTTATTACTCTGCTCTTACTTTAAAAATTCAAAAGACTATAAATAAAATTTTTCCAGAAAAAATTCAGGCCTTAGCTCGAAAGAATCTTTTCCACCTCTTCGCGATCAACTTCGAGAATATAGGGAATACCAGAAATAGAGGCCGCCTCTTTGGTTAATGCGGCGATGTCGTCTCGGGTAATGTAGGCGAGGGCAAACTTGCGATTACCGGCCATTAACTGGCGAAGGCCTTGACTGAGTCGTTTAAAATAGCTGTAGAGACCCATAGCCCCAGTAGGAATTTCATTGAAGCGTTCTCCATATTTTCGCTTGAGTTCGGGAGCAACAACAAAAATCTCTTCAATGCTAGATCCAAAGCGTTCCACATAAACAGGAATTTGCCCTTCAATTATTCTACGCCCAATCGTTTTGCCGACCATGGTCGCGGCCATTGGCCCCCTGGCCATGCCTATAGCCTTAACATAAGGCGCGCCAAGAGCAAGGGCTTTAAATATTTGGTCTTCAAAGGTAATTCCTCCCGCAAAAGCGATGTCGGGAACATATTCTCCGGCTTTAGCCAAACGGTGAGCATATTGATAGGCCAATGACCAAATTTCAACTCCCGGAATTCCCCATTCGTTCATCATGCGCCAGGGGCTCATGCCAGTGCCTCCGCCCGCGCCATCTATGGTTAAAAGGTCAATTTTGGCTTTAGAAGAATATTTGATTGCTCTGGCCAGGTCGGCTGGCCTATAGGCTCCGGTTTTTAAGAAAACATATTTAGCCCCTATTTTCCTTAATTCTTCAACCCTCTTTAGAAAACTTTCTTCCTCAACCATGCCCAGTCTGGAGTGTCGCTCAAATTCGCGAAAGCTTCCTCTTTTAAAAGCTTCTATTACATTGGGATCTTCAGGATCTGGAAGGACTATATAACCTCGCCGTTTCAGCTCTTGAGCTTTTTCCAAGCTCTTAATTTTAACTTCACCACCAATGTCTTTAGCTCCTTGACCCCACTTGAGTTCAACAATCTCGACTCCAAGTTTTTCGATGGCATATTCATGAACACCAAGTCTTGTATCTTCAACATTGGCTTGAACCACAACTCCGCCATATCCATCTTCCTGCCAACTTTGGAAGAGTCGAACCCTTGTTTCCATATCAGGGGAACGGACAATTCGGCCGTTTCGAATTTCGGCCTCCTCATCCATGCCGCAGACATTTTCCCCAATGGTCAAGATGGTTCCAACTAAGGCTGCGCCTACAGCCAAGCCAGCCCAATTTTGTCTGGCCACATTAGTTGAGCCCATAGCTGAAATGATAAAGGGAACGCGGAGCTTTATTCCCTTATCCCGGCCTATCCTTGTTTCTATATTTACTTTTTCAAATGTGGCTATATCTGGATCGGCTTCGACTCCGTAAGCTCCGACCGCTGTTCCCATGATACTGAAATGGGAAAGATCGACGGGATAATCTTTTTCCGAAGCAGCCGTGATAATGCCGAAAGGCTGGGGATAGAGAACCTCCGGCCCTCGATAGGCTGATTTGCCAATTTCGCACATGCCAATACAGCCATCGACACAGGTAACACACATGCCGCTGAAAGGCGAAATAGAACCTTCCGTTCTGTTTTTAGTTAAGGTTGCGGCGCTTCGATTAAGTTTGGTCAATGACATGATTATGACCTCCTTCTTGTTTTCTTTTTTATAAATTTAAGCTCATAGCTTAGAAGCCGCAGAGGTATTTTTCTTTTCACGAGCTTCCCTTACACAGGTGCCGCAGCGACCAGCATCATACATCCAACACTGAAGTTCGTTGTAATAGTCCAAGCAGGTTGGATCCAGAGTCAAGCAGGCATTACAGACAGCGGTTTCTGCCTCTGGCCCTTGGCAACGCAGCTGGCAAGCAGGGCAGATGTAAATACAGCCGCCGCAGAGGCGGCACTCTTCGGAGCGAAGGTCAAAGGGAGTTGAAATTTTTCGACGATAACCTCGGTTCTGAAACCCAATAGCCCGGCCATCCATTTGTTCGGCACACATCCTGACGCAGAGACCGCAGAGAATGCATTCTTCATTTCTAATTTTAAACCTGACCTGGGTAACTCCAAATTTAGAAGCTAAATCTTGAATTGTCTTTGAATTGGGGGCAACAGAGAGCATGAGTTCGATCATCATTCGGCGGGCAGCGATAACTCTTTTAGTGTCGGTATGAACAATTAGCCCTTCTTCAGCCGGATAAGTGCAGGATGTAACCAACCTGGCCTTCGATCCCTCGCCAATTTCGACAAGACAGAGGCGGCAGCCTCCAAAAACACTTAAGCCCTCGTGATAACAGAGAGTTGGAATTTCCAGCCCATAAAAGCGAGCTGTCTGGAGGAGGGTCCACCCCTCTTCTGCCTGAACTTCCAAGCCATTCATAATTAAACGAATCATTTTTCTCTCCTCATGGCCATCTTGGCCTCTTCAGTTTCTAAGTCGCAGCGCAGACATCTCTTAGCTTCAAGGATAGCCTGGTTTTCTGAAAGACCCTGCTCAACTTCCTTGAAGCTTGATTTTCGAAGTTTCATTGATATTTTAGTCAATTTTGGCCTGCGGGCCTTTTCCAGCTCATCTTCAGATAGTTTGACTTGTTCTACCCAGATGGAAGGCCTTTTTAATTTATATTCCATTTTGATTTTTCCCGTCGACACATATTCTTCAATTGTCTTGGCTGCCTTTTTGCCGGCAGCCATGGCCTCAACTACCGTGGCTGGCCCTGTTACCACATCGCCGCCGGCAAAGACACCAGGAAGATTCGTCATGAAACTTTCGCGGTCAACAACAATTGTTTCCTCCTTAGTTACCTGTATTCTATCTACATTCTGTAAGTAGGAAATGTCGGGGCGCTCACCAATGGCAGGAATAACCATATTGACATCAACTATGAATTCAGATCCTTCAATAGGAATTGGGCGTCTTCGACCACTTGAGTCTGGCTCCCCAAGCTTCATGCGAAGACATTCAAGACCGATCACCTTTCCCTCTTTAACGATGATTCTTTTGGGAGCAGTTAAAAATTGTATCTCCACCCCTTCTTCCAGGGCGGATTCAATTTCTTCCTTGAAGGCTGGCATTTCATTGATGGTTCTTCGATAAAGAATAATAACTTTCTGACAATTTTCATTTCTGATCGCAACCCGAGCGGCGTCGATGGCTGCATTACCGCCACCAATTATAGCTATTTTTCCTCTTAATTCGACCTTTTCCCCAAAATTAATTTTTTTGAGTAGCTCAGTAGCTTGAATAACTCCTTCAGCTTCCTCACCAGGAATACCAAGCTTAATTGAGCGGTGAGCTCCCGTTGCCAAAAAAATGGCTTTAAAACCCTGGTTAAACAAATCAGCCAGGGAAAAGTCTCGACCTAAGGTGGCGTTAGTCCTAATCTCAATGCCGGTCTTAATTATGTTGTCAATGTCCCTTTGCAAAAGCTCTCTGGGCAGACGATGCTTGGGAATGCCTTTAATCAGCCACCCGCCTGGTTGAGGGAGGGAATCAAAAATGGTCACTTGAAAGCCCCTGAGGCTCAAATAATAGCCGGCGGTTAACCCAGCTGGTCCAGCGCCAATTATCGCTACTCTTTCCCTGGATTTTTCGGTTGAGGGGATATTTGGTTGGATATTATGCTCTCTGGCCCAATCGATGACAAAACGTTTCAGGGCCCTGATCGCAATAGGTTCACCCCCTTCTCCGGCGCGGCAGACTGATTCACAAGGGTGATGGCAAACTCGACTACAAACGGACGGCAAAGGATTGTCTTTAAGGATAACATTATAGGCTTCCTCAAAGCGACCTTGAGCTATAAGCGCAATATAAGTTGAGGCTTCTTGATCTATTGGACAAATGTAGTGGCAAGGTGAAGATATGATGTCTTTACATACCAGAGCCGGACACTTCTTATATTTTATATGGGCTTCATACTCATCGCGGAAATAGCGAAGGGTAGAAAGGACAGGATTGGGCGCTGTCTGCCCTAATCCACAAAGGGAAGCGTCTTTAACAGCCATGGCCAGTTCTTCAAGAAGAGCCAGATGATCCATCGTCCCTTTGCCTTTAGTTATTTCAGTAACAATTTCCCAGAGGCGCTGGGTCCCTTCCCGGCAAGAAAGGCATTTGCCGCAGGATTCATCGCGCAGAAAATTGAGAAAGTAACGGGCCACATCAACCATGCAGGTTCGGTCATCCATAACAATCATGCCGCCTGAACCCATGATTGAGCCAGCTTGAGTCAGGCTTTCATAATCAATAGGCAGATCTATAAGTTTTTCCGGTAAGCACCCGCCCGAAGGACCACCAGTCTGGACGGCCTTGAATTTTCGACTTTGAGGTATACCGCCGCCAATATCAAAAATAATTTCCCGCAGGGTAATTCCCATCGGCACTTCCACCAAGCCTGTGTTGTTTATTTTGCCCACCAGGCTGAAGATTTTTGTCCCTTTACTGCCGTTGGTGCCTATGGAGGCAAACCAATCAGCTCCTTTTTCAAGAATAATGGGCACATTACCCCAAGTTTCAACGTTGTTAATAACGGTTGGTTTACCCCACAGGCCTTTAACTGCCGGATAGGGTGGTCTTTGTCTTGGCTCGCCCACCCGGCCTTCAATTGAGGCTATTAAGGCTGTTTCTTCCCCGCAAACGAAAGCCCCGGCTCCTTTAGCAATATGGAGGTCAAAATTGAATCCGGTACCCAAAATGTTTTCGCCGAGCAGGCCAAGTTTTCGGGCCTGCTCAAGGGCAATAGAAACGTTGGCTACCGCCAAAGGATACTCATCACGAACATAGATGTAGCCTTCAGAAGCACCAATAGCATAAGCCCCTATGATCATACCTTCAATCACTCGATGGGGATTTCCCTCAAGGAGGCTTCGGTCCATATAAGCCCCAGGATCGCCTTCATCGGCATTACAGATAATATATTTTAGTTCGCTCTTTTGGGCTCGCGCGAATTCCCATTTTTTCCCGGTGGGAAAGCCAGCCCCACCTCTGCCTCTTAATCCTGATTTCTTAATGGTCTCAATTACTTCTTCAGGAGATAAAGAGCTCAGAGTTTTTAATAAAGAACTGTAGCCCCCGATCGAAAAATAATCGTAGATATCTAAGGGATCGATTAAGGGATTGGCTCCGAGAACAATTCTCCTTTGCTTTCGATAAAAAGAAATTTCTCCTTCCCGAATCGCTTTCTGGCCATTGGTTGGATCAACGTAAAGAAAAGAATCAATAATTTCTCCTTTTAAGATTGTTCTTTGAATTATTTCTTGGGCATTTTTTGGTGCGAGCTTTTGATAAAAAATACCCTCGGGATAAATAATAACATTGGGTTCAGCCTCACAGAATCCGTGGCAACCAGTGGATTTTAAAATTATTTTATCCTGAAGGTTTTCTTGACGTATAGCCTTTTTGAATGCCTCGGTTAGCTTTTCTGAGCCCCGGGCCCGACCGCATGTCCCGGAAGAAATGGAGATGATGGGCCTGGTTTCTTTTTCCCTTTTTTCCTTTTCTTTGTTTATTAAATCTTCTAATTCAGAAAGGCGACGCAATTTTTTAACCCTTTTCCTTGGATTCATGGTTACTCCCTCTTACTTAGCGGTTTTAAAATGCGACTGACTTTGCGAATTGTCATGTGAGCATGGTAATTACCATCAGCAACGACCACCGGTCCGATGGCACAGCAGCCAAGACAATTAACTGTTTCTAAAGTAAATTTTTTGTCCGGGGTAGTTTCCCCTGCTTTTATCCCCAATTTCCTTTCAAATTCTTCCAGAACTTTTGGCCCACCCCGAACATGACAGGCAGTTCCAAGGCAGACTGTAATTTGGTGCCGACCCTTGGGCTTTAAACTAAAG
Organism: uncultured bacterium; assembly: GCA_938092135.1. Lineage (GTDB taxonomy): Bacteria > Acidobacteriota > Aminicenantia > Aminicenantales > CALLJL01 > CALLJL01. The sequence goes on from CALLJL010000001.1 coordinate 23,926, forward strand.
GCTCGATAAAAAGTGGCCACACTAACCACATCGATGAGGGGTATACCTAACTTTTTAGAGACAAGACGAAGGGCTTCCTCTGGTAGATAATTGTAAGTTTCCTGAATTTCCTGGAGAATGGCGATGAGCGCTTTTTTTTGAGCTTTGTATTTATCGATAATTGCTGGAACTAAGGATAGGTTCGCTTCCACTTTTATGCCTCCCGTGTAAAATTAGATTGTTAAAAATAGAAAAACTTTTTGAGCAGGAAGGTTTAAATGGATAGATAAAAAGGATTTTGGTTATGATTAAAATGATAACTATAACTCCTTCTTAACCCAATATTATATATCTTCTGTTATAAAAATAGAAAAAACAGGCAAATTTTTATATCAAAAGAAAAAAGGTTTTGTCAAGACAATTAGTCTAAAGCACTCAGGCTGAAAAGGCATCCGAATTAACCTGGAAAGGGACAGAAGAATAGCTCTCGCCTCTCTTTCCTTCTTTCCTCCGACCGAAATTCCCTACCTTGGCCAAAGGATGTTAACCAATAAGAAAATTGAAGTTAATTTTATAAAGGAGTAATATTTGACCCGCCAAAAAAATTTAAGATTAAAAAGAGGGATTGGCAAGAATGAATAAGTCAAAGAGAATAGAGCAGGCTTATTTAAGGGCTAAAGAAAGATACGCTGAATTGGGGGTAAAGACGGATGAAGCTCTTCAGGAGCTAAGCCAAGTTTCCCTATCCCTTCCTTGCTGGCAGGGAGATGACCTTAAAGGCTTTGAGGCACCGGAAACCTCAGGCGACTCAGCCATCCTGGTCACAGGGAATTATCCAGGCCGGGCAAGAAATCCTGAGGAGCTTCGTTCAGATGCTGATTTCGTCTTTAGCCTTATTCCCGGACGCCATCGGTTCAATCTTCATGCCATTTATGGAGAATTTAGAGGGAAAAAGATCGATCGCGATGAAATTTCACCCGAACACTTTGAAGGCTGGATTGAATGGGCCAAAGAAAGAAAAAGAGGGCTTGATTTTAATCCAACCTGTTTTGCCCATCCAAAGGCTCGCCAAGGGTTCACGCTGGCCCATCCTGACCGAGTCATCAGGAAGTTCTGGATTGCCCACTGCCTTGCCTGCCGCCGCATTGGGGAGGCTATGGGACGAGCCTTGAATCAGAGAACAGTAACCAATCTGTGGATTCCCGATGGGATGAAGGACAATCCCGTTGACCGGCGGGGCTTTCGCGATCGTCTTGAGTCATCTTTGGACGAAATTTATTCAGTTTCTATCGATAAACGCTTCAACATCGATTCCGTCGAGGGCAAACTTTTTGCCCCGGGAAGTGAAAGTTTTACAGTTGGATCCCATGAGTTTTATTTCGGCTATGCCCTGAAGAAGCAAATTTACTTAACCCTTGATTCCGGGCATTTCCATCCCACTGAATCCTTAGCCGATAAGATATCCAGTATCCTTCGTTTTCTTCCTGGCCTTGTCCTTCATTTGAGTCGAGGTGTTCGCTGGGATAGTGACCATGTCGTTATTCTGGATGAGGAGCTTAAAGCGGTGGCTCAAGAAATTGTTCGGGGAAATTATCTCTCTCAGGTTCATTTAGCCCTTGATTTTTTTGATGCCTCAATCAATCGCGTCGCTGCTTGGGTTATAGGAGCAAGAGCCGTTCTGAAAGCCTTTTTATTCGCATGGCTTGAACCCCGAAACTTGCTTCAGGAAATGGAGGCTTCGGGAGATTATACTGGACGGCTTTTGCTCCTGGAAGAATTAAAAATTCTGCCATTTAATGATGTCTGGGATTATTATTGCCTGATCAATGACGTTCCGACGGGTCTTGCCTTATTAGAGCAAATAAGAAATTATGAGGCCAAAATTCAAAGCCAAAGAATTTAATTTGCATTTTTTTATTTTTTGGCGATTTTTAGTCTTTTCCTGCATGTTAGAAAATTAAATTTGAAAATTAATTAAAAAATGACCTATTTTAAGCAAAAAAATTAAAAAATAAATTATGAGTAATGAAATGAAAAATAAATCAAAAGTTTATGTAGCTATCGATCTGGGCGCTGAAAGTGGCCGAGTGATGGCCGGCCTTTGGGATGGGACCGAAGTTAAACTTGAAGAAATCCATCGCTTTCCTAATGGCCCGGTCCTTTGGGCCAATACTTTAAGATGGAATGTCCTCTATTTATGGAATGAAATTCTTCATGGACTTGCTTTAGCTTGGCAACGCTATAGCCACCAGATAATTTCCATCGGCGTCGATACCTGGGGAGTTGATTTCGCTCTTTTAAGCCGCCAAGATGAACTGATCGGTTTGCCCTATCATTACCGGGATGAAAGAACCAAGGGGATAATGCCTCAAGCCTTTAAGGTTGTTTCCAAAGAAAAAATCTACAGGCTCACGGGAATTCAATTTATGCCCATAAATACCCTTTATCAGCTTTTGGCTTTCAAAACGAAGCATCCAGAATTGCTTTCGGTGGTCAGAAAATTGCTTATGATGCCAGATTTTTTTCACTGGCTTCTCAGCGGAAGTAAAGTTGTCGAATATACCATTGGCACAACCTCCCAAGGCTTTAATGTTCACCGAAGAAAATGGTCCAAGAGCTTGCTCGAAGCTTTTGACCTCCCTCTTCATATTTTCCCAGCCGTTATTTTTCCAGGGACATTCTTAGGCTTTATCAGGCCAGAAGTCCGAGAGAAAACAGGTTTGGGTGATAAGGTAAAAGTGATAGCGCCAGCTTCTCATGATACAGCTTCGGCGGTGGTGGCTGTGCCAACCCAATTTTCCGGTTCAGAGCGCTGGGCTTATTTAAGTTCTGGCACCTGGTCACTAATGGGAATTGAAACCAAGCGACCGAATCTTTCCTCTGAAGCTTTTAAATTAAACCTGACTAATGAAGGAGGCCTTGATGGAAATTACCGTCTTTTAAAAAACATCATGGGCTTGTGGCTGGTTCAGCAATGCAAGCGCTCCTTTGAAGGGTCAGGTTTTAGGCTAAGTTATCCCCAGTTAATACGCCTGGCCAAACGGGCTAAATCCTTTCCAGCCATCATAGATCCCGATGATTCTTCTTTTCTTAACCCACCGGATATGGTGCAAGCAGTCAAAGATTTCTGTTTGGCCACAGGTCAAAGGGTTCCTCAGAGTGAAGGCGAATTGATCCGTTGCCTTTTGGAGAGCCTGGCCCTGAAATATCGTCAGGTTCTCGGCTATTTAGAAAAGCTGACTCAAAAAAGAATTGAAGTAATTCATATTGTGGGTGGTGGAGCTAAAAATTCTTTTTTAAATCAACTCACAGCCGATGCCTGCCAGCGGCCTGTCGTTGCCGGTCCCTTTGAGGCTACAGCCATGGGTAACATTCTGGTTCAGCTCAGAGCTGATGGTGAACTCAGCTCGATCAAAGAAATGAGAGAAGTGAGTTTAAAATCAACCCAAACCAGAACCTACTGGCCAGGAAAGTCCGAACTTTGGGAAGAGGCTGCCTTTCGTCTGGCCAATTTGTTTTCTTTTCTGAAGTCCCCACTATAAGAAAAAACACCTGGATTACTACTGGCATAGAAAAAAGCCGAAGAGATAGAGCTTGGCATAGAGTTCATTGCCAAAGTGACCTTCCCTAAGGAAAATATTCGTCCAGGCACCTAATTGAAAAATAAGTTATTTAACCGAAAGTCTAACCCAGAGTTCTTGATTAGATGAATCATGCCATTTTATTCTTAGGCTGCTTTTTCATGAATTATCAGGCAAGATTCCAGAAATCTAAATAATTTCTTTTAATTTTTAGGCAAGGCAATTCACCCCTCTTAACATTTTTTTTTGGGTTAAAATCTTAAAGGTTAAAAGGGAAAAAATTGCCGAAAAGATTCGTTGCTTATTTAATCTTTTTGGGCATTTATTTTTATAATTATTATTCCAATAGCCCTCAATCAAGAGAGAATGCTTTTTTAGACATATCTAATTTAAAGCTTGTCGATCTTGATGGGCATATAGTTCCCATGGACAAAGTTAATGATAAATATATTCTTTTTCTTTATTTTGATTCCTTAAGATTAAGAGATAAAGAAATCCTCAGCTATGCTGAAGTTTTGTATCGAAAATATAAGCACAATGGCCTTAAAATTTTGGGGATTTGCTCTGGAAACGAAGCTGGTTGTAGAGAATTTCGCTCCAGGGCGGGTTTTTCTTTTCCATTTATTTTAGATAGAGAAAATGTTCTTAAGCATTTTTTAAATGTTGATTATTGTTGCGGGGCCACATTATTAATTGAAAAGAACGGGGTAATCAAGTTTCGTTCGCCCTTATTAATTAGTCAAGAAAATCTTCGGCAGCTTTTGGAAAAAGAAATTAAGGGGAAAATTGATTATAATTTGCCGCCGCCTCTTATTTCCGTACGAGATATAAAAAAAAGGCTTTTCTCTCTTTCATTTATTGATTTGGAAACCCACGAAATTAAGCAAATAAAAAATTTAGTTAACTTCGATTTCACAATTATGAATTTCTACTTTAATTTTTGTCCCGGATGTAAACAAGCCAGGCGAAATATTACTTTAAAAACACTTAAGGAAGCCACTTTAAATTATAAAATAAAAGCAGAAATATTTATTATTTTTCCATCTTTTTATACTGATAAAGATATTATCGAAGTAACAAAATATATTGATTTCCCTTTTCCGAAGCTAATCTATTTCGGTGACTTTTTCTCTGATAATGAGAAATATGTTGCTGAACCGAGTAAAAAACTAGACCAGCTTATTTTGGTTTTAGATACTAACTTTAATATAGTTTTTATGGAATCACCAGATCAAGATGAATTATTTATACAAAATAGTATTTTGAGCTTAATAAAAAATATAAAAAAATGAAATTTTTTTTAAAAAAATCTTTGCTTATTGTCGGATTATTAGCTTTAGTTATTTTGTTCTCATGTTTACCTCAATCTTCTTCTAGTTTGATTCACACGGAAGATATTGAAATTGAGCCTTTATTTTCCTTAGAAAATTTTAGTGCGGAGATAATCAACACAGCCATTTTATATGGTAATTCTCTTTGTCAGGATAAAAATGAAAATTTTTATTTCTTAGAGACAACTAATCATCGGATCATAAAAACTGACGTTCAAGGAAAAATCCTTAGTCAAATTGGCCAAATTGGCCAGGATGAAGGTGATCTTTATTATCCCTTTGGTTTTTATCTCTTAGGAGAATATCTCTATATTTTGAACAATACAGGAAAAGAAATTAAGATATTTTCTATTGAAGGAAGATATATTAATTCGTTTAAAATTAATGACGTCTTTCAGGCTCAATCTATTGTTACTAATTCAAAATTAATTTTCGCGGATTTCAGATATAAAAATTGGAAAGCTCATGATAATTCCCATTTAATTACAAGTTTATCCGTTGAAGGCAAGATAATAAATAGATTTGGTGCATTAATTGAATCAGATAACCTTTCAGGATATGTAAATTTTAATTTAGTTTATCTTTCTTTAGTCGATGATTTTCTTTTCGGTGCCTTCCATTATGTTTTGTTTTTTGCTCAGTTATCGGTCAGTCAGTGGCTGCACCGCCTATGCCTATTGTGGGGGAACGCAGGTTGCTTTTTGTGAGACATGGGGGTATTGCGAAAATGCCCATTGCTCAGCCATAGACTGTATCGCCGCAAGATGTCAATGTGATGGGGATAGGATAACCGCTATATGTGATCCTGGAGGATGCTCCCAATAAAAATATTTCCAAGGAAGAGTTTATGAAGAGATTTCTTAAATTGAAACTAAAAGGTTTGCCAAACCATGTAGTCTTCATATTTATTGTCTCGGGGCTGTTCTCCTCTCAGCAAGTAATTAATGAAAAACCAAAATATGGAAATTTTCGCTTCGATTTAATAGAGGATGTCGTCATAAGGGAATCTTCAGTTGATGAGCCCTATATCTTTTCGAAACTTATTAATGACCTCCAAATTGACTCTAAAGGAAACCTTTACATTCTTGATACCGAAAAGCTGGTCAAATTTGATTCTCAGGGAAATTTTCTCAAGAAGATAGGTAGAAAGGGAGAAGGCCCAGGAGAATATCTGAATCCCTTTAATATCTTTATTGATAATGAAGATAACGTTTATGTTTGTGACCGGGGAGTTTTAATTATTAAATACGATCCTGAGGGAAATTTTATTGACCAGATTCGATTGAAATTAACGATTCCCTTTATGCCTTTTGAAGCCAGAAATTTCTTTATCGATAAAGAGGAGAATATAATTTCTTTTTACCGCGAATTTTCAGAAAAAGGCGCTGACCGAACTTTAATTAAATCGAATAAAAGCGGAGTTTTGATTAGGAAAATATTTTCTTTTCCTGATATGGCTTTACAAGTTAAAGGCAAAGGAGGCCTTGGTGGAGTAGTCGGGGCAACAATTCATGCCTATACACCCAGTTGTTATTTTTGTCCATTAGCAAAGGACAGATTCTGTTATGGAGAAAATACTAATTATAAAATTTTTATTTTTGATGGAAAGGGTGAGATTAATAAGGAATTCAGTCTGAAAGAAGAACCTCAACCTGTAACCTCATCTGAACGGGCTCTTTTTGTTAAGAGTAAAGACATCTTTCTTCCTAAATATCGGCCTTTTTTTAAAGCCATCCTATGCGATGAGGTCGGAAGGATCTATGTTGTCAGAACCAAATTACTTCAAGATAAGAGCAACCTTGAGGAAATTGACATTTTTAATGCGGAAGGGGTTTATCTTTACCGGGCTCGCTTAAATTTTCTGCCTCGAATCATAAAAAACGGCTATTTCTATGTTATCGACCAAAGGTCAGATGGCTTAAGAGAAATTAAAAGATTGAAGATTAAAAATTATCGCGACCTTGCTTCTTCTTAGACCGAATATCTTAACCGCTTCCCCTTCAAGTCAATCGAGATTAGCTGGGATTACAGGTTGCCGAAAAATGGCAATTTAACAGGCAGAAAAGCCGACATAATTCAAACTATTTTTATTACCGAAGGAAAAAGAGACAGGATTGCTTCATTGAACCCCATACTTATTTTATCTCCAGTTTCGTTTTACTATCTTATTCTAAAGCTTTGATCATTAGTTCGCTGACTTTTAGCAGTGATTGAAGTTGAATAGGTGAGGTAAATCTTACTCGAAAGCTATGGGCATTAATTCGCCGATACCGTGGCTATCAATAAGCTTAAAAGGGTCATCAGGCCAGATTCAATGAAACCGATTAGCCCTTTTTCCAGCAACTCTTGATAATCTCTGAGACCATTATAGGCAAGAATTACCTTCCTTGGGGTTAAATACTTTAAATTGGGTTTAAATTCTTTTAAAGTGAATACCACATTAAATCGGCTGGGCAAATTGGTTAGCGAAATGTTCTCTCTATTAGCTATTATTCATTAGGTGAAAAAATTTAATAAATTTGTTAAAAAATGGCTCTTCCGGGCTTTATCTAGGTAAATCTGAAGAATCAATGATATCTGAGGCGGTAAAAAGAGCTTTTTAAATAGGGGCTTCAAAGGAAATTTGATGCGGGCGCTCTCGTATCTTATTGATAATCTATCAATTAGCTTCATCAATAATGAACTCGCACAGTGTGATGCGATATTAGGTGCGAGGAGAGCTCTCTTTTTACTCACAGCAAAGCCTGATGAGCCAAAAAAATTAAAAAATAAAATTTAATTTAGGGGGCAGGTAAAAATGAGGTTTCTAAAATTACAAGAAAAGATAAATGGCAAATTAAAAGGAAATAAATCAGATAGAGCAAAAAAGATAATAGGGATTCTGACAATCTTTCTCCGCGATTTCATCACGATCTCGGCCCTTTTTTTAATCCTTTCAGGCCTGAGTTATTTGGGTCAAAAAGTTATGGCTGCTGAAAACATTGAGCCCCTCCCCCCTTTTGATCTGAGAGTCGAATATCTTCGAAATCCTCTGGGTGTGGATACACCTTATCCAAGATTTTTCTGGAAAAACCGCCATCTCAAGCGGGGGCAAAAGCAAACTGCCTATCAGCTCATTGTTTCTTCCCGTCAAGAGGCCAGCTCTGGTGATCTCTGGGATTCAGGCAAGGTTCAAGATGATTCTTCGATTCAGATCGTCTATCGCGGCAAGCCTCTAGAGAGCAATCGGACCTATTACTGGAAAGTTCGGGTGTGGGACAAAGATGGAAAAGTTAGCCCCTGGAGTGAAGTCGCTCGCTTTGATACTGGTCTTTTTCAAGCTTCGGACTGGAAAGGCGAATTGATAACTGGAGACAACCTCTTTCGCCATGAGTTTGAATTAAAGGATGCACCTCGTCGGGCTCGGGCTTATATCTGTGGCCTCGGCTATTATGAGCTCAGAATTAATGGCCAGAAGATTGGTGACCATGTTCTTGATCCTGGCTGGACAACTTACTCCAAGCGAGTTCTCTATGTTACCTATGATGTAACCTCTTCTTTGAGAAAAGGAAGAAATGCTATTGGAGTCATGCTCGGTTATGGCTGGTCAAAAACTAAAATTTTACTTTTTCAGCTTTATGTCGAAACCCAGGATGGCCAATTGATAGAAATTCACTCTGACGAGCAATGGAAAACAGCTCGAGGCCCCATCGTTGAAGACAGTATTTATCATGGGGAAACCTATGATGCAAGACTGGAGGAACAGGGTTGGGACCTTCCCGGTTTTAATGATCAAGCCTGGAAGAAAGCCCAGAAAGCTGAGCCGCCCGGAGGCGTTCTGTCTTCCCAGATGATGCCAGCCATTAAAATTGTGGACACCCTGGTTCCCATTAAAATGACGAGCCCGGCTCCTGGCGTTTATGTTTTCGATTTAGGCCAGAATATCAGTGGCTGGGCTCAGCTAAAAGTTAGTGGTCCCCGGGGAACGGACATTCGCCTGCGCTTTGCTGAGCTTCTTTATGAGAACGGGATGATAAACCAAGAAAATTTGCGCTCAGCCCGAGCTGAAGACCATTATATTTTGAAAGGAGAAGGCGAGGAAATCTGGGAGCCCCGTTTCACCTATCATGGCTTTCGCTATATTGAAGTTACAGGCTTTCCTGGGACGCCGAAAATTGATTCAATTAGGGGAAGAGTCGTCCACACGGCCGTTTCGGCGGTGGGCAATTTTGCCTGCTCCAACGGGCTTCTCAATGATCTGCAGAGGATCATTCTTTGGGGGCAAAAAACAAATTTACACAGCATCCCGACCGACTGCTGTCAGCGAGATGAGCGGATGGGCTGGCTGGGCGATGCCCATGTCACGGCAGAAGAAGCCATTATGAATTTTGACCTGGCTGCCTTTTATACCAATTTTTTGCGAAATATCCGTGATGTTCAAGGTGAGGATGGCTCGATTACCGATACCGTTCCCCATGTCTGGGGGAGCCGGCCGGCTGATCCAGCCTGGGGCACGGCCTATCCTCTTATTGCCTGGTATATGTATCTTTATTATGGCGACAGACGTCTTCTTGAAGAGCATTATGAACCGTTAAAAAAATATGTCGAATTTCTCAGAAGCAAAGCTGAAAATGATCTGGTCAAATTCAGTCATTATGGCGACTGGGTGGCCATTGACAAATGCCCGGGGAGCCTTGTTTCTTCCTTCTATTATTATTACGATGTCAAAATTCTGGCTGAAATAGCCCGAATTCTTGGACAAATGAAAGAGGCCGATTATTATTCAAAGCTGGCCATTTCCATTAAGGAGGCCTTTAACCGCGAATATTTTGATCCAGCCACCCGGAATTATGCCGGTGGAAGCCAAACGGCTAACACCTTGCCCTTATTTCTTGACCTTGTGCCTGACCAATATCGCCGAGGCGTTTGGGCAAATCTATTTAATGATCTGGTTTATAAGAATGATTCCCATTTAACCACAGGCATTATCGGCACTAAATATATTTTTGATGTTCTCACTCGATTTGGAAATTCAGACCTGGCCTATGATCTTCTCACCAAAACTGATTATCCAAGCTATGGCTATATGATTAAAAATGGGGCCACAACCCTCTGGGAGCTCTGGCAGCTGAGAGAAGGACCTTCGATGAATTCCCATAATCATCCCATGTTCGGTAGCGTCGGGGCCTGGCTTTATCGAGCTCTGGTCGGTATCAATCTTGCCTTGAATCCTCAAGGTGGGGCTGAGCTTACGCCCGAGGGAATAGCTTTTAAAAAAATAATCATCAAACCCCAGATGGTTAGGGATTTAACTTATGCTTCCGCTTCGATAAATACGATCATCGGTGAGATCAGTTGTTCCTGGGAAAAGGGCGATCGGAAAATAAAGCTGGAGGTCAATATTCCCGTTGGCTGTGAGGCCGAAATTTACCTTCCCCCTTTTCGTCTGAGAAATTTAAGGCTTCAAGAAAGTAGTATTCCTATTTGGTCTGAAGGCGAAACAAAAGTCCAAGCCGTCTCCGGCCTTGAAAGCGTTGAGTTTAAAGCCGGTTATGTAATTGTTCAAGTTGGTTCAGGGAAATATTTCTTTGAATTAATAGGAAATTAAAGCTAATTCATAGCTCATCTTTTCCCGGATCGCATTTTCTCGCATCTTCTCCCAGATCGCATTTTCTCTCAAATCGCATCAATCCAAATAACAGGATGTTCCTAAGAAAAGAGCCTCGACCGAAACTCCTTAATCGTCTCATTCAATCCCTTCCGCATCGGCGATACCTAGGAAGCTCTGGATCCCTTATGAACCTAAGAGCCTGGGAAAGCGCTCTGTCTTCCCGATTGAAACCCCATTAATAAAAACATCTTGAACTAATAAAATTTAAGTCAAAAAAAAGGTACTTTAACTCGATCTTCTTCGTGAGAGGCTAAGTCCGGCCAGAATGAAGTAAGATAGGGAAACTAAAAGAAAGGCCAACTTAAATTCAGGTTCTTTGATCATCCCTTTGAAACTCAAATAAGACAGAATTAAACAACCAAAAAGAGATAATATGGCCATAATCTTTAACCAGATTTTCTTCACGATTTTTCTCTCGAAGAAAGATTAAGAAGAACATAAAGAATGATGGTAAAAAAATAAGCAGGAAGCCACTTAAAATAAAGGTGTAAGGGCAGTAAAAAGGCGAAAATAAGACTGGCCATCCAGACGAAGGCTACCTTCCAGTTAAATAATTTTTCCTTTTCTTCCGCTTGATAACGCTTCAACTTAAGCCAGGGAAAAAGCCAGTGCTCAGCAAGAACAATGCCCCCGATGGGCATTAGAATAAGTCCATAAATAGCGACATATTCAAGCAATTTCATAAAAAACAGCGGAAAACAGGAAAGAATAGAGGTTGCGGCGCCGGCGATTAAAGTTATTTTCCAGCGCGGCCAGCCAGTGACAGTTTGGAGAGCCAGGCCAGCTCGATAAAGAGTTGGATTGGCCGTTGTCCAGCCAGCTAACATGACCGCCGCGGCTCCAGCTAATCCCAAAGCTTCGAAGGCCATTAAGCCAGGATGCATTTTGCGGCCAATAGCCGCGACCATAATTCCTGAACAAATCCAAGCAAGAAAATGTCCAGTATACATGCCGAAAGCTGAATAAAAGCCATAGGTCCATTTTTTGGCATAACGGAAAAGAGCCATATCAGAAAGGCCTACATGCATGGCCAGGTTGCAGAACCAGGCAAAGAACATGACATGCCAGAAGCCGAATTTTTCCTGACCAGAAACGGGCAGGCCATTCCAGATTCTGGTGGTCGCTATCTCCCAGAAATGGCTAAAATCAGCTTTAATACCGAGCTTTGGTAAAGAAACTAAAGCGCCGGCTATAAAAACAAGGAAAATCCACGGCGAAGCGACAGAGGCAAAGCGGCTCAGCTTTTCAAAGCCAAGAATGGCCAGGAAAGTAAAAAGTAACCCGAGAGAAAGGCAGACAATAACCCAAAGCCAATTGCTGGGCCAGATATCATTAAGGGCCGGGACTTTCATTTTAAAGGCCAGACCGACGGCTGTCGCTGAAACCGAGATCATAGCCCCGGCTAAAATGCAATAAAGAAAAGCATTAGCCAGATTGTAGATTATCATTACGCCAGGGCCGGCTATTTTTCTTAAATACCAATAAAGGGTTAGTCTGGTGCTTGCTGCTATCGGCGCACAAAGAAAAGTCCAGCTCAGGACAGCCAGCAAATTACCGATGATTAAACCGAAAAGGAGTTCTTTGGCCCCAAGGCCATGAAGGACAAAGAAAGCGCCAATGACGAATTCGGTTGCCGCCACATGCTCGCCGGCAAAGACGCTGGCGAAAAGACTGCCGCCTTTGAGCTTTTCAGGCGAAACTGGTTCCCGATCGAATTCATAAAAACGGTCCATTTGGCGGGCCATCTGCGCCATTTTAATTCCCATTTTTATTTACCCTCGATTTTTCAATTGAGCCATTATAAATAAAAAATTAAAATAAATCGATTTTTCTTATTTTAACCAGGAATGAAAAATCCCGAAAAATTAACCCTATTTCTCCCCAAATGGTTCGCTTTCAGCCAAACTGAGGTTGGGATCAGTTGACTAGATTTGAAGTTTAGTTTCTTTGAAAAATTTAGAGTGATGTTTGACTCAGATCGCAGCAGGAGGGGGCAGTTTGTTATTTCCGAAAATCAGGATGGCCGGTTCGAACCTTTGAAGTTGATAAAACATGAATTTAAACTAACAGGGGAACTGAATGAGGTCAATTTAAAAAATAAAAAATAACAGAAGAGGATGTTTATATCTCTTTCATAGTGAATTGAGATAAAAAGTCAGGATTCTTCTTTAATTAATAGATTGGCAGCTCTAATAGCTCATTTTGGTGAAGCCGATTTCTCGAGTCAGGGGAACGCCAGAAGAAAGAGGGAGGGAAATTTTCAAAATATAATCTCCAGGCATTAAAGTCCGCAGATTTAAATTAATTAGAGCGCTCCAGACCTTAGTCTTTCTATCCCAGGAATCGCCAACTATTTCTGCTTCGACAGATGAAATCATTCTTTCGCCTCGAAAAAGGGAAAATTGAGGCAAGGGCGGGTCAGATTCGTTGGGCAGGTAAGCTTGAAGAAAAACATAGGGTTCTTCCTGTAAACCGAATCCATTGGTCACGGTCGGATAAAATCTCAGCTTGCCATATTCTAAGGCGCCATCTTCCTTTGCCAGGTTAAAGGCCTTTTTCCCAGCTTTTGACGACTGGACTGCGACGCCCACCAGGAAATTGAAAATTGAGGCTTTCTTGTCTTTTTTTTGATCAGGTAAGGAAAGAGAAGTGGTCCAAGTGCCGATTTCATCAGTCTGATTATCCTGGAGAGCAAAGATAGCCTCATAATCTTGACCAGCCAAGGGCATTTCAGCTGTTTTGTAATGTAAGCATAAATAATCGAGGCTGGCCGCCATTTCCCGAAGAGAATCGTCAACCTTGAAAGGTAAATTTATTTGGGCCCCGAAAGCTCTTTCGCCGCTTTTCTTACTCTTTACCCAAACATGGAGAGTAAAACTCAGGGAATCCACACCTTTGGCCCTTTCCAGAAGAAGTTCTCTCGTAGGTAAGGCCAGATTAATCCAGGGCTCAAATTTATCAGCTCCCCTATAAAAGAAAGCGAACTCACCCACAAAAGGCAAATCCTTGAATAATTCAGGATTATAAAAAGCCGAAACAAGACGCAACCTTCCTTCCTCATCGGCCGAATAATCGGTATAGCCTTTTCTGGCTCTAACGTCACAGCCAGATCGCTTCACCTTAACTTCAATTTTGTGATAGGCGTTGTCAGGTTCTTTTCGAGGCGGATAATAGCTCAGCTGATAATAATAATATAAATCCGTGGTTAAAACATTGGTAAATTCCTGATATTTGGTTGAGCCGAGAAAAGAGGCTCCACCTGTCTCCTCGGCTAACCATCTTAGGTTTTGAACCCGAGAGATTCTATCTTGCTGCCGGAAAGCGATCAATTGCTTTGCCTCCTCAAGGAGAAAGGTTTCGGCGGTTGATTCTAAAAGATATTTCATCCAGGTCTCCGGATCGAGGGCATAAACCGAAATATTATGGGCATTGGCAAAACAGATGAATTCCCGGATAACCTCCTCAACACTCAGGTTTTTCTTCTTCTGGAGGATATTAAAGGGATCGAAGACTCGGATGATATCCGTTTCTTTTCTTATATCCAGATGAGGTGTTCTGGCTCCACTCGTTGTTCCGGCTGTTGTTCCGGAATAGGCTTCAGTTATTTTGGTATCTATGGTTTTGGTGGTCAATTCAGGGAAACCGTCACTTATAAGCAATAATGATTTTCTTCCCGGAATATATTTAATGATATTAGCTACAGAGAGAAGGCCGCCCATGAGTTTTTCAAACTGCCGGCGCCATAAAAAAAGATACTCTTCTTCAAGAAAAGGTTAAACCAGTTCAGAATAGGGAACGCCCCTTTCGCCAATTTCAGCGTCCGTAAGCCCCACTTCTCTTAAAAGAGCCAGGGCGTCCTCGGATCTGTCCATCCAGATTGTCCCTGAAGCTCGGACCAAGGCTCGACGGATAGCCTGTTCATCAGTTGTGAAAGGCTGTAAAATTTCTAATCCGCGTTTCTCTGAAAGCTGAACAATCATGACCTCGTTACCAATTTTGGCCAGAGAGACCAGTCCATCGACAATTTTTCGGGCTCCCTGCCTCGGGTTCCTTGTAAAGGAGCAGAGGCCATCAAAAATAACCACGAACTGCTTTTTAACCGGCTCTGGAGAGGACCGGGCGATTTCTTTTTTCTGGGCAGCAATTTCCCTTTCCCCAAAGCTGATGAGCTCAAAGGAATTGATGGGCCTTTTGACCCCGTCTTCGTAAAGTTCAAAATCATCTTCGGTCAAGTCAGTCACAAACTGGCCATCCTTAGTGACAATAACATCAACTATGATCAGCCTCACTTTAACTTCATGCCGTTCAGGCTGAAGAGGTTTCTCCTGCTCAGCCAAAGTTGAGACAGAAGATAGGTTTAAAATGGAAAGAAGTAAAGACAAAGTGACAAATATTAATAATTTCGAAAGCCCACTGCTTTTCATTTCCTCCCTTTCTGCTTTTTTATCTTATCAAAATCCTGAAATTAAGGAAGCATCAGGATTTTCAAGCAATTATATATTTCAGAAATCAAGATTTTTCATCTCCTGACCTTCATGGGAGAAAGTTAATTTCTTTCAAAGTTTGGCCCTGGATTCTTAAAAGGGAACAGAAGATTTTTAGTTAATAATTTTCTTAATATTTTTGAGAGCCAGGATATGAAAAAATAGAGAGAATAAAAAATAGATGAAGGAGGGCCAAAATGAACTTCTGGGAATGGCTTTAGCCGATGATATCTCTACCTTTGACCAGCTTATTCATTTTTGGCGCCACTTTTTTAACCTGATTCCTTTTAAGTTAGACTTTAAATCAGAAGAAAGAATTATGTTAGTATTTCTGAGGGCCATCATGATGATCTGATAGAAATTGGAGCAAAGCCCTGATATTGATTATTTCTGGAAAATTTCTCGATTGATTCTCCCTAATTTCTGAACATTGAAATTGAAATTGCAAAGATTAAACCTGAATTATAAATTAAAATCTTGCGAGGATGGTTTTTTATCGTAGATAACAAGATCATCAAGCTGAATGTCAGCCTTGGGTGAAGGTTCACTAATCTGGAGAAAGAGGCGATGTTTTCCTGGTCGGAGATTGAAGCGAAAGAAAGGCGTTGGATTCCGTAGCCAGGGATGGGCCGGAAGAATGGCGGCCCCAAGCAGGCGCCCGTCAACGACTAGAGCCACGCGATAAGTATGATCCTCGGTTACTTTTTTGACTATGCGGCCATTAATTGCAAATCCTGTGCCCTCAAATTCGATGATTGTTTCGCTGTTAATTTCGGAGAGACGAAGATTTAGCTCTCGTCTTTCTTTGGGAAAATGATTAGGAAAATTGACTTCATAGGGAAGGGGAGAAGGGCGACTTCGGGGAATAAAAAGATTATCTCCTTCCATTTTTCCTCCATTCTTTTTTATCATCTCCAGGGCCAATTGGAAAGAAAGGTCCTTGGCTTCCTCTATGGAGAGACCGAGTCCTTTTGGCCTCAAAATTTCAATTTCCTTAAGCCCCTTTTTCCAGTCAGCAGGAATCTGGGAGAAACCTAATAAAGTTCCCACAATCCCCCCGGCAGCGGCCGCATTACTGTCTGTATCATCACCACAGCGAACTGTGATCTCCAGAGTGCGCCCAAAGTCTCCATGACCATAGAGGAGGCCAATTGTAATCCAAGCTGAATTAGCTTTCCCATCGCAATTCAAAGGCCTAAAAAGACTTTCGGGGCACATTTTTTTCTGGCCCCATTTCTTCTGAATAACTTCCCAGGTTTTCTTCCAATCATCGGGAAAGCGACGATAATTCTCAAGAACATCGGTGATAACTTGGGCAAAAGAAGCCTTAGGGGGGAAAATTTTCAGCGCCTCCTTAATCAATGATTCAGGTTTATCATAAACAAAGGCTAGAGAATAAAGAGAGGCTATATATATTCCTCCATAATAGCCATCACCAAAAGAGATGATATGGCCGAGACGTTGACCGAGCTTTATCACAGGCTTTATCATTCCAGGAGAAATCAGGCCGATAAAATCAGCGGCTTTCTGGAAGTCGTTGTCGTCAGCATGGGGGTTGTTAAGCCAATGACCTGTCTTGGGTGGCTTAAGGCCAATTAAAAGATTATGCCGGGCCATCTGCAAACCATGATGAAGCAAGAAAGGAGTTCGCCTAAAAGTACTGGCCAGATCTTTTGATGAGGCCTTAAGCCCTTTTTTCCCTATGATATCTAGGAAAAGCAAATCAAGGAAAAGGTCGTCGTAAAGATCAGGATTATTTCGCCAGGAGGAAGCGAGCAGCTCGGGTGTCCAGGAAAGAGACGTTGTTTCCGGAATAAGGTTGGATTGAAATTTATGCTCATAGTGAATTCCCAGGGCACAGCCAAGGAGCTGCCCTGTCCAACCACCTCTGATTTTGTCAAGTAACGTACTTTGAGGAAGAGCAAGCGTTTCTTTTCGGGAAGCGGCACTTTCTAAAGAAAAAAAGGTTAATAAAATTAAGCCGAGCAAGGTCATCAAGGTGGAAAAAAGGGCCAAGTATTTTAATTTAATAGTCGGTTTGGCTGATTGATTAAATCCCGTCATTTTTACTATTCATGCTTTCTGCCGAAAACTAAATTTTTGATTTTTCAAAAACTTATTTATTCACAAGTCACTTTTTGGCCAAAAAAATTATTTTAAGGCTAAGCCTTTATATTTTAATCCACTTTGATTAATTATTAAATCAATTTAACATTATTTATGGAATTATCAAAAGTTGTCAAAAAATTTCTCTATTTTTTAGGGAATTTACTCACCCCATAGGGCTAAATTAGATATTAAAAATTTAGTTCCGGATTTTTCCCTTGACTTTTAGCTTCTTAATTATTTATAAGAATTCCTGTGGTAAAAAAACTTTTTTATATTTTTGGGGGATGATTAAAATAACTTTTTGAGAGAAAATAAAACTTAAAAAAGGAGGACGGATGAAAGGTTTAAAAACCCTTAGTCTAGTTTTTGGTTTATTCTTTCTTTTCTCCTCGAGCTTTCCCCAAGCTGCGGGAACAAGGGGTTCTGTTTCTGGTGTGGTGAGAAGCACAGAGGGCGTAACTTTAGCCCAGGCTAAAGTGAGGATTTCCGGACCATTATTGCCAGCTGGTCGAGAATATATCACAACTGAAAATGGAGTTTTCCGTTTCGCCAGCCTTATTCCTGGCAAATACAAGCTAGAAATAACTCACCCGGAGATGATTGATCTTACCCTTGAAGTTATTGTTTCCCTTGATAGAGAAACTCAGGTCGAGGCAATTATGGTGCCTGTGGGTAAAATCGAAGAGGAAGTTACGGTTACGGCCGCTGCTCCTCTTGTGGATACAAGATCAACTGAAATATCAACCAATATTGATTCCAAGACAATTCAGAGTTTACCCCTTGGCCGAACCTACGCTTCTTTAATTGCTTTAGCTCCCGGAGTCGCGGGCGGCCGGTTAAATGCTGGTGGTAACCAGCAGGATAATGTTTTCCTTTATGATGGTTCCAATGTGACCAATCCTTTTTTTGCCAATTTGTTTTCCAATTTTTCCGAGCTTGATATTCAGGAAATTAACATTAAAAGAGGAGCTGTTTCGGCCGAATTTGGTCGGGCCGTGGGGATGGTGACCAACGCGATTACCAAATCTGGGACAAACAGCCTTTCTGGCACGGCGCGGTTTGTTTTCGAGCCTGCCAACTGGTATGCGAAATTCAAGGATCCCACGATTGTTACCAAGACAAATGTCACTCGGCCCTCTTTTGGCTTCGGCGGTCCCTTTATCAGAGATAAACTCTGGTGGTACTTCTCAGCCAACCTTCCCTATTCCAAAACGACAGGCCGAACAAATAAATGGGGACCAGTTCCTGATTCAAAATACCCAACTAAGGAATTTTTCTTTAAGGCCAATGCTACTCCCCACCCTAAATTCCAACTTGTCGCTAGTCTTAGAAATAGTTCGACAGAAGGGAAGAATGCTGGTATCGGCGTCTATGATAATCCTTCTTGCGCGACTAATTATAAGGGAACAGAGAGAATTTATTATTTTTCCGGAACCTGGGTCATCAGTCCCAATTCCTACCTGGAAATAAAGTATGACCATGTGGATCAGAAAAATAAAGATGTTCCCGTCATTGAATTAGGGTATAAGCCTTCACCTTTTGATCCCACTAGATTGGATAAAATGGGCTACTTCCGCACCGTTGCTGGCTATCTGTTTGGGGCTCCTGAAGTGGGTCTTTATGTGGGCGCCGCGACCATGTACAATACCCAGAATTTCTTCCGGGATGAACTTAAATTGGTTTTCACTCAGTATCTCGATTTTCCTGGTCATTCCCACGTGATTAAAGCTGGATTTGGCTATGATTATGGTGGAGAATATCTCGACCGTAAGGCCAATGGCTGGGGAACAGTAGCCTATGTGGCCAACATTGCTCCCTATGTCGGTGGCTCAACCCGTCCTGGTTTCAGCGCCCGCTATTATCCTGATGGTTCAAAGCAGAAATCAGCCGGAAGAACTTATGCTGCCTTTATCCAGGATACAGTGACCATCAGAGAGAGATTAACTCTTTATCTGGGAATGCTTTTGAACCGCGATGAATATCTTACCTTTGGCAAAAATGAATTTAACTTTTTGGTTAATAAAGATGCCTATATTGCCAATGCAGCCACTGGTTATGAAACCCGAAAATTTTATTTTGATTTCATGGACGAAATTCAGCCTAGAATTGGCTTTACCTTAGTTCTGGATAAAAGAGCTGGTGATAAGCTTTACGGTAATTTTGGCCGCTATTATGCCCTTGATAATAAAAGCATTGCTCGCGCCGCCGCTCCCAAAAGAATCTTTTATGTCGACGCCTACTTTGAGCTAAGTGGCGGTTCACCAATAAAAGAAATCCCATCAGCGGCTGAAACTGGGAAAGTCATTGATCCTGAGATCAAGCCCACTTATCAAGATGAAACTGTTTTTGGCTACAGCCGGCCTCTTTTTAATAAAAAGTGGGTTGTTGACCTATGGTATCAATATCGAACTGTAAAAAATGTCATTGAAGATTATCCTCTCGTTAACTATGGCAAATGGGCAGCTCCATCGCGTTTTATTTACAGCCATGTACCCTGGGCTCATCGTCGTTATCGAGCCTTCAATTTTCAGCTTCAGCGTCGCTTCGAAGGCAGATGGTCTTTTCTTTTAATGTATACCTGGAGCAAACTCTGGGGTAATTGGGATCTCGATTATGCTGAATCCCTTTTCTATGCTTCCTCAGCTCTTGATGATTGTCCAGGCCTTTATATGATTGATCCAAATCGGGAGGGAATCCTTCTAGGTGATAGAACCCATATTCTTAAAATTTTTACCACCTGGGAGTTTATAAAGAATGCCTACGTAGGTGCCTATTTCCGTTATCAAAGTGGAGCCCCCTGGCAGGCTCAGGGAAGAAGCTGGTGGTATGGCTACCGAACTTACCTTGAGAAGGCTGGCTCGAGAAGAGTTGACCCATGGGCCAATCTTGATCTTCAAATTAATTATAATATTCCTTTCGGCAAATTGAATGCAGTTGTGGAAGCTCGAATAATGAATGTTTTCAATAACCAAGCTGTTCTTTATGTAGACCCAACAAAATATTTCAGTGTAGTTACCTGGGATCCCTATACGCCAAAAGATGAAAATCCCAATTTTGGTAAACCAACTTCTTATGCGAGTCCTCGAAGATTTATTATTTCTCTTTACTTCAATTTTTGATGGCTTACAGATTGATTAAAGGAGATAACAGGGTCGAAAAAATTATATACTGAATAAGTTTAAATTAATTACAAAGAAATTTAAGGATTAAATACAAAAAATCAAAGGATTAAATTGTTCCTAGAGGAATAAAAAAGGTAGCTCTTTGGAATGAGAAAGGGGGAGGGCAAAGCCCTCCCCCCGGGGTTAAGAAGGAGTATGAAGTTATTAGGTCGCTCGACCGAGGGAAGCTAAGCTATCGGCCACCCGGCCAACAGCCAAGACATAGGCAGCTTCACGAAGAGTCAGCTTATGTTTTTCGGCCACAGCCACGACATCAGCAAAGGCCTTCTTCATTTTCTTTTTTGTCTTTTCCAAAATTTCTTCCTCTGAGAAAAAGTACCTTTGCAAATCCTGAACCCATTCTAGGTAAGATACAGTTACTCCACCGGCATTGGCCAAAATATCAGGAACGACAAGGACACCCTTATCCTTGAGGATATCGTCAGCTTCTATGGTTGTTGGTCCATTGGCTCCTTCAAGAACAATCCGGGCTTTGACCTTGGCTGCATTTTCGCGATTAATCTGGCCTTCGCAAGCCGCCGGGATAAGAAAGTCACAGGGAAGTGAAATTAAAGTCTCATTGTCGATTGGCTCTGTTTCCGGAAAGCCAACTACAGACCCGGTTCGGCTGACATGCTTTTCCAGCGCAAAGGGATCAATTCCATGGAGGTTAAGGATACCACCGAAGATATCCGTGACCGCAATAATCTGGCATCCAGCCTGGTAAATCAATTTGGCAATCGAAGAACCAACATTGCCGAAGCCCAGAATGGCGGCCCTCTTGCCTTCTATGTTCATCCCGAGATAACGGCAGGCTTCCTCCAAAATGAAAAACAGTCCATAGCCAGTCGCCATAGCTCGCCCATGCGACCCCCAGAGCTGGAGGGGTTTTCCTGTGACCACAGCAGGCTCAAGATAGCCCACACTCTGGCTATACGCATCGGCAATCCAGGCCATTGTTTGAGCATTGGTGAACATATCTGGGGCGGGTATATCTTTGAAAGGACCAATGATATCTCTAATGGCCAAAGTATATTCTTTAGTTAATTTTCTTAATTCATTTTCAGACATTTGGAGGGGGTCGCAAATTACTGCCCCTTTCCCTCCGCCAAAGGGTAGATCAAGGACAGCGCATTTCCAAGTCATCCATGCGGCCAAAGCCTTACATTCGCTGAGAGAAGCATTGGGGCTATATCTTATTCCTCCCTTGGCCGGACCTCGAACGGTTGAATGTTGAACCCTGAAACCAGTGAATGATTCGACCCGCCCGCTATCGAGGGTAATGACTAAATGGACGATCAATTCCTTCTCAGGATATTTAAGCCGCTGGTAAATCCATGGATCAAGGTCAAGAAAATTAGCCGCTCTCTCAAATTGAAGGGTGGCCTCGATAAAAGGGTCGTATTCTTTTTCTTTTGGAACAGCCGGGGTAATATATTTAATCTTGGCTGCTTCTTGAGACATGGTATACCTCCTTAGCCAATTTCTTTTACCAGAAGTTTCAGGAGCCGATCGTAACCCGCCTTTTTGAATTGGGTAATCGGTATTTTTTTGTCCTTATAAAAAAGATAATTGCCCACAATTCTGGCCTTTTTCTGGGCCTTCCTTTTCCTCTTCTTTTTGATCTCGGGAAAAGGGATAATTTCAGCCAGAATTTTTTCTTCTGAGGGAATGACCTCAGCCTTTTTAATTGCTTGTGAATTAGTTTTCATTTTATGACCTCCCTATGATCGCATAAAATAAAAGCAAGAAGTGGGCCATTTTATAACTTATTGAAGATAAAGGAAATATAAAAAAGAAGAGGTATTATAATTGCATTTTGCTATATGGCAAAATGCAATTTAAAAGATCAGGGATTAGATTTCAGTTTTCGAAAAAGGGTAGTCGGGTTGATGCCAAGAATACGAGCAGCCTGGCTTTTATTGTTCTTAGTAATTTTAAGAATATGGTCAATATAAGCTTTTTCTAATTCCTCAAGAGTTGGCAGCCTTTCTTCAGAGATGATTTCCTCAAGCCACTTTTGGCCAGCCGATTTATGATGGCTTCGGACCTCCAGAGGAAGGTGATGAAGCTTAATTTGTGTATCCACATGGAGCGACATTATTCTTTCAATTATATTTCGTAATTCCCGAACATTTCCAGGCCATGGATAGTTAACCATAATTTCAGCTGCCTCGGGCGAAATGCCTTCATAGGCGCGATGAAGTTCCTGATTTAGTTCCTGAATGAAGTGCAAGGCCAAAGGGATTATATCTTCTGGTCTCTCCCTTAGGGGAGGGATTTTAATAGGTACAACGTTGAGGCGGTAAAAGAGGTCAGAGCGAAAGGTGCCTTTTTCGACGGCTTTGGATAAATTAATATTAGTAGCGGCAATGACCCTTATGTTTACCCTTATCTCTTTATGACCGCCAAGGCGAGTAAAAGTTCCTTCTTCAAGAACTCGGAGAAGCTTGGCTTGGAGATTAAGGGACATGTCGCCAATTTCATCTAAAAAAAGAGTTCCTTCATGGGCTTTCTCAATCAGCCCAATTTTTCTTTTTCGAGCATCGGTAAAGGCTCCGGCTTCATAGCCAAACAATTCACTTTCCAGGAGAGTATCGGGAATGGCGGCACAATTTATTTCTATTAATGGTTTTTCAGCCCTTGGACTGTGATAGTGAATAGCTTTAGCTAAAAGCTCTTTGCCTGTGCCGCTTTCCCCTAGTAAAAGGACGGTGGTTTTATCGGCGACGGCGACCCTTTTGGCTAAATTAACCACTTCTTTCATTGCCTGACTTTCCGCGACAATTCGCCCGAAATAATAACGGCCCCTTTCTAATTCAAGGTGGTCGAGGACTCTTATTCTTAGTTTTAAAGTTTCCAGCGCCCGACGAACTGAGTTTCGTAAATCATTAAGTTTGAAAGGTTTGAGAAGATAATCATACGCCCCAAGTTTCATGGCTTCAACTGCTTTTTCGAGAATCTCATAGGCAGTCATCATAATCACTACAGTTTCACCATCGTTTTCTTTTATTTTTCTCAGGACTTCGATACCTGAGATTCCTGGAAGCATAAGGTCAAGAAGAACAAGTTGGGGCTTAAATTTATCGAAAATTTCTAAAGCCGCTTCTCCTGTATCAGCTATTAAAACCTCATAGCCTTCCTTTTCTAATACTTTCTTTAAATTATTTAAGGTTAGGATTTCGTCATCAACAATAAGGATAGTAGCTCGATTCATGAGGTCTTTTCTTCCTCCTGAAAAACAGTTCGACCTGTTTGTCTAATGGGCAGAAGTATTGTAAACGTCGTCCCCTGGCCAACCACACTTTTGACATTTATTTCGCCGCCATGGTTTCGGATATAGCTTAAGCTGATACTAAGACCAAGGCCAGTTCCCTTTTTTTTGGTAGAAAAGAAAGGTTCAAAAATTTTTTTCAGATTTTCAGGGGGGATGCCACAGCCAGTATCACTAATATCAATCTGAACAAAATCTTTGAATTTCACTTTGATTGTGACAACTTTTAGTAGGCCGCCTTCAGGCATGGCCTGGGCTGCGTTAATGAAAATATTGGTTAGAACCTGTCGAATCTGGTTTAAATCGGCGGTAATTGGAGGCAAAGTCGGGGCCAGCACTTTCTCAATTTTTATTTTTTTGAAAATGGGCTGATAACTAAGGAAGGCGAGGGTGTCCTCAATTAGATGATTCAAATTAAGCTTGGTAAATTGGGGAGGCGATGGTCGAGCGAAATTGAGCAGACCCCGTATTGTTTCCGATATTCGAGCGACGTTTTCCAGAACCAGACTTATTTCCTCCTTTTCTTCCTCGGTTGTCGTTTGTTCCGCCAATGATTCCAGATAGGAAGAAATTCCCTGTAAAGGGTTGTTGATTTCATGGGCTGCGCCCAAGGCGAGCTGGCTCAAAGCCGAAAGTTTTTCGTATTCTGCCAGCTGCTGCTGAAGTTTTTCTCTTTCAGTAATGTTTTCAATTAGCAGGCTTACGCCTTGGATATTTCCGTGGCCATTAAAAATGGGGAATAAAGACAGACGGTAATATTCATCCGGGCGAGTACTAAAAGTTTTCCTCTCAATCTGGTGAGCTTGGCCGGTCATGATTGTTTTTTCAAAGGCTAATTCGAGCTCCGGGTCATTGAACCAGGGGATAGAACGGAAAAAGCTGTCTCCTCTTTGTAGTTCAGGTAAAGCGAACATGACTCGAAAAGAATGATTAAAATGAGTAATTTTGCCGTGAATATCAAGACCGATAACACCAGGAGTCAGGCTATCGATGAGCTGAAGAACATATTCCTTGGACAGACGGAGCTCTTCAGCCAGCCTCTCAGTTTCTCTAACCTTATTAGCTAATTCTAAATTGAGATTATCAAGGGCCTGGCCCTTTTTCTTAGCCTCATCAAGAGCCAGACGAAGTCCTTCGGTTAGTTTTTTAATAATAGATGTGGTTCTCCTCGAATGGAAATGAGATAGCGTGGTCAGAACAATAAAAAAAATAGTGAAAATAAAAATAATTGTTCGATTGGCCTTAGTGACGGGAAGCAGAGCTTCTTTGAGATCAACTTCAGAAACAAGAATCATGTCAGTCGAGGGGATTTTTTCATAAGCACAGAGAACCTTCTGGCCTCTGTAATCGAGATGAACAATTACTCCCTTTTCCCTTTTATGGGGATTACCCTGGGGCTGGTAAAAGCCGAAGTCGTGAAGTGGTCGACCGCCTAATTTAGTTGGCGAAAGAAGCAGGCCAGCTTCGTTAATCAGGAAAAGTTCGGATGTTTCACCTATTCTTAGGTCAAAAAGGAGATCATAAAAATATTTTAATTTAAGGGAGGCACATAAGACGCCAATGGCTTCGCCTGATCGGTTAACGAGTGGTTGAGAGAAAATAAGAGCTGGTTGTTGAAGGAGATCAGAGAAGAAAATACTTGAATTGAAGAAATGACCCCCTTTGGAAGCAAGAAAATAAGGCCTGGAAGCGATTGATTCATTAAGCAGGCGATTATCACTGGAAAAGACAATGAGGCCTTCGAAATTAGCAATGAAAAAGAAATCATACCAAGGTTTGTTCTTTATTACTTGCTGGAAAACAGGGCGGAGAAGTTCAACCTCAGTAAGAGAATTGATTTGAGTTTGCTGATAAGAGCGGAAATCAGCCTCCTTATCATTAAGAAAAAGATTAATAATTTTGGCATTCTCTTCAACAATTGTGGCCAGTTGATTAAAAGATTGCTTTTGAATTATTTTTGATAAGCTGAAATTAATAAAAATCAGAAGCAAAATGAAAGGGGTAATGAAGATAAGTAAGGTAAAAAGGGTATTCCGTCTGGTGAGCCGGCGATATTCTTGCCCTTCAGTCTTATCCTGGTTAGCTTTTTTTGGCATCAATTTAATTTTAACAAAATTTTTTAGCCTTGTCTGCGCAGCTTTATTCTTCTAAAATATGGGCCATTGAGGTGGTCAAGGTGGTCCTTAAAATAATTAAGGCGATGAGGCCGGCTCAATGGACTAAAAATGTTTTTCTTTTTGCTGCTTTAATTTTTGCCCGTAAATTTTTTGATTGGCCAAGTTTTCTTAAAGTGGTCGAAGCTTTTCTTCTCTACTGTCTTCTTACCGGTTCTCTTTATCTTTTTAATGATTTTATGGATCTAAAGGAGGATAGAGCCCACCCAATCAAGCGTTACCGTCCTTTGGCTTCAGGCACAATTTCTTCAGGTCTAGCTTTATCTTTATTTCTCGCTGGCAGCTTACTTGCTCTTTTCTGGGCCCTCAGTTTAAACTGGCCATTTTTTCTAATCACCTTAACTTATTTTTTACTTCAGGTTGCTTATTCTCTGAAGCTTAAACATATAAATATTATTGATATTTTTGTTCTAGCCTCAGGCTTTGTCATCCGGGTAGCGGCTGGTGCCCTGGTTATTGGTGTTCCTATTTCCTCGTGGCTCCTTATCTGCACATCTTTGCTTGCCCTTTTCGTTGGCCTATGTAAAAGACGTCATGAATTGGTTTTACTTGAGGATAGGGCTTCGAATCATCGGCCCATATTAAAAGAATATAGTCCCTATCTTCTCGATCAAATGATTTCTGTGGTTACCGCTTCAACGGTTATCGCCTACTGTCTTTATACTATTTCGCCTGAAACGGTGGAAAAATTCGGGACAAGAAATCTTATTTTTAGTTCAATTTTTGTTCTTTATGGAATTTTTCGTTACCTCTATCTTGTTCATCAAAAAGGGTCAGGGGGAAATCCTGAAGAACTGGTTATTAAAGATAAACCCTTGCTTTTAGATATAATCCTTTGGGGCGTTTTCATTTTCTTAATTATTTATGTCTTGAGGTAAACCATGGAAAGAGCGAAAGTGGCTGTGGTAAAAACAACTCCTGAAACAGTGCTGGAAGATATAAAAAAGGTAATGCATTTAGCTGAATATCAGAAGTATTTGCCTAAGGGTCCGGAGATTGCCCTAAAAATTAATATTTCTTGGCATCACTATTATCCCGCTTGCTCCACTACTCCCTGGCAGCTTGAAGGAGTAATTAAAACTTTAATTGAAGATGGCTATCCCCGCGATCTTATTTACGCTTGCCATAATCGCACGGTGGTTGTTTCGGCCAAAAAGGGCGAAAGACGAAATAAACACCTTCCTGTTGTTCAGAAATATGGTCTAAGAAATATTCATCTCTATGAAGGAGAGGAGTGGGTTAAGTATGAGCCCAAAGGGAAAATCAGGGTTCTCCATTCGATTTTTCCGGAAGGAATTCAAATTCCCCGTCGTTTTATTGGGTCCAATATTATTCATTTGCCGACGATGAAAACCCATGTTTTTACCACCATGACCGGCGCCATGAAAAATGCCTTTGGCGGTCTTTTACAGGAAAAGAGGCACTGGACTCACAGTGTTATTCATGAAACTTTAGTTGACCTGCTAGTAATTCAGAAAGAAATTCATTCCGGTCTTTTTGCAGTCATGGATGGGACAATTGCCGGCGATGGTCCTGGACCGAGATGCCTGGTGCCGCATATCAAAAATTATCTTTTAGCTAGTGCTGATCAGGTAGCCATTGATGCTATCGCCGCTAAAATGATGGGCTTTGATCCTCTGGAACTGAGATTCATTCGCCTCGCCCATGAGGATGGCCTTGGTTGTGGCGATCCAAGAGAAATTGAAGTTGTGGGTGAAGATATTTCTGAAGTTAATTTTCACTTCACTAAATCGGCCAATACTCTGGCCAGTTTCGGCCAAAAACTTATTTACTGGGGACCTTTAAAACCCCTGGAAAAAATTCTTCTTCGATCATTTATTACTCCTTGGTCTTATGTAGCTTCAGTTGTTTTTCATGACTGGATCTGGCACCCCTTTATTGGGCGGCGACGCACCCGAAAAATGCTTAAAACCCCTTGGGGAGAACTTTTTAAAAAATATTGAGGCCGATTTATTTTAGTTTTTCAAGTGGGTAATTCTCATAGAGGACTTAAATTTCAAGGAAAGAACCGAAAATAAATATCCAACTTTAAGAAGCAAAAAGACTTTACGAGAATTTTAATTTAGAAAGTTCGGATTAAATTGTTCTTCTTTAATTTCTGTTATGAAAAAAGCTTTCGTGGCCCGTATCTTTTCCCATCAAGCAGGGACTTTGCCCATGAGGAAATCAACAGCCTCTTTGAGTGTCATTTTTTTTCGCTCCACATCCCGGTAATAATTCATAACAAAGCTAAAAATATCTCCCTTAAGCCCCTCACAAAAGCAATAATATTCCTTATCATCAAATAAAAAAGATGATTCCTGTTGATGGAAGGGGCAGCGGGCCAAAAAAAGATGGCTGGTCCCTGCTGGTTCGCCACTGATGCCAAATTCCTTTAAGACATCGACAAGACTCAAAGATTTCTTGATTGTTTCCATTTTTTCCTGAAGTCGGGTATCAGCTCCATGAATGGAGCGCAGATTGAGGAAGACATTACCCAGCCCTTCCTGAAAACAATCATCACAAATGAAGGCCATTTCCTGACTGTTTAAAATCTGGCGCTGATTAGATTCGCCTTTTACCTGTTGAATGGTAATAACATGATAGGTAAAATTAGGGTCAATTGACTTACCGCAGATATTGCAATTAGCCATCTCTTCTCCTTTCTTTTATAAACGAATAAGAAATTTTCTATTATCATTTTTTTTCACTTAAAATCAAGTTTTAAGAAATTTCAAACTCCTAGGTTCTTTTTCTAGATGATAAATAAGCCAGGATTGAATTATGGGGGCTAGCTGACGGCTGATATCAGGGGAAAGGGGAGCTCTTTCAAAAGGCGAATTCTTTTTTGTCCAATTAATGAATGTTATCAAATCTGATGGTAAAGGTTCCTTTTTTTCAAGAGAACAGCGCTCGCACAAAAAGCCATCTTTTTTTGGCGAAAGCCAGACTTGCTGACTGAGCTGACGATGACAGCGCTGGCATCTTCGGGTGTCGGGCAAAAGACCGCTCAACCGCAGGAGCCAGATTTCAAAGTAGTTAGTAATAAAGTGCCGATTCCCACCTTCTTTTAACGCCCTTAGACATGAGAGGAGAAGACGAAAAAGGAGTTCCTCTTTGATTCTGGCCGGATAAAATTCCTCGATTAGCTCTGCCCAATAGCTTAAAAAGCAGGATGTTTCGAAATCTGTCTGTAGGTCTAAAAAAGATTCAAGGAGATCGCACTGGCTGATGGTGACAAAATCTTGTCTTTCTTTTTCATAATAGAAGACTTTGACATAAGACATGGGCTCGAGACTACTGCCAAAACGATTGCCAAACTTTCGGGCTCCCTTAGCTCGGCCCTTGATAAGACCTTTATCGCGAGAAAAAAAAACTACAATTTTATCCAGTTCGCCGCTTGGAAAACTTCTCAGAACTATCGCTTCAGTAAAATCTAGGGGCATAAGAACTAATCAATTAAAGTGATATTCAGAGTTTTGATTGTCTTTTGTAGTTCCTCCGGTAGCAGCTTGAGCTCCTGAGCCGTTTTTTTAATATCCCATTTATTTTTGGTTAGAATCTTATGAATATAATGTCTTTCAAATACTCGCCTCGCTTCCTCAAGAGATTGACCCTCAGGCGGGGAAAGGGAAATTTCAAGCTCTCGAGCTTCAACCAGAAGAGCAAGATGGTCAGAGGTTATTATTTCATCAGGAACGAGAATAACAAATCGTTCGATCACATTCATCAATTCACTTACATTGCCAGGCCACATATAGTTGAGAAAAGCTTCCAAAGCTTCAGGGCTTATTTTCTTTGGTTTTTTGCCATATTCCCGGGAAAAATAATCGAGAAAGTGTTCAATGAGAATGGGGATATCTTCCGTCCGTTCTCTTAAAGGGGGAATTATTAAAGGGATAACATTTAGTTTAAAAAAGAGATCCTCACGAAAGTTTCCCCTATTTATTAATTCTTTAAGGTTTTTACTCGAAGCAGCAATTATTCTTATATTTATTGGAATGCTCTGGCTAATTCCAGGAACTTCAACTTTTTCTTCTTCAAGCACTTTAACTAGCCTCGCCTGAATTTTCAGGTTCATGTCTCCTATTTCGTTAAGAAAAAGGGTTCCTCCGTTTGCCAGGAGAATTTTGCCTCGACGATCTTTGCCTATTCCTGGTGAAAGCTCGGTTTGATAACCGAAAAGTTCGCCTTCAATAAGCTGATCAGGGATAGCTGAACAGTTAATTTCCACAAAGCGCTTATCGCGTCGGGGACTTAGCTGGTGAATAAAGCGAGCAATATAATCTTTGCCTGTGCCATTTTCTCCATAGATTAAGACTCGGCTGTTGGAGGGAGCGATCTTCGTGATTTCGTCTTGAAGCCTTTTTATTGACCGACTTTGGCCAAGTAAATAAAATTTACCCTTTTCCTTTTCGCGAAGCTGAAGGTTTTCTTCTTCGAGCTTTTTTTGTCTTAGAGCATTCCTGACAGTCAAGACAACTTTTTCTAAAGTAAGAGGTTTCTCTAGAAAATCAAAAGCGCCCATTTTTGTGGCTTTAACAGCCGATTCAATCGTGCCATGTCCAGAAATCATAATAACCTGAAGATTCTCATCATTTTCTTTGAAACGACGAAGGGCCTCCAGGCCATTCATTTCTGGAAGCCAGATGTCTAACAAGATTAGATCGAAGCTTTGCTCTCGGAGTAACAAGAGACCTTCTTCAGCTGTTTCCACAGTCATAACCTCATAACCCTCGTCTTCAAGAATAGCCTTAAGAGTGCTGCAAATACTTAATTCGTCATCTATTACCAGAATTCTTTCAGGGCTCATTTTACCTTCAAGCGGGCAATTGAATTATGAACTTTGCTCCATGGGGCAAATTGTCATCAACCGAGATAGAACCATTGTGTTCCTTTATTATTTGATGGACAATGGCTAGACCCAAGCCAGTTCCTTTTCTTTTCGTGGAAAAATAAGGAAGAAAAAGTTTATTTTTATCTTCGGCGGGAATTCCCGGCCCGTTATCTGCTATTTCGATTAAGACCCGATTTTGAATCTTATCCCACCTTGTCTTCAAACTAATCTTTCCCTTTTTATTCATGGCTTCAATGGCATTATCAAAGAGATTGATGAGAACGCGTTTTATCCCTTCAGGATCGATCATAAGTGGTGAGGGGACGTCTTGAGCTAAGTCAACTTCAAAATTTATTTCACTGAAAATTCCCCGAAAGAGAGAGACTACCTGAGAAATAGTTTCATGGAGGTCATGGGGTTGAAGCTGAACTCGGGGTAAGCGGGCAAAATTGGAAAATTCATCAACCAGAGCTTTAATACTTCGAGCTTCTTGAAGAATGGTTTTGGCTCCTTCTTCTATAACCTCTGGCTTAGCCAAATTTTCTTTCTGAATGGTTTTTAGGATTCTTTCAGCTGAAAGCTGAATGGGGGTTAAGGGATTTTTAATTTCATGGGCCACTCTCTGGGCCACCTCTTTCCAGGCAGCCATTTTTTGGGCTTGGATAAGCTGAGTCAGATTGTCGAGAACCACAATCAGGCCCGAAAAAGTATTATCAGCTCGACGAAGAGGGATAAGGCTCAAGCTGATGGTTACCGTTTGACCATTGATGATGAGATTGAGTTCCCGGTCGCTTAATCTCGTTTTATTTTTTAATCCCCAATCAATATGATGACAGATTTCTTGATATTGAGATGCTTTCAGGATTTCCTGATATCCAAGTCCAGGTTGATTGTTTCTTGGCAAACCGAGCATCTCCCGGGCTGAAGGGTTAATAGTGACAATTTTCCCTTCTTCATCTAAGGTTATGACACCAGTTGTTATATTATAAAGAATAGTTTCAATATAATGTCTTCTATTTTCCAGCTCAGCCGTTTTCTGGGCTATGTTTTTTTGACTTTCCCTAAGATCGGCGATCATTTGATTAAAAGACTCAATCAGAGTGCCAATTTCGTCGGAAGCCGGATCTTCTACCCGAACATCAAGATTTCCCTTTGAGACTTCCTTAGTAGCCAAAGCTAATTTTTCAATGGGCACCGTTATGCTCTTAGCTAGATGAAAGCCAATCCAGCTGGCCGCAAAGACAATCAACAAAGTTACAAACAGAAGAGTAATAAAGTAAAAGGCTTTCATGGGATTTCTCTGAATCATAAGAAGGCGATAGCGTTCGATATATCCGCTGATGTTTTTTATTTTTTGAGCATAACTGTGGGGAATGAATTTGCCCGTAGCGACGAAAATATGGCCCAGCTCAGGCATTGAAAAAGAAACACCTCGACGAATCATTTCTCCCTGTCCCATCGGTTCAATGCTTTGGAAGACCTCGCCCAGATGGGCTCTTTGAATCATGTTGGCCTGAATCGGTCGATAGTCTTGTAAAGGTAAATTGGGATTAAGATAAGTAAAGAGTTCTTCATCTTCAAGATAAAGACCAATTTCATCGAGTTGGTATTCAGTGAGTTTGCTCCAGATAAAATCACGCAGAAGAAGCCGATTTTCTAAAGCTGCCAGCCTTTGGCGACGAATTGTCTCGGCTAACTGTTGAGCATAATGATAGGTGATATCTCCTGTGGAGCGATAGAAACCCTCGGCGACCTCTTTGGTGTCGGCCATTATTCGATCGAAGGGAGTTTGAAACCAGCGGTCAATATTTCGGCTGATGAGATCAGAGGCAAAGAGGAAAAGAAGCAAGGTGGGAATTAAAGAAAGGCCAATGAAGAAAAAAACTAGCTTGGTCTTAAAGTGGGCACCAACAACTTTATGTTTTCTTTCCAAATAAAGCTTGGCTAAATTTCGGCCAAGGACAAAGAGTAAAATGAGAAAAAGGAGAAGGACGATTATTTGGAGGGAAGAGAGAAGGAGATTGGTAAAAGAGGTCGGCGAGAATTCCTGGGTTTCCCGGATGAAAAACTCGATGGTGAAAAATAAAATAATTAATAGTATAATTAACGCACCGATTAGGCGCGCCCCCTTCTGTCTTGATGGTTCCATGGTTTCTAAGAATTATTTTCTTTCAAATTAGTGAAGGAAGAATTGATTGTTGATGTGTCTTCAAGGAAGTCCTTGATATTTTCAAGGGTTATGTGAATATTTTTAACCACATCTCCTGATCGGCCAAGTCTTTTGCCTTTGAAGCCATTAAGCATATAGGTAATCCCTCCAGCATTGCCCAAATGGATAAGCAACTCTTTCGTAGCCGTAGTTTCAAAGGCATCACCAGGATTTTTTATTCCGTCAAGCTTTTTTGAACCATCTACGTATACTTGAATCCAGGTTCTTTCCTGGAAATTTATTTTTAAATTTATTTCGTTAGGAGGGAAAGCCGGTTTCTTTTCCTCAATCAAAGCCGGAGGCAAAATAACGGGTTCAACAATCCTAGCCCTGTTTATTAAAGGCTCTGGTTTTGGCCTCATCTGGAAAACCAGATAAAGAAAGCCAAAACCGGCAGCGAGAAAAAAGAGAGCTAGGAAAATTTTGGCCCAGGGAAAATGTCGATGAAGCCATTCCCTGTCTTTACTTTTATTTAAAAGAGCCTCTTTTTTAGAATAAAGACTTTCGTAACGGCTGATAAATGAGCCTTCATCGAGGCCAAGATAACGGAGGTAAGCCCGAAGAAACGCCCGATTAAAAAAACCTCCGGGCAAGAGTTCAAAATTGTCATTCTCAATGGCTTGAAGGAAGCGGAGGCTGATTCTGGTAACTCGGCTAATTTCTTCGAGCGAAATTCCCCTTTTTTCCCTTTCCTGTTTTAATTCCTGCCCGAGAGATGCCATTAATCCAATTTTAAGTTAAGTGGCAGGCAGTGTCAACCAAAGGGCGCAGTTGATTTTAGATTTAAAATTAAAAAAAACAGGGAGAATAATGAAATGAGCTGATCAGCGTACCTTTCGTATTTTTATTTTTTATCCTAAATTATAAAATTGTTTAGGAAATAATAATTTATATGCCCATGGGAAAGAGGTGTCTCCCTTTAATTTCGACAAAGCTCGCCGACTCCAGGATATCTTAGCTCAAAAAATAAGGCTTGAGCCCCTTAATAGGCCGCTGAAATTTATTGGAGGGGCTGATTTTGCCGCTTCGGAAACTCAGGGGAAAATCGCAGCCGCCCTGATTGTTCTTGATGCTATCTTCCTGGAAATAGTGGATAAAGTAATACTGATTAAAAGAATTAACTTCCCTTATTTACCCGGATTCCTCTGTTTCCGAGAAGGTCCCGTTTTTCTTTCAGCTCTAAAAAAAATAAAATTCCCTCCCTCAGTTTGGTTCATTGATGGCAATGGGCTGGCCCACCCCCGCCATCTGGGCCTGGCCTCCTTTGTTGGGGTTATGGCCGATATCCCTACAATTGGCTGTGCCAAAAGCGCCTTTTTTCCCTATGAAGAGCCTGATAATTTCCGCGGCTCCTTTACTATCTATCGAGATCGAAAGGGCGACCAGGTCGGTTATTGTTTGCGAACAAGAACCGGGGTTAAACCTCTCTTTGTTTCTCCTGGTCATAAGGTAAGTTTTGAGGATGCCCTTTTTTTGACCCTTGAATTTTCCCGATTTCGATTGCCTGAGCCTCTGCGCCTGGCCCATTTTCTAGCCCGCCAGATTTTTAAATCTTAAGAAAGCGGGCCAGAGAGCTAAAGCTACCAACAAAACCGATAATTCCTCCACTGAAGATTAGGATGATCACTTGAGAAGAAGTTAAAGAACGGAGCTGGAAGATTTCCTTGAAGGCACCGAGGGAATGGCCCACATAAAGGGGAAATAGGCTTATAATTAACCAGAGAAAGCCAATGGCAATGAGACTGCCAAGGATGCCAAGGATAATTCCCTCGAGCACAAAGGGAAGACGAATGAAGTTGTTAGTCGCTCCAACAAGGCGGAGAATACTTATTTCCTCTTGCCTGTTAACCACGCTCAAACGGATGACATTGGAAATGATAAAAAGAGAGGCCAGAAGAAGAAGGCTTCCCAAAAAAAGACCAATAGCTCTAACAAGTCGATCAAAGGACTCGATTCTTTCTACCCAGTCTAAATTAAATTGAATATCCTGAACACCCTTTTCCCTTTTCAGGCTGTCGAGAAAAGATGTGACGAGATGAGAGCGGGAATATCGAGGCTGAATAGTAATTTCCAGAGAAGGCGGAAAGGGATTGGTTCCGAGATCTTGGAGAAGGGGTTGCAAATCAGGAAATTTTTGGATAAACCTGGTCATGGCTTGCTCTTGAGTGACATAGTCTATTCTGGCCACGAGGGGTGACTGTTTGATTTTTTCCTCTAAAGCACCTTTTTCTTGGGGGGTTAAGTTTTTATCAAGGAAAACAATAACCGCCAAATTGCGAGCTAGCTCTGTGGCCAGATTGTTAAGGTTGTTAGATAAAGAGATGAAAATGCCTATAACTAAAAAGGAAAAACTGATGATGAGGATAGAGAAAAAGTGGCGTCCTCTATTTCTCCACAGACTACTGACCGTTTCAGAAATAAAATATCTTATTTTTTCGAAGATGGGAAAACTTCCTTTCCGATTAATTTCCCTTTATGCAGAAAAAAAACCTTTTCGCCAAAATGGCGAATGATCTCCCGATCGTGGGTACAGATGATAACAGTTGCCCCGCGTTTGTTTATTTCTTTAAAAAGGCTAATTATTTCAAAGGCCAGGTCAGGATCGAGATTCCCTGTGGGTTCATCAGCCAGAATTATTCTGGGCTCATTAACTATGGCTCGAGCGATAGCCACCCGTTGTTGCTCCCCATAGGAAAGTTGATAGGGATAATCCCACATTTTCTGATGAAGATTAACCTGCCGAAGGGCATTGAAAACCCTTCGTCTTATTTCTTTTGTGGACAAACCAAGAACCCTTAGCGAGATGGCCACATTGTCAAAGACACGGCGCTCGTAGAGGAGTCGAAAATCTTGAAATACAATCCCCATCTGACGGCGAAGACGGTAGATCAAATGATCCGGTATTTTGAGAACATTGAGGCCATCAATAATTATCTGACCTTCCGTTGGCAGAATTTCCCGAAAGATTATTTTGAGAAGGGTAGTTTTGCCTGATCCGCTAGGACCGGTAATAAAGCAAAATTCACCATTACGAATGGTTAAAGAAATATCGGCCAAAGCCCAGTCCGGTTTTTGATATTGCTTCCAGATATGATAAAGTTCAATCATGATTGACTGACCAATTCGTCCAGCCTGGCCTTAAGCCAAGTCTGAACGAGTTGGGGATCAGCCTGACCATGGGTTTCTTTCATAACCTGTCCCATTAGAAAGCCGAGGACCTGGGTTTTCCCTTGCTTATATTGATTTACGGGTCCTGGGTTTTTTTCAAGCACTTGGTCAATTATAGCTTTTATTGTTTTTTCATCGCTTATTCGTAACAAACCCTTTTCTTCAATAATTTTTAGGGGAGAGCGAGGTTGGGCGATCATTTCTGGGAATATAATGTCCTTGGCCGTAGCCATGGTGATTTTCTTGCTTTCAACTAGGCGTATGAGTTCAGCCAGATAAGTCGGCGGAACAGGAAAATTCTCAATGGATAGATTTTTTTCCTTTAAAAAACGGAGAATCTCTCTCATAATCCAATTACTGGCACTTTTAGGTGCCTGACAATCGGCTACTGTCTTTTCAAAATAATCAGCTAAAGCTCGAGAAGAGGTTAAGATTTTAGCATCATAAAGAGGCAAATTATATTGAGTCATAAATCTTTCAATTTTTTCATGGGGTAATTCGGGCAGGCTTTGGCGGGCTTCCTCAATCATTTCAGAATCAAGAATTAAAGGCGGCAAATCGGGTTCAGGAAAATAGCGGTAATCATGAGCTTCTTCTTTGCTTCGCATAGGGAAGGTTTTATTTTCGTCAGGGTCAAAGAGACGGGTTTCCTGATGGATAACTTTCCCTGAAGTCAGAAGCTCAGCCTGGCGCTTGGCTTCGTATTCCAAAGCTTTTTGGAGAAAACGAAAAGAATTGAGATTCTTAATTTCAGTTTTTACCCCCAGTTTGTTACTGCCCTTCGGCCGAACAGAAATATTGGCATCGCAGCGCAGGCTCCCCTCTTCCATGTTGCCGTCGCAGATTTCCAAATAAAGGAGAAGGGTTCGAAGGGCCTGAAGGAATTCCACGGCCTCTTCAGGTGAATGAATTTCTGGAAGGCCAACGATTTCAAGAAGCGGTACTCCACAACGATTAAAATCTAAGCTACTTCTCAAGGCTGAATCGGGAAGACCATCGTGGATAGATTTGCCCGCATCCTCCTCAAGATTAATTCTTTCAAGGCCAATTGTCTTTCGGCCCTCCGCTGTGATGAGAACAATCGAGCCACCTGTGGCGATGGGATGTTCATATTGAGTTATTTGATATCCCTTTGGAAGGTCTGGATAAAAATAATGCTTGCGACTGAATTCAGAGAAGAGATTTATTTTGGCGCCGACAGCCAAGCCAAATTTAATTGCCATGAAAACTGCTTCCCTATTGACGACGGGCAAAGCTCCAGGAAGACCAAGGCAAACTGGGCAGGTTTGGGTGTTGGGTGGCTGACCATAGGCAGTGCTACATCCACAAAAGAGCTTACTTCGAGTGAGAAGTTGAGCATGAATTTCAAGGCCAATGACAACTTCGAAGTCGTTAATGTTCATTTTTTTCAAGCGATTATACCATAGAGAAAAAAACCTTGACAAATAGACAGAATTCTATTGAAGGCCTTCTTTAAGCAAATTTCCCCTTAATCAGAAAAAAGGAAGATAGGAGTAAATTAGACGCGACTTGATTGAGCTTTGAAAATCCATTAAAAATAAAAAAAATAGTTATTTAAAAAAGATTTCTATTAAGTTGAATTTTTTACCCCCAAAAAAAATCTCAACGCGCAAAGAGGAACATAAACCAGCCGAAAAGGAGGGCGCCTCCAACCATTATAAGAAATAAGGAAATGATATAGCGAAGGCGACTTTTGAGATCGTCGCGCCTGAGGAGTCCCAGAACAATGGAGACAAGCAAGGCGTAGAGAACCATTGAAAGGAGGTGACTTTCTAATTTCATGATTTTTTTCCTCGAGCTATATCGAAAGCATCGAGAGCGACGAGGTAATTGAGAAGGCCGGCTCCGGCGAGATAGGCTGTGCCAAATTCAAAAGTCGTTCTTTCAAGCACCCCCGTTCCTATGGGCAAAAGCTGAGCCAGAATAAAGAGAAGGCTGTTGCCAAGATCAGCAAAAACAGTGAGGACCATCAATGGGTTATCAAATCGAAAAAAATAGATCTTTCCACCCATGACCAGTCCCAGCGTAGCCATTCCAGCGATACAAACCAGGAAAATAAGACCCCGAACAATTTTTTTTTGAATAATATGTCCCAGGCCAGGAATAAGCCATCCGGCTAAAAAGCAGAGCCAAGCCTTCATTTTCATGAGAAAAGCATAATAGACAAAAAATAATTTCAAATCAAGTTTTATTCTATATAATATAAAACTATGCCTGAATTACCTGAAGCTGAAACAATCTGTCGGTCTTTAAGACCAAGAATAAAGGGAAAATTAATAACCGATATTAAACTTTTGTGGCCGTCTCTTTTAAAAGGAAGTGGGGCTGAAGACCTTGAACGATGGAAAGAGGCGCGCCTGGTGCAAATCAGGCGGCGGGGTAAGATGATTCTCTTTGATTCCGATCGAGGCGAAACTATGCTCTTTCATCTAAAAATGACCGGCCAGCTTTATTTATGTTCAGAGAAAGAACCTTTGGACAAGCATATTCGGTTAATCCTTAGATTTGAAGATGGTAAACTTGAGCTCAGGTTTCGGGATCCAAGAAAATTTGGTTATATAAAAATTTTTGAGACATTAAAGGAAAGGGAAGTTCAGCCGCTCGCCCAACTTGGCCCGGAACCTCTTGAACTCTCCCTTAGCGCTTTCTTAACTTTGTTCAAAAAACCTAAAGGAAAAATTAAACCCCTTTTGCTCCGCCAAAATTTTATTGCCGGTCTTGGTAATATTTATAGCGATGAAATTCTTTATCGGGCAAGGATAAATCCTAAAAAACTGGTCCCATTTCTATCCAAGCCAGAGTTGGTCCGTCTATATAAGGCGATGATTCATGTTCTTGGTGAAGCTATTAAGCTACGGGGAACCTCGGTGCGTAATTACCGGGATGGACTAGGTAAAATCGGCAGTTTTCAAAATCATCTCCGAGTTTATGGTCGGGAGGGCCTGCCCTGTTATCGTTGCCATCAGCCAATAAGGCGGGAAAAAATCGGGGGTCGAAGTGCCTTTTTCTGTTCCCAATGTCAAACTCTTTAAATGGAAAGTCTTTATGATTGACAACAAAAAGTGGTCGAATATAATAGAAAACTGAAATATAATTATGATTTCTGTTTTAACAGAAATGTTATATAAAAAAGAAATATTATTATTTCACAAATTTCAATAAAGGACTAAGAAATGTCGAAAATGAATTGGCATCAAGCTATTGAAATCGCTATTAATCGAGAAATTGAGGCTGCTTCAACCTATCAGCGGCTCGCTGAAAGGGTTAAAGATCCTGCTGTAAAAGAGCTTTTAATTGATTTGACCAAGGAGGAAGAGAAGCATAGAGAAAGGCTGGAAAATTTGGATTGGACAAGTATAAAAGAAGAAAGTTTACTAGAACCCCAAGATCTTGGTTTAACCGATAATCTCCTAGCTGAATCTCTTTCTCCTGAAATGGGGATTCAAGATCTTCTTATTAAGGCGGCCCAAAAAGAAAAGCAGGCCGCAACTTTCTATGCCGCTCTAGCTATGGCGGCCAAATCGTCCCGTCTGAAAAGATTTTTTCGTTTTCTTGAAAAACAGGAAAAGTCACATAAACTCCGTCTTGAACTCGAATATGAGCGGCTTTTTCTGCCTGAAGACTGATCAGGCAGTTTATAAAATTACAAGGAGGAAAGATTATGGCTATGGAAAAATGGGAATGTACGGCCTGCGGGTATATTTATGATCCGGAAAAGGGCGATCCTGAGGGTGGAATAAGTCCTGGAACCCCCTTTGAATCATTGCCTGATGACTGGGTCTGTCCTCAATGCGGGGTAAGTAAGGACTTCTTCCAAAAAATGGAAAGTTAGGAAATAGTTATGAGAGTTCTTATAATTGGCAATGGCATCGCCGGCACCATGGCGGCCAAAACTTTGAGAGAACTAAACCAAGAAATCGAAATCTGTCTCTTCTCTGATGAAAGATATCCCTATTATCCCCGGCCCAATTTGATTGAATTTCTGGCCGGTCTGAGGCCACAGGAAAAAATATATGCCTTTCCTGAGGACTGGAACGTTCGACAAAAAATTGATGTTTTTTTGTCAAGCCCAGTAATAAGCGTGAATCCAGAGAAAAAAGAAGTGGAATTATATAATGGAAAAGAGGAAAAATACGATGTTCTTATCTTGGCCTCTGGCGCCAGAGCCTCTCGCCCCCCAATTAAAGGCATTGAGCGAAAGGGGGTCTTTACTTTAAGAACCCTTGATGATGCCCTAAGCATTCTTGATTATCTTAAAAACCATCATCAAACCGTGGTCATTGGCGGTGGCCTTTTAGGTTTGGAAATAGCTCGGGCTCTTAAAATTCGAGGAGCCGAAGTAACTGTAATTGAATTTTTTGACCGTTTACTTCCCCGACAGCTCGATGTCGCCGCAGCTTCTGTTTTGAAAAATCAGATTGAAGCCCTGGGGATTAAGGTTCTCCTCGGTCGGGAAACAGAAGAAATTTTTGGTGATCAGGAAGTTAAAGGGGTAAAAATTAAAGGTGGGGAAGTGGTTGAGGCCGACATGGTGCTTATCGCTGCTGGCATCAAACCCAATCTCGAGCTAGCTCAAAAGGCTGGTCTCAAGGTCAATAAAGGGATTGTGGTGGATGATTATTTACGGACTAGTCATCAAGAAATTTTTGCCGTCGGTGATGTGATTGAGCATCGAGGTCGCCTCTATGGAATCATTCCAGCTGCCTTTGATCAGGCCAGAGCAGCTGCTTATAACATTCTTGGTCAGCCCAAACCTTATGAAGGAACAATTCCTTCAAACTCTCTTAAAGTAATGGGTATTGCCTTAACCTCAGCCGGTTTGATTCAAGGAGAAGGAGAAGATTTTGAGGAATTAAGACGAGTTGATGAGGAAAAAGGTATTTATAAGAAAATTGTTTTGAAGAAGGGAAGAATCGTCGGAGCTATCTGGATGGGAACAAAAAAGGGAGTTAACGAAATTCTTCGAGCTATCAATGTCCAAAGGGATATGACTCCCTGGAAAGAAGCTTTACTCGAGGAAGATTTCGATTTCTCCGCTATTAACGGAAGCTAAATTAAGGTAATTCTTAAAACAGAATTATAGGGTATTTTAAGGAACTAAATTTAGTTTAAATAAAATAAAAATTTAATTGCTTTTCTAAATTTAATTCACGAATTTTGAAGGAAGAAAGAAAAATCCATTTAAAGTAAAAATCAAAGCGGAAATCATTGGGTATAAAGGTTAGAAAGCGTGGCCAATTGGAGAAATTAAATTCCTTTTCCGAGAATTGAAATTTTTTTAAATTTAGCCGGCTGTCATCGCCGTCTCGAAAAATTAATTTCCTTTTGCCTCAGGAAAAGATAGCTTCATAAAGAATGAAGATTTGTTTTTCCTGTTGTTATTCTGATAAAATTAAAAAACTAACTGTCTCGATTTTTCCCCGAAATTAAAAGGAGAGGATAATTATGGCCAATGTGATTGTGCTTGGAACCCAATGGGGCGATGAGGGCAAAGGGAAAATAGTGGATGTTCTCGCCCCAGCCTTTGACATTATTGTCCGTTACCAAGGTGGACATAATGCCGGTCACACAGTTTATATTAATGGCCGCAAGTTAGTACTTCACCTAATTCCTTCAGGTATCTTACACGCCGACAAGCTTTGTATAATTGGCAATGGAGTAGCTTTGAGTCCGCAAGCATTTCTTGAGGAATTAGCTTCCCTTCGATCTCTTGGCCTTAAGGTTGATGGCAACATTGTCATCAGCCGTCAAGCTCATTTGATTATGCCCTATCATATTCTTATGGAAAGATGGTCTGAAGAAAGACGAGGTGAGAAAAAAATCGGAACCACCTGCCGAGGAATAGGTCCATCCTATGAAGATAAAGTGGCTCGGTTCGGCATCAGAGTAGGTGATTTACTTGATTTGAATGTTTTGAGAGAAAAGATTGAGATGAATGTGGCCCTGAAGAATGAATTGTTTAAGATTGCTTCTCCTTCTAAAATTGAAGCCCGAGAGATTTTCAAACAATACGCTACCTATGCTGAAAAATTAGCTCCCTACATTAGGGATGTCTCTTCGCTTCTCGCGAGATTGATTAAAGAGGGCAAAAGAATTCTTTTTGAGGGAGCTCAAGGCACACTTCTCGACATTGATCATGGTACTTATCCCTACGTTACTTCATCCAATTCGACGGCTGGAGGCGCTTGTACAGGCACAGGTGTGGGGCCTACGCAAATTGATGCTGTCCTCGGAGTAACTAAAGCCTACATTACAAGGGTTGGCAGTGGCCCCATGCCCACTGAAATTGTCGGTTTGGAAGGCCAGATCTTTCAGGAAAGAGGCGATGAATTTGGAGCGACAACTGGTCGGCCCCGTCGCTGTGGTTGGTTTGATGCTGTGGCCGTGGCCTATGCCTGCCGGATTAATGGTATTGATCGAATTGCCTTGACCAAACCCGATGTTCTCGATGTTTTTGAGGAAATCAAAATTTGCGTAGGTTACCGATATAAAGGAGAAATACTGAAAGGTTTTCCTACCGAGCCTTGGATTCTCGAGAAAGTTGAGCCTGAATATCGAACCCTCAAGGGATGGAAAACGAGCCTCCATGGTCTCGATCAGTATTCTGATCTTCCCCAAGCCTTTCTTGATTATATCCACTTTCTTGAAGATTTGATTGAGGCTAAAGTTGTCATCATTTCTACCGGTATGGAAAGACGTCAGACTATTATCCTGGAGGAAATGGTTGGAGACATAATTGATGTTAAAGCTGTCAAAGCTAATCTTTTATAAAGAATTATTTATCATAAAAAAGACTTAATTAATAAAGGTGATTGACAAATTTTTGGCAGAGCAGTTAAATGTAAAGTAAAATTTGAATAAAGAAAGGAGGAAATATGGTTAATAAAGGAACAAAACAGGTTAAGGCAAAAAACAAGAAGGGGACAACCTATGAATGCCGTGTCTGTGGTTATCGAATTATCGTCGATGAAGGCTGTGGCTGTGCCGAGGAACATGTCTTTGTCTGTTGCGGCCAGCCTATGAAAAAGAAAAGAACCGTAGCTAAATAGAGCTGGAAACGGAAGCTAATTGTCTTTAAAAGAAAAGGGGCCGAAAAATAAAGTTCAACAAAAACAGAAATTGAATGATTAAATCAAAATGATCTGCTTCAGAGGAAAACAAAAATAAGGAAATGAAAGATTCAAAAAAATATAAAAAAAGAATAAGTCCCATCGGGAAAAGCAAGAGAGGGGGATTTAAAATTTTAAATTCAGAGAAAGTAGACCTTGCTGGCTTTAAGTTAATTTTAGTTCGATTGATATGACCCAAGGTCAAAAAAAATCCCAGGAAGTTGAAACCCAATCTTTTCTTAAATTTTTGGGGACTGCCGGTGCCCGCTTCGTCGTGGCCCGTCAATTACGGTCATCGGCCGGTTTATATCTTGAAGCTATGGGGAAAAAGGTTATCATTGACCCAGGACCTGGGACACTGGTTAGACTTAATGCAGCCAAACCCAGAATTGATGTGGAAAGAATTGATGCTCTTATTCTTACCCATGGACATATAGATCATGCCAACGACGCTAATATCCTCATTGATGCCCTGACTCAGGGTGGACTTAAAAGAAGAGGCTGGCTTTTTGCTCCCCGGGAATGTTTGGAGGGAGAAAAGGCCGTTATTTTTA
Source organism: uncultured bacterium (assembly GCA_938092135.1). Classification (GTDB taxonomy): domain Bacteria; phylum Acidobacteriota; class Aminicenantia; order Aminicenantales; family CALLJL01; genus CALLJL01. The sequence continues at coordinate 67,567 of CALLJL010000001.1, forward strand.
ATTATTTAAAGGGATATCTGGAAAAAATTGTTTCCCTTGAGCCGGAAACAGAATACAATTTTGGGTCGCTTCGATGGCGCACCTCCCATCGTCATCAGCATCCCGTTGAAACTTATGGTTTAATTTTCGATATTAAGGGGAAAAAACTGGCCATAGTGGCTGATACCAAATTTTTTCCGGCACTTGTTGATAGCTACCGCCAAGCTTATTGGCTCATTTTGAATGTTGTCCGGGATTCACCCTTTGAAGATCCTTTGATTCAACATTTGGTTCTTGACGATGCCCGACTGCTAATAAAAGAGATCAAGCCCAGAATGGCCATTTTAACCCATTTTGGTTTGACAATGCTTCGGGCCAAGCCCTGGGAATTGGCCAGAAAGCTTGAGGATGAACTGGGTATAGAAGTAGTTGCGGCCACTGATGGCTATACTTTAATTCTTGAATAAATTAGATTATTATTTCGATAGATTTACTTGACTATTTTATTTTTTTAATTATAATATTTTCTGTAAAGCTAATGCCTAAAAAGGCTAAGGCTTTGGAGTAAGTAAAGTTTTTTATAAGGAAATTAATTTAGGTAGGTAAACATTGACTAAGGAAGGGGGAAAAAGGCAGGCGACCGGCGATATATCGATTTTAATCGGCGGCAAAGCGGGGGATGGAGTTCTTTTTACGGGAAATATCCTGGCCAGATTGCTTAAAAGATATGGCTGGTGGGCTGTAACCTATCGTGATTTTCCCTCGAATATTAGGGGAGAACCTACTCGTTATTTTGTCCGCGCTTCCCAGGAAAGAATTGAAAATCGTCGGGAAAGGGTTGATCTTCTTCTGGCTTTTGACTGTGAGGCGTTAGTCAGACATATGCCTGCTTTGAATAGTGGGGCAGTTATTCTCTGTGACGGGGCTGATGCAGCCATTCTGTCTCACTCTCTAAGTTCTGAGATTTCTTCCTTTGCTCTTCCCTTACGGCAACCTGCCCGGGAAAAGTTTGGCCATGAAATATATAAAAATATGATGGCCATCGGCGCACTTGGCTATCTTCTCGGCCTGGAGATAAGACCCGTTGAGGATATGGTTCGAGATCTTTTCCTGGAGAGAAAGGGTGAGGCAGTAGTAGAAGCCAATTTGAGGGCTGTCCGCTTGGGATATGAACTTGCGCAAAAGGGAATTCCCCAAGAAAAGCGATGGTTTTTGCCTCGTTTTCCTCATGATTCAAAAATAATTCTCATGGGCGATGAGGCTATTGCCCTTGGCGCTCTGGCCGCTGGCTGTCGCTTTTTTGCCGCCTATCCTATCTGTCCAGCCTCAGAGATCTGGCAGTGGTTAACTCCAAGAATAAAAGATTTTGGCGGCGTGGTTATTCAGGTGGAGGATGAGCTTGCCGCGCTGAATATGGTTATAGGAGCTGCCTTTGCTGGCGCTCGGGCGATGACTTCCACTTCTGGACCTGGAGCTTCCCTGATGATGGAAGCCTTCAGTCTTGCCGGTATGGCCGAGGTTCCCGTGGTCATAGCTCATGTCCAAAGGGTTGGCCCATCAACTGGTATGCCTACTAAAACCCAGCAGGGTGATCTTTTACAATGGATTTTTGGCTCCCACGGTGAATTTCCTCGGATTGTTTTGGCCCCAGGTAATCTGGAAGAATGTTTTCATTTTACCATCGACGCTTTTAATTTAGCTGAGAAATTTCAGGGGCCAGTGGTTATCTTGATTGATCTTGACCTCGGACAGAATTTAAGAACCGCCGAATTTCCCTTAGCCGAAGGTTGGACAATCGATAGAGGAAAGTTATTATCCCCAGCCGAACTTTTAAAAATCAAACCTTACAAACGCTATGAGATCACAGACGATGGTATTTCGCCAAGGGTTATCCCTGGAACTCCAGAAGGAATTCATCTTGTTGAAAGCGTCGAGCATGGGGAAGATGGTCTGCGGAGCGAGGATCCCGACATAAGAGAGAAGATGATGGGCAAAAGGATGCGCAAGCTTAAGGCCATTGCCCCTGACCTTCCACCGCCAACTCTTTTCGGTTTTCCTGAAGCTGAAACCGCGGTCATTGCCGTAGGTTCAACAAGAGGCCCCATTCTTGAGGCCATGAAGTATATGGAAAAAGAGGGAAAACCTATCAAGTTTCTTCAATTGAGAACCCTTTGGCCATTCCCAGCTGAAGTAGTGAGTCGCTTTCTGCAAAAAGCGCGGCATCTTGTGGTCATTGAGAATAATTTTACTGGGCAGCTTTTAGCCTTGATAAAAAGCCAGGTAATTTTCGATCCGGCCTTAAAAGTTGAAGGACTGAGGAAGTTTTCACCTGATAATTTCACTCCCGATGAGATTTTCAGGGGGTTAAAAGAAATATGCCAGCAATAAAAAATAAGGATTCTTTTTCCCGGAAGCCACCCACCTGGTGCCCTGGCTGTGGCCTCTACGGTATTCTCGAAGCCATGAAAAGAGCCGCCGTTTCCCTTCAACTTGATCCTGCTTCTATGGTCATTGTCACCGGTATTGGTTGTCATGGTCGTTTTCCCAATTATTTTTTGAGTTATGGTTTTCATGGTTTGCATGGGCGCGTCGTGCCTGTAGCCAGTGGTATTAAGCTTGTTAATCCAGAGCTAAAAGTAATTGGTTTGAGCGGCGATGGCGATGCCTATTCCATTGGTCTCAATCATCTTCTTCATGCGGCTCGACGTAATCTAAGTTTGCTAATCCTTGTAGTTAATAATCGGGTTTTTGCTCTTACTCAAGGTCAAGCTTCACCCACCAGCCCCCGCGGTTTTATTTCGATTTCTACCCCCCAGGGGAAAGTGGAGCCCCCTTTAGATGGGCTAAAGTTAGCGTTAGGGGCAGGGGCAACTTTTATTGCTCGAGGATTCTCCGGCGAGGTGGATCATCTGGCTTTTCTCATAGAAAGGGGATTGAATCATCGAGGCTTTGCCCTTATTGATGTCCTGAGCCCTTGTGTTACATATAATAAAATTAATACCTATGATTGGTATAAGAAACATATTGAAATTTTAAATCAGCATAAAAGCATGCCTGAGGATTTAAACCAAGCCTGGAGTTGGCTTAATCGAGAAGATAAATTTATTTTGGGCGTGCTTTATTCAGCGACAAGAGAAACCCTTGAAGAGATGATTTTACCTGATAAAAGGAAGACCATTGCCGGGCTTGAGCTCAGACCTGAGGTGGAAAAGGTGATGGCCCTAATGGAAAAATTCAAATGATAGGTATATATTATATTTTAATTCAAATGAAAAAGGCTTTTGGCCAGCTCATTTGAGAAAGATTCATTTTTAAGGAGAAAAAACATGAGAGAAAAAGTCGAAGAGGCTTTGAACAAAATTCGACCGGCTTTGCAGCGGGATGGTGGCGACGTTGAGCTTATTGATGTCGAAGGGGATGTGGTTAAAATAAGGCTTACTGGCGCCTGTGGAGGCTGCCCTTTGAGCCAAATGACTTTGAAGATGGGAATTGAAAGAATCTTGAAGAAAGAAATTCCAGAGATAAAAGAAGTGGTGGCCATTTAATATGTTTATGGCAAGTAGTTTAAGTATGGTTCAAAAAAATGAAAAGAATTTATCTTGACCATATTGCCTGTACACCTTTACGCTCTGAAGTCCTTGAGGCCATGTTGCCCTATCTCCAAGATCGATTCGGCAATGCTCAGAGCTTGCACCAAGAAGGGCAACAGGCAGCGCAAGCTCTTGAAGAAGCCAGGGAGAAGGTGGCTGAGTTAATTGGAGCTCAGCCAGCCGAAATTTATTTTACTTCATCAGGTTCGGAGGCCAATAATTTTGCTATAAAGGGATTGGCCCTGGCCCAAAAGGATAAAGGGCGCCATCTTATAGTTTCGGCTATTGAACATCAGTCAGTGCTTCATTCGGCCAAATTTCTTGAAAGGCTTGGTTTTGAAGTTACCCAAGTGCCCGTTGATCGCTTTGGCCAAGTAGATCCTGAAGATGTTCGGAAGGCCATCCGGCGCGACACTGTTGTTGTCTCCATTATGTTGGCTAATTCAGAGGTTGGAACAATCGAACCGATAAAAGATATAGCTCAGATATGCCAGGAAAAAGATATTCCCCTTCATACCGATGCTGTGGCCGCTGCGGGCAATATTCCCATTGATGTCAAAGAATTAGGGGTCGATGCCCTAAGTCTAGCTGGCCATCAATTTTATGGACCAAAGGGGGCAGCGGCTCTTTATGTAAAAAGAGGGACAAGAATTTTGCCCCTGATCGATGGGGGTATTCAGGAAGGAGGCCGGCGCGCAGGCACCGAAGATGTGGCGGCCATTGTGGGGCTTGGAAAGGCAGCCGAGATCGCCCGCCGAGAGATGGCTGTCTGGGCAGAGAACCTGCGCCCCCTTCGAGATTATCTTCTTCAGGAGATGCCTCGAAGAATTCCTCACGTTATTGTTACTGGCCATCCTGAAAATCGTCTTCCCTATCATGCCAGCTTCTGTGTGGAATTTATTGAAGGGGAAGCGATGCTGCTTAATCTCGATTTAAAGGGTTTTGCGGCCTCGAGTGGCTCCGCCTGCACCTCCCGAGCCCTTAAGGCTTCCCATGTTCTTTTGGCCATGGGATTGGACCACGCGACAGCCCAGGGTTCCATTGTTTTTAGTTTAATCAATGGCCTCAGCCGCGAAGATATTGACCTGCTTCTTGAAGTCTTTCCACCAATTGTGGATAGATTAAGAAAGATGTCTCCTCTCTATACCCAATTTCTGGAGGGTAAAAAGTCATGATATATAGTGAAAAAGTTATGGAACATTTTCAGAATCCCCGCAATGTGGGGAAAATTGAAGATGCCGATGGCATTGGCCAAGTGGGTAATCCCGTTTGTGGCGATATGATGACCTTTTATATCAAGGTTAAGGATAATCGGCTGGTGGATGTGAAATTTCAAACCTTTGGCTGCGGAGCGGCCATTGCTGTTTCCAGCATGGTGAGTGAAATGGCCAAGGGCAAGACTTTGGAAGAAGCCCTCAGGATTACCAATGACCTGATTGCTGAAGAACTGGGAGGACTGCCCAAAAATAAACTTCATTGTTCCAATTTAGGAGCGGATGCTCTTCATGCGGCCATCATGGATTATAAAAAAAAACAGGAAATCAAAGAGAAGAAAGAACTTAAAGAACCTGAAGCCGTTAGCGAGGATGATCCAACCTGCTTTTGTCCTTACTGTGAGGGACCAATTGAAGGACTCGAAAATTTTTGCACCCGCTGTCAAATAGAGCTCGTTAAGTGTTCCCATTGCGGCCATTTCACCAAGAAGGGCGAACCGACGTGCATAAATTGCGGAGCTAATCTCGAAGAATGAAAGCTGATGCTACTTTGGATTGCTTTGGTCTTCTCTGTCCTATGCCCATTATAGAAACAGCCAAAAAAATTAAGGAACTTCAAAGCGGCCAAATTCTGGAGATAATTTCAACCGACCCTGGAATAAAAGAAGACATGCCTTCCTGGTGCCATCTAACTGGCCATGAATTCCTTGGCCTTGAAGAGGAGGAAGGTATTATCAAGGTTTATGTCAGGAAAAAATGAGGATGTTACCCGCAATTGGGGGCAGGCTTTTTAAAAGGCCTAAGTTATAGATTAAATGGGAAAGATTAGGCTAAAAAATATCATAAGTTTTGAAATCTTATGGACCTTGAAGAATTAAAAGTAAAAATCTTAGAACTTAAGGAAAAACGCCGAGCTATTATTGTCGCCCATAATTATCAATTACCTGAAATTCAGGATATAGCTGATTTTATTGGCGATTCCTTAGAATTAAGTCGCCAGGCTTCCCGAGTCGAAGCTGATGTAATTGTTTTTTGTGGAGTTCATTTTATGGCCGAAACAGCAGCCATTTTAGCCCCCGACAAAATTGTTCTACTCCCTGATCTTAATGCTGGCTGTCCCATGGCGGCTATGATCAGGGCCGATGAACTCAGGGAGTGGAAGAAGAATTATCCTGGTCGACCTGTGGTTTGTTACATTAATACCACAGCAGCTGTTAAGGCTGAAGCCGATATTTGCTGCACTTCCTCCAATGCCATTGAGGTGGTTAATTCTCTGGCCGCTGAAGAAATCCTCTTTGTTCCCGATAAAAATCTTGGTTCCTATATTCAGCGTCATGTTTCAAAGAGAATTATTAGCTGGAACGGTTTTTGTTATGTCCATCATCATTTTTCCCTTGGAGACATCCGACGGAGCCGGGCTCAATATCCAACAGCCCAAATCTGGGTTCATCCTGAATCTCCGCCCGAAGTAATTGATGAGGCCGATCTTGTTCTTTCTACAGGAAAAATGGTCAAAGAAGCCAGAAATACGAATCACCAGGAAATAATCGTCGGCACCGAAGAAGGGATTATCTACCGGCTAAAAAAAGAAAATCCAGAAAAAAATTTCTATCCCCTGAGGCCGGGGTCCCTCTGCTTTAATATGAAAAAAATTACGCTGGATAAAGTTTATCGAGCCCTGGAATCAATGGAACCTCAAGTCAAAGTTCCTCCTGAAATTAGGGAAAAGGCTTTAGGGGCCATTGAAAAAATGATTTCCCTTTAAATATGAGCGAAAATTTATTAAAGCTTTAGAGGAAAGGGGGCTAGCTTTGAGTTTAATCTATGAAAAGCGCCTATTTTCTTAAACAAAATTTTTTTAAAGAAAAAGGGGAGGGCTATGATTTCAGCTGAAAGCAAGCCGTTGGATATTTTAGCTTTAGCGATCCGATCAGAAATCGATGCGGCCAGATTTTATCAGAAGCTTTTGATCAGAGTTAAAACTGATCTTCTAAAGCAAAAAATTCGTTTTCTCCTTCTCGAAGAAAGAAAGCATCGGATCATTCTTTTGCGGCTGAGCCGACAACGCTTTGGCCAAGAACCGTCGAATCTTCCTGACCAAGGAATAGAGCCTGGCTTTAAGATTGATTCAACCAGAGGAATGGAGGTAGTTGAACTTTTTCAGTTAGCCCTGAAAGCCGAGCGAGGAGCCGAAGCCTTTTATCGGGAAGCTAAGGAAAGAGTCGAAGATAGCTTGGCTCGGCAAATTCTTGATTACTTAAGACGGGTTGAACGCAGTCACGCCGCTTTAATTCTTTCAGAAATTGAATTGCTTAAGCGTTTTCCCGAACATTATGATGTAGCTGCCTTCCATCTTGGTGAGGATATGGTCCATATTGGTCCATAATTGATTTGAAGTCACTAAAAGGATAGGGAGAAAACCTAAAATCTGCATAAAAAGAAATTATGATGATGAATTTGTTTCATTTAAAAATAATAAATTTAATTGTTTGATTCTGCGAAAAAGGGGTCTAAAAAAGGGTTTAAGCTAGTTCTTTCCTTGGCTACCAAATTTTCATTTTTAATTTTCTTTTTTTAATTTAAAATTTAATTAGAATTAATAAATTTGTTGAACCAGCAAAGGAGGAAAAGATGATTGCCCCAGCTAAGGAAAGGATAGGGGAGATAATTCGTCGGCTTAGAAAGGCCTATCCAGAAAGTCGAACCGCCCTTCATTTTGAAACTCCCCTTCAAATTTTAGTGGCCACCATTTTAGCCGCTCAATGTACAGATGAAAAGGTCAATCAAATAACGCCGATTTTATTTAAAAAATATCCCACAGCCGAGGCCCTGGCTCAAGCCAAGCAGGAAGAAATCGAGGCAATCATCAGACCCACAGGTTTCTACCGCAATAAAGCCAGAGCTATTATTGCTGCCGCCCGAAAGATTGTCAGTGATTTCGACGGTCAGGTTCCCGATAATATGAATGATTTAATTACTTTACCTGGAGTGGCTCGAAAAACGGCCAATATTGTCCTTTCCTCAGCTTTTCGCAAGGCCGAAGGTATTGCGGTCGACACTCATGTTCGGCGACTGGCCTACAGGCTTGGTTTAAGTCGACAAAAAGATCCCAACAAGATTGAGCAAGATCTGATGTCCATAGTGCCTAAAACCGACTGGATAGATTTTAATTACATGTTAGTTGACCATGGCCGTAAAATTTGTCAGGCAAGAAAACCTCTCTGCCTTGAATGTTTTTTGCAAGACCTCTGCCCTTCAGCTAAGGAATTTCTAAGAGCGGCTTCCCTGAAATCAAGAGCGGAGGCGAGACAAACCTCACTTAGACCTAAAGGAAGCAAGAAAACCTTATCTCAAGAAAGAAAGAAAAAGAAATGATTAAAGAGGCAATGCTTTATCGTTCTCTGGATGGGGGAAAGGTGGAATGCTTTCTTTGTGCCCATCGCTGTCAGATTGGTCCCGGTAAATGGGGCATATGTGGTGTGCGGGAGAATAGAGAAGGAAAGCTATACACTCACGTCTACGGAGAAGTCATCGCTGCCCATATTGATCCCATAGAGAAAAAACCCCTTTATCATTTTTATCCTGGCTCTAAGGCTTTCTCTATTGCCACCGTTGGCTGTAATTTCCGCTGTCCCTTTTGCCAGAATTGGGAAATATCCCAAGTGACCAAGAAGGAAAGGCCCCAGGAACTGGGCTATCCCATGACTCCAGAGAAAGTGATAAAGGAGGCCCTGCGGAACGATTGCCGCAGCATTTCCTATACCTATACTGAGCCCACTATTTTTTTTGAATATGCCTATGATATCGCTGTTCTGGCCAAAAAAGCGGGTTTGGCTAATAATTTCGTTACCAATGGATTTATGACTGCTGAGGCTTTGGAGACAATCCATCCTTTTCTTGACGGTGCCAATGTGGATCTCAAGGCCTTTAAAGAAGAAACCTATAAAAGGATCTGCAAGGCCAGACTGGAGCCAGTTTTGGAATCAATTAAGCTCATGAAAAAATTGGGAATCTGGGTTGAAGTAACAACCTTGGTTGTCCCTGGCCTGAATGACAGCGATGAAGAATTGCGGTCGATTGCCCGATTTCTGGTGAGCGTTGATCCGGAGCTACCCTGGCACGTCAGCCGCTTTCATCCTGATTATGAATATACTTCGGTTCCGCCGACTCCATTAGCCACACTAAGAAAGGCCGCGGCTATTGGAAGAGAGGAAGGTTTAAAATATATTTATATTGGCAATGTTTGGGGCGAGGGCGAGGACACCTTCTGCCCTAGCTGTCATCGGCCCATCATTAGGCGAGAAGGCTTTTGGGTTAAAGAAATTAAAATGGCTGGATCAAACTGTGCTTATTGTGGTCAACCTATCGCAGGCCTGTTTAATTAAGCCTGGCTATTAATTGATGTTGATTAAAAATCTGTTATATTTAAAAATCCTTTTAATAAAATAAATTAAAATGAAATATTAATTATTTTTTCTTTTCCCTTTGTTCCGATTCTCCATTTTAGCTTAAAAACCTTCCATGGGCAGATTGATCAAAAATCTCCTATTCTAAAGAGGATAGGCCCGACTTTGATTTAGGGCAACAGAAAGTGTATTCTTTCGCGACTAAAAATGTTTTTTTATAATTTATTATTCAAACATCTAAAAATTTAATTGGAAGGGCAGAAAAATGAAAAAAAGGCCAAATGATTTTTCCTTGGTCAAATTTTCTTCAATGTCAGCTCTTAATACTGATCTTTATGAATTGACAATGGCTGCCGTTTATTTTGAACGACAGATGAACGAGCGGGCAACCTTCAGCCTTTTTATTCGTAGCTATCCCCCCAATCGGACTTATTTTGTTTCTGCGGGTTTGGCCCAGGCGATAAATTTCCTCGAAAATATATCCTTTTCAGCTGAAGATTTGGCTTATTTAGAAAGCCTCAAAATGTTCCAACCTGATTTTCTCACTTATTTAGAGCGATTCAGGTTTACCGGTGATGTCCGGGCAATTCCCGAAGGCCGTCTTTTCTTTGTCAACGAACCCCTGCTTGAAATTGAGGCTCCCTTGATTGAAGCTCAGATTGTGGAGACGGCATTAATTAATATTCTTCATTTCCAGGTAATGATTGCTACCAAGGCTTCCCGCTGCTTTCAGGCCGCTCGGGGCCGTCAACTTATCGATTTTTCCTTGCGCCGAACTCATAGTCTGGAGGCAGGTCTGTATGTTGCTCGAGCTAGTTATATTGCCGGCTTTGCCGGCACCAGCAATTTGCTTGCCGGTCGTCTTTTTGGCCTTCCTGTTTATGGCACCATGGCTCATTCCTTTATTTCCAGCTTTGACCAAGAAATTGAAGCTTTTAGAGCCTATGCAGACATTTTTCCTGAGCGGACAATTTTTTTAATTGATACTTACGATACTATTGCTGGAGCCAAAAAGGCGGCGCAAATTGGCCGAGAAATGGCTGCCCAGGGTTATAATTTGGCTGGGGTTCGCCTGGATAGTGGGTCCATGGCCAGTCTTTCCCGACGAGTCCGAAAAATTCTTGATGAAGCTGGTCTCAGCCGGACCAAAATTCTAGCATCTGGCGCTTTTGATGAGTATAAAATCAAGGAAGTACTTGACCGGGGAGCGGCCATTGATGCCTTTGGCGTTGGCACAAAAATGGGAGTTTCAGCCGATGCCCCCTATTTTGATATGGCCTATAAATTGGTTGAATATGCGGGCCGAGAGGTTTTAAAACTCAGCCCAGGCAAAACCACCCTGGCCGGTGGTAAACAGGTCTGGCGCTTTTATGACCGGCGCGGGAAATTTCACCATGATGTTCTTTCTTTGAAAGAAGAATTGATTCCAGGTGGAGAACCGCTTTTACAAGCTATCATGGAAAAAGGGAAAGTCAAAGTCTCTCTGCCCTCCCTTGAAGAAATAAAACGAACCTTTCAGGATGATTTTTCCCGATTGCCCGAAAGATTCAAATCGATTGATCTTGAAGTTTCGCCTTATCTCGTCCGTCTTTCGCCTGAGTTGCGCAAGCGCCAACAAAAGTTGGTCAGAGAGGTTAGAAAAAAGGAGCTAGGTGAAAGCTAAGATGGCTATAAGGAGCTTCTTAGTCAGACATCTGATTTACCAACTGGTTTTCGGCCGCCTCGAACTAAAACCTTTAATTTTTCTTAACCGGCGTTCAAATTGAAGATATGGCATAGCCTCCTGACTGAATAAATAATCCTCAATAGTTTTATCATCAGTAATTAGACCGAGGCAATCGGGATGGAGGGGCAAAAGACCCCATCTTTCTTCCCCCTTAGGACCAAAGAGAAGACCAAGGGGATAAAGGCGACAGACAAGTGGTCGGACCGGATAAATTGAACAGCCTGAAGGACGGAGAAAAAAACAGGAGCCGTCAGACTTATTTTTTATCCATGGTCTTGGTCCCGGATTTAGAAATCGTTGTCTCAGTTCGAATCGGGAAAGATGAAAGGAGCGGGCTAATTGAGATATTTCAAAGTTATTTAATTCTATATGGCGATGATAACAACAGGCGCCGCATTTAAAACAGATGAAATTAAAAGGGCTGTTTAAGCTCAAGTTAAAAGCCAGAGAATCATTTGGATTTAGCAGGTTCATTTTCTTTTCCAGATAGAATCTTCTCCTGAGAATATAAACCAGCCGAGCCAAGAATTAAAGGGATTTTATTCCCATTATCTCTCTGACCTTCGATTTTTAAGATTATCTGCAATTGACTCCTGTGGCGATTGAGTCACCCATACTCTTAATCTGGCTGCTTTTTTTAAAAACAGGGAGTAATTTTAATCTGGAATAGAGAAGTGGAAAAAGGAGAAGGTCAATTTAACCTGGCTGGGCCAGTCTAAATGACATTTATAAATCTTTTTTAATTTATAAAAAGTTGATATAAAATTATAAAAAAAATTTTTATAATGAAGATTTATACGATATATTAAACATATATTTATTTGACCGACTTAAATGGAGGGTGAGAGTTAGTTTTTAGGCAGGCTTGAGGGAATTGAGATTAAAACTAGAAGGCTTGGGCTCAAAGCAAAGCTTAGAGATGATGAAGTGGCTTCTCATAATGCCTGGCGACTGGAAACATAGCTAATGGGCAGATCCAAGACTTGCGGCGTTCTTTTTTTTGAAGAAAAGGGCCGTCTATTATTAAAAGATTTACTCCAAGAAATAGGCTTTCAGGTGAAGGCTCCACGGCCAGAAGGGTTTGAAGCTAAAAGCTGGGTTGATGTTAATCTTATTATCGTTGAATCTTCGCTGGCCCGAAGGTTTGGGCCGCAGCTTTCTGATTTGAAACAAAGAGCCCTAATGCAATTTTCCTTCCTGCCTATCATTGTGGCTATTTCTAATTCTGAATCCCCTGCCCCATGGCTCTCTTCTTACTTCGATGATGTTTTAGCCCTGCCCATAGATAAAACTTTATTAGCCAGCCGGATCCGATTCTGGTTGCGGCTGCAGGAAGAAATAGCCGGCCATTTTCGTGAGCTTGTAGAAAGAAGTCACCTTGGCTTTTATCGAACCACTCCCGATGGCCGAATCCTCTATGCCAATCCAGCCATAATTAAAATGCTCGGCTTTTCTTCTTTTGAAGAGCTGGCGAAAAGAGATCTGGAAAAGGAAGGCTTTGAGCCTTCTTATCCCCGAAGTTTCTTTAAAGAAATTATAGAGAAAGAAAATCAGATAATTGGGCTCGAATCGATTTGGCTGAAAAAAGATGGTTCAAGAATCTGGGTTAGAGAAAGTGCCAGAGCAGTGAGGGACGAAACAGGCAAAATTCTTTATTATGAGGGAACGGTCGAAGATATAACCGAAAGGGTAAAGACAGAGGAAGCCTATTTAACTGTAGTTGAGAAATCTCTTCAGGGAATGGCTATTTTACAAGAGGGCCGCATCGTTTTTGCTAATCCAGCTCTTGAAAGGATAAGTGGTTACAGCCGAGAGGAGCTTCTGGCCTTATCCCCAGCTCAGGTCTTAGAAGTTGTTCATCCTGAAGATAGAGCTATGGTTTTAGAGAATATTCAGAAGCGTTTGCGGGGCGAGGAGGCTCCTTCAAGTTATATTTTTCGATTTATTCATAAAAATGGCGAAACCCGCTGGGTAAGAGTTTCTGCTAGCCGGATTGATTTTCGAGGCCAACCGGCAATTCTGGTGTTCTATTTAGATGTTACTGAAGAAAAACGTCTAAATGAAAGGCTCGAGGCTATTCAGGAATTAGGAAAAAAGCTTGCCCTTATTTATTCTTACCAGGAAATTGCCGAAACAATTATTACTGGGGCCAAATCTTTGCTTGGTCTTGAAGATGTGGGATTATATCTCCTTGACTCAAGCCAAAAAAAATTAGTTCTTGCTGGTCATTCGCCTGAAACTCCTCCAGGCCCGAAAAGCTTTCCCCTAAACGCCCGAAAAGGGATAGTTCCTCTTGTCGCCTGAACCGGTAAGAGTATTTATCTTCCCGATGTTTCTAAGGATGAACGCTACGTTCGAGGAGCCAAAAAAACTCAGAGTGAATTCTGCGTGCCGCTAAAGAGTCAGGATAGAATAATCGGGGTTTTGAACGTGGAAAGCCCGAAGCTTGAGGCTTTTAATTCCCAGGAACAAAGGCTTATTGAAACGTTAGCTGATGTGGCTTCAGTTGCCCTGAGTCGAGCTGAATATTTTAATCTCCTTTTGGAAAGTCAGGAACGCTTTGAGCATTTGGCCACAAGCTCGCCTGATATTATTTATCGTCTTCGCCTGCATCCTGAGGTTCGATTGGATTATATCAGCCCGGCAGCAGCTAAGATAACAGGCTATAGAAGCGAGGATTTCTATTCTGACCCAGAGCTTTGGTTCAAGATTGTTCATCCTGAGGATCAACCAAAAATTAAGGCTTTGTTTGAAAATAATGAGTCATTCAATCGGCCGGTAGAAATAAGATGGATTCGGAAAGATGGTCAGGTTATCTGGGGAGAGCATATTAATATTCCTTTATATGATAATTCAGGAAATATTATTGCCTTTGATGGTATCGCCCGCGACATAACCGAACGCAAGCATACCGAAGAAAAAATTCAAAGAACCCATAACATCTTGCTATCATTGCTAGATAATGTCGATGATGTTATCTATGTGGCTGATATGGACACCTACGAGATTCTTTTTGCCAACTCATATACTAAAAAGCTTTTTGGCCGAGAACTTGTCGGCGGCCTCTGCTATAAAGAATTTCAAAATCTAGACTCCCCCTGTTCTTTCTGCACCAATGACCGAATAAAAGCTCTCAATTATGTTCCCTATTACTGGGAATATACTAACCCAATTACAAAAAGAGATTATTATATTGTCGATCGAGTTATCCGCTGGCCTGATGGGCGGGACGTTCGCTTTGAAATTGCTCGCGATGTAACTGAATTAAAGATTCGGGAAAGACAGCTTCGTCAATATGCTGAAAAAATCGAAAGTCTTTTGAATCAGGTTGTCATTGCCTTTTCCTCAGCCATGGAGTTTCGCGATCCCTATACAGCCGGGCATCAGCGCCGGGTGGCTGAACTCAGCTGGGCTATTGCTCAGGAGCTGGGCTTATCTGAGGAGCAATTGCAGGGATTGAGGGTTGCGGCCTTACTTCATGATATCGGAAAAAGTCTTTTTGTGCCCACTGAAATCCTGAGCAAACCAGGCCGATTGACCGAGTGGGAGATGGCTCTGGTTAAGGTACATCCCCAGGCCGGTTATGAGGTTTTAAAAAAAGTTGACTTTCCCTGGCCGGTCGCCGAGATTGTTCTCCAGCACCATGAGCGCCTTGATGGTTCAGGTTATCCTCAAGGGTTAAAGGGGGAGGAGATTCTTTTTGAAGCCAGAATTATTGCGGTGGCTGATGTGGTTGAGGCCATGAGTTCCCACCGTCCCTATCGACCTGCTTTGGGAGTTGATAAAGCATTAGAAGAAATCGAATCTCAGAAGGGCCGTCTCTATGACCCCCAGGTAGTCGAAGCCTGCTGGCGAGTCTTCTCCCGGGGCTTTACTTTTCCTTCAATTCTCAAACCAGAATCTAAATAAGAATTTAAAGGGGGCAAAAGCGAGCCTTAATCCTTTGCCTTATGTCTTTTAACTCCCTGGAAAATTTGACCGACCCAACCGATTTTCCCATCTGAGCGAAGAAATTAATGGAAAGCCAGAAAGAAAAGAGCGGATAAAATTTAACTATTCCTGTGCGTAAAGAATCATTTTCGGGCATATTCACTATTCCAACAAAATCTAAGGACATAAAGATATCAGGGCTTATCTCACCTAAGTTCTTTGGCCTGAGTGGATTTTATAAAGAAAAATGGTAAAATAATTTAGATTAAAATGTTATCAAAGGGCAAATCATCCTGGAGGAATAAATTCATTTATCTTGATCATCCGGCCGATGCTAAATTTCAGGCCTTTGGTCGGACTTTAGAAGAAGCCTTTGCTCATGCTGCTCTGGCCGTTGTTTCCTTGATGTGGGAGCCCGAAAAAGTAAAGAAAAGGCAGCGCCGGACTGTCCTTGTTCAGGGAAAAGATCTCGAGCAACTGCTCTTTAAATTTCTGAGCGAAATTCTTTATCTTTTTGAGGCCAAAGGATTCTTGCTGGCTGAAGCTGAAGATGTGAAAATTTTCAAAGGGGAAAATGGTTATTCTCTTCAGGCTGTTTTCAACGGCGATAATCTTAATAATAATTATGTTATTTTTGGCGAAGTCAAAGCTATTACCTATCACGATATGATTATCCGTCAAAATGAGGAAGTTTTAATTCAGGTTGTGGTCGATATGTAGGAGGTGGGAAAATGGAATTAAAAAAGATAAATGATTATACCTGGGAAATTCCAAAACAAGGAGAAATGCGGGTACCGGCCATTATTTATGCTTCGGAAAGGCTCCTTGAAACAGTTAAAAAAGACCAAACTCTTCAACAGGCTAAAAATGTAGCCTGTCTTCCGGGGATTCAAAAATATTCTTATGTTATGCCCGATGGTCATCAAGGCTATGGGTTCCCCATTGGTGGAGTGGCCGCCTTTGATTTGGAAGAAGGGATTATCTCGCCTGGTGGTGTTGGTTATGACATTAATTGCGGCGTGAGGTTGCTAAGGACTGATTACCGGGAAAAGGATATTTCGGCCAAAAGGAAGGAACTTTTGGCTGAGATTTTTAAAGAAGTCCCGGCTGGCGTGGGTAAGGGTGGAATTACTAAGCTCAGCCGAAGTGTCCTTATGGAAATTCTGGTTAAAGGAGCCGAATGGGCGGTTGAAAATGGTTATGGAACAAAGGAAGATCTATGGCTGACTGAAGAGAATGGCCGAATGAAAGATGCTGATCCAAGCTATCTTTCTTCCCGGGCCCTCGAAAGGGGAATTCCTCAGTTAGGCACCCTTGGTTCAGGGAATCATTTTTTAGAGATTCAGAAAGTTGAAAAAATCTACAATCTGGAAATTGCTAAGGTTTTTGGAATTGATGAGGAAGGTCAGATTCTTGTTATGATTCATTGTGGGAGCCGTGGCCTAGGCCATCAGGTGGCGACAGATTTTATTGAGTTAATGGAAAATAAAATTGGAATTAAGGGGCTGCCTGACCGGGAGCTCATCAATGCGCCTATAAAATCTCCCCTTGGCCAACAGTATTATAAATCTATGTGTGCAGCTGTGAATTATGCCTTTGCCAATCGGCAGATGATTGCCCATTGGGTTAGAGATGTCTTTGCTAAGGTCCTAGGTAGTTCGGCTGGAATGCGTCAAATTTATGATGTCTGCCATAACGTAGCCAAAATTGAAAAACATAAAATCGATGGTAAGGAAAAATTGGTTTGCATCCATCGTAAAGGAGCTACCCGTAGTTTTGGCCCTGGCCGACCAGAAATCCCCGAGATTTATCGCCCCTATGGTCAGCCAGTCATTATTCCCGGAAGTATGGGCACAGCCTCTTATATTCTCGTGGGTACAAAGGAGGCTGAAGAGCTCAGTTTTAGTTCGACAGCCCACGGGGCCGGCCGAGTCATGTCAAGACATGAGGCTCTGCGCCGTTTTCGGGGCGAACAGATAAGAGACCAGCTTCTGGCTAAGGGAATTGAATTGCAATCAACGAGCCTTAAAGGCGTAGCCGAGGAGGCTTCAGCCGCCTATAAAGATGTTGATGAAGTTGTTCGAACTTCTCACGAAGTAGGCATCGGTCGCCTTGTGGCCAAAGTGGTTCCCTTAGGCGTTATGAAAGGGTAAATTGACAAAAAATAAATTGGCTGTTAGAAATAAGTCATTTTTCTCTGAATAGGCTCTTCAGGTAATTACCTTATCGATATCCCTTTCAGCATAATCCTCAAATTGAAGGGCCAAAGTATATTCGCTTTGAAGCATCAGAAAATGAGATTTTTCTACTCGGCTTAAATATTGTAAGAGCCTCTTTTTCTCTCCTTTAATTCGGCGGCTTAACCGGGCATAAAAAGTTTCAGCCGACCTTTCAGCTTTCATAGCCTGTTCAAGAAGATCGACTAGGCTGCTTGAAGGTTTGATAACTACTGAGGGAAGCAATTTCTCTTCAGTTTTAGGTGGGATTAGAAGTTTTTCCTTGGGGTAAGAAGCAGCAAAAAGATTTTTTAGAGCCTTCTCATGTTTTTTTTCTTCAAAAGCCAAGATTCTTATCTTTTCACGAAGTAAGGGATTTTTTAAGCGGCGAGCAAGCCGCTGGTAGACATTGTGCGAATCAATTTCAGCCCTTATGGCTAGGCCTAAAAGCGTTTTTAAAGAAGTGCGGGCAAGGTTAATCATCATTTACTCCTTTTTAATTTTAAAAGATTTTTCAATTTTAAATTGAAGATCGATTTAAATTTAAAAATGAGCTCCATTACTTTGGCAAATCGCTTTATAGCCGCTTTGAAAATCTCGTTTACCAAGCTTTTGAAAAAGAAATTTCATTTTACTTTGATTAATCGCCACTTGCGCAGACTCGCTTGGCTGACCTGGTCTTCAACCTTAAAATAGACTTGGTTTTCTCCTCTTCCTACAGGCACGGTTAATGAATCAATTAGATTTTCATTTTGTCGAAATTTATTTTTAACTCCTTCAAGGTTTAAGGTTTCTTGGTATTGTCTCTCAGAACGAAAGACTTCCTTGCTTTGGCTCAATCGGCTTTCTACCGAGACTCTCAATGAATATCTCCATAGTTCCCCCTGCTGGCCAAAAGCAACTCCTCTAAAAGGAATAGATATAATGAAAGTGGCGAGGGGATTTCCTTTTTCATCTTTAAATATTTTGTCCAGATTAATGGAAAAATCAGGAATTCCGGGGATGGGCATCTCCGAAACGTTATCCATCACTTCGCCGATTCTTTGATAATAGAGAATGTTTGGGTCGAAGCTATAATAGGAAATCATGGACATGGGTTTAATGGTTATATCTGAAACCAGTTTATAATCCTTTGTTCCTTCTGTGGCCACAAAAACTAAACGGAGTGGGCCGGAGAAATAATCAGGATACTGATTATAGACCCAGATTTCGCTTGACCTTTCGGTAACTGTTCCTTCTTCGAGAATATTTGAGCTCAATTCCCTTTTTGATTCTCCAAATTCCGTCGGGGTATCGCCCATGGATTTTTTGATAACGTCAGTCGGGGGCCCAAGGAGAATGTAAATACGACCACGATCAGTTTTCCAGCCAGGGATGCCGGCTTTAAAGGCTTTATCAGCAATGGCCAGGCGGGTATAATAAGCTTGGCGAAATTCGTTAATTTCAGTCTCAGGATTAGGATCACGGCGCCGCCAGAAGGCCTCAATGAATTTTCCCCTATCTTCAGGTGGGATTTCCCGGAAGATTCTTTCTTCCTGAGGAGTAATGATATAGCTAATTTGTTCTAGGAACTGTTGGGCAGCCGGATCAAGGGGAGGAACAATCATTGGCGGTTGAACACAGGAGAAGATAAATAAAAAAAGAAAAAGATAAATAAGTGGCTTCAAATAAAGCTCATGAAGATAAATTAATTTTTTATTGTCCTTTAGCCTCATCGTTATTCTTTTAATATATTTTCCTACAGTTGGCTTTTTTCTTCAACTTAAACTTTTTATAGCAGGTTAAATTTTCGCCTCTTTATGGGAAGAGCAGATCTGATGGAAAGAAATGCTATTGACAAACTTTTAGCCTCTTTCTATAATAGATAATATGAAAATATCATCATATAATCATAGTTTTAAAATGAGCCTGAAATTGGCAGCAGCCCGGCTACTAAGTTCTGATGCTTCCTTTTTAAATTTTTCCCCAGTTATGATTTTTTATTCGTTTCAAAGAAAAGCTATTAGTCGGATAATGATGCCGTCAGCCCGACCAACTGATCTGGTCGAAATTACTCGATTAAGGCTGAATCGAAGAAAATGGTCTGATAAGAGTTATGCTGTTCTGGAGAGAGGGGCAGATGAAGGTCCTTTTTTCTATGAAGAGGGGATTTATAAGGCGTACCTTATGGAAAGAGGAAGGAATGAGAGACTGAAAGGGCACTTTATCTCTACCGATCATCAGATAGAGCTAGGTTTTTTTCCCATTGGTCTTAAAAAAGAAAAAATGAATATTTCTGGAGGAAAACATGTCTTATGTCACTGACATTTTGAAAGAAAAAAAGGTCTTTGCTGTCGTTGGAGTTTCTGGAAACAAAGAAAAGTATGGTTATGAAATCTTCCGAACCTTACTCGATGCTGGATACAAGGTCTATGCCATCAATCCTAAATATGACTCGATCGATGGCCATCCCTGCTACCGATCTCTGCGTGACCTTCCCGAAATACCTGAGGTTGTCGTTACTGTTGTCCCCCCAGAAATTACCGAGAAGGTTGTTGATACCTGCCTCGAGCTGGGAATTTCGACCATCTGGATGCCGCCAGGCTCCTGGTCTGATCTGGCCGTCAAAAAATGCGAAGAAAACCAGGTGAAAACCGTCCATGACGTTTGCCTGGTTTTTGCTATTAAATCATTTAAATATAAAGGAGGTAATTGAATGTCCATAAAACCAAGGTTCATTATGTGTATCTGCACGGGTCAATGTCCAGGGTTTAAATCCCTTGACTTGTGGGAACTGGTCAATACCGTGCGCCGGGAGATGGACGTGGAATACGCTATTGTCCATCCCCAACTCTGCGTCGATGACGGGGAAAGGTTCCTGAAAGATTATATTAAAAATGAGGGGGGCATTTATATTATTGGAGCCTGTGACCCGAAGATGCAGAGAAAGATGATGAAGGAGGCCTTCCAAGAGGTAGGCGCAGACTTCGAAAAGCAGGTAATTGCTCTTGATCTGAGAAATTTGTCCACCGAAGAGGCGATTAAGCGAGTCCGGGAAGCCGTGGAAGCCCTGAAATAGTTCAATGGACTTCGCAACGTGCCGGGAATCGCAGATTGAGGGCAGGGGAGGTCAAAACCTCCCCGCCCTCTCCTGGAAATGCTTTTAAATCCAAGGAGGCAAGGAAATGTTTAAAGTACCCCGCGAATTAATTCCTTGGTATCCCACGATTGATGAGGACAAGTGCATTGGCTGCGGCGAGTGCTTTGATTTTTGCAAAAATGGCGTTTTTGAGTGGGATGAGGAGAAAAATTGTCCGAAAGTAGTTAATCCTTTTAACTGTGTCGTCGGCTGTAGCGCCTGTCAGAATCTCTGCCCCCAAGAGGCCCTTTCCTTCCCCTCGATGAAGGAAATCACACAAATAATTAAAAAATATCATGAGCAACAGGCGAGCGGCCAAGAAATAGACAAAGAGGTCAAAAAAAACTAAAAGGAGTTTCCTTGAATTTTTTAAAAAGAATCAAATGAATAAAAAAGAAAAGCGTGAAATTCTTCCTCTTTGGGCTAAGGAGGCAGAAAAATTGAATATCATTCAAGCCTGGGACGGTGTGACCAGCGTTGGCCAGGATGGCCATAGGGTGGTAGAAATAATGCCAACGCTTGACTTTGACCAGGCCGATATCGAGGTCGAGGGCATTGTTTCGAAGATGGCCGCAAAAGCTTTGGGTGTCCATGAATTTAATATGACGGAGCTTAATCTAAGTCAGGAGAGCCTTTATTTAGCCCGGTTTTCACCCTGCGATAAGGTCAAGAGTGATGCGGATGCTGTACTGGCTGCTGGAGAAAATAGATTTAGCTGGTCAAGGAGCTTAGAGTAAAAAATTCAATTCCTGAAAATAAGGAGATAGAGAAATGACTAATAAAGCAAAGGCGGGCAGAATTACTGAGGTGAAGAAAAATAAGCTCCTCAAGAGTCTAAGGTCGTTTAGTGAAGAATTCGGAAAGGTTCTCGATCCAGTCGCCTTTTTGAAAGAGAAAAATCCAGAATTGTGTGCGGCTTTTTTGGAACTCCATGAACTAACACTCAATGAAGGCGCGGTCTCCAAGAAACACAAGTTTTTGATTCATGCGGCTGTGACCGCTTCCCAACATGACCGGGAAACGACCGCCATGCACCTTATTGGAGCCATTAAAGCCGGAGCCAGGGAGGATGAACTCCTGGAAACAGCTTTCACGCTGATTCCGGTTGCCGGGATGCCGGCATTTGCCGTCTTTTTGGCGGCCTGGCAGCAAGTCCGGCAGTTAGCTTTAAATCAGACTAGAAAAAGGAGGAAAAGCTATGGACGATAAAATCAGGCGGGTCGAGGTCTGTTGCGAATTGTCGGCGATGCTTCGACCGAAGACCTATCCTTTTGGGGTAAAATTTTATGAAACCTTAGAGGAAAGGCCTTCTGGAACAACCCGACCGCGCCATCCCATGAATACCTGTCAGATTACGGCCATCGTTCGCTATTATGGACGATCGATGTATTTTACGGCCGAAGATATGGCCTGTATAGTAGGCGGGGTGACCATTGGTCTAATTCCGGAGCCAGAGATAATGAAAAATGGTGAAATTGCTAAAATGCTTCATGCTGATCTGGAATCAGCGCGCGAGTTCACTTCGCAGGTGGCCAAAATCCCCTATGGGGAATTCAAGGCTGTGGCCGTGGCTCCGATGGCTAAGATAAATTTTGAGCCGGATATTGTCGTCATGTATGGAAACACGGCACAAGTGATGCGGGTTGTTCAGGGATATCTTTATAAAAGGGGTGGCCGGGTTCATTTTTCCACCGGGGGTGAATGGAGTCTTTGCGCCGATAGCATTGCCCAAGCTTACGTCTCCCAGGATATTGCGCTGGGATTGCCCTGCTTCGGCGACCGTAAAACAGCTTTAGCCCAGGAGGATGAAGTGACTGTGGCCTTCCCCTTTAAAATGTACGATTCTATATTAGAAGGAATACGGGAGACGGCCAATGTCGCTGCCTATCCAACACCTTTTGATATCGGTTTTCCCCAGATGCCCGATTATACCTTAACTTCCTGGGCGGTAGAATATCGCCGGAAGCATTTAAGTGGGAAATAAACGGGAGGAGACAAGAAATGAAAGTAAAAATTGTGCTCAATGGCGGCTTAAGGTCCTGCTGTTCAAGCTTTCCACCTGAGTTAGTCCGTGACATTATCAAGGATTGGCTAAGGCCTGAAGACGAGCTCGAAGTTCTGGACAGGCAAAAAGATCCCTGGGAGCCAGACGAGCTGGCAGCTGTTGCTGAAAAATACTTTGGCGAGGCCATCTATCCATTGCTTTATGTTGGAGCCCACCTGATGACTGCAGGTGACCTTCCTGATAGGGATACTCTTTTGAAAATGGTAGCCGACCCGAAAAAATATGCAATTAGCAAAGAAGACATTCTGGAAGAAGCCAGGCTCCGGGGTCTTCTGGAAAAAGAGCCGAGTTGATTGTCTTCTTTCCTTTTAGGTGATGCGACCAGCGGATAGAGACAAGATGAACAGAAGGTAAAAATAATTAAAAAAGAATTAAAAGGAAAACAATTATGGAAATTTTAAGAGTAGAAAAAGTTTCCCTTCGTCTCGGGGATAGAGAAATCTTAAAGGAGCTGAGTTTTTCCGTTGAGGCGGGCACGATCCATTCTCTTCTTGGACCCAATGCCGCCGGCAAATCGAGCATTGCCTACTGCCTTCTCGGCTGCTGTGATTATCTTCCCCAGAGCGGCCGGATTTTTTTTGACGGCCAGGATATAACTACCCTGCCTGTCTATGAGAGAGCCCGAAGGGGTATAACTTTAGCCTGGCAGGAGCCGGCTCGCTTTGAGGGGTTGACGGTGAAGGATTATATTGCGGTGGGGATGAAGAATAAGGACGTGACCGAAATTGAGAGAGTTCTTTACCAAGTTTTATTGGAGCCAAAAAATTATTTAAACAGGGTTATTGATAAAACGCTAAGTGGCGGCGAGAGAAAGAGGATTGAACTTGCCGCGGTGATGGCCATGAAACCCAGACTGGCTATTCTGGATGAACCTGACTCGGGCATTGATATCTTAGCTTTGGATAGCATTGTCGGCATCATAAAAGGATTGAAGGAGGAAGGTACGACCGTTCTTCTGATTACGCATAGGGAAGAGGTGGCCGAAATCGCCGATCGGACTTCGCTCATCTGTTCAGGCTTTGTGGTCAAGGAAGGAAGCCCCCAGGAAGTTGGCCGTTATTTTAAAGAAAAATGCATTCCCTGTCCATCGCGAATTTATCCTTCCCCTGAAAATAATATCTAAGGAGTCAATAAATGCAGGATTATGAATATATGCTGAGGGCCTATGAACAGGCCGGAGGCGAAACTTCAATTTTTAAGGATTCCCGGATTGCCCATCTGGTGGTTCATAAAAACAAGGTCATCGGTAAGCATTTAGTCCCAGGCCTCTTTCTGGAGCCAGAGGAGACCCCTTCTGGCGTGGATATTCGCCTGCGGGTTGAAGAGGGAAGAAAAATAGAGCATCCCGTTCATCTTTGCTTCGGAATATTGCCTAAGGAGGGCGTTCAAATAATTAACATCAAAGCCAGGATAGAGGATGGCGCCCAGATAAGGCTCCTTGCCCATTGTGTCTTTCCTAATGCCATTAAAGTTGTTCACCAGATGGAAGCTGAAATCGAGCTGGGCGATAACGCTCTTTATGAATATAATGAGGTTCATTTTCATGGCGATGAGGGAGGAATAGAAGTTGTGCCCAGGGCGAAGGTAAAAGTGGGCAAAAACAGCTCCTTTCAAACCAATTTTTCCTTGCTCAAAGGCCGGGTCGGTGTCTTCGATCTGGATTATGAAGTTCGGGTTGATGAAAACTCAAGTTTGGCCATGATGACCAAAATCTACGGCTATGGTGATGATAGGATTAAAATCAGGGAAGCGGGATGGCTCGAAGGAAAATCTTCCCGTGGTCTGATCAAGAGTCGGATTGCGGTCAAAGATAAAGCCATAAGTGAAATTGTGAATGAACTCACCGCCTCAGCTCCTGAAGCCAGGGGTCACGTTGATTGTTTAGAAGTAATTCAGGGGATGGCCCAGGCCAAGGCCGTCCCCATTGTTAATGTTAACCACGAACTGGCCCAGGTGACTCATGAGGCGGCCATTGGTCGGGTGGATAAAAAGCAGATCCAGACCCTCATGGCCAGGGGACTCAAAGAGGAAGAAGCCATCGACCTTATAATTAGTGGAATGCTGAAATGATTCTAAAAGCATAACTACATTGAGAAGGCTTATCGGGAAGCAATTTGACGGGCTAATTAGGGCAAGGCTGAAATGATTGGTCAAGCCAATAAAAGAAGTTCAGAATTTAAAATGAAGCTATAAAATGGAGAAGTCTTCGGAAGGACTTAACCTGGCCAGCACCATCGATATTTCTATCTTTTTATCGATTACAGCGGCGACAGAAGAAGGAACAGAGCTAAAATCAAGTGGAATTAAAAAAGTAGGCAAAAGTCCGCAGCCGAGCCTTATGAAGGCAATCAGGACTCAGGAGAAAAAGCTATGTGTCAATACTGCGGAAATACTGGGCTTTGCTATTTTGTTTTAAGCTACGGAATATGGTGGTTTTTTAAAAGGGTCTTTTATCGTCTGAAAATAAATCGTCTCAAAAATAAAAATTTTTGCTTTCGGCTAAAGAGGAGACGAGAAGTTTTTTCTTTTGATAGAAACCCTTATGTCACTAAATAAATGTTCGCATTTACTGGAGGCCAACAAATTCTTAAAAAATATCAAAGAGGAGAAAGAAGATGATAGTAGTTAATTTGAATGAGCTGGTGGAGTTTTCGGCCACCTCCCATACGAAAAGTGTCTTTTTCGAAGCAACCAACATTAAAGCTCAGGTCATGGGACTGGAAGCGGGACAGCAGATTCCTCCTTGCCGGATGGATTACGACGTCGTTTTTGTTGTCCTTTCGGGACAGGGAGAAATCATCGTCGAGGGCGAAGAAAAAGCTATTAGCGAAAATTCCTTCATCTTTGTCCCCAAAGAAAAGGAGACCCGCTCCCTTAAAGCTCGAACCAGAATG
This sequence comes from uncultured bacterium, assembly GCA_938092135.1. Classification (GTDB taxonomy): domain Bacteria; phylum Acidobacteriota; class Aminicenantia; order Aminicenantales; family CALLJL01; genus CALLJL01. Next base: position 92,705 of record CALLJL010000001.1, read on the forward strand.
GCCGTGCTGGCCATTCAAATTAGGGGATAGACCATGCTGGTCGCCATCATCTGGGGCCTGGCCATTATCCTTCTTTTATTCTCTCTTTTTCAAAACAGGGCAAAGACCTGGCGAGCACTTATTTTCGCTTGGAAATTTTTTCGCTCGATGGCCCTGCCGGTTCTGGCTACTATCTGGGCAATAGGGTTTCTTCTATCTTTTCTGACACCGTCTATCATTTCTAGGGCCATTGGCCAGGAATCGGGCTGGTGGGGAGTTACTCTGGCTGCTCTCTTCGGGTCAGTGGTTTTAATTCAAGCCTTTATTGCCTTTCCCCTTGCGGGTTCTTTGCTTCGCCAGGGAGCGAGCGTGAGGGCCATCGCCGCTTTCGTGACCACCTTAGTCATGGTTGGAGTAATCACTGCCCCGTTGGAAGCCAAATTCTTCGGCCGACAATTTACCTTCTGGCGGAATTTCCTCAGTTTTATTCTGGCCATCCTCATTGCTTTAATCATGGGTAGCATCCTCAGATGAAAAAATTTTTCTCGGCTCGAAATATCCTCATTTTGCTTGCTTTAACTAACATTCTGGTGTATTTTTTCGCGCCGGCCAAGGCCCTTTTAATTCTATCTAACGCCCGAACTTATCTTCTGGAGATGTTATCGGTTATGCCGCCGATTCTCGTTCTTATCGGTCTATTCCAGGTCTGGGTTCCCCGGCAGACCGTGGAGCGAGCAATGGGAAGCAAGTCAGGTTTGAAGGGAATTATGATGGCTATTCTTGTAGGCACAGCGGCCATGGGACCTCTTTATGCCGCTTTTCCCCTCGGCGTTTCTCTCCTTGAAAAGGGAGCGAGCCTGTTTAATGTAGCGGTTTTTCTCTGCGTCTGGGCCTCCGTCAAGATTCCGATGATTTTTTTTGAAATTAAATTCCTTGGACCAGATTTTGCGGGTCTCAGGCTCGCTTTAACCTTGCCCAGCATCATTCTTATAAGTTTTCTGCTGAAAACCATTTTGAAGAGGAGGAGTTTTTATGAAAAAACTTAAACTCCAGAAAAGCCTTCACGTCGGCCTTTATTTGTCATCCCTGATACTTTTTATTTTTATAAATCCAGCCTGCCAGAACCAGAAAGGAAGCCAAAACGAAATGATGCCTTCTACGCCGGCTACGGAGGTTGGAAAATCGGGCACCTCAAGTCCTAGGGGAACTGAAGGAGAGGTTCTGGTTACCTTTGACCTTAACCTGGATTTTTCTAAATACAAGGTCACTTTTATCGAGCTTGGAGCCGACCGCTGCCTTCCTTGCCGGGCTATGCAGCCCATCATGCGCGAACTCGCCAGGGAATTTAAGGGCCAGCTGCAGGTGGTTTTTTATGATGTCTGGAAGGACCCGCGTCCGGCCCGAAAATACGATATTCAACTCATTCCTACCCAGGTCTTCATTGACCAGAATGGAAAGGAATTTTTCCGCCATGTGGGCTTTTTCCCGAAGGAGGAGATTCTTAAGGTTCTTAAAATGAAAGGTATTGAGTAAAAGTTCTTAAGCAGGAAAAACCATGGAAAAAATCTTTGGCAATATTGAGCAGCTCATCCAGCAAAATCCGTGGCTGGCGGTGGTGGCTGTTTTTCTCGGCGGCGTGATGACAGCTTCCAATCCCTGCGTTCTGGCCATAGTGCCGCTCATGATCAGTTTTGTAGCCGGGAAGAAGGGCCAGGTTACTATAAAAAATTCCTTCTTTTTTTCCCTTCAGTTTATCCTGGGTCTATCCATCACCTTCACGATTCTGGGAATTGTCTCGGCCCTAATGGGCCGGATGTTTGGTGATGTTGGCGCCTTCTGGAGATATGCAGTTGTAGCTGTCTGTTTGGTGATGGGAATTCATCTTTTAGGTCTTTTCAAGTTTAACTTTCCTTTTCCCAAAGCTCTGGCCGCCGAAAGAGCTGAAAATCTGGGAGCCTTTTTGCTGGGCCTACTCTTTGGGGCCGTCTCGACACCTTGCGCCGTGCCCATTCTTGCTGTTCTTCTGGCCTTCATCGCCAGCAAAGGGAATATTTTTTATGGTGCCTTTTTACTTTTTATCTATGCCCTCGGGCACTCCTTTCTGATTCTTGTAGCCGGCACATCTATGGGCGCGGCCAGGAGGATGATCGAATCGAAAGGACTGAAAAAGACGAACCTCCTTTTCCAAAAAATCGCCGGCATTATCATCCTTCTTGTTGGTGCCTATTTCTTGTTTGCTATTTAGGATAACTAAACATGGTGAAGCAAAAAATCACCAAGGTCTCAAAAGGGCGGGGTCACAAGAAAAGAGGAAAGAAATGAAAAAATTTTGGAAGGCCTTTTTTATAATCGTCCTCGTGTCTCTTGTCTCGGCCGAGACGACCGAGAAAGAGGAGGTCAAAATAACCTTACAGCAGGCCATCGATGAGGCTTTAACGAATAATGACCTCTTGAAGAAATCTCAGTCCGAGGTTGAAGGGGCTGTGGCCTTAGTTGGAAAGATAAAAAGCAATGAAAAATGGTTGTCACTCCTTAACGACATATTTTTTTATTTTACCTCTTAAAAGGAGGCGCAAATGACCTTTGAGAAGAAAGTAGGATTTATTGGCGGAGGACGAATTACTAGGATTCTGTTAGAAGGTTTTGAGAAAAAAGGATTGAGTTTCCAGGAAATTTATGTGAGCGATATCAATTCAGAAATTCTGAAGCAGTTAAAGGAAAGATTCCCTGCAATAAAAGCTTTTTCTGACAACAGCATGCTTGCCGCTGCAAGTGAGGTGATCTTTATGGCTCTCCATCCGCCTGGGCTGTCAATTGTTCTCGATGAAATTAAATCCTCCCTCAAGCAAGAAGTAATCCTCATCTCGCTGGCGCCCAAAATTACCATGGCTAAAATTTCAACAGTTTTGGGTGGATTCAATCGAATTGTTCGAATGATCCCCAATGCGCCTTCAATTGTCAATGCCGGATATAATCCCGTTGTTTTTGGGGCCGGTCTCAGCGCCCCGGAAAAGGAGGAGCTTTTGGCCCTGTTTTCCTCGCTGGGCGAATGTCCTGAAGTTAAAGAGGAAACCCTTGAGGCCTACGCCATCCTGACGGCCATGGGTCCAACTTATTTCTGGTTTCAGCTAGCCGAGCTGGCCAAACTTGGCGAGGCTTTTGGAGTTTCCACGAAGGAGTCGCGACGAGCTTTGCTTCGGATGATTGAAGGAGCAGCGAAAACTCTTTTTGACTCCAGCTTGACCGCCGAAGAAGTCATGGACCTTGTTCCCGTTAAACCTTTAGCTGAGGATGAGCCAAAAATCAGGGAGATCTATCGCCTTCGCCTCGAACCTCTTTATCAAAAATTAAAACCCTGATAGCTAACCAATTAGGCTTTTTTAACGAGCAATGAAATTGTAACTATGAGAACGCTGGAAAAGGAGTTCATCAGGGAGGAGCGAAGTATCAGGCCAACTGGTGCGGAGGCACGGAGATGGTGTTAATTCGGCCATGAAATGGAAACATGAAAGGAGAAATTATGGGTCAAAACAGCGCGATTATTATCGGGCTAATTTTACTATCTGTCATTTCAGGAATGCTTGGCCTTGGGGTAGCCTTTGCGGCGGTGCCCTTTCTCGGACTTTTCTTTACTGACCTTGTCCATCAGGTTCAACCTCTCAGTCTGCTCCTCAACGGCTTTACCGCTCTTTTTTCGACCTTCGGATTTGCTCGCTCGGGGTATATGGATTGGAAGAAGGCACTTATCCTTTCCATAGCCACGACCATTCCTTCCCCTCTTGGCGCCTTATTGGCTCAGCATATTCCCCAGACCTATATTTGGTTAGTCTATCTGGCCGCCGTCGGCTACCTTATTTACAGGCTTTTTGAACCAGCCAAAGTGGAACAAAAAAGAGAAAATTTCAGGTTAGCTTTTATGCTGGCCATTCCCATTTCTATTCTCGCCGGCTTTCTTGGGGTCGGCCCGGGATTCTTACTCATGCCCACATTGATTTTGCTTGGCTTCGAGCCAAAAAAAGCCGCCGGAATCAATGCCTGGGCCGTGACTTTGCCCTCTTTTTCGGCGCTCATCCCCCATTTGGATACAGCCCGAATATCCTGGAATCTGGCCGCTATTCTCATCGTTGTTGGGGCCGCAGGTTCGTTTTTGGGAGCGAGGCTTACCAGCCTCTATATCCCCGCGAAAAGAGTCAAACAGATTTTCGGCTTTCTAATCCTGATTATGACAATTTATAAAGTCTCTATCCTTCTTCGCTAGGTTTTGACGCGCTCGATATAATTTGTGGAATAATTTTTTTCGTGGGTTTAAAAGCAGTTAATTTGAGAAAGTGCTTGATGGGTCAGTTTCCTTAGATTAAAAATTGTTAAATCACCGGCTTCAGGGCCGTGGCCGAAGATTAAAGAGAAGAAGATTGAGCTGCTAATGAGAAAAAAGAGGCAAAGGCTCGCTTTTATCTAAGGTTCAAATATTAACAATCAAAAGCCTTCTTAAATTTGCCTTCCAGGGGATATAGATATGTGTCCCCCCTTTTAGAAGTAATTGCTGAATTTTCTAAGGAATTTTTCGTGGTCCTTTTTCGCCTGAGCCACGATCTTTTCGAATTGAGGGTCATTCCTGAGATTTTTAAGACAAGAATCATTAATCAATCTGAGGTATGGAAAAGGGGTGCCTTCCGACATCTCTTTCTTCAACGCCTGAATGGCCTCAGCTTCCACCCGAGAAGTGAATAGACAGTGGCACTCCTCGTCAGTCTGAGAGCCTTTGCCCTTTCACCTCTTAGTGCATAGGGCTGGGCTTTGTACTCAGTCAAGACCCAAAATTCCGGGTCTATGCTTTCGAGCTCTTGAAGCAGCCTCTCGGCCTCATCGTCTCTTCCAACTTAATCATGTGTTTGGCGAGATGACCGAGACAGAAAGGGTTTCTTGGATTTAGGTTAAGGGCCTCTTTCAAATAGAGTTCAGATTTCTCCAATTCCCCTAAACCGCGCAAGAGATAGCAGGATGGTTCTGAAAAAAATAGAGAACGGAGCAAGTTCGAACCTTCTGTCAGGTAAAGAATGGCCGTCTCGAACAGCCCAATCTCAGATAGCGAATAGCCTATTCCGGTGCATACCCCATGGCTATTGGGCTCTTTTTCATCGGCAACCCGGTATTTTTCGAGCGCCTTATCGTCATCGCCTTTAAGGAAATGATTGAATCCTTTGGCCAGGTTTGAGCCCGAATCCTCAGGGTCAAGCTGATAGGCTTTTTCTCCATAAAGGGCAACCTAATTAAGGTCTTCCAGACTCAGGGTGAGCGAATATTTATGCCAGTAGGCCCAGGCCATCCCGAGGTAAATCAGAGCATAGTCTGGATCGATCTCCTTGGCGGCTTCAAACCTCTCGATTGCTTTGATGAAATCCTTTTCCTGGTAGGTCACCACATATCGGCTGTTAATGAAATACATACCCTAGAGATAGGTCTCATAGAGTTCTATATTATCCGGGCGTCCCACCCTGATGGCTTTAATTGATTCAGCCCTCAGTTTGATCTGGAGGGCATTGGCGTTGGGCTAGGAAATTTCGTCAATCAGCTACCCACCCCCCAAAAAACCTACCCAGAATTTTAACCCTTCGCTTTCTTTTCATCTGGCTAAGGAATTCAGCCAACTTAGAAGGTTTTGATCGGGCCAAAGGTGGGACTTGACGCCTCATAAGGCTCATGATTTCCCTTTCTTCTTTTATTAGTCCTAGCCTATAAGAAAGCTCGGAATCAATTAACAAACTTAATCATCAGCAAAGCTTCAACTCCTAAGGCCGCTGGATTGAGAATCTAGAGGGGCGAAGGTTGGACCGATTTGGGCGGCCGCTTTGAAGCACCGTTGGCCGCTCAGGCCCTGCATCCTCTACCACCTTGGCGTCCCAGAGAATCTTGCCTTAAACCATTCTAGATCTGAAAGGATCGTCTTAGCCGCCTCCGGATCCTCTTCGGCCTCAGCGAGCTCAGTTAGCCACTCGTTCACCTGGCGTCCCCCCTCCATGAGGGCAACCCTGTCTAAAGTGGCTTTGCGAACATATTCGCTAAGAGAAGTTTTATAGCCATATTTGGTAACCAGAAGATTCATGGGTTCACCTCCTCCATGTTCTTTACCTTCTCCACCGTCTCGGCGAGGAGCTTTTTGGCCTCTTCGGTAGTCAAATTCTTTATATTTATGGGGAACCACTGTTTTTCGAGATCGAGACCTGATCCCTCTAGGGCCCTTTTGAAAAGCTTCCTCTGCGCTTCAGGAGCGCAGGCGAAGGTTATGTATTTCCCATTAGGGTCCTTCAGCAAATCGCGCAAAAAGGCGTAGCCATCTTCAGGGCCACAGAGCATGGCATGGACTACCCCATATTCGATGTCTAACTCCAGTCGGGCATAGTTGGCTAGCTCCCAGATGTCGATGTTCCTCATAGTCGGACAAGATCCGGTGCAGAAACAGAAAATCACTTTAGGCTTGTTAGCCATTTTTCGCCTCCTTTGTTAAGCCCATATTTTAAGCTCATCCCTTATTTAGCTAAATGAGCCTTAGCATAAAAAAACATAGGAGTGTCTCTCTATTCTTAGCTTCTCATCCCTCCTTTCCTCGGCCTATTTAGCGTAGCCCGAGCATGGTATACAATAGGGTTTGCCTTCAACAAGCCTCGCCTTATCCTCAGCCACAATCTCTCCACACTTTGAGCAACTGAGGTTCCGGAAGAGGAGCGGCTCCTCTTCAAGGTGATATTCCTCCAGGTGCTCCACTTTAAAGAGCTCCTCGTCCTTCTTGGCCAGCATGGTTTCGATGATGGCGTCCGCCGTTTCCCTTGGGATCTGAGAGAAGGGCACGCCCTTCGCCCTCAGCTGGGAGAGTTGGGAGGATTTTATCTCCATCATTATCTCTGGCCTCAGGGAGACCCTGACCGCTTGTTTCTTTTTTTTAGAGACCAAAGTAAGGGCAAATTTACCATACTGCAGCCTTTTGATATTTCCCTTGCCAAAGGTGCAGCCGGTGGCTACTTGAACCCCATCGGCTAGGCAACCGCCTGCTTGGTTATCGCTTAGCTCCAATAAAGCTACGGGGTCCCGATCCGGAGCTCTCCCCACGGATAGCTCTTTGAGAGCAAGATTTCCCATCCTCACTCCCAGGGGCATCAGCACGCATCTATGCCCGTGGAACAAAAAAGCCAGTTCCAAAGTCTTCTCAAGCTCCAATGTTCTGACCCCCTTATTTTGATTTTTCTACGGGTCTCAAGGTTTAATAGTATCGCTTCTCATGTCCCTTTGCGGACAGATCTGGTCAAGTTGATAGGAATTTACTTTCTGATTATAAACGATTAATTTATAATTTTGCGTTTATTTACCCCCTAATTAACTAAAATATTTTAAATTATTGATTAGGCCAATGTCAACAAAATATAATCGTTTAGGGAATTAGCGACAATTAGGTTGTTGGTTTAAGCGTGGCTGATAATATTTAGCCGGCGTAAGAGAATTTAGGAAGCTCGCAACATCTTGAGCGCAAAAGTGAAGACAGCCGCCCTTCGGCTTAAGGCGAAACTTCAAGGATGCACTTGAATCAGGTCTTCCAAGAGCTTCGACCGAATAATTTCTAGTCATCTTGAAAGCATAACATGTCTTCCTCGTCTCCTTACTTAATGACATCTGCGGCTTTGATGACAGCCTTCAGTCAGCTCCTTTAACCCTTTTTCTCGGTAAGCAGTCAGAGCTTTTTGCACCGTATCCCCTTCAGCTTTGAGCACAGTAACCCCAGCTTCAGCCATAGAGAACAGCCCCCGCGGGCCCATCCCGTAAACAATCAGAATATCGGGCTTTTCGCTGAGAATGTTATCATGGGCATGGCCACGGCCCCCAAAATGCTCATCAAAATTGGCTATGGTTTTAAGTGAAATCACCTGGCCATCTTCTTCCATTTCAATCACCGCAAAATAAGGTGCCCTTCCGAAATGATCAGCCAGTTTCGAATCCAGGCCACGCCGGTCCTCAACGGGAATAATTATTTTTTTCGCCATAGGCAACCTCCTCTTTTATTATAATATGTTATGAGCATATGCTCATAATGTCAATAGGTCCAAGTAATTTTCGATTTCATAAAAAGGACCTCAGACAAAGATTCCAGGTGACTAAAGATCAGTTTTACCGAATTTTGTTTTCTTAGAATCTTGGGGGTTAGACCTGGGACCTAAAGAAATGAATGACAGAAGAAAAAATGGCCAATATCCTTGAGGGAATCAAAGGGCTGAACTCGATAGCCCAAATCTATCGTAATGGAAAATTTCTCTCGCAGAATTAACTCGCCTCCTTACATCTTAAATTGGATTTTCTAATCGCATACTTATCTAATTCTATTTTATCTAAACAGGCTGAGCGAATTATAAAAAAATAAATTTAGGAACTTAAGTGGGCTCTTTTTTATAGACAATATTCTTTTTTTAAAATGCCGGAAAAAGTAAGGCAATTCTTAAAAAATAAGAAATATTAATCATGCCGATAGTTTTCGAAAAAATTAGGTAATAGAGTAGATGTCACCATTTTTCAGAAGAGGGGACCAAGGGTGAAGAAAAACACAGTGCGGGGCTCGCCGGCTCTGGGACGCAGATTAAACCCTAAGTCGAAGCGAAGGAGCCCCAAAGGAGACCACAATCTCAGGCCGACTCCTGCGCTGTGGCGTAAATGGCTTAATTTTAAATTCTTCACTTCAGGAAAAACGTTACCGCTGTCATAAAAAATAACGCCATCCACTCCTGGTAGAATAGCCAGCCTCAACTCCTGGTTAGAAATAAAAACAGCCTCGCCGCCCTCAGGTTGTTTGAGATAAGGATCGTAGGGGCCAACCATATCTTGCTTAAAGCCCCGAATTGAGTAGCCACCACCGGCATAAAAACGCCGGGCTGGCACCATTACCTGGTCGAAAGCTGTAGCCAGCCCAAGCCTAAAATTAGAAGCAAATACCAGCCTCGAGCTTAAAGGTTGATAAAAAGAGGCCTGACCGAACCAGCTAAAATAGGTCAGCTCTGATTTTAGCTGCTTCGGTGAATAAGTCAGACTGGACGAAAAGAAGCTTCCACGATGGGGGTCGAAGGGGTCATCCCTTAAATCTCGTATTGCCTGAAGCGAAAGTTCAGTCAAGCTCAAAGAAATATCAAAGAGAAAAGGCCCTTCCGTCTCTGCCTCGTAAGTATGGATGCTGCTTCGGCGAGCAACTAGGGAAAGAAGAATTTTTCCGGGCAGTTTAAACTGTTGCCGCCAGCTTGCTCCCATCTCATCCGTCGTAAACCCAGCCTCTTTTTTTCTTGTTGCATAAAAAGAAAGCAAGGAGTCAACCTTCAAGCCAAGGAAATTACGGTCGTGAAAAGAGAAACGCCAGTCTTTTAGCCTCTCATTATAGATAAAATTTGTCAAACCCTGTCGTCCTAAGCCGAAAAGGTGACGAAAATCAAGTCCAGCCGTAACTTCCGTTTTGGCCTCAGAATCGTAGCGTAACCCGTAACGGAAATTAATCGCCGGCTCTCGTCTCAGCTCGACGCGCACCTTTTCTAGACCTGGCTCCGTCGTCGGCTCAGTCCTCACCTGAACTAAATTAAAATCGCCAATGTCATAAAGGGCCTTTTGTCCTTCGGAGATGCGCTCAAAAGTGAGCCTTTCTCCTGGTTTAAGCCCAAAGATTTGGCTTAGCTGACGTCTCTGTTCCTCCTTGGGAGCGTCAAATTCTACCTCGGCCACGCGATGAATAACTCCTTCTTCAATTGTAAAAATAACTTTTGCTTCCTCGCCGGATTGACTAAATTCAACCCGGCTGGTCACCGAAACATCCTGATAGCCATGGCGGCGGTAGAAAGATAAAAGCCTGTTGCGATCAGAAAGAAGAAGTGTCGGGTTAAAAGGCTCGCCTGCTTTCGTTCGTACAAGCGACTTGAGCTCGGTAGCCGAGACCGCTTGATTACCCTCAAATTTTACTTCTTCTACAAAACTCTGAGGTCCTTCCTCGACTTCGAGGACGCAAGTTAATAAACCCATTTCTTTATCTTCTTCTATAGAAACTGCTGCCTTTGCCTCAAGGAACCCCTGTTGTTCATACCAATTGCGAATGGCCTCCATAATCAGACGCGGATCAGTAATTAGAAGCCAGAAGCCCTTTGCCTCCTCTCGTCGCCAGGATTTGATCTGTTGCTGAAGCCTTCGAGCTCTTTCCGGGCTTGCGCCCACAACTCTTACTTCTTTTATCTGATAACGGTGACCCCTATTCACAATTATAAAATTGGCAATTCTTTTTTCCTCAACTTTTAGCACTGATTTTACGTTAGCCTGATAGTAACCTTGACCGACAAGATTTTTGGCAACGAGGGCAGAAGCCCCCTTGGCCGCTCGCTCGGGACTTGTCTCCCGGGACCAAAGAGTCTCCACCCGGTGCCTCAGCCTTCGGGAAGGAGAATAACCGCAGTATTCAATTTCTATTCTCGGCCCAGCGTTAATCTCAAGGATGATATCGACTTTTCCTTCTGCCTCGCTGATAATTTGGGGATTAATTTTCGCCTGGAAAAATTGATGCCGGTGATAGAAGGATTCAAGCAGCTTCATTTGCTGGTCGAGAAGACGATGGCTAAAGGTCTTTCCCGGCTGGAGCGAACGAATTTTTCCCTGGATCAGCTCGCTGGTAAAAAATGGGTCGCCTTTTATTTTTAATGAAGAAATAATTTTGGGAGAAAAACTTTCGGCGGAAACGCCAGCCGGAGAAACTTTACTCCCCTCCCCCTTTCGTTTTTCGCCTCCAAGAGAAAGACTATGGCGCAAACCCGTACCATAGCTTCCGTCATCCCGGCGAAAGAGGTTGAGAAGCATCCCGCGGGATAGCCGGTAATCCAAGTTCCAGCTCTGTCGTTGGGAATTGGTGATGTCAACGGAGGTTACGAGACGGGCAGCTGGTGTTATTTGCTTAACGAGAGTAAGCCGGGCACCAGGGTCAGTTTCGCCAGCAATTCCGAGGGGTTCAATCCTCATTTCCTCGACGCCAATTATTCTTCGAATCTCGGCACCAAATCTGGAGGCGACTGGCGTGGCCAAAGCAAGGAGTATCTGTTCCCGCAAACCGCTTAATCCTTCTCGTCTAATCTCTTCAAGGCTTTTCCCCGTTAGCAGTAGAAAAGCAAGTTCTTCTTGGGAGCGAGGGGGTGTTGATTGAAAGCTGAGACGAAGGTTGGAAATCGGACCATTCAAAAGTAATTTTACTTCAACCTGATCATAACGATGGATAAAATCTGTCTGGGCAATGATCTCGAGCTTCGGGTCAGGAGGAAAGCTTCCGGTAAAATCAATCTGCATCTTTTCCAGTTGATAGCGTCTTTCGGCCCAAGTAAATTCGCCTGCTGCGGCGTTAACAAGCCTGCCGAGGATTATCGGTTGGGCTAAATTTCCAGAAATAGTTAGACCGCCCTCAATGGAGGTGCGAAGAAAGGAATTGGTAACTAAAGCAGGTTCAAAAAGATTAATTTTTAAATTAAGGTAAATGTTTTCAAGAAATTGAGGCTCCGGGGTTGGTGAAGGACGGCGAAAGGAAGCTCGTCGCCGCAACCATGGACCTAATGAGTTGATATCGGCTAAAATCGTCATCCCTTTTGCCGTTATATCACCTGCAAGAAAGAGCCTCCCCCGGTCCGAATTGAGGTCGAGATAAGCATCGAGGGCTGTGGCCATAGTATCTTTAATCTCTATTGGAAGGTCTTTTATGATTAAATTGATTCCAGTCGATTTTATTTGGCCATCTTGACCAACTTCTAAAAAGCCGCTGATTTCCCAGGGTGCACCGTTGATCAACCCGCGACAGGAATTGATTTCAAGCTTGTTTCCTGCCAAAAAGAAATATCCCGATCCCTCGCTTAATCGAAGGGGTAAGTCAGTCTTTTCAGCCGCAAGCTGCCGAAATTCAATTGTCGCCTTAGGCTCAATTTTGGCCAAGGAGCCAGCAAGGCTCAGGCTGATTGTCACGTTTCCCCTGAGGGTAACATCCTTAAGCCAAGGAGAGAGAGCTTCTAAATCTCCAAAGGCCTGCAATGAGACGTCAAGCTCAGACTGAGCTTGAGGCTGAGAAAAGGGATGCCTTAACTTGGCCTTGACTTTGAGGCTACCAGATTTGCCGCTAATCTCGACTTTTTTTAAAGTAATAAGGTCTGGTTCAACATTAAATATGATTGGTTCTTTATTGGCCAGGATTATATGGTCTAAGCTGAGCCTTAAAGTTTCGACTTTTAATTCTGCCTTAAGGCTGGGGCGCCATTGCTTAGGCTCAGGGATAAAACTCACATTAATCTCGCCGCTCAATTCACCTGATGTTTTGCCCGCAAACTTCTCTTTTAGGGAAGCTGGGATCTTATTGATTTGAACTGGGATAAAATCCCAAGGGTTGAGTTGGCTGAAAGCAAGGTTGATTTGGGCCTCCCTTGTCCTGCCGTTCGCTCTTAACCCGCTTAGAGGAATTAGGCCACGAGCAACAATCTGGCCGTTTCCCAGGTTTAAACTCAAGTTGTCGATGGTCAGCATGATTTGGTTAAGTTTTGCCCGCAAATTAATATGCTTAAAAATCAGTTCTTGTCCTGGATAAATGGGCCAAGCAAGCTGGCCATCGGAAATGATTAGTTCTAAATTAGGTTCTATTTCTGCAAAATGGCTAATATTTCCGCTTACTTGGCCTTGGAAAAGAATCTCACCCCTTGCGGTTACTTTTTTCAAAGAGTTATCAGAGGGTCTAACCTGGCTAAAAAATTCAACCAAAAGGAGAAAAGGCAAGCGGGCTTCTATCTTAAGTTCTGCCTTCCTGGATTTAAAACCGAGACCGCCAACGAGGCGAAAGTTTAAATCACGACTTTTCCAGTCAAAACCTCGGATAAGCAGTAAATCATCCTGCAATAGGAGCTCGAGCGGCTCAGCCGTGGTTATCTCGAAGGAACCAATTCTAAAGCCGGCCGGCCCTGTACCGTTCCCCCCAAAATCAGCTTTTAAATTAAAAAAAGTCAGACTTCCCATTTTTACAGTAAGGCGTCCAGAAATTCGAACTGCCGGGACCGTTATTAAAGGAAGATAGGGGCGCGCTTGCCCTGAACTTATCAAAGCTGAAGAGTAAGAGGAACCCGGAAGATATAACGGGGGAGGCAAGAGGGGAGAGAAATTAAAAAATTTGAGGTAATTAATTAGATTATTAGTAAGGTTAGCTCTATCGCCGCTTCCAAGACCAGGATTATTGTTTTCAGAAAAATAAATGGCGAGGTTTTCTGAAGCGGAATCAATTTTCGAGGCGAAAGAAAATAGGGGAAAGAAAAAAGAAGGAAGAAAGGTGCAGCCAGGAGCAAAGTAAAAAAGGGAAGGAAAAGAAAAAAAACAAGATGAAGTAGGAGAAAAAGAATAGGAGAAAATGGGGACAGAAAAAAAGGGGAAAGAGGTAGACGGTACCAGAGACGGAGCGATTCCTCTCCGCCAAAATTTTATTTCCTTTCCCTCAATTCGATAGGTTAATTCATAGTTATCGAGGCTGCCCATAGCCTCAAGTCGAAAGCCAACCTGGCCAATAACAGCAGGAGTAGAAGAAGGAATCAATTCAACCCAGTCGCCGAGCTCGAGCGAATCAGCCTCGATAGTTATCTTAAAAATTTTACGCTTCCAGTCAAAATTTAGGCTGGCGGATAGAGGTCTTTGACCATCACTTTTTTGAAGTTGAAGATTCGTTATCTGGACCTTTTCTATGTCCCCTTGGCCTTCGGCTTTAAGCGCGACTACTTCCATTTTTCCGGCCCGGAGCTCCTTTGCCTGGACCCAGAAATGAGCTGGGCTTTGGTTGACCGGACCAGCGAGCGTTGCTTCCAATTTAATACATCCTCCAAGGGGCAAAAGCCCTTTTTCTCGGAGGAAAGATTGAAATTGGGCTGGCAGGATTGATTCCCAATTTTTTATTTCAGCAATGGCGAGCTTCAATTTAAGATTCGATTGAAGACCGAAATCGTGGCTTAAGGGATCTAATGTAAAGGAACCGTCAAGATTGACCTCAAATTCAGGCGAAGAAAAGGCAAAATGGGCAAAATTAATTTTCCTTTTTTTAAGGTCAATTTTCGCTTCCAGATGGCCATCTGTCCAGAAAGGACCTTGGAGGGCTGAGCCCTCCAGGCTAATTTTCCCTTGAAGTTCCGGCCAGGAAGAACGCTTTCGTTGGCGGTGAAACTCATTATTGGCGAGATATCCTTTGGTCTCGCTATTCTGTTCATTATTGCCTTTAGGCCAGAGCCCCTTTATATGGCCATCAAGGCGAAGCTTGCCAGCCACAGGTTTTCTTTCCATCTGCACCTTTGGCTTTTCGATTTCCTCCAATACTTTAAACGGAAGGAGCATCCTCTTTCTTAATTCGCTCAGGCTTCGGCCAAGGTTTTCAGTTGTCAGGGTAAATGTCGTGATTAATTCCTGTTTAGGTTTAAACTGGCCAGAGGCAGAAAGACTGATTCCAGCCCAGACTAATGAGAATTGGGCTAAGTTAAGCTCTTTGTTTTTATAATTTCCCCTAATTTGACCAGTTAAAAGTTCAATTTGTCCTTTAGAAAAGCTTAATTTTTTATTAGGTTCAGATAACTTAAATCTAAAATTAGCTTCGAGCTGGCTAAAATCGGCTTTTCCTGAGACCAAAGGCACCAGTAACTCGATTTGGCCGCAAAGGGGCGCAGCCTCAAGATTGGCCAGAGCAAAGTTTGTAGCGTTTATTCGGCCTTGACCAACCCAGCCTTTTTCTGCTTCTTTAAGGCTGAAGGTGAAGTTTATTTTGCCTTCGACTGAAAATTGCCTGTAAAAGGGATGAGAGAAACTTCCATTTTTTGATTCACTGGCAATGTCTTTGGTTGAATTGGGAAGTTTATAAACCATGCCTGGAGCAGACACTAAGGGCGAATTAATGCCTGATGTAAGCTCAAAAGAGGCAACCGAGGGAGGGGTTTTAATTGCTATCTTTTCTTTATTCCAGAAAAAAGGCATTTTTTCAGCCTGCATTTCTCCCTCGATGATAGCCTGAAAGAGAGAGATTTGAGGTTTAAGCTTTACCCTGGCCTCGGCTTTCAGATTTAGGGCCTCACTCTCGACAATAGCCTCAGTCAAAATCACTTCTTTTTCATCAAAACGGAAGAGGAAGCGGGTTGAAGCCACGATAAAGCGAGATTGGCCAGCAAGTTCAACTCTTCCTTGCCCCGTTGTGATCCATCCGTCATGCTCCATCTTTTTTTCATCAAACTTAAGTCCGACTTCGATGTTATCCAGAAAAATGGATTGAAGCCAAGCAGTCCTCGAAAAAGATTCTGAAAGGGAAAATCTTCCGGGTTCAATCAGAAGATGGTCAATCCGGAAGGACCAGGGTTTGAATTTCCGGGAAATCTTTTCTTTTATTTTGATTGATTCGGGCTTATTTCTTCTTTCTCCCAAAAAATCAAGCCTTCGCCAAGCGAGAGTGGGTTCAATTATTTTAACTTTCTGGAGATGAATTCGGCGACGCAGTAGCGGCCAGAGGGAAAAATTGATATCCAATTCTTTGGTCGAAAAAAGAGGCTTAGCGGAAGATATAAGGTACTCTTGGTAGCCGCTTTTAGGAAAAGTTGAAAGGGCAAAAACTCTTATATTCTTTGCTTTTATTTTAAATTGCCATGGATTAAGGCGAAGGAAGTCTGCTTTAATGGTCAATCCGAATTGCAAGTTGAGACGCTGGTTGAGATGAGAGAGAAGCAAGGCCGAAAAGTGACCACTCTGCAAGTAGATAAGGGCTGCGGCCAGGAAAAAAAGAAGAACAGCGAGAATGATTCCCCCTTTAAGCCATCGCCGTCGCCACGTCATGGTATTGATCTTAGTTGTTACTTCGTCCAATGTTTTAATATATCATAAAACCAATTTATAGCTTAGTCTAAAAATTAGCCTCAAGAAGTTGCTTTTAAATTTAAAATGATGTTATTAACAATTTTTTAACCAGTAGTTTTTAATTTGGTGAGCCCTGCATCTTAAAAGTAGATAAAATTTAAGGCAAATTGTGTAGCTTCAGGACAATTCTTATGAAAATTAAAGAAAGGTTTTGCCCTTAATTAGCCAAAGCCAAAGAAAAGCCCAAAGAATTTTGGAGCAGCAGCTGGAATTTTGACTGGCAGTATGGCGGACAAAGTTTCTTACCGCCCAGCTAGTTGAGAGCAGTTTTTTACCTGAGGATTGGCTAACCCCTTTAACAAACTAGGCCCAGCGTATGAATTTAAGGTTGATGGCAGTTTTTTACCTGAGGATTGGCGAACTACTCCATAGCTAATGATTATGCCATTTAAAAATTCGTTCGAAAGCACCTATTAAGTTTCTATTTTAAAGAGTAAAAATTTGACAATAAATACAGAAATAAATATGGAAAAAATGGAAAGGGCTAATTTTTGGCGAAGGAGGCCAAAATGAGGACAAAAGAGGCATCCCAATTTTTAATTTTTTTAGGCATATTTTTAATAGTTGGCCCATCTTTTGCCCAGAAGGATGTCGAAGGAAGCAAAGATCATCCAATCATTTCAAGATATCCAGGTTCATATATATATTTTTATGATCAAAAAGAGTTTGATGAATTTGAAATTCTTTTGGGACCTGAAAAGATATTTCAAGGAGATGATTATGTTAAAAAAGCAAAAAAGGAGAGGACTGAAGGGAAAGTTACAAGAATTGGATACCAAGCACCAAAAAACAGAAGTGTCTTTGAGGTTTTTAAAAACTATGAAGAAGCTGTTAAAAAAGCCAACTTTGATCTACTTTATTCAGCCAGTGGAAAGGATTTTTCCATCTCTGACTTTCTTAATCATTATTTCCGCCTTCGAGCTGGATGGAGTGAGGATAAAAGTTTCTACCTATCTGCAAGAAATAAATCAGGTAATGTGATGATTTCGATTTGTGTTTTACCGGGGTGGGATGGTCCAGTTGCCCTTGTAGGCATTGTTGAAAAAAAAGAAATGGAAATGGGGCTTATCAAAGCCAAGGACATATATGAAAAAATAAAAAGTGAAGGCAAAGTTGCCATTTATGGAATATACTTTGATTTTGATAAAGCAGAAATCAAACCAGAATCGAAGCCGGCTTTCGAAGAGATAGCCGCTTTTTTAAAAGCACATCCTGAAATAAAGTTATACATTGTGGGGCATACTGATAATATAGGAAGACTTGAATATAATTTTGAACTTTCAAAGAGGAGGGCAGAAGCGGTTATGAAAGAATTGGTAGAAAAATATGGAATTAGTGGCGACAGGCTTAAGGCTTTCGGCGTTGGCCCTCTTGCACCTGTTGCCTCTAACTCTACAGAAGAAGGAAGAGCAAAAAACAGGAGAGTTGAACTTGTAGAGCAGTGAGTAAAGGCATAGGAACTATGAAAAAATATTGGATTTGGAAAGTAATTTTGCCCACTTTGTTATGTGTCGAGATGACCTATGGATGCTTTCAAGAGTCTCTGGTTGAGCTTAGGATTATAGGCGGGATTGCAGGATTTAGACGCTACCTCGTTATCTACCAAAATGGACTTGCTTATGTAGATTTAGGTAAAGAAAAGGTTTGGAAATATTTAAAAGAAAATAAATTAATAGAGATTCGGCGCGCACTGGAGAATTTAGATTTTAAGCACCTTAAGCCTGAGTATATACCATCTCAACCTATTTATGATGGTTTCGCTTATAACCTTACTTACCATGGTTTTACTGTCCGTTTGCAAGACCCCATTGAAGATGTAGCCCCTAAGGACTTATGTGATGTCGTTAAAATGCTCCAGGGAATCCTAGAATGTTTTAGAGTGAATAAAAAGAACTGTAATTATTTTCGACGAGGCTGAGACCATAATTTTTTGGTTAATTTTTAGAGTGTGTTAGGCCTCTCATGATGAGAGAATGCCAAAAAAAACGACTAATAATCATCTGGTTACTTCTCGTTGGAGGTCATGAGCCTAATCGATTTGCTAAGCGCTTAAGCGATATTGCCAGGAAGACATTCTCTAGCTTTGCGATTTGATTCTTGGATAATCCCCAACGTCTAAATTAATGGAAGGGACTGGATTTAGGGGGGCAACCTTAGCCATTCACGATTATCGCCCTTATCTCTTATATTTTTTTGATTGATGAATTATGAGCATATGCTTATAATTTAAATGATTCGGGTATGAAAAAATGCCAATAACTTTAGAAAGGAGATAGGAATGCCTAGGCCTTTCTGTCGCCGGCGCATCGGCTGGCAACCGGAAAGATGTCGTTTTTTCCCCGAAGGTGCCGAACACCAACCTGTAGACGTCATTACCTTGAACCTCGATGAATTGGAAGCCATCAGGCTGGCTGACCTGGAGGGATTATATCAGGAGCAGGCAGCTGAAAAAATGAATATTTCCAGACCAACCTTTGCCCGTATCCTCGAATCAGGCCGTAGAAAGGTAGCAGAGGCTCTAGTTTACGGCAAAGGTCTTATTATAGGAGGAGGATCTGTAGAAATAGAGCCGCAGCCTTGTGGCCCTGGATTTGAACCAGGTTGTCCGGGAGGAAGACGCATGCCCTAGGTCAGGAAAAAATAACAATGGATAATAGATTTCATGGTTCCTATCCAGGCCGTTTTATTAAACAGGGCCCAGAGGTTTACTGCTTTTGTCCAAAATGGGGTCATCGCGAGGAGTATAAACCTGGTGTTCCCTGTATAGACGAACGTTGTCCAAATTGGGGAATAGCTCTAATTCGCGAAAGCTCTGAACACCATCGGCTGATGGAGGAAAGAAAAGAATTAAAGGGCAAGAAATAGACAAAATTAGTTAGAATGGAAGGAGATTTAAGATGATAGGCTATGGTAGAAAACATTATAGTTTTGGATATGGTCAGGCGTTTGGTGGTAGCTTTGGCCGCGGCTGGTGCCGTTTAAGGCCTTTCGCTGTCAGGCATCCTGAAGACTTTACTTACCTTGGCCCCTGCCGTTGCGGCTTTGGTCCTAACGCCTTCTGGCAAGAGAAAAAGACTGGCCATATCTTTCGCGGCCTTCTTCCTTATGGGGCCTGGTTCGAGGCAATTTATAGCGGGTCGAGCCGGGAAATATCGGCAGATGAACTCAAAGCCGAACTTGACTGGCTAAAAAAGGAAAAGGAAAACTTGGAGAGAAAGATCCAGGAAGTGGAAGAATCTCTCAAAGGAAAAAATAGCAAGAATTAATGATCGTTTTTAATAAATTAAAGATAAAAAGCAAGAGAGTTCTCGTTAGCCCTCTCTGCTGACGAAATTAAAAAATTAAAATTAAAGCCGGAAAAGAGAAATAAATCTGTTGTTGACTTTAGGTTTTAAGATATCTATCATTTTTGGGAAATAAGAGAGAAGAAACCTTTCATTTCGAAAGATTATCCTCTCTCAATTAGATTAAAGGAGGCAATAAGTGAAAAAATGGCTGATTGGGATTTTTATTGTTTTAATTATAGTAGTGATTATTGTTGTAGTGGCTCTGCAAGCGACGAAGGGCGTAGTTAAATCTGCGGACAAATTTTTTGCTTTGATCCAAACGGGCAAGGTGGAGGAAGCCTATAATTCCACAGCCAGAGAATTTCAGGCGGCTGCATCCTTGGAAGTATTCCAGAAATTCCTGGAAATAGCTACCCTGGATAACTTTGCCCGCGCTTCCTGGACGACTAGGTCAATTAGTGGTAATACGGGAAAGCTAATTGGTTCCATCCATACGAAAGAAGGTGGTGTTGTGCCTATCGAGATTGATTTCGTTAAAGAAGAAGGCCAATGGAAAATCCTGAGAATAACCAAACAAACGGCGGGCATAAGCCAAAAACAAAAAGAGGCTGAATTGGAAGAACCGGCGCCTTTAATGGGAAAGGAGGTTCCCTCGGATGAAACACTTGCGGCCATGATTAGCGAATCAATCTGGATTTTGGGGGATGGGATTAACAAAAACGACCTAGCAAATTTCTATAATCATATAGCCAAAATTTGGCAGAGACAGACCGACGCGTCTTCCCTTAAGCAGGCCTTCTATGATTTTATAGATAAAAAAATAGATTTGACGATTATTCAAGGTCAGACACCGGTGTTGAGTGAACCGCCGGCGATTGATAATGACGGCGTATTGAGGCTCAAGGGTTATTATGCCACTCAGCCCTACATCATCAATTTTGAGCTCGGCTACCTTTACGAACATCCCCAATGGAGGCTTGTGGCCGTCAATATTCATACAAAATAGGGATAATTGGTTAAAGAAACAGGATTGTTATTCAGCAGGTTAAGCCTGGCAAAGAAAAATTTATATGGTGAGGAACATTTCATCAACCCTTAGAGGCCGGAAGGCAAACAGGCCTACGAAAGCGACCTCCAGAAAGGAAAGGAATGTGGCTGAAACTCTCTCGGCTATTATCGCCTTAAAAGAAGCCATGAAGAAGCGGATAATCACGATGGATGCGCCCACAATGATCCTGGCAATGATCGCTCAATTAATCAAATTTCGCCCGTAAAAAACCAGAAGAACGACCGACCCTAAAGGAGCTCCACTCCTTATCAGGCAGACGTAAGATATTTAAGGTTCGAATTTTAAGCCTCTAATTCTATTTTTATTCAGTTTGAAAAAGAAGAGCGAAGTATTTCCTATACAGAGACCAATATTAAGGGGAATTTTTTAATTATTTATTATTATTTTTATATTTCCGCTAATTTCTATAGAAATACTTGACATTCTACATTATGTAGAATAAACTACTTTTATGAAGCGGTTTTTGCCCGGAGGTTTGACCAGGAAGGCACCGTCTCTTGGCGATTTAGAAATGAGAGTCATGGAAGTTCTTTGGGAATATGGTCGCCTGAGCGGTCGAGAAGTTCATCAAAAAATCGCGGCCACCTGTCCGATTGCGCTAACTACTATTTTGACCATCCTTAACCGATTAGCCAAGAAAGGTTTAGTTAATAAAGAGATGGGCGAAAAAATTTATTTTTTCCGGGCCACTCTGTCACGCGAGCAATGGCAAACAATTGTTGGCCGAGAGCTTCTTCTTCAGGCCTTGAAAATTTCTCCTCAGACAGTTTTTTCCACCTTTGCCGATATCCTTACCTCACTGCCCTCTGAAGAATTCATGGAATTAATCGCCAGAATCCAAAGAAAAAGAGATGAGAAAAAACCTTAGTTTCGGCCTTAACAACCCTCAAGTTAGCTTTTTAAGGTTTTTATCTTCCGCCTATTTATTCCTTTTCGGGAGCGGTCTTATTTTTATTTTGGTCAACATGGCTTTAACAATTCCTTTTCCTTCTCTTTTTAAAGTTTTAAGGAGTTGGCCCATTTTTAAATGTTCCTGGCAATGCCTGGGCAGAACGATGACAGTATTTATTCTGGATGGCGGCTTCCGGACAATGGCCTTTCTTTTTCTATTTATTATCTTCCTGCGCGCCTTCGCCAGGCTAATCCATAGACTGAAAGAAACATTGGCCTTTCAAAAAAACCTAAAATCAACTGCTGTGGCTCGAAGCCGATGGGGCGTCGAGTTTTTTGTTTTTCCCTTTAATTTCCCTTTGGCTTTAACGACTGACTGGATGAAACCAAAGATTTTTCTTTCTACCTCGCTCGTCGAATCTCTTACTCAGGAAGAATTAAAGACGGTCTTATTCCATGAAGCTTTTCACCAGAAAAGACGGGACCCCCTGAGAAATCTTTTCATTTCTTTTCTTGTTGACCTCCTTGTCTTTATTCCCTTCACGAAAAAAATGTTTCAAATTCTGGGAACAACAACAGAATTGCAGGCTGATTTTTACAGTCTGGCGAAAGGTCAAGAAATAACTTCTCTTATCACCTCCTTACAAAAAATCCATAACTATAAAATTTCTCCTGAACTAAATCTTTCTCATTATTCAGCCACTCGTTCCAATGATTTAGATAGACTGCGTTATTTCGGCCAGGGAAAGCTAAAACTGGAAATTACAAAGGCCCGGCTTTTTATCTCAGCGGCCGTGGTTATTCTGCTTTTTTTTCTGGCCTTCCTTGGTTCTGGGCCAGGCAGAGAAAAAGTTATTCTGGAACATCAATCATCCTGTGCCATCCATTCTATCGTTAATGAGGAGTTTAAGCGGTGAATAAAAATAAAACCGGTTTTTTTCCTTTGGTCTTTCTTTTCTTTCTTTTTTATTTGCCTCCAGCTGCTCCTGCCGAGCAAGATAAACTGAACTTGACCGAGCTTCTGCAGCTGGCGAAGGAAAGAAACCCCGGACTCCTTTCGCTTCAAGAGGAAATTAAGGCGTATCAATTTCGCGTTGAACCTCAGGCCACTCTTCCTGATCCCGTTTTGGCTTTCAGCTTAAGAAATATCGCCGCGACTCAATTTACCGTTGGCCAGGAAATGATGAGCGGGGTGGGATTCTCTGTTTCCCAGATGATCCCCTTTCCGGGAAAACTCAGATTAAAGAAAGAGATGGCCAAAATTCAGGTTCAGCGGGCCAAACGAATAAGTGATGGATATACTTTAGCTTTATTCCGCCAACTAAAAGAACTCTACGCTAAGCTTTTTTATTTTCAAAAAAGCCTAAGAGTTCTGGAAAAGAAAAAGCTTTTTCTGGAAAAGGCGCTGGAAGCCGCTAGTATCCGCTACTCTGTCGGCGAAGGAGTGCAAACTGACGTTTTAAAAGCCAGGCTTGAAATTGCCGAACTCGACCAAATGATCAAGCCTATGGAGCAAATGCTCCGTGCCGTCGAGGGTCAAATCAATTCTTTACTTGCTTTTCCTATGGAAAAGCGATGGGGGGAGGCAGAGGAGATCCCTGTTTTTGAGCTAAATATTCCCCTTGGGCAATTAATCGCCGCGGCAATCGAGAAATCGCCTAAACTTAAGGAAGCTGAGTTAATGATTGAAGAACAGGAGCTTGAGGTCAGGCTGAGCCGTCGAGAATTCCTTCCCAATTTTATGATCCAGGTTGGCAAGGAATTCAAGGGCCCTTTTAAAGATATGTATGAAGTTATGATCGGCGTAGAGATTCCTCTTTTTATAAAAAAGAAACAGGCTAATCTCCTTGAAGCGTCTTTAGCAGAGCTAAGCCAAGCCCGTTATTCCTTTGCTTCTATGGAAAATGAGCTTTTGGCGATGGTTAACGAAAATTATCTTCTGGCCAAGAGCGCTGAAAACCTCATCAAGATCACCCGAAACAGCTTGCTTCCCCAGGCTTCCTTAACCTTGGAATCTTCCCTGGCTAATTATCAGGTGGGAAAAGTGGATTTTCTTACTTTTCTTGCTGATATCGACGCTCTTTTTTCTTACGAAATGGACTACTATCGGCAGCTGAGTGAATTATGGCAGGCCGTCTCCAGGATTGAAGAATTAACCGGTCTTAATCTTTTGAGTGAGGTGAAAAATGAAAATTAACAAAGCCAAAATTATCTCCAGCAGAATAAATAAAAAGATAAATAATCAATGTAATTTTTCTTTAGAGCCTAAATTTTCTCAGCCTCGAAGAAACAAGGCTGAGAAAAGTAGTTCGGGTTTGAAGCTTTCTTTTTTAGGAAAGGCTAAAGCGCTCAAAAAGAATTCGCCCTTTTTAATTATTCAAATTATTTTAATAATTCTCGTTGTCTCCTTCTCGTTCACTAACTGCCGACGAAATTCTGGGTCAAAACTTTCTTCCTCCCCCGCCATGACGGGTAAAACTCAACCTGAACTAGCCGGCGAACAGAAAAAGACAACCTATCATTGCCCGATGCATCCCAACTATATTTCTGATAAGCCTGGCGAATGTCCCATTTGCGGGATGACCCTTGTTCCTGTGGAAAAGGAGAAAACAAAAGGAACGATGGCTCGAGCCGAAGGGGCCATTGAAATCAGCCCGGAAAAACAGCAACTCATCGGCATCACTTTCGGTCAAGTGGACCGCCGTGAGCTTCATCTTTTAATTTCAGCCTATGCCCGATTTACCTATGATGAGACCCGCTTGGCATCGATAACCACTAAGTTCTCGGGCTGGGTGGAAGAGCTCTTTGTTGATTATACAGGAAAGCTGGTCAGGCGGGGCGAACCCCTCTTTTCCATTTTTAGTCCAGAACTTATTGCGGCCCAGGAAGAATACCTGCTTGCTCTCCGGGCTGAAAAAACCTTTGGGTCTAATAAAAGCGGAAGCGTTTCATCCAATCCGGAAGGACGCCAAGAAAATGGGGAAGAAGGGAGCCAATCCAGGGCTTCTGATTCGACGGTCAACTTAAATAATGTTCAAGGCGCTTTATCTAGCAGGCCTGGGTTAAAAGAGCCAGTTCAAAATATAGGCGATCTGGCCGCAGCGGCTAAGAGAAGACTTCTTCTCTGGGACATAACCGAAGAACAGATTAGAAAGCTCGAAGAGGAGGGCCGTTCTTTTCGAACCTTAACCATCTTTTCCCCCGTATCAGGGTTTATCATTGAAAAAAATGTGGTTCAAGGGAAATTTGTCATGGCCGGCGAGACTTTATTATCCATTGCTGACCTTTCACGAATTTGGCTTCTGGCCGACGTGTATGAGAAGGACCTTTCTTTTATAGCTGTCAACAAAGAAGTAGAAGTGGAAATCACTTCCTTTCCAGGAGAGCGCTTTCGCGGCCGGGTAAGTTATATTTTCCCCTTTCTTGAAAAAGAGAGTCGTACGGTCAAGGTCAGGATGGAATTTCCCAATCCGGACTACAGACTTAAACCAGAAATGTATGGTCGAGTCAAAATACATCTTAGGTTGGGTAACAGGCTATCGATTCCGGCCGAAGCCGTGATTGATACCGGGGAAAGAAAGGTCGTTTTCGTGGCCAACGGGACAGGTCATTTTGAACCCCGCGAAGTCAACGTGGGACTCAAAGCAGGTGATTTTTATGAAGTTCTGGATGGCCTGGAGGAAGGGGAGAGGGTAGTGACTTCAGCTCAATTCTTAGTTGATTCCGAAAGCCGTCTTAAAGCGGCCATTAAAGGTTGGCATCTCCATCCCTCGGAGAAAAAGCCAGAAACAGAGGAAAAGCAAAAATTAGCTCCTCCGCCCAAACATATTCACCAATAAATTTGGGACCCAAAGGATAAACCATGGTTGAAAAGATTATTGAATGGTCAGCTCAAAATAGATTCTTTATTTTTATTGGCGTTGCGGTGGCGATCCTCGTCTCTATTTGGAGCCTCCAACGGGTGCCCCTCGATGCTATTCCCGATCTTTCGGACACGCAGGTAATTATTCTGGCGCGCTGGGACAGGCCGCCGGATATCATCGAGGACCAGGTGACTTATCCGATTGTTACCGCCCTGCTCGGAGCTCCTAAGGTTAGAGATATTCGCGGTTTTTCCGATTATGGCTATTCCTACGTTTATATCATTTTTGAGGACGGAACTGATGTTTACTGGGCTCGTTCCCGTGTGCTTGAGTACTTGAGCAAAGTAACCCCTTTACTTCCCCAAGGAGTCAAGGTGGAACTTGGACCGGATGCCACCGGAATTGGCTGGGTCTTCCAATATGCCCTTGTTGATCGCACCGGTCAGCACTCGCTTGAAAAGCTGCGGTCCTTTCAGGATTGGCATTTGAGGTATTTGCTTCAATCTGTGAAGGGAGTGGCTGAGGTGGCCACAGTTGGCGGATTTGTCCGCCAGTACCAGGTCATCATCAACCCCGAAGCTCTCTTGGCCTACGGAATTGGGGTGAAGGATGTGGTCATGGCGCTTCGCCTGGCGAACAACGATGTCGGAGCGAGGCTAATTGAAATTTCCGGTCGCGAATATATGGTCACGGGGAGGGGTTATGTTAAATCTAAGGAAGACATTGAACAAATTGGGTTAAAACATGACGAGGGAGGTATCCCCATAAGAATAAAAGATGTGGCTCGCGTCGACCTCGGACCGGATATTCGCCGTGGAGTAGCCGAGCTCGATGGCGAAGGTGAAGTCGTTGGCGGCATTGTCATCATGCGCTATGGGGAGAATGCCCTCGAGGTGATAAAAAGAGTGAAAGAAAGGCTGGAAACAGTGGAGCTTCCGGCTGGCGTTGAACTTGTCACCACCTATGACCGTTCTGACCTTATCCTTCGGTCAATTAATACGTTGAAAACCAAGCTCATCGAGGAAATGCTTATCGTCGCCCTGGTCATCTTTGTTTTTCTGTGGCACTGGAGATCTGCTCTTGTTCCCGTTGTCACCCTGCCTCTGGCGGTGCTTCTTTCTTTTATTCCGATGTATTACTTACGGATTACCTCTAATATCATGTCGCTCGGCGGAATTGCTATTGCTATCGGTGCCATGGTGGATGCCACCATCGTCCTGGTGGAAAACACCCATAAGCGACTCGAGAGGTTCGCTGGCGGGGGCAAGCGAAAGCGGGAAGAGGTTATCATTCAAGCCACCAAAGAGGTTGGCCGGCCGATATTTTTTAGCCTGCTGGTGATTGCCGTTGCTTTCCTGCCCATTTTTACCTTAGAAGCCTATGAGGGTCGCCTTTTCAAACCCCTGGCCTATACCAAAAACCTGGCCATGTTGTTTGCGGCCTTAGTGGCGATTACGGTAGCTCCGGCCTTGATCATCCTTCTTGTCAGGGGAAAAATTCACTCCGAAGAAAAACATCCGGTCAGTCGTTTTCTTTTTCGCCTTTACGAGCCGGCGGTTCACTTCATCTTAAAAAAACCCTGGTGGGTTGTAATGGCTGCCCTTATTTTGATCTTGAGCATCCTTCCTGTTGCCCGCAAACTCGGCTCGGAGTTCATGCCGCCATTGAACGAAGGTTCAATTCTTTATATGCCCACGACATTACCTGGAATTTCGGTCACTGAGGCCAGCCGGCTGCTTCAGATTCAGGATAGGATTTTT
The DNA here is from genome assembly GCA_938092135.1 of uncultured bacterium. Taxonomy (GTDB): domain Bacteria; phylum Acidobacteriota; class Aminicenantia; order Aminicenantales; family CALLJL01; genus CALLJL01. The sequence goes on from CALLJL010000001.1 coordinate 119,499, forward strand.
CGGCAATTTCCGGAAGTGGAACGGGTATTCGGAAAGGCGGGCCGGGCTGAAACGGCGACCGACCCGGCGCCATTTTCCATGATGGAAACGACAATTTTACTTAAACCCCAGAATGAATGGCGCAAAAAGGAGCGATGGTATTCAGGAAAAATTCCTGAGTTTTTACAAGGGCCTTTTAGAATTTTCTGGCCTGACCGGATTTCCTGGGAAGAATTGATTTACGGCGAGGGGGGACTTGACCAGGCCCTTCGTCTTCCAGGCGTGGTTAATGCTTGGACGATGCCCATCAAGGCGCGAATTGATATGTTGACGACAGGTGTGCGCACCCCTGTGGGGATAAAAATCTATGGAGATGACCTCAATAAATTGGAAGAAATTGGCGTTCAGATTGAACAGCTGCTGGCTGAAGTGCCTGGAACAAAAAGCGTCTATGCCGAGAGGGCGGCTCAGGGCTATTTCCTGGATATTAGGATAAAAAGGGATGAAATCTCCCGTTATGGGCTGAACATCGAAGATGTCCAGATGGAGCTGATGGCCGCTGTGGGCGGCGAGAATATTACCCAGACCATTGAGGGACGGGAACGATATCCCATCAATGTGCGCTATCCAAGAGAGTTGCGGGAGGATTTAGATAAATTAAAAGGAGTTTATCTTTCCACTCCCATGGGCACTCAAATTCCTTTAGCCCAGCTGGCCGATTTAGAGCTTAAACTAGGTCCAGGCATGATCCGGGACGAAAACGGGCGTCTTTCAAGTTATGTTTATATTGACGTTGCTGGTAGGGATATCGGGGGTTATGTTAAGGAGGTCAAGTCGCTTTTAAAAGAAAAACTGGCGCTTCCCTCGGGTTACTCATTGCAGTATTCAGGCCAGTATGAGTACATGGAGAGGGTCAAAAAAAGGATGCTTTTCGTTGTGCCCTTGACTATTTTTATCATCCTGATTCTTCTTTATCTTAACACGCGTTCCTTCGCCCAAACGATGATTGTTCTTTTGGCTGTGCCCTTTTCTCTAATTGGGGCTTTCTGGTTCCTTTATTTACTGGGCTACAACATGAGCATTGGCGTCTGGGCGGGGATAATTGCCCTATTGGGAGTTGATGCCGAAACGGGAATTATTATGCTCCTTTACCTTGATCTGGCCTATAAAGAAAGAAAAGAGAAGGGACTTCTGCGGAATTTGAACGATCTAAAAGAGGCTATTATTCACGGAGCTGTAAAGAGGGTAAGGCCAAAGATGATGACCGTGGGCACAACTTTCATGGGTCTTTTGCCGATCATGTGGTCACAGGCTCATGAAACCGGTGCTGACGTGATGAAAAGGATTGCCGCGCCGATGGTGGGCGGTATTTTTACGTCCTTCGTTATGGAACTTTTGGTCTACCCGGCGATATTTCTGCTCTGGAAATGGCATAGCGAGGTAAAAAAATCAACCCAGGAAAGGGATCAAGCTGCCATGTCCGAGCCTGAATGATTGGCTTAAATGATTTTAGCGCCCTGAAGGGCAAAGGACGGAAGAAAAGAGGAGAAAGGATAGAATGAGAAAAAGGAGAAAACATAATGAGTTAAATTTAAACAGGAGTTCTGGCCCAAGCCGGCTTTTAACCCAAGTTGAATTAGGCCAGAAAATAAAGGAGAAACAAATGCAGGAAAAAAATAAAAAGGAGGCAATATGAAAAAAGAAAGGTTTATGGCTTTAGGTCTTCTGGTGGCCATCGTTATTTTTCTGGGTGTTTTTGCTTTAGCTGAAGAAGTCCGCGACCCGGTTTGTGGCATGAAGCTTGACCCGGCTAAAGCTAAATTCAGTACAGAATATATGGGCAAAAAGTATTATTTCTGCTCAGCTGATTGTCAGGCTGAATTCAAGAAAAATCCAGGAAAATATGTTCCTTCCATGGAGCCGTCAGCCGACCTCGGAGCTGTTTGTTGTTCTCTTTCCAAGGAAATGATGGCCGAGGTTAAATTAGAAAAAAAAGAAACACCGGACGGCTTAGAGATTACGATGACTTCAACTAAATCGGAAGTGGTTAAGAAGTTACAAGAGACTTTGGGGGAATGCCATCAGGAAATGATAGTGGCTGAACATGGTGAGCCCTGCCAGAAAAAACAAATGATGGAAAAACAAGCTCATGGGGAGCATATGGCTCAGCATCAGCACGCCACCAGTGAAACTGGAACCAAGGCCACCTGTTGTTTGATGCATGATAAAAATTATGAGGTTAAATTGATTAACCTGAATAATGGCGTTCGATTGGAATTAAAGAAAAAGAGCTGAACTTATCGTCGGGTTAAGTAAGAAAAAATAATTGACTAACAAAGGCAAAAATTAACTCACCCATAAAGCTATTTCTTTATGATTTTGTTCCATTGACAGCTTCTTATTTTTGGTTATTATGTATGCTCAATAGCGCATAGGAGAATATATGATTGAAAAATACTCCCTCATATTCAAGGCTCTTTCCGATAAGACAAGATTAAGAATAATCCATTTGCTCCTTTGGGCTGGACTAAATCTTTGCGTTTGCGAAATTGTCGATTCTCTCGGCGAGTCCCAGTATAACGTTTCCAAACACCTGAAAGAGCTAAAGTATGCTGATTTAATCGAGGAAAAGAAAATGGGTAAATGGGTTAGTTATGGCCTGAAATCTTCTCCTGATGATTTTAAGAAAAAAATTTTTGAAGCTATAGCTTCAATGCCTGATGAGGTAACCACTAAAGACAAAATAAGACTTGAAGCCAGGCTTGGTCTGAGAAAGGAAGGAAAGTGTGTCATTGGATTTAAAAGTGAACAATGGGCTGCTGTCCTTAAGAAAATCACTAAAATAGAGGAGACTGACCATGTTCAGAAAACCGACTAAGAAAGAGCTATTTTATCTGCTCCTTATCTTTGTCTTCTATTTCGGTGCTTTAGTCTATGTTTATCAACATGATCTTTCCTTTGGAGCCCTTTTTAAATATGGTTTACTGCAGGCGAAAGGAATTCAGGCAGATGAAGCCAGAGTTTCCGATATTGATACCCCCCTTTCCTGGAATATCCTCCAAGTTCTCTGGTTTATTTTTCTCAAAGGCGCGGCCGTTTTGGTCGAGTTATTTCAATACTGGGTAGTGGGCATGCTTATAGCCGCCTGCCTTGTCGTTTTTGTGCCATGGCAGAAGGTTAGAGAAAAGATGGGCTATGGCGGACTTGCGGCTAATTTTATTGCGGCCACCGCTGGCGCAATTATCCCCATTTGTTCCTGCGGAATCGTGCCTGTCCTAGCCGGAATGGTCGAGGCTGGGATTCCCTTGGGGCCGACTATGGCCTTTCTTATCGCTGCTCCGATGCTGAATGTCCCTGCCGTTTTTATTACAGCGGGTGTTTTAGGATGGAAGCTGGCGATCGGGAGAATCCTTGGCACTTTTTTTATTGCTCTCCTCGTCGGTGGCGTTATTACCCGATGGCAGAGAAGGCAACGCTTTTTGAGGCGGTTCATAAAGCTAAGTATTACTCCCCGCCTGCCGGCTGAACTTCAAAAATTTGCCTTTAAAGTGGGGATGGCTCTTTCGAAAAACCCCAAAGGACTTCCCACTGAAAGGCTTGCTCCTGGAGAAGAAGAAAAGCTTTTTCTCCTAGCCGAAGCCGGTATTATTGACCGCAATAGGGAAGGCCTCTGGTATCTTCCCGCAGTCAGCGAAGTCTCGACCAATGCTTCGGCGGCTTGCTTTGTTTTGCCCACGGGTGATCAGCGGCTTTCCTTTTTCCAGGGAATAAAAAGGATGCTCCAGACAGCCTGGGATTTTTTTCTTCAACTCAATTATTACCTAATTCTCGCCGTTATCATTGCCGGGGCGATAAAAGTAATAATTCCCACTAAGGTTGTGATAAGCCTCGTTGGTGGCGAAAAGCTCAATTCGGTCCTAGTTTCCTCTTTTATCGCCGTCCTTGCTTATGTCTGCACCTATGTTGAAGTGCCTACAGCCCTCGCTTTGATTCAAAAAGGCATGGGGGGAGGGGCGACTCTGGCTTATCTCCTTGGTGGGCCAGGATTATCTCTTCCCTCGATTGCTATGCTTTCCGGAGTTTTTAAGGCTAGAATCCTGGCTTTATATGTGGGAATAAGTTTTATCGGCTGTGTTATAGCCGGTTATATCTTTAATCTTTTGTAGGAGGTAAACTGTGAGTAAAGAAAAAGTTATTGAGCTTTTTAAGAGCTTGAGTCCTGAGGAGAAAATTGAGGTGGTTAAAGCTATTATGCCTGAATTTTGCCAGAACATGATGAAGGACCCCCGACAAATGCAGGAGATTATGAAAGTGATGATGGCTTTCATGGGAGGCGATATGGCAACCTGGATGGGTATGATGAAAGGCTAAAATTTAGAAAGCTAAAAAAGCAAAAGGAAAAAATAAGAAATAGACATAATGAAAAAAAGGAAAAAAAGATATAATATTAAAAGGAGGTTTTAATGAAGACGAACAACCACATAGTGAGAATATTTACCATGCCCCTTCAGTTTCCCTGTGGCCCCCAATCAGCCTGTTGCGGTCCTATTGGACAATCAGAGGAAGAGATCCAACAGCTAAAAGATTACATTGAAAATAGCCTTGGGGTTAAGGTCGAAGTCAAAAATGTTATCAAGGGAGAGGATATGAAGGCCCATCGTGAGATTCTCTCTCTTTTTCGCACTTTCGGACCAATGTCTCTCCCCATAATAGCTGTCAACGACGAGGTCGTTTCCATGGGTAGACCCACCCCCGAAGAAGCTGTCGAAGCCCTTCGGGAAAAAATAAACCAAGTTGAAGCAGCGAGTCAGGGAGGTGAGTGAGAAATGCCCATTTATGAATTTATCTGTCCCGTCTGCAAGGAGAAAATTGAAATTATCGCCAGTATTTCCGAGAAGCAAAAAGGTCTGAAGCCCCTATGTCCCAAGTGCGGAAATGAAAAAATGATTCAGGTCTTCAGCGGTTTTGCTGTTGGCTCTTCTCGTGGATCCTCAGGTAGTTCCTTTTGTCCGCCCACAGCCGGTCCCGGATGCTGTAGATAATAGGCCGATGAGATTTAGATCTCGAAGAGGCTAAATGGACAACTTAGAGTCCAATTTAATCGACGAAAAACTGGAAAGGGCCATTAAAGAATTCGCCGAGGCGATAGCTGAATCTCCTGAATTTTTAGCCTATGAGGAAGCCAGGAAAAATCTCAAGGATGACCAGGAGACCCAGAAAATTCTGTATGAATATGAAGAGAAACGACAATTATTCCAGATGTTCGGGAATCCTGATGATAGCCAATTGCAGGCTGAATTCAGGGCTTATCGGGATAAAATGCTTACCAATTTCACCATCCGCAATTATCTCAAGAAACAAGATGAACTTATGGTCTTTTTCCAGAAGTTAGGCCATTTAATTAATGAGGTCGCCGGATTTGATTTCGGCCAGGCCTGCGCTCCACCGACCGGTTGCTGTTAAAGAGGAAGAAGATGAACCAGAAAGTTAGGGAAAAAGCCATAGAATTTGCTTTAGCCATAAAAAATTCTTTGATCATCGTCGCCTATATTGAGGCGCAAAAAAATGGAAACCGATAGGGAAACGCAAGAACTCATTTCTCAATTTCTGAATAAACAAAGAGAGCTCTGGCTTAATCAAAGAAATAGAAATCTCACTCGAGATGAGATCGCAAGTTTCAGGAATCTCCAAAATAAGATCATTGCCAATCCTGTTATTAGAAAGTTTTCCTTAGCTCAGATCCAAGCTTTTGATTTTTGTCGCCTTGTGGCCGGGAGATTAAGCGAACTCTTAGGCACTGATTTTGGAACTTTGATATCTCCGCCGTCAAGCTGTTAAAAGCAGAAAGGATAAATTTTGAGAACAAGGAGCGGGAAAGAAAAAGAAATTGTTCTTTATACTAAACCGAATTGTCCTCTCTGCCTGGAGGTGGAAGAACTCCTTGAGGATATAGGCGAGCGTCTCGGCTTCTCTTTTTCTAAAGTAAATATCCTCGAAAATAGTCATATCTATGAAAAATATAAGGACCAAATCCCGGTTGTTGAGTTTGGAGACGGTCAATCTCTTTTTGGGAAAATAAGTCGGAAAGAATTAACCCAAAAGATTTATGCTTTTATCGGCGAGCGGCAAAAAGGATAGGTTAATGCTGGTAGGGAAAAACGATTATCCTGAAGGGCGCCGGCGGAATGGCGGCCTGTCAGGCCGTCGAAATTATAGCCCAGCTACGAATCAGGCTGGCTGATGTCTATGTCATTATGACCAGAGCAGCGACAAGGTTTATAAGTCCTCTTTCCTTAGAAACCGTCTCCCTTCACCCCCGTCGTGACCGACATATTTGTTGAGCCGAAACAATGGAATATTCCTCCCATTTTTTTAGCCCAGATGGCCGACATCTTTCTCATTGTGCCGGCGAAGCTAATCTCATCGTTAAAATCGCCAATGGCATCGCCGATGATATGCTGTCGATGACAATCATGGCCACCCGAGCGCCTGTCGTCATTGCTCCGGCAATGAATGAGAATATGTGGCTAAACCCAATTGTTCAGGGAAATCTGGAAAAGCTAAAAAAGCTGGGCTATCAATTTGTTGGACCGGAATATGGTCCGATGGCCTGCGGCGGCGAAGGCTGGGGCAAGCTGGCCAGAGTTGAAAGCATCATAGCTAAATTAATAGAGATTTCTGAGGAAATAGATAAGAGATTAATCCGCCGGAGAAATAAAGAAAAAAAATTGAGGGAGGAAAATAATAAATAATAAAAGGAAGATTTTCTGGAAGAAACGAGCAAGATTGGGTTTGTTGAGCAACAGGTAAGGCTTGGGAAAGTTTCCTCAAGAGCGGATGAGAGAGCATATTTTTTTCAGACCGCCTGGCGGCTCAGTTTCAATTAAAGAGCTGAAAGGCATCAAACGTAGGTTCGACAAGAGAAATAAGGGCGGCAGCTTTAAAGCGGGAGACACAGGGCAGAGGCCGCCGGTTCAAAAAAATGAGACGACAGGAGGCAAAAATGCTTGATAAAGACAGGGTTTTGGCAGCCTTAAATGAGGTGATTGACCCGGAGATAGGAATGAGTTTGCCTGAGCTGAATATGATCAAGGAAGTTAATGTCGACGATGAAGTAATTGAGATTAAAATGGTATTAACCGTTCCCTTCTGTCCATTGGCCACATTCCTGGTTGAGGAAGTTAAGAGAAAAATGGCTGAGGTGGCTGAAGGCAGAAAAGTGAAGGTTGTCGTCCTTGATGAGCCCTGGAGACCACCGGAGAGTTTCAGGAAATAACATTGGATTGAAGCTGTAATCAACAATAAACAGAAAATGGTTAAAGGGTCCATTCTGGCTTTTATAAATTCCTATTCTTGCAAGGTTTAAGCCTTGGCTTTAATCTCTATCTTGATAAGCCTACCTGTCTTGTGGCAAAAATATCCTGGAAGGAGAAGTTTTCGCTCTTCCTTGATATGAGAGCCAGGCGGGTTGAAAGGTGCCTTTAGATTGTTGCAGGGGAAGATGCTGGTGAGGAGAAAGACAAAGGGTTCGAGAAAGAGGCCCTTCGGAAAGGCAAGAGGCTGTGGGCAGGGTCTTTAAAACCCCAGGTTCTTTATAACGAGGTCTTGCCTTTTGGGAGAGGGCCTCGGCAGATTATTATTTTTATACCAGAAAGGATAAAGGCAAAAGGAGAAATTGATAATGGAAATTATGAACTCTAAGGTCCAAGAACTCATTGGAATTGCCGCAGCTGTAGCTGGTCATTGCCAGCCATGTTTTGATTACCATTTAGAACAAGCCAAAAAGCTGGGCGTCCGCGAAACAGAAATAAAAATGGCCATCAAAATCGCCCAAATGGTAAGAAAAGCTGGTAATGATAATATGGATAAGTATGTTCAGGATAAACTGGCTGGACAATAAGCGAAATATTCTTTTAAAGAAAAGGCAGGTTTTTAAAGTCTATGGAAGACCTTGAGGGCCGGAAAGAGCTTCTGAAGATTTCTGGTCTTAAGGCAGGAAAAGTCCTCGATGTTGGTATGGGCAAATGTGGATGTATGTCCTTATTCCTCGCCCGCCGGGGGTTTAAGGTGACGGGAATAGACATCTCTTCTTGGGCAGTCCACAAAAGTCGGAAGGAAGCTTCTCGGTACAAATTGAAAGGCTCTCTCGAGATAAGGCGGGCCAACGCCGAGAAACTTCCCTTTCCCGATAATAGCTTCGATGCCGTATTTGCCTATCACTCTCTTCACCATATAAAAAATGTAGGTGAGGCCATTAAGGAAATGTTTAGGGTATGCAAAAAAGGAGGGCTGGTTGTCATTTCTGACCTTCATTCAAAAGGGAGAAAGGAGTATGAGCACGAACCTGACAGGGATTTTATGCGTAAAGTTGGAACCTATTTAAAGCGCCAGGGTACGTTTGTTCAGAAAGCAAGAACGAAAATCAACTTGATGTTTATCTATAGAAAAGACTCTTAATAAGAAAATTCGAATTACATCCCTTCCATAAGTTTGAGAAAAATTACGAGCTGAGATTAAATTGTGAAGAAAAGGGACATTAAAGAATTTTAAGAAGAGGGACTTTATTTACTCCTTAGATAGGCTTCATATAGACGTTGACCTAGCTGGGTCAGATAGTTTCTATTTTCAATTCTTTGAAGCCACTTTTCAGGAAGACCCTCAAGGCCATATCTGGCACCAGCGATGGCGCCGCACATAGCGGCTATGGTGTCTGTGTCGCCCCCGAGACTTATGGCATAGAGAATAGCTTCCTCGAAAGTAGGATTGGCCAGGAAGCAGAAAATAGCTGTCGGCACGGAATTAAAAGCCTCAATGCCGTGGCCGAGTTCCCGAACTATTTCCCTTCGGTTATCTTTTCGGGATAAAAAATATTTTATTTTATTTATTTTTAATTTATAGATGTCCTGTTCGACAAAGGCCATCAATTTATCTAAAAAATCTTGATCCTCTTTTAATGCCAGGGCTACGGCATAAGCAAGTAAAGCTGCTCCCTCCATGGCCAGAGGATGGGAGTGGGTAAGGCGGCTCGATAAATAGGCGGCTTGTCGCAGCTGTTCAGGCGAATCGCAATAAAAAAGACCTATAGGCGCCACCCGCATAGCTGAACCATTGCCGAAGGAGCCTCCAGGATAAATTTTTTTATCCAGTTCATCCTGCCAGGATGCTCCCCTTTTCCAGCTAAAAAAAATTGTCGGCGGACCTGGACCATATCCACGCCATGGTTCTTTCTCATAATTTTCTAAAAACCTTCGGGCCAGATGTTCAGGGTCGAGGCCATTTTTTTCAATTAGCGATTCAGCAAGACCTATGGTCATCGCCGTATCGTCGGTATAATTCAAACTGATGACATCCTTAAAATTATTAGGCTTGTCCAGAATGCTCAGAGCGCCCTCTCTTCTGGCTCCCAGGGAATCTCCTAACGCTACTCCTAGGAGACATCCGATAAATTTTGATTCCATCTGAGTCGCCTCATCTTTAGTTTATATTCTAATTTACATATTCTAATTTCACCAAAGCCGACGCCAGAGAAGGCTAAAAATAGGCTAAGGCTATCTACAAGAGCTATTTAAAGACTATTTTTTTTATTATTGCTCAGTCTGGCTCAAAAAGAAATTTAATAGCATAAAAAGAAACTTAATAAAAAGAATTTAACAATTCCTGCCCTTTTCCGAGCTGAAGTTTTTGCTTTACCAGAGGTTCCTCTTTTAAAACAGGAATCTGTTCTTCCAGTGTTGGTTTATTCACTCGGTAGATGATACCTAAGGGAATTTGATCATCCCATTCAAGGCTCTTCTGGAAGGCCAAAATCTTATCCTCGGGGTTGTAAGTATTGTCAAGCTCATAAACTCTTGCCTTATACCATTGATAGGTATTAATTTTATTGAAGCTAACGCAGGGCTGTAAAATATCAATCAAGGCGAATCCCCGGTGATGAACAGCTTCCTTGATTAATTCTTTCAGATGTTCTGAATATCCGGAAAAACCTCTGGCCACGAAACTGCAATCAAGAGCCACAGCCATGGCCAAAGGGTTAAAGGTTTCAGAGATAACCCCAAAAGGCTGGGTTTTGGTTAAAATTCCCTTCATTGAGGTGGGCGAGGCCTGCCCTTTAGTCAATCCATATATCTGATTATTATGGACTAAGAGTTTTATATCGGGGTTTCTTCTAATGGCATGGATGAGATGATTACCTCCCTCTCCATAGCAATCTCCGTCGCCTGCCACAGCAAAAACCTTTAGCTTATGGTTAGCCAATTTTATCCCCGTGGCAACCGGTAGAGTTCTTCCATGGAGACCATTAAATGTATGGCCGCGAGTGTAATGAGGAAGTTTTCCCGCCTGACCGATGCCTGAAACAAGGACGAATTCGTGGGGGGCTAAACCCAGTTCAACCATGGCTTCGTTGAAAGCCCTCAATATCATAAAATTTCCACAGCCAGGACACCAGGCAGGCTTTTGCCCTTCAAAATCTTTTAAGGAAAGCATCGATTTTCTCCTTTAATTCGTCGATCGTAAAGGGTCGTCCATCGAAGCGGTTAATATGCTTTTCTATTTTAATCCCTGTTTCCATTTGTAAAAGTTTAGCCAGCTGACTGGTAGCGTTTTGCTCAATATTTATGACTACTCTGGCTTTTGTAAAAATATCTAACCAGGTTTCATCCTCCGGCAAGGGGAAAAGTTCACTGAAGTGAAGCATGGCAATTTTATAATCCGCTGAAAGCTCATCCACCACTTCTTTAGTTATTCCGTATCCTGATCCCCAACAGACAAGGAGAATTTCTGGATTAATATCTCCATAGAGCAATGGAGGTGACATGTCCTTTTTAATAAGGGGCATTTTCCGGAAAAGTCTCTTTGTAACCATTCTAATTCTCGTCTCAGCATCCTCGACAATATGTCCATCCTCGTCATGCTCATCGCTATCAGTTACGATGACGTGTTCAGCTTCTCCTGGAATAGCCAGAGGAGAAATGCCGCTTTCAGTAAAGGCATGTCGTTTATATTCCTTTAATCCCCTAAAGTCTTCTCCTCTTAAACGGTAATCGCGATATTCAAAATTAGTCAAATCTAATCCATCGTAGCTCCATTGTGAATCAGCCAGATACTGGTCAGTCAAAAGGATCACCGGGATTTGAAATTTTTCGGCCAGGTTAAAAGCTTTATAAGTCAGGCTAAGGGCTTGCTCGGGCGTTCCGGGCGCCAGGATAACTTTGGGAAATTCGCCATGACCGGCATGAAGGGCAAAGAGAAGGTCAGCCGCTTCAGTTCTGGTAGGAAAGCCCGTGGCTGGACCCGGTCTTTGAGCGAGAACGATAACTATTGGTGTTTCTGTCATTCCGGCTAACGATAAGCCTTCAACCATAAGGGCAAAACCACCTCCAGAGGTAGCGGTCATGGCTCTTACGCCAGCAAAGGAAGCTCCGAGGACCATATTTATGGCTGAAATTTCATCCTCCGCCTGTTCGACCACCAGGCCGAAATCCAGGGCATGTTCAGCAATGAAATTGAAAATTCCAGTCGAGGGAGTCATGGGATATCCCGAATAGAATTTTAATCCCGAGACAATGGCCCCCAAGCCAATAGCCTCATTACCAGAAATGACCAGCTTAGGGTTTTTGACCTCAGCGAGCATAAAAGAACAGGTAAGGCATTCTTCATGGGCAAAGGAATATCCAGCCTTGGCCGCGTTTAAATTAGCTTCAACGGTTTCTTTTCCTTTTTTGGCCAAGGATCTTTTTATCCCTTCTAAAATTATCATCAGGTCCATCCCAAGCATGCCGGCTACAGCGCCTACCGCGACCGTGTTGGCCATGATTTTGCTTCCTCCGTGTTTTACGGCTAGCTCAGTAAGAGGGACATCAAGAAAATTGGCTTTTTTAAATTTTTCTTTTAAATAAAAAGAATCATAGAGAACATGACCGTTCTCACTCAGCTCCTTCTCATGAAGAAGAATGCTTTCTTTGTCTAAGGCCACTAGAAGATGAATTTTGCTCCTTGAACAGGAAACAGGCTTATCAGCTAGGCGAATCTGGTAAAAATTGTGTCCCCCTCTTATTCGCGATTCATAATCCTGATGGGAAAAAACATAATAGCCGGCGCGAGCGAAGATATGGGCCAGGGTGTCACCGACAGTCTGGATTCCCTGCCCGGCTTCTCCACCTATTTTTATTGAATAATCCATAATTGATTTCATATATTAAGTTTTCTCTCATTATCTAACATGATCGTCTTTTGTCAATACATTGAGAGCTGATAGCCTATAAGTCGGGGGCTGAAGATTTTAAGGAAAAGATGCCTTTTCTGCAAGGAAGTTCAAATCTAAGCAACTTTTTTGGCTAAATCTGGGGCTTTGTTTTCTACCTCTAATTTTCCTTGGCGTGACCGTTTTCAGAGGAAAGATAAAAGAATTGGAGGAAAGGGAAAGAGCCTTGAAAACAGACTCTCTTCTCCTGATTATAATATTCCTTAAAAGTCTTCAGCAAAAATCAGGTTGAAAAATTATTGAAAATATGGAAAGAATTCTTTGAATTACTTAAAAGACTTAAGGAGTAAAATTAAAAGGTGAAAAAACATAGGGGGCGAAAATGACTCAACGATTTTTCCGAAAATTAATAAAATTACAAAGGATTTTTATAATTACTATAAGCTTTAATATTTTTACCGGAATATTAATAGCTCAAGGCAAGTTTAGCGGCTATATGTTCGGTGATTTTTATTATATCCTTAGTCACCATCGTGGCGATCTAAAGGGCCAGAATGGCTTTTGGTTTCGTAGAATCTACTTCACTTACGATTTTCAGATTAATGATAATTGGTCCACCCGCTTCAGGGTCGAGCTTAATAGCTATGGAGATTTTAAGACAAAGGATACTCTTAAGCCTTATGTCAAGGATGCTTATCTTCAGTACAAAAAGGGAAACCACAATATTTATTTAGGAATTTCTCCGACTCCTACCTGGGAGTATATCGAAAGTTTTTGGGGATACCGCTCGGTGGAGAAAACACCTTTAGATCTCTTCAAAATGGGCGATTCCCGAGATTTTGGCCTTGCTTTTAGGGGTTTTTTTGGAAAAGAAAAAAGATTTGGTTACCACCTCCAGTTGGCCAATGGTGAAGGGACTAAATCAGAGGTTAATAAATATAAAAAGATTATGAGTTCGTTTCTTTTTAATCTAAACAAAAGCCTTTCTTTTGAAGTATACGGCGATTATGGAGCTGATGGCCCGGGCAAAGAGGTTTTAACCTATCAGGGATTTATTGGCTGGAAGCAAGAAAAAGCTCGCTTGGGCCTTATGTATTGCCATCAGACAAGAGGGCAGGGATCAGGGCAGGCCGATATTAAATTAAATTTGCTTTCAGCCTTGGCTGTTCTTAACCCTTCGGCAAAAATCTCTCTTCTTTTTAGATATGATAGGGCCATAAACCCTATTCCAGGCGTTTCAACCCAGAGCTATGTTCCCCTGAATAGCGAATCGCCTTTCCATCTTATCATTGCCGGCATAGATCTGAAAATATTAAAAAATATAAGTTTTATTCCAAACATAATGCTCGTGACCTACGAGACAACCGAAGGGGTTAAACCTAAAAGCGATGCCCATTTTAAGCTTACTTTTTTCTATTCCTTTTAAAGGAAAGAATAATTTGGGACCTTTTGGAATTTTTGAAAGAAAGGGGTTATGATGAAAAAGATTTTAATTTTAGGGCTAATAATTATGGTTTCTTTTATTTTTGCCCAGGAGAAGAACCTGATCGATCTCCATAAGAAGGCGGGTAAGATTCCGAACGAGCAATGTCTTGGCTGTCATGGGAGGATCCTCAAGGAGGAGACTCTTGATGGTCGGTTCAAAACTTTTCATCGAGTCCATCTCGAATCAGAGCTCGAAACGCCCAAGAATTGTTCTGATTGCCATGAGTCTGTTGATTTGAGAGAGGGTTCTGCTTCGGCTTTGCGAAAACAGGTGGACCCCGGGCTTTGTGCCCTCTGCCACAGTGGTGGCGAAAAGGGTTTAAAAAATTATTCTCGAAATAACTTAAAGGCACGAAAATAGTTTCGAGACGTGAAAGGAGGGGTGTAATGCGAAGAAGGGGAGAAGAGGAAAAGAATCTTATGGCCGAAATTATAGGAAAGAAGCTTTCCCGAAGATCTTTTCTTCAATGGACGACAGGTCTAGCTAGCTCTGCTATTGCTGGCGGCCTTGTCTGGGATCGTAAGCTTGGCCTTTTCCGAGAGGTCAGGGCTCAAGAGAGTCTTTCGATTCTTTCGGAAGCAGGAGAGTGGATTAATTCCAATTGCAATATGTGTGGCGGGCAATGTGGAATAAAAGTCAAGGTGGTTAATGGTCGCGCCATTAAAATTGAAGCTTTGGCCAATCCTAATAACATAGCCAATATTTCGACGAACTACGAAGATGTGCTCAAGGAGCTTGGCGCTTTATACCCTGACCAAGATTGCGCTGCCCGAATCTGTCCCAAGGGAAATTCTGGCCTCAGAACCCTCTATGACCCTGATCGGTTGAAGACGCCGATGATAAGGCTGGGAGAAAGAGGAAGTGGCCGGTGGAAAGCCATAAGTTGGGAGGAGGCGATAGACCACGTGGCTCAGAATCTGCAGAGGATAAGGGAAAAATACGGCGCCGAAAGCCTTTTATGGTTCAGTGAAGACCATTCTTTCACCCATATCCAGCAGGACTTCTGTAAGCTTTACGGAACGCCTAACTATTTCAATCATTCCAACCTCTGCGATGTGGCCAGAAAAGCTGCCTTTAAACTCGTCATGGGAAACGATCGTCCCTTGGCTGATTTTGAAAATACTTCCTATGCTCTTATATTCGGCTGGAACCTTCTCGGCGCAATGAAATGGGCACATCTTCTTGGTATTTGGATGAGGGGTCGGGCGAAAGGAGCGAAGATGGTCTACGTTGACCCCTTCTATAACCAGACAGCCAGTAAGTCCGATGAGTGGATTCCCATTAGACCAGGAACGGATGGTGCCCTGGCCCTATCTTTAGGCCATGTTCTTATTAAGAAAAATTTGATCAATAAAGCTTTTATTGAAGAATGGTGTACTGGCTTTGATGAATATGCCGCCTATGTTTCTGATAAAACCCCTGAATGGGCCCAGGAAATTACCAGTATCCCCGCAGCGACCATTGAAAGAATAGCCACTGAAATCGGAGAAACCGCCAAAGCTGGCAAACCTGTGGTTATTGATGCCTGGAGCGGTCCTGGCCATCATACCAATGGCACCTTAGGAAGTTATGCCATTGCTGTTCTGCCGGCTTTACTTGGAATGATCGATAAGCCAGGCACGATGATCGAGCCTCAGCGAATTGGTCCCAGGCATCATGAAATTGACGTCGATTTGCCCTCATTAAAAAAACCAAGAGTTGATGGCAAAGGAACTAAATATATCCTCGGCCATGACTCGGGTATCTATGTGGAAGTCAGGGATGCTGTCTTGGAGAATAAATACTGGAGCCCTGAAGTTACACCGCCCAGGGCTGCGGTTTTTGTCTTCCAAAATTTTGTCATGTCCGTCCCCAATACTCAAAAAAACATTGAATTTATTAAAAAACTTGAATTCGTTGTTGTTCAGGATATTTATATGAGCGAAACGGCGGAGCTGGCCGACATTTTGATTCCCGGATCGGTTTATCTGGAAAGGTATGATTTTAATGCTTACTGGGTAACCTGGCCTGTTCTTGGCTTGAGAAAGCCCGTGGTTAAATCAGTGATAAAGGGAATGACAGAAGTAGAATTTTGGATGGCCGTAATGAAGAAAATGGGCCTCAGGGATAAAAAGGGCTATGCTCCTTACGACTTTTCTTATGACTCCTATTATGCTGATGAATATATTCCTACCCCTTATTCGAAGAGGCAGGACTGGGAAACCTTTAAGAAAACAACTCTGGTGATGATCGGTAAGACTGAATATGAAAAGTTCAAAAGGGAAATTCCCCTACCTGAGGGCGGAACGATTGATGAGAAGACAGGGGTAGTCATGGACAAAGAGGGTAAACCTGTGGGCATAAAAATTGGCGAAAAGATTATGAGAGGATTTAATACCCCCACAAGAAAGCTTGAGCTTGCCTCCACTGTTTTAAAAAAGCACGGTTACAGTGGTCTTCCCGAATATCATGAACCCGAAGATAAACCAACCGCTGATTTTCCCCTTTATCTGATCAATTTTAAACAGGCAGAGCATACCCATTCTCGAACTTTCAACAATGATTACCTCATGGAGATGAAACCTGATAATCCTCTTCTGATTAACACGGCAACTGCCGAGCAGCTTGGCTTAAAGGACGGCGATGCTGTCTGGATAGAATCACCTTTTGCTCGAGCAAAAGCCACTGTGCAGCTAACAGAGAGAATTCACCCTGAGGTTGTGGCCCTTCAGCATGGTTATGGCCACTGGGCATTTGGTAAGATAGCTAGGGGAGCGCTAAACAAAATTAATACCTGGTCGCCTGCAGGAACAGCTGATGGACAGTTTTTGCCCGGAAAGGCAGAGAGATTTTCAGGTCAGGCTGTTCATAAAGAAGTAGGCGTTAGAATCCGCAAAGCTTAGGGAGGTGATGAAAATGGCCACAACTCAAATGGCCTGGTATTACAATGAAAATAATTGTGTCGCCTGTAGAGCTTGTGAGGCGGGATGTAAACAGGAGTTTAACCTGCCCGTAGGCCTTCGCCGGCGAAGAGTCATTATCCGGGAAGAAGGGAAATACCCTCAGGTTAAAGTAAGATATATTTCCCTTTCTTGCAACCATTGTGCCGAGCCAGCATGCCTGAAGGCTTGTCCTGTGGGAGCTTATACCAAGGAACAGGAATTCGGAATTGTCCTTCATGACCAGGGCAAATGCATCGGCTGTAAACGCTGTATAGCTGCTTGCCCCTACGGGGCGCCTCAATTCAATGAGGCCACAAAGAAAGTTGATAAGTGTGATTTTTGCTATCATCGCTTACGTGAAGGCCTTCCCCCCGCTTGCGTTCGCACTTGTCTTGGCTATGCTCTTTGGCATGGAAGAATGGAGGATATTGAGGCCGGGAAAATTCCGCCCGAAATTTACAGAAGACCCCCTCAGAAGACATTGCCAGGGTTTGCTGACCCAGAATTGACCAAACCGTCCATAAGATTTTCCGCGATGAAGTAAAAAGGGTTATTGCTTTGAAAAAATTAGGGCTTAACAAAAGGAGAATTTCCAAAGATTTGAAATTATTAAGTAGTATTTACCTTTTCCCGCCTACAAGGGAGGCTCTTAGAAGATGGGAAGAATTAATCGATGATAACTGCTCCGATTATCTCCAGAGTTTAAAAGAGGTCATTAGGAAATTAAAGCTTGAATCGGAAAAGCAATTGGAGGACCTTCACTGGGAATACACCAGGCTTTTTATTGGTCCCTATAAACTTCCCTGTCCACCTTTGGAATCTGTTTATACCTCCCCCCAGAGGCTCATGAGGCAAGAGGCCTTTGAGAAGGTAAAGGCTTTTTATGAGCGAACCGGTTTGACGATAGACCAAATCATGCCTGACCACATCGGGGTAGAATTAAATTTTTTAGCCATTTTATTTGATAGGCTGGGTGAGAAGGGTAAAGACACTTCTTATTACCAGGGTTTGATAAAAAGTTTCCTGCACGAACATCTGGGAAGATGGGTCTTTCAGTTTACTAAAGACTTAGAGAAAGCGACCGCCACTTCTTTTTATCAAGCGCTGGCCAGATCAACCCGCGACTGCCTTATTTTTATCGCCAGCCAAATTGAAGATAAGTGATTTTTTTAAAATATTATTGGCTTAAAAGTTTTGACCCAAATTCAATTTAGCTAAGAAATTTATCAACTATAAAATCGACCAGACGCTCCACTTCTTTCCAGGAAAATTGAGGGACGTCGGTATCAAAGATCTGGTCAGAGACAATGGCTATAAGGTTATCTTCTTTAGTGCAGAGAAGTTTCTTCTGTTGACCCTTTCGGAACACCTCAATTTTCGGATAGGAGCTTCGCTTAAAGCCTTCCGTTAAAATTAAATCGACGTCTTCAAAGTACTTGATCAACTCATTAAGGGGCAATTCCTTATCAACATCTCTTATTAAAGCAATTTTACTTGGAGAGGAAATTAAAACAGTTGATGCTCCTGCTTTTTTATGTCGATAACTATCCTTCCCTTCTTTATCAATCTCGAAGCCATGGGTGTCGTGCTTAATTGTGCCGATTTTATAACCCCTTTTCTTGAGTTCCGGGACTATTTTTTCAATCAGAGTTGTCTTCCCTGAATCTGAATAGCCTACAATACAGATGATAGGAATCATGGTTGATAATTTCTTTTTTGGGTCAGAAATTTTTGGATTCTCATTGCCTCTTTTAGGTCTTTCTCGGTATTAATGTTGAAAAAGCTCAATTTTTTAGGATCGAATCTTTCTATTTCTTCTTCGCTCAGGATTCTAATTTTAACTTTATCGTAAAAATCGAAAATTCTCAAATCATTCCTTTGGATACACTCTTCGATGAAAGGGAGACATCTTTTAGAGTAAATAGCATGAAGAGGTTCAAAGCCTGATTTTAATCGGGCCACAACCACATCATTTTCCTTTGAGACCTTTTTGAAATAATTAATTAGCGATGGATTAAGAAAGGGCATATCGCATCCAACGACAAAAGAATGATAATTAGAAGAAAAATTAAGGCCACTATGGAGGCCGCCTAGGGGTCCCTTTCGGTCAAAAATATCAGGGAAAATATTTATATTTAAACTCGAAAACTTCTGTCGATAATTCTCCTGTTTATCCCGGGAAGTGATAATCAAAATTTCGGTAAAGAATTGGCTTAAAATTTTCACAATTCTTTCAATTAATAACTCTCCCCATAGAAAAATATCACCCTTATCTTTCCCAAACCTTTTTCCCTGTCCGCCGGCCAGAATAATTCCTGTCAAATCAGCCTCCCTCTCGATAGTTGTTTCTTTTTGCTGGCCTTTTTTTGAAAAGAGAATTTGACCTCGGTCTGGCTTTAGCCTGAAGGTCATTTGAGCTTACTTTATCCTATTTAGCTTGGTTTAATCAATCCTAGTTAAATCCTTCGAAAAATTAAAACTGGCAAAGGGGCTTATAATTTTCTTTGACAAAGAAAGGGTCAAACTTTAAAATATAGAAGATTTTAGCTTAAACCCTCTTTCTTAAGACTTTGAGGTATAGCTATTAATCGAAGAAAAAATATAATAATTTTTTCTGATCTCGACGGCACCCTTCTTGATCATGAAACCTTTTCTTTTGAACCTGCCGGCGAAGCCCTCCAAATTTTAGCCAAAGCCAACATTCCTCTCATTTTCTGTACGAGTAAAACTCGGGCTGAGACCGAATACTGGCGACAAAGGATGAATAACCATCATCCCTTTATCGTTGAAAATGGAGGCGCTATCTATATCCCTTTCGATTATTTCCCTTTTTCCCTACCACAAGCGATAAATCGAGGTGATTATAAAGTTATTGAGCTTGGCAAAGGATACGAAAAAATTCGTCAGTTTCTCAATTTCTATCGTCAAAGATTTGACTTAGATTTTCGAGGCTTTGGCGACATGAGCCTGGAAGAAATTATCACCTTATCCGGACTTTCAGCCGAAATGGCGGCTTTAGCCCAAGAAAGAGAGTATGATGAACCCTTTATTCTTGGCCAAAAGGAAAAGCTTGCCAAAATAAAAAAAGAAGCCGCTAAAAAAGGCCTTAAAATCCTGGGGGGAAGCCGTTTTTATCATTTAACAGGAAATAACGATAAGGGTAAAGCTTGTAAAATACTTAAAAAATTTTATGCCCAGCTTTTTGGTAAGGTAACAACAGTTGCAATTGGTGATAGTCACAATGACGAAGCTATGTTTAAAGTAGCTGAAATAGGCTTTCTTGTTCAGAAACCTGATCGCACTTACGACGAGCGAATTAAAATAAAAAAAATAACCTATATTCCTGAAATTGGTCCTGTCGGCTGGAATCAGGCAATTTTAAGCCTACTTTCATCAAGGGAAGATTAATTTTATTTGATAATTCCTCAATAATTTCTTCGGGAGGTCATCATGGCTGATTTTCATCAGGGTCATTTAACTACCTTTCATCGCCTTAGGCCTTTCGATCGGGAAAGAATGGAAGCTGAGCTGAAAGAATTTAACCGCCATCGGCCAATAGCTCTTGTTCTACCAGTAACGCCGGCTGAACTGGAAAGCCAGGCCCTTCAAACCATTCTCTTGCATCTTAAAGAAATTGAATATTTAAATGAAATTGTCATCGCTTTAGGCCGAACCCAAGAGGAAGAGCATTTTATCAGAGCCAAAGAACTGTTTTCTGTTTTACCTCAGAGGCATGTCGTCATTTGGACTTCAGGGCCGAAGATGGAGGATTTTCTCAGAAGCCTAGAAGAGAAGGACCTTTCAGCTGGAGTTGACGGAAAAGGACGTTCGGCCTGGATTTCTTATGGCTACATTATTGCTCGGGAGAAGAGCAAAGTAATTGCCCTCCATGACTGCGATATTGTTAATTATACGCCGGAGCTTCTAGCGAGACTTGTTTATCCTATAGCCTCAACGACCATCGATTATGCCTTTTGTAAGGGATATTATGCTCGGGTTACCGACCGCATGCATGGCCGCGTCACCCGCCTCTTCGTTACTCCGCTTATTAAAAGTTTGATCCGCCTTTTTGGTTATGTGCCTTTCCTTGTTTATTTAGGCAGTTTCCGCTACATCCTGGCTGGAGAATTCGCTATGCTCTCTGATTTATCCCGAGTGAACCGCATTCCCAATGATTGGGGCCTTGAAGTGGAAACTTTGGCTGAGGTTTACCGAAATTATTCTCTCCGCCGCATCTGTCAGGCCGAAATCTGCGAAACCTACGAACACAAGCATCAGCCCCTCAGCGCTGATAATCCAAAAACCGGACTGATGAAAATGGCCATCGACATAGCTAAATCAATCTTTCGAAATCTGGCCATTGAAGGAATCATTTTGAGTGAGAGCGGATTGAGAACCCTATTGATTAATTATCAGCGAACAGCTAAGGATGAGGTTAAACGCTATCGCGACGAGGCGGCCTTTAACGGTCTGTTCTTTGATTACCATGAAGAAAGCTCGACGGTTGAAGCCTTTACTCAAGCCCTTCAGATAGCCGGGGAAGAATTTATGGCCAACCCTCTTTATTCCCCTCTTATTCCTAACTGGAACCGGGTCGAATCTGCCTTTCCTGATTTTCTTTCTCAATTAAAGAAAATGGTGGAAGAGGATAACAAGTAAAATAGAAAAAGGAAGCTTGCCCCTAGGATGGTTAAAAGGATTTTTCCCTAAAGCTCATTTTTTTCTTTGGCGAATTGATTCCAGCCCTTAATTTTCTCAGCGTTGACTTTTTTGATGGTCTATAGAATATTCTGAGCACAGGAGGAAAGATGAAAGTTTTATTGGCTGGTTATAACCTTGATTCTAAAGTTATTGAAGAATTAGCCCAAAATAGTCCTCCCAGGCTCGATATAACTCCGGAAACTCTTTCCGCGGCCTACGCTCGCATCAGCCGTGATCCCCGACCTGTAGACGAATTAAGGGCTGATGCCAGGAAAGAAGTGGCTCGAGCCCGGCGTTCCAATGAAACAATTATTTTTAAAATGGGCCATCATTCGGTGGCTGAACATGCTGTTTTTAATTTCGATATCATTGGTCTCAGCCGGCTGGCCATTGAAGAGGTCGAGCATTTTCGCCTCGCTTCATATACGGAGAAATCGCAACGTTATGTTAAATTGGCTGGAGAAGTGGTTGTCCCAGAAGAAATCCAGGAAGCTGGTCAAAAGGAGGAATTTATTAATTTAACTCGACGTCAACATGAACTTTATCAGTCCTTGTATGAACGGTTAAGAGGTTATTTTTTTGAACAATACAAGGATTATGCCTCTGATCCTAAAAATCAGGTTATCCTTGATAACTGGGCCAAGGAGGATGCTCGCTACGTTTTAAGCTTATCCACTCAGAGCCAATTAGGAATGACTGTTAACGCCCGGACTCTTGAACTTATGATTCGCCGCTTAGCCAGCTCTAAACTGGCAGAATTAAGAAGTCTCGCAAAAAAACTCTATGAGCTTGCCAGCCAAATCGCCCCCTCTTTACTTCTTTTTACCGAAGCCAGTCCCTATGAAAGTTTGACTTATGATGATTTAAGAGAGGCCATTAATGCCCTCAGGGAAGAAAAAAAGAAAATTAAAATAAAAGGGAATAATAAGAAAGATGAATTGGTCAGACTTATCAATTTGACTCCCGGCGGGGATGATTATCTTCTCGCCTGTCTTTTGCATCGGGTTTACCCATTTTCCTTTGAAACTTGTCAGCAATTCCTGAAGGAATGGCCATCGAAGGAAAAAAAGCGGTTTTTTCTGGCTAGTCTACGACGGCTCGAATTTTATGATCGCCTTTTAAGGGAATTTGAACATGTCGATCTTACCTTTGAATTAACTGTTTCGGCTTCCTGCTTTGCCCAGCTTAAAAGACACAGAATGGCTACCTTAACCTGTCAGGCCTATGACCCCTCCCTTGGAATTACCATTCCCCCTTCAATAAAAGCTATTGGGGCAAGGCGAGAATTTCTGCGGATGATAAATGAAGTTGAAAACCTTTATAATCAACTCAAACCTTCCATCGGCGAAGCTGCAAATTATGTTCTCACGAATGCCCATCGGCGCCGGGTTCTATTTAAAGCCAATGTTCGTGAACTCTATCATATATCGAGGCTGAGGGAAGACCTTTCCGCTCAATGGGATATTCGCCAGGTTGTTGGTCGAATGATCAGGCTGGCCCGCCGGGCCATGCCCATGGCCTTTCTTCTTGCTGGCGGCAAGGATGCTTTTCCCCGCCTTTACTTTAGAGTTTTTGGTCAGGAACCCGAGGCGAAGCCACCGGCATTACTTCGGCCTGTTCCAAAATCATCTGAATAAAAAAACTGCCCCTAACGAAAATATTGAAGATAATAGGGATGGCCATAGAATGGGAAGAGGGAATATTATTCGAAAGATTAACTCAAGATTGATTTAGCTTAGTCTGTTCTTTTCAAGCGAAAGAATTTCTTTTTTCCAAGGCGAAGAATGTGTTCCTTCGATTGGCTGAAATCAATTCTAAAATTTATATCTTCAATTCTTTGGCCATTGAGATCAACACCGCCTTGTCTAATGAGCCTCTTGGCTTCACTGCGCGATGGAGCCAACCTATAATTAACGAGTAAATCAACAATATTAAGGCTTAATTCCTCTTTTTCGGCCGACAAAAAAGAAATGGCAATTTCGTTCATTTCTTCAGGCATCCCCTTCTGCCGGAAAACCCGGTCAAATTCCCGAGCCGCTTTATCAGCTTCTTCTTTTCCCCAGAAATCGGCGACAATCAACCAGGCTAATCTAGCTTTTAGATCACGGGGGTTTATTCTGCCTGCCTCAGCTTCCTTACGCCAGGCTTCGATTTGGTCAAGTTTGATATCGGTTAAAAGCTCATAATATCGAAACATGAGAGGATCGGAAATCGACATTATTTTGCCATAGATTTCCTTAGGTGGCTCTGTAATTCCCACGTAATTACCTAAGGACTTGCTCATTTTTTCCACTCCATCGAGACCTTCGAGAAGAGGCATGGTAATAACTATTTGTGGCTCCTGACCAAATTCGCGCTGGATATCACGGCCAACAAGAAGGTTAAATTTTTGGTCGGTTCCGCCTAGCTCAACATCAGCCCTGAGGGCCACCGAATCGTAGGCCTGCATTAGAGGATAAAGAATCTCATGGACCCCTATTGGTAGCCCCCCTTTGAGACGAAGAGCAAAGTCATCACGTTCAAGAAGACGAGCCACAGTGTATTTGGCTGTAAGGGTAATGATTTCAAAGCTGGTTAATGAACCTAACCAACGGGAATTGAAATCAACGATAGTCTTTTCAGGATCAAGAATCTTAAAAATCTGCTGGCGATAGGTTTCAGCGTTGCGATTGATTTCTTCCCTGGTCATAGGCTTGCGGGTGACTGAACGGCCAGAAGGGTCGCCAATTAATCCAGTGAAATCACCGATAAGAAAGATGACTTCATGCCCCAAATCTTGAAAATGTTTCATCTTTCTCAGGAGAACAGTATGTCCAAGATGAATATCTGGAGCCGTGGGGTCAAAACCAGCTTTTATCCGAAGTGGTCTTCTTTCTCTTAATGACCTTTCTAATCGTGCCAGAAGTTCTTCTTCATTAATAATTTCCACCGTTCCCTTTTTAAGATAATCAAATTGTTCTCTTGCCATGAGCTTGAGGTCGTTCGTCTCCATTTTCAATCTCCCAATCCAGTTATAGAAAAATTATTAGGTTGATTTTTAGTCAATAATATATACTCTGCGGCCTCTAACTTCGAGTTTACCTTCAAAGAAAAGGCGAACTGCTTCCGGATAAATTCGATGTTCCTCTTTAAGTATTCTTTCAGCGAGGGAATCCTCCGTATCATCTTGGAAAACTGGTACAACCGCCTGGAGGATAATTGGTCCCATATCCACTTCCTCAGAAACAAAATGAACTGTGGCTCCAGAATATTTGACACCCCATTCAAGGGCCTGCCGCTGGGCATTCAGGCCTGGAAAAGAGGGGAGGAGAGCAGGATGAATATTCATGATCCGATAACGATAGGCTTGGCACAAAACTGGAGTCAATATCCTCATGTAGCCGGCAAGACAAACTAGGTCAACTTCCCTTTTGAGCAGTTCTTTGAGAATTTCTCGGTCATATTCCTCCTTTGTCGGATAAAGTTTAGGGTTGAGAACGAAGGTTTCCAATCCACGTTCACGGGCTATGGCAAGTCCAGGTGCCTCCGGCCGGTTGCTGAAAACAAGCACAATCTCGGCGTTGATTTTGCCAGCCAAGATGGCATCATGGATAGCCCGAAAATTAGAGCCTCGACCAGAAAGAAAAACAGCTATCCGGCCTCTTTTTTTTGGACTCCTAAAAATTTCCTGGGACATGAACATTTCCCCTTGATTAAAATGTAACTTTCACGCCTATTTTAATGGAAAATCCACTGAAATCAATAACTGATTTCTGGCGTTCTCGAATGAGCTCTGGAGAAGGCTCTGTAGTAACAATTATTAAACGGGCCTGCCAGAAATCAAAGGAGGGGAGATATTCTTCATAAAATTCCAGGGGCCCCTTTTGGCCTGATTTATTGACACCTTTAAAGTTCTCGACCCTGGCCAGTCGATAGGCGGCCTCAAGGTAAAAAGCAGTTGCCCTTTCAGGTCGAAAGCTTAAGCCGGTACCTAACAAGAAGAAAGGAGAAGTGGCCGTGGCATTTTGATAAACTGGATAAACAAATCTTAAATCTGTTTCTTTTCGATTAGCTTCTCTGTCGATGTAGCGAGCCAAAAGCAATCCCGCTCCGCCTTTTATAAAAAAACTAAAATTGTTAGTTAGAGGAAGAAAATGAATTAGATTCAAGCCGACAGGAATTGCTGTTGCTTTGACTGGATGAGCATAAAAATAAGTGCTATTTTCTTTTATTATCTTAAGGAAATTTTTTTTCTCAGTTAATTCAAAATAGAGGAAGCCAGAGGAAAAACCTAGGGAAAGTTTTGAACTCAGAGCCATTTGCAACCCGATTTCCAATTCATATCCATATCGAAGACTAGGGGAGGAGGACTCTTTAACCTGCCAGCCTTGACTTAAGGCTTCTTTGGACATTTTTTCTACCCAAGAGGTCAAACTACGATTGATAAGAAAAAAGGAAGAACGATTTAATCCAGCTGACCAAATAAGGGAAATGTCTAATCCGCAAAGAAAGGAAGGAAAAAGAAAAAGGCTAAAGACAAGGGCAAGAAAGCAGGAATTTCGACTTAGCCGGAAATTTGATTTTAATTTTGATTTCAATCTTAGCCTCAACTAAAAAGGCGAGAGAATTTTTTCCAGGGAATTTTTCCAGATATCGAAAGCCTCCTCCACCTTTAAATCGATGAGAAGATTTCCCGATTGGTAAAAAAGCATTCTCTTTCCTTGAACCTGGCCGATTATTTTAATTGGAACTTCTTTCTGGGCAGCAAGTTGAGCGAAAGCCAAGAAATTTTCCTTTTTTAAGCTGAAAACTATCCTTGATTGGGTTTCACCAAAAAGAAGGGCATCGGGACGAATCCGGTCTTCGAGATTTACCAAGAAGCCAAATCTTTTATCACTTAAAAAGGAGCATTCAGCTAAGGCAACAGCCAATCCTCCCTCTGAAATGTCGTGGGCTGATTCGACTAGATTTCTTCTTATAGCTTCGATAGAAAAGAGATGTAATTTTCTTTCAGCTTCTAAATCAATTTCAGGTGGCCATCCCTTCTCTAATCCGAACATTATCTGTAGATATAGGCTTCCTCCTAATTCTTCTTTGTTCGCGCCAGCTAAGATAATTAAATCACCCTCATTTTTAAACCCAGGTGAACAGGGTTGACTTAGACCTTCAATCAGGCCGACAGCGCCTATGACAGGTGTGGGAATAATTGGTTTTCCTTCAGTTTCATTGTAAAAACTCACATTGCCGCCAGTGACAGGAACATCAAAATATCGGCAGGCTTCAGCCATTCCTGTGACTACTTCTGAAAATTGCCACATGATTTCTGGTTTTTCTGGATTACCAAAGTTGAGGCAATTAGTTATACCTAAAGGCTTAGCCCCGACACAGGCTAAGTTGCGGCAAGCTTCAGCCACTGCAATTTTTCCGCCAGTTCTCGGGTCAAGATAACAATACAAACCATTACCATCGAGCGTCATTGCCAAAAACTTTTTGCTGCCTTTGATCCGCAGAACAGCGGCATCTGCTCCAGGTAAAAGAACTGTGTTGGTTTGGACCATATGGTCATATTGCCGAAAAATCCACTCTTTGTTAGCTATATTTGGATGAGAGATTAGGCTTAAGAGAACTTCATTGAAATTCTGAGCTTGATCAAGGGAATTATAATCAAGGTGATGTAAGAAATCGTAATTTTCAGGCTTTCGGCTGGGACGATCATAAACGGGGCATAAATTAACAACTGCTTCAACCGGTACGTCAACCACTTTTTTCCCTTGAAAGAAAACTTCGAGTTTTTGACTGTCGGTTATTTCGCCGATAACAACCGCATCAAGATCCCATTTGGCAAAAATTTTTTGGATTTCAGGAACATTTTCTGGCCGAGCGATTAGGAGCATTCTTTCCTGAGATTCGGAAAGCATAATTTCATAGGGAGTCATGCCTTCTTCTCGCTGGGGAACGAGATCAAGATTAATTCGGATGCCTGTCCCTGACTTAGCGGCAATTTCAGTGGTTGAGCAGGTTAATCCAGCCGCTCCCATATCCTGAATGCCCACAATCAATCCCTTATCCATAACTTCGAGACAAGCCTCAAGGAGAAGTTTTTCCATAAAGGGGTCGCCTACCTGAACATTGGGTCGCTTCTTTTCTACTTGACTGTCAAATTCAGCCGAAGCCATGGTTGCTCCGTGAATTCCATCTCGCCCAGTTTTAGCCCCAACATAAATAACCGCATTCCCTGGAGAGCCAGCCCGGGCATAGAAAATTTTTCCCTTATTAACAAGGCCCAGGCAAAAGACGTTAACTAAGGGGTTATGGCTGTAGCTGGGATGGAAAAAAGTTTCACCGCCCACTGTAGGAACGCCTACAGAATTACCGTAAGAGGAAATTCCAGAGACTACGCCTTCCATAATTGCCCTATTTTTTGAAACTGTAAGAGGTCCAAAGCGAAGAGAATCAAGCAAGGCTATGGGTCTGGCCCCCATGGTAAAAATATCCCGAAGAATCCCCCCAACACCAGTGGCTGCTCCTTGAAATGGTTCAATAAAGGAAGGATGATTGTGAGATTCAATTTTAAAGACAATGGCCATTTCATCCCCAATATCGACGACACCCGCATTTTCTCCCGGCCCCTGAATTATCTGTGGACCTGATGTGGGTAATTTTTGAAGATGAATTTTGGAGCTTTTATAACTGCAATGCTCTGACCACATCAGAGAAAAAATACCGAGCTCTGTAAGATTAGGCTCACGGCCAATTAAGCTTATGATTCTCTCATATTCGTATTTGGTTAAATTATGCTCTCGCAATAAATCTTCTAAAATCATTTGTCAGTCTCAAACTCAAATTATGCTTTTTTGAAAATTAATAATTGATTTAAAAATAATCAGGCCATCACAGCTGCCGAGCAAAGCCTCAGCGGCCCTTTCAGGATGAGGCATCATTCCAAGCACATTACCGGAGGTGTTCGAAATGCCGGCAATATTTTCAATGGAACCATTTACATTAGCCTCTTCATTTATTTCTCCAGTTTCTGTACAGTAACGAAAAATAATTTGATCATTTTTTTTAAGTTTATCTAAGATTTCAGGTGGAGCGTAATAATTGCCATCAAAGTGGGCAATGGGAATTCTCAAAACCTGCCCAGGTCTGGCCTCTCGAGTAAAGGGAATTTTATTATTTTCGACTCTAATTGAGATAGTTTGACAGAGGAATTTGAGTTTTTTATTACGAAGCATGGCGCCTTCAAGAAGCCCGGCCTCCAAAAGAATTTGAAAGCCATTACAGATGCCTAAAACCAGGCCCCCCTTCTGAGCAAACTCGATTATCTCTTCCATGAGAGGAGAGAAACGGGCAATGGCCCCCGAACGAAGATAATCACCATAGGAAAAACCGCCCGGAAGAATCACACAATCGACTCCTTTAAGGTCATGGTCTTTGTGCCAGAGAAAAAAAGTTGGCTGGTTCAAAATTTCCTTCAAGACATAATAGGTATCATAATCACAATTGGAGCCAGGGAAGACAACAACACCAAACTTCATGGTATTAATCAAGGAAGTCCCAGGAAAAAGTTTCAATTATGGGATTGGCTAAAACTTTATCAGCAATTTCGGGAATAAGCCTTAAGGCTGTTTCTTGATCAATTCCTTCAAGCTCAATTTCAAAAACTTTGCCTTGACGAACATCCTTTATTTGATGATAACCAAGGACATGGAGGGCGTGGCGGACTGTCTGACCTTGAGGGTCAAGAACCCCATTCTTCAGCCTAACAAGGACTCTAACTTTCATTGCCTAAAACCCTTTCAAAAATGAAATCAATTTTTTCCAGATAGGGATCTAATTGAAAGCAGGCTTCAATTTCATCAAGAGAAAGCCTTTCGCGAATACTCCTTTCTTCAAGGACAAGCTCTTTAAAGTTCAATTTTTCCTCAAGACAACGAAGGCTAAGTTTTTGGACGATTTCATAGGCTTCCTCGCGGCTCATCCCTTTTTGAGTGAGGGCCAGCATGACGGCCTGGGAGAAGACAAGGCCATGGGTAAGAAAGACATTGCTGGCCATTCTCTCCTTATTGACTTTCCAATGGCTAACCAGGTCGGTCATTTCATTTAAAATAAAATCAGTAAGAGTGAAGGCTTCAGGAAAAATAATCCTTTCAGCTGAAGAATGGGATATATCTCGTTCATGCCAGAGAGGAATATTTTCTAAAGCGGTCAGAAGATATGAGCGAATAACTCGAGCCAGTCCAGAAATTCGTTCTGCCCGAACAGGATTTTTCTTATGAGGCATTGATGATGAACCTTTTTGACCGGCGGTAAAGGGTTCCTCAAGTTCTTGAACTTCTGTTCTCTGCAAGTGCCTAATTTCCAAGGCTATTTTTTCCAGTGAAGTAGCTATAAGGGCTAAGATAAAAAGAATTTCAGCATGGCGGTCCCGCTGCAGGACCTGATTTGAAACTCTGGCCGGGATAAGACCAAGCTTATTAAGGGCGATTTCCTCGACCCGAGGATCTAGATGAATATAGGTACCCACCGAACCGGAAATTCGTCCTACCCCAATTATTTTCCGGGCCTGATTAAGGCGCTCTAGATGGCGCCCCAACTCATCATACCAAATAAGGAGTTTAACCCCAAAAGTAATTGGTTCGGCATGAACACCATGGGTTCGGCCAGCGATAATTGTTTTTTTATGTTCAATCGCCTGATTTTTGATTACCTCCCGCAGCTTTTTTGTTTTTTCAGCAATTAGGTCAAGGGATTCCACCAGCAGAAGGGATAGGGCAGTATCGACAACATCATAGGAAGTTAAGCCAAGATGGATGTAGCGAGAATCCTCACCGACGTATTCAGCCACATTGGTTAAAAAAGCGATGACATCGTGTTTGACTATTTTTTCAATGGCCTCAATTCTTTCAACAGAGAAATTGGCGGTTTTTTTTATTTTCTCCAGAGAGGAAGGGGGTATTTTCCCAAGCTCGGCCCAGGCCTCGCATACGGCTAGCTCAACATCGAGCCATCGCCGAAATTTGTTTTCCTCTGACCAGATCCGGGTCATTTCAGGAAGAGAATACCTTTTAATCATAGGCTCTCCTGAAATTCGCATCTTATCAGGAGATTCACGGGATGTCAACGAGAGGCGATTCAACCAATGGTCGAAAAAACCGGCGAAATTGGCTGAATTTAAAAATAAAGAAACTAATTTTTTAATGCTTAAATTATTAAAAATGAAATAAAATACTAAGGAAAATAAGCAATTAAGTGTCTAAAATAATGAGTAGGAGAATGGATGAACCAGAAGAGAAGCGTCTTGTGGCTGAAGCCAAAGGAGGCAATCTGGATGCCTTTGGCTTTCTTGTTGAGCGCTATCAAAGCAGGTTGTATCAACTTGTCCGAAGGTTTATTAGGAATCATGAAGACGCTGATGATTTAATTCAGGAGACCTGGATGCAGGCTTTCAAGGCTCTTCCTTCCTTTCGAGAAGAGGCCGATTTTTATACCTGGGTTTATCGAATTGCCTTTAATTTGACTATAAATTTCCTACGAAAGCAGAAGAAGGAGAAACATAAGGAGTCGTTCGAGGAATGGAAAAGAGGTAAGGGTAAAATTGCTGAAGATGATTTAATTATATCGGGAAAAGATCAGGAATTTTTTCATCTGAGGGAAAAAATCGAAGAGGCCATCATGGCCCTCCCTCTTCCTTACAGAAGTACTCTTATTTTAGTTATTCAAGAAGGCCTCAATTACCGGCAGGTAGCCGAAATTCTGGGTTGTTCCGAAAATACGGTTGCCTGGCGAATGTTTAAGGCCCGTCAATGGTTGCAAAAAAAATTGAGGCCTTATTTGGTTGAAAAAAAATGAGCTGTAAAAAATACCGAAAAATCATGTCTCTTTACTATGATGGGGAAGTTTCGCCAGCCGATCGAGAGAAGTTGATGAAACATCTGAGTTGCTGTCATTCATGCCATTCTTATTTTGAAAATCTTAAAATCCTTCAGGATGGAATTGCTTCCTTCAAAACGGCTAAAGCTTCAGATGAATATAATCGGGAAATGGCAAGTCGGGTAGTCAGAAGGTTAGCATTCGAGCAGATCCAATCGCGGCCAGCCCGAAAAGAGAAATTTTTATGGGCTATGAAAAGGCGATGGCTTGTGGCTTTGCCTTCCTTTTTAATAATTATTTTAGCTCTTTTCCTTTTGTATCAGGTTGCAAAAAAACCTAGCTATTTAAATGAAACTCGCTATTATTATCAGGAACCCTTCGAGCTAATTGAATTTAAGATGGCAGTTGATGATGAAGTTTTTCTGGCGCTCAATGATTTAATTGAACAGGAAATAATTGATTTAATTTTAAGCGAAATCGATTATCATTCTTTTGTTGATTATTTTTATTTTTCTTTAGAAAGTCTTCAGGATGAAGAAAAATAAAGTTTGTTGAGGGAAATTTTGGGGAGTCAACAGGAAAATGGTATTTAAAGGGGTCAAAAATGAAAAATAAAAGGAAATTAGAGGGTATATCAATCGTTTTTTTTCTCGGTCTAGCCGTATTTTTTAGTCGCCAGGCTTTCGGCTGGCCTATGTGGGGGAAAGCAGATTTCTTCAATTCTAGCCAAGAAAGGCCTAAACCAAAAGAAATTATCCAGAGACAGGCTCGTTTCAGCGAAAACCTGACTTTGTTCAAGCTTTTGAGAATGACTAAAGCTCTTGATTTGACGGAAGAGCAGGCGGCTAAAATTTTCCCTCAAGCCAATCGGGTTGAAAAAGAAAAAATGGAGCTTAACCGGCAGATTAATCAGGAGATCAGGGAACTCAGATTTCTTGTCTCAACTTCTCCAGTCGATGAAGCCAAAATTATAGAAAAAATAGAAAAAATAAAGAAAATCAGGGAATCTCTTCGCCTTAAAGACGCAGAATTTGAAGCTTTTCTTGAGAAAAATTTAACGACCGTGCAAAGGGGGAAATATATTTTGTTTAATCTTGATTTTGCTCAATTTTTAAGCCAGAACCTTGAAAGAATAAGGAATCAACCAAGGCAGCAGCTAAAAGCCCCAATTAAAAAAAGCCCTGAAAAATAGTCCTTTCTCTTGACAAGAAAGCTGGATTAAGGTAGGATTTGGAAGTAAAGTTTTATTTTGTTTCCAAAATAATTTAAATTAAGCCATTAAATGGAATTTTTAAAAAAGAAATTTTATTTAAAAAAAGCCAGCGTAGCTCAGTTGGTAGAGCAGCTGATTTGTAATCAGCGGGTCGGGGGTTCGAATCCCTTCGCTGGCTCAGTTTTAGGGTAGAAAATAATGATTTCCTTTGGGCAGGTACCAAAGTGGCCAAATGGGGCGGGCTGTAAACCCGCTGGGGAAACCCTTCGGAGGTTCGAATCCTTCCCTGCCCACTGGAGCGGGAATAGCTCAGCGGTAGAGCATCGGCCTTCCAAGCCGTTGGTCGCGGGTTCGAATCCCGTTTCCCGCTCTCTGCTGAGTTTAGATGCCCACGTAGCTCAGTTGGTAGAGCACATCCTTGGTAAGGATGGGGTCACCAGTTCAAATCTGGTCGTGGGCTTAATATAAATCGCGTAAGCGGCATTACCCATCTTTCGAGAGGAGGCAAAGCGAAATGGCGAAGCCGAAATTTGAGAGGCGGAAGCCCCATGTTAATGTGGGGACGATAGGGCATATTGATCATGGGAAGACGCTTTTGACGTCGGCGATAACGAAGGTTTTATCGACGAAGGGGTTGGCGGAGTTTAAGACCT
>CALLJL010000002.1 GCA_938092135.1 uncultured bacterium
TGAAAAGACGAATCGAGAGATTAGACGGAGAAGTCGGGTCGAAGGAGTGTTTCCTTTGGTGCATTCCTATTTAAGGCTGGTTGTTTCTTATCTTATGGAGTCGACAGAAGATTGGGCTAACGATTATGCTTATATCAAGGAAGCTAAGCTTGCTCCGGTTTTAGAAAATGAAATAGCCCAGGTGGCTAATTAAGAGGAAAAAAATGGAGAGTTTACGATGGCGAATTTGCGAACAAAATTTGACATGACCATTAGGCATAAGTAATAATTAAGTATTGAAAAAAAGAGAAAAATATATAAAATTAGTTTTTTTAATAAAAAGGAGGAAGAACTTTGAGAAAAAGGCTCAATTCTTATTCTTTGCTTTTAAATTTAAAATTTTTTTGGATTGGATTTTTTTCTCTTCTCTTCCTTTTAATTTTTTCGCTCCCAGTTCTAGCCCAGGGGAGAATCGAATTTAACTTCCATTATGGTCGCTGGAGCATCGACATCCTTCGTCCGATTATTGAAGATAGGCTTAATGAGGCTCTTGAAAATCATCTTAAGAAAAACTTCCTGGAAGATATTCAGGCTGACCATCCTGAGCTCGTCGAAAAGGCTTACAGTCAAAATGTTCGTTTTGATTCCAATGGCTCAAATTATGGCTTTGAACTTCGCTGGTACCCTGGAGGCGAAAATGGTTCTTTCAGCTTAGGTCTGGCCGTAGAAAAAACCAGGATGAGGGTGGCTCTTCCAGAACTTTCAGCCAACTTGGAATTAGAAGAAACAATCAGTCATAAAATAGCCAATTTCTTTGGAGGAGCTTCCGGAGAGTTTTTAATTAAGCCTCTTTCCTTTCATCTAAGCTTTCGTTGGGATTTGTTTCCCTCAAGCCTAATCCATCCCTTTATCACTTTTGGGGTAGGAGCAAGTGGTGGCGGTGCCTTAGAACAGAGTACCCTAACTTATACCTATGAGGGAAGGCTTAAAATTACAGGTGAGCCTGAGGAAAGATATTCTGGAGGTGATACCAAAACCCTCAAGCAACTCAAGGATGAGCGCGAGGCCGAAGGAGAAAGTTTTCCCCTTCCCGGATTCTTCCCTTTCCTCCAGCTTGATTTAGGCTTAAAAGCTAAGCTATCGCGCCATTTTCATCTTCTGATCTCGGTTGGGGTTTGGGATGGCTTTCTTGTCCGAGGCGGACTTTCCCTTCGCCTTTAAAGTTTCCTTTTTAAAAAATAGCCGGGGCTGCGGTCGATACTTTTAGTTTATCTTTAAATTCTCGCTTATTCCTAAAAGCTTGATAAAAACAATCAGCCAAAAAGCGAACCGAATTCAAGCCTTCATAATTAAGCAGACAGTTAAGATCATGAAGGCACGGTGTCTCCACATATTCCACCGCAATTCCGAGCTCATTTAAATAATCTAAAAAATTTCTATTTGAGCTCACCAGAGCACCGACGACCATCCTCAACCTCAGCCTGGATTGGAGCTTTATCCTGTTTTTCTCTGCCTGAAACCATGGAGAAAATTGGTTGAAATAGGCTTCACTTCCAGCAAAAATACTCCAAGCAATTAAGGGATGAGAAAGGCTCAGGATAGTCCAATTAAGCAGAGCCCCATCATAAATAATGGCTGCATTAAACAGATCAGGAAATTTAGTTAAAAATTTAGCTGCTCCAAAACCACCCATAGAAAAGCCCTGAACAGCTCTGAATTTTGGCGAGGCTTGGGTTCGGAAATTTTGATCAACATAAGGAATTAGCTCCTCAATAATGTTCGTTTCAGCTGGTTTGTTTCCATCGAAGCTATCAGCCCAGAAAGAATCGCGATATCCATCAGGAAAAACAATAATGACCGGCCCTATTATTTCTTGCTCCTTCGCCTTTTCAAAGCTGGCTGGGACAAGCTTGGTTTGATGGCCATCGTGGCTTCCGCCCAACCCGTGCAGATGATAAACCACCGGATATTTTTCTCCGGTGGCATAATAATTTTCAGGTAAATAAATCGAAAATTCAATTTTCTTTTTAGTTATTGGCCCGATAAAACTTCTTTTCTCAACCAGGCCTTTAAGTGGCTGAGAAAAAAGCGAAGTCCAGCTGATGAAAAAGATTAAAATTAACATTCTCTTCAGCCCACATTTGGTCATTTGCTTATTCACCCATATTTTTTTACTCATATTTTTTGCGAAATTTTCGCCATTAATCATCTTTATAGATTAAGACAAAAAATGGAATAAATTCCTTTGTTTTATAAATAATTTTGATTTTAATATGAAGTTAGCTTTAATAAAGAAATGATAAAATTCGGTTAATTCCGCGGAGGCAAAATGAGAAAAAATTTCAGGGATCTCATTGTTACAGCAGAGAAAATTGAAGGCTTCTGCCCTGTCTTTAAACTTGGGCAGAGTTTTCTAATTAAAGAGGGCTACAAACTCGTCGCTGATTTTCCCATATGTTTTCATGCCCTGCAATCACTTTCTCCCTATTATTTAGCCTTAAGCCGAGGGATTGACCCGAAAGAGCTTGGTTTAGCCGGACCCGACGACGGTGCTTACATCCAATGCCTTGACCCCCATCAAATCACGGGCGGCGGTACGGTCATTTTTAAGATCAAAAGAATAGAGCAAGAGAAAAGCTAATTTAGTCAGATGGGTTAGTTAGCTCAGATTATCAGATTACTTGAGAAAGAGGCAAAAATAAACCTATAATTCTAAAGAAAAGGGTAAAACCAACAGCCTTTTGGAGGAAAAGATGAAAATCTTCCTGCCCATAACGGCTAAGAATTTAATTTTTTTTAAATCCAAAATAAATTGGACTATATATAAATTAAGCCATATAATTCACTTCGCCTCTGCTTTTGTTAGGACCTCAGCCAGGCCTGATTTGTCAATTCCTTTTGTTATCATTCTTATTTTTATTTTAGGCTTAATTAAAACTCCGGCTTCTTCCAATTCTTATTCGTTATCAAGAGTAATCATCGAGAAAGAAAAAATTATTGGAGTGGCTAATCACATCCAAATTGCCACTGAAAAGAAATTACCGGAGTGGGAAGACCCGACTGTTTTTAATCTTGGGCGCGAAGAACCATATGCTTATTTCGTTCCCTTTCCGGATATTGATTCGGCTCTTAAAATGGACTGGAAAAGCTCCGCCCTTTATCAATCTCTCAATGGACTCTGGAAATTTTTCTGGGTTGAGAAGCCGGCCGATAAGCCCAACGATTTTTGGAAGATCGATTACGATGATCGCCACTGGGTTAATTTTCCGGTGCCCGCCAACTGGGAAATCAATGGCTACGGTATCCCCATCTATGTCAACTCGGTTTATGAATTTGCCCCTAAAAAGCCTGATCCACCCCATATTCCCCATGATAACAACCCTGTGGGTTGCTATCGCCGCACCTTTACCCTACCTTCCCACTGGAAAGATAAAGAAATTTTTATTCATTTTGGAGCCATCAAATCGGCCTTTTACATCTGGATTAATGGACATTTTGTTGGTTATTCTGAAGATTCCAAGACCCCAGCTGAATGGCGAATTACACCCTATCTTAGGTCAGGCGAAAATCTGGTCGCCCTGGAAGTCTATCGCTGGTCCGATGGCTCTTATTTGGAATGTCAAGATTTCTGGAGAATAAGTGGGATTGAACGGGACGTCTATCTTTATGCCGCCCCTAAAATCAGAATCCGCGATTTCTTCGCCCTGGCTACCCTCGATGATGACTATCGAAATGGCCGCCTCGATCTTGAGGTAGAACTCAAAAATACTAATGAAAAGCAAAGGGGAACAAAAGTAAATTTGGAAGTCCGTCTGCTCGATGAGGACCAAAAAATCCTTTATCAGGAGACTAAAGGAATCAATATGAATCGCCGGGAACGGACGATGCTCAAATTTGAAACGAATGTTCCGCAGCCAAAAAAATGGTCAGCCGAAACTCCCTATCTTTATAAACTTCTTCTTATCCTTAAAGATGCTAAAGGAAAAATAACCGAAGTAGTGCCCTCAAGAATTGGCTTTCGCCGGGTTGAAATCAAAGATGGTTTGCTCCTTCTTAACGGGGTTCCCATTAAGCTCAAAGGAGTCAATCGTCATGAACATGATCCTTTCACCGGCCACGTCATTTCTGAAGAATTGATGCGCCGTGATCTTGAACTCATGAAGCAAAATAATATTAATGCCGTCCGCACCTCCCATTATCCCAATGATCCCCGCTGGTATGAGCTCTGCGATGAATTTGGCCTCTACGTAATTGATGAAGCTAATATCGAATCCCATGGCATGGGTTATGGCGAGCGCAGTCTGGCCAAAAAACCTGAATGGGGTCAGGCTCATCTCGATCGAACGAGGCGCATGGTTGAGCGCGATAAAAATCATCCCTCAATAATAATTTGGTCTCTGGGCAATGAGGCGGGCAATGGCATTAATTTTGAATTGACCTATAATTGGATTAAAAAACGTGACCCCTCAAGGCCTGTCCAATATGAACGGGCTATTCTTGAGGCCAATACGGACATCTATTGTCCCATGTATGCCCGCATTAGTCGGCTTATTGAGTATGCCCGAGAAAAGCAAAGCCGGCCTCTTATCATGTGCGAATATGCCCATTCAATGGGCAATAGTACCGGCAACCTTCAGGATTACTGGGATGTAATCGAGACCTATGATCAACTTCAGGGAGGTTTTATCTGGGATTGGGTGGATCAGGGTCTGGCCAAGAAAAATGAAAAGGGCGAAATTTTCTGGGCCTATGGCGGCGATTTTGGCCCGCCCGGAACACCTTCCGATAGCAATTTCTGTTGCAACGGCTTGGTTGCTCCTGACCGAACACCCCATCCAGCCCTCAGGGAGGTTAAAAAAGTCTATCAATATGTGGGGATAAAGGCAGTCGATATTGATAAGGGCCAATTTGAAATCACAAATAAATATGATTTTTTGCCTCTTTCCAAATTCAATATATACTGGACGCTGATGGCTAATGCCCAATCAGTCGCTTCGGGAGTCATCGAAGCGCCTGAAGTGGCTCCCCATGAGAAAAAGATTATTTCAATTAATCTTTATCCTTATTTAACTGCGCCTAACAAAGAATATTTTCTTAATTTTGAGGTAAAAACGAGAGAGCCACTTCCTTTAATTCCAGCCAATTTTACTGTCGCCACAGAACAAATACCTATAAAGACTTTAAAGGCCCGCTTGCCTTTAGTCAGTTTCTCTTCCCTTGGAGAAAAGACCTTTCCTCAACAATTAACAGCTTCAAAGCCAGAAGAAAAATTTCCTTTCAGCGAATCAGGCAAAGAGAAGTCACCTGTTCCTTCCATTGAAAAAAAGGTCGGAGGGACTCCATCGCCAATTAAAGAGTCAGAAATCAGGGTTGAAAGTGAGATCAAAATTAAAGAAACCCAAAGTGATTTAATTCTAGAAACAGAGAAAGTAACAGCTATTTTTAACAAAGCAACCGGCCTTCTTAAATCCTATAAATTCAAAGGTCAAGAATTTTTAAGGGAAGAGCCGGTGCCCTATTTCTGGCGTGCACCAACCGATAATGATTTTGGCAATCGAATGCCCCAGCGCTGCGCTATTTGGCTTAGAGCCAGCCACAATCGACAACTTCAAAAATTTGAATATAAAAAATTAAGTGACAACCAAGTAAAAATAGAAACCACGCTACGTCTTCCTGATGTTCCAGCGAAATATAAAATTGCTTTTATTTTAAATAATCAAGGTGAGCTTCTTTTTCAAAATTCATTCACGCCGCTGGGCGAAAGAGAGCTTCCTGAAATCCCTCGTATGGGAATGAAGCTTATTTTGCCTTCTTCTTTTTCGCGGCTTGAATGGTATGGCCGCGGGCCCCATGAAAATTATGTCGATCGAAAAACATCGGCCTTTATCGGCCGCTATCAAGATAATGTTCGTTTAATGAAAAATCCCTACGTAACCGCCCAGGAATATGGCAATCGCAGCGAAAATCGCTGGCTAACGATCAGGGATGAGGGAGGCCTCGGTCTTATGATTGTTGGTTTTCCCGATTTTGAATTCTCGGCCCTGCCTAATACGCCTGACGATCTAACCCAGAAATGGCGGGGTGAGCTCCATGCCTATCAGGTTGAACCCCGTGACCTAACTTGCTTGCTAATCTGCGATATGGTTACAGGGGTAGGTGGCGACGACTCCTGGGGCGCTCGACCTCATCCCCAATATGAAATTCCAGCCAGGCCCTATGATTATGCCTTTGTTCTTCGACCGCTAGAGGCTGAAGATGATCCTATGATTGTTTGGGAAAAAAATTATCTGAAGCCTGGGGAAATGGAGGAATTGATTCAAATCGAAAGAACGTCTCAATCGAAAAAAGAAATCCTAGGAGAAAAAGCAATTCCAATGGCCGGTTTTCCAGGCCACGTAAGGGAATCCGAGGCAAAGAAAGCTATCATCAGGAGAAATTTTTTAAGCCAAAGGAACATCAGCGATTATCCTATTCATCCTGTTCCTTTTACTGAAGTTAGAATTGCTGATTCTTTCTGGCGGCCCCGCCTTGAAACCAACCGCCGGGTGACCATCCCCGATATTCTGCGCAAATGCGAGGAGACGGGAAGAATTGCCAATTTAGAAAAAGCGGCTCGGAGGAAGAAAGGCCCTTTTGAGGGTAAGCGCTACAACGATTCCGATGTTTTTAAAATAATGGAAGCAGCTGCCTATTCTTTGCGCCTTCATCCTGATCCACAACTTGAAAAGAAATTAGATGAGTTGATTGAAATTATTGTAGAGGCCCAAGAACCTGATGGTTATCTCTATGCGGCTAGAACCGTAGATCCCTGGAATCCACCACCCGGCGCTGGACCCGAGCGCTGGTCGCTTCTTGTTTCAAGCCATGAGCTTTATAACGTCGGCCATATGTATGAAGCCGCGGTGGCTTATTATCAAGCAACAGGAAAAAGAAAATTTCTAGACATAGCTATTAAAAACGCCAATCTCATTGCCAGCGTTTTTGGGCCTGGAAAAAAAAGGGGCTATCCAGGGCATCAGGAAATTGAAATTGGGCTGGTCAAACTCTATCGGGTGACCGGCGATAAAAAATATCTTGATCTGGCGAAATATTTTCTGGACGAGCGAGGACGGCTCCCCTGGATAAAGCATTTTCCCCCTGACTCGCCTTTCGCTATTTATAACGAAGATTGGTATATTCAGGCCCATAAGCCTGTAGTGGAGCAAACGGAAGCGGTGGGCCATGCTGTTCGGGCGACCTACATGTATTCAGGCATGGCGGATGTCGCTGCCTTAACCGGTGATCGGCCACTCCATAATGCCCTGGCCAGGCTGTGGCAAAATGTAGTCGGCCGAAAACTTTATTTGACCGGAGGAATTGGAGCCAGGGAGGAAGGCGAAGCTTTCGGCGCTGATTATGAATTGCCCAATGCCACGGCCTATAACGAGACCTGCGCAGCTATTGGCAATGTTTTTTGGAATTACCGCATGTTTCTTCTCGAAGGCGATTCGCGCTATATCGATGTTCTTGAAAGAACTCTTTATAATGGCCTGATTTCTGGTGTTTCCCTCAGCGGCGATTTATTCTTTTACTCCAATCCCCTTGAATGGGATGGGAAAACTCCTTTCAATCAGGGGGCGGCAGGCCGCCAACCCTGGTTTGAAGTGGCTTGCTGTCCCGGAAATATCGCCCGCTTCTTGCCATCTCTTCCAGGTTATATTTATGCCATCAGAAATGACGAAATTTATGTCAATTTATATATTCAAAGCGAAGCCGTGATTAATCTTAGTCCGCCAAAGGATTCAGGCGCGACCAAAAATCAGAATGCAACTAATCTTCTGGATCAGACAAAGGGAGGGACTTCAGCAAAGAATCCCAGCCTGGAAAAAGATCTAAATAACTTTAAAGAATCAATCAATATAAATATTAACAGTGCAACGAAAGGTATTAAAGATGGAATAGATAAACATGAGCCAACAAATGGTTTAAATGATACGAATAGTCTAATACCAATAAAAGTTAATGTGACCCAAATCACCCGCTACCCCTGGGAGGGCCAAGTAAAAATTATTGTTAATCCTGAGAAGCCAGCTGAACTGTCCATAAAACTTCGAATTCCCGGCTGGGCCCTTGGCCGCCCTGTTCCCTCCGATCTCTATTGGTATCTTGATCAGGACAAAGAAAAAGAAAAAGAGAATTTGGCTAAAACTCTATTCAATAAGGATTTTGATAAAAATAAAGAAGATCATGTCCAAAAGAATAGGGTCGAAAACAAAGTAAAACGAAAGTCCCCTACTTCGGTAATAATTCGTCTGAATGGAAAACAAATTCCCTTTGATCCGGTTCTTCTTGAAAGGGGCTATTTCGAGTTAAGAAGACAATGGAAGAAAGGGGACACTATTGAGCTCCACTTACCCATGAGAATCCAGCGTGTAATCGCTCATGAAAAAGTAAAGGATAATGCTGGTAAAGTGGCGATTGAGCGAGGCCCAGTTGTTTAT
Source organism: uncultured bacterium (assembly GCA_938092135.1). Taxonomy (GTDB): domain Bacteria; phylum Acidobacteriota; class Aminicenantia; order Aminicenantales; family CALLJL01; genus CALLJL01. The sequence goes on from CALLJL010000002.1 coordinate 8,460, forward strand.
TGTTTTGAGGCCAGAGATAATGGTGGCAAGGTTCTTGGCCGAGTCATTCATGATGATATAGTTTTTCAGCCAGTATATAAAAATAATTGGTTTAATGGTGTCGTGATTCTCGAAGGAATAAATAGAACGGGTGAAAAACTGATCGCTATCCCTTATTATGCTTGGAATCATCGCGGCCCAGGGGAAATGGCTGTCTGGCTGCAGCGAGCAGGGAAATAGCCATGAAGGCTTTCACGGTAAAAGTCCGTTAAATAATTTAATTTTAGCCCCTTTAATCATTCAAAAGCGAAAAGGCAAGAGATAATGGCGTTGATTTTAAAAGCAAAAATTGTCCTAAAAATTTTCCTTGGTAAAAAATAATTGATTAATCTTCAATTGAAATTAAAATATAATCATCTTAACCAAAATGAAAGAATTGGAAAGGCTATATTTTGCCAAAAGGGATTTATTGGTTCTGGCCATCTTGCAGGAATCCGCTGTGGGGATTGCCGGAGCTGGTGGCCTTGGCTCAAATGCGGCTATGCTTTTGGCCCGAGCCGGGGTGGGCAAATTGATTATTGCTGATTTCGATGTGGTTGAGCCCTCAGATTTAAATCGCCAGTTTTATTTTATCGACCAGATTGGTCTACCCAAGGTTGTTGCCCTCGAACAGAATCTTAAAAAACTTAATCCCTACTGCGCTTATGAAATGCATAACGTCAAAATCACTCCAGAGAATATAAAAGAAATTTTTTCCGCCGCTGACCTCTTAATAGAAGCTTTCGACCAAGCAGATCAAAAACAAATGCTTATCGAGCAATGGCTCGCCCATTTCCCCAATCGACCGATTATTGCCGCCTCAGGTTTGGCTGGCTACGGGGGCAATAATAAAATCAGGCAGCGAAAATTAGGTAATCTCTATATCTGCGGAGATGAGGCCAGTGAATGCGATGAATGCACTGCGCCCATGGCACCTCGGATTACCATTGTCGCGGCAATGCAGGCTAATCTAGCCGTTGAACTGCTGGTCAAGATAAAGGGAAGAAGGAAAAAATGAATCTTCTTAGCCCGCCGCAATTTTATTGCTTCACCATTTTTTCAATTTTTCACCATAGAATTTTTTAGTATTTCCTTCTCATGTTTCGTTTGTGGCCAAAATCAGTTCGAGATAAAAAATGCCAAAAATATGTTTAAGCCTCAATTTTTTCTTCATTTTAAATAAAAAATTTTTCTTCTTTTATTTCTCTTGAGGGCTGAAGGCTAAGCTGCCTTTGTCCATCGGCCTTATAATTCGGCCTTGGATCTCCGACAAGAGGTGGCTCGCCGCGAAATCAGAACCAACTCCAGGGACGAAAAAGAACGAGATCAGACCTTCGATATTTTCCTAATTTTTAACCCAGCTCCTTCAATAATTTTTTCGGAATATATAAAAAATAAACGGCCGTTGAGTTATGCTTCCTCGCTGTGCTTTAGGTTACTTTCAGAGCCATCACCCTTTGGCTAGCCTCAAGAAATTATTGAAGTAGCTGAACCTTTCCGGAAGAAACAACTTCCCCTTGATGCCTTCATTTATCTAGGAATTGGCTATTGGGCTTCAGGCTGGAATCTTGGCCATGGCTCCCTTGAATTTTACTCCAAAACTTTTCCCTGGCCCGAAAAAATTATTTAAAAACTCCATGAGCTTAATCTTAAAGTCATCATTCATAAAAATAATGCCCTTCGGACACATCATGGCAGTTTTCCGCCCCAACCCGAAGAAAAACGGGGCCCGGATCACGTTGCCGATTACTGAGAACGCCGTCGTCCTATTTTTAAGCTCAGCGTTGATGGCTCGAGGCCAGACGATGGTGATGAAATGTCCATCGATTTTCCCCTCGCTCGTCATTTCATAAGTCTTGGGTCGCTAGGAAATAATTCGTTTTGTTGATCTGGCCACTTTGCCCCTTTACGTTCGAGCTGGCGCCAACATTTGCCTTGCCCAACTATTCAATCCATTGAACAGACGACTAATGAACCTTTGGCGATTAACATTTATGCTGGGATGGATGGATTTTTTAGGCTCTAAGATGACCATGGTCTGAGTTTGGACTATCAGGAAGGAAAAGGGCGCTGGATTAATTTTCTATGGAAAGATAATAAAGAGCGACTTTCACCAATTGAATTTGATCCAAAATCAGGTTTACCTCTCGTTTTCCCACTTAAGAAGGAAATCAGACTTATCCCAAATAGGAAAAGTCAAACTCCTTTCTTCGATGGCCACGGGCTCGAAGTTGGATTTTAAGCCAAGGAAAATTCAAAGAAATCCTTTAAAATAATTTTTAGGCCATTAAATCCCTTTTTTGAATTAGGCCTTTAAGTTTTCAATCTAAAATCGGGCTTAAATCTCAAAAACCTTGAAATTAAAGACTTTTTTAAGTAAATAAATAAAAAATTAGAATTTTAGAAAAAATTTAGAATTTTTTAAAAAAAGTGACCAATAATATGGAGAAGACAAATTATAAAAAGGGGAAAATATCGCTAAAACAGGGATGATGGAAAGAGTAAAAGATAATCCCTCTTTTCCAAAGAAAGGATTAAAAAACAAAAAAAACAATTCTCTTTTTAAAATTAATTTCTTTTTCTTACCCCTTTTAATTTTATTCTCAAGTTTTGTATTTACTCGGTTCATCTCATCCCCCCCTCTTTTTGCTTATATTCCTAGAAAGTCTTCTTTCCTTGAGGAAGCCCATCGCCAGCTTAGAGCGAGAATTCAGTTTCTTCTCAATAGCCAGCAATTCCGCCGCACCCAGTTTTCAATCTCCCTTTCTTGGGCAGGGACAGGGGAAATAATTTATGAGCATAGGGCCTATCAACCGATGATTCCTGCCTCCAATATGAAGCTGGTCACTTCTATTGTAGCCCTAATTTTATTAGGTCCAGATTTTGAATACAAAACTCAAGTTGGACTCAACTCCGAAAATCTAGTCATTATAGGCTCAGGGGATCCTCTTTTCGGTGATAGGGAAACTGACAAACGTTATGGCCGCCAGCCTCATTGGATTCTAGAGGATATAACTTCACGTCTTTTAATTAAAGGAATAAATTCAATTCAAAATATTATTTTGGACACCTCCATTTTTGATGATCAAAGGGTTCATCCCACTTGGCCTCAAAATGTGCTGACTCAGCGATATGCCTGCGAAGTGAGCGGTCTTAATTACAATGGTAATTGCGTTGACCTTGCTGTTATCAATCATCAGGGGAAAACAGTCCTGCTCCTAGAACCAAAAACAAGCTACCTTCGATTAATCAACGAAACGGCGGCTACAAATTCAGCTGAAAACTGGTTTTCAGTTAGTCGGGACGAGAAAACGAGGCTCCTCAAAGTTACAGGAAAAATAAGGTCGCAGGCTGGGCCTTATGCGGTAAGCGTACCCAATCCGGCTCTTTTCTTCGGCACTTTACTTAAGGAGCATTTAATCAAAAGGGGAATCAGGGTGGACGGGGAGATTAAAGAAGAGCCCTTCTTAGCCGAAAATAACTTTGAATTAATAGCTGAATACCGCACCCCACTTGTTGACGTCCTTCGCCGAGTAAATAAAGATAGTCTTGGCCTGGCTGCCGAGGCTTTAATAAAAACTCTGGGCACTCTGGATAATCCTGAGAAAAAAGGAGGGTGTTGGGAAGGGGGGCGAAGGGTCATCGCCCATTTTCTAAAAAAACTGGGTTTTTCGGAGGAAGAATTTTTCATTGCTGATGGTAGCGGCCTAAGCCGAGAAAATCGCCTTTCAGCCCATCTTATTAATTCTCTCCTTCTCTGGCTTTATCGTCAGCCCAGCTGGCCGATTTTCGAATCAACTCTGGCTGTGGGCGGGATTGACGGCACATTGGAAGGTGTTTTTCGGGAAAGAGATTTGCGAGGCCGGGTCGTCGCCAAAACTGGTTATATTAATGGAGTCAGAGCTCTTTCGGGAATAACCCATACTAAAAGTGGCGACATCATCTTTTCTTTCTTGGCTAATAACGCTTCCAATTCAGCTCGAATCTTGATCAACAATATAGTTAAAGAAATGACCAGCTGGGCCGATAGCCTCATCGCTTCAGCCTCATCTTCCCGTGATTAAATCAACAGAAGGGACCAGCCAATCAATTCAATTCAATTTAAATTAAATAAAAATTATTTCAATTCAATTTAAATTAAAAATTCTTTAATTGGTGGAATAATCATGTTGTCCCCAAGTTAATTCTATTGTGCTCTCAGGGAAAGACAGATATACTCAACTAATAACAGATTCACTCAGTCAAAAAAATCAATAAGGGGATGAATCATGAGGTTAAATAAAAGGATAAAAATTAAGAGACTAATTTTTTCTATCACTTCCTTTTTATTGAGCTTAATTGTGGTTTCAGGGCTTTTTTCAAGTCCCTTGGCTTTTGATCAGCCGCAAAGGGCCCGGCTAGAGATAATCTTTACATTATCCATGGACAAGCCCACCACCCATTATTTCCATGTAAATTTAGAAATCAGAGGATTAAAAGCTGGATATGTTGACCTTAAATTACCCAACTGGACACCTGGCTATTATCGCATCATGGATTATGCCCGTCAGGTGATTAATTTCAGCGCCAAAGATGACCGGGGCAATTTTCTTCATTGGGCTAAAAAGGCCAAAAATATCTGGAGAATAAAGACAGAGGGAGCCAGTAAAATTTCTATCGATTATGACGTCTATGCTTTTAATGTTTCAATCGCCGAAAGTTTTCTCGATGATCGTCGGGCCTATATTGTTCCGGCAAGTGTTTTTATGTATCCTGATGGCTATTTGCACAATCCCATTAAATTGAAAATTATTACAAATGAATATCTCCCGCAAATTTTTTGTGGTCTTGATGAAGCTTCCCAAGAAATTAACACCTTTTATGCCTCCGATTTTGACATCCTCTACGATTGTCCCATCTATGTCGGTTCCCCTGAAGTCCTGACTTTTGAGGTTATGGGTGTGCCCCATCGAATAGCGGCCGAAGATTTGGGACAAGTGCCAAGAAGTAAAATCCTTAATGATTTCCAAAAAATAGTGGAAACTTCAGTAGCTATTATCAAAGACTTTCCCTATAGGCATTACACTTTTATCCTTATGGACGGAGGCGGAGGGGGCGGCCTTGAGCATCTTAACTCCATGGCCGCTTACATGAATGCCTCCTTTCTTCAAACGCCCGGTGGCTATAAGAATTGGCTAGCCTTCATTGCCCATGAATATTTTCATCATTATAACGTCAAAAGGATTCGACCTAAAGTTCTTGGCCCCTTTAATTATGACCAAGAAAATTATACCCGCATGCTCTGGGTTTCTGAAGGAATAACTGTTTATTATGAATATTTAATTTTAAAACGGGCTGGCCTGCTCACCAATGAAGAATTTTTTGATCGAATAAGCCGGACCATAGCTAACTATGAAAATATTCCTGGAAGTAAAATTCAATCAGCCACAGAAAGCAGCTTCGATACCTGGATTCGATTCTTTGCTCGCAATGAAGAATCGATGAATATAGGTATTTCCTATTATGACAAAGGTGCAATTCTGGGATTACTTCTTGACCTCAAAATTCGCCATGAAACGAAAAACAAAAAATCTTTGGATGATTTGATGCGACTTCTTTATGAGAAATATTACAAAAAACTTAACCGAGGCTGGACAGATGAAGAATTCAGGGCTGAATGTGAAGCTATGGCCGGCTGTTCATTAGCTGAAATTTTTGAAGATTACGCAGCTTCCACTAAAGAAATTGATTACCCTAAATATTTTGCCTATGCTGGCCTCGAAATTGACACTTTCTGGCATGAGTTACCTGGAGTTGATCTGGGAATAACTACGCAAAGTACCGAAGGCAACCTCATCATCTCTTCAGTTCGCCGCGATTCTCGAGCCCAACAAGCTGGTTTGAGTGCTCGCGATGAAATCATTGCTCTTGATGGAGTCCGAGTCAGACCTCAGAATTTCGATTATCTTCTTTCTAAATACAAGCCTGGTGATAAAATTAAAATTCTTATTTCTCGGCGCAATAAAATAAAAGAAATCGAACTAATTTTGGATCCGAGAAAAGAACGACCCTTCCACCTTAAGCCCATGGCTCAGCCTGATCCTCTCCAAAAACAAATTTTTGAAACCTGGCTTTCCAGCTCGTAAATTTTCATGGCTTTTTCATTGAGTTAAATCCAAGATAAAAATATAATTAAGGCAAATCAACTTAAGAAAAAGGAGGCAAAATGGAAGGCCATAAAATTCATTTAGCCCTATTTTTATCGATGCTTTTTCTCTTGACTCAAGCGCAGGGAATTGATACTAAGGACACGAGGTTACTAACTCAGCCAGCAATAAGTGCCACCAAAATAGCCTTTGTTTATGCTGGCGACCTCTGGGTAGCCGATATCGATGGCCGTAATCCCCGGAAATTGACCTCTGATCTGGGAGTTGAAAGCAATCCGGTCTTTTCACCTGATGGTCGCTGGATTGCCTTTAGCGCCCAGTACGAAGGAAATACCGATGTTTATATAGTTTCCTCAGAAGGGGGTGTACCCCGGCGGTTAACCTGGCATCCGAGTCCCGATATTGTCCAATCTTTTACCCCCGACGGTCGAGCTATAGCCTTCACTTCCTCGCGGGCTTCTTTCGCTCGCTCCTGGAATCATCTTTATCTTGTTCCAGTTGAAGGCGGTTTTCCAGAACAGCTCCCGCTTCCCTGCGTCTTCCGCGCTCGCTTTTCTCCTGATGGCAGTCACATCGCCTATAACCCCATTCCTGATGCCTTCCTTCAATGGAAAAATTATCGGGGTGGTCAAGCCTCAACCATAATCATTTATCGTCGGAGCGATCACAGTATTGAAAAGATTCCTCAGCCTGAGGGAAGATGCAACGATGTCGATCCTATCTGGATTGGCGATAAAATTTATTTCCGTTCAGATCGCAACGGAGAGTTTAATCTTTTCGTCTATGATTTAAAAATTAAACAAATCCGCCAGTTGACTCACTATGAGGACTTTCCCATTCTCAGCGCTTCTGGCGGCGCCGGAAAAATTATATATGAGCAGGCTGGGTATCTCCATCTTTTCGACCCCCAAACGGAAAAAAGCAGTAAATTGACTATTGGCGTGGCTGCGGATCTTCTCGAGCTTAGAGAACGTTATGTTAGGGGAGCGCGCTGGATTCGTAATGCCCATATATCACCTTCTGGAGCCAGAGCCGTTTTTGAATTTCGAGGTGAAATTATAACGTTTCCGGCCGAAAAGGGTGATTATCGGAACATCACCCAAACACCAGGCGTTCACGAACGATCGCCTGTCTGGTCACCCGATGGTCGCTTCATTGCTTATTTTTCCGATGAATCAGGAGAATATGAACTTCATATTAAACCCCAAGACGGCAAAGGTGAAACTAAAAAATACAAACTCGCTCGAACGGGTTTCTATGATTCGCCCGTGTGGTCACCGGACAGTCAAAAAATCGCTTTTGCCGACAATTCCTGGTCTCTTTACTGGATTGATTTGAAAACTGGGGTAGTCAAAAAAATTGCCTCTGAATATCTTCTTGGTCCATCCAGAATCCGCAGTGTCTATGCTTCCTGGTCACCTGATTCAAAATGGATAGCTTATACCTTAAATACCCAGACTTACATCCAGAAAGTTTTTGTGTATTCCTTAGACAAAGATAAATCCTTTCCGATTACTGATGGCCTTAGTGAAGTAGCCGAGCCTGTTTTTGATCCCAGTGGCCAATACCTTTATTTCATTTCTTCGACGGACGCAGGCCCGGTCAAACAGTGGTTTGATATGTCTAATGCTGATTTGCGGGCGACATATTCATTATATCTCGTCGTTCTCCGGAAAGATTTGCCCAACCCACTGGCTAAAGAAAGCGATGAAGAAAAGGCTAAAGGAGAGGAAAAGGCAGCCCCTGAAAAGCCGCAAGAAAAGGGGGGTGAAAAATTAGTGGAAAGGCCCACAGCGAAAACTACGGCTGAAACCAAACCAGCCGGCAAAGCAGGTGAAGAAGCGAAAAAAGTAGAAACAATCATTGATTTTGATGGTCTTAATCAGCGCATTTTGGCTTTACCTTTACCACCCGGTAATTATCGTAATCTTCAGGTAGGCGAATCAGGTCATATTTATTATCTTGAATTTCCCTATTTACCTCTTGGAGTTTCCATGGTTCAAATGGGTGAAAGATCAAGTGGAGCTAAGCTCCATCATTTTGATCTCAAGACAAGAAAAGATGAAGTGGTTATGGAAGGAATCAATAATTATATTATTTCAGCTGATAAAAAGAAGATTCTCTATTCTTCGAGAGACACCTGGGGAATAACCAATCTGGCGGCAAAAATACAGATGGGTCAGGGGAGAATTAATGTTGATAGCATTGAAGTCAAAATCAATCCACCCCTCGAATGGCGACAAATCTTCTATGAAGCCTGGAGGATAAATCGAGATTACTTTTACGCTCCAAATATGCATGGCTGTGATTGGGAGGCCATGAAGAAAAAATATGAGGTTTTCTTGCCGCACCTGGCCTGTCGCTCCGATTTAAATCGGGTAATCCAGTGGATGTGTAGTGAGTTGGCTGTAGGCCATCATCGGGTTGGGGGTGGCGATAGTCCCTTTGAACCCCGAAGAGTTCAGGTTGGCCTTCTTGGAGCTGATTATGAGATTGCTAATGGCCGCTACCGGTTTAAAAAGGTTTATGGCGGCCTGAACTGGAATCCTGAGCTTCGAGCTCCCCTTACCGAACCTGGAGTCAATGTTAAAGCTGGCGAATATTTGCTTGCCGTTGATGGACAAGAGGTCAAACCACCGGCGAATATTTACAGCTTCTTTGAGAACAAGGCTGATAAGATTGTGGAAATTACCGTTGGCCCAAGTCCTGATGGTAAGGGCTCAAGAACGGTTAAGGTCGTTCCCATTGCCGATGAAAGTGCTCTGAGAAACAGAGACTGGGTTGAAGGCAATTTGAAAAAAGTAGAAGAGGCTACAGGAGGCCGCGTGGCCTATGTATACGTTCCGAATACATCTACTCAGGGATATATCTATTTTCGCCGTTACTTTTACCCCCAGGCTTATAAAGACGCAATTATTATCGACGAAAGATTCAATGCGGGAGGCCAAATAGCTGATTATTACATTGACATGCTCCGCAGGCCTTTTATCGCCATGTGGAATATGCGCTATGGAGCCGATCTTAAAACTCCAAGCGCCTCAATTCAGGGACCAAAGGTGATGCTCATCAATGAAATCGCTGGCTCTGGCGGCGATCTTCTTCCCTGGATGTTCAGGAAATTTGGTTTAGGGCCGCTTATTGGTAAAAGAACTTGGGGTGGATTGGTTGGTACTCTCGGTTTCCCGATTCTTATGGATGGGGGAACCGTGACCGCGCCCAATCTGGCTATCTGGACCGAAGATGGCTGGGTGGTTGAAAATGAGGGCGTGCCTCCTGACATTGAAGTTGAAATTACTCCAGCTGATTATATCGAAGGTCGTGACCCCCAGCTCGAAAAGGCCATCGAAGTGGTGATGGACATGCTGAGAAAGAGCCCACCACCTAAGCTTGAACGTCCCCCCTACCCTGTTAGAGTGCGCAAATAACCATCAAAATCGGTACCGCCTTACTCATTCACCTATTTTCAAAAAGGTGCCGTCTTACTTATTCACCTATTTTAGGGATCGGTTCCATTTCCATATTTAATCATTTTACTTGCTTTTATTATCAAAGCGAGTTTCTTTCTTCTTCATCCCAGTTTGCAAATAATTAAAGCAAAAGAGCCAACTTATTTTTTCAATCTAAGATAATCCATCTTAAAAACGACAAGAAATCATATGGAATTTGCTCTTTAAAAAATCAGGTAGACTAAACTCCATGATTCTCAGATGATTTTAATACTGACATCTAAATTATCTTGAATTAAAAGAAGCGAAAAAACATAACGATTAAAAAAGAGAACTCTAAGGAAATAAATGAAAATGAGTAAGGTGCCATCTAAAGTAAAAATATGAAAATGGCCAGAATCGCTGAAATATTCCCAAAAAATTAGCATTAAGAGTAAGGTGCAAATTGGGTAGAGAAAAAATAAAGAAAGGAATGCAAAAATAAAAAGCTAAGCAAAAATGCTCTCAATGAAAAATGTGAAATGAGTAAGGTGGTACCTATTTTGGGGAGCGATATAATTTGCGCCAGGGAGCATTTTTTTTGGCTAGCACATCAGCGATGGCTCGCCTCAAAGTTTCAGCGGCCAGCTGAGCACAGTGAACATCTGACTCTGGAAGGCCCCCTAAGAATTTAATAATATTATCAGCTGAAATTAAACCTAGGGCCTGAATAATGCTTTTCCCCTTGGCCAACTCTGCAGCGGCGCTTCCGCAGATCTGGGTTGAACCGCAACCGTCGGTTTCAAATTGGCAATCCTCGATGACCTCATTGTTCAGGCGAAGAAACATCTCCATGGTATCACCACAACTACCAGTGACTTTTGCGTAGCCATCGGGATTGTCTATCCTTCCTCGATTAAGCTGCTTTTCTAATAGTTCAATCGCCTTATCTCCATAAATTTTCCTCATGTCTTGATAAATTTTTTCCTGGATCTTCTTGATGAATTCCTCGACGTCCTTTTCGTTTTCACCCATAGCCAATCTCCAATCTTTAATTAAAAAGATTATTATTTTAGAGCATAAATTTAGACTAGACAAGATTCTTTAACTTAATATTGACTGGTGAAATTTATGATTTAGAAATAGAAAAAAATAGTGATTTTGCGACTAATGCTTCTTTCCATTAGAAGATTTCCTTTCTCTTAGAATTATCTGCGCTTTTAAAATGTTGGGTTCTTTGGCGAAAACGACCGAGCGATCATTTTAATCTATACTAAAAAGTTAAAAATTCCTCTAAATTAGGCAAAAGATGACAACAGCCGAGGAATTAGACAAAATAAATTGAGACCATTTAATAAGTCGGGGCCAGCTCACCAACTTACTTTTTTCAATTTTTGATTAAGGTAATTAAATAAACGATAAAAAATAGGGAATAGGCTTGTTTCTTAAAAAATAGGTAAATAAGTAAGATGGCACGTGATTAAAAAATGTTTGTGTCCCCAATTTTAGACATTATTATTTGGCCATCAATGATGGTCATGAGAACCTCAGCCTTCAGAATATCTTCGGGCGGAATTTTGAGAAGATTACGGTCAAAAACGGTAATGTCCGCTAATTTGCCCGCCTCAATGGAACCTCGAAAATCGCCCTCAAAACAAGCTTCGGCCGCATTAATCGTATAAGCCTTGAGACATTCTTCCACAGTCAGCCTCTGTTCTGGAAACCAGCCTTCCGGTGGTGTCCCCTTGAGGGTTTTCCTCGTTACCGCCGCGTAAATTAAATATTTTGGATGCATATGGTAATAAGCCGCGCTCGTTCCCGGCCAATCAGAACCAAAGCAGAGAATAGCTCCATTTTCGAGAAGTGACCGAAAAGCATAGGCCCCGCGGCATCTTTCAGCTCCAATCCTTTCCTCCATCCAGCGCATATCATCGGAAATATGATAGGGATTAACCTCCGCAAAAAGGCCAAGTTTTTTAAAGCGAGGAAAATCCTGGGGTCGAACAACTTGGGCATGAATAATTCGGAAACCTTTAAGATCAACCCCTTCCGCTTGGAGTCTTTCAAAAAGGGAAAGAAGCTCGGCCACTCCCCGATCGCCTATAGCATGAATGTTGGGCACAAAACCAGCTTCAAGGCCAATTTTAATTAGCCTATACATCTTTTCCATATTACCCACCTTTAGCTCTGGATCATCAGAACTATGATGGCGCCAGTGGCCATAATTGCTGGGATCGTCATTATAGGGTTCAAAGAAAAGGGCCCCGTGAGTTCCCATGATGCCATCCACATAGCCTTTAAGAGCGCCGTAGCGAAGCCAGTAATCCCTCTGTTTGGTCTTCGGATGGAGCCCCATCTTGAATCCTTCCTCTTTCAGCTTGGCTGCAAGAGAAAGGTCAGGCCGGAGCCAGACCCGACAGGTAAGCTCTCCCCTTTCCTGAAGCTCAATAAACCTTTCGATTTGATCAGGGGTGGCAATATCATGAATTTCCACAATGCCAGCTTCCCTCAGGGCCTTTAAGGCCGCTCTGTTTTCATCAAGAAGCCTTTTCGCCGATTTGGGTTTTCGGGCCTTCATGATTCGATCAAAAGCTGGTGAAGGCCGAAAAACAATGCCAGTTGGCCGACCAGCTTTATCCAGTTCAAGGCCAGGCACATCCCCTTTCTCCAATCCGGCCGCTTTTAAGGCAGCTGTATTCGCCAGCCACTCCTTATAATCGTAGCGGCACAGAAAACAGGGATTATCTGGAGTGAGATCATCAATCATCCAGCGGTTCGGCCTCCAGGCTGGCTTCTTCTCCTTTTTTCGCTCAATTCCAGCTTCGCCGAGCGCCCATTGCTCATAAGCACCCCAGAGGCCTTCGGTTATCCATTCGCCTTTATCGAGAAGACTTACCACCCGAGAAATTTCCTGGCGCAGGCCAGCTTCATCAGAAACTGTCATTAAATTGGCATCATTGATCAAGGCGCCGGCGCGGTTAAAATGGACATGGGCATCAATAATACCTGGAGTAACAAAAGCGCCTTTCAAGTCAATGAGCCTGGTTTTCTCTCCTTTCCATCTAAAAGCCTCCTTATCGCTTTTTGTGACCGCTTTAATTCGATGGCCAATGATAACTAAAGCTCTGGCTTCAGGCTGCTTTGGATTCATTGTGTAGATATCGCCATGGTAAAGAATTAGGTCCGCTCGTTCCTTCGAGGGAAGATTACAGCCTGAAATAATCCCAATTAAAATAGTCAGAAATAAAGTTATTTTTGCACCTTTCAATCCTGTTTTAACCATTTCTTCTCCTCTTTGTTTTTTATTTAATTTATTTAAAATTCATTATAATTCACTCATTTCTCATTATATTTCGCTGAGCTTAGTTTAATCTAACAATTTAAAATTTCAATCTGAAATCTTTTAAATCGATTTAAAGGACAGAGGGGAAATAAAGTCCCAGTGATTGGGCAAATTTAATTAATATTATAAAATTCAAATTAATATAACAAGAAGCGGAGCTGATAGGCTAAAAAGCTTTATTTATCTAAATATTTCTTATCCAACTCTTATGAACTAAAATAATTTGTTTTCTTCATCTACTCCTATTCTCATTCTTCCCCCATTCTTTATTAGCCAGCCGGTTTTATCGTAAATTTTTATATTGAATCCTTTAAATCCGGAATGATAATGTTTCCTTCTTCGATAACCGCTAACCTAGAAGGCCTAAAAATTAGCTCCACTTCTTGGGATAAAAATATTTTCTCTTTTCAATTTAAATCATAAAAATAAGCGATCAAATCTATAAAACAAAAGAAATATATTAATTCTCTTCTTAAAACTTTAAAAAAAATTATTCTCGGGCTTAATGGCTAACTATATAGGCGCGCTTGGCTGGATATCCTAGACAGCATTCACTAGGGCTAAGATAGCAGAGATATGTTGGCAGACAAAATCTTTCAAGAAACTCTAATCTACGTTTTATCGCTAATAATGAGATTTGCCCTCTTAAGGCGCATAGTCTAAAGTTAATAGCCACTACCTATAAGCTTAAAAAATAATAAATTAAATCACAAATTTTCCTTTTGAATTAATTTGCTTCTCCTTCAAAATGCATTTTAATTAAAAAATTTCAATTAAAAAAATGTCAAATAATTTCTCTTTCTAGTCACCCCCTTAATAAACAAGTTAAAAGAAGTAAAAGGAAGCGGAGGAGGGCTTAGGCCATAGCTATCGCGATTGAAGGATTAATATAATTCGACTCAAAATGGCTAAATTCTCCCTTTTTTAGAATAGGTTTTGATTCGTCATAATTCCATCCTGATAGCTAAGAATCTCTTGAAACAATTCCATAGGCCTTAAAAGATGAATCTTGACAGGCAAAAACTGGCAAGATAATTTTAAGAATGTGGGCCGATTATGGGCTGGAGCGGCTAAAAAGGAAATCAATCCGCCATCCTCAATCAAGCTGGCAGGATATTTTGGACGGGCCAGTGAAACTGCCGGGCTTCATGACCCCCTTGAGCTTAATCTAATCTGGTTAGAAGATGGCTCCACGCCTTTAATTTTTCTAACCTTAGATCTTCTTCTTTTTGACGATCCTTTCGGTCAACAATTGAAAAATCTTTTAGCCGAAGAGATGGCTATTCCTGAAGCTTCTATTTTGGTCGCTGTAACTCATACCCATTCAGCCCCAGCCATTCATGACTTTCATGGGCTCAACTTCCGAGATCATGAATGGGAAGAAACGATTCTGGCTAAGGCTTTGGGGGCGGCTAAATCAGCCAGAAATCAGGCCAGGCGAGCCTCCTGGGCTTATAAAGCCGGGGAAATAAGAATCGTTAAGAATCGTCGCGAGGAAAATGGCCCTGTTGACCCTCTTTTCCCCAATCTTTTGATTATCGATCCTAGAGAAAATCCGGTAGCCCTAATTACCGGTTATGGCTGTCACCCTGTCTGTCTTGATGAAAGGAATCTCCTTATTTCAGCTGATTATGTCGGTGCTTTCCGGGGCCAAATAAGAAAATACCTTGGCCTTGATTTGCCTCTTCTCTTCTTCATTGGGGCCGCCGGTGATGTTAATCCCCAAGAAAGAGGCTCCTTTGAAGCTGCCAGAAAACTCGGCCAGGAATTATTGGCGGTTACAGCTAATCTGCTCAAAGAAATGTCCTTTTCTGGCGAAATTAAACTGAATTATCTGGAAAAAAAAGTCGAATTCGCCCTCATTAATCCTTTCTCACCAGAAGAAATTCAAAGGATGATTGCTGATTGGGAACAGAAACTTGAAAGGGCAAAACGAAAACCGGATTGGCTTAATCCGGCCGAAAAAACTAAAACCCAAGCTCTTTTATTCTGGGCCAGAGAATTACAGGCAGCTTTACTCAACAGCCAAGTACCAGCTACCTTATCAGCAATTCTAGCCGGCTATCGACTTAATGATATAATCATTATATCTCACCCCTTTGAAATTTTCGTTTCCCTTGGGCAAAAAGCCAGGGAAAAGGTAAAAAGCTGCCTCTGGTTTGCCTCCTGTAGCCATGGCTATGGAGGATATCTAGCTGATGAGGAAGAAATGAAAAAAGGTGGTTATGAATTCGAAGAAGCTTACCGCTATTTCAGCCTTCTGCCTTTAGCCCCTCAGAGTGATCAAATCTTCCTGCAAACAGCCAGTCAAATTGTCGAAAATTCATAGACAGGCTTACCTCATTCTCAAGTTAAAAATTTTATTTTGAAATTGCTTAATTTTAAGAATATAATTGGCCCATCTTGATTGGTGGATAATTAAAAGCAACAAAAGTTTAAGTTTTTATGAGAATCTAAATGGTTCAAAGCATAAGTTCTTAAAAAATAAATAGATTGCTTAAACAAGGAGAGAAGAAATGAAAATATATTTTATCTTTTCCATAATTCTTTTTATTTTATTAGGAATATTTTTAAACGGAAGTGACCTCGAAGCAATGACTTTAAGAGCTGAAATTAAGGCGGCCTATTTTAGCCCCACCGATGATGCTTTTAAAGATATTTACGGCCAGGGAAAAACCTATGGCGCTGAACTGGCCTTCAAGTTTAACAGATTCTTCGGTCTGTGGGTAAGCGCTGAAAATTTCTCTAAAAAGGGCAAGTTGACATTCACCAAGGAAGAAACCACCCTTAAAATTATGCCCCTAAGCGCAGGCCTGAGTTTCGAATTAGGCCTTGGTTTTATTTCTCCTTATGTCCACTTTGGTATCGGTTATTTTCATTATGAAGAAAGCAATATCCTAGGTCAGGTCAAGAAAAATAATATCGGCTATGTTGGTCAAATAGGCCTATTAATCAAAACCATAGGCCTTTTCTATCTTGATTTATTTGGCCAATATAGCTCCTGCCAAGTAAAGCCCCTGGAGCTTGAGGCCGAGCTGGGTGGCCTTAAAGTTGGAGTAGGTCTTGGCCTTCAATTTTAGAATGATCCCCTCTTCAATAAACTTACTTCCCATGAAACTAATTTTAGCCAACAACCTCTTTGATAAGAATTTCCTAAGTCTATCATGAAAAATTTTGCAGATAATTACTCCATCCTTGGTTTAATTAGCCCATTTAGCTCAATTTTTTTAGTTATAGAAATCGATAAAACCAATCCACTTAAATTTTTAGATAGGAAGAGCTTGCCAGAAAATGAAAAGCTTAGATGAACTTTGTGGGTGTCCAAAAAACAGGTAAAACGGTTTAATTTTTTGAATTATAAATTGAATTTTAGATGTTCAAATTAAATTTTATATGGTCAACTTAACTGATTTTAAAGGAGGTCAGGCAATGGAAAACAAGAAAAGGCTATATTCTGTTATTCAAAAATTTCTGTTAACTATTCTTTTATCTTTGTTCTTTAATTCAGTTTTCTCGGCTCAAAATCAGAAGACTTTCCTCCTTGGCTCGCTTCAGGCTGAGCCCGGGAAAACTGTAAGCGGCTGGCTTGAAGTGCCTTCTGGTCCGGATCCAGCGACCCGAATTCCAGTTACCGTCATTAATGGGCTGAAATCTGGACAGGTTCTGGCTATCATTTCGGGAATTCATCCCTATGAATATCCGCCGATTCTCGCCTCTTACCGATTAAAAAAGATGATTAACCCTGAAGAACTTTCAGGTACTCTTATCCTTGTCCATATCGCCCATCTGCCCTCTTTCCAGAAAAGAACCATTTATTACAATCCCTATGACTGGAAAAATCTTAACCGAGTCTTTCCCGGGGACCTAAAGGGGACTCAAAGCCAAAGGATTGCGGCTATAATTACTGAAGAAGTCATTAATAGAGCCGATGCCGTTATTGATATGCACTGCGGTGATGGCAATGAAGCTTTAATTCCCTATACCTATTGGATGACCTGTGGTGATGAAAAAATTGACGAAAAATCGAGGCAGATGGCTCTGGCCTTTGGCATAAGACACATAATTATCGATTCTACCAGGCCAAAGGATCCTAAGGATTCAAGATATCTGAGCTGGACAGCCATTCTCAGGGGCAAGCCTTCTATTACGACTGAATATGGTCATCTCGGTCGAGTCGATGAGGAAATGATTCAAGCCAATGTTCAGGGCGTTCTGAATGTAATGAAATTTTTTAAAATGCTTTCTGGAAAGGCTAATTTTCTTTCTGAACCTGTCTGGATCGATAAATATGAGGTCATTTATTCCAAGCATGATGGCCTTTTCTATCCTATAGTCAAAATGGGCTATTACGTTCAGGCTGACCAAATAGTTGGTTATATTGAGGATTATTTTGGCCATTTAATTGAAGAGGTCAGAGCTCCCTTCACCGGAATTATTCTTTATATTATCAATACACCACCTTGTAATGCCGGTGAACCTCTCTTTGAAGTTGGGCACGTCAAGGAAAAATAAAAAACATCTTGAATTGGGTTTAGGACCGAAACTTAAGCCAATAAAAGATCAAAATGATGGGGATGGTTTCCGCAGATTTTCCCTTCCATCCTAATTTACTAATTGGTCCGAGAACAAAGTGAAGATGATAATTATAGACAAAAAATTAAGGGTTATTTTCGTCTCAATTTTTTACCAAAGCTTAAAAAAATTTTATTTTTACATAATTTCAAAAAAATTGAATTATTAATAAACATTATCATCGGAAGGAGTAAAGGTTGAGCCAAAAGAGATTTTGCCTTAAAAAAGAAAAAGGGAGGTAAGAAATAAGAGGAATTATAGACATAATTTTTAGGTGGATAAAGGGTGCTATCTGAATAGGGGCATCAGCCATAATTCCAAGGGAAAGATATCAAGGCGGAGCTTTTTAAAAGGAGTCAGCTTTACGACCCTGGGTACGCTGGTGTCAAAGAATATAATGTTGGCCAATCTATCGTCCAAAGCATCAGGGCAAGAAAGACTTTTAACTGACCCAAGAAGCGCCCTTAAGGTTAAGCCTCTTCTTGTTTTCAGCACGCCCGCTCGCGTCTAACAGACGAGCTGGCGAGCCTGGGGGTGGAATTCAGACAAGGACCGATGCCGAAGAAGAAATGGCCCGCCTCCAAAAAATAAAAAAATAGGTGCCGCCTTACTTATTTACCTATTTCTTAAAATGGGAAAAATAACAAAAAAGGTTATTGACCATGCTTCCATATTCGGGGGTAGAGGAAAAAAATTAAATAAAAGCTTTATATCCAGTTTTTCCTGATCGTCAATCTTCTAGCAGAAAAAGGGGTAATGAGTATAGTGTCACCTATTTTCTTAACCTATTTTCTTGAAATCAGGCGCTCGTAGATAAAGCGGGAAAGAGAGGCCATGAACTTGTAAGCCTCTTCCTCCTTTTTGAAGCCGCGGGTTAGGATCACTAGGATAGAGGGTTTTCTTCCGGGAGGAAAAATAATAGCGGCATCGTGGGCAATCCGGGTTATGCTGCCGGTCTTATTGCCCACTTTGACCCTGGGAGGAAGTCCTGCAGGTATCCCGGAACGAAATTTTAGAGCCTGAAGGGTACTGATCATAAGTTCGGAGGATAATGGCGGCTCTGCCCGGCCATTAACAATCCTTTCCAAAACGATCCTCATATCGCGGGCGTCATTGACATTATTCAATCCTCTCTCGGCAGCCTTAGAATCCTCAACTCCCCGCAGAATTTTCATATTTTGAAGACCAAATTCCTAGAGAGTCTTCATAACCGATTCAGCTTTAACTAGGTCAATTAAAATATTGGTTGCGAGATTGCTGCTAACAGTAATCATTCTATCGATAAGTTCCTTAAGAGGCAGCCTCTGACCAAGGAAAGAACAAAGCTCTGGATCGGAGTCATCTTTAGGGTTAAGAGAATAGGGGCTGCCATTGGCAAGACTCGCAAAACTATTGAAAATTGGAATCAAATCATCGAGTCTAAACTTGCCTCGATCAATTCTTCGGAAAATCTTGATCATAACCGGAGCTTTCATTAAGCTGGCTGCATGCATCACCGTCCGCTCATTAATTTCAAGAAGGAGGCCGCTTTCAAAATCATGAAAGGAAAGTCCGAGTTCAGCCCTTGAAGACGCTATGACCTTTGTGATCTCTTTTTAATAACAAAAAGCTTATCTTGTTGACACGCATTAAAGAAATTAGGGGAAAATAGGAAAGATGATAATAGAAAAGACAAAATGTAGTTGATTTTGCTATTTCTTTCCATTCACGTTCATGTCTAAATCATCTTTCCTTCAATCGTGTCCATATTTTAACATCTCAATTTTTCTTTTTTAATAAAGAAGACAAAGAAAATCTCCTGTCTTTTTTATGCAGAGATGAATGACCTCTTTTTCAGAATCGGCCTGGTAACTATATAACTATAAAGACAAGATTCGATACTCAACCAGGTTGATTGCGCCCCAATCGGCTTTTTCTGTCAATGAAAGGATATCTTCTTGTATATTTAATGGAGAGCGGGCCATTTCGCTGAGCTTTATTTTCAGATGGAGAGGAAGACAAAAAATTGTCCAGTAATTACCCTCTGAATCAAAAACATCGGCCAAAAGACATTTTGGAGGCCAACTTTTGAGGTAACTACCAATATTTCACCCATCCGAGTAAAATCTTTTTTAAGTAAGCCCAAGGAACATCTTATAAATTCGTAATAAAAAAAGCCCCTTCTCAGGTCTTTTTTTATAATTAAAAATGAGGTAAGTATAAAAGCCTTCACCAAAGGCTGATAAAAAAATTGGGTAAATGAGTGAGTCGGTACTAAAATTGTGGGGACCAAAATGGTGGTACCAAAATGGAAGGTACAAAATAATAAGGTGAATATGTAAGATGGTACCGAAATAAAAAGGGATCGGGAGGTGAGGGTGATTAGGCAAGAATATTCGAGGCCAAAATTCAATTTAAGGGAAGCCAAAAAAATTGCCCGGGAGCTGTTCGGTCTTGAGGTTGAAGCAAAATATTTGGCCGGCTATAGCTGCCGGAATTTCTATCTTTGTAATCGCCAAGGCAAGGAATTTGTCCTCAAGATCTCTTCCCAAGGGGAAACCAGAGATGAACTGGATTTGCAAAACAAGGCCATGGAATATCTGGGATCAAAGCTGCCCAGAATTAAATTTCCCAAAGCCCTGCCAGCCTTGAATGGGGAAGTTATAAATGAGGTTCAAGGAAGGGATGGCCACAAATATTATGTTCGTCTTCTGACCTATATACCCGGAGAGGTTTTCTCCCGCCTGAAAGAGCCTGCCTTGTCCGTTTGGAAAGACCTTGGTTCCCTTCTTGGCTTCGTGGATCAGGCCTTGCTGGATTTTCACCACCCCGCGGCTCGCCGGGAAATACCCTGGGATTTAAAAAATGTTCTCTGGGCTAAGGAAAGATTAAAATTTATTGAAGATAAAGAAAAAAGACGCCTCATTGATTTCCATCTCGCTCAGCTTGAATACAGGGTTCTTCCTGAGCTTGATCGCCTCCGCCAGAGCATAATTTATAATGACGCCAATGAAAACAATTTAATTATTGAATTGGCTGATTCTGACTTAGGTAAAAGACCAAAAATTGTCGGCCTCATTGATTTCGGCGATATGGTAGAAACATATACAGTTGCTGAAATAGCCATTGCTTTAACTTACGCAATGATGAATAAGGATGATCCTTTTGCTGTAGCCTCTTCTTTGCTTTCAGCCTATCATTGCATCTTTCCCCTCAAAGAAGAAGAAATTGAAGTCCTCCCTGACCTCATTCTGGCCCGCCTATGCATCAGCGTTACCATGTCGGCCTGGCGGCAGAAAGAGGAGCCCACCAATAAATATATCTCTATTTCCCAAAAGCCAGCCTGGGCCTTACTTGATAAACTGCTTGAAAATAATCCTGAAAAAATAAAAAAGATTTTCCGCAAGGCCTGTGGCTTTAAGCCAAAAAAGCAAGGTCTCACCAGAGAAGAAATTCTTGAAAAACGAAAAAAACACTTTTCGTCTGCTCTTAGCCTTACCTATCGCCGGCCGCTTCATCTTATTCGGGGTGCTCTCCAATATCTTTATGATAGCGAGGGTAAAACCTATCTTGATGCAGTCAACAATGTTTGCCATCTCGGACACAGCCATCCAAAAGTGGTTAGAGCGGTCAGTCATCAAATGAGTCTCCTGAATACTAATACCCGCTATTTATATGAGCTTTTTATTAAATATGCAGAAAAATTAATTTCCAAATTTCCGTCACCTCTCCGTTATGTTTTCTTTGTTAATTCTGGAAGCGAAGCTAATGATTTAGCTCTTCGGCTGGCTCTCAACTATACAGGCGCGACTGAGATAATTGTTATTGACGGCGCTTATCATGGAAATCTTTCATCTCTTGTGGCCATTAGCCCCTATAAATTCGATGGTCCAGGTGGCCAGGGGGCACCGGCTTATGTACACAAAGTTATTACTCCTGACCTTTATCGTGGTCCTTACCGTTATGGCGACAAAAAGGCGGGCGAAAAATATGCTTTAGCAGTCAAAGAAGCGATTGAAAAAATCAAGGGCCATGGCAAAAAGGTGGCGGCTTTTATAGCCGAGTCAATTATGGGATGCGCGGGACAGATCTTCTTCCCGCCGGGCTATTTGAAAAAAGCCTTTGAATTCGTCAGGCAGGCGCGAGGGGTTTGCATTGCCGATGAAGTTCAGGTTGGTTTTGGCCGAGTAGGCGATTACTTCTGGGGATTTGAAATTCAGGAAGTTATTCCGGATATCGTTACCTTGGGCAAACCGATTGGCAACGGCCATCCCCTTGGGGCTGTCATAACAACCGAAGAAATCGCCCAAGCCTTTGTCACTGGAATGGAATATTTCAATACCTATGGGGGGAATCCGGTTTCCTGCGCTGCTGGCCTGGCAGTTCTTGAGGCGGTGGAAGAGGAGGGCTTGCAAGAAAATGCCCAACGCGTTGGCGCTTATTTAAAGTCGGGGCTTAAGGAATTGCAGAAAAAACATGGTCTTATTGGCGATGTTCGAGGGCGGGGACTTTTTCTCGGTGTGGAACTGGTAAGAAATCGTGAAACCCTAGAGCCAGCGACTGAGGAGGCCAGCCTGGTCATCGAAAAAATGAAGGATCTTGGGGTCCTTGTTAGTACTGACGGTCCCTTCCGCAATGTGATTAAAATAAAGCCACCTTTAGTTTTTAATGAGCGCAATGCCAATCAGCTTATTGATGCTCTCGACCTCGCCCTCAAAATGGGGACACATACATTTTTTTCCTTTAGTAAAATTAAGTAAATAATTGCTTTCAAATTGGGAAATTGGAAAAGAGATGCCAATTATTTCTATATAACTATCTGCTCCTTTTTACCATTCATTAATTTTTTGGTGATCTTTCAATTCCCTATTTGAATTTCTTATTGGAAAAATAATGATTTTTCTCCTTTCTTTTAAAAGAAAAGAGTTCCCTTAAAACAAAAATATATATACCTTTTTTTGTGTCCCCATTCGTGTCCCAAATCAAAAAAAGTATGTGTCCCTATTTTTGGCAAAAAATGTTTGTGTCCCCAATTTGGATGGGGCGTCCAGCCTGAATGATCAAGGTGGCTGTGCGCAATTGTTTTATGTCCTTGAGGGGGTCGCCAGCCAGAACAACCAGATCGGCTATCTTACCTTTCTCTATTGTCCCAAGCCTATCAGAAGCAGCGCAAACCTCGGCGCCAATTTTAGTTGCCGCCACCAAAGCTTCCATTGGAGTGGCTCCAAGGGCAACAAAGTTTTCCACCTCCTCAAAATAAAAATGAGGATAAAAAACCATGTTTTCGCCAACGGCATCAGTGCCAATAGCCATTTTTACGCCTGCGGCCCGCAGCTTGCGGAAAATTTCTCGGCATTCAAAATATTTTTTGATTTTCCATTCCCATTCTGGACCCTTCTCTTTATATTGATTGCCCAGTTTGAGCAAAATGGAAAGGGTAGGTACACAATAAATTTTTTTAGCGGCCATTTGAGAAATAACATCATCGGGAAGAGCATAGGCATGCTCAATGCAATCAGCCCCAGCTTCAACCGCCCAGCGAACGAAATCATACTGGGCCTTGTAGACTCCGGAATGAACCGTGACGAATTTCTCATGAAAATGGGCTTCCTCAATGGCGGCAAAAATTTCTTCTCTCGAATAGGGCGGCAAAATTTTGATTAAATCCGCACCTTCCTTGACGCGCTGGCGAACAGCCCGGCGAAATCCCTCAACTCCGTCGGCTTCTTCAACAATACCTAAGCGATAGCCCTCAGTGCCATGACCACCTGTTGAGGTAATTCCTGGTCCAGTTACTATGGGCCGGCTACCCTCAAAAAGACCAAGACTAAAGGCTTTCCTGGTTTCATATCCAGTCCGGCCAAAGGAGGAAACATCCCGCACTGTGGTTACTCCAATCATTAGCATCTGGCGTAAAAAATGGGCGGCCCTAAAAGCCGAAATTGCCTCATTGATGAAGAAAAATTCTTCTTCCTTAGGCGGATAAGTAAAATGCAAGTGAGCATCAATCAAACCGGGAATAACTGTTTTCCCTTTAACTTCAATTATCTCTGCTTTTTCTGGAATCTTCACTTCACCTCTCTTACCACAATCCAAAATTCGGTCATTGGCAATAACAATGACAGCATTTTCCAACGGGGGAGCACCAGTACCGTCAATAAGCCTAGCTCCAAGAAGGACTAGATATTTAACCTCCTTTTCCTGAGCATGGGATGACCAAAAGAGTCCAAAGACAAAAAACAAGATAAGACCAGGAAAAGCAATTATTTTTCGTTTCGCGGGGCTTAAACCTTTCATTTTTTCTCCTTTTTCTTTTTTAACTTATCTATTTTGCCTATTTTAAAATTTCGAAACAACCTTTTCTCCTTATTTGGATAAAGATAACTTCGGAAAAAGAGAGAATATTTTTTTAAAAATAGATTTTTAAGATTATGGAAAAATAGACTGACCAAACGATAGCTCTAACCTTGAACCTTTTGGGTAATCGTTAAGATGCTGAAAAGGCATGACAACAGGCTTTTCTCCATGCCTTTCGTCATTTTAAGTGGTATAATCAGAGCCAGAGTCGTCGGCCATGGCTTCTGACGATTCTTTAACGCCGCTCAGTGGACCTTCTCTCAAAAAGAAAAAACTCAGCCGCTACTTGACCAGCTGGAAAAGTGGTGGGCTCAGGTAAGACCTAAAGCCAACAGGTTAAAATCTCCTGAAATGGCCGTTGAAGGTATTGTGGGCGGTGTCGCGAACGGCCCAATTAGAGCCGAAAGTGGAGCCTTTAGAGCAATCGGGGCTATCAAGCCCCCCAAATTGACAACAAAGGATGCGCCCCTTTATTCAGAAGTCGTCATAAAGGCTGGGGTTGAGGGAATAGTTATCCTTGAAGCCGAAATCGATGAACAGAGTAATGTAATAAGGACCCATGTGTTGTGGTCAACCTCCTCTCCTTGATCAGGCAGCCATTGAGGAAGGCAAACAAGGGAAATATAGACTGGCCATTATTGATGGCAAACCAACCTGAATTATTTTTACAATCACCGTGTCTTTTCAACTGAAACGTTAAAGCGCGAAAAGAGACAGGAGAAAATTTCAATTCCATCCCAAAGATTCCGCAGACGCAAATTCTCATTTTCGCCGTGCTGATTGTTATCGTGGTTAACCATGGGCAAAATTAAGGCCTGAGTATGGAGGAGTTCAGAAAAAAGATAAAGGGGAATGCTTCCGCCGACAATGGGCAATTTAATAAGCTGATTTCCCCAGACCTCTTCTAAGGTCTTTTTTATGGCTCTGGCCAGCGGATCATTCATTGGCATTCGGGCCGGTGGATAACCCTCTTCCCATTCAAGGCGAACAATTCGCGGAAATTTAAGCCTTGTCTCTTCATCGGGTTCAGAATAGACGACATAAAAGCCCCTTTTCTTCAAGTGGGCTTCAATGAGGGACTTAACTTTTTCTGGCCTCTGGTCAGGTACAAGACGAAAATCAAGGGAAGCTCTGGCTTCAGTGGGAATGGCATTTTGGGCCGAAGGGCCAACATTTCCCGAGCTTAGGCCACGAATATTCATCGCCGGCAAAAGGATTTTTTCATAAATGCTTCCCGGACCTTCACTCCAGGCTATCTTAAGTTCCTTTTTTAAATCATCATCAATCGCTGGCGCTTCTTCCAGAGCCTTCTTTTCTTCCCCTGTCAATGGTCGGACATCTCGATAAAAGCCCTCAATCAAAATATTGCCCTCAGCATCTCGCAGGCTAGCCAAAATATTGGCTAAAAGAGAAGCTGGATTGGGGGCCCAATTGCCATAATGACCGCTGTGAAGGGGACGAGCCGGGCCATAAACTGTGAGCTCAAGGCCGACAATACCCCTGGCTCCAAAATAAATTATCGGTCTTCGGCTTTGATGCACCGGCCCATCGCAAAGAATCCAGAGGTCAGCTTCAAGAAATTCTTGATTAGCTTTAAGCAAAGCAGAAAGATGGGGTGAACCCCTTTCTTCTTCCCCTTCAAAAATAAATTTTAAATTAACTGAGGGACTTATTCGGCAAGCATAAAGGGCATCCAGGGCAGCTAACATAGCCATAATAGGGGCTTTGTCATCACTGGCAGAACGAGCATAAAGGCGAGCCTCAGGATATAGGGAAAAATCATAAGCAGAAATTTCTAAAGGCATACCTCCTGCCTCTCTAGGTTTATCCAGGAGTACAGGCTTCCAAGGGTCAGATGCCCAACGGGAAGCATTCACGGGCTGGCCATCGTAATGAGCATAAAAGCCTAAGGTAAACTTAGATCCTCGTGTCCTAAGTTCACCTAAAATCAGTGGCGGCGCGCCAGCAATATTAAGCAACCTGGTCTCCAAACCCCTCTTTTCTAAAGCCTTTATGAGCCAGCGAGCATTTTTAACGATATTGTCAGTGTCGGTAGAGACATTGGGTATGGAGAGAAAAGAAAAGTATTCTTCCAGAATAGTTTGCGAGTTCTTCTGCCAAAATGACCTGATTTTGGCTAATTGATCTGAGAACTTGGTCTGACCGTTAAAATCAAAACCAATTAAAGGCTTTGAAGAAAGAAACAACAAAGAAAATAACCAAGAAAGAAAGGAAGAAAACAAAGAAATAAAGGAAACAAATTTTCTAACCATCTTATTTAACTTTTACCTTTCAACAATTTAAACTCCTATATTTCTCCGTGCCCTTATACAAAATAACTAACTAACTTTTCCTGATAAATCAAATTTTGAGCAAAGGACATTAAAATTTAAAATATTTTGGTTAATTACTTGGATAAAATTAGTTTAATTGATTGAACCAAAATTATTATCGTTCCCTTTAAGAATCTTTTTCTGATTTGACTCAAGCCTTTTCAGCGAGATAATAAAAATTAATTCAAGCTAATTCAGATTATTATTTTAATCCCTAAAATTAAGATTTAAATGTTTTTTTCTATTAAAAATTTTTTTCTGAGAATATAATTTTTCTTTGAAATTAAACAACAATTTTTTAAAAAAAAGAAGGAGGGCCACAAGGCCCTCCTTCTTGGATTGATCAAACCCAAATGGCCTTTAAAATTCGAACCTTACTCCAAAGCGAACAACTCTTGGATTCAAAACCTCGTTGGGTTCACCGGAGCGAGGATAGGGGACAAATTTATCTGTAGCCACATAGTAGGTTCCAAGATGGATTGCCCGGCGACGGTTCAAAGTATGGGAATTAAAAATATTAAAGACGTCGGCTGTCATATAAACCCGACCCCTTTCGCCCATAGAAATCATTTTTTCGACTCGGGCATTAGCATACCACATATTAGGTAATCTCTCGCCTGTTCCGTAAGGTCGAATATAAATTGTATTGCTCCGGCTCAAAGGATTGGGCAAACGGGAATCATTCAGGGTAACAGTAGCTGGAATAATGAATCCTTGACGGCCATAAAGAGCAAAGGAAACATTAAAGCCAAGAGGGAGTTGATAAAGGCCATTTAGCTTAACCAACCAGCGTGAAAAAGCAGGCTGAGCCAGTTTGCCACTTCCACCCCCAAGGGAAGGCGCGTAAATTTGTCCTTCGAGAGCCCAAATATTGGTAGGATCAGTATAACCCTTTTCTCCATAATGCTGCACTTGATTTTGGAGGGTGAAAGATCCACTGAGCATCCAACGATTGGCCAGGCGTTTGATGAATCTAAAATCGACGCCATAATAGACGTTATGCCGGTCACTGTTCCAGTTGGTATAATACCGATAGGGGGTATAAGTTACGTCCGGTTTTAGAACATACCAGGGTTTGCCAGCTGCTTTATCAGCGCTATAAACTGTGCCCGTGGATTTATCCACAAAGCTTGATGGAACCGTCCCGGCGACCATGTAATAATCCTTGCTATTGAGAATCTTGCCTGTCTCTGGCCAGTACCAAAACTCGGCATGAAAACGGTCGTAGATACGATAGGTAAAATCTACGGCCACTCCGAAGTCAGGCAAGAGCTCATGTTCAACGCTAACCAGCAATTCCCGAATGCGCTGGGATTTCCATTTGGGATCAACTGTGTAATAGGGTTCTTCGAGCTTGGTGGGGTTGGTATAATCAAAGTCTCCCCACATATAGCCTGCTTCTCGGTCCCAGTTACCCACAAATTGACCAGCATCATTCCAAGCACGGTAGGGAATATCATTTACAGCATTAACCCAATAGAGCTCCTTCCAGTCGATCTTATTATCCTTATTAGCATCATACCACCAGAAGTCCATCCAGCCCCAAAGACCACCGTAAGCCCACATCCAGGCCCGCCAAGTGCTCATGAATTCACCAAAAATAGCTCCCGACAGTTTGAAAATGGTTTTGCCATTTCCGAAAACATCATAGGTCAGACCAAGGCGAGGCGAGAAAACATTCCAGTAGTGTTTTGGATCCCGAGATGGCGCTTTTACTCGAGGATAAACCGCAGCTAATTTCTCAGCTGTTCCCGGGGTCGTATTGGCTTGAATAATTTCATAATAATTCTTCATATCGGGGTGGTCCATGTCCTCCGTGAAAATGCGATAAGAAATAAATTCACCCAACCAAGCCTTCTGCCGATCGAACCGGAAGCCCAGCTTGAGGGTCAAACGTTTAAAGGTTATGGTATCACTGATATAGGCGGCATATCCTTTAGAAAGATATTTTCCTCCAGTTCCATTCAGCAAATGCAATAGTTTAAGGTCAATGCCGAAATCAGTTTTAGGAATATCAAGCCGGCCATCACCATTCCAATCAACAATGGGATAATTAAAATTATATTCAACATACATATTACCTGGATATCCGGAAACATAATCTTGGCCACGATAATCATATTCCACTCCGAATTTTAATTCATGAGAAGCACCTAACAAATTGTCATTGTAATAAATAGCTTGTCCCTCAAAATAATGATGAGGTCGACCACTAAAGAACCACCATTGCGAGTTTTCCCAAAGGACTTTTTCAACATTATAATAAGCCATCTTTTCAAGGCCAACATCATTCATCGGCGACATGCCAAAGCCAGCGTCAGTAAATCCATATTTAAGGGAAAGGAATAAATTGTTTCCAAACATATGCTCGTCTTGGATTTTAAAAATGGGGCTACCAAAATGATATTTACCTCGTTGATACCAACCATGGGGAAAATCAGTGGAGGCACTACGACCGAATTTTTCTTTTTTCCCGGCATGGACAAAAAATTCTGCGCGATTAGCTGGAATTAGTTGAAAGTTTATTTTTCCTGAAAGGTTGTTCAGAAAAGTATCATCACGGGTTCCAGTAATCATGGTGGTTTTTATTTCCTGGACACCATAGGAACCCCACCACCAGAATTTCTCTTTGATAAAGGGGCCGCCAACATTAAAACCGAAGTCCTTAATTTCAATGATTCGGTTATAGCCCATAACCCCAAGTTTTTTAATTTCGTCTTCCGAAAGACGGTTCTGAAATTTCTCATCAGTCAGATAGAATCGGCCGCCCATGGAAACCCGATTGCCGCCACGACGAGTGACCAAATTGATATTAACTCCGCCTACCTGAGACTCCACATCATGCCCGCTGGTGACGATGTTTATTTCATCGAAAACGTCAAAGTCATAATAAGTAGGCGAGGCTCCAGTAGCCGCCGGATCTGAAATCCTGACCCCATCGAGACTCCAATCAGTAAAACCTGACGTTCCTTTGGAAATATAACCCGATTGCTGCCCTGATTCATTACCGCCAATATTCTCTCGGTCAACCATAATCCCGGGGGCAGTTTGAAGGATAACCCAGGGATCTCGAGCTGTGGGCAATGACTGAAGCATCTGGTAATTGACGGAATGAGTGACTGTGGTTTTCTTCGTGTCAACAACAGGAATAGTGGCCGTGACAGTAACTTCCTCCTCAATTCGACCTACCTCCATGATTATTTTAATCTCAGTACTGGTGCCGACGGAAACAACAATTCCTGATTGGATCTGAGTTTTAAATCCCTGAAGTTCAACCTTCACTTCGTATTCTCTTCCCGGGGGCAAAGAAAGGAAACGGAAACGACCTTCGGTTGAGGTAACAGTTGTCATTGGGGCTATGACTGGGCCGGTAAGAGTTACCGAAGCTCCAGGCAAAGGATTGCCTTCAGTATCAACTACCAAGCCGTAAATATTTCCAGTCCTTAGCTGAGCCCAAAGAGGGAAAGCAAGAATCAAAAAGCCTATTAAATAGACAATTTTTTTCATTTTCTCCCTCCTCCTTTTCTAAATTCTTATAGCTAAAACCCATTCCTCTTATTTGCTTATCTACTAATAATTATCACCTCCTTTCAACGAATTTTTAGCAATTTTTATACCAATTTTTTGGGAATATGCTTTATATTTATAAGTATAGCATTTTATTTATTTTCAATATGTTAGCCAAAGGATTAGAAATTGGCTCTATAGAAAAATTCAATATTTTGAATTATAATTCAAATAATTGGATTTTCCCCTAAATTGGGAAATTCAATTATTTGAATTCTGATTCTCAGGATGGCCTTCTCTGAAGGGAAATTTCTTATTATCGACATTTCGAAATCAATGATTCTATCTCCTGTCTTTCCCTATCGGTTAGTTTCTTCCCTTTGACTTTGAGATATTTAACGAAGCAATCAAGGGCTTTTGATTTCTCGCCTATTTCTAAATAGGCCACGCCAAGATTATAAAGGGGATAATCATAATCAGGCTTTATTTCCAGAGCCTTCTGCCAACAAGAAATGGCTTCCTGAAGCCGGCCCTGCATTTTATAAACTGAACCTAAGCCATTATGGGCGGCAGCCAGCCCAGGATCCATATCTCTTGCCTGTTTAAAAAGTTCCTCGGCTTTAAGCAATTCCTTCTTCCCGCCTTCCTTTGTGGCTATGGTCAAATAAAGAGTAGCATAATTATTGACAATTAAAGCATCATGGGGGTCTAGATTTAAGGCTCTTTCATACGCCCTGGCCGAATTAGCCCAATCTCCTTTTTTCCAGTAAGCAATACCCAGATGATTGTAGACTTCTGGATCAAGGTCGAATAGGTTTAAAGCTTCCTGAAGGACTTCTATTCCCGGCTCAATTCTTCCTTCCTGAACTAAAAGAATTCCATAGCCTGAAACTAAAGCATAATTTTGAGGATTGTTTTTATATCCCTCAGCCATTACTTGAAGAGCTTCCTCCACCATTCCCTGAGACCGGTATATGTGGGCCAGTCGCTCATAGGCTTTACCAAAATCTTTTCTTTCTTTTATGATTGAGTTAAGAAGATAAATACTTTCAGCTAATTTCCCCTTGTTCTCAAAATAAATAGCCTGGTCTATTTTCTGTTCATAAACGAGAAGAGTTTTCAAATCATCTTCTGGGCCATACCTTTCTTTAGTAGACTGGGCGATGGAAACTACATAGCCAAGACTTTTTAATTTCTCCTTCGTTTCCCTGGTCAAAATACTCCGGCTCTTCTCTTTTAGAGAGGAAGACAATTGAGCTATCAATTGATTAAAACGTTTTTCATAAAAGTCAATTTTTACGGAAGGGGCCAAATTATTTTCTTCCTTAAAATCCTCCTCAAGGTTGTATAATTCAGGAATCGGGCTTTGAATATATTTATATCCATCCTCGATGAATCCCCTTAAGGGGGCCCATCCGCGAGATAAATAAGGCTCAAGAGATTCAAAATAAATAGCTCGCTTTTTTAATTTTTTATTTTCCAAAAGAGGAAGAAGGGAAAGCCCCTGAAGGTGAGGCGGCGGTTTCAACCCTAAGTAATCGCAGATAGTCGGAAAAATATCAATATGAGCTACATAATCGGACCGGCGACCAGGATTTATGCGAGGTCCAGCGATAATCAGAGGTATCCAAATAGTGCTGTTATAGGCAAAATAGCTATGGGTTAACTCGCCATGTTCGCCGAGAGATTCTCCATGATCGCCAGTTATAATGATAAGAGTATTCTCAAAAAGTTTTTCCTTATCGAGAAAATCAAACAATCGACCTAACTGCTCATCCGTATAGGCCACTTCGCCTGTATAGGGATCCTCCCTGTAAAGGGAAGCATAGGGTTCTGGAGGCCAATAGGGGGCATGGGGATCCCAGATATGTATCCAGACAAACCACTTCCCTGATTTAGCCTTTTCTTTGAACCACGATAGGGCGCTATCGATCACCTTTTCAGCTCGACGTTCTGGATAAACAAAAGTCGAGGTTGTCTTGGCGGGATAAGATTCATCATATAAATCAAACCCCTGGTGGAGGCCAAAACGAGAATCAAGGGGAAAGGCCCCGATAAAGGCCGCTGTTTGATAACCATTAGCCTTTAAAAATTCGGCTAAAGTTAAGAATTCGTTGGCCACAACAGATCGGGCATTTTCACTGACACCATGATAGAGAGGCGTGGTACCTAGAAAAATATTAGCATGAGAAGGAAGGGTCAACGGATTATGGGCAAAGGCCCGGGCAAAAACAACTCCCCGGCCAGCAATTCGATCAATGTTTGGAGTTTTCAAATACTTGTCGCTATAACAACTGAGTCGATCGGGCCTTATGGTATCAATTGTTATTAAAAGTATATTTGCAAATTTAAATGAAGAAGAAGAAACTAATAACATTAATATAACTATTGTTCCTAAGAATTTACTTTTGTTATTTCCCATTTATTCCCCAGTTTCATTTTTTTGGATCCTACAATTTTTACCTAATAAAAATATGCTCCAATCGGCCAATCAAATCAATGGGCGAGAATTAATGAATGTTTTTTATCAGAAAAAGAAATTTTTCAAGGGAATTTTAAGAAAGCTTGCCTAAAAGATTTGGCTAACTGACAGGCCTTTATATTTTTTAGCCTTTTGCCAGGCAACTTTGGCTTTGAAATAAAAAATCTCTTCTAATAATCGCTGGCCCTGTAAACCGCCCTTCGCTGAGTAGCCTTTCTTATCCTCCCCTCGACCGGATTAACCCCAATTCCTGGCCCTTCAGGAACGGGAATTGTTCCTTCCCTTGTCAGTTCAATGGGCGGGTCAATAATATCTTCAGCATAATAGCGCTTGCTGGCCGAAAGATCGGGCGGATAAAGAAAATTGGGAAGTGAGGCTAAATGGAGATTATGGGCTCGGCCAATGCCGCTTTCGAGCATCCCTCCGCACCAGACAGGCATATCATGAATTTGAGAATAATCGTGAATTCGCTTGGCCTCACAAATGCCGCCAACCCGGCCTACCTTAATATTAATAATCCGACAGGCACCCATTTCATAGGCGTGGCGGACTGAATCGTAGTTGAGGATACTTTCATCCAGGCATAAAGGCGTGGCCATTTCTTTAGCCAACCGGCTATGGTCCCAGAGATCATAAGGAGGAAAGGGTTGCTCAAGCATAAGCAGACAGAATTCATCTAGAGCCTTAAGTCTTTCTTTATCTTCAATTCGATATGCTCCATTGGCATCAACTTGAAGAGGAAGATCAGGAAAATATTTTCTCAAGAGGCGGCAAGGCTCAATATCCCATCCTGGCTTTATTTTTATTTTCACCCTTCTATATCCTTCTTTGACATAACCTTCAACTTGACGCAGAAGCTCTTCAAGAGAATCTTCAATACCGCAACTTACTCCCGGGGTAATTTCTTTTTGGGTCCCATGATAAAGCTGATAAAGGGGAATACCCATAGCCTTTGCCTTTAGATCCCAGAGAGCCAGCTCCAAGCCAGCTTTAGCCATAGGATGGCCCCGGAACTTGAGAGCGGCTCGATAGAATTCCTCGGGCTCGGTTATCTTTTCTCTAAAAAGAAGGGGAATCAAAAAATCTTCTAGCATATGCCAAGCAGTAATGGTAGTTTCATAACTATAAAGAGGGGCCTGGGAGGCCACAACTTCGCCATAACCACAAAGGCCATCGCCATAAATTTGAACAATAATAAAAGTTCTCCCCTCTTCTCTTCCAAAGCTCGTTTCAAAGGGATGAACATAGGGAAGATAAAGAAGAGAAAGCTCAATCCGCTCAATTTTCATCAAAGCTCCCTCCCACTTTTTTTTCTATTATATTATGCTTTAATATTTTTATTTTATCTCGCCTAGATGTAACTTTTTTGATTTCATAATTTTAAATTTCCCTAATCGGACCTACTTTTTTCTTTCACCAATATAACTTCACTCCTTGTTTTTTTAGCCTATTTATTTTCTCCAAAACATAATAACATCTTTCCCCAAAAATAAAATCACCGACATAATACCCTCTTTTGAAATAATGTCTGAAGGTTTTTCTTAAAGCTTCTTGCCATTCTGCAATTAGTTGGGGGTCGTCTCTATAATCTCTTATATTTTTAGGGACTTCAATTAAAATTGGCTCGGCCTTTGAATCCAATCTAATTCGGCCTGGCTTCAATTTATCTGCGCCGACCGGCTGACCTTCAACTGCCTTGGGCAAAGTCTCCAGCTGATAATCAACTTGATGGTGTTTCTTAACTCTCTTGACTACTCGCGGTGATTTTATCCACCATTCCATCAAAAATCGATCGGTGGGAATATCTGGAGCCAGAGTTAAAGATGGCGAGTAACCATAAAAATTATTCCAGTAATTTCTAGTTATCGCCCCAAGAGTATGGATATTCAAATTAGCATTTTTTGCCTGAAGAGGGTCAACTGTCCAGGTAATAAGATCAAGACCTAAACGTAAAACCTTAAGACGCTGAGCCCACTTAAGTTTTTTACCAATACCTAAGCCCTGATATTGCGGCCGGACGGCCAGCTGATGGGAGTGATGGGCTAATTTACCCTGGAAAATAGAAGGAAAAGAATAGACAAAACCAACCAGCTGATCCTCAAGAAAAGCCCCTAATAAAAGGCTACCAGTTTTAACCCCAATACAGAAATGGTGAACTGGCGTGACTTCAATATCCTCAAGATTCCAAACTTCCTTTTGGATAGTCACACATTGCTCAAATTGGGAATGGAGCCGAAGCGATCTTATCTTTAATTTAATTTTATCCTTTTTCTTTAGGCCTTCGGCGATCAAAAATATTCACCCCTTTCTTCTGAGCCAGCTTAAAGTAAAGGTCCACAATTCGCTCGGCCATAGCCTCAGCTGAAAAATGACGGCGCACATATTCGCGTCCCTTCTCAGCCAGATAATTAGCAAGATCTTGGTCATGATAAAGTTCAATAATGGCTTTGGCCAGAGCATCAGGATCCTTGGGCGGAACAAGTAATCCTGTTTCTCCGTGATGGACAATTTCCGGAATTCCTCCAGTACGAGTGGCGACTACAGGAAGACCGCTAGCCATCGCATCTAAAAGGGAACTGCCCAGCCCCTCAAGATGGGAGCTGAGAACAAAAAGGTCAAGGGAAGCCAGAATGCGGGGCACATCTTCTCTGAAGCCAAGAAAAAAGACAATATCCTCAATTCCAAGCTGTTGAACCTGCGATTCAAGCTCAAGCCTCAGGGAACCTGTGCCCACAACAATCAACTTAATTTTGGCCGAATGCTCGCGAATAATTTTTGTAGCCTGGAAAAGATATTTATGACCTTTATGATCTTCCAGGGCAGCGACAATGCCAACAAGAAAATCATCATCGGCAAAACCAAACTCCCGTCGTAGAAAATTTCGATCTTTTACCTCATCAAAAATGGAAAAATCAATCCCGGAGGGAATAACCGTGATTTTTTCAGCAGGGACTTTGCCTTCCACCAAAACCTTTTTAACCCCTTCGGAAATGGCAATAATGGCATCAATTTTTTGTCCATATTTCCGGCGGGATAAAAGATGCCGACCAATAGGGAAATCAACCCGGCGATGGGCAACAACAATGGGCACTCGTGCCCAGGAACATGCTCGAAGACCTATGGTCAAAGAATGGGCATCATGAAAATGGGCCAATTGACAGCGCTTCTTCTTCATAAAGATGGCTAATTTTATTGAGGCCAAAAGATCGGCTTCTCCTTTCATACCTAAGGGAACAACTGCAATTCCAGCTTCTCGGGCTTTTCCCTCTAAGGGACTTTGGGGCTGAACAACAAAAAAAACCTCAAATCCCTTTTTCTTCAATTCTTGAACAAGAAGAAGGGCCTGACGCTGACCCCCTCTCCATTCTCGGCCCGAATCAACGTGGACCAGGCTCAATTTTCTCACCCCGAATCCAGATTTCTTTGAGCTTGGCATAACGAGCAAAAATAGCGTAACTGCTCAGCCCAGCAATCACCAGCCCAGGGAAACCATCCAGAAATCCTCCAAGGAAAATATAATTTCGAATAAAACGGAAGATGGGGAGAAAAATCAGATGATACCAGTGGCATTTTTTTCGTTGGACATAGAGCTTTTTGGCCCCAAGCTCAGAAAAAAGATTAATTCGACGCATATGGTCGGTAATATGGCGATAAGTAAAATGAAGAATATCACCCTTAAGCTTTTTTATTTCGCCGTTAACGACAAGTTTTTCGTGGACATATTCGCCTTCCCAGAAAGCCCGATCGCGACGGAAAAGACGAACTCTGCGGTCAGGATACCAGCCGCCGTGGCGAATCCAGCGGCCGAGATAAAAGACCCGGCGAGGCATAGAAAAACCAGCACATTCTGGCTCAGTCGGTAAAAGAGAAATTATTTCTTCTCTAAGTTCTGGCGATAATCTTTCATCGGCATCAAGAGAAAGAATCCAGGGAAAACTGGCCTGACTTTGACCAAAGTTTTTTTGATCAGCATAATTTGTCCAATCCCGGATAAAAACTCGGCAGCCAAAATTACGGGCAATCTTAACTGTGTCATCAGTTGAATGACTATCAACCACAATAATTTCTGAAGCTATCCCTTCAAGACTCTGGAGAGCCGCAGGCAGACGTTCTTCTTCATTAAAAGTAATGATAACAGCAGATATTTTCACGTTTTTTCATCTTAACATAGCCTGAAAAAATAAGGCAAGATATCTCTCCTTTTTCAAAATAAAGAGATTCGGCTTAGAGCAAAAAAAATTTATCTACTTTAACCTTATTTTATAAATTTTATTTTATCCCTATATTTTTGGAGACTTTCACCCGTTAGCTTTTCAAGCTTTGCCCAGGCTAAAATATAATCCACCAACGCTCTTAATTCGAGCGAACGAGCATTTGCCAGTTCAGCCTGATATTGGAGAACAAAATAATTGGTGGTGAGACCAACAGCCATTTTCTTTTCTTCGGCCCGTAATCTTCTCTCGGCTGTTTCCCGAGCGACACGGAGAGCTTCAACTCTCTTGGCATAGGTTTCAATATCTCTGATCGTATCACTAATTTCAAGGCGCACCCTCTGTTCAAGACTTTTCAATCGGGCTTGACTTCGTTCAAATTCAAGGCGGGCTGAAGCATAATTAGCCCGGCTCGTGAGATTACTCAAAGGAAAAGAAAAGGTCAGAGCTACATTCCAGTTCTGATAAAGTAATTTTAAGGCGTCTCTAATGGAATTAACGGCACTTCCCTTTTCTCGGCCAATTATTACCCCTAAAAAAGGATTATCATTAAGATAAAGAAGGCGGTCCCCGGAAATTCCAGGACTCCAATAGGAAAGTTGCAAATCCAGCCGAGGCATCAGCTCATTTTTTGCTATAGCCAAGTTAAATTCCTTTATTTCAATGTCTTTCCTCTGTTGCTCAAGCTCTGGAAGCTTTTGCAGGGCCAAATCCAGAGCCTGGTCCGGAGATGGCTGGCGAGGAATAAATTCTGGCCTATCTTTGGGCACAATAATATAACCAGCTTTCTCGGGATCAGCTTCGAGATTAAGTAAATTGTGTAAAATCTGCTCAGCCCTTTCGACCATTCTTTCAGCTTGAATTAACTCGGCTTCTCTTGAAGCCACTTCCGCTTCGGCATTTAAGAGCTCTATTGGGGCTAATTTCCCAACTTCTACCTCCTTTTGATTTTTTCTCAGCAAATCTTTGGCTAATTGAAGCGAATATTGCTTAACCTTAAGATTTTCCACGGCAAAAACCAGATTCCAGTAAGCCTCCTCGACAAGATAAATTGTTTCAGCCATGGCCGCTTCATATTGCTTCCAGGCCACATCCCTATTTTTTTCGGCCATAATTATTTCCCGGCGACTCATTTTAGGACCAAAATCCCGAAGTAGGGGCATATTCAAGTCAAAGCGAATAGTACTTCCATAACGGGGGTTAATCAGCTGGAAAGCCTGCGTCGTATCAGAGCGGTAATTCGAAAAAGAAAGACTTAAATAACCACCAATAGGCAAGTGCTGATTAACAGCTACACTGTAATCCTGATATTTGGTTACGATGGTTGTGGCTCCTTGAATCCACCAATAGGGAGGGCTTTCCTGACGTTGGCGACCAAAAGAAAGGTCGAAGCGGGGCGCAAAGATTTCCCGAGCTCTGGCAGCGGTAACTTCAGCTATTTCTGGACCATATTTTTCGACGGCCAAATTAAGATTATTTTTCAGAGCTAGTTCAAGACATTCATCGAGAGTTAAAGCTAAAGTTCGGTTCTCTTTATCCCCTTCTTCTTGGGCTAAAATATAACCTGAAAATAAAAAAAACAAAAATAGAAAAACTAAAGACATTTTTTTTATCTTCCAGGCCCATAAAACCATTTTCTTCACTCTAGCCTCCCAAAATTTAAATTAAAAATTTTTAGCTGAGACTTGAGACTGAATCAAATTTACCTCCAGAGAAAGTCTTAAAATCAATCCTTCTTTTTTATCATTTTTTCATGAGTAAAGAAAAGTTTTAAGTTTCCCCTCTTGATTTTAAGTAAATAAGGCCCATTGACAGGAAAACAAAGTTTTTTTATAGTCTCGGCTGCATGTCATCCTGGTTCAAGTCAATCAGCCTGAGTATCGTCAGTGCATGGAGTTTAAGTGTCTTCCTTTATTTCACGAAGGAAGCTAAGAATTTTCACATAATCCACCATTCCCTTTATTTCTCCTGGCGATTCCTCTTTCCCTTTTTCGTTCTGGCCTTAACGATCATTTTCTTTTTTTGGTTTTTAAACTCTTTTTTAATCTTTCTTTTTACCCGGCATAATTTATCGACCATAATTAAAAATAATACTTACCCTTTTCTCTCCTTCCTTTTTCTAAGCTTTGCTCCTCTGACCCTGATTCATTTTATCACCAAGGAAGATCTATTTAAACGCCTTAATCTCTATCTTCTATTGGTCATTGCCTTTTTTTTCTGGCTTCAGATTCTCTTTTTCAAGGAAGAGGTAAGCCCATCGGCCAGAAAAGAAATATTCTTTAATTTTTTCCAAGGCCTATC
This sequence comes from uncultured bacterium, assembly GCA_938092135.1. Lineage (GTDB taxonomy): Bacteria > Acidobacteriota > Aminicenantia > Aminicenantales > CALLJL01 > CALLJL01. The sequence goes on from CALLJL010000002.1 coordinate 47,134, forward strand.
AGATCGGAAAAAATCAATCCTCTTATTTTTTACCGCCTTTTTCCTTTTCAGCTTTGGAGCTTTTGTTCTTAAACAGCGGGGGGCTGATTTTTCGGGTGACGAGCCCCATTATTTACTCCTGACTCATAGCTTACTCGTTGACCACGACTTTGATTTAGCCAACAATTATGAGCAAAGGGATTATCAGCAATTTCTAAAACAGCCGGTCATAATTCAGCCGCACACAGTTCCTGGAGCCAAACCTGGCAGTCGTCTTTCCTTTCATTCTCCCGGGGTTTCCTTTCTTATTTTACCCTTTTATTTTTTAAGCCGGTTGCTGGGCCCCACAGCCCTGAACTTTTTCCCCCGACTTGGCATATGCCTCTGGGGCGCTCTATTTTGCTGGCAAATTTTTTTGCTCGTTAAAGAAAGGGGCTGGGGAGAAAGGCTGGCCTTAAAATTATGGGCTCTTTCTTCTTTAACCCCTCCCATCTTTTTTTATTCTTTCCATATTTATCCAGAAATAATCATTGCCTCCCTTTCCTTGGTTATTTTCCGATGGCTTACCAAATTTCCAAAAATAAGATCCCACCTTCTTGCTCTTGGCGGTCTTTTCCTTTCCCTCTTCCCTTGGTTTCACGCAATAAAATATATCCTTATACTTATTCCTCTTTTTCTTTTGGCTTTAATAAAAATATTTAAAACAGATGATAAGATTAAAAACAGTCTTCTCTTTATCCTTCCCTTTATTATCGGCCTAATGAGCTATTTCACTTTTCAAAAGAGCCTTTATGGTTCCTTTAACCCTACTTCAATTTCGTGGCAAGGAGCCATGGACAGCAAGGAATCGCTTGCCTTTCTAAAATTTATCTTTTTTTCCATACCTTTTCGTTTTCGCTGGGAAACTTTAGCTGGTTATTTCTTTGACCAGAGAGATGGTCTTCTTCTTTACGGGCCGATTTATCTTTTTTCTTTCATTGGCTTATTAACTATGCTTAGACAGAAAAATAAATTTTCTTGGCTAATCATTCTTTTAACCTGGCCCTATTTTCTCTTCTCAGCTTTCCTTACTCAGCGAGCTGGTTATGCCCCTCAAGCTCGTCCTTTAGTGGCCAGCTTCTGGGGTTTTTCCCTTTTCCTTGGTTATTTCTTTTTGACCAATTCGAGGAAATGCCTAGCTTTTATGGCCAAAGTGGCCACAGTTTACAGCTTAATTATGACCCTTCTGCTTCTTTTTTATCCCCTTAATCTTTACCAAGAAACAACATCGGGAACAACTGATCGAGCCGGAGGTATTTTTCTCTTACTTAGTAATTTACATTTCTCTTTACCTCAGATTCTTCCTTCTTTTCTTAAAATAGAAAAAAGCTTCTGGTTGCCCAATTATATTTGGTTAGGGCTCTTCTTTCTTTTCCTCGCTCTAACTCAGCTCCAATTCGATCTAAGAATTGCTCTTAATTTTCGATTTAAAACTCTTCTTATTCTTGGCTGTCTCGGTTTTCTCCTTTTCTGGTTCACCTATTATCCCCGTCTCGTCCTTACCCATCCAGTCAAGAGAAGATGGCCTGAAAACCAGGTTATTACTTTCTATTCCCTTTCCCGGGTGGCCAGGCTTACAGCCCCTGGAAATTTTTCCCTTCCCCAAGCCAGCCGATCCTATCATTTCTGGTTTAAAACTTCCTCAAAACTTCAAAATTTGCAGATCGACCTTTTTTCACCGGCGGGTAAAATTTCGGTCAACCTTTTTACTTTCGATTATCCCGTTTTTAAGGGAAAGGTTGAAAGTTCTAAGGAGATTCTGAACTTGCCAGATCCGCCCTGTTATCGTCTCGGACAAAATTACCTTTATTGGCTGACAATCAATCTTGGTCAGGAAGAAGAAGGGAGGTTAAGCGAAAGGCCCTTTGAATTTTCTTTTATCGCTAGATGAATTTAGACAAAGAAAAATTTACTTAAAAAAATTTCTCAAAATTTTTAAAAAATAGGTTTATAATTTCTTTAGCTAAATTGTTCTTGCCGCCAAATTCCCCAAACATGAAGTTTGAATTTAATAATAGTTTTAATAATCGATAGGCCATAAAGCACACTTCGCCAGAAACCAATCTGAGAAGCCTCAGGAAAATAGCGGGTTTTAATGGGAATTTCCTTAATTTTCATCCCATGGATAATACCCTGGGCAATGATTTCGGTATCAAAAACAAAATCATTTGAATTTTTTTCAAATTTTACCTTTTCCAAATAGCGTCGACTGTAAGCTCTAAAACCAGAGTGATATTCTGTTAAATAAATCCAAAAGGCCGCATTTTCTAAGGCTGTGAGAAATAAATTAGCCAGGAATTTCCACTTGGGCATACCGCCTTCCAAAGCTCCGCCGCCGAGCATCCTAGATCCGAAGACAGCGTCACATTCTTCTTTAAGTAAAGGAGTGATAAGCTCGGGAATAACTTGGGGATCATATTGATGGTCAGGATGGACCATGACGACAATATCAGCTCCAGCTTTAAGTGCCTCCCGATAACAAGTTTTTTGGTTGGCACCATAACCCATATTTTTTTCATGGACGAAGACTTTAAGACCGAGCCGCCGGGCTATTTCTACGGTTTTATCCTGACTGGCATCATCGGTTAAAATTATTTCATCAACCCAATCTCTGGGAATATCTGCTACTGTTCTTTCGAGAGTCCTTTCGGCATTATAAGCGGGCATAATAACGATTACTTTTTTATTTTTCAATTGAGTTTTTTGTTTTTATTTTTAATATTTTTTATATTTTTTTAGGTCATCAAACCTAAAAGGTTAATTTTCGCCAGGCCGAAAAGTCTTAAACTTTACTGGAAGGCAAGCATTCTTGCGCCAGAACTTAAGCTCGGTGACCTTATAAATATTTCTTTTTCGAACGCTCAGAATCCCCACAACGAGATCTCTATCCCAATATTGATAATCGTGACTTGAAACTGTTGGTGGGGCCTGGGGATGGGAATGAATAGAACCTATGTAGCTTAATCCGCTTTTCGAGACGATGCGGTCAATCTCTTCGTAATCGGGAATAACGTAATCATAGGTTGCTTCCCTGATGGGGGGTATGACTATTTTTTGAATTTTATAAGTATTATTTTTTAGCTTTTTCCCCAGTAGGATGCCATATATCTCCCGAGGATAAAAGCGGCTGGCCTTACGCTTGAACTTTTTAAGATCAAGTTCATTAATGATCAGTCTCATTTCAAACCAAAGCAAAAAGGGTTAGCTGTTTATACCATAAACTTCGGCAATCGTCAATCTTATAGAAAGGAAACACTTTCCGAAAAAGGAAGCTTTTTATATAATGGATTAATCTGAGGAAAAGGTGCTTTTTCAACCAGAGCCGACTAGCAGCTGGGCAAAAAAGGCAGCTATTTTTATTTTTTCGCTCATAGTTCATGCTATCGCCCTAATTCTTCTCATTCAAGCCTTAACGCCAGTCACCATCATCAACTTTCCCCAAAAAGTGATTCAGGTGAATATAGTTCCTCGCGAGGGACTTCAATTGCCGGCAATTTCAGGCCAAAAAGCCGGGACTGCTCCTTCTGGCAAGGGAGGATTAACCTCAGCTTCAGGAACATCAGTCCCGAGAACGACCATTGACCAAACGTTGGCTCTTTTAGACAAGGAAGCGATTATTCCTTTTTCTGGGCCCAAACCGCCAGGCCCAATGCCCTATCCCCCCTTTAATCTTGAACGGCCTCGCCAGTCTGGAACATCTACTTTCACCTTGAAATTACCAGTTCCACCCGAAAAAGAAAGGCAGCCAGCCCCAGGAAGAGCTGTTCAACCCCGATCACCCCATGATTACTGGCGCTATGTCCTATCAATCGATCCAGGCAAGGAAAAAAAAGAAGGAGGTCCTGCCGGCCCCCTTATTAGTGGCTCTGGACTAATTTCAGCTCAGATTCCCAGAGTAACCTTAGAAGGTCCAGGTTATGATCTTTCGCCGTGGGCTCAGGAAGTTGTTTCGCGCCTTCAGAAAAACTGGCAGATTACTGCCTCAAGGGCAGCCCTTGAAAAAGGTATTCTTCACCTTTTAGTCGGTGTAGATAAAAGCGGCGAAATCACCTTCATGCGGATTATCCTGTCATCCCAAAAAGCCTCTTTCGATCGAGCGGCTCTTGAAGCTATTAATCTCAGTCTCCCCCTTCCTCGCCTTCCTGATGGTCTACCAACAGATTCCCTTGAATTAACCTTAATTTTTGAATGCAACGAAAGCCGATGAAGAAAGCTAACAAGCCCTTTCTTCCCATCTTTGCGGCCCTTTTTGTTCTGTCAGGAATTAAAGGGCTAGCTCAGGACTGGACACAGGATTTAGCCTCGCTTTTTCTTGAAAATGTATCCTCCGCTGAAATTGCCTCTTTTCTTGAAGCTAAATTTGATTCTCTTAACCCCGAAGAAAAGGCAACAGCCTCTTTAATTCTTGCTTTCCTCTGGCAAAAGGATAATGACCTTCCCCATTCTTATTCCTGGCTGGCTCGTTTTTTTGAAGATTTCCGGGGAGAAGGCGTCTTTTTCGATTTTCTACCGCGATCCATCCAAAATGAACTTTGGTCTTTCCTTCGCAAGTGGCAATCGCGCTATCCTCTGGTCAATGACCTTGCTTTTTTGATTCCGGCTGAAGCCACAGCCAGTATCTCGCCCCCCGATAGTGTAGTTTTAGCCATCCAGATGGCCAACAGCGCCTATTTCAAATTGATTTTTGAAAATGAAACCATCAAGGCTGGTTTGCTTCAAAAAGGTTTGAATACTTTGAGTCTTGAAATTAGTCCCCTTATCAGGCAAAGTGGCCCTAAAAATTTTTTCTTGGAACTTAAAGCTGATGATCTCCTTATTCGCCGGGAAATTAGCATCAATGTCAATTTGACCTCTGAAATCCTTCTCTCTTCAGCCCCTCAAGCTGATATAACCAGGATTTACCGTGTCTCCCTGCTTCTGGGGAACAAACTTCTGGCTCAAAGCCAAAGTACCTTTAAACTAACTCCTCCCATTCAGATAACCCTGCCGCCGGCCGATGGCCGTTTCTCGCCTTATGGCCCTGTCCATCCCTCTGGCCGAGACCCCCAGACTATCGGCGTCTCTATCTTAACTTTGCCCATGGTAATAGCTGACCTGATTAAGGAATTCAAAGCAAAAAAAGAGGAAAAAGAAAAAACAGCGGCCCCAGAAATAAGAAGGGAAATCACGCTGATTTACTTGAATCAGACTCAAAGGGGATTGGAAAAGATGACGGCAGATTTAAAACTTGAATTCAAGGGCTATCAGGCCAAAGTGTTTTCTCTCTCCTCATCCTGATTTTCTTAATAAATTGATCAAAATTTCTCTTTTTATTTACTGAATTAAAGACGCTAGTAATCCATAAAGAATAAATCTAGAGCCTATCTTGGATATTTTTCTCCCTTGACATAAGAGAAAAGCTAACGTATACCTCTGGCGGATGAGACTTAAAAAAAGAATTTTTATTTATCTGTACTTGGGCTTCCTATCCGTAGGGCTAACTCTTTTCCTGCAACTTGTCTTCTTTAACCAGACCTTATCGGTTACCCATAAATCATTCCCTTTTCGGCCATTTCTTTTCCCTTTCCTTTTTTTGCTAACTTATCTCTTTCTATTGACTATCGGAAAAATTTTTTTCTTTTTTCAGAGGGGGGAATTAACAGCCCGCAAAATAAAAACTTTTATAATTATACTTTTGCCCTTGGCTTCCTTTTATCTTACCCCTCTACTTCTTAATTTTTATTGGAGCCGTCAGGATCTTCTTCTCCGCCTTGGCCGGCTTGCTCTTCTGGTTACTCTCTCCTCCTTGGCCATTGCTTTTGCATATATTGAGGAATTCAAGATCCTAATTCGTCGTCAACTCGATGCCTTAATTAATTGGTTTAATTCAATCGCGCCGCGGAAACGACTTTTTGTTCTTTTTTTCCTGGCATTTCTTGTTTATCAGCTGGCCACTTTGATCTTGGTTCTAAAGGGAGTAACCTTCTCTGGCGATGAACCCAATTATCTTCTTACAACTCATAGCTTGATTTACGATAGAGATATTAATTTGGCCAATAATTATGCCCGCCAGGATTATTTTGCCTTCTATTCCCGCCAAGAAAATCCCCGGCTAAAACTCGGAATTTATGGTCGCTATGGGAAAAAAGGGAAGGATTATATTTATCCCATTAATCTTCCCGGAATATCAGTTCTTATTATTCCCTTTTATGCCCTGAGTCAGCTCTTCAGCGGGAAGCTCCTTACTTTTATCCTTAAAGGCAGCCTTTCCATCTGGGCAGCTCTTTTCAGCCTTCAGGTTTATCTTTTGAGCCGTCAGCGGTGGGGTCGGGAAGGGTTATCTTTATTTCTATGGGTAATAACCTCTTTCACCCCTCCGGTTCTTTTTTATTCCTGCCATCTTTATCCTGAAATGCCCATAGCTTTTTTCTCTTTGCTTATTTTCAGGCGGCTTATCTTCAACCCGAATATTTCCCTCCTTGAAGCCTCAGGCCTTGGATTCCTCCTGGCTATTTTTCCTTGGTTTGGTCTCAAATATAATTTCCTCTTTTGGCCTCTTCTTATCATCGGTTTTTTTAAATTTGTTCGGGACAAAGAAAAGATAAAAAAGATAGCGGCTTTTATCTGGCTACCTTTAATTTCCCAGGTTCTCTTTTATCTTTTTATCTATTATCTCTATGGAACCTTTTCGCCTATCGCCATCTATGAAGGCATGATGACCGCTGAGCAAGTCAGGGCATTCTGGCAAATGGTTATGGCCATTCCCTTTTCCCTTCGGGTTGAGTCTTTTCTTGATTATTTTCTTGATCAGCGCGATGGCTTGCTCTTTTATGCACCCCTTTATTTCTTTGCGCTAGTCGGCTTTATTGATCTATGGCGTCGATCGAGAAGAATTTTCTTCGGCCTTCTTTTCGTTTCTCTCCCCTTTCTTTTCAATTATTCTTTTCTGACCCATCGCCAGGGCTATTCTCCCCAGGCCAGGGTTCTCATGCCCATCATCTGGGTGGGTATTTTTGCCCTGGGTGAATTTTTGGCCAGAAATGAGAAAAGGTTTTTCCGTCATCTCTTTCTTCTCTCTTTAGTTATCAGTTTCTTTTTTACGCTTATTCTCCTTTTTCATCCCCACTTCCTTTATCAGCCGACTACTCATGAATTCACTTCAAGGCCTGGTGACCTTTTCGTTTATCTAAGCAACACCCATTTTTTTCTTCCCCCTTTTCTTCCTTCATTTATTAAAATAAATAACCTTGGCTACTGGCCAAATTATATTTGGATAATGCTTATCCTTATTTTTTTGATCCTCTATGGCTTTTCTCAAAATAAAATTCTCTTAACCAAGGGCTTAAACTGGCCCTTTATTTTTATCCTTCTAGGGCTTGCTCTATTTCTCCGAGTCCTATTTCCAGTTCCTCCCCTCTATCCCGTAAAAACTGTTAACTATTCACCTCAACGTTCCCTCGGTTTTTATCTTTTTTATTTGGGACGAGGTGTTGTGGTTAAGCAAGAAGGCGATTTTTATCTCCACCTTGAAAAACCCTATCGATTCATTTTTGGTTCCAAACAGGAATTAAAAGAAATTGAGATCCAACTGGGTTCAGAAAAAGGTGAATATGAAATCAATCTTTACGCCTTTGATCTACCTCTTTTTAAAACAAAAATCAGTCGCGAAAAGAGGAAGTTGCGGCTAAATTTGCCCCCACCTTATAAACGGCGCCATCTATACCTTTACGAAATTAATCTCGAGATGAAGCATTATTCGGAGGAATCAATGTTAATTGAGCCCTTTATGATTCAGTTTATTCCTAATCGGGTTTAAAGCGAGCATAAGCATCAAGATCTAAGGGTGAAGCGATAGGCTTATTCAAACGAATAATTTCGGCAGCCAGAGCTCCCACCATGGCTGCATTATCCGTACAATATTCAGGCAAGGGAAGATAGGCTTTTACTCCCTTCTCCTTGCCGAGCTCAAGAAAGCAGGAGCGAAGTCGCCGATTACGGGCGACACCTCCACAGAGAAGAATAGCTTCAGCTTTATAAATTGATAACGCCTGGGAAAGGTTGAAAAGAAGGGACTCCACAATGGCCGATTCAAAGCTGGCGAGAAAATCCTTTAATTGAGCATGAGAAGCGGTGATCTCCTCATCTTTTATTAATTTTAAAGCGGCTGTTTTCAGACCACTGAAACTGAAATCAAGGGAGTTATCCTTCATTCTGGGGATAGCAAAAGCAAAAGCTCTGGCGAAACCGCCTTCTGCCAGTCTTTCAATGATGGGACCTCCCGGATAACCAAGTCCTAAGAATTTAGCCACCTTATCAAGGGCTTCGCCAGCAGCATCATCTCTTGTTCGGCCAAGGAGCCGATATTTGAGTCTTTCAGGTAAATAGAACAAAGAGGTATGCCCGCCTGAAACAATTAAAGCCAGGGAAGGAAAAGGGATATCGCGATGGCTTAAAAAAACTGATTCGATATGAGCCTGAAGATGGTCAATTCCAATTAATGGCCGATGGTAATAATAGGCTAAAGCTTTTGCAAAGCATACGCCAACAAGCAAAGAACCGATCAAACCAGGTCCCTGGGTAACAGCGAAGGCCGCAATATCTTGAAGTTTTAACTCTGACCGACGCAGAGCCTCCTCAACTACAGGAAGAATGGTTTTCAGGTGCTGACGCGAGGCCAATTCAGGGACAACTCCGCCAAAAGGCGCATGAATTAGGTCTTGGCTGAGGACAACATTGCTCCTTATTTGGCGATCAAAACTGACCACAGCCGCAGAGGTCTCATCGCAGCTGGTTTCAATGGCCAGAATGTAATTGGCTGATATTTCCATTAACCTTTTTCCGTTAAGCAAATAAAAAAGGGCTAAAGTGAACGCTAATAGAAAAGGCTATAAAATTAAATTTATCAAGGAACTTCATTAAATTCATTGTCCGAGCTCATAATGGCTTGATCATAGGGAGGATAAAGGATGCCTTTTTCCGTAATTATAGCAGAGATTAAGGAAGCTGGGGTGACATCAAAGGCTGGATTTTTCACGGGTATATCAGGAAGGGTTATCCAGCAGTCACCAATTTTTCGGACCTCATCGCCTTTCCTTTCTTCAATGGGAATTTCCAGACCTGATTCAATTTTGAGATCAATTGTGGAAAAGGGAGCCGCCACATAGAAGGGAATTTTATTTTCCCGGGCCAGAACAGCTAAGGAATAGGTTCCGATTTTATTGGCCGTATCACCATTGCGGGCGATTCTATCAGCTCCAGTAATGACTAAATTGATCTCTCCCTTCTGCATCAACCAGCCAGCCATATTATCAGTAATCAGAGTAATGGGAATTCCGGCCCGGCGCAGCTCCCAACAGGTAAGTCTAGCTCCCTGAAGGAAAGGCCTCGTTTCGCCGGCGACAACCTTAATTTTTTTCCCTTCTTCCCAGGCCCTTCTGATAACTCCTAAGGCTGTTCCATAGCCGGCCGTGGCCAACTCACCTGCATTGCAGTGGGTTAAAATGGTAGCGTTATCAGGAATTAGCCTCGCTCCATATTCACCGATCTTTTTATTTGTGGCCACATCCTCGGCTTCTATTTGCCGGGCTTCGGCGAGCAACCGGTTGATAATCGTCTCATTGTCCTCATTTCTCACCGATTCAAAAATCTTTCTCATTCTCTCAAGAGCCCAGAAGAGGTTTCGAGCTGTAGGTCTGGTTTTGCTCAGCCGATCCAGAATTATATCAAAGGCCAAGTAAAAAGGCTCAAACCTAGCATATTTTTTTAAACCCAAGACAACACCATAGGCCGCGACAACGCCTATGGCTGGAGCGCCACGAACAACCATGAGTTCAATAGCTTTGGCTGTGTCTTCATGGTCCTCGCAGTTGAAATATTTTTCTTCAAAGGGAAGATAACGTTGATCGAGAAGAATAAGCCTTTCATCTTGCCACTCAAAAGCTGGCCACATTCTTGCCTCCCGATATTTTCGACCAAATTTAAAAAGACAGCCCTTTTTCCTTGACCATATTTAAACTACAAATGTTTTGTATGCAGAACAAATTAAATCTAAAAAAAACATATTGGCAAAAAAGTTCCTCAAGGTCAAATGGAAATAGGGCTTCCTTGACTTTTCCGCCTCTCTCGCATAGGCTTATCTTGATAGACTTTTGACTGGCTTGAGCCGAAAGGAGGTTGCGATGTTTCTTTTCGGACCAATTGGCCCTTCTGAGCTGTTAATTATTCTCCTCATTGTGGTCATTATTTTCGGAGCTCGGCGATTACCCGAGCTGGGCAAGTCTTTAGGTGAAGGGATAAAAAATTTCCGCCGCGCGGTCAGTGGCCGATATGACGAGGAAGAAAAGAAACTGGATAAAAATAAATCTGATTCCCCTTCTAAAGAATGAAACGCATCCTTGAAAAGCTGGCTGCTGAGCGCCTGGCTAAGGAAGAGGAGCTTCAAAGCCGGCTCAACGCTCTAAAGAAAGAGAATTTACATGAAAATTATGTTAAATCGCTCGAAAAATTCAAATTACAACTCTCCCAGTTAGAAAATTTAATTAAAGAAAAAAAGCCAAAAAGAGTTATTGGTTTAAAGACTCAGCCCTTTTCTGAAACTCAAATTCTTTCTCTATTCCATGAGCTTTTCCAGCAGCTTCATTCCTGTCTTGAGCTTGAGATAAAGTTAATCGAAAAAACGCGCCTTGATCTCCAGGAAATCATCCGGATAGCGAATGAAGTTGGTGAGGCCCGGGATCGGGAGTGGGATGCTCTCGGTAGCAATCATGTTGGTTTAATCTTTAAAAGCCTTGAGTGGCGGGTCGAGGATTTGGCGGCTCAATGTGAGGAAGCCCGCGCTCTCGTTGAAAGAGCTAATTGGCTTAGAGCCAAGCTCGAGGAAACCCTTGTCGCTTTAGGGGAAAGGCCAAGCCCTGAACCAGGTCCGATCCGAGAGACTCTGGGAGCTCTTCGCGACTGGCGTTATGCCAGCTTTGAGAACAGGTTCCGAGGTTCTCAAGAAAAAATCAGGGAACAATTAGAAGGCTACGCTCTTTTATTTCCAGCGGGATGTAAGGTTTTAGATTTAGGCTGTGGAAGAGGCGAGATGGTGGAAATTCTCAGGGAAAAGGGAGTAAATGCCTTCGGTATTGACCTTAATGAGGAAATGATTGCCCTTTGTCAGGCCCGAGGCCTTCCCTGTGTAAAAGGTGATTTAATCGAGAAATTGATTAATTTACAGGATAATTCTCTTGATGGCCTTTTCTCATCCCAGGTAATTGAGCATCTGCCAACTCAAGTCCTCGAGCTGATGATTGATCTCTGTTATCTCAAGCTCAAGCCTTCCGGCATTCTAATTTTAGAAACAATCAATCCCACTTCAGTTTTTGCCTTGGTTCAGGTTTATTTTCTTGATCCATCCCATCAAAAACCCATCCATCCCCAAAGTCTAAAATTTCTGCTTGAAACAGCCGGCTTCAAAAAAATTGAAATTCGCTATTCGGCTCCCCTGACAACGGAAAGATTAAAAGAAATACCAGGAACCGATGAGAGGACAACCCTTATTAACCAAAATCTCGATGCTCTCAATGAGCTTCTTTTCGCTCCAGTAAATTATGCGGCCATTGCTTGGAAATAAGCCAAATTTTCTAAGAATTTTTAGTTAAAAAATTGATTTAATCTATTAGGTCGGGGTAAAAAATTTTTAACTATAAACTAAAATTTTTGTTTTAGGTAAAAAAATTAATTTTTAGGGATAGGAGAAAATGACTTTAATAGCCGGTTTTGATATTGGCGGTACCCAGATAAAATTTGGTCTTGTTGATAAAAAAGGGGAAATTATTTTTAAAGGGAAAGAAGCTACACCTCAAAATTTCGATCTCCTTGGCGAGATTTTAGGAAAAATATGGGGAAAAATGAAGGAAAAAGCCGGCTCTAAAAAAATTCTAGCTGCAGGTTTTGGTTTCCCCGGCATTTTCAGCCCGGAAAAAGAAATGATTATAAAGTCGCCTAATTTTCCGGCTCTTGATGGTCGTCCCCTTCGGCCATTTCTTCAAAAATATTTTCCCTTTCCTTTTACGATAGATAATGATGCCAATTTAGCCGCCTATGGCGAATGGAGTCGGCTTCAAGGCAAAAAACCTAAAAGTCTTGTTTTTTTAACTCTTGGCACAGGCGTGGGTTCTGGAATTATTCTTGAGGGAAAAATTTGGCACGGCTGCGCCGGCTTTGCCGCTGAAATCGGCCATTTAACCGTTAATCCTGAGGGCGAAAAATGTCATTGCGGTAATATTGGCTGTCTTGAAACCGAAGTTTCAGCCCGGGCCTTAATTCGGAATTACCTAGAAATTTCAGAGAAAAAGGGACAACAAAGAGGGGAAGAGATTACTGCCCAACAGATTACAGCTCGAGATATAACTCATTTAGCCAGAAAGGGCGATAAAGCTGCCTTAAGAAGTTTTGAACGAGCTGGCTATTTCCTTGGAATTGGCTTAGGCATCATTATTAATATTTTAAATCCTGAAATGATTGTTATTGGTGGGGGCGTTATGGCTTCGGGAAATCTTCTTTTAAAGCCAGCTTTAAAGGAGGCTAAAAAGCGCTGTTTCCAGGCAGCCTTCGCGGTAACCAAAATCCGGCGGGCTCTTTTGGGAAATGACGCCGGCTTTATTGGCGCTGCCTATTGCGCCCAAATAAAGCTCAAAAATATCTAATGGCAATATTAGTTTCAAAAATTTGGATTCAAAAATATGAACAAATTCAATTTTTTGAATTGTTTCTATAATAATAAATAGCTTTTGGCCAAAGAAGAAGCGAATTATTAGGCAAAAATGAAAGGTTTTTATTTTGATCTTGACATTGGCACATATTTTGCATAATAATTTTTCATGGAAAATAATTTTTCAAGAAAGTTAAGTGGTAATAAAGGGGCTTAAATTAAAAAAAAATTTAATTAAAATTAATTTCCAATTAAAATAATTTTCCATGTATGGCTTTTAAATAAAAAATGAAAGGAGGTGATAAAAAGGGTATAAAATAACTTCGAATATATGATAATTATATTCTAAGAAAGGAGGAGGGTTGAATGAAAGAAAAAAAATTGATTTTATTAGTCATTTCAATTCTTTTCTTCTTCATGGTAGCCCAGGCCCAAAGGCAAACAGGTTCAATTTATGGGCGAGTAATCGACAAGGAAGGAAATCCCTTACCTGGAGCCACAGTCACCATTTCTGGTCCCGCCATGATGGGGACAAATTCCTATGTCACCTCTGAGGCTGGTGTTTTCCGTTTTCCCTCACTTCTCCCTGGCGAATACGAGATTAGAGTGGAAATGCCCGGATTTAAAACGTTGATTCGGAAGGGGATAATCGTCAGTGTCGGCCGAACAACTGAGGTTGAACTAGAGCTAGAAATAGCCAAGGTAGAGGAAGAAGTGACAGTGGTGGCGGCCTCGCCCGTCGTCGATGTTCAATCTACCAAGATAAGCATCAACTACGGAGCTCAGTTCCTAACCAATATTCCCATGAACAGGGACCTTTATGACATCCAGAATACCCTTCCTGGAGCTATTGCCGATGGAGCTGATTATCGCCGGACTTCCTCCATTTTGGGCGGAACAGTGAGAAGCCAGCTCTATGCTCTCGATGGCGTTCCCATGAATGACCCGGCCACGTGGTATTCCATGGTGAATATTAATGTTGATGTTTATGAGGAAATTGAATTTCAGGTGGCCTCCCTTCCAGCTGAAGTTGGTCAGGCTGACTCTACCTACATAAATATTGTAACAAAAAGTGGTGGAAATAAATTCTCTGGAGGCGGTGTAGTCTATTACACAGGAGATAAATTTGCTCAGGATCTCTTCTCGAAAGAACAAATTAAGGCTCTGGGAGTTAACCCCCCTGAAAAATATTCCGATTCCAGAGATTTCTCCCTTAGTTTAGGGGGACCGATTATCAAAGACCGGATCTGGTTCTTCCTAAATGGTCGACGATTAACTTGGGATCAGGCTAATCCAACCACTCCAGAAACCAGAATGTGGCGTCTTGGCTTCACCGACAGCCCCCACTATGATTTAAGACATGAAGAATGGATGAGCTTTGCCAAAATAACTTTCCAGATATCTAAAAATCTCCGCTACATGGGCATGCTCCATTACAATCACATCTACGAACCAGTCTATTCAAACAGAGTCGGTTCCAGTTATTCCTATGATTACACCGCTATTTGGGACCATGAAAATACATATACGACAACCCATCAATTAAATTGGGTGCTGAACCAGAACACCTTCCTTGACCTTCGCGGTTCCTATGTCTGGCGCTATTTCCCCATTATAGCTCGAAACGAAGGACAGTATACTTTCTATGATAATGTGGAGAAAGTTTACTGGGGAACAACCTCTTATAACGATATTTATCGTCGGATAAAAATTCCTTTTACTGCCTCCCTAACCCATTTCCGGGATGATTTTCTCGGTGCTTCCCACGAATTTAAAGCCGGAGCTGAATTTGAACAAACTGAATATCATCGGGATTGGTATAGAGCCAATCCTTATTATTCCTTTTGGGCTGACTGGAAGACGAAGAATCCCTATTATTATTCCACTACAAGAAAACAGGGCCGGCTGCTAATTCGCAATTGTCCACCCGAAAAGGGAATGTGGGATGTACAAGATCATACCCGGAGATTCTCAGCCTATGTTCAGGACAGCTTGGTTGCCGGTCGTTTGGCCATTAATCTTGGGCTCAGGTTTGATTATTCCTACCAATATGAACCGGAGCAGAAGCGACCTCATCTTCGCTATAAATATGGCCCTTATGAACTCAATCCCGCCATAACCGATCCCAATGCCTTGCTTGAAGCTTTAAGAGCCCAGTGGTATGCCGATCCCACTCTCAAGGATGCAGGTCCTTTCCCCTTTGATGAGCTTTCAACGCCTTGGAAAAAAGTTGTGGAATTTAAAACCTTCTCACCGAGGATTGGTTTTGTCTATGACCTCTTCGGTGATGGCAAAACGGCCTTTAAAATTTCCTTCAGCCGTTATTACGAACCAGTCTGGTCAGCCAAATACAATGCGGCTCAAATTTTTGGCGCTGGCTCAATCAATTATTACTGGTATGACGATAACGGGAACAAATTAATGGATCTACCTCCCACGGATAGATATGTTCTAACCTCCTATCCAATCCAGGATCCCCTTTACAATTACTATGTGGAAAACCTGAAATGTCCCTATATGAATGAATTTGTGACGGCCTTAGAGCGAGAAGTCTATAGGGATTTCAAACTGGGTCTGCAGTTCCTGTGGAGAGTAAATAAAAATATTGTGGAAGATATAGATTTGAATAACGGCTATGACCCTAATGCCAAAGATGATAAAGGCTTGATCTGGTTGCCTTTTACCTTTACCGACCCTGGGTGGGATGGCAAATGGGGAACGGCCGATGACCAACAAATGACAGTTTATGGCTTACGCAAAGATAGACCTATCCCCACCTGGAAAGGAACAAACCCGCCTGAGGCCAAGAGAAAATACTGGGCGGTAATCTTAACCTTCGACAAGCGCATGTCCAATCGCTGGCAGCTTAACGGTTCAGTCCTCTATAGCTCCTTTAAGGGCAATGCTGCGCCGACTTATGGAGCGACCGAGGGCGAAAGTGCCATGTTCGATAATCCTAATACCTTGATCAATGCTTGGGGTTCGACCGATTTCGACCGCCCGCTTCAAATCCGAATTATGGGAACCTATATTCTGCCTTATGATTTCATCATTAGTGCTTATCTACAATATCGATCTGGCTCACCCTGGAACAGAACAATAGCCCGTGTTTACTTCCCCCTCGATTTTGCCGCCCAAGTTCAGCAGACCTATGTTTCAGTTAATGCCGAACCTCCCGGAACTAGAAGGGGAGCTCCCTATACCATGCTCGATATGAGATTCGAAAAATCCTTTAAGATCAGCGACTTGGGCAAACTCGGTGTATATGTTGATATTTTTAATTTAGCCGGCCGAAATGGTGTCAGTGTCAATCAGAACCCCGCTCCTTATCTTCGCTTTGATAGGACGCCCTGGGCCTACGAAATATCAACTGTCTATGGGCTGATAACTAGCTGCTACGGTGTGCGCTCCTTCAGAATCGGAATGCGCTTCAGTTTCTAAAAGAAACGTAAAAAAAGGGCCCCTTCGGGGGCCCTTTTTTTACAACAAATCGATATTTACAACCCATCCTTAAAAAAGGAGTTAAAAAATAATTCGGAATTTTGAATTCAATTTTTTGAATTTTTCCAATTTATTGAATTTTATTCAATATTTAATCTAAAGGTTTTTTATTCAATCAGGGTAAAATATATTAATAGATTTGGCATGAGATTTGCATTATAAAATTTTGAACAACAATCATAAATTTAAGAAGGGAGGTGAAAGCGAGAAGAAAGGAAAAGGAGAAGGGAAAAATTAGCAAAAACAATTCCTTTAAAAGAAAGGAGGAGAAGAATGAATTTAAAAAAATTATATCTTTTAAGTTTAGCTCTTCTCTTTGTTTCGAGCTTATGGGGACAAGAATTAACTGGCTCTCTTCGAGGAACAGTCACTGATACAGAAGGTAATCCCCTGCCCGGAGTGACTGTCACTATTTCCTCTCCCGCGATGATGGGCACCCAGTCCTTTGTCACCACCGAAACCGGTTCTTTCCGCTTCCCATCCCTTCCCCCCGGCTCTTATAAGGTCGTTGCTGAATTAAAGGGCTTCAAGACCGTTGAAAGAACAGACATTATTGTCCGCGTCGGTATGACCGTCACTGTCGATATCAAAATGGAAGTCGCGGCCGTTGAGGAAGAAATAACCGTTGTGGCCGCTTCCCCGGTGGTCGATGTTCAATCGAGCAAGCTGGCTGTTACTGTCGATTCCAATATGCTCAAGAACATTCCTATGCGCCGCGACCTCTATGATATTATGACCTCTGCCCCTGGTGTCGTCTCTGAAGGCGTTACCTATCGCCGCACCTTTTCAGCCCATGGAGCCACGGTTAGAGGTAATACTACGGCTTTTGATGGCGTCAATATGAATGACCCCGTGGTTATGTATACCCTGACCAACATCAATTTTGATGTTATGGATGAAGTGGAAATTATTACGGCTGGTCATCCCGCTTCCATCGGCTATACCGATGGTGCCTATGTTAATATCGTTACTAAGAGCGGCGGTAACAGATTCTCCGGTGGCCTCACCGTCTATCACACTCAGGAAGGTTTCAATCAGCATCTCTGGACTGACGAACAGATTACGGCCATGAAAATCTCCAAGCCTGAGGTAGATAAAAGCTGGCTCGATGGCTCCTTCACCCTGGGCGGCCCGATTATGATCGACAAGATCTGGTTCTTTACCAATGGCCGTTACATTAAGCAGGAAAGAAAGACCAACTTCATCGGTCCGTGGACAGACTTCTTCGGTCGTACCCATAATCCCTATAACTGGACCCACGAAGAGAAGATGGGCTTCTTCAAGCTGACCTCCCAGGTTTCCTCCAAGCTCAAATTCATGGGCATGTTTAATGTGGTGGATATTTATCGGCCGATGTATGAGGAACCAGGCCCAAGAACCAATTTTGTGGCTACCCGCATCTGGGATCACGAAAAGGGGTACACAGGTAATGGCATTATCAATTACATTCTTGACCCTAATACATTCATTGATATTCGAGTTGGTTATGTTCACAGGTGGTTCCCCCTGCCTATGCAGAAAGAAGTCCAACACCTTCCTTTAATTGATAATCTGGGCGATCTTTATGGTAGTTTAACCACAGCCAGATTCAATGAAACCTATCTGCGCAAGCGCTTCCAGACAGGGCTTTATTTTACCCGCTTCCAGGATAATTTCTTGGCTGGTAGCCATGAAATAAGAGGTGGGTTCGAATATGAAAATACCTATGGTGACTGGGACTGGTGGCGAAAAGACAATATGATCTGGTATATTGATAGCCGTAACCCTAATCCCTACTACCGTTTCTCTACCTTTGGGTGGGTAGCCTTTTACATCTGCGGCCCTGAGAAGGGATCTTCCAAGATTATTGATCGCGGCGGTCGAATTGGCGCCTACCTCCAGGATTCCTATATTATTAAAGAAAGATTAACTCTTAATCTTGGTGTTCGCTTTGATCGGAGCTGGGGCTGGAAACCGGCCGTGAGTAAGAAGGCCTCTGGCAACCCCCTTTCCGTCTGGCTCGGAGAAAATATTGTCAAGCCCTATGTAGCTACAACTTATCCTCAAAATTTCCCTCAAGGCCTCAACCCTTGGGCTGAAGCAACAGCCCCCGAATGGAAAAACATTATCACCTGGAACTCCTTCTCCCCTCGCTTCGGTCTGAGCTATGACCTCTTCGGCAACGGCCGAACAGCTTTGAAGCTCTCCTTTAACCGCTATACTGAATATCTTATGCTCCAGTATTTCTCCACCCTCCATCCCTTCTATCCCCGCTCCTTCGCTTTCAGGTGGTGGGATACCAACGGCGATAATTATCCCAATATAGGTGATACCTTCACCATGTACCCCGCTGATTTCCGTGGCATGGATCCTGAATTCGCCAAGAAGCGCCTTGATCCGAAGACAAAATCCCCCTATAACGATGAGCTCCTGGTGGGAATTCAGCACGAGCTTTTCCGAAACTTCTCCCTTGGTTTCAATTTCATCTATAAGAGCAAAGAAAATATTTTGGAGGATTCTCTTTATAATGCTGACACAGGCCAGTATTGGTATCATATTGACCAGGCGGAAGCCAAAAAATACTGGATTCCCTTCACTACCACCATTCCTGCCCAGGATGAGTATCCGGCCCGCACGGTGACTCTCTATATTCGGTCCAATGCGGCTCCACCGCTCTTCTACCGTTTCCATAATGTTCCTGAATTAAAGAGAAAATATTGGGCTTTTGAATTAATCTTCAACAAGCGGATGTCTGAGGGATGGCAGCTCAATGGTTCGGTTATTTACAGCAAAGCCTATGGCAACATAGGTGGCTGGTATGGCGACAGCTGGGGCTGGTCAGGAGCTGGTGACAATCCCAATACGTTTGTCAATACCTGGGGGCGGATTAATGTCGACCGACCTTTACAAATAAAATTAATGGGCACTGCTCAGCTTCCCTGGAAAATCTATCTCAGTGGATACTACCAGTTCTTTAGCGGAGCTCCTTGGGTCACGAGTGGTTCTGTTTATCCACCAACAGCCTGGTGCATAGCTAATAATGCTTTTCAGGACTTTTACGGGGTTAATTTTGAGGATCCCAGCAAACCTCGTCGTTATCCAACTTGGAATCAGTTGGATATGCGAGTGGAGAAGGAATTTTCCTTCGGTCGATATGGAAGGTTAGGTGTTTATGTGGATGTGATCAATGTTCTCGGTACAACCCGCCTGAATATCGGTCTCAATGATACCCAATACTGGTACCCTGTGGCTGAAGGAGCTAACCAACCAGGCACCAGAACAAACTATACTAGTTATAAAGTCATTAGCTCTGTCGAAGGTGTAAGATCAATTAAGCTCAGCGCCCGTTATAGCTTCTGAAACAAAGGGGGGGCGGTAAAAACCGCCCCCCTTTCCATTTTTCAGAGAAACTTTCAACTTTGAGCCAAAAGAGCTAAAAGAAACTTCAAAAGAAAAACTTAATTATTTAAAAGAATTTTTTTATTTTGAATATTAATTTTTTACAATAAAAGAAAAAATTTTATTTTTTTATTTTTTCAACTGCTTCGATTATGTTCTTAATAGTTGGGGCTTCAGGGCTATTTGGGTCGATTTCGAGAAATTTTCTTAAATTTTCTAAAGCTTTTTCGAAATCCCCTTTATTCAAATAGGCCAGACCTAATTTATGATAGGGTTTAGACCAATCCTTTTTAATTTTTATCGCCAATTCATAAAAACGGATAGCTTCATCAACATTCTGATGGGAGAATAAAATTTCAGCTACATTGTAAGCGGCCACTTCATCTTCAGGAGAAACCTCAAGAGCCTGAGTGAAATACTTTCTGGCTGTTTCAAGATCATTGCGTTTAAGATAGATCTCGCCTAAACCGGCGAAAGCCCTCAGGCTGGCTGCTGTATCTTTCTTATAATCGCCATAGACCTCGATGGTTTTTTCAAGCACTAGTTTGAATTCGGCTTCAGCCTTATCAAGGTCATCCTTTTTTAAATAACAGGTGCCGATATTAAGATGAACCTGATGGATCTGAGGATATTTGATTAGAAATTCTTCAAATACCTTGAGAGCTTCGTCATACTGGCCAGCCTCAATTAATTTATTGCCTTCATCAAACAATTTCATCGAGGTTTCATCTGTGGCCAGAGCAGCTAAACCAGTAATCTTTTTTAAAGTAAAGGTAATCGGCGGATTAGGAGCTAGTTGGCGAACATACATATCAGTGGAGGAACTCATGTAGCCAGGCTTTGAAGCCGTAATTCGCCACATCCCAGTTCCCATGCCCGCAACCGCAAAGTGTCCCTTTCGGTCAGATTTGCCTTCAAGTTTGGTCTTACTCGTCAGACTTTCCACGACAATCACCGCACCCTCGACGGGATTACCATTCTCGTCAACGACTGTCCCGTTAATTCGACCTTTTCCCAGATTCTCTTGCCCTAATAGGAGATTAAGACAGATAAAGAGTATCAGGGAAAAAAGGCCAAAAAGAAGACTCTTTGGGATGATGGCTCCTTTTTTTCTTGTTAACATTCCTCCTCCTTTGGCCTAAATCTTTTCTTTCAGTTATTTTTATGAATTCTTTTTTATTTTAAATTTTTACTTTAACCAATTTTTCAATTTCCTGATCAGCCATTTCGTTGGTCAATTTAAAATAAATAGCATATTCCCCTTTATCTAGCCACTTTTTAACCGGCACATTAATTTCATAGGCGGCATCGCGATTGGCCTCGAGGAAACTTTCTTTTAATCTTAGAGGATACTGGCTTTCATCAGCCCAGAGGATTTTCCCCTCTTTATTTCTTACTTCTACTTTCAGTCTTAACCTGGCTTCGAGATGGTCATCAATCACTTGGAAGATCAGTTTTTTATAGGGGATAAGAAGGCGGAAGGACAAATTGGAGCCTGCCTGTCGGTCATTACTAGGAATTGCCTGCCAGGAAAAATTAAAGAGCTCGCCCTGAATAAATCGCCTTTGCCGGGCTGCCTCCTCTTTGCTCAGCTCATGAACCTGATAAATATTGGGTTGAATCATGTAATGGAGGCTTCCGGGAATTGTTTCATCCAAGTCGGTGGTTAAAACATAATCACCAGTTCCATGGACATCAACAAAGACTAACCTGACCTCCTGAGGCTTCTGCAAATGAGAAAATAAATTATAATAAACCCAGATTTCAGTTGGCTTTTCACCTGTCGCCTGACGCTGCGATTGGAGCAAAGAGCGAGGATCTTCATAGGCATCCATCGGCCGTCCCCCCATGGGATTCACTTGTCTTTCCTGGGGCGGACCAAAGAGAATATAGATACGGCCTCTGTCCTGAAGCCAGCCAGGTTTCGCCCCTCGGAAAAGACGATTAGCCTCTTCAATACGGCGAAAATATAGCTCCTTAAATTCATTCCTCTCGGTTCCAGGAGTGGGATCCCGCCGCCGCCAGAACTCTTCAATAAATTTGCCTCTGGATTCAGGAGGTAATTCCAGAAAGATTCTATTCTCCTCAGCGGTAATAATATAACGAACCTTGCTCAAAAAATCCTCGCTTATTGGGTCAAGGGAAACCCTTCTTTCTGTGGAAGCACAGGCAATCAAAAGAAAAGGAAAAACAAGCATAAAAAATAAACCTATTTTTTTATTTAAATTTTTAACCATTTTTCTTCTCTCCTCATTGCTTATTCCCCTCGTCCCTTATTATTTTTATTTTTATATTTTAAATTCAAAAGTTTTCTGAACCTTTTCGCCTCCCGTTTGATTATATAAACGTACCTCAACTCTTCCTTTTTCCTGGCGAAGGCTCTCTAGACCTTGGCTAAGGGCAAAGGGAATTTCCAATCGGTGAGACTTCTTCCTTTTGGTTTTTAGTTCCTCTTCGGTCATCTGAAGGGGATAACTTTCTTTATGTTGCCAGACAACTTGACCTGCCGCACTTTTAAGTTCGATGGTTACCTCAAGAACTGTTTTGAGCCACTCGCCTTCGGAAGAAAACCAAAGGGCTTCATAGGGAATTTCAATTAAGAAAACGCCCTCAACCCTCTCCTCAGTGACCACATCCTTTTTCAGAGCGAATTTGAAATCAAGAAACTCCTTCTCTTTGGTGAAGGTTTTTTGCATCCTCGATTGAGCTAAATTTAACTCATGGAGATGCTCCAAACTGAGGGTAACTAAAACATATTGGCCAGTGCAGGTTTCATCAAGAAAAACCACAGGAAAATTTCCATAATACCAGATCTCCTGACATCCGCGACCTCCACTACCTAACGCGCCCATAGGATAAGTAATTCGATCAGTTGGGGGACCAAAGAGGATATAAATTCGACCTCGATCGGTCAGCCAGCCAGGCCGCCCTTCTCCTAGAAAGAGTTCATTGGCTTTTTCTATCCGATTAAAATATTCAATTTTAAATTCATTTTCCTCAGTCTCAGGATCGGGATCGCGGCGCCGCCAGAATTCCTCAATAAAAGCATCCTTTTCAGAATCAGGAAGCTCAAGAAAAATTTTTCTTTCTTCAGCCGTGATGATATAGCGGACTTTGCTTAAAAAATCAGCAAATTCAGGGGCCAGCTTTCTCTCCAAATTATAGAGCCTGCAGGAAACAATAGAGGCAAGCCAAAAAAAGCTTAAACATATCCCCAGATAAAATCTTTTGCTTTTCATGGCTTATTTTTTCTCCTTCAACGTCTCCATGAGTCGCCGGATTTCAGGTTGATCGGGGACAAGCTCTAAGGATCTCTGAAAGGCTTGAAGGGCTTCCGCCTTCTGACCAAGCTGCAGATGGCATTCACCGGCTAAATTAAGGAGGTGAATATTAAGACCATAATGGGCAATAGCCTGATCTATAACCTTCAAAGCTCTTTCAAATTGATTCACATTTCTATAGGCTGTCGCCAAAGAAAACATAATTTCATAACGAGGGGGATTCTTTGGATCCAGGAAAGGAGCCAGAAGATCAATTACTTTTCCAAATTCACCTTTCTGCGCATAGACTTGAGCTAAGTTCAGGGAAAAATCAGGGGAATCGGGATGGTAAGAATGAGCTTTGGCAAGATAAATTTCGGCTTCATCTAAACGACCAAGATTAAATAGCTGGGAACCGATAATGAAATCATAAAGAGGATTGGAGGAGTTTGGAAGAATCCTCGAGTGGACCCAGGGACGAGGAATAACTTTCTGATGGCTTAAATCAAATTCTTCTTGGCCGGTGCTAATTTCTCTGTCCCCCAACAATAAACTTACTTTAACTTGATAATGGGCCGGGGCAAAGCTGGCTAAAGAGATAGGCTCGATTATATAGGGCCAATCAGCATATTCATTGGCCCTTCGAACTAGGGACCAGACCTCAAGCCCCTCCCGCAAAAGGGAATAACGGAGAGACGCCTTGGCGCTTTCCTCTTTGGACAAATCTTTTATCTGAAAAGCCAGAAAAAGGGTTTCTACTTGGCTAAAAATTCGGCTGGGCTGAGCATAAATTTGAACTTGACCAAAACGAAAGGCCTTGAGGTTGTTAATCGGACCTTCCTGTCTGGAAATTTTATAGCCCAGAAGAAGGGGGGTAATTCGAGGGCCTTCTCCTTTCGATACCTCTAGGATCTGATCATAGGAAGTAAATTCCTTAGAAACTTCATTTTTAATCAAAATAGATAAACGGTACCGTCCGGGAACTAAGGGAAAGAGGTCATGGAGATTAAAGGGTTGATGGGAAGCTGCCGCTAATTGATTCCGATCGAGGTTTAAGGTAACCGATCGATCAAATTGATAGATCATTTTACCATCAAGCGTGGTTACACTCACATTAACTTTAAGATGAGTGAAAAATTTATTGCTCTCAATCTGCTCAACCGAAAGGCGCTGGGGTTCCACAGCTAAATGAACAAAGGGGAACTCTCTTTCGCCTTCAATCACTTTTATTAGGGCATTGCAATCAATATAGTTGGCCGTATATTCGACTTCCACGATATCCTTATATTGAAGAAATTTCTGAGCATATTTTTCTTCTACCAGCCGTCTTGGGGTTGTCTCAATCCTTTGAACCAGAATATCAGAAGAAAGACTTGGCCGACCAATCGAAATCGACTCTTCTCCTGGGATCAGACTTAATGAAACATTAGCCAATTCAGGCTCTATTTCTCGCAATTGTTCATAGGCAGCTTGATAATCTATGGGGTCACCTTCATAGGAGGTCAAAAGAGCCTGCGGGCCGTCTTTCGAGGGACTGTAAAGACGATACTCCCCGATGCCGCCTTGCTGGAAAAACACCAGATGAAAGGCAGGAGGTAAACCCAATTCAGTCTTTCCTTGGTAGAACCAGACCTCACAGGGATAAATGGCTGTTTTTCCAGAGAAACGTTGGATATCATTGGGCTCGCCTAGAATAATATACATTCGACCTCGGTCCGTCATCCAGCCAGGTTTAGGGCTTTCCCGAAAGAAATGATTAGCATAATTTATGCGGCGATAATGCTCGGTCTTGAATTCATTTTCAGGCGTCGAAGGATTAGGGTCGCGATGCTTCCAAAAGGCTTCAATAAACATATCTCTTTCCCGGTCAGTCGCGAGCTGTAGAAAGACCTCTCTTTCCAGAGGAGTAATGATATAAACTACTTCCTCTTCCAGCCATTTCCTGTATTTCTCAGGCAAGGAAGAAACAGAAATTTTTTTCTGTCCGCTCAGGGGAGGGAAAAATAAAAGGAAAATTAGGAAAAAACTAACGGCTATTGAAAATATTATCTTTCTTCTCAAGGTTAGCACCTCTTAAGAGTCAACTCTAATCCAGCGACTCTAAATTAAATATAATCTTTAAAGGAAGAAAAAGCAATTAAAGCCAACTGGCCTTATACTTAGGAAATGAGAATAAAAAGAAATAAAAAGAAAGATTCGACAATTTACGGGTAAATAGTCTAAAAATTAGAAAAATATTTTTATCCCTTTAAAATTTTATCCTAATTAAATAGCCAAATTAAGATAAAAAATGAAGGCCTGAAACTTCTTTTTTAGGTCGTCAATTTTTCGTTTTTGTCCCTTCGGCCAGTAGTTGCTCGATTGTTCTCAATTTCGAAATTACTTCTTCTCCTTGTTTATATAGAAAGGCAATCTTATTCTGGAGTAAAGGGTCATCGTTTTCCCGAAGGAAACCCTGCTCAATTACTTTCTTCCATTCCTTAGTCCCGGGAATAGGCGAAAAAAAAGCCAAACGGGGTCTGAGGCCAAGGCGAACTATTTCTTTTACATCCCTTTCCAACTGATTCCAATTTTGATAAGGCAATCCGGCAAGCAGATAAACATTCAACTGGTTTCGAGAGAAGCCAGCGGCTTCCAGATTATTGACGGCCTCCATAAGATCTTCAGGTAAAACTTTGGGTGAATATTCCTTGAGCCAGTTTGGATCCAGAGACTCCTGGGAAAGATAAATTGACTGGAAGCCAGCCGCTTTCATCAGCTGAGCCAATTCTAAATCGATGGCCTGAACATGGAGTCCGTTGGGTGAGTGAAGAAAAATTGAAAGGGAATTTTTGATAATCCCCTTCAAAATTGGCTTAAAATGGAAGGGACTTCCCAAAAGAAGGGCATCATCATAAAAAGCTAGATTCTGGCACCCCATAGCCTCAACCATATATTTGATATCTGCTATGATTTGAATTGGCTTTTTCTGCTCGAAACGGGGGAAAAGCAATGAACTGGCACAATAGGTACAACGAAAAGGACAACCTCGAGAAGTTATTAAGGGCAAGGTCTCTTTATTTCTTAATAGGTCATAGGCTGGAAGAGGGAGATCGTCCAAATTTTCAAACTCCTTTTCTTGAACCAACCGATTTCCCAAAATAGAGCGAAGAAGCGGTAGGATTTGGTTTTCTCCGGGCCCACTGATAATAAAATCGGCCCCGCTATGGCGGCGGGCGTGATCGGGAAGTAAGGTCGGATAGACGCCACCTAAAATTATGGGGACATGGCCAAATCTCTGTCGAACCAGCTCACAAACCAATTGAACCCCTGGATACCAGTAAGTCATCCCACAGGTAACAAGAACGGCCTCGGGCGTGGGCATTTGATTTAGCTCTTCTTTGAATAATTCTAGAGGAAGTCCATACCGAGAAAATTTTCGGGGCACAAATTTTAAGACTTCTGGTTTATTTATCTCTTCTTTGGGAAAAGGTCCGCGGCCATCGGGCTTGGATAAATATTTTCGGCCTAATCGGGGATGGAAGCGATCAAGGCAATCAATGAAATGAATCTCAAAGCCCGTATATTGTCGAACTATCGCAGCGATTTGGAGCAAACCCAGCGGCTTCAGCCAAAAATCATAGGCTGTAAAATCATAAATCCAGGGATTGATAAAAAGTAAATGTTTCACCGACTAAGCCGAAAAAAGCGGGCGGGGGATGAATTTCGGTTCTATCCCCCAATGCGGAAGGTGGGACTCGAACCCACACGGCCTTTCGGCCATAAACTCCTGAGGCTTACGCGTCTACCAGTTCCGCCACTTCCGCATTCACTGATAATTATAACGATAAAGGTAATGTAGGTAAAGAGGTCTTGACAAAAGGAGCCTGGCCCTTTATTTTTATTTCCCCGATGGGAAAATCAGATTTCTTTCTGATTTTCCCCAATTTTTATTTTAAGGAGAAAGAATGGCCTATTTCGATCGCGAAGATATTGAAAAACTTTCTCTTTTGAAAACTGAACCCTACTGGGTAACCTCGGTTTTTCTTTCGACTGACAAAAGTCTTCAGAGCAAAAAGGAAATTGCCCTAAACTTTAAAAACCTCATCGCCGAGGGACGCAATCGTCTCAGCTCCTTAGAGATCAATAAAGAAATATTCAGTTCCCTCGAAAGCGATCTGGAGAATATTTCTCAACATGTCTCTCTTCAATTAAATTCCCAACATCATCCAGGTTTAGCCCTTTTTAGCTGCTCGGCCAAAGGAATTTTTACAACCTATAATTTGCCCCATCCTCCCCGCAATCGCCTTGTTTTCGATCCTAATCCCTATGTTCGACCGCTCATTGCTATCCTTGAACGCTATCACCGAATTTTGACCCTTGTTTTAAGTCGCCGGGAAGCCAAGTGGTATAAAGTCTTCATGGGCGAGGCTTCTGTCGTTGAATCCCTTTCCTCCGATGTTCCAGGAAAAGTAAGAGAGGGCGGCTGGGAAGGTTACGAGTCAAAGCGGATTGAACGCCATATTGAGGCCCATGTCCATGATCATTTAAAAAAGGTAAGCCAGCGGACCTTTGAGCTTTTTAAAAAAAATAAATTTGATTGGCTTTTCTTGGCCTGTGAAGATAAACTCCTGACCGATTTTGAGCCTCTCCTTCACACTTATCTTAAGGAAAGATTAAAAGGAAGAATTAAAGCCAAGATAGCCGACACAATTGAAAAAATAAAAAAAGAAACAATTGATTTAGAGATTAAATTGAAAAAAGAAGAAGAAGATCAGACAGTCCAAAGATTTATCGCCGAATTAGAGGCAGGAGGAAACGTTGTGGCTGGGTTAAAAGAAACTTTGCGTCAGCTAAATAATAATAATGTTCAACTCCTTCTCGTCACTCATAATTTCTCCCGTAACGGTCGTTTCTGTCCCGCCTGTCAGCTTCTTTTCCTTGAGGAAAAAGAATGCCCATCCTGCCAAAAACCAACAAAAGAAGCTAGCGATATTGTTGACGAAGCCCTAGGCTTGGCTATGCTCCGGAACTGTCCAGTTCGACAAATTACGCCTCCATCAAAACTCGATCGATACGGCAAGATTGGGGCCTTCCTCCATTATAAGTCTTAAAAAATATTATTAAGAGGAGAAGGAAAAGAAAAAAATCAGATTTGAATAAAGAATCAGATTTATCGAAATTTAAATAAACTTCAGATAGATAATCTTTTTCTTTTAATTAATTTAATTTTTCGTCTATCGATTAAACCGTAAAGTATGCTTTCTTTTAAACGAAACAACCACTTTTTATTCTAACAAATTTTAACCCTGGCCCTTCAACCCCTTATTTCAAATCTTTAAAGGAAACCTTTTCCACAAGACTATAAATTGTAGGAATAACAAAAAGAGTAAGAAATGTCGTCACTATCAAACCGGAAAGAACAGTAATGGCTAGGGGTGATCTCATTTCGGCACCCGTCGTTCGGCTGAGAGCCATGGGTAAAAGACCAAGGATAGTCGTTAGGGCTGTTAAAAGGACTGGACGAAAACGAGTGACAGCCCCTTCAATAATGGCCTCCCTTTTTTCCATACCCCAGCGACGCCAGAGCTGGTTGATGTAATCAATCATGACAATTCCGTTATTGACGGCAATGCCGGCGAGCAAAATGAAACCAATCCAGACCGGCAAATTAATTGGTTTACCAGTAATAAGAAGGCCAAAGACAACTCCAATAAGACCAAGGGGAATCGTAAACATGATCACAAAGGGGTGAAGGAAGGATTCAAATTGGGAGGCCATCACCATGTAGACAAGAACAACCGCCAAGGCAAAGGCGAGGGCCAAGGTTTTAAAGGCGTCCTGCATTTGCTGATACTGACCACCATATTCAATAAAATAACCGGGAGGAAGAGTTTTCTCCAGGGAAGCCAGTCGATTTTTAATCTCTCTGGTGACACTGCCCACATCGCGTCCAAAAATATTGGCCGTAACGCTGACCTTTCGGGCCTGATTTTCCCGAATAATCTGAATTGGGCCCTCACCTCGTTTGAGGTCAACCACCTGGTTAAGGGTAATAATTTTGTTATAAGAAGTTAGAATGGGGGTGGTAAGTACTTCCCTTAAATTTTTACGATATTTTTCCTTGAACCAAACCCGGACATCTATTTCTTCCCCAGCTTGACGATAGCGGGTTGCCACGCGGCCTAAAGTGGCCGTTTGAAGAGAGGAGGCAATTTGATTGACCGTTAAGCCAAGACGGGCTGCTCTTTCTCGGTCAATATAAATTTGATACTCAGGGCGACCAGCTGAAAAAGTGTGGGTAATGTCTCTTAATCCTTCTATATCTTGAATCTTTCCAACTATATTATCAGCAATATTTTTTAAAACTGAGATTTCTTTACCAAAAATTTTAATTTCCACAGGTGTCTGGCTGCCAAAAAACATCTGGCTCATATCAATAGCCTCGATTTTAACCTTTTCCAACTTGGGCAACTGTTTTCGGACATCTTCAAGAATTTCCTTGTCCAACCTTTTTCTCTTTTCTTTTTGAACAAGACCAATCCAGATAATAGCTTCATGCGGACCAGTAGCGGCAAAGCCAGAGGCCAGGTCGGTGGGATCTTCCTCCGAGGCTGAGCCAACCTGAGAAGAAACCA
The DNA here is from genome assembly GCA_938092135.1 of uncultured bacterium. GTDB lineage: Bacteria > Acidobacteriota > Aminicenantia > Aminicenantales > CALLJL01 > CALLJL01. The sequence continues at coordinate 76,581 of CALLJL010000002.1, forward strand.
TCTGAACTTCAGGTTGGCGAATCATGAGATCCTCAATCATGGCTACTACTCTGTCTGTTTCCTCCAAAGCCGTCCCCACGGGCATTTCTACTTTAAGAAGAATCATCCGCCGATCGCCAGAGGGCATGAATTCAGTACCAATAATTGGAATTAAAGCTAAGGAAATGACAAAAAACAGGCCAGCAGTAACCAATACTCGGACTCGGTGGCGAAGAACAGAAGTAAGCAGCCGACGATAAAATTTTCTTGCTCCTTCGAATTGTCTCTTGGTAGGCTTTGGATTGCCCTCTTGGCTTTGGAAAAGGAGAGAAGAAAAAAGAGGAACAATGGTTAAGGCAACGAAAAGAGAAGCTATAAGAGAAAAAGCAACCGAAAGAGCTAACCCCTGCGTCAATTTGGCCGTAATCCCAGTGGAAAAAACAACGGGCAAGAAAACAATAATTGTGGTCAAGGTTGAGGCTGTAATTGCCATCCCTACTTCGGATGCTCCCACAATGGCTGCAGCCGTGGCTGCCTTGCCCATTTCAATATGGCGAAAAGTGTTCTCAATAACCACGATGGCGTTATCAACAAGCATGCCTACTCCCAAGGTTAATCCACCAAGGGTCAAAAGGTTTATGGTATAGCCAGCAGCATAGAGGGCAATAAAAGTAGTTATTATTGATAGAGGGATAGCCAGAGCGATTGTCAGAGTTGGGCGCCAGTTTCTAAGAAAAAGAAAAATCAACAGGATAGCCAGAAGACCTCCCTGCCAGGCTGTATCAAAAGTTCGATTAATAACCCGCTTGATCATATCAGCCTGGTCCATGGCCGCAAAGAATTTTATATCTGGCGGCAGTGTGGGAATGATCTTTTCCAGCTCCTTTTTGACTCGATCGCCCACCTGAGCGGTGTTTGCACCTGAGCGCTTATTAACAATTAGAAATACCCCCTTTTCTTTTTGGATGCGGCCGAGATAACGGGTTTCTTTAAGGCCATCAGTAACTTCAGCTACATCGCTAATATAAATCAATTCACCCTTTGGTGTCTGGCCGATAACCGTTCTTCGAATATCATCCAGACTCTCAAATTCAGCTAACGTTCTAACCAGATAATCAGCCTGACGTTCTAAGACGTAACCAGCAGGCATATTCAAATTTTCCAAACGAAGAGCGGCAATAATTCGATCAAGGGAAAGATTACGACTTTCAAGAGCCGCCTTATCCACATTAATCTGAATTTCCCTGATATCAGTAGAAAAAACGCGGGCTGAAGCCACTCCATCCAGCCTTTCCAGCCTGGGTGCAACCTCATCCTCGATCAATTTTTTTAGCTCGGCTGTAGGCCTCTGGGCAGTGATTCCATAGAAAATAACCGGCATCTGCCCGAGATTGAACTTTACTACAAGCGGGTCAGTGGCGCCTTCAGGTAGTTGATTGCGATAAAGGCTGATTTGATCCCTGATATCCTGGGCGGCAAAATCGAGGTTTGTTCCCCACTCAAATTCCACCATGACCACCGACGCCCCCTCAGCGCTAATGGAAGAGACTTTCTTGACCCGAACGATGGAACTAACAATTTGTTCTATGGGCTTGGTAATTGATTTTTCAATATCTTCGGGTGAGGCCCCGCGATAAACGGTGATGATTGAAACTGTAGGAAATTCAAGGTCAGGAAAAAAATCCAGGCCAAGACGACTAAAAGCAATAAACCCCACGATGACCAAAATCATGGCCATCATGGAGGCTGTAACTCGCCTTTTAACAGAAAATTCTGGGAGCTTCATTGCTTCGCCTCCCCTATTATCGTAACAGGAGAACCGTCAATTAAACTAAAATTTCCCTCAACAATTACCAGGTCGCCTTCATTTATTCCAGCTAAAATTTCGGCCTCAGATGCTGTTTCGAGGCCAATCGTTACCTCTTTTATTCGAGCCTTGTTACCTTCAACAACAAAGACAAAACGATTATCAACAATCGCTTTTTGGGGAACAACTAATGCATCAGCTCTATGAGCCACCTCAATAATTGCTTCGCCAAAAGTGCCAGGACGAAGGGAAAGATCAGGATTGTCAACCGCAATTTCCACTTTGAATTTTTTAGTGACCGGGTCAGCGGTCAAAGTTATTAAATTTACCTCGCCTTTATATGTTCTTTCCGGAAAATTGGGCACTTTGATTTCAGCTTTCTGACCTTTCTTAATTTTGGCTATATCATTAGCTGAAACTTCAACCACAATTTTAACTCGAGAAAAATCCATCAAAGTTAAAACGCCACTTGAAGCCGAAAAGCTTCCCATCATTGGATTAATCACATCGCCCTCATTGGCATTTTTCGAAGCGACCACGCCGGAAAAGGGAGCTTTCATTTGGGAAACTTCGAGGTTGTGACGAAGGAGATTAACGGCCGCTTGAGCCTGTTCAAGCTGGGCCTGAGCAGCCTCATAGGCCAGTTTTATTTTTTCATATTGTTGCTCTGAAACAGCCTTTTCCTGAAAAAGCCGATCCATTCTCTCTTTGTTCTTTTGGGCATCCTCAAAATTGGCTCTGGCCGCAGCCAGCGCAGCTTCAGCTTGCCGCAGTTGGAGGCGAAGGCTCTGAGTATCAAGTTCGGCCAGAAGTTGACCCTGACTGACCCGATCGCCTTCTTTAACATAGATGCGGGCAATCTTGCCACTTATATCAGGAACTATATTCATTTTCTGCCAAGGCTCAATTGTTCCAGTAAAAATTAGTTTTTCACTTAGACTCCGACGTTCAACTTTTAAAACTCTTACGGGCATTGGAGCCAGGGATTGTTTCTCTCCTGATAATTCCTCTTTAGAGGCTGAACGACAGCCAAAGGGGCTTAAAAAAAGGACAGCGGCGAGCCCAATTAGAAAAATTTTTCTTAATTTCATTGAGGCCTCCTCACCAGATCATTTAACCAAAAATTCATCGAAACTTCGGCCCATGGCCTTTTCTAACTGCGCCAGGGCCATAACATAATCAAATAAAGCTTGAGAATAATTTGTTCGAGCCTGGGTCAAAGCCACTTGGGCTGAGGAAACATCAAGAAAGGTGGCCAAGCCTTCATTATAATTGAGTTCAGCTAAACGAAGGCTTTCCTGAGCTTGTTCCACATTTTTTTCCTGAGAAAAAAGAGTCTCCTTGGCTTGAAGAAGATTCAGCCAGGCCTGTTTTGTTTCAGCCTTGATAAGCTCAATCATGCCTTTTTCCGTTAGCTCAAGGCTTCGAATCATGGCTTTGGCCTTGGCCGCCTGAGCTGAGCCAGAAAATCCATTGAATATGGGCACTGAAATAATAAGGTTAAAGGAATAATAACTTTGCCAGTTATTTTTTTTAAAATTTAGATAATTGGCCCAGAAATTATAGCTGCCGCCAATGGCAATGGTGGGTAAATCAACAGCTCGGGCTAGACGAAGAAGTTCACCGGCCATTTGCTGTTGATAGCGGATTTGGGCAAGTTCAGGTCGAAGAACAAGAGCTCTTGACAAAATTTCTTCTTCCCTAATCTCAACGGGTTTGTAAGCCAGCTCTCCCTTAACCTCAATTTCGGTCTCAAGATCTATACCCAGCAATGTCTTCAAGTTAATGGAAGCCAGCTCAAGCTGGTTCTGGGCTCTTAAAAGCTGAGGCTTAAGATTAGCCAGTTGAACCTCTGAGCGAAGCAAATCAAATCGAGAAGCCAGACCAACTTCATAGAGGCGACGGACGTTGTCAAGATATTTTTGAGCCAAATCGACGGCCTCCTTAGAAACTTCAACAAACTGACGAGCTAAGAGAAAACCATAAAAAGCTCTTTTTACGTTATAGATTGTTTCCAGCCTGGACTGTTCCGCTGACTGTTCGGAGGCCCTCAGATTATATTCAGCTTGTTTAAACCCGGCCACCAATTTGCCCCCAGTAAAAAGAGGCAAAGAAAAGGAAAAACCAACCTGATAGTCGCGGGTAAAATCAATGCTCACCCTTTGAGGCGGCTGGCCAGGAATGAAGGAAGGAAATTCGAGAACAAAAAGTTTTTCATCAAGCGTATGGGTTCCCTGAACGTTGAGCGAAGGCATAAATCTTGAAGCCGCTTCGCGAACAGAAGCCTCTGCTTCCTCTATTTTCTCTCGACTGGCCAAATAAAAGGGATTTCTCTCAAGGGCAAGCTGAAGGCTGTCGTCCAAAGTCAAAACAATTTTTTCTTTTTTTCCGCCTTGCTGGGCCAGGCTAATTTGGCAAAATAGACTTATAGATAACAGCAAAAAAAGAGCCGAAGAGAGCTTAAATTGTCTCATGGGAGGCTCCTTTCATTTCTTCTTTTTTCCTTCCAAGTCCAAAGAGGAGGAAATCAAGAAGAATTTCGGTTTCCTTTTCCAAGGAATAGCGCGAGGGATTCCAGAAACGGCCATGAATAAAACCTTGAAGCAGGGCCTCAATCAATCGAGTTGCCAGAACCGAATCCATAGTTCGAAATTCTCCTCTGGCTATTCCTTCCGCAATAATTTCCGAAGTTTCTTTGATTATTTCTTCTCTTTGTTTTTTTATTTCCGTAATCAAATCTTTCTCCCTTGAAGATGATTGCTCGGTTGCGCCAGCTAGAATTCTCATTTTTCTCAAAAATACCCGGTCGACCATCAACACCCTCGAGATTATTTCCTTCTCTCGGCTAAAACGAAGGAAATAGGCAATAATTTCTCTTAGCTTTTCGGTGGATGACTTAGATTCAGATTTTATCCGGACAATTAGACGGTAGAATTTTTCAAAATAATAAATAAATAATTCTAGAACTAAATCTCCTTTGCTCCGAAAATAATTATAAACAGTGGCCTTGGAAAGCTCGGCTTCCCTGGCCACATCATCCATGGTCAGGCCAGCATAGCCAGACCGAGCTATAACCTTTTCGGCAGCCTGAATAATGGCCTGACGCAAAGCCTGGCGGCGGCGAACCTCCCGTTCGAGCCGCTGGCTAAAATTTCGCTTTTCCCTGTTTATACGGATCATAATTTTCTTTCATTTGAATTTGAATTTAATTAAACTCATAAGTTTAATATTTAAACTAAAAAGTTTAAACTAAAAATATATCCGATTTTCCTCAGCTTGTCAATAAAGAACCAAAAATCATAAAATAAGAAAAGAATTTCTTTGAGAGTTACTGCTTTGGCTTTTCTTCTTAAAGCTAACAAAAACCTTCTGAATCAGGTTATTTTCTGTCTCATTGGATTAATAATTAATTCGCTTCCAGAAGGTGCTTCTCAATTAAAGCCATGGCCTTCTTTTTGGGAGGTAAAAATTAACCTTTTTATCAAAGGAAATTATCTTCTCTTTGATCAAAATCGAAGCCTTGAAGGCTGCTACCATGGTCAGTTCCGCTGGCAAGGTCTTTTGGAACCAGATGAGCCCGACCTCATTCTTTACCATTGGCAAACTGAAGTTCTCAGCTGGGAAGTTTTAGAAAAGGAAAAAAAGGGGGATAAAGAAACAGCCTTCTCTCGCTCTTCCAATCCGCCCCGACTTAAAGTAGGAACTTTTCTCCGTGAAGATGAGGCTTTTTGGCTCGATTTCTTTTTAGAAGATCCATCAGATTCTTTCTCTCCTTCTCAAATCAAAAGGAAATTAATTTTGCCAGCTTCATTTATTAGAAATTTAATTGTCAACGGGCTTCGTTACAATGATTTTCTTAAAGGTGGCTCAAATAAGATTTTTGTGCCAATTAAAGAAATGGCCAAACCTGAATTTCATCAAAACTTTTCCTGGAAATGGAGTTATCCTCCCAGCTATCCAAAGCTCCATCTCAATGAGTTTGGGGAAGAACATGAGGTCAATGTTACCGTCCAGATTAAATCTCACTATAAAAAGACCCCTCTATTTAAGCCCGGGGATGAAAACGGTCATAAACTTCCCGTAGCCATCGGCGGCTTAAATGGGTATAGATCTGGGTAGTTGTTATTTGACTATGGCCAAGCAAAATCTGGACAGAACGCAAATCTGCCCCTCTCTCGAGAAGATGGGTAGCGAAAGAATGGCGAAGGACATGGGGACTCACCTTATCTTCAAGGCCGGCAGCTACAGCATACTGATGGAGAAGTTTCCACAGCCCTTGGCGGGTAAAAGGCTTTCCCTGCCGGGTGAGAAAAAGATAGGGACTATCTTCTTTTAGAAAAAGGGGTCTTACTTCTAAAAGATAACTTTTTAAAGCCTGTTCAGCCCGGCGGCCAAAGGGAACAACTCTTTCTTTACCTCCCTTTCCTCGACAAATAAGATAAGCGGCTTTTAAATTGACCTGGTCAATTTCAAGTCTAATTAACTCTGAAACCCTCAAACCAGTAGCATAGAGAAGCTCTAGGATGGCTCGGTCTCTTTTTCCCTGAGGGTCATTTTCATCGGGCTGATTAAGCAATTTTTCAACTTCAGCCACAGTTAAAAAATGAGGCAAAGAAAGCCACGACTTTGGCGTCGCCAGCTGGGCGGCCGGGTTTTTTCGGAGATAGCCATCAAGAAGAAGAAATCGGTAAAAACTGCGTAAAGCGGCCACCAACCGAGCCAGTGAGCGGGCTGAAAGACCGGAACGGCTCTGTTCCTGAAGGAAAAGACTTAAATCTTCAGCTTTAACTTGCTGACATTGCTTTTTTCTTTTCATTAAAAAATAGAGAAATTTTTTCAGGTCTCGGGCATAGGCCAGTCTTGTATTCTCAGCTGCCCCTTTTTCAACGATAAGATAATCAAGGAAATGATTAACCAATTCCTCCGAGCTGGAGGTTTGGATTTTCATGTGAGAAAAGGATTAGAACGTTTTTCTTCGCCCACCGTGGTCGCAGGGCCATGGCCCGGAAGAACCACGGTCTCATCAGGCAAGGTAAGGATTTTTTCGCGGATTGACCTTTCGAGATCCCGCCATGAACCTCCGGGAAAATCAGTTCGGCCAACGCCACCACAGAAAAGGGTATCGCCAGAAAACAGATAATTATCCCCCAGGAAACTCACACTTCCAGGAGAATGACCAGGTGTATGGATAACCCGCAGAAAGATATGACCAAATTCAATTAAATCGCCATCGGCAAGGTCTACATCGGGCGCAGGAGGTTCTTTAGCCCCTAAAAGCAAACTTAATTCAAGCTGCTGACCCCTTTGAAGAAGAATCTGGTCAGCCGGATGAAGATATATGGGCAAGCCAAATTTTTCTTTAAAATCGCGATTGGCTCCCACATGGTCAATATGACCATGGGTATTGAGGACGGCTTTCAATTTTAATCCAAGCTCATGAATAACCGGAAAAAGTTTCTCCGCCTCAGCCCCAGGATCAATAATAACCGCTTCAAGACTCTCAGAACAATAGACAAGATAACAATTTGTCTCGAGAGGACCAACAACAATTAATTCATAATTAATCATTTTTTGCCAAAATACCCATTTTTTGGTTAATATAAATCGCCTCACCCCTTTCAGTCAAGGCATCTTTTAATCATTTTTATTGACAATTAAAAAAATCCTCCTCCTTTTCTAATTGAGCAAAAATAGTCGAACTTGATATAATGCCTTCGATGGAAATCATCCCCTGGCAACTTAGTCTTGTAAATAAATCTATTAAAAAAAAGCAGAAGCTAAGCCTTATTCTTAGTTCTCTCCCTATTGATAATGACAGAAAGGCTCTTGAACTCGGCACCAGTCAGGGTATTCTTGGTTATTTTTTCAGGCAAAGGGGTGGCTTCTGGGTTCACAGCGATGAAGATCTGGCCAATCTTCTGGAGGCCAGAGCCCTGGTTAAAAATAATCTGATCCAGCTCGAAGGTAACCATCTTCCTTTTAGGGCAGAAAGTTTTGATTTAGTTATCTGTTCTGATTATCTTGAGCACCTTGAAAATGATGATCTCTGCTTGGAAGAAATAGCCCGGGTTTTAAAACCAGAGGGCCAGGCAATTTTTGTTACTCCCCATACAGGTCCAGGAAATTTTCTTTATAAATTGAGACTTCTACTCGGACTCAGGCCTGAGATTTATGGCCACAAAAGAGATGGCTACAATTGGCTCGAACTCAAGAATCGATTAAAACGAGCTGGTTTAAACCCGGAACGGCATAAGATAATATCGCGTCTTTTTTCGGAAAGTTTAGAACTGCTTCTCAATTTTATCTATGTCCATTTTATTGGGAGACCCAAGAAAATCGATCTTAGAGATGGTCATATTCGCCCTATGAGCCAAAAAGAATTTAAAAATAGCAAGCTTTTTTTTAATTTATATTCTTTTATTTATCCCTTCTTTTGGTTGGCCACCAAGCTTGATAATCTTGTTTCCTTCAGTCCCGGATATCTTTTAATTGTTTGGGGGAGAAAAACTAAATAGCCGTCGATAGTTAGATTTGATTTTATAAAAAAGCCAAATTTATAATAAAAACATGGAAGCCTTCCTCTGCCGGCAGGCTTACAGAGAAATTAAGGCCATTAGTTTTCTTTCTGGCCAGAAGCCGCAGGGCGGGCTTCTTTTTGGTCACATTCGGGGCCCACGAATTTTTGTTGAAAGAGTTTGGCCGACACCTGAAGGATTTAATCAACTGGACAAAATATGGCAGCGCCTTGAAAAAAATTTTGAAAGCCAGATCTTGGGCTTTTTCATTTATCATCCTTTAGCGAAGCTCCTCAAGCCAATTTTTCAACCCTTTGCTTATGGAAAAATTTTGATTGAGGTTAGGTCGAAAAAGGGAAACCTCCTTTCCCTTAAATGTTTTCTCATTGAATTCAACCAAACTTTTCGCCTTTTTCCCTGTCGGCTCCAAATTGAATTTGGGGAGGAAAAATGAAGCAATTAAGTCCTGAACAAAAAAAATTTTTGTTGAGATTAGCTCGCCAGGCGATTGAAAATTATCTTCAAACAGGTGAGTACATAAAGCCACAGGTCAGCGATGAGGCTCTCTTAGAAAAAAAGGGGGCTTTTGTAACTCTTAAAACCGGAGGTGAGCTACGGGGTTGCATCGGTTATCCTCTTCCCATCAAATCTCTAGTAGAAACCATTATTGAAATGGCTGTAGCCTCAGCTACCCAGGACTTTCGCTTTCGTTCTCTTGACCTTGAAGAGTTACCTTTGACCACCATTGAAATTTCAGTTCTTTCTTTGCCTCGGCCAATTGAGAATATCCAGGAAATTGAAATTGGTCGCCATGGTATAATTATTTCAAAAGGTGCTGCTCGAGGGTTACTCTTACCTCAAGTTCCCCTTGAATACAACTGGGATCTTGAAACTTATTTAGCCCATGGCTGCCTTAAGGCCGGTTTGGAACCCAATTGTTGGAAAAGGGGAGCCAAGATTGAAATTTTTGAGGCTGAAGTTTTCAACGAAGAAGAATTAATTTCCAAGGAAAAAAATTGAGCCTATTTCCTCCCTTTAAGCCTGGCCAATTCTTCTGAAGCTTCCTTTTTATAAAGCTCGCACTTAGAAGTGGTTATTGGGCATTCAAGACATTTCTCAAAGGCCTGGATAGCCAAATCCCTTTTTCCCATCGCTAAATAGGTACGGCCAAGTTCCAAGTAATGATTGGTGTAATCAGGCCTGATCTCGATAGCCCTTTTAAAACACTTCTCTGATTCTTCAAAGCTTCCCCGGGGAATATCACCATAGAAGAGTCCGCCCAGAGCTCTTTTCACTCCACCAATCTCAGCCATCCGGCGATGCCATCGTCCGAGCGCATGATAGGCCAGGTCATTATTGGGATCAAGTTCAAGGGCCTTTTCAATTTCAGCCTTGACCTCTCGAGACATCTCAATTTGCTCTTTTTTTCCCAGCATAAGGGCCCTCTTTCCCATGGCGGCAGAAAGGAAGAAATGGCCCCAGGTATCATTGGGATTAAGTTTTACGGCTCGACGGGCATATTCTTCAGCCTCAGCATACATTTTCTTCTGCTTGGTCAGGGTGCCCGGCTCCTTAGGAGGAAGAGCATCGGCCACATCAATTAAAGCCCTGGCTATCTTCCAGAGAGCTTCATAATTTTCGGGCTCAAGTTCAAGGGCTCGTCGATATTCTTCAAGAGCTTTATTATCATCAAATTGAGCATAATATTGATCGCCAGCTTTTAGGTGATCAGCTGCAGTCTGAGAAAAAGCCGGCAAAGAAAGCATCACTAAAGCCAACAAAAAAATTAATTTTCTCCATCTATCCACCATTAAAGCCCTCCTTGTTTCAGATTTTTTTCCCTTTTAACATTTAAAGAAAATATTTGTCAAGAATGATAATCGTTAAAGAATCAGAAATAAATATTTCCCCTTGACCTATATAACAAAAAGCTATCGGGAAGAAACCAGGCGATCGGCTTCATTATCAAGTTCACAGAGTTTCCTTTGAGCCAGCTCTCGATATTTTTCCATCTCCTCATCATCGATATCAGGAGGAATGATTATTGGCTGACCATAAAGGGCGACCAGACGAGAAAAGGGTAGAGCCAGAAGAAAATTATCCCAGCTTTTTAAGAAACGGCGCCGGGAAGCTGAAAAGGAAAAGGGGACAAGAAAGGCCCCAGTAACTGAAGCCAACTTGATAGCGCCAGCTTTAAAATAACGATTGGGTCCTCGGGGCCCATCAGGGACGATGAGCACTTCTCCTCCATCGAGTAGCTCTCTGACCATTTCTTTCCAGGAAGAAACCATGGTATGGGAGCTTGAACCCCTTAAAATTTTATATCCCCAGCCATCAATAATTCTGGCCACAATCTCTCCATCATCGCTCGGACTAATTAAAGGCATAATTCTCTGATAACGGAAAAAATAGGGAGCAAGAAAAATTCGGCCATGCCAAAGGACATGAATAATCGGTCTCTTCTTCTGCCTTAATTCTTCTACTATTTCTTTTCCAATGATCTTAACTTTGGAAGTTCTGACCACAAAGCTCAGCCATAAACGTCCGGTTAGACCCACCAGTCGCCAGCCAAAATTCGATTTTATTTTCATAAAATTATTTTATTTCTTTGCCCTGAAGCTTGGCAATTATTAGTCCAAGGACGAACCCAAAAGAGCTCAAAGCTAGACCGTAAGGAAGAGAATGAGGCCATGAAGGTAAGGGCATTTTTATAATTTCAGTTCCAGAAAGAAAATTCAGAAAGGAAAAAAGTGTCCCCAAAATGAGGCTCAAAAGACCGGCCAATTCATATTTTTGATTAAAAAGAAACATGGCCATCACAGGAATAAAAAGGCCTTCGGCCATTATCTCGGAGGCGAGACCTATGGTCTGGAGGATATCCCTTAACCTGGAGGCGATAAAAAAGGCCATAAATCCAACAACCCCGTTGATTAAACGGCCAAGTAGGAGTGCGCGGGCCGAAGCCCCTTCGAAAGTCTTCCCAATAAACTCGCGGCTTAGAAAAAGGCAGCAGGAATTAATAGCTGTATCCAAAGTGGAAAGAATAGCGGCTATTATGGCTATAAAAAGGAGACCTCTTAACCAGAAAGTTAAGGGCCCCTTCAAGATCAGCCAAGCTATTAAAGGCTGCTCGCCAGCCTGTAAATCGGAAATAGGTTGTCCCAAGATGCCCACAAAACTAATCAAAGGATAAATAAAAACGAAAAGAAGTGAAGTTAAAAGCAACCCTTTTCTCGCCTCGACCAAATCTCGAGCCGCATAAACTCTCTGCCAGGCAATGGGAGAAATAAGCCAGGCAAGAGTAAAAGAAAGAGCGACCAGTCCGTTGGATTTAAAATTGGAAAAGAAACCTAAAAAAGGTAAGGAACTGACTTTTAGATGAGATAAATCATCTCCTTGAAAGGAAATGATGAGGAGCCGGAAAAAAAGGAAAAAAATTCCAGCCATTATGAATCCCCCTTGGAAAAGGTCATTACGCACAACTGTAATAAGCCCTCCCAAGGAAGTATAAACAATGACTACACCAAGACCCAAGACCAGACTAAAAAGATAATTTTTTTGAAGAAACAACTGGAGGAAACTTGCCAGAGCGACCAATTGGGAAGAAGCCAGCATAAGGAGATACCAAATTATAACTATATTGGCCAATTTTCTCATAGCCGAACCATAGCGAGCTTCTAAAAGGTTATGAAGAGGAAAGCCTTCCAAGCGGCGAACTGGCTTGGCCAAGATAAAAGCCATAATAATTACGGTCAGGGAGGCTGGAACTCCAATTAGCCAGAGCGAGGCCAAGCCATATCGGCTGGCCTCATCAATAGTAACAATAATGGAAGTGGCTCCTAACCAAGAGGCGGCTAAGGAAAGGGCAATCTGAGATGCGGAAAGCTGTCGCGAGGCAAAGAAAAAATCATTGAACGACTTTACTCTTTTCCTGAAAATAAGACTAAAAATTAAAAGAAGACCAATGTAGCCAAGCCAAATAAAAAAATAAGCCGAAGACATAGGCTGTGTTTATAGCAAAGATTAGTCCTCAAAGCAAACTTCCTCTTCCGGGATAAATCCTTTTTATTGCCCTATCTTTAATTGGCATTTCAGGTCTAAAAATCAAATTGACAAAATTCTTGATTGATTTATTTCTCGCTAAAAATATTTAATAGACATATAATAAAAAAGATGTGGCCTGGCTTTCTTTTGCTCTTTTTTATATCTTTTTTCTTGGGACCATCTTCAGATTTAACGATCATTTCTAATCTGGAAAAAAAACTTCAAGAAATTAAAAGTTTAGAAGCCGATTTTATCCAAATTTACTTTCCTGCCTATGAGAGCCAAGGAATTAAAGAAAAGGGACGTCTCTATCTGCGTCGACCTGACCAAATGCGTTGGGATTACTTTGAACCGGAGAAAAAATGCTTCCTCCTTAAAGGAGATATCCTCCTTTCCTATTTTTTTGAAGATAAACAGATCGTGCGCCAACCCTTGGATGAAGAGATAATTAAACAAAGCATTTTGGGTCTTTTAACCGGCAAAACCAAATTGCTTGATCTTTATTCAGCTGAAATTATAGCCAGAGATGCCAAGAGTCAAAGTATCACCCTAAAGCTTGAACCTCTCGAGGATCAAGAAATAACCAAGGTGCTCCTCGAAATTGATACCCGCCGCTGGCTGATTGTAAAAATTGTTTTTTACGAAGCATCTGGTGTCCGCCAGGAATTCCTGTTTTCTCGGCATAAGTTTAATCCTACTCTTTCGCCCAAAATCTTTGATATTCCCGTCCCCGAAGATTGGGAAATCATCAATTCCTGGCCTCAAGATAAGAAAAAATTCTAAAACTCTTGGCCCCCAAGGCCCTTAAAAGATAATCTTAAGAAAAACTTGAGAAAAAATCTCAGGCCTTAGCTTTCAAGAATTTCCTTTTCTTTGGCTTCGGCCATTTCCTCTAATTTTTCAATATATTCATCAAGAATTTCCTGCAGTTTTTCGAGCCCATCAAATTTCTCATCCTCGGTAATTAATTTCTCCTTTTCCATCTCCTCAATTTCTTCTTTGCTTTCCCGGCGTAGATTTCGCAGAACAGTCTTTTCTTCTTCCAGTAATTTGCGGACCTTTTTAGCCATTTCGCGGCGTCTTTCCTCATCCAGAGGAGGTATAGGAACTTTCAAAATCCGGCCATCATTAATGGGATTTAGTCCTAGATCAGAAGAGCGGATAGCTTTTTCAATGCTTTCAAGAACACCGGGATCCCAGGGATGAATGGTCACCATCGTGGGATCGGGAATAGATAAGGTCGCCACTTGATTAATGGGCAGAAGCTGACCATAATAATTGACTTTTATATCTTCAAAAAGATGAATATTAGCCCGGCCTGTCCTCAATTTGGCCAGTTCTTTGCGAAAATGATCTATCGATAATTTCATCTTTCTTTCGAGCTCTTTTAAGACTTCTTTGACCATGGCCGTCCTTTAAAAATTATATTTTAGTTTTTATAATTAAGTCTCCGAAATCTTTGTGCCGACCTTTTCCCCAAGAACTGCTCGATAAATATTACCTGGAATGCTGACATTAAAAACAATGATGGGCAACTTAAATTCTCGGCATAGGGAAATAGCCGTTGAATCCATAACTTTCAATCTCAGATTGAGAACTTCCTCATAGGTAATATGCTCATAAAACTTAGCCTCAGGATCGACCAGGGGATCAGCTGAATAAACTCCATCCACCTTAGTAGCTTTGAGAATGACCTCGGCGCCAATTTCGAGGGCTCTTAAAGCTGCAGCTGTATCAGTTGTAAAAAAAGGGCTACCCAGTCCAGCACTAAAAATTACCACCCGGCCCTTTTCCAGATGCCGGATAGCCCGACGTCGGATAAATGGCTCAGCCACGGCTTTAATTTCCAGGGCAGAAAGATGGCGACAGGCCATTCTTTCCTTTTCGATGGCTTCCTGAAGAGCAATCCCATTGATTACTGTAGCCAGCAAACCCATTTGATCAGCGGCCGCTCGAGGTAAACCGGCCTTTTCTCCCTGATAACCACGAAAGATATTACCGCCCCCAATCATAATCGCGATCTGAACGCCCAGGTCATAAACTGAACGAATTTCCCTGGCTAACTGATTTAATCGATCAAATTCAAGACCAGACGGTTTAGAACCTAAGAGAGATTCTCCCGAAAGTTTGAGCAAGATTCTATTATATACAGGCCTTTCAGGCCCCATGGCCCCAATTAGGCTTTGCCAATCTCAAAACGGGCAAACCGACGCACGCGAATATTTTCACCAAATTTAGCAATATAGGAGGCAATAAATTCTCTCACTTTTATTTTATCATCCCGAATAAAGGGCTGCTCTAAGAGGCAAACTTCTTCAAAGAATTTGCCGAGTTTGCCCTGAATAATTTTTTCAATTATCTCCGGTGGCTTCTTGCTATCCTTGAGCTGTTCCCGAATGATTTCCTTTTCTTTCTCTATTACATCTGGTGGAATATCCTCTGGAACAATATATTTAGGATTAGCTGCCGCTATCTGCATGGCAATATTTTTGGCTAGTTCTTTAAATTCCTCATTCCGAGCCACGAAATCAGTCTCGCAATTAACCTCAACCAAAACACCTATTTTGCCATCAAGATGGATATAAGCATAAACCACGCCCTCACTTGTTTCCCGGTCCATTTTATCTTTGGCCCGAGCAAAACCCTTTTTCCTCAAAATCTCTATAGCCTTCTCGATGTCGCCACCGCTTTCTTCCAGAGCTTTTTTACATTCCATTATGCTTATACCGGTGCGTTCCCTCAATTCTTTAATTAATTCAGCTGATAATTCCATCTTTTCCCCTCTTTTTATGATATCAACTTAGCTAGAGCTTTTGGCCATTTCAGCTTCCTTGGCCGAGCCGGACATCTCAGCTAATTCAGAAGAGCTCGCCTCCTTCTGGATCTCCTTTTCCAGGCGACTCTTTTTGCCTTCGATAATGGCCTCGGCCGCTTTGGAAACAAAAAGCTCAATTGCTCTTACCGCATCATCATTTCCAGGAATGGGATAATCAATCCCCTCGGGATCACCGTTCGTATCCACAATGGCCACAATGGGTATCTTTAATTTTTTGGCCTCAGAAATAGCAATTATTTCTTTGGAGGCGTCAACGACAAAGAGAGCTCCTGGAAGTTCGGTTAGATTCCTCAGGCCGCCCACATTTTTTTCGAGCTTACGATAAACTTTTTCAAGCCTCGATTGTTCCTTTTTGGAAAGAAGCTCCCAGCGCCCGTCTTCCTTCATTTCTTCAAGCTCGATCAAACGATCGATTCCGCCTCTTACGACCTGAAAATTGGTGAGCAATCCACCCAGCCATCTCTGATTAACATAACAGCATTCACATTTAGTCGCCCATTCTTTGACTATTTCCTGAGCTTGCTTTTTGGTGCCCACAAAAAGGACCATTTTGCCTTCTTCAGCCACGCCTTTCAGGAACTGGAGAGCTTCCTTAAAAATCTTAATTGTTTTTTGTAAATCGATTATATAAATTCCGTTGCGCTGGCCAAAGATGTATTCTTTCATCTTTGGATTCCATCGCCTTGTCTGATGACCGAAATGAACACCCGCTTCGAGCAATTCCTTCATGGTTACGGAGACCAAAGCTTTACCTCCCTTTATCGTTTGTGATACTGAGGTGCCTTCCGGGCGCCACGCAAACCGTATTTCTTTCTTTCTTTGATCCGGGCATCTCTGGTCAAAAGACCAGCTGATTTGAGAACCGTTCTTAATTCCTTATTAAATTCTACTAAGGCCCTAGATATACCTAGCTGAATGGCCTCGGCCTGGCCCCTAAGACCGCCGCCACCGACTCGGATAAAAAGATCAAATTTATTCTCAGTTCCGGTAAGAAGCAGGGGTTTACGAATGAGATGTCTTAAAGATTCAAGCCGAAAATACTCATTAAAAGGCCTGGCTTTGCGATTAACATAAAGGGTTATATCTCCTTTGCCGGAGCGTAAAAAAACCCTGGCCACTGCGGTCTTTCTCTTCCCTGTCCCATAATATTGAATTAGACTCAATTCTTCCTCCCAGCTAATTCATATAACTGAGGTTTCTGGGCTTCATGGGGATGATTTGGGCCGCGATAAATTTTTAATTTTTTCAAAAGCTTGCGCCCCAATCTATTCTTGGGGATCATTCCCCAAACAGCATGCCGGATAACCTCTTCGGGCTTTTTGGCCAGAAGCTCCCTCAAAGTTTTGGCCTTCAAACCTCCCGGGTAACCAGAATGGCTATAATAAATTTTTTCATCAAGTTTACGGCCAGTTACTTTAATCTTCTCAGCATTGATAACAATAACAAAATCACCGGTATCCATAAATGGCGTAAACTTAGACTTATTTTTCCCCCTGAGCAAGCGAGCAATAGTCGTTGCCAAGCGACCTAAAATCTGCCCTTCGGCATTAATCAGCCACCATTTCCTTTCAATTTCATCAGCTTTTGGAATATAAGTTTTACCCATTAGCTTTTAACCTCAGATACAAGCTTAAAAAGCTTGGAGTGATTGATTAAAATACTAAATATTGTCATTTTTGTCAAATAAAAACCTTTATAGAGAAAATCATTTTTATTCGGACCTCATTTAAAAGCCAGAGAGAAAAATTAGAAGTTCCGACAATAGAAAGTCAGACCCATCGGTAATAGCGCATCCTTCGCTTTAGCTGACCCTTGATCAGAAGGACTCCGGCAACAAAACCGCCGATATGGGCATACCAGGCCACTCCTCCCCCAAGGCCAAGATTAAGGATCTGCATTAGGAACCAAAAGCTAAGAAAAAAGCCGGCTGGAATAGCAATAATCCGGATAAAAAAGAAAAAGAAGAGTAAAGTCAAAACCCTGGCTCCAGGATAAAGCAAAAAGTAGGCTCCAAGAACGCCAGCTATCGCGCCACTTGCCCCGACCATAGGAATTTTCGACATGGGGTGAGTAATAATGTGGCTTAAGCTGGCCACAAGTCCACAAATCAAATAAAAAAGAACAAATCTTATTGGCCCTAAAAAGTCCTCAACATTATTGCCAAAAATCCAGAGGTAGAGCATATTTCCAAAAAGATGAAGCCAACTGCCATGGACAAACATTGCGGTCAGGAGAGTTATCCATGGAGGAATTCTTACAGCTGGATCAAGGGAACGAAAATGGGTTATTTCATAAGGAATTGTTCCCAGGCGAAGGATATGGGCCTCGAGGCCAACTGGAGAAAGAATCTGCCATAAAAAAATCGCTATATTGAGAGCGATGATAAGAATTGTCACAATAGGAAAGTGACGAGTAGGATTTTCATCTTTTAAAGGAATAAACATATTACCCCATCATTAAATAAAAAATACTTTTTAATTTATTTAAAAGAAGATGGGTAAATTATAAACAAAAATTTTTTAAATTTTCCCCTGCTCCAAATGAACTTATTTTAATTTCTTGAGCTCTTCTTCAAGCTTCTTCCTTTCTGCCTGACGTTTGCGCAGCTCCTGAAATCTCTCACTATAGCGGTCAGCTTCGGCATTATAGCGGCTTTCCTTTTCTGGCTCGAGCTTAGCCAAAACGCTTTTATAAACGACACTTACATAAGCATAAGGCTCAGGATAATTAGGGTCAAGCTCGATCGCCTTTAGCAAGGCCTTCAAACTCTCCTGGGCTAGCCTCAATCTTTCTTCCAGAGGCAGTTGAGGTAAACGATAAGCTTTAGCCCATCGATTAACCCCTTTGGCATAATAGGCCTCAGCATTCTCAGGGTCAAGGGTAATTCTTTTCTCCCAGTAGTCATTAGCTTTATCAAATTCGGGAACAGGTTGAATCAGCTCATAATAATTAGCTAAATAGGCATAGCCCTGAGGGTTTTCAGGGTCAGCCTCAATCCGTCTTAAATACATTGATTCAGCTTTGGACCTAAGCTCTTCTTTTTCAGCAGCATAGCGTTTATAGAATTCAGCCACCACATAATAATTATCCATCTTGCCAGGCTCAAGTTCGAGAATTTTAAGATAAAATTTCTCAGCTTCATCAAATTTTTTCAGCTTATCATACATATCGGCGAGAGAATAAATAATTTCCTTATTGTGAGGACTGAATTCATAAGCCTTATTGAGATACTCAAGAGCCTTTTCCGCTTTTTCTAAATTGTCAGGCCGATCATCACCCGGGCGGAAAAGGTTTTTATAGGCTTCACCGGCAAAACGATAAGCATCAATCAGATTCGGATTATATTTAATGGCTTCCTCATATTCAGTAATTGCCCGGCGATACTGGCCATCCGTAAACAGGGCATTAGCCTTATTAAAGTGATAATTGGCTTTGATATAGTTGACTCTCAATTTTTGGCAGCTCGTCAGGAAAAAAAGAACCGACAGAGTCAGCCAAATAACTACGGCCAGTCGACCTCTCTTGTTATCCATAATGACCTCCTTATTCCTTTTATGCTCCATAAGGGCTAAAAATTATTTATAATTCACGATAAGGGGAAAAGTCAAGAAAAACAAAGTTTGAGGGAACCCTGATCTAGGGAAATACGTCAAAATAAATGAATCTGGCTTGATCGAAAAGATTAATCTGGCATGAGAAAAATAGGCTTAACAATTTCGATGATAATTTTTGCCAGATTATTTTTTCCGCTTTTAGCTCAGGGCTTTAAAAAATCAGAAACCTGGGAAAAAACCTTCTCTATGGAGCCTTCCAGGCCCATTTATTTTTCCTTTCGGGATGTCGATGGTGACTTAAAAGTAATTACTCAGGAAGAACCCAATATAAAAATTAAGATAATTAAAGAATCTTTAACCAGTGACAGGCGACTAGCCAATCGACTGTTAGCGGGAACAAAGGTAGTGGTTAATCAAAAAGAAAATCGCCTCAGTCTCGAAATTATTTATCCTCGCTTAAGAACCCTTTTCTTTCCTTTGCGTGATTACCGCCGGATTAAGGTTTCGACGCAGGTGATTCTGCCGAACGGATCCAATCTTAAAGCCAATCTCGTGGATGGTCGAGCTAAACTCACCGGAAAATTAAAGGAGGTCCACCTAACGACAGTGGATGGTTCCATCGAGGTTGAAAATTTTGAGGGCCAGCTCAATCTTAAAACAGTTGATGGTCGAATAATTATTAGCCAAGGAAAAGGCCAAGCCGAAATTAATACTGTTGATGGTGATATTATTATTGAGGGGGAAATTGAACCTTTCCTTGTTCAAACAACTGACGGTGATATCAAAATCGAGATAAAGCCAGGAACAAAAATCACTAATTCTTGGCAATTAAAAACCATTGGGGGCGATATTGATCTTTCTTTGTCGGCTGATCTTTCAGCTGACCTCGATCTTGAAACCGTTGATGGCTCTTTAAACTGCGATTTAAAATTATCTGTTCAGAATATAAAGGGTGGGAAAAAAATCACAGGCCGGATAAATCAAGGTGGCCCCTTGATTTCTCTCCAAACAGTTGATGGTCATATTAGAATAAAAGAAAAGGTTCCTGGAAAATAAAAATGGTCAGCCCTTAACCTTCTTTGATTTTTAGCCGAAGTGGTGTTCCCCAAAAATCAAAGGCTTCCCTTAGCCTCGACAAAAGGAACTTTTCATAGGTAGGTAAAAGCTTATCCCTCTTATTGACAAAGAGAACAAAAGTGGGGGGATAAGTGCCAACTTGAATTATGTATTTTATTCTTACTCCACCTCGACTTTGCCAGAGGGGAGGATGCTTGAGCTTAAGGTCATTCAGAAATTCGTTAAGGCTATGGGTATCAATTTTTCGACCGGCCTGCTGATAAACTTTCAAAGCCTCATCGAGCAGACTGAAAACCCCTTTACCTGTTCGGGCCGAAACAAAAAAAACGGGAGCATAAGCAATAAATTCCATTCTTTGGGCAATAGCTTCTCGAGAAAAACGGGCTGCTCTGTCTCTTTCTTCAGGAGGAATTAGATCCCACTTATTCAGAGCAACGATTAGGGGCTTGCCCGAATTCGAGGCCAGCTGAGCTACAGCCAGATCCTGGCGGGTTGGGAACTCGGTTATATCCATCACCAGGCAAAGGACATCGGCCTGACTAATTCTTTTTTTGGTTACAACAATGGAGGCCTTTTCCCTTTCATCCTTAACCCGGCTCAGACGGCGTAATCCGGCAGTATCAACGAGACAGAAAAAACGACCAGATCTAAGCACATAGGATTCCACAAGGTCTCTGGTTGTACCGGGAATTTCACTAACAATTAGTCTCTCCTCGCCACAAAGCCGATTAATAATCGAGGATTTGCCCACATTAATCCGGCCAATAATTGCCAACCTAAGGGGCTCACCTATCTCCTCCGGGGAAACACCAGGCAAACGGGCTGCGATAGCCTCTTCAAGCAAATCGAGATTACGGCGATGTTCAGCGGAAACCAAAAAAATCTCCTCACCGGAAAGGCGAAAATAGTCGCCGGCCTTGGCTTCCATTTCAGGCGTATCGATTTTATTGACCACGATAAATAAGGGTTTACCTGTCTTTTTGAGAACGCGATAAAGCTCCTCTTCAGCGGGAAGAAGGTCGCGGCGGCCATCAAGAACAAAAAGAATAAGGTTAGCCTTCATGGCCGCTTGCCACGCCTTTTCTTTAATTTTTTCAGCTAAGGGCTCCCTTTGAATATCACCGAAGCCTCCAGTATCAATTAAAAAAAGATTCTTCCCTCGAATGGACCAGAGAGCCGAAAGGCAATCCCTAGTCATACCTGGAAGATTGTGGACAATGGCCATCTTCCTTCGAAGCAATCGATTAAATAAGGTTGATTTGCCCACATTGGGAAACCCAATTATTGCGACAGCTGGTATTTTCACCATTTTTTCCAAAATAAATGTTGAAAATTTTGTTTTTAGCGGGCAATAAGAGAAGGCATGGCAATAAAGGGCTTATTGAGATTTATGTGGCCGCTTAAGGTTTCTCTCTCAGCTCCTTCAACAAGGAAAAAAACTTGTTTTATGGCTGGAATATTGCTCATAAGGGAATTAACAATGGCATAAATTGTTACAAGCTCAGCAGCTGAACCTGAAGGATGCCTTTCCACAAGTTCCCGTGAAAAATCAACATAGGCCGTCCCATCTCGAGTAATAAAAACCTGTCTTATTTTGGCCTGAGGCGGAAGGGGGGAAAGATACCCCTGGGTTGAGCCAGCAATTAGCTCTTGGATGATTTCTTCAGCTTCAATTTCTGGTGATCCCACTGCTATTTCTCTTTTCTCAGGGTGAAGCCAATCATCATTTTCTGAGGGAAAATAAAGAATCACCTGACGCTTTAACCGCTCTGGTTGAGCTGGCTCTTGAATCTTTCCTTCTCTCTTCTCTATAACCTTGATTCTCTCTTTGGGCCCAGAAAGGAAAAACATTATAGCCAGCCCTGAAGCCACAATTAACAGGATTAAGAGAAAAATTAATTTTATCGATTTTTTGTGGCGACCTCTCATGAAAGTTTCCTGAGATAATTTATAATTCCCTGGTAAATGGCCTGGGCCACGCTCCACTGGAAATTTTCATCCCTTAATTTCTCCTCTTCTTCCGGATTCGAAATAAAGGCAACCTCCACCAAAACCGCCGGGCAGGCAACGCCTGTAAGCACTTTAAAAGGTGCCTGTTTGACTCCCCGGTTAGCTGTTTCCAGAAGATTATTAAGCTCTGTCTGAATAAATTCGGCTAGCTGACTGCTCTGCTTGAGAAAAGCTGACTGGGCCATATCCCAAAGAATCATCATGATTTGATCTTGACTTTCCTCTTCAATCTTTTTTTCGAATTCAGGGGAATTATTTTCAAGATAGGCCAAGCGCCGAGCTTCCTCGTCACTCGCACGAAGGCTTAAAAAATAGGTTTCAGACCCACGGGCTTTGGGCCGGAAAGCGCCATTGGCATGAATACTGATGAAAAGATCTGCCCGGTTGTTATTGGCCACCGCAGCCCTATTTTCAAGAGAAATATCAATGTCCTGATCTCTTGTCAGCACCACCCGAAGCGCCAACCGGCGTTCAATAATTTCTTTCAATTTTAAACTGATGGCCAGATTGACATCCTTTTCTAAGGTTCCTCTAGGGCCTTTGGCCCCTGTTTCTAAACCTCCGTGGCCGGGGTCAAGGACAATTGTTTTTACGCGGCGGGCAGCTGCCGGTAGCGATAGGTCATCCTTATGAGTTGCTTTTTCTATTGGATCTATTGATTTAAAAGAACTCCCTATCGCTTCAGCCTGGGATAAAATTTTTTCATCTCCCTTTAAATCAGGCGATTTTTTGGCCAAAATAATTTTTTCTTCCTGAGAGGCCGGTTTTAGCTTAATTTCAACCTGGAAAGGCTGTCGCCGAATCGAACTTTCATATTGAAAATCGGATAAGGAACAATCAATAACTAAAAGATTACCTTGCTTGGTGCTGGCCCAACCCAACGAACGAACTAAACGGCTGTGAATGGGACTACTGCGAAAACGAAGGGGATGCTCACTTTTAATCCTAACCTCAAGGATGCTGCCAAATTTATTAAAGAAAACCTCAAGGGGAATATTTGCCATAATAATTACCCGGCTAAGGTCAACCTTATCTTCAACCTTGACTTGAACAAGGTTAGCAGTTTGGGAAAAAGAAGGTAGAAAAAAGGAACTAATAATTATAAATGAGAGAAGAATTATTTTGACGAGGGGAAAACCGCTAGGAAGGCTTCTTCTTTTGGCCAATTTCTACCTATCTATTCTGAAACTCCTGGTAAATCTTGGTGGAGGCGGCGGGAATCGAACCCGCGTCCGAAGATCTTCAGCGCCAAGTGTCCTCCATGCTCAGCCTCTTCTTCCATTCTCACGGTCTGATATATGAAGAGGCAAGCTATCAGACCGCCAGCTCCGATCGAATCTCGCCACCCCGGCTCGAAGCCAACCAGGGCAGCCAGCCTGCTTACCGACGCCTCTTCAGACCCCGCAGGCGAAAGTCTGAGAGACGGCTTGCCTATTTCTTAGGCAGCAACAGGGAGTGCTTCTGCACTTATTTTTTCCACCGTTTTACGAGGTTGATGGAATCTCGGCATGCCACTTGCGCCTCATGATCTCCGTCGAATCCTTTCGCCCCCATGGCAAATTTTATTATATGAAATTATTAGTAATAAAGTCAACGCAAACACTTAAAGGGAAATAAGCTCATTTATCTTGAGGAAAAAAGGGGTTTAGGCTTCCAAGGATGGATAATTTCCTCTCCTGAGAAAGATCAATCACCTCTCCTTCTCTCTTCGGCGAACTTACCTCAATCCGCGGTCGAAAGGGTTCATTTTTATTTTGGCGGACAACTCTGCCCGTGCGGCCATCGTTCAAAATAACCTCACAGCCTTCAGGCCATACTCCCATTACTTGGAAGAATTGATCAAGCCATTCAGGCGAAAAAACTCTGCCTTTTTCACCCATCATTAGATTATAAACAAAGAGGGGGTTAAATCGTTCATCATAAATCCCTTTTCTCAGAAGATGATCATAAATATTGGCCATGGCAACAATCAGGCTGGCGTCATGGGGTTCGCCGATTCCCTTGAGCTCGGGCTGACCCTTTAAATCATAGCGCAGATGATGTTCGAGGGCCACAATAGCCGGCAACGACGATAAGTTCTCTTTGTACCTAATAAGAATTTTAGCTCCCCTAAGCATATGATTTTCCCCAGTAGGAACCCCAAATTCAACAAGGGGAGCCTTGCCAAGGTCATGAAAAAGGGCAGCCACTCCAAGATCAAGGATATCTTCCCGGGGGTAACCAAGACGACTTAAAGCGGTCATGACTAATAGGGAGGTGTTTAAAAGGTGAGCCCATAATCTCTGCGAGGAAGAAATACATGGCCACTCGCTGAGTCCTTGCCAGTAACTACCTGAAAAATTTTCAAGGATGGACAGAGCTAAATATTTTAAATCCAAAGGAGACACATTTTCCTGCTGAGACAATTTTTCGGCTATAAGTCCAACTATTTGAATAGTATCCCTGTAGTTTGGAGAAAAATTAGGCTCAGGTCTTTTTTCTTCCTCGAAAGAAGCCTTCAACTTCCCCACAGATATATTCTTTATTCCTTCAAGCTGAAAGAAATGCCGAAAATCCTCCTCACTTCTTTTCTGAGGCAAAGAAATAAAGCCAAAAAACTTAACAAGCTCTTCCTTTTCCAAACCAGCATAAAAGGTCAACCTTTCCAAACTCCTTTCTTTCAGTCCTTGGAATAAAAAGGGCATCCTTTGCTGGTAATTAACCATTATCTTCTCGCCCATGACTATATCCTCGTCAACTATGGCCAGAGTTAATTCTTCTCTTTCTTTTAGGATTTCGGAGAAAAGACGATACAATCTTTCAAGAAGCTCTAAAAATTGTGGATGCTCAGAAAAATAGAGGCGGCCAGCTTGCCAGACAGATAAAAAGAGCGTCAGAACTTGCTGAAGCCTATCGCTCATTAAAAAACTCCAGGATTTTTTTAACTTCTTTTCGTAGTCGGCGATTCCAGAAAAAGGGACGACGAGCAAGAAGCTTTAAATAGGGCAGAGCTTCATCGAGGCCAATTTCACCAACAAGCTTAGCTGCTTCAATTAATTGATTATTTTTCAAGCCAAAGGGCGAAGATTGACTTAGAAGCAACCTTAAGGCTCTTTCGAGGGAAGCTGGTTTCTTTTTCAGCCAAAGTAAAGCTTCTTTCTGCCAGGATAATGGCCTTTCAAGAAGATGGGGCCAGAGAAAGCTTTCTTCAAATGTTGAAAGCCTTTGCATGGCCGATAAAACCTTTCGCCGTAGCTCCGAGTCACCAAAATTAAAAATATTTTTCAGGGTAACGAACGAAGCAGGGCAATCTACTTCGGCCAGAGAAGCAATCATCTTTTCCAAAAAAGATTTATCCCCAGCTTTTTCATCGAGATTGATATAAAAATAAAAAAGATGGTCAAGGAAAAACCGAAAGAAAAGCTTTAAAATCGCTGGCGAAACATGACCATCCCCAAAGATAGATTGTAAATAATAGTTGAGGCCGAGAGCACTCTTGTTTAGATTATCGACAAAGTATTTCTGTTCAGCAAAATTTTCTTCCCTGAGAATTTTTTTTTCAATAAAAGCCGTAAGCCTTTTTAAAGTGGGCAGATATTCATCATGGCCTGAAAGGAGAGGCTGTCGGTCCACTAACACCCGATGCATTTCCCTTAGCAGAATGAAATCTTGCGATTCCATCATCCGGCTTAAATGTCGGGTTAAAAAATTAAAGGAATCGAAAAGAGCTTCAGCTTTTTTTCCCTGCCTGAGGAGTAGAAGATGTAAAGCAACTTCATGCTTCCAGAGATAACTTCGATCAAGCTGAATTTTACTTTCTGCGGGTAGCCTTTTTAATAGAGCCAAAAAAGCTTGATAATAAGCCTCAGGATAAGGCTCAACGCTGTAGCCCTGAATTAATTGAGTGAATTTATTTCTAATAAAAGAAACAGGCCATTGGGCAAGTTTAGTTTCAAGATTTCTCTCCAGAAAACTGGCCATGAGTCCATGTTTCTTTTTCCTGGTCAGCCGGAACCAAAGACAGAGTTTAGAAGCATCAAAGGAAGCATCTTCACGAAAAATGTTAACTAGGCAGGAGGCAAGATTTTCTTCATCAAAACCTTCGAGCAGGCTCTGAAATTTCTCCTCTAAGGAAGGTAAAGTTAACTGGTTTGGTTGACAAAGAAGATTTTTTACTATTGCGGAGAGAGCTATTTTAAAAGACCGGGTATCATTTTCCCGGAGCAAAGAGAAAAAATGCGACCAGAACGGCCATTCGCGATCATTGGCCGCCAGTTCGCAGACCGAAAAATGTTCTAAAGCTTTAACCAGAAAAGATGCTGCCTGGTTTAAATCTCGAACCTGGCGGGACCTTAAGGCCTTTTCAAAAAGATAGGACCAAACTTCTTTTATCTCTTCTCCCTGTGCAGCTAAAACAAGGGAATAATCCAGCCACTCTATTTCAATATGGGGAAGTTGTTCCTCAAGAAGTCTAAATGACTCTTTTTCCCTATAAAAATCTTTTCTCGGACTTTTAGAAAGAAATTTCAAGAATAAGGTAAGTTCTTCGACTGTCAGGCCCGGCTTTATCCTTAGGCTCTTAATCCCCCGGCTATGGAGATAGCGGGCTATTTCCTCATGAATTTTTTCAGTTAACCAGGTATCATCTTGGAGGCGTAAAGCTCTAGTCGTAACCCCAAGCCAGAGGGTCTTGTTGGGAAATAGAAGAGGGTCAAGTTTCTCCTTAAGTTCGAGGGGAAAAGCCTGTTGGGCGGGATGCTGTTCCGGATAAAGAGCCAGCTTTTTGAGGGTAAGACGAAAATTTATCAGAAATTCATTTAATTCCTGTCTTTCAGACAAAAATTTTTTTATCCCTTTAGATTTTTAAAACCAAATTATATTCTAACTATTCAATTTAAAACAAAAATGGCGGGGCCGACGAGACTCGAACTCGCGACCTCTGGCGTGACAGGCCAGCGTTCTAACCAACTGAACTACGACCCCGCTCTTAAGAGCCCATATAATTATAGAAATAATTTTTTCAATTTTTCAAGTACCCCCGCCCATTTTTTCGAGCGCGGCAATCCTGGCTTCAATAGGCGGATGGGTCATAAAAAGATGATTTAATTCCCGGGCCCATTTTTTAAAGGGATTAACTATATAAAGATGAGCAGTTGCCCTATTAGCCACCTTAAGATTTTCTTTATCCTCAGCTATCTTCCTTAAAGCCGAGGCTAACCCTGGGGGATAGCGGGTTAATCGGACTCCTTCGGCATCGGCAAGATATTCTCTTTGCCTAGAAATGGCGAACCGGATTAGTTGGGCCGCCAAGGGAGCAACAATTATTAGGACAAGGCCTAAAATAAGTAACAGGCCTTGGGCCTGCCCTCCCCTGCGGCTCTCTCGGCCAGGCCGCCTTGGATTCCCCCAGAATAATGACCGTCGCCACCAGTCGGTAAGAAGGACCACAGTTCCGGCCATCACCGCTGTAATAGTTTGAAGCAGCATATCATAATTTTTAATATGGGCCATTTCATGACCAATAACCCCTTCAAGTTCAAGCCGGTTGAGCTTATCAAGAAGACCCTTGGTGACTACAATAAATGATTTACGGGGTGAACGACCTGTCGTAAAAGCATTGGGAGCCGGGTCATCGATTATATAACAGGCCGGAACTGGCAATCCGGCAGCAATAGCCAAGCCCTCCACTGTATGAAATAGAAAAGGAAACTCTCTTTTATCCAAAGGTCGAGCGTGACTAATAGCTAAAACGATCTGATCGCTGGAATAATAAGTGCTGAAAGTCATAGCTGAAGCAACCAGAGCGGCCAGAATTAAACCTTCTATTCCCCAGCCTAAAAGATATTCTACTAACCAGATTAATAAGAAAATTAAAGCAAAAAAGATGAATATAAGGATGAAAGTTTTTATTTTATTTCTGGTTATCTGCTCATACATAAAAATAAAGCTTTCTTAAAATTTTTGCCTGGTCTCTCTTGAGGGCAAGCAATTTATTCTTTAGACAGATACCCAAGAAAACTAAAACTAAAAACTAACCCTGACGGGTTCTCGGGCTTCAGCTTCCTCGATTTCAAAATATTCCTTGGGTTTAAAGCCAAACCATTGAGCAATTAACCTAGCTGGAAAAACTTGAAGCCGGATGTTGTATTTCATGACTGAATCATTATAGAACTGGCGGGCAAAGGCAATTTTGCTTTCGGTGCCAGCCAGCTCTTCCTGGAGAAGAAGAAAATTTTGATTGGCCTTGAGTTCGGGATAATTTTCGACAACCGCAAATAGGCTTTTCAAAGCTGAGGTCAGCTGGTTCTCAGCCTGACCCTGTTCGACCACAGTCGAGGCATTAATGGCTCGAGCCCTGGCTTCGGTCACCCGTTCAAAAACTTCTCTTTCATGGCGGGCATATCCTTTGACAGTCTCAACAAGGTTGGGAATTAAATCATAGCGGCGGCGAAGCTGAACATCCACTTGGGCCCAGGCATTCTCGCAGCGATTGCGGAGTTGAATTAAACTGTTATATATAGCTATCCCCATAATTAATAAAAGGCCAATTAAAATCAGGATTATGACTGCAACCCCCATCCTTTTCTCCTTTCAATCCTTAGCCTTTATTCTTCTAAGAAAACCTCGCTCTCTTAAAAAACTATCTTTTTAAATTATAGGCCAGAAAGGAAAAAATCAAGCTGATTTAAATAAAATTTTATTGACAGATTTTTTAAATCAATGATATATTTCAATTTCAATAAAAATCATAAAAAAGGGAGGCCTTTTAAAATGGCTACTTTAAAAGAAAAGTTTGCTCAAAAAATTGGCCCGATGAGGGAGAGAGTTCAAAGAATCCTTAAAGATTATGGCGAATTTAAAATTTCCGATGTTACTGTCGCCCAGGCCTATGGAGGGATGAGAGGCGTAAAATGCATGGTCTGGGAAACCTCAGAACTTGATCCCTATGAAGGCATCCGTTTTCGGGGCTTTACTATTCCTGAATTAAGGGAAAAATTGCCTAAGGCTCCAGGTGGAGAAGAACCTCTTCCTGAAGGCATCTTCTACCTCCTGCTTACTGGCGAATTACCGACCGATGAAGACGTCAAAATGATCAGTGAAGAGTGGAGTAAAAGAAGCCCTCTTCCAGATTACCTCTATGAGATCATGAAGGCTGTTCCTAAAGATACTCATCCTATGACTCAATTCTCTTTGGCAATTTTGGCTTTACAGAAGGAATCAATTTTTGCTCAGCGTTATCGGGCTGGTATGCACAAACTTGAGTATTGGGATCCCATGTTTGAAGATGTTATGAATTTGTTGGCAAAGCTACCTTTGATTGCCGCTTATATTTACCGTCGCACTTATAAAGATGATATTTATATTCCTCCTGACTTTTCCCTGGATTGGGCTGGCAATTTTGCTCATATGCTCGGGGTTGAAGATCCAGCTTTTAAGGAGCTTATGAGACTTTATCTCGTCATCCATAGCGATCATGAAGGTGGCAACGTTAGCGCCCACACTTGTCATCTTGTGGGCTCTGCCCTTTCCGATGCCTATTATTGCCTTAGCGCTGCGATGAATGGTCTGGCTGGTCCTCTCCATGGTCTGGCCAATCAGGAAGTTCTCCGCTGGATTATGGATCTAATGAAAGATTTGGGTGGAATTCCCACTAAAGAGCAGCTTGAAAAGTATATCTGGGATACCCTCAACGCCGGCAAGGTTATCCCTGGTTATGGTCATGCTGTGCTTCGGAAAACCGATCCCCGTTATACAGCCCAAAGAGAATTCGCCCTCAAACATCTTCCCGATGACCCGATTTTCAAAGTGGTCAGCATGGTCTATGAAGTCGCTCCGGATATTCTGATGAAACATGGCAAGGCTAAAAATCCATGGCCTAATGTTGATGCCCATTCGGGCTGCTTGCTTTATCACTATGGCATTACTGAATATGACTTCTATACTGTTTTCTTCGGTGTTTCCAGGGCCATCGGAGTTCTTTCCCAGCTGATCTGGAGCCGGGCCCTTGGTTTACCGATTGAAAGACCTAAGAGCGTGACCACTGACTGGATTGAAAAAACCATCGAAGCCTCCAAAGCCCAACAGGCAGCTCAATAGAAACTGGTTAAAAAGGGGGTAGCTTTAAAAAGCTACCCCCCTTTTTTAAAAAAAAAGGGGGATTTTTTTCGATTTTTTATGAAAAAATAAAAATTTTAAAAAACTTCAGAGGGGAGGCCTATCTTGGAATATAAAATCGCTTTAATTGGCTGCGGTAATGTTGGTGAGGGCTTTCTTCAGATTCTTTATGAAAAGGCTGGTTGGCTCAAAAACCAACATAATTTTGAGGCCAAAATTGTAGCTATCTGTGATAAATTTAAGGGAAGCCTCATCGTACCTGAAGGTATTGACCTTAAAAAGTTGCTCTCTCTTTTGGCTCGCCAGCAGAGGATAGATGATTATGATCCGACCACAAAGATGGTTCAGGTCGATCCCCTCGATATGATTGAAAATATTGAAGCCGATGTTATCTGTGAACTAACGCCCACTGATATAAAAACAGGAGAACCTGCCGCTTCTTACATTCGCAAAGCCCTCCGTTGCGGTAAACACGTAGTTACTTCCAATAAAGGACCCGCTGCCCTTTTCTATCCGGAATTGATTAAATTGGCTAGGCAAAATCATGTCTTTTTTAAGGTGGAAGGCACGGTCATGAGCGGCACTCCTGTCTTCAGTCTCTTTGAAAATGGTCTTTCCGGCAATACAGTGTTGTCTTTGAAAGGAATTCTCAATGGTACCACTAATTTCATTCTTTCCCAAATGGAAGAGAAAAATTTATCCTATGAAGAAGCCCTGGCTGAAGCCCAAAAACTGGGCTATGCTGAAACTGACCCCACGGCTGACGTTGAGGGTTTTGATGCCATGGCAAAGATAATGATTTTGGCCAGCGTTATTCTTGATCATCCCTTAAGAATAGAAGAAATAGAGAGACGAGGTATAGTTGGTCTAAAGTTAGAAGATATTAGACAAGCCCTCCAAAAGAATGAGCGGATTAAATTAATTGCTGAGATAGAAAACCATAGGGGTCAAATCACCGCTCGCGTTGGGCCTAAAAGCTTGCCTTTAACTGATCCGTTGGCTAGGGTTATGGGTGCTCAAAATGCCCTCGTCTTTAATCTTGATCCTCTAGGACAGATAATGATTCAAGGACCTGGAGCAGGCAAAAAAGAAACAGGATATGCCATTTTAAATGACCTGCTGGCTATTCATAGAAATTTAGTTAGTCTTCAAAGCCATTTAAAATGAAATGGCTTTAAGTGAAAAATAAAAGCTGGTTTTTTCTGATCCTAAATTATAAAATTTTCCCCTCTTAAATTTATGATCTATAAAAAATTTTTTTGGAATTAAAAAAGGGAGGAATTATGAATAATAACTCAAACTATAGTCCTGGAGTTAAAAGATATGTGGAAGAGGCCAAAAAATGGCTAGCCGAGCAAGCAGCCTTAAAGGAAAGGGCCAAAGGCTGGCGCTTCGACACCATTGCTGTCCATGGACTTTACTCCCTCGCGGAATCTCTTAATCGAAATCAGGGAGCAATAATTGAACCTCTCTATTTGGCTACTTCCCAGGCCTATCGCGACGCCGATGAACTCGAAGCTGCTCTAGCTTATCTCATTCCCACATGGTGTTATACGAGGATTACCAACCCAACTACATATTATTTAGAATGGGTACTCTCTCTTCTAGAAAGCTATAAAACAGGCTGGGATGCTTCCTGTTATGTGACTTCTTCGGGAATGTCTGCCATTGTTATGGCCATAGA
Organism: uncultured bacterium; assembly: GCA_938092135.1. Taxonomy (GTDB): domain Bacteria; phylum Acidobacteriota; class Aminicenantia; order Aminicenantales; family CALLJL01; genus CALLJL01. The sequence goes on from CALLJL010000002.1 coordinate 108,181, forward strand.
TCCCTTTTTGGTTAAGCAAAAAACAGGACCAGAAAAAATCAATTTTGTGAGCTCAATTCAGCTCTATGGCGGCACCTATCAACTCTTTTCTTTACGGCGTGGTCAAGAAAGAGGAATTGAAGTCAGATGGGTTCTGAATCCCCATGACCTCGAAGAATGGCGGGCTAAAATTGATGAAGATACCCGCTTTCTCTATGTTGAAATGCCAAGCAATCCCCAGCAGGCCTTTACTGATATAAAAGCCCTGGCCGATTTAGCTCATTCCTGGGAAATTCCCCTCATTGTTGATGCCACCTGTGCTACTCCAGCTCTGATGAGACCAATTGCCTATGGGGCTGATATTGTCATTCACTCCCTAACCAAGTCAATGACTTCAGGCGGAACAGCCATAGGTGGAGCTTTAATCAGCCGCAAACCAATAACGACTAAAATCAAGAATGACCATCCCCTTTTCAAAGAAAGCTTCGCTGAATACGTTAAATTGCTACCTGGCCGCGATCATGGACCTTCACCTTCGCCCTTTAACTCTTTCCTGACGCTCCTGGAAATCAAGACTCTGAGGATGAAAATGGATCTTCTCAGTCGAAATGCCCAACAGGTAGCTGAATATTTGCAAAAACATCCTAGGGTTTATCAGGTTGATTATCTGGGCTTGCCAAGTTTTCGTTATCATGAGCTAGCCAAAAAATATATGAAGTTAGTTGATTCTGACGATGGGACAGGCAAGGAAGTTAACCGTTACGGTCATCTTTTAAGTTTCCGGGTCGAAGGTCCTCCTGAAAACGCTCGAAAAGTTTTCGATCGCCTTCAAATAATCTTCAGGGCTACAGATCTCGGACGAATTAAAAGTGTAGCTACTATTCCTGCTATCTCTACTCATCAGCAACAGGGGGAGGAAGCTCGCCGTCTGGCTGATATTCCTCCTCAGCTCATTCGTTTATGTGTGGGGGCTGAAGATCCCGTCGACATTATCGCTGATTTAGAACAAGCTTTGGGCTCCATTTAAGTTATTTCAATAAACTTTTTTTAATTTCCTTAAAAAATAAAAATTAAGGTAATATTTTCTGTATCAGAAAAGACCTAATTAATTACCTTGAATTGGTGCTTGCCCTGAATTAAAATGGAAACACATGGAAAAAATCAGGATAATTGGTTCACCTGAAAAACCGCTACGGGGCAAGGTAACGATAAGCGGAGCTAAGAACGCTGTTCTTCCAGCGATCGCTGCCTCGCTCTTAACTAGGGAAAAGGTTCATCTCACCAACATTCCCCTCGTTAAAGATGTATTTACCATTTTAACCCTAATGTCCGAACTCGGAGCCGAATATGAAATAAATGGCAATTCTTTAACCATTGTCACCAGAGATGTTATCCGTCATGAAGCTTCCTATCAGCTTGTTCGCGCCATGAGGGCCTCAATTCTGGTTCTTGGTCCCCTGCTGGCTCGTCATGGTCAAGCTGTCGTCGCCTTACCTGGCGGATGTGCTATCGGCTCAAGACCAATTGACCTTCATCTTCATGGTCTCGAAAAACTCGGGGCTAATTTTATTCTAGAACATGGTTATATAAAAGCTGAAGCTAAAAAATTACGGGGAACTGTTATTGAATTTGAAAAAAAGACGGTGGGGGGAACCGAAAATCTTATTATGGCTGCAACTTTAGCTGAAGGTGAGACAATCCTTAAAAACTGCGCTCAAGAACCCGAGGTGGCAGATCTCTGTGAACTTTTGATCAAAATGGGAGCAAAAATAGATGGTGTGGGGGAGGAAACGATCCGTATTAAAGGTGTCTCTGAACTCGGTGGAACAAGTCATGATATTATCCCTGACCGCATTGAAGCCGGAACATTTCTAGTTGCCGGCGCCCTAACTAGAGGCGATATCCATTTAGACCAAGTCAGACCCGACCATATGACTACAATCATTGAAAAATTACGCTATTCTGGGGCGAAAATTGAAGAAAAGGAAGAAGGAAGTCTCAGAGTTCAGGGAAGTGAAGAGATAAAACCCCAGGATATAGTCACTTCGCCTTATCCTGGTTTTCCCACGGATATGCAGGCCCAATTTATGGTTCTTATGACTCAAGCCAATGGAACTTCCATTATTACTGAGACTATTTTCGATCGGCGCTTCCTGCATGTTAATGAACTCCTTCGACTTGGAGCCAATATCGAAGTCCATGGAGATAAGGCGATTATCAAAGGAAAAACTCCTCTTTCTGGAGCCGAAACGACAGCCACTGACCTAAGAGCTTCAGCTTGTCTTATTTTGGCTGGCCTAATTGCCAAAGGTGAAACAATCATCAATGATATCGAGCATCTTGATCGGGGATACGAAAGAATTGAGGAAAAACTTAAACAGCTTGGGGCTTCGATTGAAAGAATTTCAACTGAAAAGGAAAATAAGAAATGAACGGTGACTGTCTTTTCTGTTTGATCAGTCAAAGGCAAGCGCCAGCTGAGGTTGTTTTTGAAGACGATAAGGTCATGGCTTTTAAAGATATTAATCCTAAGGCGCCTGTCCATCTGCTCATTATTCCGAAAAAACACATTTCTTCTCTGAACGATATTTCCGAGAAAGACAAAGAGTTGCTTGGTCATTTAATTTTAATTGCCACCCACTTAGCCCAGGAGAAGAATCTAAAAGAAACAGGTTATCGATTGGTTATCAATACCGGCCCACATTCGGGTCAACAGATTTTTCATCTCCATCTTCACCTATTGGCCGGTCGTCATTTTTCCTGGCCTCCAGGGTAGGCCAATTAAATGATAAATAAATAACTATGGAAATAAGGAGGATAAAATGGAAATAACCTGGCTTGGTCATGCGGGAATTAAAATTAAGGGTTCAAAAACAATCATCATCGATCCTTTTCTCACCGGAAATCCAGTCGCTGCGGCCAAACCTGAAGAAATTGGCCAAGCAGATATAATTATAGTTACTCATGATCACGGCGATCATCGGGGAGATGCCTTTGAAATTGCTCGCCAAACAGGGGCGACCCTTGTGGCTATCCATGAAATCGCCGTTGAAGCCCAAGCCCAGGGAATTCAAGCCGAAGGCATGAACATCGGAGGAACCGTTGAGGTTAAAGGGGTGAAAATTCATATGGTTCCAGCCCTTCATTCGGCCGAAAAAGGCTCAGCTACAGGTGTTGTCATCGAAATGGATGGCCGCCGTCTCTATCATGCCGGAGATACAGGCCTGACTTACGATATGAAAATTATCGGAGAATTTTTCGAGCCTGACCTTTCGTTTCTACCCATAGGAGATAGATACACTATGGGCATTCCCTCAGCGGCGAAAGCGGTTGAATTTTTGCGGACAAAGCGGGTTATTCCCATTCATTACGATACTTTTCCCTTGGTGAGCGCTGACCCTGAAGAATTTCGTCGTCGCGTGGGCAATTTGGCCGAAGTAGTTATCCTTCGTCCCGGAGAATCCTATAATTTTTAATTTGCCTTTATGCCTTACCTCATTGACGGGAATAATCTTATTGGTTTTGTTTCCACTTTCAGCCAAAAGGACCCTCGCAGTCGGCTTGATTTGCTTGGTAAGCTTTGGCTATTTCAAAGGGCAACAAACTCGAGATTGTTCGTAGTCTTGGATGGGCCCTCTGATGCTCAACTAATCGAAGAATGCCGATTTTGGCCCAAATTCCAGCTTTTTTTTGCGCAGCCCGGTGAAAAAGCAGATGAAGTCATCCTCAGTCTCATTCAAAAAAATAAACAACCTAGGACCATTATTCTGGTTACCTCGGATCGGGAGCTTCAGACATTGGGAAAAACGAGGGGAGTCAGGATTTTAACCTCTGCCGAATTTGCCAAGCGCATTAAAAAAATTTTAAAAGAAAAAAAGAAAGCCAAAGGAGGGCATAAACCTCGCTTCTCTTCATCTCCTTTAGAAACAAAGATTTGGCTGGAGATTCTAACTAGAAAATGAAGCAAGTGGTGATAATTGGTGCCGGAAGGCTAGGTTGTTCCCTCGGTCTGGCCTTAAAGGAAGCCGGATTTCCGCTTCGGTCCATAAGCTGCGCCCATCAGGAATCAGCCGAGCAGAGCAGCCAGATTCTTGGCTTACCTGTCTATTATCTTAAGCCCGAAAAAGCTGTAGCCCAAGGCCAAATTATTTTTCTCTGTGTTCCTGATCGTCAAATAAGCCCCTTAGTCCGAAAGCTGGCCAAAGTTCAATCTGATTGGTCTGGACGCTTTGTTTACCATACAAGTGGGCTGTTAAGCTCAATGGTTCTTCAACCTCTTAAAAAACTTGGAGCTAGGGTAGCTTCCTTTCATCCTATTCAATCCTTTTCGAGTAAAGAAACATCCCCCCGCTTTTGGCGAAAAATTTTTGTTTCTCTTGAAGGAGATGAGGAGGCCCTATCTTTGGCCAGGGAAATTATTCAAAAAATTGGTGCCAGGCCCATTGAAATAGCTCCTAAAAACAAGCCCCTTTATCATGTCGCCTGCAGTCTGGCTTCGAATCACTTTGTTAGCCTCTTCTCGCTGGCTGGGGAATTGCTTGAGCGAGCCGGTCTTGAAAAATCAATGGCTCTGGAAATTCTTAAGCCGTTAGTCAACGGAACCTGGAAAAATCTGAAGCTTACTGATCCGGCTACTTCGCTAACTGGCCCGATTGCTCGGGCTGACTGGTTAACAGTGAGGGAGCATCTCCGAGTTCTCAAGGCCTTCCCTTTAGCCAGGAAGATTTATCAGAAACTCGGACTTCAGGCCCTTTCTTTGGCAAAACAGAAAGGGCTTAGCCCTTCTCAGATCAGAGCATTGAAGCGGTGGCTTCAAGATAAATAACTTCCTCTTCGAGCTCAACTCCAAATTTTTCTTTGACTCTTGACTTCATCTCATTCGCTAGCTTTAGAACGTCTGAAGCTGTGGCCTGACCTATATTGATGATGAAATTGGCATGGCCTGGATAAACCATGGCTTCACCGCATTTAAGTCCCTTGACTCCAGCTTGATCGAGGAGAAGACCGGCCGCCAATTTCTGACCATCGGGAAGGATAATGTTTTTAAAATAACTTCCCGCACTGGCCGTACCTTCTGGGGGGTGCTTCAGACGGCGGAGCGCTAGGATTTCCTTAACTCTTCTTTTAATTGCTTCAGGATCATCCCTTTCCAGTCTGAATCGGGTCGAAAGCAAAAAATAGCCCTTTTCCTTCAAGCGGGAGGTACGATAACCAAAAGCAAAAAAATCATTGGCCACTTCTCTTTCCTGATATTTCTCCAAAATTAAAGCCCTGGCAACTACGTCTCCAATACTTCGTCCAAAGGCGCCGGCATTACCCCAGATAGCACCGCCCACAGTTCCGGGTATACCAGCAAGAAATTCCAGCCCGGCCAGTCCGGATTCACAACAGAATTCAACTAATTCAATGAGTTTAGTTCCCGAAAAGGCCTCAACTTCATTTGATTCGGGGAAAAAAGATATTCCCTTGGAAGAATTTTTTATAATTAAGCCCCTATACCCCTCATCAGCAAAAAGAATATTACTACCGCCTCCTATTATATAAAAAGGCAGAGATTGATCTAAGGCAAAAAAAATAGCCTGTCGAAGCTCAGAAAGATTTTGAGCTTCAAAGAAAAAATCTGCCTTACCACCTATTCTGAAGGTGGAATATTCTTTTAAAGAAACATCGGATTGTAATGGCCGGCCCACAAATAATTCAAAAAGCCGGTTTATTTTCTGTACCTTTTCTTTCATTGATTTTAAAATTTTATTCTAGGGAATAAAAAAAGTGAACAGAGAGAAAGTAAATAGGTAAACGCTTTGCTTAGGGAGAAAAATTAAATATAATAATTGTGTTTAAGAAAATTAATTTTGGATTGACAACCAAAGAGAAGGTGATTATTATTCAACAAAATTTATTGTGAGGTAGATAAATGAGAAAATTAACTCCTTCCATTCTTTTTCTAACCCTTCTCCTTCTTTTTATTCCTTTAACTTCCGGCCAAATCAGCGAGGCTGATGAAGCCTATATTAAAGCCATGACCGCGCCATCGCCGGCCCAGAGAGCTCAGCTGCTTAAAGACTACATAGCCAAATATGGTGGTAAGGGCACCAAATACGAAAACTTCGCCTATGCCAATCTCTGTCTTCTGGCCTATCCCGGAAAGACAGAGAAAGAAACCATTGATTATGGAGAAAAAGCTTTAGCCCTTGGCGGCCTTGACGATCTCACTAAATGCCAGGTCCTGCTCGTGCTTTCTGGGCTTTATAGCAAACTTGGTCAAAATCTTGATCGAGCCAAATCCTATGCCAACCAAGCTATTGAAGTCAGCCGAGCAGCAAAGGGTAAGGAATCAGCAACTGAAACAGAAGTCAGCTGGAACAAAATAATGGGAGCAGCCTATTTTGCCCTGGGCCAGGCTCAAGAAAAAAACAGGGAATATCAAGCTGCGGTCGATTCCTACATCAACTCCTATAACCTTCTTAAAGATAAGCAAATTATTCAAACCCTGAAAAAACTAGCCAAATCTCAGTATGATAACAAGCAATATGCCGAAGCCGAAAGAACTGGCCGGGCAATTTATAATATAACCAAGGACAATGAAAGCGCCATTTTTGTCGGTAATTGCCTCTACCGAAGCGGCCAAGAGGATGAGGCTCTTAAATTTTTTAAAGAAGCCTATGCCCGAAAGCCCAGCGGCGAAATTGCCTATAACATTGGCTTAATTCTGGCCAAAAAAGCGCAGAATAATCCTGCCTTGGTAATGGAGGCCACGACTTACCTTATCGAGGCCAGCCTCACTTATCCCAGCCAGGCTCAGCAGGCTAGGAATATGGCCGAAAGCCTTTTCTTCACAGCCAATAAGAATCTTAGATATAATGAAATTGTTCAGGAACTTCAGGAACTCGGCAAAAAACTTGAAGAATTAACCAATACTTATAATACCAAGTTCGGAAATAAAGAAGAGGAAGATCTTACTGAAGCTGAAAAGAAGGAAATGAAAAACCTTCTCGCCCAAATGGAAGAAACAAAAAAATTAATTGACAAGCTTCAGGCTGAACAGAATATGGCCATTGCTCAGTTTAATAAACTTTTTGAAGAAACCAAGAAAAAATTGGGCATTAAATAAAAATTATTTTTTCTTAAAAATAGAAAAAAGACGGGTTTTTCTCTTCTTGCCTTCAATAAGTTCAAGTTCAGCAGCAGCAATTTTATGGTCGGGATCAATCTCGAGGGCTTTTCGCCATTGTTTACTTGCCTTAACGAGCAAACCTTCATCTTTATAAAGAAGCCCCAAACCGACGTAGGCTTCTGCATTCCAGGGCTCAAGCTCCTGAACTTTAAGAAAATCAAGTTCGGCCTTCTTTCTAAGAGCAGGTATTCTCGCTTCAGCCAAGGCCAAAAGCAATCGATAGTCGGCCCTGTTGGGCATCAATCTGAGGGCTTCTTCAAGCAAAATCACTGCTTCTTCAAATCTTCCTTGATTAAAAAGGGTTTTACCCTGGCGAAATTTTGTTTCGGCCTTTGTGGCAGCGCTCTTTTCTTCCGTTGCCCCAGCCAGACTTAAATCATATTTTCGTCTTAAATTGGAATCAATCAGCGTCTTATAAGCTTTTGTTAACCGGTCAAAGACCTCGTTAATTTTATCACGCCAGGAGGGTGATATTTCACGTCCAAAGCGATCGGGATGGAATCGCCGGGCTAAATTGAAATAGGCCTTTTTTATTTCTTCCTCGTTTGACCCTCGACCCACACCCAGAATTTCATAATAATTTAAACTGGCAATCTTGGCCTGAAATTCTAAAACTTCGTTTAAAAGATCGGAAGGCTCATTCTCCTTTTTTTCCGGCTTTCTCCACACATCTTCCTCACCCTGAAAATCAATGAGATCAAGACAATAGAAAAGATAGAAACAACGCCAGAAATGCTCACTGGCCAGCCCGCTCAACTTCAATAAAGCCTTAGCCGAAGTTTTGCCTGTAATTTTGGTCAGGAGCTCCCTCTCTTCTTCAGTTAATAAATGAAGATAGGTCTTGTTTTTTATAAAAGGAACTTTTTCTTCAAAATAGATAATAAGTTTGGGGTGAATTTTCATCAATCTGATGCCATCTTCAATTATTTGAGGGGTGGCAATTCTAATTTCCTCACCTAAAGGACTTTGGTAAGTTTGATTTTCATTAAACTTGAAAGTGGCTTCAAAAATATTGAACAAATTGAGGGTAATTTCTTTCATCTGATAAATGAGACCTTCCCGCAGATTTCTTTCGGAAACAAGGCCTTTTTTGAGTAAGACCTTACCTAAACTTTCCTTAGACACTACATATTCCTCAATTTTTAAAAAGGTCTCTTCGGAAATTTTACCTAGTTTGAAGAGAATTTCGCCCAGTCTTTCTCCGGGCTGATTGGTCCGAGCAAAAACTAGATCACCCTTATCGAAATAAAGATTTTTTTCTATCTGGCCATAGGTCGCTCGCAGCTCCCCACTTAAATGATTAAAATAAATCTGCCTTAACTCTAATCCCAGGTGTTTCATGGAAGTTAATAAATTTATAAATCAAGAGGCCATTAATTTCAACCGGCAATTTCGTTTTTCTCTTTTCTTTATATTTTAAATATGCTAATTTAACCCCCATGAAAGTCGTTTTGGTTCAGTTTTCGCCTCATTTGGGTCTTTTAGACAAAAATCTTGATCTTCATTATCAGTTTATTGACAGAGCCCTCGAAGAGAAAGCTGATCTCATAATTTTTCCCGAATTAAGCCTTACAGGCTATACCCTTAAGGATCTTATTTCAGAGGTAGCTCTTAATCCCAGGAAAAATAATCAACTTAATCGCCTTAAGAGCTACAGCCACAAAATAGATATTGTCGTTGGTATAGTTGAAGAAGGTAACCCTGGCCTTTTTTACAATAGTGCTGTCTATTATTCCAAAGGAGAAATCTTGGCAATTCACCGGAAGGTTTTCCTGCCCACCTTTGGCCTCTTCGAGGAGGGTAAATTTTTTGCCACTGGCCGAAACTTTAAGACCTTTCCTACTCCTTTTGGCCAAGTTGGCCTACTTATTTGCCGAGACTTCCTGCATTATGGCGCTAGCTATTGTCTCCTGGCCGGCAAGGCAGACTTGATTATTATTCTGAGCGCAGCCCCTGGTCGGGGCATGTCTGAGAATTCGGGTTTTACTTCCAGCGAAATGTGGGAACTTATGGGCGCCGCTATTTCCCGTTTTTCCACGGCCTTTGTCCTTTACTGTAACCGAGTTGGCTTTGAAGATGGCGTGGTCTTTGCAGGTGGCTCCTTTATTTACGATCCCTGGGGAAAGTGTTTACTTCGTGGTCCTGACATTGAACCAGCCTTCCTTTCTCTGGAACTTGAACTCGAGGATCTTCGTAGGGCAAGAAAAACCTGGTCCTTTCTCCGCGATGATAAACCAGAAATAATTTTAAATAGCCTACAAAATCTTCTGGCCAAAAATGAAGATTAATCCAGAATTTGTCACGTCTGTTATTACCAAATTTATCCGAGAAGAGCTGAATAAATTTGGTTTTAATCGGGCTGTCCTTGGACTTTCCGGTGGTCTTGACTCCACGGTTTGCGCTTTTTTGGCCGTTCGAGCCCTGGGTCAAGATAATGTTCTCACCCTTATTATGCCTTACGGCCAAACCTTTCCCCAGGACGTTGAGGATGCTAAGGCTGTAGTTTCCCTCCTTCAATGCCGAGCGATGATTATTGATATTCAGCCCATGGTGGACGCCTATTTTCATCGATATCCCACAGATAATCCTGTGCTGAAAGGTAATAAAATGGCCAGAGAAAGGATGGCTATTCTCTATGATTTTTCGGCTCGCGAAAAAGCATTAATTTTGGGGACAAGTAATAAAACCGAGCTCTTGATCGGCTATGGAACTATCCATGGAGACATGGCCTGCGGCCTTAATCCCATTGGCGATCTTTATAAAACCCAAATCAGACAGCTTGCTATCTGGCTCGGAGTTCCCGAAAAAATAAGAAACAAGGTACCTACAGCTGGTTTATGGCCTGGCCAGACAGATGAAGGCGAAATTGGTCTTACCTATGAAGAAATTGATAAAATTTTATTTGAACTCGTTGACTTAAGGAGAAGCCGGCAGGAAGTCATAGCCAGCGGTTTTGATCCTAAGAAGGTCAACCTTGTGTGGGAAATGATAAAGCGAAGCGAATTCAAACGACGCATGCCTCCCATAATCAAGCTTTCGTCCCGAACAGTGGGCCATGATTTTCTTTATCCCTATGATTGGGATAAATAATTTATAGGGTTTAAATGGGAAATCAGTTCAAAGGGATTCTTTATGTTGTCGCCACCCCCATTGGTAATCTTGAGGACATAACCCTCCGAGCCTTAAAAATCCTAAATGAAGTTGATTATATCGTCTGTGAGGATACAAGGGTAACTCTTAAATTGCTAAATAAATATGGAATTAAAAAGAAACTTATTAGCTATTACCGGCCAAAAGAGCTTGCCCGATTACCCTTTATTCTTCAGCTTTTAAGGGAAGGTAAAAGGATTGCCCTGGTTTCCGATTCAGGAACGCCGGGAATCTCCGACCCTGGATATCCCCTGATAAAAGCCGCTATTGAAGAAAACTTTCAGGTAATACCTATACCGGGAGCTTCCGCTCTAACTGCTTCTCTTTGTGCTTCCGGTTTACCCCTTAATCGGGTTCTTTTCCTTGGATTTCCTAATTATAAAAAGGGAAAATTAAAGAGGCTCCTCGCATCCTTAAAAGAGGAACCAGGGACAATAGTTTTTTATTTACCAACAAGAAAACTAATTTCTTTTCTTGAGATGGCCCTAGACATTTTGGGCAACAGAAAGGCAGTTATTGCCAGAGAGTTAAGTAAGGTTCATGAGGAATTTATAAGGGGAACAATCGAAGAAATAATTGAATATTTAAAAGGAAAGGAAATAAAGGGAGAAGCCACTCTTTTAATTGAAGGGATAAGTGACTAAAAAACCTTTATCTGATAAATAAGTTTGAGAAATAATTAACCTAAAGAGAAAAATACTCATCGACGGTATAATATAAATCCCTTTTCATCCCTAATTTTTATATCTTTTTGGCCTTTTTCCTCCCTTGCCTAGCTACAAATATAAATTCACCATTCCCCTCGAAGGAATCAAAAATAGCCACCTATCCCATTAATTAGGATACACGATGTTTTAAATCAGCTCAATTATATAAACTCCTCCTATAGCTTATTTTTCATAGCCAAGGAAAGTTCAGTTTTTCTCAAAAAATTAAAAAATTTTTTTTAAAAAAACTTGACAAAATTATGCTTAAATATTATATTAAAAATGGAAAAACAAAAAACTAAAAGGAGGTGATAAAATGGCCATCATCAGATGGGATCCTTTCAAAGACCTTTTAACCCTAAGAGAAAGAATGAATCGCCTTTTCGAAGAAGCCTTCCCCTTCAGGGCTGAGGAAAAGGAATTCATTGGCAGCACTTGGGTTCCAGCGGTTGATATCTATGAAAAGGACAATGAGCTCGTTCTGACTGCTGAAGTTCCTGGAGTTAAAGAGGATGACATTGAAATTAAGATCGAAGACAATACCCTCATCCTGAAGGGTGAAAGGAAATTCGAAAGGGAAACCAAAGAAGAGAACTATCACCGGATTGAGCGATCCTACGGGAGCTTTTACCGTTCCTTCACTCTGCCCGATTATGTCGATCAAGACAAAATCAGGGCCGAGTACGAGAACGGTGTGCTCCGGATCGTTATGCCCAAGAGGGAAGAGCTTAAGCCTCGCAAAATAAAGGTGCTTAAGCCTTCTTCCCCTGAAAAGGCCAACAAGAAGTAAGGCCTCAAACAAAAAAGCCCGGTCGAAAGGACCGGGCTTTTTTATTTAGGCCTGGGCGACGGTGATGGCCCTGATCTCTCGGGCTCCTGCCTCCTTTAATATTCGACTGCATTCCTCAATTGTTGAGCCCGTAGTAAAAACGTCATCGACTAAAAGGACAATTTTATTTCTTATTTTATCTTTTTGCCCTATCTTATAAGCTCCCTTAACATTTTCTCTCCTAAGTTTAGCCTCAAGCGAGGCCTGGGGTGGGGTATCTTTTATTTTGATTATGGCCCGGGATGCTATTGGTAATCCCTTTGTCTTGCCTATATAACGAGCTATCACTTCAGCTTGATTAAATCCTCTCTCCTTTTGCCGCCTAGCTTGTAGAGGAACAGGGACAACCACCTCAAGACCATCCCAGATAGAATTATCAACAAGGAAAAGGAGAATAAGATTAGCTAAATCCCGACCAAGAATTCTAAATCTTCCATATTTATATAAAAGGATAATTTCCTTTATAAGGCCTTCATACCGAAAACAGGAGCGATGAAGGGAAAAAGACCATTTTGTCTGTTGACAATCTGTACATATATCAGCGCCCTGCCTCCTTTCCATGAAGCGACCGCATATCTGACAATAGGGTGAAGAAGGCTGGTTTATTTGGTGCCAGCACTGGTGGCAAATTACTCTTTCGCCTGGCTGATCAAGGAGACGATGACATAGCCGACAAAAGGAGGGAAAAAGAATAAGCTCAATCAATTTAGCTCCTTTGGATAAAAGGAGCCAAACCTTTTGGCTTACAAGATTTCCCTCTCCCTTTCTATCTCTTTTTCCTCTTGTTCTTCCTTTTCTTTTTTCTGTTGACATTCGATGCAGAGAGGAGCCCAGGGCATTATTTCCAGTCTTTTTTTACTTATAGGCTGACCGCAAATCTGACAATGGCCATATTCGCCTGCCTCGATCCTTCGCAGGGCCTGATTAATCAAATCTAACTGTTCTCTTTCAGCGTCAGTCAGAAGAAGCAAGAACTCTTTAGTGTAGGAGGTTTCGGCTCTATCAACCGTGTCTTGGGCTATGTTGGCCTCTACCTCTTGGCTTTCCTGATAATACTGGCGCATTTTTCTCATTATGGCTTCTTTTCTTTCCAGCAGTTTCTTTTTTAGAGCCAGAATTTCTTTTTTAGTTAAATTCTCAGTTTTACTTGGCATAGGGCCATCCTTTCATTAGGGTTAAAGAGCGATAAATCTGTTCAAGCAAAACGAGTCGACAAAGTTCATGACTCAAAGTCATTCGAGACAAGGATAGAATTTCCTTGGCTCGGCTCAAAATCTCTTCGGCCAAACCGGCATGACCACCAATAATAAACGTCAATGGCCGGACATTGGTTTCCAGCTTCGCCTTTAGCCATTGAGTAAATTCTTCAGAAGTCATTTCTCTACCGCGGTCGCTTAAACAAACTAAATGGTCATCTTTTAAATGCTTCATCAAGTATCCCGCCTCAAGGGCCTTCGCCTTTTCAATTTCATCATCCCTCAAACCTCTGGCTTCTCTGGTTTCAACTAGTTCGAAGGGCGCCATCCTGGCAATCCGCCGGCAATATTCATCAACAAGTTTAGCCATTTCCTTTTTTCTCGTTTTTCCTGGCCAAAGAACTCTAATCATTTTTTAACTTATCTTAAAATCCCCCTCTTCCTCAAATTTGGGGCTATAGATAAATAATGATGATTTATCCAATTGTCAATAGCTATTTTTAGTTTTTTTGTTTTTTATCTTTTCTCCATAAATAAAATTAATGGGTTATCAGGTTTTTTCATGACTTAATCGACAGCGAGGGGGCATCGCCCCAAAGCTTTTCTAGGGCATAATATTCTCTGGCTTTAAGGGAGAAAATATGAATAATAAAATGGCCATAATCCATTAATATCCATTCGCCAGCTGTCTCCCCCTCTATTCCCAAAGGATAAATTCTCTCCTTGCCCAGGTTTTCCTCGATGGCCTGATAAATAGCCTGATTTTGTCGAGTTGAATTTCCATGCATGATAATAAAAAAATCAGTAAAACTGGCTATTTCCCTAAGGTCAAGGACAACAATATTTTCAGCTTTTTTAGCCAGCGAGACCTTGATGGAAAGGCGAACCTCGGCTGGCAAACTGCGCCGGGTAAGTTTTTTCCCTTTAGTCATTTTCCTGATGATGATTATAAAGATTATTTTCCACAATATATTTTTCAACGGCCTCGGGTACAAGCCCGGAAATTGGTTCCCCTCGCTTCCTTTTAGCTCTAATCTCCTTGGCTGAAATATTTAAAGAATTCATGGGAAAAAGATAAATTCGGGGAAAGTCTCTTTCTACTTCTTCTATTTTTATCTCTGGTCCAACAACCATCATTTTTTCTCTCCAAGGGGGATCAAGAACAACTTCAGCCTGCTCAAGAGGAAAGCCTGGCCGGCTGACCACAATAAAAGAACAGGAATTAAGAACTCTTTCATATTCCCTCCAGGTTTTTATTTCAAGGAAAGCATCTATACCCAAAATAAAATAAATCCTGGCGTCTGAATAAATTTTCTTTACCCTTTCAAGGGTCACAATAGAATAGGAGGTTTCAGGACGGTCAACCTCCAAGGTACTTGCTTCGAACCGAGCAAAGGGAGCAATAGCCAGCTCCACCATTCTTAACCTGTCTGAGGCCGAGGCGATTTCTTGACCTGATTTATGCGGGGGGAGATAGCAAGGAATAAAGAGGATTTTATCTAGTTGAAAGCGCTGGCTTACCTCTAGGGCTACCTTTAAATGACCATTATGAATAGGATTAAAGGTGCCACCAAAAAGACCAATCTTTTTGAGGCTTTTCTCCATTTATTCCCTTCCTCTTCGAGAGCAATCGCCTCCAAAATGCAGTTCCTGATGGCCAGAAATTTCTTCAAGTTCGCTGGCTATAGTAGCCACGAGCTTTTTTACTCCCTTGCCCGTAAGAGCTGAAATCGCCAGAAAGGGAAGTTTTTCAAGATGGGCTAGATTTTCCAGGCGCCTGAGCCGGCTTTTATCTTCCGTTAGCAAATCTATTTTATTAGCTACTAAAATTTGTTTTCTTTTCAGAAGGTCCGGATTATAGGCTTTGAGCTCTTCCAGAATAACATAATAATCCTCGACAGGATCTCTACCACTATAAGGAGAAACATCAACTAAATGAACGAGGAGCTTTGTTCTTTCAATATGTCGTAAAAAGTTTATTCCCAGTCCATGCCCAAGATGAGCCCCTTCGATTAACCCTGGGATATCAGCCACAACAAAACTCCGGCTATCATCAATATCGACTACACCCAGGTTTGGAGATAGAGTCGTAAAGGGATAGTCGGCAATCTTTGGCCGGGCAGCGGAAATTCTTGAAATTAAAGTTGACTTGCCCGTATTAGGAAAGCCAATTAAACCGACATCAGCAATTAGCTTAAGTTCAAGAATCAGCTCTCTCTCTTCTCCAGGCAAACCTGGCTCTGCTTCTCGTGGGGCCCGATTAGTAGGTGTGGCGAAGGAGGCGTTTCCTCGTCCGCCCCGCCCACCCCGAGCCGCCAAAAATTTATCGCCCCCATGAAGGAAATCATAGAGAATTTCTCCGCTCGCTGCATCTTTGACTACTGTTCCCACAGGCACTTTTAAAATTAAATCTTTTCCCGCTTTTCCCTGACGATTACTTCCTTGGCCATGGCCACCATTTTTGGCCCGATTGAGGGGATGAAACCGGAAATAGGCCAGGGATTTGACCCTCTCATCAGCAACTATATAAACGTTTCCTCCTCGACCGCCCCGGCCACCATCGGGCCCTCCTCGGGGAACGCCCCATTCTCGGCGGAAACTTACACATCCATTCCCTCCACGACCGCCCTGCACCCGAATCTTAACCTCATCAACAAACATGGAGAATAAAATTCAAGATAAATAAATGCTCAGGAATAAGCATAAAAATTATTTTTTTTTGACCAGGTATAGGCAAGAATTGCTTATGTTGGCAGGACGGAGACAAACTTCCCTCGGCTACCTTTGTCCTCAAAATATACTCGGCCATCGGTCAAGGCATATAAGGTATCATCACGGCCACGCCCGACATTTAAGCCAGGCTTGAAGGGCGTACCCCGTTGGCGAACTAAAATACAACCAGCCCTAACCATTTGGCCGGCAAAACGCTTAACCCCCAGCCTCTTACCGCGGCTGTCTCGGCCATTTCTGGCGCTTCCGCCTGATTTTTTATGGGCCATGGCCTTTTTCCCCCTCTTTTCTCATCTAAATATTTTCAATCTGGAGATGATTTAGTCTCTTTCTCTCTTGTTTTTTTGGCCGCAGTTTTAGCTTTTTTCCTGAACTTAACTTCCTTTTCGACGCCTTCTGAGGGCCTCTCGGCTTCCTGAGTTTTAACTTCAGCTTCCCTAAGTTCTTCAGCCTGGACCTGAATAAATTTTAGCTCTTCAGAGGGCTTGATTTCAGGTATTTCTTTTTCTTTCAATTCAAAATCAGGGATAATTTCAAGGATCTTAACCCGACTCTGAATCTGCCGATGCCCCCTCTTTCTTTTATACTGTTTTCTCCTTTTTTTCTTAAAAACAATAACCTTTTCGCCCTTAAATTCCTCAAGAAGCTCGGCTTTGACTCTAGCCTTAGGTAAATAGGGATTACCCAGCAAAGTCCTAGTCCCGTCATCAATCAGAAGAACTTCCTCAAAATTAAAGGAAGTGCCAGGCTTAGCTTCGATTCTTTCCACTTCAATGATATCTCCAGTGGAAACCCGATATTGCTTTCCGCCTGTCTTTATAACCGCAAACATAGGCTTTTTTCCTTTCGGTTAAAGAGAATTAAATCTAACATAGCCACGCCCTACTGTCAAATCCCTTTTCCAAGGGGAAAAGCCTCCTAAAGGAACAATAAATAAACTGAAACTTCCAGTAATCGCTTAAAAAATATTTTTTTCTCTTACTTTATAAATTAAGGGCCACTGCCTCTTCTTTAAGCTCGCTATTCTTTATTTTTTCTTTTATATCAATATAATAATTTTTAAGGGCGGTTAGCTCAGTGGTAGAGTATCGGTCTTACAAACCGGGGGTCACTGGTTCGATCCCAGTACCGCCCACTATTTTCGAAAGCAAATTTTTTTAGAAAATAAAAAATCAGCCAAAGGAGGCTAAAAAAGCCTTGAATGAAAAAAAGCGAAAAAAGTTATTATCGGCGGAAAATGGAATGGCCCGTCAAATCGAACAGCAGAAGTTTTTATTAAGGCTGGCTTCTTCTCTTCTTGTCTGTCCTATAGAAAAAATTGAAGAAATAATTA
The DNA here is from genome assembly GCA_938092135.1 of uncultured bacterium. Lineage (GTDB taxonomy): Bacteria > Acidobacteriota > Aminicenantia > Aminicenantales > CALLJL01 > CALLJL01. The sequence continues at coordinate 125,279 of CALLJL010000002.1, forward strand.
GTGAGTCCCTGGAGAATTTAGGGAGGTATGCTCAAGCCGATAGGGCTTCCTTAGTTCTTGAAAGAACTGGCGGGCAGAGCGCTTCCATGTTGGCTGAGTGGCACTCTGAGGATCGACCAATCCTTCGAAATATCTTGCAAAACTTTGATCCCTCTATCTTCAGCCACTGGCATAAAACTATTTTGGAAAAAAAAGATGTCGTCCGCCTTTCATCCCTCAGCTCTCTACCTCCTGAGGCCCAGGCTGAAAAGAGTTTCCTAGAAAAAGCCGGAATTCAAAGTCTTCTTATGGTTCCCATTTGTTTGGAGCAGAGGGTAATCGGGACAATAGGTGTTTCAAGCCGAGAACAAAGAGAATGGCCTGAGGAAACGGTCAACTTTCTCCTGCTCGCCGCAGACATTTTTGCCAGCGCCTTTAAGCGTCGTTTTAGTGGTCAAATCATGGCTACTCTCGTTAGAATCGGTGAAGCTGCGGCTAAGGCGGAAAGCCTCGAATCATTGCTTCATCTTATTCATAATTCCATCAACCAGCTTTTACCGGCTCGTAATTTTTATTTAGCCCTCTATGATTCCCAAAAACATCTGGTTTCCTTTCCTTATTTCGTTGACGAAAGGGATCCAAAGCCAGAGCCGAGGGTCTTGCGCCGAGGGTTAACTGAATATGTCTTAAGAACGGGACAACCCCTTTTGGCCACTGATAAAGACATTAAAGAACTCGCGGCCTTAGGTGAAATTGAAATTATTGGAACCATTCCTTTCGTTTGGCTAGGGGTGCCTCTAAAAATTAATAATGAATGTATCGGCGTTCTAGCCCTCCAGAGTTATGATCGAAATGTCACCTATACCAAAGAAGATGAAGCTCTTCTCCAATTAATTTCTAAGGATTTAGCTTTAGTTATCAATCGAAAACGGAATGAGGCAGAGCTAGCTGAAAAAGAACAGTTTTTGCGCAATATTTTTATGAGTATCCGGGATGGCCTTTGTGTTCTTGACCAGAATTTTAATATCCTCAGCGTTAATCAGACCATTGAACAATGGTCCCACCTTACTTTACCTGTAGAAGGTAAAAAGTGTTATCAGGCGATATATCATCGATCGGAACCGTGCGAAATCTGTCCAACCAAAAAAGCATTGGAAACAGGAATTCCCTCGATGGAAGTGATTCCCTTTAAGGATAAAGAAAAAAGAGAACTCCGTTGGTTTGAAGTTTTTGCCTTTCCTCTTATTGACCATAACAGTGGTTCAATTTCAGGGGCGATTGAATATATAAGAGATATTACCGCCCGCAGAACAGCTGAGGATCGCTTAAAGGAAAGTCTTCAAGAAAAGGAAATTCTTTTACGCGAATTGCATCATCGCGTTAAAAATAATATGCAGGTTATTTCTTCTCTGCTTAACCTTCAAGCAAATTATACCAATGATCCGGCAACCCGAGAAATGTTCCGGGAAACTCAGCGCCGTATTCGCTCAATGGCTCTGGTCCATGAACAGCTCTATCAATCCTCTAATCTTTCCAAGATTAATTTTGACTTCTATTTAGAAAATCTTTCCAGTCACATTTTTCAATCCTGCGGGGTCAGTACCCATCGGATTAAACTCAAAAAACAATGTCAGAATATATTCCTCGATGTGAATATGGCCATTCCTCTTGGCATGATTTATAATGAGCTTCTGACCAATGCTCTTAAGCACGCCTTTCCCGGAGATCGAGAGGGCGAAATTATGGTCATTTTGGGCCGAACTGAGGATAATCGATGTTTTCTTGAAGTAGCTGACAATGGAATTGGCCTCCCCCCAGATTTTTCTCTTGAGGCAAGTCGAACTCTTGGCCTCCAAATTATCCAGACTCTCTGCCAGCAACTTCGAGGGGAAATTAAAATTGATCGTAATAACGGTACCTCCTTTAAAATATTTTTCCCCTGCCCAGTTGAAGCCCATCCCTGATATTTACTCTAAAAAAAACAAATTTTTATAATTTTTTTAGGTATAAAAGACTATATTAAAGGATATTTTTATGAGTCAAAAAATCCGCCTCCTTATAATTGAGGACGAGATCATTGTGGCCCGGGATCTGCAAAGTATAGTCGAAAAAGCCGGATATGAAGTCTGTGGCTTGGCCACAGCCGCTGAAGAAGCCTTAAACATGGCAGCAAAACTCAAACCTGACCTGGCTCTGGTCGACATAATTATCAAAGGATCGGCCGACGGAATCGAAATTGCTCAAAAAATATGGCAGGAAATGGAGATTCCTGTCATCTATGTGACGGCCTATGCCGACGAAGAGACTCTCCATCGGGCCCGAGAAACTGCCCCTTTCGGCTACATTCTTAAACCTTTCGATGAAAGGGAGCTGCGGATTAATATTGAAATGGCCCTCTTTAAAAGCCAAATGGAAAAAAGGCTTAAGGAAAGGGAAAATCTGCTTGCCACTATCCTAAGAACAATTAATGATGCTGTTATTGCTACTGATAGCGAGGGAAAAATTACCTATCTCAATCCTTCAGCCGAAAGGCTAACTGGCTGGAAAGCCGCCGAGGCTACGGCCCAGCCTCTAAATAAAATAATTCATTTAATCAATTATGATGCCCAGGAGCAAAATCCCTTTCTTCCTTCAGTTTCTCTTTTCTTAAAAAATAAAAAGGGGAATTTAATCCCCGTGGAATATAATTCTTCAATTTTAAAAAATAAACCTCCCCTTTCGGGAGGTGAGGTTGTTGTCATTCACGATATAAGCGAGCGCTATCAATCCCAAAAAGAAATTTTTGAAAGCTGGCAACGCCTTCAAAAAGCCTTTGAAGGTACAATTCAGGCTTTAGCCATGACTATTGAAATCCGAGATCCCTACACGGCTGGCCATCAAAGGCGAGTTTCCAAGCTGGCTTCAGCTATGGCCAAAGAATTAGGGTGGCCGGCAGAACAGATCCAAGCATTAAGAATAGCTGGGGACATCCATGATATTGGCAAAATATCGATTCCAGCTGAAATTTTAAGCAAACCGGCCAAGCTTACTGAAGTCGAATTCAGTCTTATCAAAACCCATCCCCAAGTTGGCTATGAAATTCTTAAAAATATCGATTTCCCCTGGCCTTTGGCTCAGATTGTGCTTCAGCATCATGAAAGAATTGACGGTTCAGGTTACCCCTCTGGTTTGCAAAACGATGACATCCTTCCTGAAGCTAAACTTCTGGCTGTAGCTGATACAGTTGAAGCCATGGCTTCCCACCGTCCCTATCGACCTGCTTTAGGGATAGATAAAGCCCTAGCCGAAATATTAAAATTCAAGGGAATTCTCTTTGATCCAGAAGCTGTTGACGTTTGCCTTTACCTGTTTCGTCAGAAGCAATTTCAGTGGCTTTAAAAGGACAAAAAATAAAAGCGCCCCCGACGGGATTTGAACCCGTGTTGCCGCCTTGAAAGGGCGATGTCCTAGACCGGACTAGACGACAGGGGCGAAAAATCTGAGCCGTGCTGGACTCGAACCAGCGACACCCGGCTTAAAAGGCCGGTGCTCTCCCTCTGAGCTAACGGCCCATCGAAGAACTTGTATATTTTAGCTTATTAAAGGATAGAGTCAAGTTCAGGAAAGTGGCTCGATTTTGGTTATTACCCATCGACCACGATAATTCATATGGGTAGCTTCATCCTTGAGCTCATAGCGGCGCAGATAAAAACGGTAATTCTTCTGATTACCTTGGCGATCATTTATTCTGACCTCAACTTCTTTTGAATGGACTGTCCCGGTTAAGTCACGAACATTGGGAAGCTGAGTCATTCCCAAGGAAAAAAGTGTCAGCTCTTCCTCTTTGGCTGCCTCAGCTTTGGCCTCATTGTATCTCCTTTGCAATTCCTTGTGAAGATTATACTGTTCATCATATTTAGCCTGAGCTTCCTCAACCTTTTTCTTGGCTATAGCTCTGGCTGCGGCTGTGCGGGCTGTTTCGAGCTCACTCTTGGCAACATCAAGAGCATCCTTAGCATCCATCGTTGGTCCAATATTGTCTTCAACCTTCTTTTTTAAATCTAGCTCATTTTTATTGAGCTGGGGAAGATTTGCTGGTTCCACTTTTTCAGGAGTTACCGAAATAATTTGCCAGCTAGCCACCTCAAGCTCCACCGGTTCAATGGCCATAGTGGAAAGAGTGGTTACATCCCGCAATTGGATGGCATTAAAATATCTCTTTAAAAGAGCTTCTTCAGGTTTGGAAGCACAGCTGACAAGAATGAAAACCATGATAACCGCGCCAATAACCATTAGCCCCTTCCTGGTCATGTTTCCTCCTTCCAATCAAAATTGTTTCCCTAAGATTTTACTTTTTTTTCAATAAAAAAAGCAAGCCTGAAAAGGCGAATTTCCTCAAAGGGAGGTGCAATAATCTGAAGTCCTAAAGGCAAATTTTTTTCTTGGGTCAAGCCAATAGGCACTGAAATAGCTGGAAGTCCCGCCAGGTTAACAGCCACTGTAAAATAATCGGAAAGATACATAACTATTGGGTCCGCTTTAGCTCCAAAAGGAAAAGGCAATTCAGGTGTTGTCGGGGTGAGAATCACATCCACTGACTCAAAGGTTTGTCTAAACTCCTGGGTCAGAAGACGTCTGACCAGGCGAGCCCGCCCATAATAGGCTTCATAATAGCCGGCGCTGAGAGCGAAAGTTCCAAGTAAGATTCTCCTTTTTACTTCAGCTCCAAAGCCAGTTGTGCGGGTTAAAGAGTACATACCTTTCAGATTATTTTCTCCAGGATAGCGAAAACCATAGCGAACCCCATCATAACGAGCCAAGTTAGAACTTGCTTCCGAAGGAGCTATAATGTAATAACAGGGCAGAGCATAATCCCATAATTTTAAATCCACAGCCTTTAAAGTTAGACCTTCTTTGTCCAAAAAGGAAAGGAGATTAAAGTAAGCAGATTTTATTTCTGGAGCAACTTCTTTAATTTTCTCTTCCCTTAGATAACCAATCTTAAGGCCATTAGGGGGCATTTTAAGGGCTTCTGTATATGGAGGAACGGGAATATTGACGGAGGTGGAGTCACGGGGATCATAGCCAGCAATCACTTCCATAAGTAGAGCCGCATCCTCAACTGACCGAGTAAGTGGACCAATCTGATCTAACGAAGAAGCAAAGGCCACCAGACCATATCGGGAAACACGACCGTAGGTGGGTTTAAGCCCCACTAGTCCACAAAAAGCCGCTGGCTGGCGAATGGAACCACCAGTATCAGATCCCAAAGAAGCTACTGCTTCCTGGGCCGCAACCGCCGCTGCTGACCCGCCGCTTGATCCACCAGGCACCCGATTTAAATCATAGGGATTTCGAGTGGGGAAAAAAGCCGAATTTTCAGTAGAGGAACCCATCGCGAATTCATCCAGATTCGTTTTGCCCACAATAATAGCGTCCTCGGCGAGTAAACGCTCCACCACTGTAGCATTATAAGGCGGAATATAATTTTCCAGAATTCGTGAGGCGCATGTCGTCCTTATCCCTTTAGTTAAAATATTGTCTTTGATAGCGATTGGGGCTCCAGCTAATTTTCCCTTTTTTTCTTTATCATCAACGATTTTTGCTCGTTTACGGGCTTCATCCTCGGTGATGGTTATAAAAGCCCTTATTTCGGGATCCTTTTCCTTTATATTATTTAAATAGGCTTCAATTACTTCCGAAGCCTTTATTTCCCCCCGTCGGACAAGTTCACAAAGCTCTCCAAGAGTTAATTTCGTTAATGGGAAACTCATTTTTCTTCAATAACCTTAGGTACTTTAATAAAGCAATCATCTTTTTCTGGAGCTGACTCAAGGACTACTTTTAGGGGAAAGGATGGTTCAACTTTATCAGGCCTTAGGGCAAGCCTCCTCTCGACCTCAAGCTCAGGTAAAGATTCAGATAAAGGTAATTCTTTCAATTGACCAACCCAGGCAACGATTTTTTCTAACTGAGGTCTAAGTCGGGCTTTTTCCTCTGGCTCAAGATAAAGATGAGCTAATTGGCAAAGATGTTCAAGGTCAAACTCACGACTCATCCGCCGCTATTATAGGTAATCCTCCTTAAGAAAATCAAATAAGGAAATATTTTTTTATTTTTCAGTTGACAAGCCTATTTTTTTATATCTAAAATGCTTTTCCTGAAATCTCGAGAAGAGAGAGAAGATTTCAGAGTGGATTGATGCAGGATATAAAAAGAAAGAATGCCTGATTTATTATCCCCGATTTTAAAAGGTCGGGGTTTTTATTAATTTATATGGCATTCGCAATAATAGGCAGGCAACAGATTGGCTTTCAAAAAAAGGGGGAATTATATAATCATTTTTCGGCTCTAATTTATTCTTTTAATAACTTTCCCCTCATATTTTTACATCCCAATTCAAGGAGGCTTCATGGATATCCAGCGTCATGTTAAATACGAGGAAGAATTGGATAAATCCTTCCTCGAAGAAATTAAGGTCGCATCCGGGGCTGAGGACATTGATCGCTGTATTCAGTGTGGGACATGCAGCTCCTCCTGTCCAATGTCAGTTTATATGGACTCCCCACCCCGGAAAATAATTGCTATGGTTAAAAATGGTTTTAAAGAGGAGGCCTTGAAGAGCTTCACCATTTGGCTTTGTTCTTCCTGTTATACTTGTCAAGTTCGCTGCCCGGCCAAAATTGAAATTACTGAAGTAATGTATGCTCTGAAAAGAAAAGCTATTGAAGAAAAAGTTTATCCTTCGAATTTCCCTATTCCTGTTCTTGACCGAGAAATGAGCAATTTAATTAAAAAATATGGCCGCAACTCCGAGCTTTGGCTCATTTTACGTCTTTATTTGAAATCAAAAAACCCTCTTGGTCTATTAAAAATGGCTCCTCTCGGACTTAAACTGATGAAAACTGGACGGATGAGCCTTAAAAAAGAAGCCATCAAAAACAGAAATCAGCTTAAGAAGCTTTTGGAGTATCTTAAGGAGGAAGCCTAATGAAAGATTATATTTATTACCCCGGTTGTTCCCTCAAGGGAAATTCCAAACATTATGAAGAATCAATCCTTCCTGTATTTAGGGAACTCGGTCTGCCCTTGGAAGAACTTGAAGACTGGAACTGCTGTGGAGCTACAGCCTATTTTTCCATGGATGATCTTATGGCTACAGCTATTTGTGGACGTAACCTAAGTCTAGCCGAAAATAAGAAAAAGAATATCATCGCTCCCTGCGCTGGCTGCTATTTGACCCTCAAAAAAGCCAACAAAGTTCTTCAAGGAAATTCAGAGAAGGCCAAAAAAATAAACCAAGCTCTCGAAAAAGCAGGTTGCCCTTATCATGGGAGCATTGAAGTCAAACATCCTCTCGAAGTGCTCATTGAAGATATCGGTCTTGAGCGGATTAAAGACAGGGTAAAATATAGGCTAAAAGGGCTAAAAGTTGCCTGTTATTATGGCTGTCAGTTAGTTCGCCCCTTTACCGATTTTGACGACCCCGATTATCCTACAAAGCTTGACCAATTAATGGAAACTATCGGGGCTCAGCCAGTTCCCTATTCAGCCAAAACACGTTGCTGCGGTGGTTCTTTGACAGGCACAATTGAAGAGGTGGGCAAGAGGCTTAATTTTATTCTTCTTAAAGAAGCCAAACGTCGGGGAGCCGATGTCATTGTCACTCTTTGCCCCCTCTGCCAATTTAATCTTGAAATACTTCAAGATAAAATGGCTAGGGATTATGGCGAAGATGTTACCATGCCCATCCTCTATTTCAGCCAGCTCATGGGGCTGGCTTTTGGTCTAGCTAAAGAGGATTTGGGCTTCAGACGATCGATTATCAATCTCGATCCCCTTTGGCAAAAACTTACCAATGGAGGAATCCAATGAACCAAAATGGTCAACCCAGAATAGGTGTTTTTGTTTGTCATTGTGGGACAAATATTGCCGGCAAAGTTAATGTAAGTGAGGTTGTGGCCTTTGCCTCGGAACTCGATAATGTTGTGGTTGCCAGGGAATATAAATTTATGTGCTCTGATCCAGGACAGGAATTGATTCGGCAGTGTATCCGGGAATTCAACCTTAACCGGGTGGTGGTGGCTTCCTGTTCACCCCTAATGCATGAACCAACTTTCCGGACAGTTACTTCTGAAGGGGGCCTTAACCCCTTTTTCTTCCAAATGGCCAATATTCGCGAACAGGTTTCCTGGGTTACTGAAGATCCTGAAAAGGCAACTAAAAAAGCTAAGGCTATTGTCGCGGCAGCTGTCCGAAGGGTGGCTCTCCATGACCCTCTCACCAAGAGGGAAGTTCCGGTAAGACCTGAAGTATTAATCGTGGGGGGAGGAATTGCTGGCATTCATGCCGCTTTAACCTATGCTAATTCCGGGAAAAAGGTTTATCTTGTGGAGAAAGAACCATCCATTGGCGGCCATATGTCTTATTTAGACAAGACCTTCCCCACTCTTGACTGTGCAGCCTGCATTCTTACACCCAAAATGAGTGAGGTAGGCAAACACCCCAACATCGTGCTAATGACCTGGAGTGAAATTGAGGAAGTTTCAGGTTTTGTGGGTAATTTCAAGGTGAAAATCAGAAAGAAGGCTCGCTACGTCGACATCAGCAAATGTAATGGCTGCGGCGCCTGCTGGGAAAATTGCCCGACAACCATCACTCCTTCTGAAAGGATAATTCGAAGGGGAGACATCATTATCAAAAGAGTGGAAAAAGAAGCCTAAAATGAAACTTAAAGAAATAAAGGATTTGCTCCAAGCGGAAATTATTTGCGGGGAAGATCATCTTGAAGAGGAAATTGAAATGGCCTGCGCTTCAGATTTGATGAGTGATGTCCTTGCCCTCGGCAAACCAGGAATGCTTCTTATTACGGGCCTGGCCAATGTGCAGAGTGTGCGCACGGCCAATATTATAGAAGCTAAAGCTATTCTTTATGTTCGGGGTAAGAAACCGGATCAAGAGGGCATTGCTTTAGCTGCAAAACAGAATATACCCCTTTTAACGACCAATTATCTTATGTATCAGGCCTGTGGACTCCTCTATCAAAGGGGGCTGAAAAGCGTCAGGGACGCAGAATAATGATGGTTAAAATTCAAGGCAACGAAAAAGAAAGTGGACTGATAGAAACATTCTCCATTACGGGCGGGGATTTTCATCATGCTGGCCAAGTTTCCACTCAAATAAAAGAGATTTTAAAAGAATTAGGAATTGACCCTAATATTGTGCGAAGAGCAGCTATCGTAGCTTATGAAGCTGAAATGAATGTGGTTATGTACGCTCAAAGAGGAATTTTTATGCTCAAGGTTACTCCTCAGCAAATTAAATTTTTTGTCCAGGATGAGGGCCAGGGAATACCTGACATTGAATTGGCCATGCAGGAAGGCTATTCGACGGCGACTCCTGAAATGAGAGAAATGGGCTTTGGCGCAGGTATGGGCTTACCTAACATCAAGAAAAATTCAGACATCTTCGAGATTTCCTCAGAAGTGGGAAAGGGAACTTGTCTCAACATAACCATCTTTCTTGACCAAGGGAAGAAACAATGAATCAATATTATCATTCTATTCGGTTTGATGAAACTAAATGCCGAGGCCGAATGCGCTGTCTTCGAGTTTGTCCTACCCAAGCTATCAGGGTTCGTAATGGCAAGGCCCGAATGATTGAGGAAAGGTGTATTGACTGTGGAGAATGCATCACCGTTTGTCCCAACGGCGCCATCATCCCCCTAACCGATCCTTTTGGTGAGCTAAGTCGCTTTCGATATACAATTGCCATCCCTTCACCTGCCCTTTATGCTCAATTTGGTCGTGAAATTTTACCTGATAAAATTTTGGCCGGGTTGAAAAAACTCGGATTTGATGAAGCCATTGATCTGGCCTATACCTGCGGTGAAGTAAGTTTTGCCATCCAGGAATACTTGCGAAACTATAATGGACCGAGACCTCTTATTTCCAATGCCTGCCCGACTATTGTTCGCCTGATTCAAGTTAAATATCCTGAGTTAATTGATCACATTATCCCTATAGATACACCTAGGGAAATTGCAGCTCGAGAAATTAAAAAGAAAAAAGCCCGGCAGCTTGAAATTCCGGAAAAGGAAATCGGCACTTTTTACATAACACCCTGCCCAGTCAAAATGATTTCGATTAAACAGCCAGCTGAAAAAGGTCGGTCCAACCTTGACGGAGCTCTCTCCATTGCTGACATTTATGGTCCTTTAATTTCAGCCATGGAAAGTCTCGAGGAAAGCGAAGGCCAACGCCGGGGCCTCGAAAGCATCTGTATTTTAGGTATAGGCTGGGCTATTTCAGGGGGAATGTCCAGAACCCTCCGACTCCGCAATTCTCTGGCTGTTTCTGGATTGGCTGAAATCATCAAAGTCTTTGACGATATCGAAAAAGGAAAAATTAGAGATATTGATTTTATCGAAGCTTACTCCTGTACCCATGGTTGCGTGGGCGGGTCACTGACCGTAGAAAACACCTACAGTTCTTACAATAAAATCATCAAATTAATAGAAACGTTAGAATATGAAAAGATTAAGGCCTGCCCTGATATTAGGGAGGTTCGCCGCCGCTATGAGCAGAAATATTATCTTATTGAGGGCAAGCTTGAACCAAGACCCCTGAGTCCCCTTGATCAAGACATAGGACGGGCCATTCAAAAAAAGAAATTAAAAGAGACACTTTTTGAACAGCTGCCCAAGATAGATTGTAGTGCCTGCGGTTCACCTACCTGTCTGGCCTTCGCTGAAGATGTAGTTCAGGGCGAGGCTGACCTTAATGATTGTGTCTTTCTCTGGCCTCAAAAAATAACTCTGCTTGCCCAGGAAATAATCACCCTGGTGGAAAAAACAGGTATCAAAATAAAAAAGCCCGAAAAAGAAGCAAAAAAGGAAAACGATTTATGAATTTAAAAGAAATTATTGACCGTCTTAATCTTAAAGTTTTTACTTCAAGAGCCAGTCTTGATGGGACAGTTACAGGCGGCTATACCTCTGATCTTTTAAGCGATGTGATGGCTAACGCTCGAGAGGGCAACCTATGGATCACCCTTCAGATTCATCCCAATATCGTAGCTGTAGGCAAGCTTAAAGATCTTGCTGGGATTGTTTTGGTCAATGGCCGTCAACCAGAAGAAGAAACCCGTCAAAAAGCTGAGGAAGAAAATTTGCCTCTCTTGGGGACTGAAGAAAATTCTTTTGTTATTTCCGGTAAGCTCTATTTTTTATTAAAGGAAAAAGAGAAATAATGTTAAGACCGGTAAGAACAGATCTTCATCTTCATACCTGTCTTTCACCCTGCGCTGCGCTTCAGATGTCACCCCGAAAAATTGCCGCTCTAGCCAAGGAAAAGGCAATTGACATTATCGCCATCTGCGACCATAACTCTGCTGAAAATATACCAGCCGTAATTGAAGCTGGCCGCAAGCTTTCCCTCAAAGTTATACCTGGAATGGAAGTGACTACTCGGGAGGAGGTTCATCTTCTGGCTCTCTTTTCTAAACTGGAGTCAGCCTTTGAATTGCAGGAAAAAATCTATGCCCATCTTCCCGGAGAAAATAATCCTGACCTCTATGGTTGGCAAATTGTCGCCAATGAGAACGATGAAGTCTTAAGCTTTAACCAGCGATTGCTTATTGGCGCGACAACTTTAACTCTCGAAGAAACGATCCAATTGATTCATTCCCTAGGTGGCTTAGCCATTGCCTCTCATATCGATCGGCAGGGATTCAGTCTTCTGGGACAATTAGGTTTTATCCCTCCTGGTTTACCTCTTGACGCTCTCGAAATTTCACCTCGACTTTCCTTTGAAGAGGCCAAAAAGAAATTTACTTATTCCTATCCTTTGGTGGCCTTTTCCGACGCCCATAAACCTGAAGAGATAGGCGCGGCCACCACTTCATTCTTTGTGGCTGATCTTATTTTTGAGGAGATAGTTATGGCTTTGAAAGGCCAAGGAGGAAGAAAAATTTTGAACTGAGGCCGACGATGGAAGATCTTTCTCTTCACATTTTGGATATAGCTGAGAATTCTGTTGAAGCTGGCGCAACCTGTGTAAAAATTGGCTTGATCGAAGACCGGTCAACTGATCTTCTTAAACTTGAAATTGAAGATAACGGCCGAGGCATGACTCCTGAGGAATGCCAGCAGGCCCTCAATCCATTTTATACTACCAGAACAACCCGAAGATTTGGATTTGGTCTTCCCTTCCTTCATGAGGCCTGCCTGGCTGCTCAAGGCCAACTCAAGGTGGAATCAACTCCTGGAAAGGGAACGAAGGTCACAGCTACTTTTCGCTTGAGTCACATTGATCTCAAGCCATTGGGGGACGTTGCTTTGACCATAATAACTTTGATTGCCGGTCATCCTGATATTGAATGGCATTATTATCATCGAAGGAATAATTTTGAATTTACCTTTAATACTCGGGAATTCAAAGAAAATTATCCAGAGATGGCTATTAATCATCCTGAGGTCTTAAAGGCCATCAGGAATTATATTAATCAGAATTTATCTATATTAAGGAGGGAACATGATCGAAGCCAAAGTCTCTGAAATTCTAAACAAATACGCTCGCGATGAGAGTTCCCTCATCGCCATGCTTCAGGATTTACAGGAAGAATATTCCTATTTACCTCGAGAAGCCCTGGAGCAAATCTCCCGGGAAATGGGCGTTCCTTTAAGCCGGATTTTAAGCCTGGCGACCTTTTTCCGGGCTTTCAGCTTAAAACCTAAGGGGAAACATCCAATCCATGTCTGCTTGGGCACAGCCTGTCATGTCCGTGGCGGCCAGCTTATTCTTGAGAAATTCGAGAGAGAGCTCGGAATTAAGACTGGCGAAACAACTTCTGATCTTCTTTTCAGCCTCGATGCCGTTCGCTGCCTTGGCTGCTGCGGTTTGGCCCCAGTTGTCATGGTTGGAGAAGAAGTTCATGGAAAAGTAACCCAGACAAAGGTCCCCGTTATTATAAAGAAATATAAAAAATGAAGGAGGCCAGAAATGCCAAAGCTCACCATAGAGGAGCTTGAAAAATTAAGAGAAGAAGTAAGAAAAACCACCTTTATCCGGGAACAAACTCAGTTTAGGGCTAAAATCAATGTTCATATGGGTACCTGTGGTTTAGCGGCGGGCGCCCGCAACATTTTAAATGCCTTTTTGCGGGAAATTGAAAAAAGAGGCCTGACGGACGTATTGGTGACCACCTCCGGCTGTGCTGGCCTTTGCAGCCGGGAACCTATGGCGACAATTGAAATCGCCGGCCAGGCACCTGTGAAATACGTCGATTTAACCGAGAAAAAAGCTCAGGAAATCTTTGAAAAACATATCCTAAACGGAGAAATAGTTACTGCCTATGCCTTGGGCATCGGCAGTGAAAAAACTGATCTTACTTAAGGAGAAACAAAATGGCTGTAGAAAAAGAAAAACTTTATCGAATTCACCTAATGGTCTGCGCTGGCACGGCCTGCGTATCCAATCGGGCCTTTGAAATAAAGGAGGCTCTGGAAAAGGAAATAAAACGCCAGGGCCTTGAAAATGAGGTTAAAGTAGTCACCACTGGCTGTAATGGCTTTTGTGAAAGAGGGCCCCTAATGGTCGTTCAGCCAGGCAATATCTTTTATCAAATGCTGACGGTGAAAGAAATTCCTTATTTAGTGGAGGAGCATTTTTTAAAAGGCCGGCCTGTCAAGAAGTTAATGTACCAGCCACCGGAAGAAAAAACGCCGATTCCAGTTCTTAGTGAAATCCAGTTCTTTAAAAAACAGGTCTTGGTAGCCCTTCGTAACCGCGGTTTAATCGATCCTGAAAAAATTGAGGATTACATTGCTCAGGATGGCTACAAATCGCTGGTTAAAGCTCTTACCCAGATGACCCCAGAAGAAATAATCCATGAAGTAACTATCTCTGGCCTTCGAGGTCGCGGCGGAGCAGGTTTCCCTACGGGATTAAAATGGCAATTGGTTCGCAATGCGCCCTCACCTGATGGAGAAAAATATATTGTTTGCAATGGTGACGAGGGCGACCCTGGCGCCTACATGGATCGCAGTATCCTGGAAGCTGATCCCCACACGGTAATTGAAGGTATGTTAATCGGCGCCAAAGCCATCGGGGCAACTAAAGGATTTATTTATGTAAGGAATGAATATCCTTTGGCCGTTAAAAGAATTCTCATTGCCATTGACCAGGCCAGGGATTATGGTCTTTTGGGCCATGACATTTTAGGAACTGGCTTTAACTTTGATATAAGAGTGGTCCGAGGCGCCGGAGCTTTCGTTTGCGGGGAGGAAACAGCCCTTATAGCCTCCATTGAAGGCCGTTTAGGGGAACCAAGGCCAAGGCCTCCCTATCCCGCCGAAAAAGGCCTTTGGGGTAAGCCGACTTGTATTAACAACGTAGAAACCTGGGCCAATATTCCTGTAATTATTGATCGCGGCGGAAAGTGGTTTGCTTCTATAGGTACACCTACTAGTAAAGGTACGAAGGTCTTTTCTCTTGTTGGGAAAATTAACAATACCGGCTTAGTTGAAGTCCCCATGGGCATTACCTTAAGGGAAATTATTTATGACATCGGTGGGGGTATTCCTGGAGGCAAAAAATTTAAGGCTGTCCAAACCGGCGGTCCCTCTGGAGGATGTATACCTGCGGAAAAAATTGACTTGCCCATTGATTATGAGAGCCTCACTGAAGCTGGTAGCATGATGGGTTCTGGCGGCATGGTCGTTATGGACGAGGATACCTGCATGGTTGATGTAGCTCGCTACTTCCTTTCCTTCACCCAAGATGAAAGTTGTGGCAAATGCACTCCCTGCCGAGAAGGAACAAAGGCCATGCTTGATATTTTGACCCGCATAACAGAGGGAAAAGGAACAGAAGAAGATTTGAGTCTGCTTGAAGAATTAGCTTACACCGTTAAAGAAACATCCCTTTGCGGCCTGGGAAAAACAGCGCCTAATCCAGTTTTGACCACGCTTCGTTATTTTCGAGACGAGTACATTACTCACATAAGAGATAAAAAATGCCCCGCCCATGTCTGCCGACAGCTAAATGTTTACACTATTGATCCTCAAATTTGCCTCGAAAAAGGTCATGGCTGCGATGTCTGTCGTCGCAATTGCGCCTCTGAGGCTATTATCGGAGCCAAGGGCGAGGCTCATAAAATTGACCAATCCAAATGTATAAAATGCGGCGTCTGCTATGAAGTCTGCAATTTTGGCGCCGTAAAAGTTGATTGAGGAGGTTAAAAGATGATTACCGTAACCATCGATGGTAAAAAAATTCAAGTAGAAGAAGGGACAACTATTTTAAAGGCTTCGGAAAAGCTGGATATAAAAATTCCCACTCTTTGCTATCACCCCCTAATTGAGCCCTATGCTGCTTGTCGAGTTTGCCTAGTTGAAGTCAACTTAAAGGGAAAAACAGAACTCATGACTTCCTGCAATACCAAGGTTCAAGAAGGCATGGAAATTCAGACAGCCTCTCCCCGCGCTCTCCAAAGTCGTCGTCTTAATGTCGAAATGCTTTTGGCTCGAGCGCCGGCCGCTGAACCTGTACAGCGATTGGCCAGGGATTTGGGAATTGAAAAACCCCGATTTCCCATTAAGGACCCCACTGAAAAATGCATTCTCTGTGGACTCTGTGTTCGCGCCTGTGAACAGGTTGTTGGTGCTTGCGCTATCAGTTTTATTGATCGTGGTATCGAGCGTAAGGTTATGCCTCCCTTTGGCGAGCCCTCAGAAGCCTGTATTGGCTGTACTGCCTGCGCCCACTTCTGTCCTACAGGGGCCATATCTTATGAAGACAAATATGGCCGAAAGGTCATTCACGAAGAGCTTTATTTAGGTCCTTCGACCGCCATTCGCGTCCCCATTCGACAGGCTGTGCCTATGGTTCCTTTTATTGATGAAAAGGCCTGTATCCATTTTAAAACAGGGAACTGTCAGCTTTGCGCCAAAGTCTGTGAGCGTCAGGCCATCAATCATGAAATGGAAGATGAAATTGTGGAAATTGAGGTGGGTTCAATCATTATGGCCACAGGCTTTAAACCCTTTGATGCCCGCCGAATCCCTGCTTATGGTTATGGCCGATTGCCTAATGTTATTACTGCTCTTGAATTTGAGCATTTGGTCAATGCCTCCGGACCCACCGGTGGCAAAATTCTTATGACCAATGGCCAAGAACCAAAGTCAGTGGGCATTGTCCATTGCGTGGGCTCAAGAGATGAACATTATAATGAATATTGCTCCCGGATTTGCTGTATGTATTCCCTTAAATTTGCCCATCTAATTAAGGAAAAAACTGAAGCTGACATTTACGATTTTTATATTGATATGCGCTGCTTTGGCAAGGGCTACGAAGAATTCTATCATCGTCTTCTTGAGGAAGGCACCAAATTCATTCGGGGAAGAGTCGCCGAAATAACTGACCTGGCTTTAACCAAAGAAGAGGAAGGCAAATTGATTATTCGAGTTGAAGATACTTTGCTCGGAGTGGTTAGAAGAGTACCGGTCGATATGGTTATTTTGGCCACAGGAATTGAACCAAGTGTGGATCACAATCAAATAGCTAAAATTTTCAATATCTCCTGCAGTCAAGATATGTTTTTCTTAGAAAGACATCCCAAGTTGGCACCTGTTTCTTCTTTCTCTGACGGCATTTTCTTAGCTGGTTGCTGCCAGGGTCCTAAAGATATTCCCGATACGGTTGCTCAGGCCGGCGCAGCTGCGGCGGAAGCTCTGGCTCTGGCTGATAAAGGGGTCTTTGCTCTTGAACCTGTTACGGCCGAAATCAATGAAGAGCTATGCTCTGGTTGTCAAATCTGCGTGGGTCTTTGCCCCTTTAATGCTATTACCTATGATCGCGAAAAAGATATTTCTATCGTCAACGACGCTCTCTGCAAAGGCTGTGGTACCTGTGTGGCCGCTTGTCCCTCCGGTGCGGCTCAACAGCGTCACTTCCGTGACAAGCAGATTATGGCTGAAATCGAAGGGATATTACTTCTTTAATTTAAATGAAGAAAAAATGGAAATTAAAAACTATAATCGTGTATAATTTAACGTTTATAAAAAAATAATTTTAAGGCATTGTCTTAAGAGGAGGCACTGATGAGTAATGGATCTTTTGAGCCCCGCTTAGTGGGGTTTCTCTGTAATTGGTGCTCTTATACCGGGGCCGACCTGGCCGGTACAGCCCGAATGGTCTATGCTCCCAATATCCGAATTATTCGGGTTATGTGCAGTGGCCGGGTTGATTCTCAGTTTGTTCTCAAGGCCTTTCGCGAAGGGGCTGACGGCGTGCTCATTTCTGGTTGCCATCCCGGAGATTGTCACTATCAGGAAGGGAATTATAAAGCTTTAAGACGTTATAAGCTCCTTGTGCGGATGCTGGAACAGCTGGGAATTGAAAAAGAAAGGTGTCGGTTGGCTTGGGTTTCGGCCTCGGAAGGAGCTCGTTTTCAGCAGATTGTCAATGAGTTTACTGATCAAATACGGCGTTTAGGTCCTCTTAATTTTAGATTTGATGGAGGCTCCCATGAGCAAGCCTAAGGTTGCTTTCTATTGGTGTGCATCCTGCGGTGGCTGCGAGGAAGCCGTGGTTGATTTGGCTGAAAACATCCTTAAGGTCGTTGAGGCCGTGGATATTGTTTTCTGGCCTGTAGCCTTAGATTTTAAGAAAAAAGACGTAGAGGCCATGCCTGATAAATCAATTGCCGTCAGTTTTATCAATGGCTCGGTTAGGCTTTCTGAGCAGGAGGAGATGGTTCATTTGTTGCGCCGCAAATCCCAGCTCGTGGTCGCTTTCGGTAGCTGCGCTCATTTAGGTGGTGTTCCCGGCCTAGCCAATTTCTGGAATAAGGAAACTATCTTCCGCCGGGCCTATTTCACAACTCCTTCGACTGTCAACCCCGATGGAGTTGTTCCTCAAGAAAAGGTGGTGATTGAGGGTAAAGAGCTGACTTTACCAGCCTTCTATGACACGGTGCGGGCTCTCGATCAGGTAATTGAGGTTGATTATTATCTACCTGGCTGTGCACCACCACCCAAGTTGGTAATGGATGCTGTCTTAGCTATTCTTGAAGGTAAGTTGCCGCCTAAGGGTTCGGTCCTTTCTCCCAATAAATCCCTCTGTGATGATTGTGATCGTAACAAGACTAAGCCTGAAAAGCTAACGATTAAGGAATTCAAAAGGCCTTGGCAAGTCATGCTTGATCCTGAGAAATGCTTTTTGGCTCAGGGAATTATCTGTATGGGACCGGCTACTAGAACGGGCTGTGAGGAAAGATGCATAAAGGCCAATATGCCCTGCCGGGGTTGCTTCGGGCCAACTGACCAGGTTTATGATCAGGGAGCTAAATTTCTCTCAGCCTTGGCTTCCCTTATCGATGCCAAAGATGAAAAAGAAATAGAAAAAATCGTTCAGACGATAGATGATCCGGCCGGGACTTTCTATCGCTTTAGCCTGCCCAAATCAATTCTTGGCCGGAGAAAAATGGAGGCAATAAAATGAGTCAAAGAATAACTATTGATCCTATAACTCGATTAGAAGGTCATGGCAAAATTGAAATTTTTTTAAATGAGGCCGGTGATGTTGAAAGAGCCTTCCTTCAAGTTCCGGAATTAAGGGGTTTCGAACAGTTTGCCATTGGCCGGCCTGTCGAAGAAATGCCCAGGATTACTCCCCGCATCTGTGGTGTCTGTCCAACCGCCCATCATATGGCCTCAACCAAATGTGTTGATGCTGTCTTTCACGTTGAACCTACCCCCACTGCCCGAAAAATTAGAGAATTGATTTACAATGCTTTCATGATGGAAGACCATACCCTGCACTTCTTTTTCCTGGGGGGTCCTGATTTTGTCGTCGGCCCACAGGCTCCGGCGGCTGAAAGAAACATTTTGGGTGTAATTGGCAAGGTGGGACTTGAAATTGGCGGCCAGGTAATAAAAATCCGGCGGGAAGTCAGAGATATAATTAATTATCTCGGCGGCAAGGTCATCCACCCTGTATGTGGCCTGCCCGGAGGAGTATCTAAAGGTTTAGATGAGGAGCATCGGCAACAATTCCTTGAAGTAGCTCGCCATGCCGTTGAGTTCGCCAAGTTTGCCCTTAAAATTTTTGAGGATGTTGTTCTCAAGAACAAGGCTTATGTCGATCTGGTATTAAGTGATGCTTATAAATTAACAACCTATTATATGGGTTTGGTTGATGATAAAAATAAGGTCAACTTTTATGATGGCTGGATTCGAGTAGTTGATCCTGAGGGTAAGGAATTCGCTAAGTTTAAGCCAGCCGATTATTTGGATCATATTGCTGAACATGTGGAACCCTGGTCCTATATTAAATTCCCCTATTTAAAAAAATTAGGCTGGCGCGGCTTCATTGAAGGCAAAGAGACAAGTATTTATCGCGTTGCCCCCCTAGCTCGACTGAATGCCTCTGACGGTATGGCTACGCCTTTAGCTCAGCAGGAATATGAAAGAATGTATGAAGTTCTTGGTGGCAAACCGGCTCACAATACCCTGGCTTTTCACTGGGCTCGATTAATTGAAGCCTTGCAGGCGGCCGAAGCCATGGTGGCTTTACTTGAAGATAAAGATATTACCAGCCCTGATATTCGCCGCATCCCCACGGAAACTCCAACCGAGGGAGTTGGCGTGGTTGAAGCCCCGAGGGGAACATTGATTCATCATTACAAGACAGATGAACGCGGCCTAGTAACTGAAGCTAACCTGATTGTGGCGACCATGAATAATTCGGCAGCTATCGCTATGTCCATTGAAAAAGCAGCTAAAGCGTTTATTAAAGGTGGGAAAATTTCCGATGGTCTTCTTAATTTGGCCGAAATGGCTTTTCGTCCTTATGATCCCTGTCATGCCTGTGGAACTCACGCTCTCCCTGGAGAGATGCCTCTAATAATTAATATTTACGACTACCAGGGCCGGTTAATTGAGCAATTGAAAAGAAACTAAATTTTTCTCTTTGAGCTGATTTTTATTTTAAAATTTAATGGTCTTAAAAGAAAAAAGCTAAATCTCTTTGTTAAAAAAGACTATAGCCTTGAAAAAATTAAAGTTAAGTAAGGAAGAATTTTTTTTTAAATTTAAATGCGGCAGGTAATTCTTTCTCTGCGGACAAAATTCATTTTAAGCTTTCTGGCCGTTATCATCATTGGTGGCCTTATTTCCTTAATCATCGGATCCCGTCTTGTGAGAAATACTCTTATTGCCCAGGCTCAACTAAAGGTCAAGCACGATCTTGCCGCGGCTTGGATGGTTTTCAATGAAAAACTCAACGATATCCGCCAGATTGTTACCTTAACCGCCTCACGGGAAAGTATTGTTGAAGCTTTGAGGGGAGGCAATTCAAACCTTCTTTTGCGGTATTTAAACCGGGTTAGAACTGACTTTGGCCTTGATATTCTGACAATGACCGACAGTTCAGGTAAAGTGATTGTCCGTACCCGTAATCCCCAAGTGGTTGGAGATGACCAATCTCAGGATGAATTAATTAAATTAGCTCTTAAAGGGTCAGTGGTGGCTTACCCTCAGATAATCTCTGGGGAGCAACTGCTTCTTGAAGGAGCCGATCTAGCTGCCCAAGCCTTCATAGAATTTATTCCGACACTTAGGGCGGCTCCTAGGGCTCAGAATTTTGAATCCAGAGGTCTTGTTCTTAAAGCAGCTGCCGCTGTTCTGGATGAAAGACATCATCCCGTTGGTGTCCTTTATGGCGCTATTCTCCTTAATCGCAATTATGAAATTGTCGATCGAATCAAGGAAATAGTTTTTAAGGGAGAAAAATATAAAGGAAGAGATGTGGGTACGGCCACTATTTTTCTTGACGATCTTAGAATATCTACCAATGTTCGTAATGAAAAAGGCGAAAGAGCAATTGGCACTCTTCTTTCGGCCGAAGTTAAAAGGGCTGTTTTAGATGAAGGGAAAGCTTGGATTGATCGAGCCTTTGTCGTAAACGATTGGTATATCACCGCCTATGAGCCTATAAAAAATGTGGAAGGCCAAATCATTGGCATTCTTTACGTGGGCATGCTAGAAAAACCCTACATTGATACAGCCAATCGCCTCATGCTAACCTTTACGGCCATGGCTTCTCTTTGCGTCCTTTTTCTTTTTATCATACTTTATTTTTCTACGACCCAAATAATTCGACCCCTCCAGAAAATGGTTGTGGCCACTCAAGAAATTGCCCGAGGCGATTTATCCCATAAAGTGGAAATAAAAACTCGTGATGAGCTTGGGATCCTGGCAGCCTCTTTTAATGAGATGATCGAGCAACTACGCCGGGCTAATGAAGAGCTTATCGAATGGGGCCGAACTTTGGAGAAAAAAGTGGAGGAGAGGACAAAAGAATTAACTGAAATGCAGGCCAAGCTCCTCCAATCGGAAAAACTAGCTTCCCTAGGGAAATTAGCTGCTGGAGTAGCCCATGAAATTAATAATCCCCTGGGAGCTATTCTGATTTACAGCCACCTCCTTCTTGAAGAAACCCCCAAGAATACCCCTAGCTATGAAAATTTGAAAAAAATTGTCAAAGAAACGAGCCGCTGCAAAGACATAGTTAAAAGGCTCCTTGAATTCGCCCGACCCAAGGAACCAGAAATGGTTCCCACCGATATCAATGAAACTGTGGATCGCGCTTTAGGAATATTAGAAAAACAAGCCCTTTTCCAGAACATTATTATAAAAAAAGAATATGATCAGCTACCCCGTATTATCGCTGATCCCTCTCAACTGCAGCAGGTTTTTATGAATATTATAATTAATGCTGCCGAGGCCATGAATGGACAGGGGACTTTGACCATCAAAACTTCCCTTGATCTTGAGCATCAAAAAATAAAAATTGCCTTCACCGATACTGGGCATGGCATTCGACCTGAAGATCTGTCTAGGATTTTCGAGCCCTTTTTCACCACCAAAGAAGTGGGCAAAGGGACAGGCCTTGGCCTGGCCATAAGCTATAGTATTATTCAAAAGCATCAAGGAACGATAGAAGTTCAAAGCCAGGTAGGCAGGGGATCAACTTTTACTGTTATTCTACCCCTTCGAAGGGAATCATCTGATGATGGAAAAAACTCAAATTCTAATAATTGACGACGAAGAAGCCATTCGCGACGCCATGAGCCAAGTTTTGTCTCGCGAAGGCTATGAAGTCAAAGAGGCTCGGGAAGCTCAAGAAGGCCTTGAGCTCTTTCAAAGAGAGAATTTTCATCTCGTTTTTCTTGACCTTAAACTACCGGGAATGAAAGGAATGGATGTCCTTACCCGAATGAAAGAAGTTAGCCCAGAAACGCCGGTTATTATCATTACTGGTTATAGCTCTATCGAATCAGCGGTTGAGGCGATGAAAAAGGGAGCTTTTGATTATATGCCCAAACCCTTCACTCCTGAAGAACTCCGGGTTATAACCAAAAGAGCCCTTGAAAATCGTCGCCTTCTTTACGAAAACATTTATTTACGGCAAGAACTGGAAACCAAAATTGAGTTTGAGCTGGTTATCGGTCAAAGCCCGGCCATGCAAAAAGTTCTTGATATTGTTCGCCGGGTAGCGCCAACTGAAAGTACTGTTCTCATTACAGGGGAAAGCGGAACAGGCAAAGAGCTAATTGCTAGGGAAATTCATCGCCATAGTTCTCGCCGTCGAGCACCTTTTGTCGTCGTTGATTGTGGAGCCTTGGTTGAAACGCTTTTTGAAAGCGAGCTTTTCGGTCATGTCAAGGGGTCCTTCACCGGAGCTTATGAAACTAAACACGGACGTTTTGAGGTGGCCGATGGCGGCACCATTTTTTTCGATGAAATTTCTAATATCAGTCCAAATATTCAAGCGAAACTACTAAGGGTAATTCAGGAAAGAGAAATAACTAGGATTGGCAGTAACCGCCCAATTAAAGTTGATGTAAGAATCTTGGCGGCCACGAATGAAAATCTGGCTGACCTTGTTAAAAAGGGAAAATTCAGAGAGGATCTTTTCTATCGATTGAACGTTGTTCCCTTGCATTTACCACCTCTAAGAGAAAGAAAAGAAGATATTCCCCTCCTTGCCCAGCATTTCCTGCAAAAATATAATCGCCGGGCTAAGAAAAACATAAAGGGGATTACGTCAAGGGCCTTGAAATCGCTCATGGAGTATGATTGGCCAGGCAATGTCCGGGAACTCGAAAATACGATTGAACGAGCCGTCGTTCTCGCCCGGGGAGATATGATTGATCTTGAGGATCTTATTCCCCATGGAATTTCAGCTCAGCCGTCTTACTTTTCACCCTGGATGCCTCCGTTCCGGCCATTGGCTGAAATTGAAAAGGAATATATAAAGGCTGTTTTAAAAGAACACAAAGGAAATAAAAGTACTGCGGCTAAAATTTTAGGGATCGACCGCAAAACGCTGTGGGCTAAAATAAAAAAATATAAAATTGATCTTGATTCCCTCTAAGGAGGAGAAAGACCGTCCCTTTTTTCCCTTGGTGGGGAAATTTTCCTCTTTTCCTTTTAATTAATTTTGAGGAGTTAAAAAAACAGAAAATAAGTTGCTATAATTTCAGATTTTTCTTATAGTTAGCTAGACCAGAAAGGAGAAATTTCTTTTACTTAGGCATGAATTTTGCATAAAATACGAACGGTTTTATTTTTAAAATTTTAGGAGGCTTATTTTTATGCTTTTAAAAGGAAAAGGCCATGAGGATACTTAAATTAAAAAAACTAAACCTCTTTTCTTTTTTACAGTCCCTATCTAACGGAATTGAGCTTTGGGCGCCTGTGAAAAAAGATAGTCAGACTGTTTTTCAATTTATCCTTCCTGAAGAAATAAACAAAATTAACCTCAATTTTACCCGAACGCTTTTGCCCCCAAAAAAATTATTTATCCCCCCGAGCTTCAATATGTTTCAGGTTACTGCCAAAGGTTATAAAGAAGATTATAGCTGGATAAAAGATCGTATACTCTTTGGTCTTCATCCTTGCGACATTCATGGTTTGCTTACCCTTGATCGCATTTTTACTCAGAATTTCCCTGATTCTTATTATGTCCAAGCAAGACAAAAGACCCTCATTCTCGGACTATCCTGTTGGCCCGACGAATATTGTCTTTGTCAATCAACCCATACCGATATTATTGAGGAAGGTTTCGATTTATTTTTCTCCGAGCTTGGCGATGATTATCTTGTCTGGATTGGCTCCAGCCGCGGTGATGATCTCATTAGAATAAAACCCGAGTTCTTTGAAGAAAGCCTTGGAACAAAAGATATTGAAAAATACATTGAGTGGCGGGAGAAAAGAGCCCAGGCTTTCAAGACAAAAATCAACTTCGTTTTTATGCCCGATTTAATGGAGCTCAAATACAATGATTCGGTCTGGGAGAGAGCCGGCACCGCCTGTTTGGCCTGTGGCTCCTGTTCAATGGTCTGTCCTACTTGCAATTGCTATAACGTTCGAGATGAAATTCTTCTGGGAGATAAACCTGGACGGAGGGTTCGAGAATGGGATTCCTGTACGCTGCTCGAATATTCTCTGGTGGCTGGAGGGGAAAATTTCCGGAGTAAAAAATCTTCGCGTCTGAAACTTTGGTATACCCATAAACTTCAGGCCTTCGGTTCTAAATATGGCAAGCCCAGCTGCGTTGGCTGTGGCCGTTGCCTTGTGACCTGCCCCGTAGGCATCAATGTTAAATCAATCTCCGATTCTCTGGAGGGGAAAAAGGTTGATGCCTTCTGGGCTCGTTTTTCTATTGAGGTGAAACCATGAAACCTGAAACAAAATTAAATCAATCCAATCCCTTTCTGCCTGAACCAGCCCGAATAGTTCGGGCTTATAACTTAACCCAGGATGTGAGGTTTTTTCAAGTTAGACTCGTTGATATGGAAAAAGCTTTGAGCTTTCGTTATCGGCCTGGCCAATTTGCCATGATTTCCGTTTTAGGTGCAGGTGAGGCTCCCTTTTCGATATCTTCGACGCCATCTCGACCGGGATTACTCGAGTTTTGTATCCGGAAGGTTGGAACGGTGACCAACGCTCTTTTTCGGCTCAGGGAGAATTCCCTTATTGGCCTTCGTGGTCCCTATGGTAATGGCTTCCCCATAGAAGCTATGGAAGGAAAAGATGTTTTAATCGTCGTGGGTGGGCTTGGAGCCGCCCCTTTGCGCTCAGTTCTTCTTTATTGTCTTGACAATCGAGACCAATTTGGCCGGGTCATTGTTCTTTATGGGGCTAAAAGGCCAGCAGAAATGATTTTCCGGGAAGAATATTTTGATTTGAAAAAGAGAGTCGATCTTGAATGCCATTTAGCAGTCGACGCCGATGATACTGGAACCTGGACGGAAAATATAGGTGTAGTTACAACCCTTTTTCCCAAGGTCAAAGATATCAATCCAGCTAACACCTACGCCTTAGTTTGTGGGCCTCCTGTTATGTATAAATTTGTCATCAAAGAGCTGGTTAAACTTAATATACCCAAACATCAAATTCTCATGACTCTTGAAAGAAGAATGAAGTGTGGAGTGGGTAAATGCGGTCATTGTGCGATTGACTACATTTACACCTGCCTTGATGGCCCTGTTTTCACTTACTGGGATGTGCTCCACATGAGAGAGCTTATTTAGGGAGGAACAAGATGGAAAAATTAAAAATAGGCATTTTTGAATTAACAGGCTGCGCAGGCTGCGCTCTCCTTATTCTTGATTGCGAATCACAACTTGTCGATATTTTTTCGGCCGCTGATATTGAGGCCTTTCTTATGGCTAAAAGTGATAATAGCGACGGCCCTGTCGATATTGCCTTGATTGAAGGTACAGTCACGACCGAAGAAGAAAAGGAAGAGCTTTTGGCTATCCGCCGGCGCGCTGGCTTGGTCATCGCTATAGGCAATTGCGCTTGCGAAGGGGGAATTCAGGCTGCCCTGACTGCTTCAGGTAATTGGTCCAAAGAATTTCGTCAGGTTTATAAAGATTTAAAGCCTACCAATGTTAGGCCTATACCTTCTCAGCCTATAGATACCTTCATTAAGGTTGATTATTATCTTCCCGGCTGTCCCATCGGCCAAGAACAATTTTTAACTACTTTTACTCGGCTTCTGGCCGGTCATCCCCCTGAACTTTACCGTTTTCCCGTTTGTATGGAATGTAAATGGCGGGAAAACGAATGTCTTCTCAATAAAAATATTGCCTGTCTTGGCCCTCTGACTAAGGCTGGTTGTGGAGCCGTCTGCCCCAGTCACAATTTGCCCTGTGTTGGCTGCTGGGGGCCGGCCGAAGAAGCCAATCGATCGGCTGAATTTAAGCTTCTGCTTGAAAAAGGATTCGATCCGGAAAGCCTTCAGCGAAAAATGGCCATTTATTCAGGTACAACCATTGTGGACTTTTTTAACTCTTTGAAAAAGGAGAGGCGATGACGATGAAAACCATAACCATTGACCATTTAGCTCGGGTTGAAGGTAATGGTGGTCTCATGGTCACGATTGATGGCCAGGCGGTCACTGAGGTCAAATTTCTCATCAATGAAGGTCCCCGATTGATCGAAAGGCTGTCTGTCGGCAAAACACCCGAAGAAGATGTAAGCCTTGTCCCCAGGATCTGTGCCATTTGTACTCTTTCCCATAAAAATGCGGTCCTCAGAGCTATTGAAAATGCCCTCGGAGTTAAGGTACCGCCAAAGGTTACTCTTCTTCGAGAGCTCATGCATCTCGGCGAATTTATCGAAAGTCACTCTCTCCATCTTTATTATCTCGCTCTTCCTGATTATGTTGGCTTTCCTAATGCTATTGCCATGGCCTCCCGCTTCCCCTTGGAAGTTAAAATTGCCCTGGAGATGAAGCAGTTCGGTAACCATATCATGAAAATTCTGAGTGGCCGCTTCATTCATGGCGAAAATCCTGTCATTGGTGGATTTGGGCGATATCCCACAAAGGAGGAGCTTCTTTTTATTAAAGCCAGGGCAATCCAATTCATGCCTTTTGTGCATAAAACTACTGAAATCTTCTGCAGTTTACCTTATCCTGATATACCCGAGGATGAAACGATTTTTGCCTGCTGTGAACCTGGCGATGGCGAATATGGATTATGGGGAGAGGAAATTCTGATTTCGACGGGAGAAAAAATTCACCGCGACGATTATTGTAAACTAACCAACGAATTTCTCGTTCCCCATTCGACAGCTAAAAGAAGCCGTTATCAGGGAAAAACCTATACTGTGGGCGCTCAGGCAAGAGTTAATCTGCTAGGAGAAAGACTTAAAGGCGAAGCTAAAAGGATGTTAAGCCGCTTTTACAATGATCGCTGGAAGCGAAACCCCCTCTTTCAAAATGCGGCTCAGGCTATCGAAATCATGTATTGCTTTGAACGAATTCCTGAGGTTGTCGATGAAATCCTGAAATATCCGGAAGATCCTGGAATTGTTGGCTACTCAGCCAAGAATGGCCAGGGAACCGGCTTAGTTGAAGCTCCTCGAGGTTTATTAATCCATCACTATGAAATTGAAAATGGTCG
Organism: uncultured bacterium; assembly: GCA_938092135.1. Classification (GTDB taxonomy): domain Bacteria; phylum Acidobacteriota; class Aminicenantia; order Aminicenantales; family CALLJL01; genus CALLJL01. The sequence continues at coordinate 152,720 of CALLJL010000002.1, forward strand.
CGTTACCTACGCTGATATTATTACCCCCACAGCCCAAAATGCTGAAGAAATTGAACGGTATTGCCTCTTAGCTGCGCAGAAGCTTCTTGAACAGGGAAAAGAAGACCTTATAAAAGACAGGCTTGAATTGATTGTTCGAGCCTTTGACCCCTGCATCAGCTGCTCAACCCATATCGTTGAAATAAAAAAGATGGATGGAACCTTATGGGAAGACAAGCTCAAGCAATTTAAAGCCACTAATCCAGTAATTATTGGCCTGGGCAACCTCTCTTACGGAGATGACAAAGCGGGCTTAGTTATTGTTCAAGAATTAAAGGCTGAAGGGCTCGCTGATATTTATTCGGAAGAGGAAGTTGTCGAAAACGAAACCTTCTGGACTGAAGTTGAAGGAAGACCGATTCTCTTTGTTGATGCCCTAAATTTTGGAGCAGAGCCGGGTCGAATAACTCTTGTTCCTTTAACCCAGCTTCTGTGGAATAGCTCTTTGACTCATCGCTTAATGCCAACGCTGCTTTCCTGGCTCAGCCCGGAGACAATTAAGAAAGCCTATCTTTTGGGTATTCAGCCTTTATCTATACAAAATGGCTCTCTTTCTCAGCCCGTCGCTCAGGCTATCGAAAAAGTTGTAGATATTTTAAAAAAGTAAATAAAAAAGCAGAGCATAAGATAAAGCTCTTTTTTCCGCGTCCAGTGGCGTCAAAATTATAGGGCAATCGCTTGCCCTGCCTGCCTATAAATCCTGCATCAATCCTGTGGCCACTGGACGCTTTTTTAATATTAAATTCAAAAAAAATCAAGCCTTTTCAAAGATTCTTTACTTTGTTAAAATTATTTTTCTAAAATTAGGTGGAATTTATGGAATAAAAGTGGGGAGAATTACCTCAAGTTAATTATTAAATTAAATTAAAATTATGAGAATAGAAAAAATTGATAATAATTCTTTTATTTTCAATTATTTAGCCAAAGCAAACTCTTCCTATTACCCGACTAATTGGCACATTAATTGCTCTTTATCGAAGAGCAGGAAAAAGATAATGTCATTATCTCAAAAGAAAAGGATTCTTATCATTGACCCTGACCCTAAAGAAAGAAGGGACATTGCTCTTCAACTTGAAGACGAATTTTATTCCATTGACACCGGAAAAAATTTATCGGAAGCTTTGAAAAAAATAAGTGAAGGCGGTTACCATTGTCTTCTTCTTGAAGTGGATTTACCTGAAATGAAGGGCTATGAAGCGGTCCCTATTATTAAGAGCCTCGATCCTAAACTCAAAATTATCATGATGACAAAGAAAAATTCAAAGAAACTTGAAGCTAAGGTTAGAGAACAGGACATCTTTTTTTATTACATTAAATCTTTCGGCTTAGAAGAGTTAAAATTAGCTATAAAAAATGCATTTATTCCTGATGAAAGGAGGAATAATTAATGAGCGCTAAGAAAATTCTGGTCATTGATGACGACCCTGATTTTGTAGCTGCGGTAACGCCCATCCTTAAATCGGCTCTTTATGAAGTAGCTACTGCTTCTAATCCTACCGAAGCTAAAGAAAAAATCTTTTCCGAAAAGCCTGATTTAATTCTCCTTGATATTATGATGGACAGTCTTTTCGACGGGTTCTCTCTCTGCCATGCCATTAAAACTTCCCGGGAGTTCAGAGAATTCAAGGATATTCCGATAATTTTCGTTTCCGCCGTTAAAGAGGTTGCTGGGACTCGCTTCCAGTTTAAGGGCGAGGAACAGGGGATGGTCGGTCCTGATGATTATATTGACAAGCCCATTGATCCAGCTGACCTTCTGGCCCGAATCGAAAAGCTACTCAAAAAATAAAAAATTTTAAAAAATTACCTTTCTTTTTTTCAATTTTGATTATTTCTTTGCCTTTTTTGAAGTAAAATATATTTTAGCCTTTAGAATGGAGCTTCAATCGAATGAATGATAAGCCCCTCATTCTGGTCATTGATGATGAAGAGGCCATGCGTGATTCCTGCACTCAAATCCTGGTTAAACATGGCTTCCGAGTCGAAACGGCCCCTGATGGTCAAAGTGGCTTGGAAAAAGCAGCTTCTCTAAAACCTGATTTAGCTCTAATTGACCTCAAAATGCCAGGTATAAGCGGCCTTGATGTTCTTAATAAAATCAAAGAAATAGACTCTGAAATTATTTCTATCGTCATTACAGGTTATGCTACCGTTGAATCGGCCGTTGAAGCTATGAAAAGGGGAGCCTATGATTTTCTCCCCAAACCCTTTACGCCCGAAGAATTGCGAATTATCATCCGTCGCGCCCTTGAACGGCGGGAGCTGGCCAGGGAGGCGGAAAAGTTAAAGCGAGAGAAAAAGCTTCTTGAAGAAAATTTTATTACCTTGGTTTCCCATCAGCTGCGAAGCCCCCTCATTGCTATTCAGCAATATTTTGAAACTATTCTTGGTGGTTATGCCGGTGAAATGAGTCCGCAAATTAAGGATATGATGCTTCGAGCGAAAGAAAGAATTAAAGACTTGCTCCAGCTAATTAATGATTGGCTTGATTTGGCTCGAATAAATCGTCAAGAACTCGTCACCCGATTCAAACCTGTCGGGCTTCAAGCCCTATTGCAAAAGCAAATTGAAACTTTTATGCCTTTAGCTAAAGAATCCTCAATCACCATCAATCTAGAAAGAGAAGCTTCTTCTGACACAGTCATGGCTGACGAACAAAGCTTAGAACAAGCTTTGGCCAACATTATCCATAATGCTATTAAATACAATCGTCCTGGAGGAAAAGTTATCATTCGGCTTTGGGAGAAAAATAGCTCACTGGCCATTGACATCGAAGATACAGGAATAGGCATTCCACCTGAACACCTTCCCCATATCTTCGATCAATTTTATCGAGTTCCCCTTACCGGCCGGGGTATGACTAAGGGGACAGGCCTCGGCCTCTCCATTGCCAAAAAGATTATCGAAGCTCATGATGGTCGCATCGAGGTTAAAAGCGTACCCAATAAGGGAAGTACATTCACGGTCATTCTTCCCTTGGCCCGAACCCCATGAAAACTCTTGTCCTTGGCCTCGGCAATGAGCTTTATGGAGATGATGGTATTGGTATTTATGTTATTGAAGCCTTGAAAAAAGAATTTTTGGGCGAAGAAAAAAATTCTTCATTGATTCCCGGACCTTATGGCCCCATTGAATTTGTCGCCACGAATTCCACAGGTTTAGCCCTTCTTGATTTTATCATCGGATACGACCGTTTGATCGTCATTGATACTATAAAACAGGTTCAACCTCAGACCGGCCGAATTAGAATTCTTAGAGAGAAAGATTTAAGAGATATTCCTGGACCTTCGCCCCATTATTTATCCTTCCCTCAGATATTGCAGATAGGACGAGTTGCCGGTTTGCCTGTTCCCAAAGAAATTATAATCGTGGCTATTGAAGCTAAAAATATTTATCATCTGGGCGAAAATCTTTCCGAAGAAATGAAGGCCAGCCTGCCAACCATCATCAATGAAGTTAAATCTATTTTAGGCCTTTCGAGCAATGAATCGCAAAGAAATAACAGTCTTTGAAGACCTTCTCGGTTCTAATAAAAAAATCGCAAATGAATTGCGCCATTATTTAAGGGCGAAAGGCATTTTCACCATCAATCTGATGAGTTCCCCTGGTTCAGGTAAAACCAGTCTAATCGAAAAATTAATTGACCATCTCTGGCCCCAGCACCCCCTGGCTGTGATTGAAGGGGACATCGAAACTGACCTTGATGCTGCTCGAATAAGGGCTAAAGGGGTGCCAGCCTGGCAAATAACAACCGGTGGAGCATGCCATCTTGAAGCTAAAATGATTGCCAGGATTATAAGGGAAATTCCAGAAAAAACTGAATTTCTTTTTATTGAAAACGTAGGCAATCTTGTTTGCCCCGCTTCTTATGACCTTGGCGAAAATCTTCGTTTTGTCCTTCTTTCGATTCCAGAAGGGGAAGATAAACCTTTGAAATATCCCAAGGCCTTTTTAACTGCCCAAGGCCTTATCATAACTAAAATCGATTTGCTCGGCCCTATTTCTTTTGATCTGGATAAGGTGAAAGAAGAAGCCCGAAAGATCAATCCAACGCTGGTCATTTTTACCACTTCTTCCCGAACGGGTGAAGGAATAAAGGAATTTGCCACTTATCTTATTCAACAAAGACAGCGTTTCCAGGAAAACAATGCATGAACTTTCCCTTATTGCAAGCCTTTTTGAAATTCTAGAAGCTCAAAAAGCGGAGAAAGGATTTACTAAGATAACAGCGATCAAACTCCGCTGTGGCGTTTTTTCAGGTGTGGTTCCTGAATGTCTGGAAGCTGCCTTTGAAGTTTATAAAAAGGATACCTTTGCCTCCGAAGCCAAATTGATTTTAGAAGTGGTGCCCGTAAAATTTCGATGTCGCCGCTGTCAGCAAATAGAAACAGCCTATGATTTACCCTTTTTTTGCCCAGTTTGCCAGTCAAAGGATGTGGAAATCCTCGACGGTACCGAACTGACTCTTGTCAGCTTCGAAGCTGAAATCTAAAAAATTTTTAAATCGATCTTTATCTTCTGTCCAATAACAAACCTTCAATTTCCGCCCAGATTTGGTCATCGCGGAAATGCCGTTGGGTCGAGGCTCCAGAAGGACAGGACGATACACAGGTGCCACATCCTTTACAGAGGGCCTCATTAACTTGGCTGATACCTTTGTCTTCAAGATACTCAATGGCTCCATAGGGACAAAGCTGAAGGCAGAGTCGGCAGCCAGCACAGATTTCTGGATCTATGTAAGCTAAAATTGGGGCTACTTCGACTACTCCTCGAGCGATATTAGCCAGAATCCGAGCCGCGGCTGAACTTGCCTGGGCAACTGTATCGGGAATATCCTTCGGCCCTTGACAACAACCAGCAATATAAACGCCATCGGTCGGAGTGGCCGTCGGATCAAGCTTTGGATGTTTTTCTAAGAAAAAGCCATCGGGGCTACGACTGAGAGAAAAAAGACGTTGAAGACGGTCAGCATCCCTTTGGGGTTCAATAGCGCTACATAGAATAACCATATCCACAGGTATTTCTCGAAAGCGATGAACTAAGGTGTCTTCACAGCGGATCAGGAGTTTGCCATCATTCGCCTTATCCGGGCTAGCTTTAACCACCTCAGCCACCCTTCCCCGGATAACATTAACTCCTTCATCAAGAATACGCGTAAAAAATTCTTCATAACCTTTACCAAAGGCCCTCATATCAATATAAAATTGATAAATCTTAGCTTCCGAGCGATCTCTAATGAGGTGAGCAAACTTGAGGGCATACATGCAGCAAATACGGGAACAGTAGGGATGATAATTGACATCTCTCGAACCAACACAGTGAACAATCCCAATAGACCGGGGCTCTTGTCCATTTTTCATTAGAATCCGGCCATTAGTTGGACCGCTAGCATTGAACATGTATTCCATTTCCAGGCTGGTATAGACATCGTCAAAGCGACCATAGCCATATTGTTTCATCACTACCGGATTAAAAAGCTCATAGCCCGTGGTTAAAAGAATTTGACCGACCTCAAATTCCTCCCATCTTTCTTCCTGATTATGATCAATAGCCTTGGGCTCGCAAACATGCTCACAAATTTTACAACCGCCCGTTTTAAAATGAATACAGGCTGTTGGATCAATGACCGGAACTTTGGGAACAGCCTGGTAAGTGGGAATATAAATGGCACTTGCAGGTCCTAAGGTGAATTCCCTCGGTTCGCCTTCCTTTAAAGCCCACAAAGGCTCAATATGGATCCGGCCAGTGGGACAGACCGCTGCACAGGCGCCGCAGCCAATACAAGCCTGAGAATCTATTTCAAAAGGTGTAGTTACTTCTCTATTTACCCCCCGGCCAGCCCAGCCAATGGCATTGGCCCCAACGACTTCCGAGCAAATTCTTACGCATAAGCCGCAATTAATGCAATCGGAATAAAGTTTTTCAAAGCGAGTCTCAGTCACTCCATAGGCTGCGGCCATTTCCTTAATAATGGGGACTTCGGGACAACGGGCCAATAAAAGCTCCAAGATCAACTTACGATTTTCCCTGACCCATTCTGTGTCAGTATAAATTTCCTCTCCATCCTGGGCCGGATAATTACAGGCGGTAACGAGACGCTTCCTCTTTCCGCGCCTCATTTCCACTGAGCAGACTCGGCAACTTCCATAGGGCTCAACAAAATCATTATGGCAAAGGGTGGGAATATAAATGCCAAGCTTAGCGGCTAATTTAATAATTGGGGTTCCTCTTTCAGTTTGAATTTCATGACCATCTATTTTCACTGTAACCATCTTTTTCCCGTCCATCTCTGCCTCCTAAATTTTTTTTATGGCGTTAAATTTGCATAGAGAATAGCAAACATTGCATTTTATGCACTTAGAGCGATCAATCTGGTGGGGTTTCTGCTTCTCCCCAGAAATCGCCTTCGTTGGACAATAGCGAGCGCAAACCATACATCCAGAACAGAGCTCAGGAATAATCGTCATTTCATACAAGTCGGGGCAAACACCAGCCGGACACTTTTTTTTCTGGATATGAGCCTCGTATTCCTCGCGAAAATAGCGGATAGAGGTTAGGACAGGATTGGGTGCACTCTGTCCGAGAGCACAAAGGGAACTTTGAATCATGACTTTGGAAAGATCTTGAAGGGCCTCTATATCTTCTTCTTTGCCTTGTCCCTTGGTGATCCTTTCAAGAATGGAGTGCATGGCCCTCAACCCTTCCCGACAGGGCACACATTTACCGCAGGATTCTTCGAGTAGGAAATTGATAAAATATTTGGCCATATCAACCATGCAGGTGTCTTCATCGCCAACAATCATGCCCCCTGAGCCCATCATTGAACCAGCTTCAGTTAGGCTGTCAAAATCAACAGGCAAATCAAGCAGCGTCTCAGGTAAAAAGCCGCCAGAAGGGCCACCTGTCTGAACAGTTTTGAATTTCTTTCCGTTTGGAATGCCGCCGCCAATTTCAAAAATTATTTCCCTTAGAGTAATCCCCATGGGAACTTCAATCAGGCCTGTATTTTTTACCTTCCCGGTAAGGCTGAAAACCTTAGTCCCCTTGCTCCCACCCCAAGGATTGTTGGTCACATCCCCTGTGCCTATTTGAGTAAACCAGTCGGCCCCTTTATTAATAATAATTGGAATATTGGCCCAGGTCTCAACATTATTAAGACAGCTCGGCTTATTCCATAGACCATATTCAACAGTATGGATATATTTTGCTCTAGGAATACCGGCCCGCCCTTCAAGGGAGGCCATCAAGGCTGTGGATTCACCACAAACAAAGGCGCCAGCACCTCGATGAACCTCGATATCAAAGCTAAAACCGGTTCCAAGAATATTATCACCGAGCAAACCATATTCTCTGGCTTGGGCCAGGGCAATATTGAGCTTTTCAAGGGCGATTGGATATTCTTTCCGGATATAAACATAGCCCTGACGGGAGCCAATAGCATAAGCTCCGATGATCATGCCTTCAATAACTGAATGGGGATCGGATTCAATAATACTTCGATCCATATAAGCGCCTGGATCACCCTCATCGGCATTGCAGATAACAAAACGCTCTTCCTTCCTTTCTTCTCCGGCGTGCCGACAGGTCTCCCATTTTATGCCTGTGGGAAAACCGCCACCTCCCCTGCCCCTGAGGCCAGAAGCCTTAACCTCAGCAATAACCTGTTCAGGAGACATTGAGGTCAAAACCTTGGCCAGGGCCATATAGCCATCCTGAGCGATGTAGTCCTCAATATTTTCAGGATCAATTTTGCCCCGATTTCTAAGAACAAGGAATTGTTGACGGGCAAAAAAACTTTCTTCAGGGGAAAGCCTTTTTGCCTCTACTATCGAGCCTTTAAGCACATGTTCTTCAAAGATGGTCTTAACATCTTTGGGTTTAAGATCAACATAAATTACGGGTTCAAGGCCAAGGGTTTCGATTTGAACCATGGGTTCACGCGCACAGAAGCCGCCACAGCCGCATTTTAAAATATAAGCTTTGGCTTCTGGATGCTGGGCCACCAGAGATTCAAAAGTTTCCAGGATGCTTTGAGCTCCGGCGCTCAATCCGCACGTACCTAAATGGACAACGATTCTAGCTCGGTAAGGTCCGGCCTCACTCAATTGCCTCTCTTTAATTCTCTTTTCTTTAATCTTAGACAGATCCTCAACTTTTAGCTTCTTCATGGCCTACTTCCTCCTGAAGTCACTTTGGTTGAAGCCGTGATGGTTTGTCCTTTTCTGTATTTCTCAATTATCCGAGGGATTTCATTGGCTTCCACTTTACCGAAAACATCCTGATTGATAGTGATCACAGGAGCGAGCCCGCAGCAGCCTAGACAGCGAACAGCTTCTAAGGTAAATTCAAGATTCTTATCGGTTTCTCCGAGTTTTATCCCCAACTCTCTTTCCAAAGCTCCTTGAACGGTAGCGGCTCCCCTGACATGACAGGCAGTTCCCTTACAAATACTAATCTGAAACTTGCCTTTGGGCTCAAGACTAAAGGCTTTATAATAAGTAGCTACTTCATAAATTTGATTTAAAGGAATTTCGAGATAGCGACTAATTTCCATCAGTACCAGTCGCGGAAGATAATGATATTCGTCCTGAATATCCTGAAGAATTTCAATAAGGAAATCCTTTCGATATTGCCATTTTTTTAAAATTTTTTCGATGAGTTCTGTATTAACTTCCATTATTCTCCTCCTTTTCTTCTGACCTCATTCTTCTGATCTCACCCGATTTCCTTAAGAATCCTGTCGCCCAGCTTAATTACTCGTCGGCTGGGAATACAGACAGCCGGACAGGAAGAATAGCAGAGGCCGCAGCCTGAGCATTTTTTTTCGTCGACATAGCGGGGTTTTCTTCTCACCTTAATTTTAAATTGGCCAAAAGAACCCGAAACCTCTTCAACTTCGCTATAGCTTAGGAGATGGATGTTAGGCCGGCTGCCCACAGCCACCATTTTTGGAGTGAGGATACAGGCCGCACAGTCGAGCGTGGGAAAAGTTTTATCTAAAATGGCCATTCGACCGCCAATCGATGGCTCCTTTTCGACCAAATAAACTTCATAGCCAGCTTCAGAAATCTCTAAAGCAGCCTGAATTCCCGCTACTCCTCCTCCGACAATCAGAGTAGCTGGATTGATTTTTATCTGGATTGGCTCGAGAGGCTCATGGTTGACAACGCGGCTTACGGCTGCGGCCACAAGATATTTGGCCTTTTCAGTCGCCTTTATTCGGTCCTTATGAACCCAGGAGCAATGCTCACGGATGTTGGCCATCTGAAAAAGATAGCGATTAAGTCCCGCCTTTTCACAGGTTTTCTGAAAAGTTAGCTCATGCATGAGAGGTGAGCAGCTGGCCACAACGACTCGATTAAGCCCATAATCCTTTATATCTCGACGAATCATTTCTTGACCGGGATCAGAACACATGAATTTATAATCGCGGGCAACAGTTACTTTAGGTAATCCGGCGACAAAATCTCTAACCGAAGCCACATCAACGGTGGCCGCGATATTCAAACCACAATGACAGATATAAACGCCAATCTTTATTTCATCCCTGGAATTCATGGTAAGCCTCCGATAATCCTTTCCGGAATAGGCACAATATTTTCTTTAAGCCTAATTTCATAACGATCGGCTCCCAAACTAAGGGCTAGCAACTGGGTAAAGAACATAACCGGAAGCCGGAAGTTAGTACCAAATTTTTGGTTAATTTTAACCTGGTAAGCATCTAGATTGATCTGACAGAGTGGGCAGGTCGTTACAATTAGGTCGGCTTTTTCAGCTTCAGCAGCTTCGAGAATCTCTCGATTTAAAGCCAAAGCGACTTCAGGAAAAGTGGTCATGAGCATCCCCCCACAACAGCGAAGTTTGACCGGATAGGGCACAATCGTTGCCCCTAATGAAGCAAAAAGTTCATCCATGGCGGTAGGGTTTTCTCGGTCATCAAAAAAACCTTCAGGCCGAACAATCTGACAGCCATAATAGGGAGCAATTCTTATTCCCTTTAATGGGCGAACCATTTTTGCTTTTATTTCTTCAAGCCCCACATCGTTAACTAAGACATCAAGGGGATGACGAACTCGAACAGTTCCCTGGTATTCAAGACCGGCTCTTTTCAAAGACTGATTAACCTTGGCTTTGAGGATAAAATTTTCCTGAAGAATATGATTGGTTTTATTGAGAATTGTGTAACAGGAACTGCAAGGGGCTACTATCTGCCCACCACTTTTTTCTGCTATGGCTAAATTGCGGGCTGAAAAGGCAAGGGCAATGGTTTCCTTAATTGACATATACATTGTGGCTCCGCAACAGTTCCAATCCTCAAGCTCTTTCAGTCCGAGGCTGAGGCGATGAAAAACCCATCGAGTCGAAACATCATAAGAACGGGCTGAGGACTCAAGGCTACAACCGGGATAATACAGATAATTCATTTTGGCCTCCTTTCTTCTTAATGACTGCGGACAGGTTCAAGTTCCCAAGGAATAATCATCTCCATGATCTCAGCTTCTTTAAGCATAGCCTGCAAATCCTTCTTTCTTTTTATTCTCTTTGGAATAAAACTTATTCTTCCGTGTCGCCAGAGTTTCAAAGCCAAGGGAAATAATCCAAGAAGTTTGATTGGATTGGTTCTTAAGTAAAATAAAATAAGCAATCCAGGCTCATAGCTTCGGCCAAAATAATTAACTAATGTAACAAATGACCGGGAAAGAGCATGTACCGGGAATCGGGAAGGAAAGAGATCATTTTCCATAGCTAGACGCTTCAGAGCATAAAGAATATCGGTCACCTTGATGCCTACAGGACAACGCACCGTGCAGGCGTAACAGGAAGCACATATCCAAATGGTTCTTGACTTAAGAATGTTTTCCATATCGCCAGCCCGAAATAAAGCAATAACCTCCCTTGGAGTAAGATCCATTGTTTGACTGACCGGACAGGAGCCTGTACAGGTTCCGCATTGAAGACACCGCTTAATTTTTTGACCTCCAGGGATATTGCTCACTTGGAACCAGAATTCTCGGAGCAATTCTTCCCTTTTCCTGTTCCCTTCCTGCTCTCTCATCTTTGCTTTAACCATTAACTAACCTCCTTGAAGGTTGGATAAACTCGGGCAAGGTCATGTCAATTCCTTTTTCTCTCTGAGCCCTGTTCAACCTATTTTTTAATAAATTCATCCGCTTTCCCTAAGAGCAAATTTAATGCCAGGGCAACTGATGGGGAAAAGTTTTTCTCTCTTTCTATCTTATTGAAAATAAAACAAATATTAATTGGCTTAATTTCTTTTTTTGTTTATCTAAAAAAGATGAGGTAATTTTCCCCTTTTCAGGAATTTTTCCCCACATTGCTTAGATAAGAAGGAAAAAGAGTTTGTTTAACGATAAAGGAAAATTTTCTTTTCCTTGAGAAGTTATGTTAGAATTTATGTTAAATTGGATTTTTTAAGGAGAAAAAGATGAAATCGCTTCAAGAAATAGCTCAAAATTCCTTTTTAAAGGAAGAACAGCTCGCTGAGTTAGAGAAACTAATCTTAGCTAAGGGCGAATATTCACCTGAGACAGTCAGGGAAGAGCTAGATTGGTTCTGTACTCAGCTGGGCCTGAATGAATACTATTTTCGGACGACCCCCTTGGAAGTAATGGCCGATCATGTCCAGGCTATTAAAGCTGCTGAAATTATGGCCACAGTTGGTGAAAAAAAATCTGTCCAAATCAATTTGAGCACCGAACAGGCCGAGCGAGCTATGTACCTTGTTGATGACATTCACTCGCGAGCTTTAGAGATTGAAAGGCGAATAGAAGAAAAATATCCCAATTGCCGTCTTCAATGTTACCGAACTCAAAGGAAAGCGCCCGGCCTCGGCTATTTACGAATGTATGTTGCCTCTATGCCTCAATTTAAAAAAGTTGACGCTTCTCCCTTGGATATAAATATTAGGCTGGTCGCTGATAAAACCTTCTTGGCCACTTCCCCTCCTGAAACCATCAAAAGATACACCCGCCTTCTCCGTAAGACCAAGGGATGGGAAAGCCCCTATATTGAAGTCTCCCAAGTAGAAAGAACCGCCGAGACAAGAATCATCGTGGTGATTAAGAAGGATAGCCGGCAGCGCTTCTTTTCTAATGTTTCTGATGTCTTTAACTCCTATGGCCTCTTTACAACCCGTAAATATATTGAGCCCTTTGCCAATGGCCGAACCATCTATTCTTTTTACCTACCCCAAATTAAAGATAAATCTTTATTAGAAGATATTATCGAAGACATAACTTTACTCTATGTTATTCCTGACTCACCGCTGAATTCTCTTTTTCGAGAGGGTAAGTTAACGGCTCAAGAAACTGTTTTTGGCGTAGCGGCTTGGAGTTTTGCTCATCAATTTCTAACTAGCTTTAACGAAGAATATCAGCAACTATCTGAAGCTCTTAAAGATTCACCTGAGTTGCAGGGTCTGTTACGGAATCTAAGGACAAAGCTGGTGAAAGACACTTATCATGAGCAAAGAGTTTGGGATGCCTATTATGACCATTATCCTTTTCTCAAAAAGCTCTTTGCCCTTTTTGACCGCAAATTTAACCCTAGCATAGCGGATCCCAATATCGAGGAAAATTTAAACCAACTAAAAGAGGAAATCCAGCGAGAGATTCCAGTGGAAATTGATCGCCATATAATTCTCGCCGCTGTCCAGTTTATCAATTCAATTCTTAAAACCAATTTTTATCTTACCGAAAAGACCTCCCTTTCTTTCCTCTATGATCCAGGATTTTTGAATCCGATTGATTATCCCGAAAAGCCTTATTCCATCGTTCACATTATTTCAGCCGAAATGAGAGGTTTTCATGTTCGCTTCAGGGATATTGCCCGTGGTGGGATCAGAATTGTCCGCTCCACTAACTTGCAGAATTACCTTCATAATTCTGACTTTATTTTTGATGAAAATTATAACTTAGCCTACACCCAGCAACGGAAAAATAAAGATATTCCTGAAGGCGGATCGAAGGGGACAATTCTGCTTAACTGGGGTTTTCAAGATAGAGCTGAGGCAGCCTTTAAAAAGTATATTGATGGCCTCCTCGACCTTATGCTTCCCTCCAAAGAAATAATCGATTATTACGGCCAGCCAATTATCCTTTTCATTGGACCGGACGAAGGGACAGCGGAATTGATGGCCTGGGCGGCTGAAAGAGCTAAAAGGCGAGGATATCGTTATTGGCGGGCTTTTTCAACGGGCAAGCCTGTTTCCATGGGCGGCATTCCCCATGACCTCTATGGCATGACCACTAACTCTATCCACGAATATGTTCTCGCTTCCCTCAAAAAGCTCGGCTTAAAGGAAGAAGAAATAACTAAGGTCATGACTGGAGGACCAGATGGTGACTTAGGAAGTAATGAAATTCTTATTTCCAAGGATAAAATTTTGGCTATTATCGACGCCTCTGGAGTCCTCTATGACCCAGAGGGTATTAATCGTGAGGAATTAAAACGGTTGGCTCGGATGAGAAAGCCAATAGAATACTTCCGCCGGGAATTACTTTCACCCCAAGGATTTCTTGTGACCATTAAAGACAAGGATATAATTTTACCCAGTGGCGAAAAAATTTCGAGCGGCCTCGATTTTCGAAACTCCTTTCATCTTGATCCAAGGTTCAAGGCTGATCTTTTCGTCCCTTGCGGCGGCCGGCCAGGGTCAATTAACATCAACAATTGGCATAATTTAATTGATGAAAAAGGTCAGCCTCGCTTCCGACTTATTGTGGAAGGGGCCAATTTGTTTCTAACTCAGCAGGCAAGACTTCGCCTTGAAGAAAAGGGGGTCATTATTTATAAAGATGCCTCTGCTAATAAAGGTGGCGTAACTTCTTCCTCATTAGAAGTGCTGGCTAGCTTGACCCTGAATGATAAGGAATACGAAGAGCTCATGTGTATTAGGAATGGCCAAATTTCTCCTTTCCGTAGAGCCTACATAAAAGAAATATTAAAGATAATTCGGGAAAATGCTCGTTTAGAATGGGCCATAATTTGGAAGGAACATGAAAAAAGAGGCTTACCCCGATCAGTTCTTTCTGATCTGATCAGTGAAAAAATTGTTCAGATAAAGGATGCCATTTACGCTTCTGATCTTTACAAAGATAAAACCCTTTTTCGCCAAGTCATTAGTTGTTGTGTTCCCTCAGTGTTGATTAAAAGGGTGGGCCTAAAACGGCTGATAAAGCGAATCCCAGCCAACTATCTCCGGGCCATGTTCTCTTCCCATCTGGCTAGCCGCTATGTCTATCAATATGGTCTTGAAGCCAATGAAATTAACTTTACCTCCTTCTTAGAGAAATTAAAGAAAGAAAAAAAATAAAAGTGGCCATAAATAAAAAATTTCTGGGAAGAGAAAATCTTTAATATCACCCAATATTTTTTTCGAATATTTCCTAATATTTTTTTGATCGCAAAGCATCTCTTCGATCTTGAAAGCAAAACGACCTAGTTTTTAGCTTATTTCGCCTGAAAGATAAGCCTTAGTCCTTGGATCACGGGGATTGTTCAAAACCTCCTGGGCCGGACCATGTTCCACAATTTCTCCGAGATAGAGAAAAACAATATAATCAGCAATTCTTCGGGCTTGACGGAGAATATGGGTAACTAAAAGGACAGTATATTGAGATTTAAGCGAAAGTAAACATTTTTCTACATTCTGGCTTGATTGTGGATCGAGGGCTGAGGTTGGCTCATCGCCGAGGATAATTTCTGGCTCAACAGCTAAACCCCTGGCCAAACACAATCGCTGCTGCTGGCCCAGAGAAAGCCTGGAAGCTGGTTCAGATAATCTATCCTTTACTTCATCCCATAATCCAGCGATCCGCAGATAGCGCTCCACAATCTGATCTAGCTGTTGTTTGTTTTTTAGACCATGGATTCTTGGTCCATAGGCTACATTATCATAAATTGACATGGGAAGCACCTGTGGCCGCTGGGAAAGAAGACCCATTTTTTTGCGGATTCTAGTGACTTCCACCCCTGGAGAATATATATCTTCGCCATCAACTAGAACCCTCCCCTCTACCCTTACGCCTTCCACTGAATCTAAAAGCCGATTAAGGGTTTTAAGTAGGGTCGTCTTGCCACAACCAGAGGGCCCAATAATTACAGTTATCTGGCGATCAGGAATGTCCAAGGTTATATTCTTTAAAACCTGAAGATGACCATAATAGACATTTAAGTTCTTTAAACTGATATGGGGACGACCAATTATTAAACTCATTTTTCACCTCAAAAAACTAAATGCTTGGCATAGCGTCGGGTTATCCGGCGGGAAAGATAACTTATTAGGAGAATAATCAAAGTTAAAATAATGGCCGCGGCATAGGCTCTTTGCTGAACCTCAGGGTAGGGAGTTCCGAGCTGGAAAAATATAGCCAAAGGAAGGGAGGCAACAGGTTGGAAAAGGGAGGTAGTTATGTTGTCTGTATAGCCTGCAGTCAGAAGAACAGAGGCAGCATCGCCAATGGCTCGGCCAAAGGCAATCAGAATCGCTGTGAGGATTCCAGGAAGAGCCTGCCGTATAACCACTTTCCAGGCAGTTTCGAATTTGGTAGCCCCCAAGGAAAAGGAAGCTTCCAATAAATCAGGGGGAACAAGCTTCAAAACTTCATCCATGGCACGACTCATGATGGGAATTTCAAGCAAGGCAAGGGTAATAATTCCTAAAAGAAGAGAGGCGGTCCAGCCAAACCAGGTCATGAGGAGAAAACCAAAGGCTCCATAAACAATGGAAGGTACTCCCCATAAGACATCCAAGGAAAAGCGGATTAAAGTTGGCCAGATAGATTTGCTCTTAGAAAAATAATTTAAATAAAAAACTATGGGGAGGCTGAAAAAAAAGGCTAAGATGGTTGCACCGCCGGCAAGCTGCAAAGAGCCGATAATAGAATTTAAAATTCCCCCTTCCCGGCCAAAATAATAACCTCCCTGGGGAAGACGGAAAATCATCTCTAATTTGAGAGCTTTGAATCCCTTAACCACAACTGTTCCAATAATCAGAATTAAGATTAAAGCTGTTAAAGAGGTCGCAATAATCATTACGGCTCGAAAAATTTTTTCTTCCAGAAAACGCCACTTCATCTCAGTCCTTTCTCAACTCGAAGGAGAATCAATCTGGCTATAAGATTAAAGATAATAACCAAAACCAGGAGAATTGCTGCCGCCAACATCAAAGCTGAATCGTAAAGGGGAATGGACATCATCTCACCGTAATTATTGGCAATCAAAGCAGGCAAAGGATAGGCTCCATCGAATAATGACCGCGGCACCTGAACCACATTGCCTACAACCATGAGGACAGCCATGGTTTCACCTAAGGCCCTGGAAAGGCCAAGAACCAAGGCCGCCAAAATTCCAGGGGCCGCCTGGCGTAAGAGGACATGCTTTATGGTTTCCCATTTAGTGGCGCCCAAAGAAAGAGAAGCTTCCCGAACAGCCTGGGGAATCGCTCGAAAAATCTCCAAAATAACATGAATGATAGTGGGCAAAATCATAACAGCTAGGACAAGCCCACCGGCCAAAACACTATAACCACTTGAGTAAGTTCCAAAAAGAGGAGCAAGATAACGACCAACAAAGGGTACTATAATCAGAACGCCCCACACTCCATAAATAACAGAAGGTAAACCAGCTAAAAGGTCAATCATTGGGCGGGCTATTTCCCTTATGCCCGAAGGCGCATATTCAGAAAGAAAAATGGCCACAAAGAGGGAAATAGGAGCAGCAATAAATAGAGCTAATAAAGTAACCCACAAGGTACCCATGATGAAAGGCCAGAGACCAAAATGTCCTTTTAAGGGTAACCAATGACTAGAAAAAATTATTTGAGAAAGGGGCTTCAAAACAAAAAGAGGTTTTGCCTTGAGGAATAATCCAAGCAACATTAAAAGAATCAGAAATACGGGCAAGGAAGAGGATAAGCCCATAAATTTACTTGCCCAAATTTCCTTTCTTAAACGCCAAAGATAATTAGTCATTAAACAAATTTATCTCCTTGATTTTTTTGGTCAGCCGTTAATAGCCAATGTTTATTTAAAGCCATTTTTTAAATCATTTCTGTTTTTTATTTCTTTAATTTTCAAATTTGAACAGACGCTTTCTGGCTTCTTCTAGGGATAAAGGAGAAACTTGGACATAACCAGCTTCAGAAACCAACTTCTGTCCTTCACCAAGAACATAATTTAAAAAGGCTCTAACAAGATCGGTGAGGGCTTCGCCTCGAATGACTAGATAGAGATTCCGAGCTGGTGGCGAAGGATATCTGCCTTGCTCAATGGCCTTAATCAAATTGTCCCTATGATTCATAAAATTTTCTTCAGGATCAACTCGGCCATTGCTGTTTAAATCAAGGGGTATAACAACAATTCCTTTGATGGGTAAGAGAGTTTTGGGATCAAAGGCAAAACTGAGATTATTATAGCCAAGGCCAAGGGGATCGCGCCTTACCGCTTCGGCTATTCCGGGGTCACCATAAACGCCCGTTCCCTTTAGATCTTCCTGTCGGCCGCCAAGAAAAGCTGCCCAAGTTTCAGCCGCTCCACAAGCATCAGATCGGGTATATAGATGGATTGGCTCTGAACCTGGCGAAGGGAACAGGACTGACCACTTTTTAGTGCTTCCTGAGATCCAAATTTTTCTGAGATCTTCAGGGGAAAGGCCTCGTGAAAGAAGAGTCTTTAGATAGGGGTTTCTCTCTGAAACAACTGGCACAACAGCATCTTTGGCCACTGGAAATGAAACAGCCCCCCGTAGGATTTCTTCGCGATGGAGTTCCCTCGAAACCATACCTAAATGAGCTGCTCCCGAAAGCACATCAGCCACTCCCTTGCCAGCTCCGCCAGCCATTACATCAATCTTTACTTTAGGGTGGATTTTCTGAAATTCCTCACTCCAGCGAACAACAAGGGGATAAAGGGCCCAGGCGCCTGATATGATCAATCTGCCTTTAAGGATACCCTGATCAGCTGAAGGATTTGACCATAAAAAAGAATTTAAAAATAGAAGAGAAAGAGGAAAGGAAAAGTTAATTTTAATAAGAAAAGAAAAAATAAAAGAAATAAAAAAGAAATTAGATAAAAAAATAAGAAACGGCTTTTTTTTAATTTTATTTTTTTTAATTTTTACCATTAAAGCCTTTCCCTTAAATCACCCTCTTATTCAATTGATCATTGGATTTAGTTTAAACTCCCGATTAAGCTTTTTCCCCATTTAAAGCCGCTCTTTAAACTTTAATTTTCTTTTTAAAAACCTATTTGCCATTGGACAATAAATATATTTTTTTTCTCTCCTCCTTTTGGCCGATGAACTTCATGATTTAGCTGAATTTTGGTCCGGGGAGCAAGATGAAAATTCAAGCCATAAGTAATAATTTCTTCTTCATCATTCTTTAAGGCCCGATTAAGGTCGACAGATTCATAACGGCAAACGGGCTGGATTTTACCTTGATACCAGGAGAAAACCGCCTGGATTAACCATCCCCTGGCTTCCCGATCATAATCGAAAGCTTTAATATATTCGGCTGATAACAACAGAGAGCCCGGCCGCCACTGGGCTTCTAATCCCTGACGGCGCCGTTGGCGGGAGGAGTTTAAATTATCAGGCCACTTTCCCTCATACCATGAGCCGCCAACAGTCATACCTCTTGAGAGATTTATCGTCAGTCGGAAAGCTTTATCCTTGGCGTCATCATTATCAAGACGGTTAATACCTGAGCCATTAAAGAGGCCAAAGGCAGCTTCAAAAAAAGAGGCACTGATCCGCACTAAAGCCCCAATATCTCTTCCCTGGGAACCGATGTCTCGGCCTGGACATAGAGTCTCAACTACCGTCGAGCGGTTAATAAAGTCTAGCTCTGAAGATCCCCTTAAATTTTCGTAGCTGAAGGGAATTTTAAATTGTCCGGCTCGTAACTGGGCCCAACGGCTTAAGTTAAAATTTAAGTAAGCCTCAATAAGGCTTATCGATTTGGTCTGTTCTAGCTGGACTTTGAAATCAAGATTGGAAAGAACCGCCGCGGAAAAGGCAAGGCGAACTCGACGAAGAGAGAAAGTATCAGGATTGCTGTCGGAGTAAGAAGTATATCTAATTTGAGCAAAAGCTGAAAATTCAACTGGATGGCTGGCCAAAACTTGATTTTCCTTTACCTGACTGAAGGCTAAGGTAGTAACCAGGGGAAGAAAAATCATCACCTCTAAAAGAGGAATCCCCCTTCTCCGCAGATTTTTTCTTATTCTATCAGCTTGATTCAATTTGAGCCTCATTTAAACTATTAAATCAATTGATTAAATTGACTAAAAAGAAAAAAGATTTAATTTTTATGCTTAATCTTCCATATTGTAAAATTATTTCTTTTCTTCTATCTTCTGCGAGATTTTTATTAAATCTTCAAAGCTCGTTCTTTCTAGAATAGAAGCCACTGCATCCCTGACTTCTTTCCATAGAAGTCTTAAACCGCAGTGCTCTTCCCGGGGGCAAGGTTCATGAGCGGTCACACTGACGCAATCTATGGGGGCGAGCGGCCCATCCATAACTCTAATAATTTCGGCCACCGTGATTTGGGAAGGGGGTTTAGCCAAAAAATACCCACCCTTGGGCCCCTTCTTGCTTTTCAAATAACCCGTCCTCTTAAGCAAAAGGAGAATCTGCTCTAAAAAACGAGGCGGAATATCTTGGGCTTCAGAGATCTCTCTGATATGAAGGGCCCGATGGGGATAATGGAGACTTAATTCAAGCATTGCCCGGCTGGCATATTCACCTTTAGTGGAAAGTTTCATTTTAGTTTATTTTATCGATTGACTATATAGAGATAAATAAAGTAATATCGTCTGTCAAGTCCATTGATTTTAATTAAAAATTTACCGCCCTAAAGCTTTATTAAAAAAATTTTGGAAACTTATCTTTCTTTTTCTAAAGGAATTGCCAAGCCATTTTAAATTGATTAGGATTTAAAGAACAGCCAAACAAAAATTATGGATTTTCAAAAGACCAGCCTTAAAGGAATTAAAAGGAAATTCCTTAAAAGGAGGCTAGAATGAATTTGAAAATTAAGCCTTTTATCTTCCCCTTCCTTATTTTGGCCCTCATTTCAAATTCTTTGAGCTGTCGTCATCCAAAATCAAAAGAGATAGGAGTTTCTAAAATGGAAATTAAAAAAGAAATTTTTGGCTCTATGCCCGATGGCCAGGTTGTTGAGGCTTATCTTTTAACCAACAGTCACGGTCTTAAAGCAAAAATAATGACCTATGGAGCCACCCTAATTTCCCTAGAAGTTCCAGACCGAAACGGCCAGATGGCCGATATTGTTTTGGGTCACAATAGGCTTGAAGGTTACCTAAGGCGAGAAACGAATCCCTACTTTGGGGCTACCATTGGCCGTTATGCCAATCGAATTGCCAAAGGCAGATTCATCCTGGACGGAGTTGAGTATTTCCTGGCCACTAACGACGGTCCTAATCATCTCCATGGCGGGTTAAAGGGTTTTGATCGTGTTATTTGGAAAGCTGAGCCCTTTCAGGAAGAAAGGGCCGTAGGTGTTAGATTTAGTTATTTAAGTCCTGATGGCGAAGAAGGCTATCCAGGCAATCTCAACTGTACCGTCATTTACAGGCTGACGGAGGATAATGAGCTCCGCCTTGATTACGAGGCCACGACGGATAAAGCCACCCCCGTCAATTTGACTCATCATAGCTATTTTAATCTGGCGGGTGAAGGTCAAGGAACCATCCTTGATCACGAATTAATGATTAACGCCGATTATTACACTCCCGTAGATGCTCAACTTATCCCAACAGGAGATATCAGCCCAGTTAAAGGTACCCCCTTCGACTTTACCATCCCTAAGCCTATTGGTTTGGAAATTGACCAGGTTCAGGGAGGTTATGATCATAACTTTGTCTTAAGGGAGGCCCTAACCTCCTTGAAACTGGCTGCCCGATTGTATGAGCCAAAAAGTGGCCGCTTGCTTGAAATCTATACCACAGAGCCGGGCCTTCAGTTCTATTCTGGTAATTTTCTTGATGGCTCCATCAAAGGCAAAAGTGGTCGGACCTATCAAAAACATTCCGGCCTCTGTCTTGAAAGCCAGCATTTTCCTGACTCGCCTAATCGTCCCCAATTTCCTTCGACAATTCTCCGTCCAGGAGAAAAGTATATCAGTACTACGGTCCACCGATTCTCCATAAAATAGACTAGACGGGCTAGCTAAAAGGATATATTAAGTATGTGGACAAAGATTAACCATTGCCCTCTTTGCCATTCTTCAAAAATAAAACCTTACAAAAAGGGTAATCTGATCCAGAGAGGTTTAACTCCCGAAAAAATCAAAATAACCGACGCTGACTATGGAAAAATTTGGGATCTCAGTCGATGCCAGGTTTGTGGATACGTTTTTGCCAATCCCTTTCCAGGGGAATCTTTATTGGCTTCGCTTTATATTCAAGTGGAAGACCCAGAGTATGAAGCTGAGGCCGAAGGAAGAAGACGTAACTTCCGTCGCCTCCTTCACCAAATAGAAAAATTTGTGCCCCAGAAGGGAAGCCTATTTGATGTCGGCGCAGCCACCGGGCTTTTATTAATAGAAGCAAGACAAAGGGGTTGGAAGGTAGCCGGAATAGAGCCAAGCCGCTGGGCGGTGAAAATAGCCGCTGAAAAATATGGCCTCCATCTTCACTTGGGCTCTTTTGAAGATTATAGGCACGATGAAAATCAATATGATGTTGTTACCTTAGTCGATATTCTTGAACATACTCCGGACCCGAAAAAAATTATGGTTAAGGCTAGAGAGCTTCTTAAACCAGGCGGAATAATAGTTATAGTAACGCCAAACATAGAAAGTCTTGCCGCTCGGCTGGCTGGCTGCCGATGGTGGCATTTTCGACCTGGTCATCTCGGCTATTTCAACCGAAGAAGCTTAAAGACGCTCCTCAATTTAACCTCTTTCCAGGTTTTATCCTGGAAAAAATACAGTTGGAATTTTAGTTTTAATTATCTTCTGAAAAGGCTTTCTGTCCTTTCCTGGCTTACTAAAGTTCCAAAACTGGCTTCTCTTTGGCCCCGAATTCAGATAAAATTGGCCCTTGGTGATTCCTTTGAGGTTTATGCTCGGAAACAGGAAGTAATTTGAATCCCTATATTGAAGCCCTTCGTCTCGAAAGATGGCCGCGAAGTACAGCCATCCTTCTTGGCAGTCTGGCCTATCTTTTTCTAGAGACTGAGAAAAATTATTCTTTTGGCGATCTGTATCGCCTGGGGATGAAAATTGGTCTTGCTTTCCTTCTCACGTGGGGAATTTCTACTGTTAATTACGTTATCAATGAGATAGCTGATGCACCTTATGATCGCCACCACCCCCTTAAAAAAACAAGGCCTCTTATCAGCGGCCGAATAAAAAGAGGACCTTTCATTCTCCTTGGCATGGGTCTTAGTCTTTCCTGTTTTGTTATTGCTTGGCTCTTCTTTCCTCTAACCTTTATTGTTTTTCTCCTTTCTCTTTTGTTGGCGGGATTTCTTTATAATGTACCCCCATTTAGAACTAAGGATATTCCTTTTCTGGATACCATTTCTGAATCAGTTAATAATCCTCTCCGTTTCCTTATTGGGTGGTATTCGATAGCCACAGCCTATAAACCTTTCCCCCCCATAGGTCTTCTCCTTGCCTGGTGGTCCTTTGGCAATTTCCTTATGGTGGCGAAAAGACTTTCAGAACTGCGCTGGTTAAAAGATAAGGCTAGTCTTTATCGCCGATCTCTTCTTCATTATTCTCCTCCATCTCTTTTAATTGGCATGATCTTGTCGATGATCGTTTTTTTTGCCAGCTATATCTGGTTCTGTTTGGAAAGACAATTTAATCGCTGGCTTTTTTATATTCCTTTGCTTATTATTTATTTTCTTCTTTTTTTCTGGAAGACACTGGCAGAAAAGGCGGTGATGGAAGAACCAGAAAAATTATTTCGTCGTCCTCTTTTCGCCTTTTATACCATTGGCCTGGGCCTTCTTTTTATTCTTTCCTTATTTTGATTATTGGAATGGGGGAAAGCCATGCATCTGGTTGAAATAGCCCTTAAATTATTATTGGCAATTGGCCTCGGTGGCCTGATTGGGTTAGAAAGAGAGATCAGCCAGAAACCGGCTGGCTTAAGGACCAATATTTTAATCTGCCTTGGCTCCACTATGATGATGATTCTATCTCAGCTCGCTCCTCAAGGAGGAAGCTCCTTTGGGGAAACCATGCGCATAGCAGCCGCAGTTATTACCGGAATTGGCTTCATTGGGGCAGGAACCATCATCCAGAGCCGAGGAATTATTCAGGGTCTAACCACGGCTTCCACTATCTGGGCTGTTTCTGGGCTTGGCCTCGTTATTGGTGCTGGCTATCATGCCGTTGCGGTTATTTACACAGGGATTGTTCTTGTTACCTTAGTTCTCTTCAGGCAGCTTGAAAATAAACTTTTAAAAAAGAATGTTATCCATTATGAGTTAAAGATAAAACCGAGCCGAGATTTTTTGGGACAGTTAAAAAGGCTGGCCCTTCATCAAGGAGTTAAGCTGGCCGATCTTACCTTAAAAAGAGAAGGCGAATTTAGCCGGGTGAGTTTTACCCTTCTTGGGGCAGAAGAAAGGGAGGTCCAATTTCATCAGAGTTTGGCCGATCTTGGAGATATCCTTGAAATCAAAGTCGATTAACATTAAACTCCTCGTAGCCACTTCCAATCCTGGAAAATTGAAAGAAATTCGTCGTGGCCTAAAAGGATTACCTCTTAAAATTTTAGGCCTTGAAGATGAAGCTATTACCGCCCGCTATCGGGAAAAAGGAAAAACCTTTATGGAAAATGCCAAGGCCAAAGGCCTTTTCTATAGTCAATTTACTGATTATCTTACTTTGGCTGAAGACTCGGGGCTAGAAGTGGAAGCCCTAAAAGGCGAACCTGGCGTTCTTTCAGCCCGCTATGCCGGATATAAAGCTAATGATGAGAAAAATATTGCCAAGCTTCTTGCCCGACTTAAAGATTTTCCCCTCTCCAAAAGAAAGGCCCGCTTTGTCTGTTGCCTCTGTTTAGCCAAGCAGGGGAAAATTCTGAAATGCTTTCGCGGTGAGGTTCGGGGCTGGATAATTGAGGAAAAAAGGGGACATTATGGATTTGGCTACGACCCAATTTTCTTTTACCGACCCTTTAACCGGACATTCGCTGAGCTCCCCCCAGAAAAGAAAAATCTGGTGAGCCATCGTGGTCGGGCTCTTCGCCGGCTCCGTCGTTTTCTTGAAAAAAATTTGGGGCGGCTCCTAGAATGAAGCCGCCCCTTCAATCTTATTTTTCCTTAATTTCGGAGCCCACCGTTATCCTATCTTTAATCTGCTCGAAAACCCTTTCCCCAATTCCCTGAACTTTTAGCAGGTCTTCAATCTTTTTAAAAGGACCATGCTCTTTGCGGTAATCAATTATTCTCTGGGCTATGGCCGGGCCGATTCTGGGCAAAGTCTGAAGTTCCTCCAGGCTTGCTGTGTTAATGTTGATTTTCGCCTGGGGAGAACCAGAGCTCCCTTGACGGTTGCTCTGCTGGGCAAAAAGAGACCCAAAGATAATGAAAAGAATAACCAAAGAGATAGCCAAAAAAGAATGGCTTGCCTTGCTCATCTTAACCTCCTTTCAATTTTTTTAGAAGCAAAGGAAGGGCCAAATTAAATGATTAAGAAAAGAAAAATTAGGAGAAGAAAAAAATCTAAAGAAAAACCTCCGGTCCTTTTGGCTTCGAAGGTAGTCAAAGCTGGAAAAGTATTGTCTACCATTGTTTGCAGGGAAAAAAGATAAAAAGTTGGCTTTAGTTAATTGGCTTTTAAAAAGCTTTTAGAAAGGTAAATATAATATGAATTTTTGGGGCTAAAGGGCAAAAATTCCAGAGTTTTTTATTTTATTTCAAAAAAGGATTGATCGAAATTTCTTTGAAACGAATAAAGCCAGCAAAATTTTTTATTGCTTTCCCAAGACTATAGAGTTTATGGCGGTATAATCCTTTTCTCCCCATCCCTGATTCATTCCTCTTTCAAGTAATTTCAATATTCCGGCAAGAGCATCGACTTGAAGTCCTAACTCCAGGCCTTCCTCTATCATTAAGTTAACATCTTTATAAAGTAATCGCAGAGGAAAAGTTGGGTTTGAATAATCCTCTCCCCACATTCGACTGAGTTTTTTATCAAAATGAAAGGCATAGAGAGAGCTGCGGCGGAGGACCTCCATAAAAAGTTCAAGGGGAATACCTCTTTTACGGATTAAATTCAGGCTAAAGGCGAAGGAAGCGGTCAAAGAGGCAATCAGCTGATTCAGGGCTAGTTTAAACGAAGCGGCTTGGCCGACTTGTCCGACATATATTGGTTGCGGACAAAAGCACTTCAATACTTCCTCAAATTGCTTAAATTGCTCTTCCCTTGAGCCTACAAGGACAGTTAACTCCCCCCTTTCAGCCTCAGCTATACTTCCAAGAACCGGGGCTTCCAGATAATCGCTGCCCCTTTGATTTACCAAATTCATCAAGTCCTTGCTCTGGCGAGGAGAAATTGTTCCCATTTGAATAATGGTTTTACCCTCAAGGCTTGCAGCTGCCTCTGGGAAAAGGACATCACAACAGGCGGAAAAATCGGCCACCATCAAAATTATCAAGGGCGAAGCCATAATAGCCTCTTGAGAACTAGTGGCCACCTGGGCACCTAAGGTCTGGAGGGGAAGGGCTTTTTCTTTGGTCCGATTGTATACTGTAACCTCATATCCAGCTTGAATAAGTCTTGTCGCCATTGGCCGACCCATCAATCCTATGCCCATAAAACTGATTTTCATAGCTTTCTCCTTCATATATTTTTCTGAATTTTTAGGATAACTTTTAAATAATAGGACTAAGAAACTTTTTAATTTTAATCCAATATTGATATAATTGAGAAGATAATAGGGCTATAAAATATGAGGTGAATTATTATGATCAAAAAAATTCTTTTTTTGGCTTTATATTTCTTAATTATTTTTACTTTGATAAAAGCTCAGGAAACCGGGTCCAAGCCCAAGGAAATTAAACTTCCTTCGCCCCGGCTCGATGGAGGCCGGCCTCTTATGGATTGCCTTAAAAATAGACAATCCCAGCGGGAATTTAAGCCTGATCCTCTTCCCCCTCAAGTCCTTTCAGACCTTCTCTGGGCTGCCTATGGTATCAACAGACCCGAGTCAGGGAAAAGAACTGCTCCCTCAGCTGTCAATTGGCAGAACATTGATCTCTATGTTGCTCTTCCTGACGGACTTTACCTTTATGAGCCCAAAGAACATAAATTGATCCAGCTTCTTGAGGAAGATATCCGCAGCCTCACTGGAACTCAGGAATTTGTTAAAATAGCCCCCCTTAATTTGGTCTATGTAGCCGATTTTGCCAAGATTCCCCGAGGAACTGACGAAGATAAAAGATTTTATTCGGCTGCCCATACAGGCTTTATCAGCCAAAATGTCTATCTTTATTGCGCTTCAGAAGGTTTGGCGACAGTTGTTAGGGCTTTGATCAATCGTGAAGAGCTAGCCAAAAAGATGGGATTGAGGCCTGAGCAGCATATTATTCTGGCTCAAACCGTCGGCTATCCTAAGAAAAAAGATTAATTTTTTTACCGCCCCCTCTCCAAAGGTCAATCTTATTTTGATTGACAGAGTTTTTTAATTTTCTTAAATATAGTATATCAATTTTATGATTTTCTTTAATTATGCCTTGAAAATCAATTTTTCAGGTAGGGTAATTTTATTTTCCCGGGAAAAACAAAATATTAATAAAAATATTTTAGAAGGAGGTATCTTTTGAGGAAAAGGAAGGCTTTCTTGGGCTCTAAAACTTTTCTTTTCATCTTTTTCTCTCTTTTCGCTGGTCTTTTGCTCTTTCCCCAGCAGCCGAAAAAGCCAGTGAGAATTCAGTCAACGCCACCTGAAGTCAGACTTAAAGGTTTCGCCCAGCACTTAGACATGAAAAAGACCTCGCCCTTCAAAGACCTTCGATGGCAGTTCCTTGGTCCAACTAATGTTAGCGGCCGTTGTACCGATGTTGCTGTTGTTACCCCGAAGGGTAAAAACTATACCATTTATGTCGCCACAGCTTCTGGGGGGGTTTGGAAAACAGAAAATGAAGGCACAACTTGGGTGCCCATTTTTGACCAGGAATTATCGACCTCCATTGGCGATATAGCCATTGCACCATCTAATCCCAATATTATTTGGGTAGGAACAGGGGAGGCCAACATTTTCCGCAGTTCCCATCCTGGATGCGGGGTTTATAAATCAACCGATGGGGGTAAAACCTGGCAACATATGGGTTTAACCGATACCAACACCATTGCCCGAATTGTTATCCACCCTAAGAATCCCGATATTGTTTATGTAGCTGCTTCGGGTCATGAGTGGACTTTTAATCAGGAAAGAGGAGTTTATAAAACAACTGATGGCGGTAAAACCTGGGAAAAAGTTCTTTATGTCAATGACCAAACCGGGGCCATTGATTTGGTCATGGATCCCACCAATCCTGATATCCTCTATGCCGCTACCTGGCAAAGAATTAGGAAAAAATGGAATGATCCCCGCAATGAACCCCATTATACCGGTAGTGGCATCTGGAAAACTACCGATGGTGGTTCAACCTGGAAGCCCATCAATAATGGACTTCCTGAACCTCGTTATCGTGGTCGTATAGGTATTGATATCTGTCTATCCAAGCCCAATGTTCTTTATGCTTTTGTTGATAATTATGAAATTGCTCGCGAACTTTCTCCAGAAGAAAGGGCCGATGTTTACATCCGAGGTCTAAAAGGTATCATCAAGGGAGCCACCGTTTATCGTTCTGACGATGGCGGTGAAAATTGGCGCCTTGTTGCCCCAACAACCAATGAAATGAAAGCTTACCTTGAACGACATTCAGGAACTTATGGCTGGGTATTTGGTCAAATTCGGGTTGACCCCAATGATGAAAACAAAGTTTTCCTTCTAGGCGTGCCTATGAGTGTTTCCACTGATGGTGGCAAAACTTTTCGTCGAGTTCCAAATCTTTATCATGGAGACCATCATGGGCTGTGGATTGACCCAGATAATTCCAATTATATTGTCAATGTCAATGATGGTGGAATTGAAATTTCTTATGATGGCGGCCAAACTTGGAGAAACTTCCGCAACAACCTACCTGTCTGCCAGTTCTTTAATGTAAATTACGACATGGATACTCCCTTCCGCGTTTATGGTTCAATGCAGGACCATGGCAGCTTCCGTGCCGTCGTTGATCTCAGCCGAGGTCGTAATAATATCCCAGCCCAGGAATTCGAAAGAGCCCCAGGCGGCGAGGCTTCCCACCATGCCATTGATCCGACCAATCCCAATATTGTCTATTCCTGCGGCTTTTATGGCAGCTTAACGAGGACTGATTTAAGCAAAACCGGTCCTGAGCGGACGAAATCAATTGTGCCAAGAGTATATCCTGATGAACCACCCCTGCGAGGCCAATGGCTGGCTCACTTCATTCTCTCTCCCCACAACCCAAACATAATTTATCATGGAATGCAATACCTTTTCCGCTCCCTCGATCGTGGTGACACTTGGGAAAGAATTAGCCCTGATTTAACTTACTTTAACCCTGCCGAGCAAGGCGATATTCCCTACCATACAATAACTGCCATAGCTGAATCACCACTTAAATATGGGCTGATCTATGTTGGCACTGACTGCGGTCGGGTTAGCGTAACCAAAGATGGCGGAAAAACTTGGCAGGAAATCACGGCTGGTCTTCCCTATCAGAAATGGGTTTCCCGAATTGTCGCCTCCCAATATGATATGGGGACAGTTTATCTTACCCAGCATGGCCGTGCCGACGACGACTTCGCTCCCTATATCTGGAAATCAACCGATTTTGGTAAAACCTGGATTGATATTTCCAAAGGTCTTCCCCTTGGCCCGGTCAATGTTATAAGGGAAGATCCTATCGACCGCAATATTCTCTATGTCGGCACTGACCTGGGTGTATATGTCAGTAAGGATGGCGGCAAAACTTGGCATGTGCTAGGTGGTAATCTTCCCTCCTGTTATGTCCATGATTTAATCATTCATCCCCGTGATAATATTATCGTCATCGCCACTCATGGTCGGGGTATGTGGGTCATGGATGCTGATCCTATCAATGAAAAGCCTAAGCGAATGCAGCGTCGCTTTTTTGAAGACGAAACCGAAACAATTCGCTAATAAAAAGGGGGGAACTCGTTAGCTTGAGTTCCCCCTTTTTTGAGACAAATTTAACGGCCAAAATTGCAAAATTGGTAGGGAAAATTAATCAAAAAAGGATCATTTTGGTTAATTTATAGAGGTGAATAAAAATTATGATTGAATAGTCGAATCGGAAGAAGCGAAAGAGAGGAACTGAAGTTTTTTTAGAAAATCCCTATTTTGACCCAACCACTTATTTATAGCCCTGCGGGCATAGGTATAAATGGCCAAATCACGCCAGCGAAATTGAAGCCCGAATTTCCAGCATTGCCAAATAGAATAAAAACGCTTCATGGCTCGAATGGCTGCTTCTTTTTGCAACTCATAAGCAGAAATTAACTTGGGCCTGAAAACTACATGGTGACCGCCGTATTTCGACCAATCTTTTTCAAGAAGTCTTCCCTGAGAAGATAGTTCCAAAAAAGTTTCTGTACCTGGAAGGGGGGTTAAGACCATGAACTGGACTGTATCAATTTTCATCCGGCGAGCAAAGCGCACCGTTTCATCAATAGTTTGACGGTCATCCTCATCAGAACCAAGAACAAACATGCCATGGACCTGCAATCGATATTTATGAATAAGGTCAATAGCCTGGGCAATCTCTTCAAGGGTTTGATTTTTTCGATATTTTTCAAGGCTTTTCGGATTGATTGATTCGAGACCAATATAAAGGACATAGCCTCCACTAGCCCTCATTAGGGAAAGGAGTTCCTCATCTTTGGCCACATCAACCCTCACCTGGGCTGTCCAGCGCATTCTAATCTTTTGATTGATTATTTGCTCAAGCAAAGCTTTCGTTCGCTCAGGGTTACAGGCGAAATTGTCATCATAAAAAAAGATCGATTTCCATTTCTTCTGAGAAAGCCAGAATTTAATTTCCTCAATTACGTCTTCCACCGGCCGAGTCCGATAATAACGGCCAAACATTTTGGTCACTGAACAGAAAGTGCAATTAAAGGGACAGCCCCGGCTTGTCATTATGGGTAGAATAGACATTTTTTGCCAGTTTTTAATTAGCCTGAGATCAGGCCAGGGTAAATCTGAAAGAATTGGGTGATAGGATAAAGAAGGATTGTGCTGGAATCTATCACCAAGTCGATAAGACAAACCAGGTATTTTATCCAAAGAACCTTCCCCTTTGCTCAAGATCCTAACTAAATCAAGGAAACCGCCTTCGCCTTCACCGCGAATAACAAAATCTGCTCCTTTTGCCAGAGCTTCCTCAGGTAAGAAAGTTACGTGGGGGCCTCCCATAACTATAGGTATTGATTTCTTTTTTTTAATTTTTTCGATTAATTGGAATGCCCGAGGAGCCGTTGAGGTAATAGATGAAAGGCCAATGAGGTCAGAGGATAAAATTTCAGTCCAATCAATTGGCCCCAGATCTTCCACTATGATTCTAGGCTTAATCCCCAATTCGCGGTCAAGCAGAGAGCCAAGGATAGGTAAACCAAGGCGAGGCAACTTGAATCTCGAGTAAACATGAATGCCTGGAGCTTTAGGCTCAATTAAAGTAATTTTCATAAAAAACTCCTTCCCGGGAAAAAGGATTCTTTTGAATCCCCCTCCTTTTTAAATTATAACATAAAAGCTTCTTATTTTATAAAATTTTTTAAGTAAACCTTTTTCCCCAATTTAAAGTCTCCAGATTTTCCTGTCCTAAATCTCTAAAAAAAGATTTGGACTAATTTATTTAAAAATCAATAATATTTTTTAGGCGTAGAACTTTTTCCAACCGAATTAACGGGTTATTTTCAAAAAATTGTTATTAATAGCCGTGATTAGTCAATCAAAAATGGCATAGGCCTAATTTTCCAATCTAAGAACGGGGATGACTTCGCTTATAAACTTCCATTAAATGACGAAGGTCAAGATGGGTATATTTTTCAGTGGTCGCCAAGCTTTTATGCCCAAGAAGTTCCTGAATTGCCCGGACATCGGCTCCGCGGCTTAAAAGATGAGAAGCAAAAGAGTGGCGAAGGGAATGGGGGCTTATCTTTCTCGCCAGAGACTTTTGTTCAAGATATTTTCTGACAATTCTCTGGACTGATCGACAGGTAAGACGGGTTCCTTTTTTATTCAAGAAAATAGCTTTAAAATCTTCTCTTTTAGCCGAGGTTTTCTTTGGCCATAAAAGAGGTCTTATCTGAAGATAAGCCTGCAGACTCTCAGCCGCTTTTCGGCCAAAGGGAACAATTCTTTCTTTCTGGCCTTTACCTCTAACTCGAACCAATCTATCCTTTAAATTAAGATCATCTTCATCAAGGCCAACCAGCTCACTAACCCTGATCCCAGTAGCGTAGAGAAGTTCAAGAATAGCCCGATCTCTTCGAGCCAGGGGTTCGTCACTTTCAGGCAAATCAAGAAAGAAGTTAATTTCTTCCTCGGTTAAAAAAGTGGGAATTTTCTTTTCCTTTCTCGGTGTTCCCATAATTTTGGCGACATTTTCGTCAACCCAGCCTTTTTCTCGAGCATAACTCAAAAAGGAGCGAAGGGCATGGAACTTTCTAGCCACACTGGCTCGGGATAATCCAAGACCGTAAAGATGGGTTAAAAATCGTCGAACCGAAATATGGTCGATGGAAGCCAGTTTCAATCCTTCCTTCTTCGCGAAAAGATAGAATTGCCGAAGATCAAGACCGTAACTGGCTATCGTATGAGGCGAGGCTTTCCTTTCGTGGCGAAGATAATCTAGATATTTTTCAATCTTCTCCTTCACTCTCTTAAGGCTCCAGTATTAACTATTTCCTGACTCTTCCCCTCTTTTTTCGCTTCTTTCCCTTTTCTAGTAATTTCGCTTTTATAATTGCATTCTTTATTTAAACAGTATTGTTCGATCCGTCCGCCCCTCAATCTTTTTTGCCAAATTACAGGCTGACCGCAGCGGGGACAGGGCTGATGGATAGGTTCATCCCAGGTAGCAAACTGACATTTAGGATATTGGCTACAGCCATAAAAGAATTTTCCCCTTTTTGTCTTTCTCTTTATGATCAATCCACCGCAATTGTATGGACAGGCCAGCCCTGTAGACTCAATATTTTTTTTAACATAATAACAGCGGGGATAATTTGAACAGGCAATAAAGAAACCGAAAGGTCCCTTCCTGGAAACCAGATTTGAACCGCAATGGGGACATCTTTCTTCAAGTTTTTTGGCTTCGTTTTTTTTCAGGCTTTCTTTATATTGGCAAGCCGGAAAGGCCGAGCAAGCTTTGAATTGACCATACCGGCCCATTTTAATAACTAAGGGTTGACCACAGAGAGGACATTTTTCTTCGGTAGGAATACCCTTACCCTTAACCGTATCTGCTTCTTTACCTTTTTCAAGATCTTTTTTTAGGAGTTCATAGAAATTTCTCAGAGCTTCCAGCCATTGTTGTTCGCCCTGACTAATTTTATCCAGTTCAGCTTCCATTTGGGCCGTAAATTTAACATCCATCAAATCGGGAAAATGAGTTATTAGGAAATCGGTGACAAATAGGCCAAGCTCTGTAGGGATGAATTTTCCCTTTTCTTTAATGACATAAACTCTATCTTGAAGGGTAGCAATAATTGGGGCATATGTCGAAGGGCGTCCTATTCCCTTGGCTTCAAGCTCTCGAACAAGGCTACCTTCAGTATATCGGGGTGGAGGCTGGGTGAAATTTTGTTTGGCTTCAAGATCAATTAACTTAAGAATTTCACCTGGCTTAGCTTGAGGAAGAATTTCGTCTTTATCCATTGTCTCAGGAAAAAGCTTCAAGTAACCGGGAAACTTTATAACCTGGCCTTTAGCTTTAAATTCATAACGGCCAGCTTCAATAACAAACTCAGTAGCTTCCACCACAGCCGCCGCCATTTGGGAGGCCAGAAAACGATTCCAAATCAAGCGATAAAGCTCATATTCATCTTTTTTTAAGTAGGGTTTAACCGCTTCAGGCGTAAGTTCAGGGGAAGTAGGTCGGATGGCCTCATGGGCATCCTGAGCTTGACTTTTATTTTTGAAAACCCTAGCTTTGGGAGGCAGATATTCCCTTCCAAAATTCTTCTCAATTAGAGTTCTTGCCCAGCTAAGAGCTACGGGAGAAATTCTAACCGAATCGGTTCTCATATAAGTGATAAGACCCACTGGTCCTCGCTCGCCTATGGGCAAGCCTTCATAAAGTCTTTGAGCTATAGCCATAGTCTTGGTAACCGAAAAATGGAGTAAACGGAAAGCATCCTGCTGGAGAGTGCTTGTGATATAAGGGGGCAGAGGATTCCTTTTCTTTTCTTCTATTTTGATATCTTTATGAAGAAACTGGCAATTCCTTAGCTCCTCTAAAACCTCATCGGCCTTTATCTTCGTAGGTAGCTTAACCTTTTTTCCATCAATTTTTTCCAAATTAGCTTTAAAGGCTGGGGGTTGGGAAGCCTCAAGAAAAGCCGTTATGGTCCAATATTCCTCGGGCACAAAATTGCGAATTTCCCTTTCCCGCTCGCAGATCAGCCGTAAAGCCACCGACTGGACTCGACCGGCGCTTAAACCATGTCCGATCTTTTCCCAAAGAAGAGGACTAATTAAATAACCCATCAATCTATCGAGAATGCGTCTGGTCTGTTGAGCTTTAATTTTATTTTCATCAAGACGTCCAGGCTGGGAAAAGGCCTCTTCGACGGCCTTTTTCGTTATTTCATAGAGAAGCACCCGTCGAATATTGGGGTTGAATTTTTCCAGCAATTGACTTAGATGCCAGCAGATAGCCTCTCCCTCCCGGTCAGGGTCGGCGGCAAGAAAAATTTCATGACATTCTGAGGCCAGACGCTGAAGATTCTTGATCAACTTACGACGTTTGGGCAGGATGATATAAGTTGGCTTAAAATCGTTGTCTATATCAACGCCGAGTTTGCTTTTAGGTAAATCACACACATGGCCCATAGAAGCCCGGACTAAATATTTTGGTCCCAAATATCGATTGATTGTTTTGGCCTTGGCCGGAGATTCAACAATAACTAAGGATTTTTCCATTAAACTCTCCTTAAATAGGCTGGGCCCGGAAAAGTCAAAACCAATCCCTTAATTTCCAATCGAAGAAGAATCGAAAGAAGTTCACCAGCCGACTTTTGAGACCGAATTACCACTTCATCCAAGGAAAGAGCCTCCTCCGATGATAAATAAGTTAATATCAGCCTTTCCTCTTCATCGAGCTCCTCAATCCTATGTTTATTCTCGCTCGGCTTCTCTTTCCAAAGAATAGCATCTCGAACCGATGAGGGCAACTCTAAAACAACATCTTGCCAGTTTTCCACAAGTTTCGCTCCTGCTTTAATCAAGCCGTTTGTTCCTTGGCTAAGCTCGTTTCCAACTCTCCCCGGTACAGCCATTACTTCCCGGTTCTGGTCTAAAGCTAATTTGGCTGTAATTAAAGAACCACTTCGATTTGAAGCTTCGACAACAATTATCGCCAAAGACAGACCACTGATGAGACGATTCCTCCAGGGGAAATGATGGGCCAGGGGAGGTTCATCGGGAGGATATTCAGAAATGACTGCCCCCTGAGCCACAATTTTCTTAAATAAATCCCTGTTTTCGGGAGGATATATACGCTTTAAGCCTGAACCGAGAACAGCGACGGTCTGTCCATCTTTAAGAGCAGCCTCATGAGCTATAGAATCAATTCCCCTGGCTAATCCACTGACAATGACCAGTCCGCGGCTAGATAGGTCCGAGGCCAAAGTTTCAGCCATGCTCCGACCATAGGGAGAAGGATGTCGAGTGCCCACAATAGCTATAGAAGGAAGATTTAAAACTTCTCTTTTACCAGCTCCAAAAAGAAGAAAAGGTGGACAACTTATCTCTCTGAGCAAAAGAGGGTAATCTGGGTCATCCCTGGTGATAATCCAGAAATTATTCTTTTCCAACCAAGCCTTAACTTTTCTCGCCTGGTCAATTGCTCTGCCCGAAAGAAGCTGGGAGATAATCTCCTCTTCCAGTCCAAGGCCAATCAAGTCATTTTTTTGGGCATCAAAAACGCTTTCAATTTCAGGGAATAGCCTTGATATTTTTTCAATCCGCCGATAATCACCCCTTAAAACTAAAGCTAGGCTGAGCCAGCAAAGGAGCCTATTGTTCTCTCGCTGGCCTTCTTTCTCGATGGTCGGCTTAAAATTAAAGCCCCAAATTTCTTGCCTCCTAATTATGATGAGAAATTATTTTCCTTTATATTAAGGACGTTTCTTTTTCTCAAAAAATAAATTCTGATAAATTTTAATAATTAAAAATAATCGATTTTTCCTGAAAGAAAAAGCCAGCGACCGCCCCTGTCATCAAACAAGCCAGGATGGCAGCTAAAAGGGCCCGAAATCCAAGTTTAGATAAATCCTTTAATCTGGAAGGAGCTAAAGCTCCTATCCCACCAACGAATATAGCCAAGGAAGCTACATGGGCAAAACCACATAAAGAATAGGCCGCAATGATCGCTGAACGATGATAAATCAGAGCTTTCTGAGCTACGAGTTGGGCTAAATGCTGATAGGAGGGAACCTCCGTCGCCACGGTTCTTTCGCCAATTAATCTTGCGACTTCAAGGGCATCAGCGGGTGGAACCCCACTAATTAAAGTGAGAGGGTAGAAAATATAGCCCAGTAAATTTTTCAGCGTCCATTCAAAATTCCAGCCAAGCCAGGAATTAATCTGCTGGCCAAAAAGAGAAAGGACAAGATCAATCAAGGCTAAAATACCGAGAAAAGCCAATAGAAGGGAAATAATGCCGCCAAGAAGGCGAAGGCCATTCGTTGCCCCATTAATCAGGGCCACAATTAAATTGTCCTCCCGTTCATAATGGGGTTCAACTTCAAGCCCCAAAGTTTCGGGCTTTTCTCTTTCTGGGAAAAGAAGTTTGCTCATGAGAAGGGCGGCTGGAGCTGAAAGCAGGGAAGCTGAAATAAGATGGCCAGCAATAGTTGGAATTGTTTCCTGAAGAATAAAAACATAAAGACCTAAAACCGTAGAAGCAATCGTAGCCATGCCGCCAGTAAGAATGGTCATAAGCTCTGACTTGGTCATCTTTCCAAGATGGGGCTGAACCACCAGAGCCGATTCAATGCCTACAAAGATTTGGCTGGAAACACAGAGACTTTCAGCTCCACTGAGCCTCATCAGCCGAGTAAAAAGACGGGTAAATAGTCGAATAAGTCGGGGCATGAGACCAAGATAATAAAGTCCGGCAACAAGGGAGGCAAAAAAAATAATAGTCGGTAAGGCCTGAAAAGCGAGAATCGAACCAAGGGAAGTTTCGCCAGCTTCATTCATCGTTCCAGGTGGCAGAGCCAACCGACCGAAAAGGAATTTTGTTCCAGCTGTGGCACAATCAAGAAGACGAACGACAATTTGATTGAGGAAAAGAAAAAATTTTACGCCCACAGGAAAAACAAAAATAAGAAAACCAAAGAGAAGCTGAAGACCTATACCCCAAAAAAGGAGACGCCAATTGATTATTCTTCTCTGGGATGAACCAAGCCAGGCGAGAAAAGGAATCAAAAAAACCCCTAAAAGGCTAATCAGGTTATAAAGGCTCATTTTTTACCTCCGCCAGGGAATTCCTTCGAAGATTTAAGCCCCTTGATTTCGACTATCTTCCATCTTGAACCAGCACCCATTTTAATTTGAACGGCTTCTCGGGGGCAGCCAAAGAAATCAGCTAAAATACGGCGTAACTCTTCATTAGCTTGGCTTTTTTCTGGAGCGGCTTTCACCTTCACCACAACTTGATTTTCATTCAAAAATTCTATTCCGGACTGCGGAGATTTTGGTTTGACCTTAACGTGGAGTATCAATTTTTTGGAGGCTAAAAATCTTTTTTTTCAATTAAATGTCGATACTTCTGAAATAAATCTTTGAGTTGGTCAAGAGTAATGATGTAGCCACTAATATAGAGAGAAAGTGTTGACCGCAGGGGGTCATTGGATTTAATTAGGACATATTCCCGAAGCATTCCCGAACGATTTTCTGTGGGTAAACGAATGATAATTTCCTGGCTTTTACCGGGGGCAAGTTTTACTGGCCCTGAGATCTTTTTATTTTCCAGAAAAAAAGTGGCCTGGCGGTGAGTCAACTCAAAGCGCAGATCAAGCTCGCCTTTATTACTAACCTTGATATTAACGGGAACATCTTCTCCGGCTAGAATTAAACCAGCTTCATAATTATATACATTAAGCTCAATTTTAGGCGAAGGGGGGACCTCAATTTCAGCCTGAATTTCAAGAACCTTATGAGGCTCCACGGGATCATTGGACTCAACATAAATCTGTTTGGTCACTTGACCGAAATAACCTCTGGTATTAAACTGTACGCTGATCTTACCTTCCTTTCCAGGCATAATTTTATCCTCAGATGCCAGGGCCGCTGTGCAGCCACAGGAAGTGGTGATTCTTTTTATGATCAAGGGCGCATTACCGATGTTTGAAAAAAAGAAATCATGGCGCAATATTGTCCCTTCCTTGACCTTAGGAAAGCTCTTGACAGTTTCCTTAAAGGAAATTCTTGGCAAATCTTCTCCTAAAGATAAAAATAAATTAAAGCTAATAAGGAAATTAAAATTTAAAAGCAAAAGTATTAGGAGAAGGCAAAACCTCCAAAGGGCTATAAAATTTTTAACCCTTCTCATTTTCGGCCTCCCACTTTCCTTTTTACTCTTTTTTGATTAAGGCTTCAAGAAAATCCTCTTCTTCCTTGATTTCTTGACACCTCCTCTCTCTGTGCTTATGATAAAAACAAATAATGAATTTTAAAAATAAATATACCATTTTTTATTTAATTTTTCTCACTCTTTTTCTTCCCCTTAAGGTCGGCTCGCAGACATCCTCAGTTAAATTGAGGGTAACTGAGGAAATTGCCAATATTCGTCAAAACCCTGACATTCGTAGTCCAATTTTAACCCAAGTAACTCAAAACACAATTCTCCACGGGCTCAAACGCGAGGGCGAATGGTATCTCGTCACCTGGGCTGACGAATCAGGAATCTGGCAAAGGGGCTATATCCATGAAAGCTTAGTCGCCATCCTTGAGACCGAAATAATTGGTTCAGAAAAAAGCACTGAAACAAAAGAAACTAAAGAGGAGAAAAAGACAGAAGTTATAAATAATAGAAAAGAGTTTACCCAAAAGCCAGAGCCCAAAAAGGAAAAACCTCTAAGTCCCATTAGGCTCCCTATTATTCAGCCGAAAAAAAAGACTTTTAAAATAAATCTGGCTCCTGGCTTTGAAGTTGCTTCTCTTTCTCAGATTAATGAAGCCAATGCTGGCTTGGCCTCGCTTTTGGCCGACCTATTTAACTGCCAACAAGAGACAAAAGTTTCTTCTCTTCACTACCTCCCTACCGCCAGCTTTGAATTTCAATTTCCCCTTAAATCTCTTTTTTCCATAATTTTCCAGGTTTCAGGAATTTCAGCCCAAAAGGAAAATTCAATTTCCTATTTAAACGGTTCGTCGAAACCCTCTCTCTTTATAGAATCGAAATTGAAAGTCCTGCCCATAAGCTTTCTCCTGAATTTCGAACCTCTGGCCTTTATCTCCCTGGCGGCCGGACCCGAAATAATTTTTGGTGAATATCAATATCTTTACCGGATAAACTTTGAACATAATAACGAGGAATGGTCAGGCTATGCTCGGGCATGGAGCTATGGTTGGCGAGGTAAGATAAATTTCTTTGCCTGGTTAAATTCAAATTTAGGAATAAGCTTAGAAATTGGCGGTCGCAGGGCTAAAATGACCAATTTCCAAGGAAAGGATACCCATCTTTTAATTTCCGGTGAAAAAGCTGAAGAGAAGGGAAAGCTTTATTTTTTCCAGGTTAGAACCTCGCCTGATTGGAGTTACTCTCTGCTCTTTATCCGAAATAAAAGGCCAGCTGAAGCCGGTGTTGAGACGGCCAATGAGGCGAGCTTAAATTTAAGTGGCCTGACAATCCGACTTGGCCTAAGCTTCCGCTTTTAATTTCCTCTTTTAAAGGCCAGTCAAAAATTTAAAACGATTAATTTTAATCTTTAATTTGCTTTTATTTTCTTTTGATTTTTTTTATTAATTCTTATCTTGATCATTTAAGTCTAGCTCTATTTTAAAAACAGCCATTTTCCTTCATCGATTTATAACTTTTTTCGAGAAGAGCAAAGTGCTGAGCATGGAGACCACGAAAGAGGGGGATGATTGTTTTTAGATGAAAACCCGCTGCAGCCGCTTCTTCTTTAAAAGTGGCTAGAGGAACCATTGAAATTCGGGTGGATGAGCGTCGCACCAAACGACGAAGTTTTCTCTGAAGCTCATGGAGAGGCTGCTTTCGATAGAAAGAAACAATGGCCCACCTTCTAGTAACTCGGGCTATCTCCATAAGCACAGATTTTCTTTCATTCGGTGAATGAAGATGATGAAAAAAACGCAAAGAGAGCACAACTTCAAAACTTAAATCTTTAAAAGGAAGTGGTTCAAGCATATTTATTACTATTCCTAATGGTTTTGAATTCCCATATTCTAGGACCCTAGCTCTTTCCACCATGGCCAAAGAAAGATCGCCGCTAACAAGCCTGTAGCCATATTTTAGGATAAGACGAGAAAAACGGCCATAGCCACAGGGCGCGTCAAGAAAAAAAGCAGCCTTTTCTTGGGCTAAATTTCTGAGCCAATTTTCAAGAATTTTGGTCTCGCGCCAGTGAACTAGACGTTGATCAAAGCCGCGATAGCGGCGGTGCTCATATTGGGCCACTTGATCGTGATTAAAGGGAATCGGCTTCGAAGATAACATATTTTGGCCTCTCCTCAATTTTGATAGCTCCGCCTTTATAGGTTAAAGCTTGACCGTCCCGATCAAAAACTTGTCTGATGGGCCAATTAAATTCCCAGTCCAAACTTCCCTTTTTTGTCCAAACTACTGCTAATCGTTGTTTTCCCCGGGCAAAATAAAAAATCCAGGCCCGTCGATGGAATTCCCGCCGCTCAAAAACTGTGCCTTCAAGAAAAGACTGCATGGTCTTAAAGGCAACAAAAGACGGCCTTATTTCCCAGGGGTTAACAAGGGGATCCACAAGACCATAGCCTCTAGCAGCCAGTTGCCACCAATAGATTCGTTGAACCAGGCCGCTCGCCATAGCCAGAACAAAATAACGAACAAGGAAATTAGCCTGGTCTTCCAATGAAACACAGGGCCGGCCAGGAGCTGGAGAATAGGGTTCCATGCCCTGGAGAGGCCAGTTAAATTCCGTTATCCAGCATGGCCTCCCCAGGCAAGGAGTCAAATCTATAGCCGCCCTGAGCAGGGCTAATTTTTTTTCTAAAGTCCAGCCCCACTGGGCATTTTCGGGCGCACCAGTTCGATCTACATAAAGCAATGAACTAATGATATCGAAGTCAATTTCCTTTAAAACAACAGGATATAAATGAAATTCAAAATCAATGACGGCCGGGCCAACAAGTTCAACTTTATATCTTTTCGCTAAATCTAAAGCTGGTCGGGCAAGATCAAGATATTCCCGGTAAGTCCAGAGACCCCATTTAGTTCGATTCCAGGCGTGGCCAATTTCAAAATAACTGGTGTAGGAACAAAACTTTTCGAAAACTGATTTAAGGAAATTCTGCCAGCCCTTGGGTTCAAGGACATCATATCTATTCTGCAAAAGAGCTATGAGGATTGAGTAGCCTCTTTGATGAAGTTGACCAACAAACTCCTCATACTGGCTTAACTTCTCCTTCTCCCAAGAAGGAATCCTAACCAGAACATTTTTCACACCCAGTTGTTTAAGATAAAAGAAAATTTCTTCCTTCTTCGCTTCCCGGGGGGTTACAGCCACTCCTGTAACTTGATTCAAAGGAAATAGCTCTCGATACATTCGCCGGCGTATTTGCCGATAAAGAGAAAGACCGGGTAATAAAAGAGGTAAATTGAAGCGCAATAGCTCTAGATAACTTCGGGCATGTTTCCAATGCGCCCGAAATCTCTGCTTCCTGGGGGCTACATTGTGGGGTTGATCAGCTAACTCATTCCAACGAAAAAGTTCATTCATTTTCATTGCAACCTAAGGCACCGGGCCACGGCCCGCAGGCGCAACCATTTTTTAATTTTAATCCAAAGGATGAAAAGTTTTTTATTGAAGAGATACCACCACCAGTAAAAAAAGAGAAGCTTTTCCCCCGCAAAATAAGCTTCCAGAAAGAAACGTTGATGGGATGGGGGGATGCCCAAACGAATCAAATTTTTTATTCTGAGCCAAAGGCCGATCTTTCTTTTTATCTTAACTCGATTCGGATCGAGAAGGGAAAAATCATAAGAACCTGTTTTCTCTATATTAACCAAGATATTTCCATCAGAAAGATCTCGATGCCAAACTCCCCGTTCATGCATTGAGCGAACAAAGGCTGCTAACTGGTAAAGAAGTGAATGCATTTCATCTTTAGGATAATTTTGAAAGAAAAAGCGAATTTCTTGGGCCTCTTTAATTCTTAAGGCTAAAAAATATTCTGTTTGGCTGGAGAAACGATTGCGATTTTCTATATAGGCAACTGGTTCAGGCGTATTAATATTGCTTTGTTTAAGTTTTAGAGCCCCATAAAAAGATTTTCGAGCTCTGGACCCGCTGATCAAAGATCTTAATTTTACCAAGCCTCTTGGCCTGAATTCCTTGACAACGACTTCTATAGTCTCGTGGGGACTGGTAGGCAAATCTAAAATCACAAGGCGGTTGCGACCCTCCCTTAAAAGTCTAGCTTCGGGGGAAAAGGTCAATCGTTTAATTCGGGCAAGAGCTTGCCTTAAAAAAGGAAAATCATATCGGGCCAAAATCTCACCCTGCCAGCAATCGCCCCTTATCTTTCTTAAAATAATTTCGCCTTTTTCCATCCTATCAGCTTCTCTTCAAGAATATTTAAAAGAGACTGGCCTAAAACTTTGGGCGAAAACTTTTCATGGACAAGGCGGTACCCTTCACTTCCAATTTTTTGCCTCCTTTCCGGATTATGATAAAGCTCAATCAGGCTTTGAGCAATCACCTCAGGCTCAGATGAAAAACAAAGATAAATATTTTCGCCGGGGGTGAAAAACTCCCTAATGGCTGGAGTATCAAGAGTCATCACTGGCTTTCCCAAGGCCATGGCCTGAAAAACTTTATGGGGGACAACCCTTTGAGCTTTAGGGGTTTCGCCGAAAAGACCTAAACAAAGGTCAGCTTCCCTTTTGACGAGATCAACTATTTTTGGCTCTTCCATCCAACCGAGAAGCTGAATTCTTCTGGTTGTGTCCTTAGCCAAAATATTTTTAACCTTATTAAATGTTTGCCCCGTACCAATAAAAAGAAAGCGAATATAAGGTTCTTTTTTAACCACGATTAAGGCAGCTTGAGCCATTCTATCAACTCCATGAAGGGGAAGAAAGGAACCAAAAAAAACCACAGTCATTGTTCGATTGCTTTTGGAGATAACTTCATTGCCCAATTGCCAAAGGGAATCATCAAAACCAACGGGAAGCACCGCCACTTTTTTGGCGTTGAGGCCAAAGGTCTGGCAGTAATAAATCCGGTGAGCTTCAGTATCCGCCAATATCAGATCAGCCAATTTTAAAGATAATAAATCCAGGATGTAATTCCACTTAGCTGAAGCTGAATCAGGCGATTTTCTTTGCCAATCAAGGATTTTGGTTTCATACCGAGAGGCCAGAGGATCAAAAATAACCGGATTTGATCTAATTCGAGCAATTAAAAAGGCCAGAGGAACGTCTTTATGGCCAAAGGCGGGAACAAAAAAAAAGGTTCCTTTATCAAGCTTGGGGCAATTGATCAGGGCCTGACCTAAACCAAGGGGATAGCGCGCCCAAGCCTTTAACCTGTGGGGCAATCGCCAATTAAAAAAAGTTTGGCCCTGGAGCAACAAACCCCGACGGATTATGGCTGTCCGGGGATAAAAGGGATCAAAGGCACCGAAAAAACAGATGGCCATAATTAGCTTTTAGAATAGCCAATTGACCTAACTTTTGCAATCAGGCCTTCTTTATTCTTCCCTTTGCCTCCTGGACCTTTTTTTGATATAAAAAAGAAGGCCTCGTTATCGAGGTAATATTCTTTTCCCAAGGAGATGAAGATGCCTATCGATCCCCATCTCCTCGAAATTCTAGCTTGTCCAGTTTGTAAAACCCCGGTGAAATTAACTATCGACGAACAAGCCCTTAAGTGTGAAACCTGCCACCGGGTTTATCCAATCAGAGACGATATTCCAATAATGTTGATTGAAGAGGCAAAGATTGACCCTGACCGACCTACCAAAAATTGAGACGGCAAATATTAAAAAGATCCTCCTTTTGCGTCCCCGCCGAATGGGGGATATAATTTTGACTACTCCGGCGCTAAAGGCCTTGAGATCTCTTTTACCCTTGGCCCATATCAGTTATCTTGTGGAAACT
Organism: uncultured bacterium; assembly: GCA_938092135.1. Lineage (GTDB taxonomy): Bacteria > Acidobacteriota > Aminicenantia > Aminicenantales > CALLJL01 > CALLJL01. The sequence continues at coordinate 196,418 of CALLJL010000002.1, forward strand.
CCCTATGCTCGACTCATTGAAGGTAATAACCTCGTTGACGAAGTCATTGCCATCCAGCCCAGGCCAAGCTTCGCTGCTTTTCTGGCCATTATTAAAAAGATAAGAAAGAAGAAATTTGATGCGGTTATTGATTTCCACGGCGGTCCTCGCTGTGCCCTCTTCGTCCTGACAAGCGGAAGTCCTTTAAAAATAGGATATGAAACCAAATATAAAGCCTGGGTCTATGATTACCGGGTTCCTCGAAGCTATGTTTCAGGTCCGGTTCACAGCGTTGTCAACCATCTCAACCTGGTCCGAATTCTGAATCCAAAGATAAGTGAAGATTATTCCCTCCAAGTCCCCCCTCCGCAGCTAGAAGAAAAAAGGAAAATTGAGATTTTTTGGAAGCAATTAGACCTTTCTTCCCGGCGAGTCGCGGCCGTACATATTAGTGCTGGCAATCAGTTTCGCGACTGGGGGACAAATAATTTGGTTTCATTTCTTAAACATTTAGTCTCCCTGTCTGTGACACCCCTTCTAATTGGCTCAAGGGAAGACAAACTTAGAGAAAAAGAAATTCTCAAAAATTTTAAAGGGGAGGTCATTTCTCTTGTGGGCGAAACCAGTCTGGGTGAACTTATGGCTGTTTTGGAAAGGGTTGATCTCTTTGTAGGCCCTGATAGTGGACCAATGCACCTGGCTGCGGCTTTAAATAAACCTATTGTGGCTCTTTTTGGACCGACTATTCCAGCCCATTTTGCTCCTTGGAAAGCGAGGGCAATTATAATTGAAAAACCCCTGTCTTGCCGGCCCTGCCGCCAACGCTCGTGTCCTGAAAAGAACTATTCCTGTATAAGGGAAATCAGACCCGACGAAGTGATTAAAGCCTGCCTCATATTGCTTGGCCTTGAGGCAAGAGAAGAAAAACCTTTAGCTCAAAGTTGAAATAAATTAGGAATGAAAGTTTTCCCCTTAAAAATAAAGAGAAGGGAATTCGGGCTGGAGAATTTTCTTCTTGTAACCTTTCTCGCCGGTCTTTTTTTCAACCTAATTTCCATTTCCTGTACCCAGATCTTTTATGGTCTCAATGTAGCCCTGTGGCTCTTTCTTGTTTTCCGGCGCCAACGCCGCTTCGAGGTGCCTCTTTTCTTCTGGCCTTTGGCTATTTATTCGGGGCTTTCTCTTGTCGCCAGCTCCCTTTCCGTAAATCCAGCGTTAAGTTGGCGAGATTCAAGGGAGCTTTTGATCTTTCTTTTGATCCCCGCCTCGATGGCAACCTTCTCTTCCGGGCGGAGCTTGGAAAGGGCAAGTCATGTCATCCTGGCCTCTGGAACAATTAATTTTATTTATTCTCTCATCACCTATTTTTTTGCTCAGAAAAGGGGATTTAGACTTAAAGGGTTTATGGGTCATTACATGACTGAGGCCGGCTTGCTTATGTTGTTAATCATTTTTTGTGCAGCTCAGTTTCTTTTCCTCAGAGGAAAGAAGCGCTGGCTCTGGGCTGCTTTGGGCTTAGGGTCTAGTTATCTTCTCCTTCTTACTCTTACTCGCAATGCCTGGCTCGGCCTGGCAGCTGCTTTTATCCTTCTTTTAGCTCTCTGGAAACCCTTAGCTCTTCCTGTTATTCCTTTTCTAATTACAGCCATTTATTTTTTAAGCCCCAGCGAGGTAAAAAATCGAGTAAACAATACTTTTAACTTTTACAGTCCCTCTAATCGGCAAAGAATCGAATATTACCGTGCTGGCCTCAAAATTATCGGCGATTATCCTCTTTTTGGTTGCGGCCCAGATACCGTCGAAATGGTTTTTCAGCATCCCAAGTACGGACTTTCAGCCCAAGCTAAACTCAATGTTCATCTCCATAATAATCTTCTCCAAATAGCCGCTGAAAGGGGATTGCCAGCTCTTCTCGCCTGGCTGATATTTATTACCTTGAGCTTCTGGCTTCTTATCCAGAAATGGCGAGGAAAATCCTCAGGTGGTCTTCCCTGGATAGCTTCTGGCCTGGCCTGCACTCTAGCTCTTTTTATTGCGGGCCTCTTCGAATATAATTTTGGCGATTCTGAGGTCGTCATGTTTTATTTGGTTCTCTTAACCTTGCCTTTCGTCCCTGGTTTAAAGGAAAAAAAGGAAAGTCATGGCTGGAAGCAGTGAATCAAGAAGACCAAAAAAAGGAAAGGACCAGAGGAAAAAGTTCCTTTTTTCCCTGTTTGGTCTCCTTTTAATCGCCTATGGAATTTATCTTTTCTTGGTTATTTCCTCAATTCCTCCATCAAAGGATAACTCTTCTGTTCTGTCTAACGAAATTGTTGGGGCCTATCATGTTCACACCCGTTTCTCCGATGGTCGGGGTAGAGTTGAAGACGTAGTTAAAGCTGCCAAAAAAAATAACCTTGATTTTATTATTCTCACTGATCATGGTCATCCCAATCATGCTTGTTTACAAAGCCAGGGATGGCGTCAGGGCGTTTTAGTTCTGGCCGGTTCAGAATTATCCACCCATCGGGGCCATCTGGTGGCTCTCGCCTTTCCTGATTCCCTTAAAAATTTACCTCGTCAGGCCGAAGAAGCAGCCCGCTTAATTCAAAAAAATGGGGGGTTTACTGTCATTGCCCATCCTTACTCTAAGGCCAGATGGTCATGGGGCAAAGAAAACGCTCTTTATTTTGGCCTTGAACTTGTCGACGCTGACACTATGCTTAAAAGTAAAGGTTTATCCCTTCTTCCCTATTTTCCTCTGCTTCTAATTAATCAACGCGCTTTTGCCCTTAAAATGCTGAAACCTTTTCCATCTCCTTTCGAGAAATGGGATTTGCTCAACGAAAAAAATCCACCCTTTTATGGTTTTTTCAGCTGCGACGCCCATGTTTTTTATAAAACTCTACTTTCTCTTTTTCACCTGCGGATTCCTCTCGAACGAGAATTACCAGCGGAATTTCAAAGGGCTCGCCAAATTGTTCTTGAAGCTCTAAGATCAGGGGCTTTTTACAATTCCATCGATGCCGCTCAGCCTGCCAGCGGCTTCCGATTCTGGGCCGAAAAAAACCAAAGGATTTATCCCATGGGAAGTCTGGTTGAACTTAAGGCTGGTGAAACTGTCTGGCTACGGGTCAGAATACCGGCTGTAAATTCCCAACTTGCCGCTCTCATTCATAATGGCCGAAAAATTTTAACCACCTCGGACAGAGACATTAGTTTCCAGCCCATGGAAACTGGTTTTTACCGAATTGAAGTCTATTTACAAGAAAAATCTATCCTTCCCCCAGAATTACCCTGGATAGTTTCCAATCCAATTTTTTTAAGGATGGTTAATCATGATTCCCATTCCCTTCAATCGGCAACGTCTGTTCAAAATCATTGAAAAATTTAAATGTTCCCAAGTCGTGGTTTTGGGCGACCTGATGTTAGACAAATACATCTGGGGAGAGGTTTCGCGGATTTCTCCAGAAGCGCCTGTGCCGGTAGTGGAAGTTAAAAGAGACACTTCCTGTCTTGGCGGCGCCGGCAATGTCGCCCATAATCTCGAAACTCTGGGCGGCAAGCCCATTCTTGTGGGCGTTGTAGGCGCCGACGAAGCCGGGCAGTGGATTCGCAACCATGTCCGGGACAATCGGGGCATCTTTCTCGAACCAAATAGACCCACAACGGTAAAAACAAGAATTATCGCCCACCATCAACAGGTGGTTAGGGTAGACCTCGAAAAGAAAGCCCCTTTGCCTGATTCTCTCGAAAAGGAGATTCTTAGTTTTCTGCGAAGTCTCTCCTTTGATGGCCTTATAATTTCTGATTATAACAAGGGATTAATCAATGAATCACTTCTTAGAGAAGTTTTGGCCTTAGCTAAAAAGAAAGGTTTTCCCGTTTTCGTGGATCCTAAAGTTGAAAATTTTCATCTTTTCTCCCCAGTGACGCTTATAACCCCCAATCATCATGAAGCTGAAAAAATTGTGAGTAAGGAATGCCGCACCAACGATCAGGTCGAGGAAGCAGGAAAAAAGATTTTTTCCATTATTGATACTCGATATATCATATTAAAAAGGGGAGAACAGGGAATGACAGTTTTTGAAAGAGGAAAGAAGCCAATTCACATTCCCACTGTGGCCCGGGAAGTTTTTGACGTTACGGGTGCTGGCGACACTGTTATTGCCACCGCCTCTCTCGCTCTTCTGGCCGGGGCAACAATCGAGGAAGCTGCCATTCTAGCCAATGCAGCGGCCGGCATTGTCGTTGGAAAAATAGGGACAGCTACCGTTAGTCCCCAAGAATTAAAGGAAGCCCTGTAAGTAACCTTTTTATTTGATTTGTAATATAAAAAAATTTTAGTTCTTTTAGAGCAAAATCAATTAGAAGTGGCCAATTTAATGGAATTTTTTCGGCTAAAGGGATAAAATAAATAAGTAAGATGTGCGGTGTAATTGGCCTTATGACGAATGAGGATGTCTTCCGGGACCTTTATCAAGGTCTTCTGGCCATTCAACACCGCGGACAGGACGCAGCCGGAATAATTACCTACGATGGTCGCTTCCATACAAAAAAAGGTTGCGGCCTTGTTCGAGATATTTTTACCCCTGAGCACTTGCAAAGGTTAAAAGGAACAGTTGGCATCGGTCACACCCGATATCCCACCATAGGTGAAGGACGGGGTGACGATGCTCAGCCCTTTCTAGTTAATTCTCCCTTTGGCATCATCATGGGCCATAACGGCAATGTAATCAATTACCCTGAGCTAAAAAAAGAACTCTTTGAAAAATATCGTCGTTTACTAAATTCTAATAATGACGTTGAAGTTATTCTCAACATCTTTGCCGAAGAATTAGCCAAGCAGAAAGCAACGGTTTTAAAACCTAATCATATTTATAAAGCCGTAGCTGGTGTTTTTAAGAAAGTAAAAGGGAGCTATTCTGTGGTCGCCTATATTGCTGAGCAAGGTCTTGTGGCCTTTAGAGATCCTTTCGGAATTAAACCTCTAGTTTTTGGTTTAAGGCGTGATGGAATATTACCCTCTTATGGTGTGGCCTCTGAAAGCGTCAGCCTGAATATTCTTAATTTTACCGACATTGAAGATGTCGGCGCGGGAGAAGTTATCTTTATCGACCATCAAAGACGCCTTCACCGCAAAAAAATAGCCCACTGTCCCCATACCCCCTGTCTTTTTGAATGGGTCTATTTTGCTCGCCCTGATTCATTTATTGATAAAGTTAATGTTTATGATTGCCGGGTTAATCTCGGCCGGTTCCTGGCCGAGGAAATTCGGCAACAGAACCTTGAGATCGATGTGGTTGTTCCCGTGCCTGATTCAGCCAGAGATGCAGCTATCGAAATAGCTAGAATTCTTAATTTGAAATACAGAGAAGCTCTCGTCAAAAATAGATATATTGGCCGTACTTTTATTATGCCCTCCTACGATCAGAGACAGATTTCAGTTCGCCAAAAACTAAATCCAATTGCCTCGGAAATCAAGGGTAAAAATATTCTTCTGGTGGATGATAGCATCGTCCGTGGAAATACCTCTAAAGCTATTATTGAAATGGTTAGGGAATGCGGAGCTAAGAAAGTCTATTTTGCTTCCTATTCCCCGCCCCTTCGCTATCCTTGCGTTTATGGTATTGACATGCAGACCAGAACTGAATTTATTGCTCGTAATGCCAGCATTGAAGAAATTGCCCGCCGTATTGGGGCCGATAAGGTAATCTATCAGAAACTTGAAAATCTGAAGAAGGCTGTTCAATTAGGCAACCCGCGCCTCAAGCATTTCTGCGGCGCTTGCTTCGACGGTCTTTATCCCACGGGTGATGTTACTCCCGATGTCCTGAAACGGATTGAAGAAGAAAGAAGGCTTGCCCAGCAACAGCTTGAGCTTAACCTTTAAATTAAGTTACCCTTTCCTTTTCTCGCCAATAATTAAGAAGATCAGCGAGAGTCTTTTCTAGGGGTATCTGAGGTGCCCAACCGGTTTCGGTTTTTATTTTTTTATTATCCCCAACGAGTTGGGCAATATCAAAGGGCCGGAAACGTTGTTTCTCGACGACAATCTTGATTTCAAAGGTAGTCTGATTAAGGAGAATATCAAGTATTTCCTTTAACTTTACTGCTTGGCCAGAGCAGACATTATAAGTTTCACCAGATCTTCCCTTAGTCATCAAAAGAAAATAGGCTCGAACAACATCTCGAACATCAGTATAATCCCTTTCAAGATTGATATTACCTACCCTGATTACAGGATCGTCGAGACCCAATTCAATTCGAGCAATCTGGCGGGCCCAATCGGAACAAACAAAATTTGAGCTCTGACCAGGGCCGGTGTGGGGAAAAGATCGAGCCACAATTATCTTTAAACCTTCACAGTTAACGTAAAATTGGCTCAGCCATTCCCCACAGGCTTTGGTGAAAGCATAGGGATTTATAATATTAATAGGTTCATCTTCAGATAGAAAGGGACTCGTTCCAAAGCCTTTTTGCTGGCCATAGACATCGGAAGAACTGACAAAAAGCAACTGAACTTGTAGCTGAAAAAGACGGCAGGCTTCAAGCAAATGGAAATAGCCCATAACGTTGGTTTCCATCACCTCGCGTCTCTTGACCCATGATTGGGCTACATTCGAAAGGGCCGCCAGATGGAAAATCCAATAAGGCTTTAGCCTTCGAATAAGCTCATAAACCTCCTTTTCCTGTCTTAAATCGAGATAAAAAATATTTCTCTGCCAGGGCTCAGGATTTTCAGGAAAGGAAGTACCAAAAACAGTAAAACCCTCCTTTTCGAGAAATTTAAGAAGATGTTGACCAACAAAACCTGTAGCGCCTGTAATTAAAATTTTTTTGTCTTTTAAATTCTCTTCAAGAGCCAATCTTTTTTCCAAAAGTTTATTAATTAAATTTAATTAAATAAGCTTTAAAAAAGTCATCAGCTTTTAGACTTTTTCCCTCCAGTAATTGAGTAAATCCTCGAGAGTCTTCTCGAAGGGAATTCTAGGTTCCCACCCCGTCAATTCTTTAAACTTAGAAGCATCGGCCAGAAGGATGGGAACATCAGAAGGCCTAAGCCTTGCGGGGTCTACTTCAATTTTAACTTTAACTCGACTTAGGGAAAGCAACATCTCCAGGACCTCACGGATGGCATAGGCCCGGCCAGAGCCAATATTATAAACCTCTCCCTCTTGTCCCTTTTCGAGAGCCAACCAATAAGCTCGAACAATATCGCGGACATCCGTAAAATCCCGCTTGGCTTCAAGATTCCCTACTTTGATCACAGCTTCCCTTTTCCCCTTTTCAATTTCAGCAATCTGTTTGGCCAGAGAGGAAGTGACAAAGACTTCACCACGTCTTGGGCCTGTATGATTAAAGCCGCGGGTCCGGACAGTGCGCAGACCATAGCTTCGGTAATATTGATAGGCAAGTAAATCTTGAGCCACCTTGCTAACTGCATAGGGAGAAAGAGGTCGCAAAGGGTTAGTTTCTTTCATGGGAATTTCATTTTCATAAACCTGGCCGTATTCTTCGCTTGAACCAGCAATATGGATTTTGGGATTGAGATTTAAGCTTAGAAGACTTTCAAAAAGATTGATTTGCCCGATGACGTTGATGTTAAAGGTTTCAGCGGGACATTTCCATGAAGTGGGCACAAAACTTTGAGCGGCCAGGTGAAAAATCCAATCAGGTTTAACATAGGCTAGAACTGAACGAAGCGAAGTTGGATCTTTAAGATCAGCCTCAAGAAGATAGATCTTATCTTGAAAGGCGAGAATATTTTCAAGTCGGGAGCGCCAGCGAACAAGTCCATAAACTTCAACGCCGGGTTGATTGTGGATAATATATTCCGCCAAATGACTACCAGCAAAACCGGTTATTCCCGTTATAAGAACCTTCATTTTTCCTCCTTCATTGCTTTTCTTTCTCGGTAGTAAATTTCGTAAAAAAGGCGAAAATCCGGACTCTTTTCTTTGATCCGTCGCCACCAACCTTCATGCTCTTTATACCATTTTATTGTTTCCCTCAGTCCATGCTCAAAGGAAATTTGTGGCTCCCAGCCAAGGGATCGAATTTTTCGACAGTCAAGAGCATAGCGGCGATCATGTCCTGGTCGATCTTTAACCAGCTTGATTAGCTCTCTTGGTTTTTCAAGGTAATCACAAATCATTTCCGCCACTTTAATATTGGGAATTTCATTGTTGGCTCCAATATTGTAAACTTCGCCGGGCTCTCCCCATTGGACAACAACCTCGATCGCCCGACAATGATCCTCCACATGAAGCCAGTCTCGAACATTGGATCCATCACCATAAAGGGGAAGAGGAAGATTATCCATGGCGTTGGTGATAAAAAGGGGAATAAATTTCTCGGGATATTGAAAAGGACCATAATTATTACTTGGCCTGATAATGATTATGGGCAGATTGTAGGTTATATGATAGGCGTAAGCCAAACGATCAGCCCCGGCTTTAGAAGCTGAATAGGGTGAAGAAGGGTTAAGAGGGTCTTCTTCTTTAAAATAACCCTCATCCCGACTACCGTAGACCTCATCGGTCGAAACATGAAGAAAAAATTCAATCTGGGGTGAATGACGGAGGGCATCAAGCAAAATAAAAGTTCCGAACACATCGGTGAGAACAAAATCACCAGCATCGAGAATAGACCGATCAACATGGGTTTCAGCTGCGAGATGAATAACACCCTGAACCCGGAAGAAAATTTGCCTCACCAGTTGGCGATCACAGATATCCCCATGAATAAACTCATATCGTGGATCAGAAGCAATGTCTTCTAAATTTTCAAGGTTACCAGCATAAGTTAATTTATCCAAATTAATAATTTTTATTTTTTCGTATCGACGAAGTAAATAATGAATCAAGTTGCTGCCGATAAAACCGGCCCCTCCTGTGACGAGCAGAGTTTTCCCTTCAATAATTCGGGCTGATTTCAAAGCCGCCATGACCTTCTCCTCTTTTCCTTCCCGATCTTTAGGGAAATTTCTTTATTTTCAGGAAAAAATGGAAATAGATCCATTCCTTTCCTACCCTACAAGTCTACCTGCAATGACCATTAAAAAAGAACAAGGGCCCTTTGATTTTTGTCATCCATCCTTTCGTTTCCAGTCATAGGGAATGTTATTGTTATGGGGGTCAAGCCGCTGTTCATCGGGAGATTCATAATTATAAGGTTCGGTGGGGATATTGATGACAATAGCTTCCTCTTGGCTGATACACATCCAGCCATGATACACACCAGGGGGGATTTGAATGAGTAAAGGATTATGAATACCCAGGTAAAATTGATTTACTTCCCCATGGGTAGGCGAATCTGGTCGGGAATCATATAAAGCCAATTTGAGCATACCCGATAAACAAGCAATATTATCAGTTTGTTTTTCATGCTTATGCCAAGCTTTAACTACATTGGGATAGGTTGTCGTCATATAGACCTGGCCAAAACCCTTAAAGATTTCATCGTCTGAACGGAGAATCTCCATCAATCGGCCTCGTTCATCGGGAATAACACGAAGTTTTTTAATTTTAACTCCTTCAATCATCTCTCCCCCTTTCGATTGCCCTCCTGAAAAGAACGAAATTTTCATTTAAGGCCAATTTCACTTTTATCACCTACCATGAAACGGTAAACAAGGGGGCGGGGTGGACACTTATAAATTTTAACTTCCCGGCCAATCAAGCTCTCATCTATGCGACTGCCAATATCGATAATTTCACTTCCTTCAAGAACAATGCTGTGTTCAATTTCGGTTCCCAATAAACGGCATCTTCTCTGAATTGACGTGTAAGGACCAATATAACAGTTAATAATTTCACAATCTTCACCGATAATTGCCGGACCGCGAATCACGCTATTGGCCACTTTTGTCCCTTTTTCAATAATAACCTGACCATTGATCCGGGAATTCTCATCGATTGAACCTTCAATGCGGCTGGCTATATCTTCAAGGATGAGACGATTGGCCTCAAGGAGATCCTCTATTTTCCCTGTATCCTTCCACCACCCAGTAACCATATGGGGAATTACTTCGTAGCCCTTTTCAATTAAAAATTGAATAGCGTCGGTTATTTCAAGCTCTCCCCGCCAAGAGGGTTTGATTGATTTTGCCGCTTCAAAAATATGATGATCAAACATATAAACTCCAACTAAAGCTAAATTGCTTGGCGGTACCTTAGGCTTCTCAACGAGACGGATAACGCGGCCGTTATGAAGCTCAGCCACTCCAAACATTTGGGGATTGGGAACCTCAGTTAGCAAGATAAGGGCATTAGGCTTTCGTTCGCAAAATTCCCTAACCAAAGAAGAAATACCGCTTTTCAGAATATTATCGCCAAGATACATGACAAATTCTTCATCCCCAAGAAAGGATTCCGAGACCAAAACCGCATGGGCCAAACCAAGGGGCGCTTCTTGTTCAATGTAGGTAATCCTGACGTCCTCTCCCCAGCGCTCCCCCGTACCGACGGCTTCCTCAATTTCTTTCCTAGTTTCACCCACAACAATGCCTATGTCTTTAATCCCAGCCTCGATTAAAGCTTCAATGCCATAAAAAAGAACTGGTTTGTTGGCCACAGGAACAAGCTGCTTGGCCTGGGTGAAAGTAATCGGACGAAGTCTTGTTCCTTTGCCGCCGCTTAAAATCAAGCCTTTCATTTCTTTTCCTTTAACCCGATTAATATAATTTCAATCCTACCCCTTTTGTCAAATTCAATAAAAAGTTAAAGGCTAAAATTCAAGGCCCGCCAGAAAATCAGTAGTCTTGCCGATATGACCGAGGCCAAGAGAAAACTTAAATTGAATTTCGGGCTTTTCCCGAAAGTGGAAGAGACGAAAATCAAGGCGAAAATCAACGCATTGATAATGATAAAGGGCACTCAAACCAGCATAAAGAAGACGACGCTCAACAAGATTTAGACTTAAATCAGTTAAAGCTTCAAGGGAAGGACTGGGCAATCGCAATTTGGCCGTGAAACCGAGTTGATGTCGATCCCAGAGGATGTCCCGGAACCAGGGATTCATGCTTTTAAACCAATTGAGACTGAAGAAAAAACTATCGGCTGGCGAATTGAAATTGGCCTGAAGGCGCAAACTGGAGAGCTTATGCCAGTAATGATTATAGCTGGCTGAAAAATCGAAACTCATTTTTCTTAAAGGATAGAAGCGAAGATAGCTATTTATATCAGAAAAACGAGGTATTTCGCCTAAGGGCGTTCGGTATGGACTTAAAGGACTTTCTTCCGGTGAAAAATAATAGATCTGCCCAAGACCCCAAGTAAAAATTTCCCTTGTGATTCCTTCCTGTTGAACAATAATTCGATTGGTTAGGCCATAGCTTAATTGATGGGAACGCACAAAATAGCCGGAAGCAGTTATAACTCTTGGACCAAGATCAGTAGGCGAATCATAAGAAAACTTAGCATAGGGTTCAATAAGGTGCTTTAATCTGACCTCACCAAAGAGACGTCCACCTTCAAAAAGACGATAGAAAATAGGTCCAGTGCTTTCGATAGAAAATGACAAATTTTTTAAAAGAAGAGGCTCATCAATAATCTGCCGCGTATTGGGGGCATAACTCTTGGAATAATAAATAAAATTGGTTCCCAAAGAAGTACTGATCACCAGCCATGGAATTGTGGTCATAGGAAGGTTAAAAAGGGGATTTAAGGCAATAATGTCCGTCCTTTTCTGTTTTTTGGCCTGAAATTCTGAATCCCAGCCATATTCCCAGGAATGAAAAGAAAGGGTGTACTGAAAAAATAAGGGGAGGTTTCTTCTTAACCTGGTTCTAAAGGAACTGAAGCTAATTTCGGGAATGCTTTTTCGGATTATCGCTCTATCTATCTGGGCAAAATAAGTTTCAAAACGGGAGGCCCTTAGATTAAAATTATAATGAGACCAGGATCGATTGAGAAAAACCTGAGAGCTTCTATTGGTAACAAGGGCTGTACGATAATTGTTGTCAAATTCGCGCAAAAAATCAAAGGAAGTTTGATAATTAATATTGGCCACAAGATTGAAACCCCAGGGTAATGGTTGATTATGATTAAAGCGAACAATATAAGCATTTTTAGGCTTTAAGCCTGTTTCCGCATCTTTTTTAAAAGTAAAAGCATAGAATTTGGCTTCGCCACCCACTCCAGCCTTAAAAAGATAACGATATTCTGCACCCGCGCCTATACCTCGGGTTGAGTAAAAATCAAGGGTGAAGGTGGCATCCATATTTCGGGCCATAGCCCAGTAAAAACTTTGGGAAAAGGTAAAGCCTTTAATGGCATTATAACCAATCTGGGGCATGAGGAAACCCGTTGAACGTTCTCGGTTCAAGGGATAACGGAAATAGGGAAGATAAAAAAGAGGTATTTTTTTAACTGTAAAAAGAGCTCCCCACATTTCAACATAATCATCTTTTTTGAAGTTAGCTTCCCGGCAAGCAAATCTCCAGCGGGGGGTAGGCTGAGTACAGGTGGTTAAACTTGAATCCTTAAAATGATAAAGACCATTTGGCTTCCTTTCAATTCTTGACGCCTCATAAAATAGCGAAGGCTGAATCTGGCCACTAACTTCATCGAGATGGCCTTCGAGAGTATCGAGATTAAGCAACAGTTTCGAAGCAGCTATAGTCTCCTCTGGAAGCTGCAGGACCACATTGCCCTCAGCCAAAATATCCTTGGTGCTGATATTAACCTCAATTCGGTCAGCAAATAATCTAATCTGGCGATGACGAACCTCCACTTCCCCGCTGGCAAAAATTCTCTCTTTAATCCTTTCATATCTGCGGGCCAAAATGATGGGGAAAACCTCTTTATCCTCAGACCAAACCTCATAATGCCAATCCTGGATGAACCTGTGACCAAAAGAAAAAAATAAACTATCATTTTCAGATGAGGGCGGCTCCGATTTAATAAAAAAAGAAACCATTGAAAAATGATTTGGAGAAAAAGAGTTTAATTTGACCTGATCTTTAAAAAAAATAGACCATCCCAAAAAAATTAAAGATGGCGAAGGCTCTTGTCCGGGAAAAGATAAAGCCAAAAGATCAGGAGCGAAGGAAAAAAATAGAAATAAAAGAGTCAGAAATCTTCTCCTTTTCTTGCCCGAGCCCATTTTTCAATATCATAGCCAAATCTTTCCCTGAAATCCAATGGAAAATCAGAGGCTTATCTTCTTCCTTATTTCATTTATTTTTTTTGGACTAAGGTGATAATCCGCCTCATAAAAGGAACATCGGGCACACAATCCCGACCATGCCTTTTTAAGATGCTGTCTTCTTAAAGATCGTAAGGCTGGGCTGTTGAAAATATCCTGGAGGTTTTTATCATCGACTCGGCCGACAACGAGCTCACCATCATAATCGGCACAGCAAGGAGTTATGCGGCCATCCCAAAGAACAACAAGAAGGCGCCAGAGATCGCGGCAGGCTGATCTTTTAGCTCGCGGCCAGGTAAAAAAACGGGGTTGAAAGTTAACCGCATCGACTTTGTTCTTCCACTCAGCTAGAAAAGTTTCTACTTCGCCAATTGTTTCATCATAAACAACCATGGTCACTTCGACCCAAATCCGACTGCCCATTTCCTCCCTTAAACGCAAAAATTCATGGAGATTCCTCTTAATCTTTGAGTAAGGGAAGCCCCGAATTTTTTCATAGGTTTGGGGCCCGCCATCAATTGAGACCTTAATCAGGTTTAGACCAGCTTTTATCAATTTCTCGCCCATTAACCGATCAAGGAGCGTTCCGTTCGTGGTCAAAGAAATATGCTTTCCTTTGGAGTGAGCATAAGCAATCATCTCAATAATTTCAGGATGGAGCAGGGGTTCTCCCCAATCAGTCAAATAAATTCGACTAAGGGAAGGATTAGAATCGATAATATTCTTAAAAACCGAAAAAGACATTATCCCTTTAGGCCTTGTCATTTCCCCTGGAACCGGACAATGTTGGCATCTAAGGTTACAAGTATTATTTGTTTCTAAGCCAACTGTAGTTAAAGAAAATGCCACTGGTAAGCCAAGCCAACGACATAATCGGTTCATTCCTTCCCGGAATAAAAGCCACTTTCGCCGATAACGAGCCATGAGAGAAGAAGAAAAATCAGGATCATCAAAAAATAGTCGACTTAAAAACCAGAAAAGGAGGGGTTTCGATTTTAATTTATTCATTTCAACAAAACAAAAGCCAGCAGATAACCTCGCCGACGAAAGAATTCAATTCGATTATAAAGAAAGACAAAGGGTTTTAGTAAAATCTTGGTCAAGGGTAAAAGAAAAGGGGCATGCTGATAAATAAAAAGGTCAAGCATACGGAGAAAGCCAGGCATAAAAAGGAGGGATCTTTCAGCTAAAATTTTAAATCCATGCTTTTTTGCCAGCTGGCTTAATTGAGAGCGAGAAAAGGATTTTTCATAGCCAAAAGAATAGAGGCCAAGGGATTTAAATAAAAAAACTTGAAGAGGACGGAGAAAGAAATCATGAAGGTTGGGCACACCCACAATAGCCTTTCCGCCTGGCTTCAGAACCCGGTAGATTTCGGCTAAGGCCTGCTCAGTTTCAGCAAAATGTTCAATCGTTCCCATGGAATAAACAGCGTCAAAGGTATTATCAAGAAAAGGCAAGAGACGAACATCAGCCATCATCAGCCAAGGAAAAAGTCCATTCTTCTCTGGACATTTAGATCGAGCCTCCTCAAAAACTTCAGAGGAAATATCAATTCCGACTGCTCTGGCGCCCTTGGAACAAACCCACCATAAGATCCTGGTATTTTTGGCCTCATTCCATAAGTCGGTCTTAAGAAAAAGCACATTCTCAAGAAAAGGGCAAAATTCTGCAATTAAAGCTTTTTCCTGGTCAAAATAAATTTTAGTTGAAGGGGCACTGTGATAAGCCTTAACTTTTCGAGCGGCTCGCTCCCAGAAAGCCCTTACATCCTGAACATTTGAGGTATAGTTCATAATTTATATTTTCCTTCCCCTTCAGGCTTAAAGATTAATACATCTTCTTTGATAAAAACAAGTAGAATACAAAAAAATCTTACTTCTTTCTTTTAATTTGTTTTCGAAGTTTTCTTTGAAGATAATTTTTATATTAAAATTTAAAGGAAGTTAAAATAGACTCAAAGAGTGAGTTTACCTTGGCGACAAAAATTCCTCTTAGACGCTGGGCTGAGCTCAGCTCGCTTATTTTGACCCTTCCTTCTTCCATTGCTGTAGGACTTTTCATGGGCTATTATCTTGACAAATGGCTTAAAACTAAACCATGGTTGCTTTTAATCTTCACCCTTCTCGGTGTTGCTTCAGGCTTTCTCAATCTGTTCCGGGGACTTAAAAGATATCAGGAAAATGAGAAATATATGGAGGAAAAATAAACAGCGGTTCCAACCTGATTTAACTTTTGATTAGGATAAAAAGGACCAAAAGATGAAATCGAAGGCTAATGATCAACCTAATGACCTTGAAACAAAAATTCTTCGGCGTCTTCCTTGGGAAATTTTAATTATCGCCGCACTCATGGCTTCAATTCTGACAATTGTCTTTGATCTTTTATCGGGTCTTCTGTGCCTAGTCGGAGGGATCATTTCTTGTCTTAGTTTCCTCTGGCTAAAAAAATCAATTTTACTAAATCTCCCATCTCCCCGTGGTCGCCGGCTTGGCCAGCTTATTGGTTTTCAGATTCTCCGGCTTGGGTTGATTGCCCTAATTTTTTTAACTATAATTTACTTCTTTTCAACTCGGGCCTTGGCTTTTATGGCCGGTCTGGCGGCTCTGATTTTAGCGATGGCAGGCGAGATGATATTTTCACTCCGGAATAGAGGATGGAAGGCTTAGAACATAGCTTATATATAGTCTCCTTGGTGAACCGCCTTGTAGGTCCTTCTATAGCCTCTTTAATGGCTAGATTCGGTCGCCAAATCAATCCCGAAACAGCTATACCCGATTATATTTTAATGAGTTTTCTTGTCATGTTTATTCTCGTTATCTCTTTAGGTTTGGCTTCGAGACGCTTGGAAATTATCCCTAAAGGTAGACAGAATATCCTTGAAGCCATTGTTGAATTTTTCGAAAGCCTTCTTGTAGATATTATCGGTCCAGAAGGGAAAAAATATTTACCCCTTGTGGGAACCATTGGCCTTTTTATTCTCACCTCTAATTTGCTTGGCCTTATTCCAGGATTGATGTCACCTACTTCGAAGCTTAATGTGACAGCCGCCTGTGCCCTAACTGTTTTCATTTATTATCATTGGCAGGGAATGAAGACCCAGGGCATTTTAAAATATCTTAAGCATTTTACAGGTCCGATCCCCTTGCTTGCCCCTCTTCTTTTGCCTATTGAAATTATCAGTCACTTTTCGAGGCCAATTTCTCTTTCCATCCGTCTTTTTGGCAATATTTTTGCTGAAGAATTGCTTATAGTGGTTATAGCTTCCATAATTCCCTTTGTTTTGCCTCTGCCATTTATGGCCATTTCAATCTTTACAGCCGCCATTCAGGCTTTTGTTTTTGTCCTGCTTACCTGCATATATCTCGCAGGAGCGGTGACTCATGAAGAAGAAGTCCATGGAAAGGAGTAAAACCATGAAATTATCTTTTCGACCTGGTTTGACCTTAGCTTTATTTTTATTTCTGGCCGCAGCGCCAGTTTTTGCTCAGGAAACTTTAGACCCAATAAAAGCCAAACTTTTCAGCCTATCCATAATCGTTGGCGGGGCCATTATTACTCTGGCTGCAGCTGCAGGGGCCTTTTGCCAGGCCAAGGCTATCTCAAGCGCCTGTGAGGGTATTTCTCGAAATCCAGCTGCTGCCCCCCATATTCGCTTCCTTTTAATCTTCGGACTCGTTTTAATTGAAACGCTTGTAATTTACGCTCTACTCATAACCATCATTATTCTGATGGTCCAGTGGGGCAAATACATCTGAGGCCTTGGCAACCTCAGATAGAATTGAGTCCAGAAACGTGAAGGAGAAAATTTTTTCTATCTGGTCGATTGTTAAACATTCTATAATCAGGTTTTACCAGGATAAATGCTGGACTTATTCTATTGTCATCTCCTATTTTGCTTTTCTCTGTAGTGTACCTCTCACTGCCCTTTTTGTTTATTTAAGCGCTAAAATTTTGGGAACATCAGAACTGGCTATTCGTAGTTTAAATCTTTTTTCCGATGAATTCTTTGCTCATCTCGATCCCTCTTTTTTTAAAAAACTTGCCCTTATTTCCCAAAATGTGAAAAACCTCGGCTGGATAGGTCTAGGAGGTTCCTTTATCGCCGCCAGTCTCCTTTTTTCCAACTTGATTGGGGCTATTAACGTCATTTTCAGAGCTAATTATCAAAAATCATTTTTCTATAACCGGTTAATGGAATACATCATTATGTTTACCCTTGGCTTCATTCTCCTTGTTTCTTTAGCTATAACTGCCGTCTGGACAGCCCTCCATCGTCTTATTGGTACTTCCTCTTTTGTTGCTTCCCATATTAATCCTAAGTGGCTAGCCTTTATTGATAATTTTCTAATTCAATATTTAATCCCCTTTATTCTCACTTTCCTGGTTTTATTCTCCATTTACAAATTTATTCCAGAAATTAAAGTTCACACAGTGCCAGCGGCCATTGCCGCGGGAATTACTTCGATCTTTTGGGAAGCCTTCAAGAGAATTTTTGCTTTTTATGTAGTTCATTTTTCAGCCATCGGCATCGTTCTCTCCAAATTACTCCAGGGAACTTTAGCTTCCATCATCTTTTTCCTCCTCTGGATTTCCTTTTCTCTTATCTTCTTGCTCTGGGGAGCGGAGCTGGCTTCCATTCTTAATGAAAGATATAATGACCAGCTCCGCTTAAAAAAAGAGGAGGCTTCTCCATGAAACTCAAAGAGCTTGCTTCTCTCCTTAAATGCCCCTATGAAGGGGATGGGGATTTAGAAATAAAAAGAGTGGCTGGCCTTGAAGAGGCAGGTGAGGGGGACCTGACCTTTATTTCTTATCCTCGATATCTATCCTGGCTTGAAAAGACCAGGGCTACGGCTATAATTGTCAGTCCTGATATTCAAGTTCAGGGAAAAAACATTTTGCGTTCCCTCAACCCTTATCTGACTTTTATTCAGGCCGCTGAAATTCTTCACCCTTCTCCCAAAAACGTACCCGGTGTTTCGGCCGGCGCTTGGGTTTCTCCTTCAGCCCAGATAGGTCCTGAAGTTACTATCTCAGCTGGTTGCTTTATTGGCGAAAGGGTTAAAATTGGTGCTCGAACAGTCATCCATCCCCTTGTGGCTATTTATTCTGATGTTACCATAGGGGAGGATTGCCTTATCCATTCCCACGTGGCCATTCGCGAAAATACCCAAATTGGTAATAGGGTTATAATCCATAATGGAGCCGTTATAGGTTCCGATGGTTTTGGCTATATCCAGCTTGAAAATGGACGCCACCGGAAAATTCCCCAGCTCGGGCGAGTAGTCATTGAAGATGACGTGGAAATTGGGGCCAACACGGCCATTGACCGGGCAGCGTTAGGAGAAACCAGAATTGGCCATGGCACGAAAATAGATAACCTGGTTCAAATAGCCCATAACGTTCAGATTGGGGCTGATTCTATCTTAGCTGGACAAGCAGGAATTGCTGGCAGCACCAAAATAGGTCAGAGGGTTTTTATGGGCGGACAGGTAGGTATAGCTGACCATATTGAGATTGGCGATGGTGTCCTTATTGCAGCCAAATCAGGGGTAATGCGAAATATTCCATCTGGCTCTTTTGTGGCCGGAATTCCTAGTCTTGATATTAAGCAATGGCGAAAAATTTGCGTTCTTCTTCCTCAGCTGCCCGATACATTCAAGGAAATAAAGAAAATTGCCGCTAAGATTGAAGAAATAGAGAAAAAAATAAATCGGCAAGAAAAAAATCAAACCAATGAATAAATTTAAATATAACAACGAAAACAATTAATTTTAAAGAAAATAAACTTTTTTCTGAAAAAAATAACTGAAAACTTGAAGTTCTAAGAAAAGGCTCTTTCTAAAAAATTTAATTTCCCCCTTTTAAATATTTATAAATAAAAGAAATTTTTCCCTTAAAGAGAATTTAAATAATCATCGACAGCAATGGCCGCAGCGACTCCTGTGCCCACAGCTGTCGCTACCTGTCGGGGGCAAGCATCAACGACATCACCAGCAGCAAAAAGACCTGGCAGGTTGGTGGCCATGTTTTCTTTTACTTTAATTTGACCCCACTCATTCAATTCGACTAGCCCGCGCACAAAGGCTGATTGAGGTTCCATACCGATAGAAATAAAAACTCCATCAACTTTAAGGAAGCTTTCTTCGTTGTTCACTACATTTCTTATTTTCAGGCCTTCTACTTTATTATCCCCTAAAATCTCTTCTACAACTGAATTCCAGATAACCTTAATTTTATCGCTAGCCTCAACTCTCTCCTGTAAAATCTTGACCGCTCGAAAAGTTTGCCGCCGATGAATGATGTAGATCAGTCGACAGAACCTGGTTAAATAAATCGCTTCAGTCAGGGCATTATCACCGCCGCCAATAACGGCTACCACTCTGTCCTTAAAGAAAGCTCCGTCACAGGTGGCACAATAAGAAACGCCCCGACCAATGAGGCGAGCTTCACTTTCCAAGCCAAGGCGACGATAAGTTGAACCTGTAGCTATAATAACTGCTTTAGAAAAATAATCGTCTTGAAGCCCATGAACAAGCCATCCCTCTTTTTGTTGTTCTAGGGACCGAGCCTCGTCATTTTCAATTATGGCACCAAAACGCAGCGCCTGTTTTCGAAAATTCTCCATTAATTCAAAGGGGGCAATTCCTTCAGGAAAACCAGGGTAATTTTCAATCCAATCAGTTAAAAGAATCTGTCCACCAGGAATGGCTTTTTCTAAAATAAGAGTCTTCCGCCTAGCTCGCCCCGTATAAATAGCCGCGGCTAGACCGGCTGGGCCGGCACCAATAATTATAACGTCGTATGGTCCTTTCAAATCAGTCTTGTAATAACTTCAATGATTTTTTCCTTGGGCTGAAGGCCCACCAAAGTCTCTTCCACTTTACCTCTGGAAAAAAAGATAAGAGTGGGAATCCCTCTAATCCCATATCTTTGAGGAGTTTCAGGATTCTCATCAACATTAATTTTGGCAATTTTAATTCGATCGCTATAAGCTTTAGCTATTTCTTCAATTACCGGCATTATAGCCAAACAGGGAGCACACCAAGGCGCCCAGAAATCAACGAGGACCGGTTTATCCGCCTGCAGAACCTCCTTTTCAAAAGTCGCATCAGAGACAGCCATGATTTCACTCATGCTTGTTTTCTCCTTTCCGGCTGGCCATAGCCCTATGATAAAGCTGGATATATTCTTCACCTGGACCTGACCAGGAAAAATCCTGTTTCATGACTTTCCTTACAAGTTTCTCCCAAAGTTCAGTCTTCTGATATAAAGCAATAGCCTGTCGCAAAGCCTTCACCAGAGCCCTGGAACTGAAGGCATGGAAAAGAAAACCATTACCAGAAAAATCCTCTGGATTAAAAGGTATAATAGTTTCTTTTAGCCCACCTACGGCTCGGGCTAAAGGAATGGTGCCATATCGGAAGGCATAAAATTGATTCAGTCCACAGGGTTCTTCTCGCGAAGGAATTAGAAGCAAATCAACGCCAGCAAAGATTTTATGCATCAAAGAAGCTGACATCTCAGTTTTAACCACCAGGCGACCCGGAAAATTCGCTGTTGCCTCTTTCAATTCAGCAGCAAAACTTTCCTCTCCCTGCCCGCAAATGACCAAACCCAGGTCAAGTTGCATAATTTTCTTGAGACTTTTAATTACCAGATCTATTCCCTTTAAATAAGAAAAATAGCTTACAAGGCCAACTAAAGGCTTGTCCAGACTTAAGGTTAAACCCAACTCTTTAATTAAATCTTTTTTGCATATCTTTTTCCCCGAAATATCCTGGGCATTATAATTGGCCGCCAAATAGGGATCCTGATTGGGGTTCCAAATTTCATAATCAATGCCGCTCCGCACGCTAAAAAATCGATCCTTAAGACTACGAAGGATAATCCCCAGCTCATCAGATGTAGCTCTTTTTTCTATTTCTTCTTTATAAAAATGGCTAACAGTGTTGATGATATCGGCAAAAACAAGGCCAGCCTTAAGAAAATTAAAGCGGCCATTGAGGGAAAGCCTTTGAGGAGTAAAATAATCCCAATTAAGACCGGTCAACTTAAGGCTTTCAGGGGGAAATTCACCTTGATAAGCAGCGTTATGAATAGTAAAAACTGTGGCCACAGATTTAAAAGGGGGCCAATCCTTATAATGAGTTCTTAAGAAAACAGGGATCAAAGCTGTTGGCCAATTATGACAGTGAATGACATCAATCTCCAATTTGGTTTGAATAAAAAATTCAAGGACGGCTCTATTAAAAAAGATAAACCGGGCATCATTATCAAGATAACCTGTTGAGGCTGGTCCATAAATTTCAGGACGATAAAAAAAACGAGGATTATCAATTAAATAAAGGGAAAATCGTCCGGGCTCGCTCTTAAAAACAGAAGCTCTGACTTTTTCTTCTCCTAAAGGCACAAGAAGATCAGGCAGAATGAGCTCCATCGGCAGAGAATCTATTTCTGGCCGACGATAGCGGGGCATAAACACCATAACTTCAAGCCCTTTTTGGGCGAGAAAACGAGGCAAAGAGGAAGCCACATCACCTAGCTCGCCGGAGCGAGCCAGGGGCGAAAATTCGGGCGTAACAAAAGCTACCTTCATCTTCTCTTTTATAAGGGAAATTTCATCATAATGACTGATCGAATAAAAGTCAATAAAGGCAGAGCAGCTTCTCTTTCGCCCTAAATACCTAACCAAGGCAGGCTCAGATCTGACTTCAACGGAGAAAGGCTTATCTTTATATTTACTATTATCATCTGTTATAATGAGTCCTTTAATTTATAATAAAAATTGATTTTAATAAAAGCCTTCAAAGGAGTTCTTATTTGATTGATAATCGCCTTTATAAGCATCCTATTCTTTCAATTCCTGAAAAACGTTTTTTTAAATTTTTTTGGAATGGTGAAGAATTCCTGGCCAGGGAAGGTGAAACCATTGCTTCAGCCTTAATGGCCAATGGCGTCCGGATTTTCAGTTTCCATCATAAAGATAGAGCACCCCAAGGTATTTTTTGCGCCAATGGTCAATGTGCTCAATGTTTAGTCCTTGCCGATGGTTTTCCCGTTAAAGCCTGCATGGAACTTATCAAGCCTGGCATGAAAATTATGCCCCTTGTTGGTCTTCCTGAATTGCCGCCAGTTGATCCTGAAATTCCGCTTCCTTTCCGTCCAATTCGAGAAATAGACATCCCTGTTTTAATTATTGGAGGCGGCCCGGCTGGCCTGTCGGCGGCTATTGAACTGGGTAAACTAGGTGTTGAATGTCTCCTAGTTGATGATAAGCATCGGCTGGGGGGAAAACTTATTCTTCAGACCCATAGGTTTTTTGGTTCCTTGGAAGCCGTTTATGCTGGAACTCGGGGAATTGATATAGCTACCAAACTAGCCAATGAGTTAAGCCAATATTCAAGCATTAAAGTCTGGCTGCGGAGCACCGCTTTAGCTGTTTACAGTGACCATAAAATTGGGATTTTAAGGGAGGGTCGAGAATATGTACTCATCAAGCCCAAGATTCTTCTAGTAGCCTGTGGGGCCCGAGAAAAATCGCTGGCCTTTCCAGGAAATACCCTTCCCGGTGTCTATGGAGCCGGAGCGTTTCAGACATTAGTTAATCGCGACCTTATCCGGCCTTCCCAGAGACTCTTCATTGTTGGTGGTGGCAATGTTGGCCTAATCGCCGGTTATCATGCCCTCCAGGCAGGAATCAAAGTGGTCGGTCTTGCGGAAATAATGCCCGAATGTGGAGGCTATAAAGTCCATAAGGACAAACTTGCCCGCCTTGGTGTCCCCATCTTCACTTCCCACACCGTTCTGAGAGCTAATGGTCAAGAATCAGTAGAATCAATTACTATAGCTCAGGTGGATGATAATTTCCAACCTATCCCTAAAACAGAAAAAACCTTTCTCTGTGACACCATTCTGATTGCTGTTGGCCTTGATCCAGTAAACGAATTTTATGTTAAAGCTAAAGAGTTCGGCCTTCCGGCTTTCGTGGCCGGCGATGCTGAAGAAATAGCTGAAGCCTCTGCGGCCATATTCTCTGGTAAAATCAGAGGTCTTGAAATTGCCCGGGAGCTTGGGGCCTATCAGGGAGAAATCCCTTCATCTTGGTATGAGACCGCAAATATTCTCAAATCAAAACCTGGAAAGGTTTACTCTGAATTCTTGCCTGAAAAAGAACAGGGGGTTTTTCCGGTTATCCATTGTCTCCAAGAAATTCCCTGTGATCCCTGTGCCTATGTCTGTCCGAGAAAATTAATCGAAATCAATCAACAGGATATCAGAAAAATCCCTGTTTTTTATGAAGAAAAAGAGGGCAAAGGCTGCACTGGCTGTGAACGTTGTGTAGTTTTCTGTCCAGGTTTAGCTATTACCCTGGTTGATTATCGCCGTGATGCCGAATTTCCAGAAGTAACCATTCCCTTTGAATTTATTAAAGAAATAATAAAACCGGGTGAAGAAATTACAGTAGTTGATATTGAAGGACGACCTCTGACTAAAACCCGTGTCGAATCGATTAAATCAATTAGGGGATTTGACCGGACAATTCTGGTTAAAGTTAAGGTTCCTAAGAGATGGGCGAAAAAAGTCAGTGGACTTCAGCTTTCGCCTATAGAGCTTCCTCTAGCTGAATCTGAACAACCTTTGCCTGTCCTTTCGGACGAAGCCATAATCTGTCGTTGTGAAAGAGTTTCAGTAGGCGAAATTCGTCAGCTCATCCGGGAGGGAGTAAGAGATATCAATGAAATAAAGACTATAACCAGGGCTGGAATGGGTCCATGCGGGGCCAAAACTTGCACCCCTCTCATTCATCGCCTTTTTCATGAGGAGGGAGTGCCAAAAGAAGAAATTGTCGACCAACCTAAAAGGCCTCTCTTCATCGAAGTTCCCTTCGGCCTCTTTGCCGGCCTTAACGGGCAGGGAGGAGACGTCGAATGAGCGCTCAGAATTATGATGTCATTATTATAGGCGCCGGATCGATTGGCACGCCCGCTGCGTTCTCTCTGGCCAGAGAAGGGTTTAAGGTTCTCGTCCTCGATAGAAATCCAAGCCCTGGTCAAAGCTCAAATAAAAGAGCCATTGGAGGCCTCAGAGCCACCCATTCTGATCCGGCAAAAATTAAACTCTGCCGTCGGAGTCTCGAAATCTTTTCTCAGTGGAAAGAGACTTACGGTGATGAAATTGAATGGTATCAAGGGGGGTATTGTTTTGTCGCCTATGGCGAAAATGAAGAAAAGATCCTTAAAGAGGTTTTGCCCATCCAAAAAAAATATGGCCTAAAAATCGACTGGCTTGAACCTGAAGAGCTAAGAAAACTTCTTCCTGATATTAATCCCCGCGGTTTGCGCGGAGGGACTTATTCCCCTGAAGATGGCCACGCCTCCCCCCTTTTAGCCATTGAAGCCTTTTATCGTCAGGCTAAAAGAGCAAGCGCCCAATTTAACTTCCGCGAGGAGGTTGTATCTTTTCATCTTGAAGGCGGAAAAATTAAAGAGGTGATTACTAATAAGGCTAGGTACAGCGCTGAGGTTGTGATTAATGCAGCTGGGGCCTGGGCCGCTGAAATCGGCCGCCTCGCCGGAATTAATCTTCCTGTAAGACCTGATTCTCATGAGGCTGCGGTCACTGAGCCAGTCAAGCGATTATTTGATCCAATGATTGTTGATATTCGCCCCATGGAAGGCTCAGCTAACTATTATTTTTACCAGCATGCGACTGGACAGATAATTTTTTGCATCACTCCTAACCCCAATATCTGGGGCTTTGATGAAAGAGAAACCAGCACTTTTTTGCCCATGGTGGCGCGAAGAATTATTGAGCTAATGCCCCGTCTGAAAAATATCCGAATTAGAAGAACTTGGCGTGGCCTCTATCCGATGACTCCTGACGGTTTTCCTATCATTGGCTGGGTCAAAGAAATTGAGGGCCTTCTTTTAGCTGTTGGTATGTGCGGCCAAGGTTTTATGCTTGGACCAGGAGTCGCTGAACTATTAACCCGAATGGTTGCTCGAAAAACCACTCCTGAAGACGAGGAAATTCTTTCTATCCTCTCACCCTATCGCCAATTTGTCAAAGAAGAAAAGCTTAAATAAATCCAAACTATTATTTTTACAGGAAACTATCCCCTTTATTTTAAATAGATAAACACCTTATTTAATTTCCTTTGAAATTCCGATAACTCTTAAAATTTATTTAAAAATCACAAAAAAATATGAAATTTAAATAGGCTAAAATTGTGATGGCCAATTTATTACCCCTTTTTTCATTAGGTCATTTAAAGAATCTGAATTGAACCCAGATTCAGAGGAATTGGCTATTAAAATTATCCGGATTTTTCAGTTGGGGGCAAAGAACCCCAGCCAAGCTTATTTTGGAGGAGATCAAAGAAGTTTCGCTGGGGAGAGGAAATTAATTTCAATTCAATCGGAGCTCTTTTAGTGATAATAATATCGCCTTTCATCAGAAGAACACCCCTCTGTCCATCAAGGGAGAGATAAACCTCTTCCCCTCCAGTAAGGAGTTGGGCTTTTACTTCCGATTCAGAAGAAATAACCATGGGTCTAAAAGTCAAAGTATGGGGACAGATTGGAGCTAAAATTATAGCAGGAATATGGGGTTGAAGAATTGGGCCGCCGGCAGAAAGAGAATAGGCAGTCGATCCGGTAGGAGTTGAGATAATTAATCCATCGGCTTTAAGGCTGGCAATTTCCTTGCCATTAATCCAAAGAGCTATCTGGATCATTCTGGCCACAGCCCCTTTATTGATAACTGCGTCATTAAGGCAATAATAAACCTTGCCTTGACAATGAGTTTCCAGTAACCAGCGCGAGCTAATTATATCCTCACGACCCTCGAGATAGGCTTCTAAGGTTAACCACATCTCTTCAAGGGGAACTTCTGTTAGAAAACCCAATCGCCCCATATTTACTCCGATTACTGGGACCCCTGCCTGGGCAGCCAAATGAGCTATGCTTAAAAGCGTTCCATCACCACCCAAAACAATAACCAGGTCGACACAGGCTGGAATGGTTTCCCGAGGCAAGCCCGGACCAGCCTTAATTTTAGTAGCCGCAGCTTCTTCGAGCACACAATCAATCCCTCTCTTTTCCAGCCATTGCTTAAGTTCAATAACCACCTCTTCAACCTTAGGGGCATGAGGCTTGATAACTAAACCAGCTCTTTCAACTTTTCTCACCATAGACCACCTCCGAAACCAGCGCTTCAATCTCTTCCTTGGTCAAAGGGTTACCTCCTTTAAGCCAGAGAACAAAAAATTCTCGATTACCCCTCTGGCCCTTAATCGGACTAGCATAAAGGGCTTTGGCCCTAAACCCAAGACTTTGGGCTTTTTCCAGAACTTGAGAAATAATTTCAAAATGTTTCTCCGGTGACTTTATCACTCCTTTTTTCCCCACCTGACCTCGACCGGCCTCAAATTGAGGCTTTAAAAGAACTATAAGGTTGCCTTCTTTCAAAATCTCATAGAGAGCCGGTAATATTTTTAGGACGGAAATAAAAGAAACATCCATCGTGATTATATCAGGTATTTCAGGCAGGTCTTCTGGTTTAAGATAACGAGCATTTTTTTCAATAATTTTTACTCTTGGATCATTTCTTAATTTAATATCCAATTGATCAGTATTGACATCCACCCCATAGACTCTTTTTGCGCCACGGAGAAGAAGGCAATGGGTAAAGCCACCCGTGGAGCAACCAATATCTAGAGCAATTTTGTCCTGACAATCAATTCTGAAGGCATCCAAAGCAGCCGCCAATTTTAGTCCGCCGCGGCTCACAAAAGGCATGGGTTTGTCTACTATTAAATCAACTGTTGGCAATAAAAGCTCTCCAGGTTTGGCCACCCTGACTCCTCCCGCTTTGACGGCTCCGGCCATAATCAAAGCCCTCGCTTTTTCCCTTGTATCTGCCAGGCCCCGTTCAACGAGAAGAAGATCTGCTCTTACCTTTTTCCCTCCCATTGGCGCTTTAAATTTATCGAATCGGAAAAACAATTTATCTTCGATAAAAGCCTTTAATTTTCCTTATCATCCCTTCGATATCAAGTCCATATAGTTTTTTTATTGTTTCAGCTTTTCCCAGAGGGTAAATTTCAAGGGGAAGGCCGAGGCTCAAAAAGCGCCCATGAAAAATCCCATGACGATCAAGAAGTTCCCTTACGGCACTGCCAAAGCCACCGGCAAGAACGCCTTCTTCAGCCGTTATGATGGCCTCGCTTTTACGGGCGAAGCGCAAAATCAGCTCTTCATCGAGAGGCTTGACAAAACGAGCATTGACCACAGCCAAAGAAATTCCTTCTTTCTCCAACTCCCAGGATGCTTCCAGGGCAGGGTAAACCATACTTCCCAGGGCCAGAAAAAGGTCCCTTCCCTCTTTGAGAATTTCGGCTTTTCCTAAGGGAATGCTTTCGTCGTAAGGAGTTAAGGGCACACCAACGGCCTGACCTTTGGGAAAGCGGATGGCCACGGGAAGGCCATAATTCCAAGCTGATTTAAGCATTAATCGCAGCTCATTTTCATCTTTGGGGGCCATGATGATAATGTTCGGCATGTGTCTAAGGTAAACAATATCGTTAATACCTTGATGCGTTGGGCCATCATCGGAGACAATACCAGCTCGGTCAAGAACAAAAACTACCGGAAGTTTTTGCAAACAGACTTCATGATAAACCTGATCATAGGCCCGCTGAAGAAAAGTTGAGTAAATGGCCACTACAGGCTTTAAACCACCCAAAGCCAGACCGGCCGCAAAATTCACCGCATGTTGCTCAGCAATGCCCACATCATAAAACCGGTCTGGAAATTGCGAAGCAAACTGACTCAGACCTGTCCCCTCAGGCATGGCCGCTGTAATGGCAATAATCTTTTCATCCTCCTTAGCCAATTCACAGATAGTTTGCCCGAAAATCTGGGAATAAGTAGGAACAGAGGACTTATTAAGAGGTTCTCCTGTCAGCCGATCAAAAGGGGAGGCCCCATGAAACTTTTCAGGATTGTTCTGGGCAGGCGCATAACCTTTGCCCTTCTTAGTCACACAATGAATAAGGATAGGCCCTTCATATTGCTTAGCCTCGGTAAAGACTTCAATGAGGGAGCTAAGGCTATGTCCTTCAACCGGACCAATATATCGGATGCCCAATTCTTCAAAAACCAGCCCTGGGAAAAATGTTTTTTTGATTACTTCTTCGATCGCTCGGCCTGCCTTTATTAAAGGCCAACCGACAGCAGGAATATTTTTTAAAAAAGATTTAGCTTGATCTTTGATCCGAAGATAGTGTTGACCCGAAACAAGATAGGAGAGATATTTCGATAGAGCCCCCACATTTTGAGAAATCGACATCTCATTGTAGTTCAAGACAATAATCAATCTTTCCCTGAGGTGACCAATATGATTCAAGGCTTCCCAAGAAACTCCGCCAGTGAGACTCCCATCGCCGACAACGGCCACAATATGGTAATCTTCACGGAGGCGATCGCGGGCTATAGCCAGGCCCAAAGCAGCCGATAGAGCTGTCGATGCATGGCCAGTATTATAGACATCATGCTCGCTTTCCTCGCGGCAGGGAAAACCAAGCAAGCCAAAATCCTGACGCAGCTTGGGAAAGAGATGGCGGCGACCAGTTAAAATCTTATGAGTATAACATTGATGACCTACGTCCCAAATTATCTTGTCTCTTGGGGAATCAAAGACATAATGGAGGGCAACAGAAATCTCAACTACTCCCAGATTGGAGGCCAGATGGCCCCCATTTCGGCTGACCACTTCAATGATAAAATCCCTAATTTCCTCGCAGAGAATTTCAAGTTCTTCAAGAGTCAGATTTTTTAGATCTTGAGGAGAATTGATCTTTTCAAGAATTTCCCTCATTTTTTAAACTACATCAAGTAAACGCAAACTCAAATATTTTATTTCTTCAGTCAGTAGATTCGCTTTTTCAAGAAGACCTATGGCCTCAAAGACCAAACGGCGAAGCCAATTTCGAGCTTGCTCGAGACCAACAAGATGAACAAAATTTGGCCGGGGCAATTTAATTTCATTTTTTGGGACAGAATCCAAAATATCATCTCTGATCTGAAAAGCCAGGCCAAGACGACGACCAAATTCTTCCAGAAGATGAATGATTTCTCGGGAAGCTCCCCCAATTAGAGCTCCCACCTTAACTGAAGCTACGATCAGAGCCCCGGTTTTTTTCTCTATCAGCTCAACTATTTTTTCTTCATTTAGATCTGACGGTGCCAATTTAATATCCATAAATTGGCCAGCAATCATTCCCTTGGGCCCAGAAAGTCGGCTAACCTCAGATATGGCCTCCAGCTTTCTCGAGGCTAAATTTTCAGGCACAGGAGCGCTGGCCATGATTTCAAAAGCCAAGGTCAATAAACCATCGCCGGCCAAAAGAGCTACATCCTCACCGAAGGCCCGATGACAGGAGGGCTGACCGCGGCGCCAATCATCATTATCCATCGAGGGCAAATCATCATGAATTAGGGAATAATTATGGATAAATTCAATGGCGCAGGCGAAGGGAAGAAGAATCTCTCTTCTGGCTCCTAAACTTTCCCCAGTGCAAATAAGGAGAAGAGGTCTGAACCTTTTGCCTTCAGAAAGGACAGCATAACGCATAGCCGCATAGAGATTTGATTCGTCTCCCTCAAGAATTTTTTTCATATAATCTTCAACGGCCTGCTTCATTTCCTGGAGACGATCAATGACACTCAGGTTCATTGAAGGGGTTCCTCTTCGTCACTGCTTTCTTCTGGCTCTTCTCTCTCGCCCGGAGCCGAGGTTACTTCTTCCAACACGAAGGGAGTAGCCTTTAACTCCCCTTTTTCATTCTTGAGGAGAATTTCCACTTTTCTTTCGGCCTTTTCCAGTTCCTCACGCAGGAAACGAGCCAATTTAACCCCTTTTTCAAAAAGGGCAAGGGATTCAGAAAGGGAAAGCCCTCCTTTCTCCATTTGATTAACAATATTTTCCAGCTCGGCCAAAGCCTTTTCAAAAGTCATAGAACTCATTTTTTCTCCTTAAAAAATCTGGATTCGATGGGTCTAAATTTATCCACTCCGGTTACAACGCATTCAAACTCGCCTCGCCAGAAGGAAACAACTAGTTCATCCTCTTCATTAATTTCATCAATTGACTGAACGAGGCGATTGCCATCAGTCCAGCAAACTGTATATCCTCTTTCCAGTATATTTAAGGGACTCAGAGCATGCAACTTTGAAGCTAGCTTTTCCCAGCAGCTCTTTTGTTCTTGAAAATATCTTTTAATATTGGACTGAAGCTTTTCAAATAAAAGAGCCACCTGTAATTTATTTTCTGTCACATGCCGAATCTGAGCCCTGATGGCCTCTCTCGCTCTTTCTTCAAGTTCATCAATTCTCTGAGCATGATGTCTCAGCCAAAGCCTGAATCCTTGAAAAACCCTATTTTCGGCCAGACGGTAAACATCATTCCAGCGGCGTTGAAGATTCAACTCCATAGTCTTGCTAAGTCTTCCTTCGAGACTTTGAAGTCTCTCAAGAAGAGCTTCTTCTTTTTCTATAACCAGTTCAGCCGCAGCAGAAGGAGTTGAGGCTCTCACATCAGCAACAAAATCAGCAATCGTAAAATCCACTTCATGTCCCACAGCGGAAATGATGGGAATGGGCGATCTAAAAATGGCTCGAGCCACCTTTTCCTCATTAAAAGCCCAGAGATCCTCCATCGAACCGCCTCCGCGGCCAACTATGATAACATCTATATCAGGCTGACGGCTAAGATACTCGATGCCTTCCACGATTTCATCAGCGGCTCCTTCCCCTTGAACCCGAACTGGATAAATAAGGACATGGAGCCGGGCAAAACGTCTCTCTAAAATGCGTAGAATATCAACAATGGCCGCTCCCCTTGGGGAGGTAACTACCCCTATTTTTTTCGGAAATAGAGGCAATTTCTTTTTGTGCTGAGGATCAAAGAGACCTTCAGCCTTAAGTTTCTCCTTGAGTTGTTCAAAAGCTAATTGAAGGGCTCCCTTGCCCTTGGGTTCCATAACTTCTACAACAAGTTGATATTCCCCTCGGGGCTCATAAACGGTCAGACGGCCTCGACATACGACTTTCAGACCATCCTTGATTTCAAAGGCAATTTGTCGGGCTTCTGATCGGAACATCACCGCCCGAAGCTGGGCTCTTTCATCTTTAAGAGTAAAATAAAGATGACCTGAAAGGTGACGCCGAAAATTAGAAATTTCTCCTTCAACCCAAATAAAGGGGAAAGAGCTTTCGATTTCAAGCTTAATAATTTCAGTCAGCTCACTGACGGTATAAACTCGATCATGAAGAACGAGGCTATCAAAACTATTCATCTTGTTTGGTATCCTCAGTTATAAGAAGACGTCTAATATTTAAAGCCAACCCGCTTTGGGTCTCAATTTCGACCCAAAAGGCAGAAAGAATACTTCCTTCCTTGGCTGGTTCAAATCTTTGAGGCCGGCCGGTAAGGAACCGGGCCAGAGCCTGGTCACTGCGAATGCCGATAACTGAATTTCTGGCCCCAACCATACCTACGTCGGTGATATAAGCTGTTCCTCTGGGCAGGATGCGCTCATCAGCCGTAGGCACATGGGTATGGGTACCAACAACAGCTGAGACGCGACCATCAAGATACCAGCCCAGAGCTTGCTTTTCGGAAGTGGCTTCAGCGTGAAAATCGACAACAATGATTGGGGTTAATTTTCTCAATCGGTCCACAATTTCATCAGCCACCCTAAAGGGACAGTCAATGGGCTCCATGAATACTCTTCCCTGTAAATTTAATACGGCCACAGGCAACTTATCTTCAATAAAAAAAAGATAATCGCCTCTTCCTGGATTGCCAGGAGGATAGTTAGCCGGCCGTAGAATCCTAGGTTCGTTTTCCAGGAAGACTATGCCTTCTCTTTTATCCCAGATATGATTACCCGAGGTAAGGACATTAACCATTGATAAAAGTTCCTGGGCCACTTCAACGGTCAAACCAACGCCACCGGCTGCATTTTCGGCATTAGCCAGAATGACATCGGGCTGCAATTCTTTTTTCAACTCATCAATATATCGAGCAAGAATTCGCCGGCCAGGACGGCCGATAATATCACCAAAAAAAAGAACCCTGATTTTATCGCGCATATTCAACAGCCCTTGTTTCTCGGATAACAGTTACCTTTATCTGGCCAGGATATTCCAGCTCCTCCTTGATTTTTTGGGCAATTTCCTTGGCCATGAGAATAGCTCGCTCATCAGAAATTTTTTGACTATCGACAATAATTCTGATTTCCCGACCAGCTTGAAGGGCAAAACTTTTATTAACACCCTCCACTGAATTAGCAATTTCTTCAAGTTTCTGTAATCTTTGAATATAAGTTTCCAGCAGTTCCCTTCGGGCACCAGGTCGAGCCGCTGACAGGGTGTCAGCAGCCTGAACTAAAACAGCTTCAACGGAGGGAAAATCAATATCCCGATGATGGGAGGCAATGGCCTGAACAACAGCTTGAGATTCTCCATATTTTTTGGCCAACTCAACACTCAGTTCGGTATGAGTTCCTTCAATTTCCCGATCAACCGCTTTGCCTATATCATGAAGTAGCCCAGCTCTTAGGGCTACCTCAACATCAGCCCCAATCTCCCGAGCCATAAGGGCGGCAAGATAAGCCACTTCCTTGGAATGTTGAAGCACATTTTGGCCATAACTTGTCCGATATTTAAGTTTACCAAGAAGCTTGATGAGCTCAGGATGGATATTCTGGATATTCAACTCAAGGACAACACTTTCTCCTTCCTGCTTTATTTTCTCTTCAAGCTCGGTTTTAACCTGCTCAACCACTTCCTCAATTCTAGCCGGGTGAATCCGGCCATCGACCACAAGTTTTTGAATGGCCAATCGAGCCAATTCACGCCGGATTGGATCAAAACTCGAAAGGATCACAGCTTCTGGGGTATCATCCACAATTATATCCACTCCGGTAGCCATTTCTAAAGCCCGAATATTTCTTCCTTCCCGACCAATAATCCGTCCTTTCATGTCTTCAGAAGGCAGGTCAACTACAGAAACTGTAGTTTCCACCACATGTTCAGCGGCTGATCGCTGAATGGCCTGGCTGATAATTTCCCGAGCTAAGGCCTGGCTTTTTTCCCGCAATTCCTCTTCAATCCGGCGGAGCATTTGAGCCGATTCAAGCCTGGCCTCATCCTCTATCTTTTTCAGGAGATAATTCTTGGCCTCCTCCTGGCTCATCCCCGCAATCCTTTCGAGTTCTTCTGTCTCCTTTTTAATTAAAGTATTAAGCTTTTCCTCCTGAATTTCTAATTCCCTCTCTTTTTGAACAATTCTTCTTTCTCGCAGAGACAAATCTCTTTCCCGCCGCTCAAGATTTTGCAAGCGCCTTTCAAGATTCTCTTCTTTATGGAGAAGCCTTCTTTCCAGTTCATTTATTTTTCGCCTTTTCTCCCTTGTCTGTCTTTCAAATTCAATCTCAATAGCCTGTTGTTTGGACTTTATTTCCTCTTGGGCCTTCTTAATAAGTTCATTAGCCTCGGCTTCAGCCTTCTTGATTATTTCTTCGGCCTGCTTTTTGGTTTGGAGAAAGTAATTGATTCCCGATTTTCTTTTTATTAAAAGAAAAATAATGGTTACAAGCCAGAGCGCAAAAGCACCTATTCCCACTAAAACCGATGTGTTCATACTGCTCACCTCCTCAAGATTGAATCAAAGGAGAAAGAGGCTAAGGAAGGAACGGATTAGACTGGATCAGGCCTATTCTTATTCAACTTGCCATTTTTAAGCAAATTATTTATGAGCAAATTTTTACTTTTGTCCAAACAAAAGTTAATGACTTTTATCAATAGAATCATAGGTCCTTCCATGTTGATCCAATAAACTTTCTACTTGGGCAATTTCCCTTTCAAGGTGGCTGAGCCGATTGTTGACTTCTTCCAGTTGCCTCTTGACCACATAATAATCATCAGCAATATTAAGAGCGGCCAGTACAGCTATTTTTAAAGCATCACCGGATTTGGATTTTACAGCCACCTCATGCATCTTCTGGTCGACGTAAGATGCCAGGAAATGAACATAAGCTTCGTCCTCATCTCCTTTGATTCGAATCCTATATTTCTGACGAAAAATTTCTATTTCAATTATTTTATCCATTAAAGACCAATTTTTTCTATCTGATTGATTAAAGCCTCAATTTTTTGCTTAATCATTTCTCTTTCGCCTCGATACCTTTCCATCTCCTCCTGCATCTTCGAGAGCTTTTTCGCCTGCTCTTCATAATCTTTTAACATTGCCTTAAGTTCCTTAACTTGTTGACGTAATCGTTCATTTTCAGCTGTCAACTGATTAACATGCTCAATAATTTGTCCAATTTTCCCCTCAAGGATTGTAATCCTTTCTATTTCAGAAGTCAATTTTTCCCTCCTTCTCTTAATTTAGCCTGGAAGCTGGATCGAAGATGAGCAATTATTCTGTTATTCATTTTATCCACCTCTTCCGCCAAAAGGGTTCGATGGGGATGGCGATAAACAAATCGAAGGGTCAAGCTGACTACATCCTCACCAAAGCGATCGCTCGTGAAGCGGTCAATAAGAGTAAAGGATTCTAGGTGAGGTAACTCCAGATTAAGCAAAGAAAGCCTGATTTCTTCAAAGGAAATATTTTTGGGTACAAGAAAAGAAATATCCCGGCTAATTGCTGGAAAGCGAGAAACGGGAGCATAACTAAAAGGACGAGGCTGTTTCGCCAGAAGAAAGGCCAGATTGATTTCAGCCGCATAAACCTCACCTTCAATTTCAAATTCTTGCAGTATTTCTGATTTGATTTTACCCAAATAGCCAAGCCTATCGCCTTTTATTTCCAGGCCCAAACAATATCCGGGCTCAAAAAAATTATGCTCTGCGCTTTTGAAAACAAAAGATTCATACCTCAGCTCATTCAGGAGGGTTTCACACGTTCCCTTTAAATGGAAAAAATCAGCTTTTTCTCCTCGCTGACTCCAATCAGGTAAAACAAACCAGCCATTTATGGCTAAACAGAGAAATAACCTCTCCATGGCGCTGCTGTTTTCCCAAAAATAAATATTCCCAATTTCAAATAATCGAATACCCTCGATACCTCGTTTTTGATTATAAGCAATATTTTCTAGCAGACCGCCAAGAAGAGTTGTTCTTAGAAGGGAAGCTTTCATGGAAAGGGGGTTGCTCAAGGCAATCGGCTGAAGGCCAGTATTGAAGATTTTTTCCCGATCGGGATCAGAAAAGCTGAAATTTAGAACCTCGTCGAATCCCTGATAAAATAGAATTGACCTGATCTTTTTGAGCTGATTCTGACGGCGATCTTCAGTTTTTTCAATTACTTTAAGCGGCGGAATTATTGAAGGTATTTTTTCATAACCATAAAAACGAGCTACTTCTTCAATAAGATCAGCTTCTCGCTCAATATCCACTCGGTGACTCGGCACATGGACAATCATCCTGGAATCATTAATTTGGCTAATCTCAAATTCAAGAGATCGTAGCAAAGAAACGACGAATTCCTGGTCGATTTCAACTCCCAGCAATTCCTTTATGCGAGACAGTCTTAAAAGCACTTCTTTTGGTTTATGAGGCGAAGGATAAACATCAATTAAATCGCGGGTAACCTTGCCCCCGAATTCGCTCAAAAGCGAAGCGGCCATTTGGGCAGCCACAGGCGGAAAGTTAGGATCGGCTCCTCTTTCAAAGCGGTAAGAAGCATCTGTATCTAAGCCAAAGTATTTTCTTGTTTGACGAATCGAAACAGGATTAAAACAGGCACTTTCAATAAAAACATCAACCGTCGTTTCCGTTACTCCAGAGTCCTCTCCCCCGATAATTCCAGCCAAAGCGACTGGCTTTTCAGCGTCGGCGATAACCAGATTTTCAGGTAAAAGTTCAACTGTCTCGCCGCCAAGAAGCCTGAGTTTTTCATTTTTACGGGCTCTTCGAACAACAATCCTTGGCCCAGCCAGTCGCTGATAATCAAAGGCATGAATTGGATGGCCCGTGGCCATAAGAACGTAATTAGTTACGTCCACAACATTGTTAATTGATCTCAACCCAACATTTTCCAACCGGCGTTTTAGCCAATCAGGCGATGGACCGACGTTGACCTCGCGAACAATAATCCCACAATAACGATAACATAGATCCGGATCTAATATTTCTATGCTAATCAAATCAGAGGTAGGGATGGGAATCTCTTTAACGGGCCAATGTCTTTTTTTTAGTTTTAACCCGAGGGCAGCCCCAATTTCCCGCGCTAGTCCTAGATGACCTAGAGTATCAGGACGATTAGCGTAAGTTTCTACTTCCAAAATGAAATCGCCATCCCTTTCCTCAAAGTTTTCAACCATCAGGCCAAGCTGATTAAGCAAATCGACAAGTTCGGCTGGCCCGATTTTCAGGTCAATAAAATCCTTAAGCCATTCGTAACTTATCTTCATTTTCTTCTAAATTGGGTAAGAAAGCGTAAATCATTTTCGTAAAAAAGCCTCATATCATTGATGCCATAAAGAAGCATGGCGGTTCGCTCAATTCCAAGGCCAAAAGCCCAACCAGAATAACGCTCAGGATCAATGTTAACATTTTTTAGAACTTGGGGATCAACCATCCCAGCCCCTAAAACTTCCTTCCAGCCGCTGCCTCCGCACACTGGACAGGAAGGATTTTGCCCCCGGCAAACAGTGCATTCAATATCCACTTCAGCTGAAGGCTCAGTAAAGGGGAAAAAGCTTGGCCGAAAACGAACTTTAGTTTTTTCACCGAAAAGAGCTCGAAGAAAATATTCGAGAGTCCCCTTTAAATGAGCAAAAGTCACGCCTTCATCAACCACGAGACCTTCAACTTGATAGAACATAGGCAGATGGGTCGGATCAATGGCTTCGCGTCTGAAAACCCTGCCCGGCACAATTATTCTAATCGGCGGCCGTTGTTTTTCCATTACTCTAATTTGAACAGGTGAAGTATGAGTTCTCAATAATAAATCATCTTTTATATAAAGAGTATCCCAACTATCTCTGGCCGGATGATAAGGGGGGAAGTTAAGAGCTTCGAAATTGTAATAGTCGGTTTCGATTTCTGGTCCCTGTTCAACAACAAAGCCCATTTCAAGAAAAATTCTTTCTATTTCTTCGAGAAAAAGCATTATGGGGTGAGGAGAACCCAAATATCTTTTTTTGCCTGGAAGGGTAAGATCAATCTTTTCTTCTGGGGCCTCTTTGATTTCAGAAAGTTCAATCTCTTTTTTTTGGAGAGCAGCAATTATTTCCTTCTTAAGATCATTAAGTTTCTGGCCAATAAGCGGCCTATCTTCAGGGGGTAAGTTTTTAATCTGATCGAACAGAGCGGTCACTTTACCCCTTTTTCTTCCAAGAAAAAGGGCTCTTATTTCCTCTAAAGAAGCTTTATCTCTAATTTTCTCGAGAGACTGAGAAAAATTTTGGCGACAATCTTCAATCTCTTTGAGAAGGTCTTTCATCTCAGGCAAGGGCTTCTTTCACCTGTTCGACTATTCGCCGAAAGGTATCAGGAAAACTGACAGCTAAATCGGCCAATATCTTGCGATCGAGCCCGACATTCATTTTCTTTAATCCTTGCATAAAGCGGCTATAACTTAAACCATAAGCTTCAGAAGCCGCTTTAATCCGGATAATCCAGAGCCGACGGAATTCTCTCTTTCTTGTTCGCCTATCGCGGTAAGCATATTGAAGGGCTTTCTCGACAGCTTCTTTAGCTGTTCTATAATTGCGGCTTTTAGCTCCCCAATATCCTTTAGCTAACTTTAATATCTTTTTTCTTCTTTCTTTTTTTCTTGGTCCTCTTTTGACCCTAGGCATGGTCACTCCTTTCTTCAAAAAGCATAAGGTAGCATTTTCTTCACGAGCCCTCTTTCAGAGGAAGAAACCAGAGCCTTTTTTCTCAAACGCCGGGTTCGGCGGGAACTTTTCCCGGTTAAGAGATGGCTTTTATTGGCTCGTTGGCGAAGAATTTTCTTTTTGGCTGTTATTTTGAACCGTTTCTGGGCTCCTTTGTGTGTCTTTAATTTTGGCATCTTGTCCTCCTGATTTAGGGGATTTTATCGTGGGAACAATGAGCAAGGATAAAGCCCACTCATGATATTTGATCTCTCCATCCTGGCGGCCATAACCTTCCACATCTTTAAGTAAGCGTTCCACAAGCTGTTCCCCGAGCTCTGGCCTGGCCTTTTCCCTTCCTCGAAGCATAATGGTTATTTTGACCTTATTTCCATCCTGCAAAAAATTCTGAATATGCTTCAATTTAAAATTATAATCATGAGAGCTTATTTTGGGCCTAAATTTTATTTCTTTAAGCTGGGACTGCTTCTGATGCTTTTTGGCTTGGTGGGCTCTTTTATGTTGCTCATAAAGAAATTTCCCATAATCCATGATGCGGCAAACTGGGGGTTTGGCATCGGGGGCAACCTCAACCAGATCCAGCCCTTTCTGTCTGGCCAAATTTAAGGCTTCAGCCCGGGGAAGAATCCCTATCTGCCTTTTATCTTCATCTATCACTCGAACTTCCCTTGCCAAAATCATTTCATTAATCCTATGGAGCTTAGCTTTTTTTACCGGATAAGTCATGGCTTTACGAAAAATGCTCGACCTCCTTTAAAATTCAAGATTTAAAGATCTATTTTGATTATAATAGAGAACTTTATTTATAAATTCGTCTGTCCTCATCTCTCCTCTATCGCCGATTCCATGGACCCTAAGAGAAATAGTCTTATTTTTAAACTCTTTATCACCAATGATAAGCATTAATGGAATTTTCTGCAATTCGGCTTCTCTTATTTTATGACCAATTTTCTCCCGGCTCAAATCAACCTGACTGCGCAAATTCTTTTCCTTAAATTCTTTTTCCAAGGCTAAAGCATATTCATGATGTCTTTCAGCTATAGGCAGAATAATTATCTGAATGGGAGCCAACCACAAAGGGAAATTGCCATTATAATGCTCAATTAAAATGCCAAAAAAACGCTCCATTGAACCAAGCAAAGCCCGATGAATCAGAAAGGGGCGATGGGGCTGACCATCTTCTCCGGTATAACTCAGATCGAATCTTTCGGCTAGATTAAAATCCAACTGAATGGTTGTGCATTGCCACGAACGCTGGAGAGCATCCTTTATTTTAATATCGATCTTGGGACCATAGAAAACGCCTTCGCCCTCATCAATGGAAAAGGGCAAATTAGCCCTTTCAAGAGCTTGCTTTAAAGCCTCAGTAGCTCTCTCCCAATCTTCGATGCGGCCAACGAACTTTTCCGGCCTTGTAGAGAGAAAAACATCATAACGGGTAAAACCAAAGGCACTTAGAAGGCGACTCGCCAGATTGATAACTCCAAGAATTTCTTCCTCCAATTGATCAGCTCGGCAGAAGATATGGGCATCATCTTGGGTAAAACCGCGAACACGCAGAAGCCCATGGAGAACTCCACTTCTCTCAAAGCGATAGACAGTTCCAAGCTCAGCATAACGAAGGGGTAAATCGCGATAGCTTCTTTGCCTTGATTGATAGACCATAATATGAAAAGGGCAATTCATAGGTTTAAGCTGATATTCAACCCCTTCGCTTCTTATAGGAGGATACATGGCCTCATAA
Organism: uncultured bacterium; assembly: GCA_938092135.1. GTDB lineage: Bacteria > Acidobacteriota > Aminicenantia > Aminicenantales > CALLJL01 > CALLJL01. Next base: position 236,197 of record CALLJL010000002.1, read on the forward strand.
AATTCTGTGTGGCCACTCCTTTTCCAAACATCAAGCTTGGCAATATGGGGCGTATAGAGAAATTCATAGCCATCCCTTATATGTTCCTGTCGCCAGAAATCTTCAATAAGTCGACGGACTGTCGCTCCCTTAGGATGCCAAAGAACCAATCCCCCTCCAAGATCTTCATGAAAACTGAAAAGATCAAGTTCAACCCCAAGACGACGATGATCCCTTTTTTTGGCTTCTTCAATAAGAGTCAAATAATTGGTTAAATCTTGGGCAGTAAAAAAGATGGTGCCATAGATTCTCTGCAATTGAATCCCCTTTTCGTCGCCCTTCCAGTAGGCCCCAGAAACCGAAAGCAGTTTAAAATGTTTTAGCCAGTCAGTGCTCGGCACATGAGGTCCAAGGCAAAAATCAATAAAATCGCCTTGGCGATAACAGGTAACCTCAGAACCTGCCTTCTCCTGAATTAGCTCAATCTTAAAATCCTGACCAAGCCGGCGAAAAAGATTAATGGCTTCTTCCTTGCTCAAAACTACTTTTTCAATAGGCAGAGCTGCTTCGGCAATTTCCTTCATTTTGGCTTCAATCTTTTCAAGATCTTCAGTCGTAAAAGGCTCTTCCCGGTAGAAATCATAATAGAAGCCATTTTCAACTGCTGGACCGATCCCGTATTTTGTTCCAGGATAAAGGCTTATAACCGCATGAGCTAAAAGGTGAGCGGCACTGTGACGAAGAATATCAAGGGAAAGCTGGGCCTGGTCAACACCGCTTTCAGGCTGACTCTTATTCACCTCCATCTCCTTCACCAGCTATCGTGACTTTTCTTTATTTATAAAAAAGAACCCTTAATTTTTTCCTTTTTTTATGAAGGAAATATATGTTAAGGGTAGGAATCGTCTTTTTGCTCTGTCTATCTTCCGTTATTAACCTCAGCTTTTCTTTTCTTCTTCCCTGGTAGGCGCGGAGGGGATTGAACCCACGACCTCTTCCGCGTCAAGGAAGCGCTCTCCCACTGAGCTACGCGCCTACTTTTCTAGCCCTAATATATTAAAAAAATTAACTCTAGACTGTCAAGGGGACAATGGTATAATTAAAAAGAAAAGATGATCGGCATAATGGCTGATAGTCACGACAACTTAAATTCAGTCAAGAAAGCGATAGCTATTTTCGAGGAAGTTGGCTGTCGCCTGATCATTCACGCCGGTGATTTTGTCGCCCCCTTCACGGCAAGGGAATTATCTTCTCTCAAATGCCCTCTTAAAGCTGTTTTTGGCAATTGCGATGGAGAAAAAATAGGCCTAGAAGAAGCTATTAGGTCTTTTGGTGAAATTAGGCCTGCCCCACTTATTTGGGCTGAAGATAATCTTCGTTTTCTTTTAACCCATCTTCATCACGAGGTTGAATTATTAGCCCATAGTGGTCGTTATGATATAATCATCTTCGGGCATACCCATCGCCCTGAAATAAGAAGGATTGGCCAGACGTTGGTCATTAACCCCGGTGAAACAGGTGGTTGGTTAACAGGGAAAAGTACTATAGCTCTTCTTGATCCCCTTCGCAGAGAAGCAGATATTATCAGTCTCTAAAAAGACGGAAATATGCCTAGGCGTTTTGATCGTCGGCAAAAGCCAGCCTGGTTAAAATTAAGACGTCCTATGCCTCCTCCTGGTCATCCTCAGTCAACACGCAAAGGGAAAAAGGACTATAACCGAAAGGATAAAAGTTGGAAAAAAGAAATATATGAAGATCTACCAGACGAATAATTAGTCCTCCCTTCAAATCAAGAATCTATGCTTGCAGCTAAAACTATCTTCTACTATACTATTTTTTTCCCTAAAAAATGGGAAAAATTATAAAAAATTGAAAAAAGGAGATTTATTTTCATGAGAAAAGTAATTATTATGGGGGCAGCAGGACGAGATTTTCATAATTTTAATGTTTTTTTCCGTCATAATCCTGAATATAAAGTTGTTGCCTTTACAGCTACTCAAATCCCTGATATAGAGGATCGTCTCTATCCACCCTCTATGGCTGGTCCCCTTTATCCAGAGGGAATAAAGATATATCCCGAAGAACAACTACCTGAGTTAATCAAAAAATTTAATGTTCAAGAAGTTGTTTTTGCCTATAGCGATGTTTCTCACGAATATGTTATGCACAGAGCCTCAATTGCTCTGGCAGCTGGAGCCACCTTTTCCATCCTGGGGCCAGAAGAAACCATGCTTAAAGCCAAAGTGCCAGTAATTTCAGTTTGTGCTGTCCGCACTGGTTCAGGCAAAAGCCAGACAAGCCGCAAAATAGCCACCCTCCTTAAAGAAAAAGGCCGAAAAGTGGTGGTTATCCGACATCCCATGCCCTATGGTGACCTGGAAAAACAGCGGATTCAGCGCTTTGCCACTCTTGAAGATTTGGACTTTCATCAGTGCACGATTGAAGAAAGAGAAGAATATGAACCCCATCTCAAGAGAGGAATAGTGGTTTATGCAGGTGTCGATTATGGGGCCATTCTGGCCGAGGCTGAAAAAGAAGCTGAAATTATTCTCTGGGATGGAGGCAACAATGATTTTCCTTTTTACCGGCCAGATTTGGAAATCGTGGTTATGGATCCCCATCGGGCTGGCCATGAACTTACCTATCATCCTGGAGAAACCAATTTCCGCCGAGCCGATGTCTTGATTATAAATAAAATGGACACGGCCCCTTCCGATAAAATCGAACTTCTCCTCAACAATATAAAGGCAATTAATCCAAGAGCAAAGATAATCAAAGCCAATTCAAAAATAATTGTGAGTGATGGCTCTCTCATTGCTGGCAAAAGAGTCTTGGTTATCGAAGATGGTCCCACCCTTACCCATGGCGAAATGACCTTTGGAGCGGGCGTTGTGGCTGCTCGGGCCTATGGAGCTGCCGCTATCATTGATCCTAGACCTTTCGCTGTGGGCAGTATTAAAGAAACCTTCGAAAAATATAAACATCTTGATCAGGTATTGCCAGCTATGGGCTACGGAACCCAACAAATAGCAGAGTTACAGGAAACCATAAATCGAGCCGATTGTGATCTCGTAATTAGCGCTACCCCTATTGATCTTAACCGAGTAATTAAAACCAACAAGAAAATTCTCCATATAACCTACGAACTTGAAGAAATTGGTTCTCCCAACTTAAAAGAAATCCTGGAGAATTTTTAATGAAGCGTAAAATTGCCCTTGTGGCTTTTGGTGGAAACGCCATCCTCCCCGAAAATCAACGGGGTCTCCAAGAAGAACAGATGCGTAACTCTCAAAAAGCAGCCAAGCTGATGATCCATATTGTCCGCAAGGGATACGAATTAATTGTAGTTCATGGCAATGGGCCCCAGGTCGGCAATCTTCTGATCCAGATGGAGGAGGCAGTAACCAAGGTCCCTCCCTTTAGTCTGGAGGTGTGTGACGCCATGACCGAGGGCAGCATAGGTTTCATGCTGGAAAAAGCGCTGGTCAATGAGCTGCGTCGGGCTTCCATAGATAAAGAAGTGGCCACTCTTATCACTCAAGTGGTTGTGGACCGTCATGACCCGGCCTTTACCAACCCCACCAAGCCCGTTGGACCCTTTTATACCCGATATAGAGCCCAAACTCTTATGCGCTCTAAAAAATGGACCATGATTGAGGATGCAGGCCGAGGATGGAGAAAGGTTGTCCCCTCACCCCGTCCCATCGACATTTTGCCCAAGAGAATTATCAAAGACCTAGTTAATTCAGGCCGAATTGTCATTGCCGCTGGAGGAGGCGGAATCCCCGTGATAATTAACGGTAATGGTCTTTTCCAGGGAGTCGAGGCTGTTATTGATAAAGACTTTGCGGCTAGTCTTTTGGCCAGAGAAATTAAAGCCGATCTTTTCATCATCCTCACCAGCATTGACCGGGTTTATTTAAATTTCGGTCGACCTGACCAACGGCCCATAGATGTCATGACTGTTGATGAAGCCAAAAAATATCTTGAGGAAGGCCAATTTCCTCCTGGTTCGATGGGTCCTAAAATTCAGGCAGCCATTGAATATATCGAGGGAGGAGGAGAAGAGGTTTTAATCACCTCAGCCAATTATTTAAAGGCTGCCCTTATCAATCGGGCAGGAACAAGGATAAGGGCCACCTTATAGGGAGGAGGAAAATTGATGGAAGATTTCATCTCAATCCATGATCTGACCCTTTATGAATTTCATGAAATCCTTGATCTTAGCAGGAAAATAAAAAAATATCCCCATCGCTTTCGCCAAAGCCTTAAAAATAAAATTCTGGCCATGGTTTTTCAAAAACCCTCGCTCCGAACACGGGTTAGCTTTGAAGTAGGCATGCTGGAGCTTGGAGGTCAAGCGATTTATTTAGCTCCTGCTGATATTCAGGCAGGAACAAGGGAAACCTTTTTTGATATTGGCAAGAATCTTGAGCGCTGGGTTGATGGCATTATGATCCGGACTTTTGCCCATGAAAATATCATAGAACTGGCCCGAGCAGCCAGTATCCCTGTAATCAATGGCCTGTCGGATTTACTTCATCCTTGCCAGGCCATGGCCGATGTTTTTACCCTTAAAGAGAAAAAAGGAAATTTAGCTGGCCTAAAGTTAGCCTTTATTGGTGACGGCAACAATGTCTGCCACAGCCTTCTTTTTGCCGGTGCCAAAGCCGGAATGACCATTGCTGTGGCCACTCCCCCAGGATATGAACCGAAGGAAGAAATAGTCAAGATGGCTCTCGAAGATGGCCAAACAACAGGCTTTAAACTTATTTTGACCCATAACCCCGAGGAAGCTGTAGCTGGCGCTGACGCTGTTTACACTGATGTCTGGGCCTCAATGGGTCAGGAAAGCGAAAGAGAAATTCGACGGCAAATATTCGCTCCCTATCAAGTCAACCAAGCCCTGATGTCCAAGGCCGCACCGCAGGCTGTATTCATGCACTGCTTACCAGCTCACCGCGGAGAAGAAGTCACTGATGAAGTCATCGACTCAGCCCAATCGATCGTTTATGATCAGGCTGAAAACCGTCTTCATGTTCAAAAGGCAATTATGCTATTATTAATGGGAAAGAAATAAAAAAATGTCTGAGAAGGCCCTAACCATAGAAATTAAAGAATCAGACCTTCTCTTTTTGGAGAAGGAGCTTGAAAGGGATAAAAAGCCTTTCAGCCTAGAAGAAATGGCTGAGAGGCTGGTTTTTATGAAAACCGCTGATCAGAGGGAACAAGTCGTTTACCGCTATGACCCTGCCTGCCGATATGAAGTCGGGGACCTCATCTATAAAGAATACGACGAGCAATTGCCCATAGGCAATAGGCAAACCGAATATTTCCAGGGAGCAGTAGTCCTGAAGATAATCAAGAAAACCTATTTTCCAAGCTATAACTGTGAAATCCTGGAGGTTGATTATGCCGGTGGTGGTCCATTTCGCCGCTATATAGATTATATGAGGAAGAAAAATTCTCCTGTTCTTTTGCCCTCCAATGTTGGAGGGACAGGTAAAACACCAGAAATAATAAGAGCTGATGAAGACCCCAGGCAGACTTCCTTACCCATAACTGAAAAAGATCTTAAAGCCCTTATTCGTAATCTTAAAACAGCTCTCCTTAAATCACCTAAATTTTTTTCCTGGAATGACCGTTGGCAGCTTGTGGCCAATCAGGCAATTATTTCTGAAGAAAAGGTTAAAGAGATTGAGAATTACTTGCGGCAGACGGGTAAATCTCTTAGCACTGAAGAAATAATCCATCGATTTTTCCAGCTTGATCCCAGTCATTTCCTTTTTGATCTTTATTGCCTTTCTTTAAATTATGTCCTTGAGAAAAAATATAAAAAAGAATTTATTCTGGTTTCCCTTGAAAATTGGGGCAAATGGCTCCTTAAAAGCATTCTCAATTCCTGGCTCGAAGGCCTGCCCCTGGCTGTGGAGCCAGCCAGGCTTCCCGAAATTTCCATAAAAGAAAAACCACAACTTAGTCTTTGCCCTGAATTCCCTTATAAAACATATCTTACCTGGAGAGAAATACTTTCTGGAGCCGTTAAGATTCCCCGCAGTCTCCATCGTGAACTGGGTTCTTCCCGGGAATTTCTCTTTATTGACCCTGAGGAAGGCAGAAGTTTCACCGCTTATTTTTATCCTCAATTGAGCCTTTTCCTTGGTTTTAAAGAATATTTTGAAGAAAACGCCATCCCTCAAGGAACAAGTTTGACCTTAGAAAAAAAGGGGCCCGAGCTCTTTCATTGCCGGATTAAAAGAGGGAAGAAAAGAATTTCGGCCATTAAATTAAGCTATGATCCTAATTCGGATAAATTTATTGATTTAGGCGAAGAATTATCGACCCTTACCACTCCCAATAAAATTCTTTATCTCGAAAGGGAAACGCTGGCCAAATTATTTTCCTTTTATCCTCAAAGAGATGAATTTGACCTTCATGGTCTTCTTGCCTTAATCTTTAAAAATTTTGGAGAAGGTCAAACGGCCTTCAACCTTCATTATCTGCGGGCTTACCACTTAGTGGATATTCTTAAGCCAACAACCCCTGAGGATGTAGAAACAATTCTTTTGAATAGTCCAGAATTCACAGCCTCAGAAAAAGGAAAGGGAATGTTTACTTACCGGGAACCCATTGTCCCTTCGGCAGAGATAATCGTAATGCCTCCCGTTGTCCCAACTATAGCTAAATCTCCGGTAACTGAACAGCCTGAGACAATCGAACCGGAAAAAGATGAAATCCCGGTAATCAGAGAAGCAGAAATGGAAGCTGAATCCGTGTCTACGATTCCGAAGGAAGAAATTAAACCTGCCTCTACCCAGGTTGAAATTATTCCATCACCGCCGCGTGAAAAGATATTCAAGAAACCGAAAATTCGGCCTGAAATGGAAAGATTGCCCCGGTCTAGAAAAAGCGAGCGCAAAGTAATTGAGGAAAGAATTGAATTTGAGGAATCAGAGCAAGAAGCTCTGATTGCGATTAAGGCAAAAGAAGAAGTGTTCACTGAAGAAACGGCAGCTGGACCAGCCAAAACAGAAAAAATTACCGAAGAAATCAAGCCTCCCGTTATCAGCGAAAAACCTTCCTTCAGTCTTTTTGCGGAAAAGCTCAAATCAGCTCTTCAGAAGAAAGAAACAAGCAAAAAATAATTTAAAGGATTTCCCGGATCGATCCCTTTCTTCGGGTTATACCCATCTTATCTAATAATTCAAGAAGGGGGATAGCGTATTTGCGGGAAAGACCAGTCATTTCTTTAAACTCCGCAATGGTTATTTCTTTCTTTCCTGAATGCCGAAGTCTCTGAATTATCTCCTCAAGCCAATGAGAATGAATGTAAAAGCCATCGGCGCTCTCAAAAATTTTTTTTCGAGCCACAAGATGAGCAAGGAGCCTCTCAATTGACCGACGAGAAAGCCGAAAACGATTCTTCAATTCCTCAAGGGAAACTCGACGAAATTCTCCTCGATAGCACATCTTTTCAAGCTCATTTAGAATTTTCAATTCCTCTGGCCTAAGGGGAATTTCAGCCGAAGGAAGACTCACAACATCTTTCTCCCAAAAAATAATCTTGCCCTCTTTTTTCATCCTGGATAGAGCTAAATTGAGAATAAGGCGGGGAAGGCGGAAGCGTTTTTTTAATTTTTCCACCTGGAGACCAAGAGCTTCGGGTTGCCTTTGATGATAGCGTTTTAAAAAAGATAAAATCTGATTAACAAGAAAATCCAGGCTTTCTCTGGAAATTAAAAAAAGGGGTTCAAACCCCAGAATTATAATTACTCCCTTATGTTCCAGCTCCTGGGCAAGATTAATGAGAGATTCAGAAGTAAGACCACTGAAGTCAATTATTTCTTTTTCCCTCAAACCTCTTATCCCCTTCAATTTTAGTAGGGCTAAAAGCATGTCCTGGGCCTCGCCGGTCAGTAACTTAAGCCGCAGGGATTCTAAATATTTTTTATCCTTTAAATCAGGGGCTGGATCAACGATTTCGCCAGAGGCAAGGTTGTAACCTTCAGAGCCTCGCAGAATTTTTATTTTTTCCTTCCAATAGAGATCAGCAGGCCGGTTTAATTGTAAGCAGGCTAATTCTCCTTCTGAAATCGGCCAGGAAGGCAGAGGCAGCCATTTTACTTTGGCCCGGATCTTTTTTTCATTTAAAAGAAGAGTGACGGTTTCAGGCCAGATCTCATCCTGCCTCTCCTTTTTCAGAATGGCCACAGCTACCTTAGTAATCATTTTTTCTTTCCCCAAAAAGAATGGGGAAGAACAAGATTAATTCTTCTTAGAATAGGGTCAACATTAGCCAAGATAACTTCAATCCGGTCACCCAACCTCAAACGCCGACCAGTTCTTTTACCTATTAAGCCGTCACCTGATCGTCGCCAATCGCGATCACCTTTTAGGTCATAAAAAGATAATAATCCCTGAACAAAATAATCTTCGAGCTCAACAATAAGACCAGCTCGATTGACATCAACTACAATTCCTTTAACCTCTTCGCCCAGCTTGGTCTTGAGAAAACGAAAGATTCGCCATTCAATCAATTCTCTTTCGGCAGCTTCGGCCTGACGTTCACAATTTGAACAATGCCAGGCCAGCTCCGCTAAATCTTCTTCCGACCCTTTTTTCCCGGCTAAGGCATCCTTGAGCAAGCGATGAACGACAAGATCAGGATAGCGACGAATAGGTGAGGTAAAATGGGTATAATTACTCTTGGCAAGCCCGTAGTGGCCAATATTTTCATCCGAATAAAGAGCAATCCGCAGAGCTCGTAAAACTTGAGTATTGATATATTTTTCTTCCGGCCGTCCAGCCACCGAGCGGAGAAGTTGCTGCAAGTCCCTTGGCTTTACTTGATTGCCCCGGGGCAAATAAAGACCTAAAGTCAAGACTTTTTGCCGCAATTCCTCAAGGTCCTCCACAGCAGGAGGAGGATGAACTCGATAAATTGAAGGCAAACCCTGTTCACTGAAAAAGGTGGCCACGGCCTCATTTGCGGCCACCATAAATTCCTCAATTAAATGATGAGCTTCATTCTGCTCAAAGGCAGCTACCTCCGCAAGTTTACCTTCCTTATAAATTAGCTCCGGTTCAAGAAGATCAAAATTAAGACTGCCTGAAGCTTCTCTTTTTTCTCTAAGAATTTGGGCAAGCTCTCTCATCATAAAAAGGTCATCAATTAAATGAGCATATCTTTGACTTTCCTCTTTATCGCCCTGAAAAATTTTATAAACTGATGTATAAGTCATTCTTTCAATTGTCTTAATTACGGAGGGATAGAATTCTCGCTTTACTACTTCCCCCTTTTTATTTATTTCAAGAAGGACAGAGAAGGTCAGACGAGTCAATTTTGGCCGAAGACTACATAGGTCTGTGGCCAGCCGCTCGGGAAACATATGGAGAGTAAGGTCAGGGAAATAAACGCTTGTTCCTCTCTTTTTAGCCTCTTCATCTAAGGCTGAGCCGGGAGGAACATAATGAGAAACATCGGCGATATGGACCCCTAGGAGATAATGACCATTGGTTAATTTTTTAATACTAACAGCATCATCAAAGTCCTGGGCGTCTTCACCATCAATGGTAATTGTGGGCCAGCGCCGGAAATCTTTTCGACCTGCTCTTACCCGCTGATTAATCTTAGAGGGAAGAGCCAGCGCTTCCTTAAGAGCTTCAGGCGAATACTCGGTTCTGAGACCAAAACGTTTGATAACCACTTTTGTATCAACCAGGGGATCATCGGGGGGGCCGAAGAAATTGATTATCCGGCCTGTCCGCCGATCAATCTCAATAATCATTCCTTCTTCGATTCCTTTGGCTTCTCCTTTCTCGATTGGAATCTCGCCATGAGACGGATCTTCAAGGGGGACAAGAAGAGCATGCCCAAATCTTAGTTGATAATAGCCTATAATTGTAGGTTTGGCCTCAACAATTCGCCTCACTCGGCCTTCAAGCCGGCCATTCTTCGTTTCCCTAACTTCAATTTCGACTAGATCACCATTTATAGCACCAGCATTGGCCCCAGGCGGAATAAAAATATCTGGGCCTCCATCTTCAGGTCGGACAAAGCCAAAGCCAAGGGTTGTTGAAAGGTATTCGCCCCGAAGAAGAGGGGGAGCCTGAGCTAGTTTATATACACCTCGGTGTCTTTCAATAAATCCCTGTTTTTTTAATTTTTTCAGGGTTCGCCGCAAAGTTTTCATCTCATAGGAACGAAGGCCAAGTTCCCTAGCCATAGTCCCAAGATTCCATTTTCTTTTTCCTCGACTAAAAAGCTCTAAAATTTTCTTTTCCACCTTATCCTCTCAATTTTAATAATAATAGGTAAGAAGATGGGGAACCCGATATTTTTCCCGCATCCATTTAATTAGAGCCTGCTTAAAAATTTCATCTTTTTCTTCTCCCCTGTTCTCTGAAAATTCCTTCTCTATCCAGGCTTTAACTTCTTTTCTCTCTTCATTCCGGGCAGCGGCTATTAATTCTCCCTCCATGGCTTCTTCGAGCGCCTCTAGTTTTCTTTCCCTTTCCTCTTTTTCTCCTGCCTTAATAACTTCCATAGCCTCGATAAGAATTGGCTTAAGATTATTTAAATGGGAGGGAAGATTTTGAAGAAAGCTGTTTACGGCCTGAAGGATATCCTCATATTTATCTCGAGCTGAAGACCGTCCTGTCCCACCCACAAGCCTTTCTCGGTATTGAGCATAAGCTCTCTGCACTTCACCATCACATAATAAAAGAGAAAAGGAAGAGAGTGGCCACTTTCTCTTTTTCGCTTTTTCTATTGTGCGATCAATTCCTTCGAGAACCACCGATAGGGGGATTGAGGCCGCCTCCCAGCGGGCAATTATTTCAATTTCCCGGGGCGAAAGAAGGAAGGGAGCACCCCGTTGGAGGAAAAAATGACGGGCGATGGCTTGATAATAATATCCTCCTTCTTGCTCTTCTTTTTCCATCTTCCCTCATTCAAGATTTGTTTCTTTCATAGATAATTTTAAGTCCTTCTAAAACTAAGTAAGGTTCAACTTTATCGATAACAGGAACATCAGAAGCAATCCAGGAGGCAAAACCACCTGTCGCTACAACTTTTGTCTCTGTTCCCAATTCCTTTTTCATCTCATTGACCAGATGACTGATTAAACCAATATACCCAATATAGATTCCCGAATGCATACTTGCCACAGTTGTCCGGCCAATAACCCGTTTTGGTTTGCTTAGTTCGATGCGAGGTAACTTAGCGGTATGAACGGTTAGAGCCTCGGCTGAAATCTGTATTCCCGGGGCAATAGCACCACCAAGATATTCACCTTTGGCTGAAACAGCGTCAAAGGTGGTTGCCGTTCCAAGATCAACGATGATGACCGGCCCGCCAAATTTTTCGTAGGCAGCGACTGCCCCAGCTACCCTATCGGCTCCTACTTCGGCCGGATTTTCATAAAGAATCGGCATACCGGTTTTTAGGCCTGGCCCAAGGATAAGGGCCTTGACTTTGAAAAGCTGCTGGCAAAGAGTCTGAAAGATAGGAGTCAGAGGCGGCACGACACTCGAAATTATGGCTCCATCAATATTTTCCAGCTGGAGATGGGCTGCCCGAAAAAAACCAAAAATTAGCAGGCTGTATTCATCACAGGTTCGCTCCCTGACACTCTGCAATTTCCATGTCTTAAGAAGCTTGGGTCCATCAAAAATGCCCATATGAATGCTGGTATTGCCAATATCAATGGTCAGGATCATTTTTTCCTCCCCTTATCGTTTAAGGCTTACCTCTCCTGTGGTCAATTGCTTTCGACCTTCCGCCGTTACAATAACCAGGGCCCCATCAGGGCTTAAACCATCAAAAAGACCAATTATTTCCTGGCCATTAAAATCAATCCGAATTTCTTCTCCCTTGGAAAAAATATGGTGCTGCTCAAAGAAATTGATGATTCTTTTATCCTGACCATCAAGAAAAACTTGATACCAAAAATTGATATTGGGCCATAATTGATTAAGAATTTCTTCCCGATCAACCCTATGACCATAGGCTTGTCGCAAAGAAATAGCCTTGTCTCTTAATTCCTCAGGAAAGTCATCAGGTCCGTGATTAAGGTTAAGGCCAAGGCCAAAAATGGCATAAACTGGCACACCCCCAGAAAAACTGCTTTCAAGAAGAAGCCCACCCACTTTTTTATTATTAATAATTAAATCATTAGGCCATTTTAAAGCCACGTTGAGGCCATAAATCTCATTAAGAGTTTGGCGGCAGGCTAGACCCATGGCCAAGGGAAGAAGCGAAAGCTCCGGTCTTTTTGGTCTTAAAATAATCGAGGCATAAAGTCCAAGCGAAGCCGTTGAGAACCAGCTTCGTCCTTTTGTTCCCCGACCACTTGTTTGCTCATCAGCCACAACAACGGTTCCTTCTGCCTCTCCCTGAAGGGCAAGCTGCCGGGCCATATCATTGGTTGAAGAAAGAGTCGAAAAATAAAGGATTTTTTCCCCTATTCTCATGGTTCAAAAATTTAATCCATTTGGGCTAGGCTTTTCATTAATTTCTGGCGTTTGGCTTCAAGCTGGTCGAGATTAGCTTTGGTTTCCTCCACGACCTCAGCTGGTGCCCTCTCAATAAAGGCCGGATTGAGGAGGCGATTTCTAAGCTTTGCGATTTCTTCTTCCGTATCTTTTATCTCTTTCTTCAATCTTTCCCTTTCTGCCTCAAGATTGACTAAACCCTCAGCTGGTATGGCTACCTCCCACAAAGCACCTGCTCCCCACAAAAGAGCTTTCCCTTCCTCAAAGCTTTCTTTTATTTCAAGATGACTTAAGCCAGCCAGAAATTCAATGGAAGATTTAAGTTCGGCTATTTTGGCGCGAATTGATTCTTCAGTTGGTTTGATCCAAGCTAAGATCTTCAAAGAAGGGGGTAAACGATGCTCAGAACGAATTGTCCTGATTTCAGTTACTATTTCCTGTAAAAGCCTGATTAAGTCTTCAGCCTGGGCATCTTCGGGAAAGTCTTCAGGTCGGGGAAAGGCTTCTAGGGAAATTGACTTCCCGGCTCCAGGTAAATAATGATAAATTTCTTCAGTTATAAAAGGCATAAATGGATGAAGAAGACGAAGAACTGAACTTAAGCTTTCCTTAAGCACAGCCCGGGTAGTGCTTCTTCCTTCTCGAAGAGAAGGTTTGGCCAATTCAAGATACCAATCACAGAATTCATGCCACACAAAATGATAAATTTTTTCGGCAGCTTCATAAAATTTATATTGTTCAAGCGCCTCATTAATTTCGATAATAATTTTTCTTAACCGGCTTCGAATCCAGCGATCAGCCAGAGTTAACTCTTCCTCCCGATAAGTTAAATCCTTATTCTCAATATTCATTAGAACAAATCGGGAAGCATTCCAGATTTTATTAGCAAAGGCTCTGTAACCAGCCATTCTTTCTTCGGACAATGAAATATCCATGCCTGGCACAGCCAGAGAGGCCAGGGTAAAGCGAAGCGAATCGGTTCCATATTTCTGGATCATCTCCAGAGGATCAATTATATTGCCTTGGGATTTACTCATTTTGCGGCGATACATATCTCTGACAAGACCGTTAATAAAAACATGGCGGAAAGGAATCTGGCCAAGAAATTTTAAACCCATCATGATCATTCTGGCGACCCAGAAAAAGATAATGTCAAAACCGGTAGCCATCAGGTCTGTGGGGTAAAAAACTTTTAAATCCGGGGTTTCTTCGGGCCAGCCTAAGGTAACAAAGGGCCATAGAGCAGAGCTGAACCAAGTATCAAGAATATCTTCATCCTGCTTCAAATTAGAACTTTGGCATTTTGAACATTTTTCAGGGTCTTTTAGGCTAACGATTATTTCGTCACAATCCTGGCAATACCAGGCAGGGATACGATGACCCCACCACAGCTGCCTGGAAATGCACCAATCATGAATGCGGTTCATCCAGTCAAAATAAGTTTTAGCCCAGTTGGAGGGAATAAAAATGATTTGGCCTTCTTCCACTACTTTTATAGCTGGCTCAGCCAGGGGCTTCATCCGCACAAACCACTGCCAGGAAAGATAGGGCTCAATTATTGTCTGACAGCGATAACAATGGCCAACATTATGGCGATAATCCTCAATTTTGACTAAAAAGCCCTGCTCTCTGAGCTTTTCGACTACCTTCTGTCGGCAGGCAAAGCGGTCCAAACCCTGAAACTCAGAGCCAGCCGCTTCAGTCATATGACCTGAGCCATTAATGACCTGAATCTGTTCAAGGCTATGGCGACGCCCAATTTCGAAATCTATTGGATCATGGGCTGGTGTAACTTTTACGGCTCCAGTGCCAAATTCCTTTTCTACTCGTTCATCAGTGATGATAGGCAATCGCCGGCCGACTAAGGGCAGAATCGCTATCCGGCCGTGAAGGTGGAAGTAGCGGGGATCATCGGGATGGACAGCGACTGCTGTGTCTCCAAGCATTGTCTCGGGTCTAGTGGTGGCCACAACGACCTCCCCTTCTCCATCCGCCAGAGGATAACGGATATAATAAAGCTTACCGGCTATCTCACGATGTTCAATTTCAATATCCGAAAGAACGGTTTGACAGCGGGGACACCGATTAACGAGATAATAATCACGATAAATTAAACCATCCTGGTAAAGATCAACAAAAACTTTGCGGACAGCATAGGAAAAGCCTGGATCCATGGTGAATCTTTCCCTTGTCCAGTCTAGGGATGCTCCAAGCCGCTTGAGCTGGTGGGTAATTATACCGCCATATTTTTCTTTCCATTGCCAGGCAATGCGGAGAAATTCTTCGCGGCCCAGCTGTTGCCGGGTAATTCCCTTCTCAGCTAGGTTCTGCTCAATCACATTATGGACAGCAATTGAAGCATGGTCAGTTCCCGGAAGCCACAGGACATTGAATCCTAACATGCGCTTCCACCGAGCAATAATATCGGGCAGAGTAAAACAAAGGGCATGACCCATATGGAGGGAGCCGGTGACATTAGGGGGCGGAAGAACCATGGAAAATTTGGGGCGCGGGGAATGGACATCAGCCTTATAAAGACCTTCTTCAACCCAGTATTGGGCCCATTTTTCTTCAACTGGGTGAGGGTCATAGGCTTTGGGTAAATGACCGGGGTTACTCATTTTTATATCTTTCCTTCATTTTGGATAAAGTGGCTTCAAGCCAGCCCTTTATTTCGTTTTTAACGGAAGCAATAATTCTTTTTTCTAGTTCCCTTTCTAAAGAAACTATTTCCTCCTGGATGATTGAACGGATGAATGTTCGAATATCCTGATAATTATGGCCAATCCTTTGACTAGAGGGCGATAAAGTCAGTGATTCCTCTTCAATTTCCTCGGGGAGGCCGATTGGTTCTTCTGACTCGCCAAGAGCCCTCTTGATAAAATTAGCTAATTTTTCAGAATCAAAGGGTTTGGTTATTATCCGGGTATAAAGAAGGGAAGCTAGCCTGATTTCATCGACTGGCTCAAAGGCATTTTGAAGCAGAAAGATGGGCAAATCTCTAAATTCAGGCCGAGAATTGATTTTGGCGACCAGGTCATAAACATCGTCACCGGGAAGCGATAAACTCAGGATCAAAGCATCGGGCCTATCACCATCAAGTTCCATAAAAAGTTCCTCGCCATTAACACAGCGCTTTAATTCATAATCGGGAGCGGGCAAAACCATCTCGATAATTTTCTGGACAGAAGGGCTACTGTCAGCCACAATTATCCGTCGAGTCATGTTTTTAATTATAACGGAATCCCTTTTATAGCGCTAATACTCGAGAATAACTGAGTCTTCGCCGAGCAAAGACTCAAGCCGCTTAGTAAATTTTTCGGTCGGTGTTACGCCAATTATTTCCCTCGATTGAATTCGAATTCGACAATTATAGGGAATTTCTAAGTCAAAAAAGACAGGGCATTGCCCTGGCGATTCCAATAGTATATTTTTTAATTCTTCCATTAAATTTTCCTCCAGACCAGGAACAAAGAGACGCAGAATGAGGCGTTTTGCCTGTTTCTCAAAGGCTTCAGTAAGAGGCAGGACCTGAATAAGCTGCAAGCGCCGACTTTCCTGATCACCTAAAACTCGAGCTTTTATCCAAACAATCTGACCTTCGTGGAGCAAATCCTGAAACTGCTTTAAGGCTTCAGGAAAAGCCACGACTTCTATCCGGCCAGTCATATCTTCCAACCCAAAAGTAGCCATTCTTTCATCTTTTTTTGTTTTGAGAACCTTAACGGAAGTTATAATCCCAGCTACCTTGACCTCATTCAGATTATTTTCAATTTGATCCAGTTCGCCTAGAAAATGGCTAACGAGACGGCGAAGACTTTTCTGATATTGGAAAAGGGGATGGCCAGTAATATAAAATCCCAGGGCATCCTTCTCATAGGAAAGGAGAAGGCTTTCGTCCCATTCCCTCATTTCGAGAACTTCAGATGGAATTTCAGGGGGCAATATCTCTTCAACCTGAAAAAGAGTAGTTTGAGGAGCTTCCTTCAGTTTCTGAACTTTATGGCCATATTCTATCATCAAATCAATAAGATGATAGCACTGGGAACGCTTCCACCCAAGACTTGCGAAAGCTCCAGCTTTGATTAAACTCTCGAGAACTTTTCGATTGACAAGCTTCATATCTACATCTTCAACTACTTCAAAGGGTGAGTTAAATCGGCCCCGGCGATTTCGGGCTCTTAAAATTTCTTTAACGGCGGCCTCGCCTACATTCTTTATAGCCGCCAGACCAAAACGGATGCTCCAACCACTCACCGTAAAATGACAATTGGAATAATTGATATCCGGGGGGAGAACTTCAATCCCCATATTTTGACATTCATTAATATATTTGACAATTTGAGATGTAGCTCCTCTTTCAGCTTCGGAAGTAAGGAGAGCCGCCATAAAGTGGGCAGGATAATGGGCCTTAAGATAAGCTGTTTGAAAAGCCAGATAAGCATAGGCAGCGCTATGGGATTTATTAAACCCATATTCGGCAAAATGACGAATCTGATCAAATATTTTTACTGCTTGGGCTTGGCTCAAACCCTTCTTCTTCGCCCCCTGAATGAACTTCTGCCGCTGGGTTTTCATCGATTCAGCATCCTTTTTGCCCATGGCCTTGCGAAGGACATCAGCTTCAGCCATGGTAAAACCAGCCAGCTCAGTGGCAATCCTCATCACTTGTTCCTGATAAACAATAATCCCCCTTGTTTCCTTTAAAATAGGTTCAAGTTGAGGAATTTCATATATTTCTCGCTCTGGTTCTTTTTTCCGACGAACAAATTCCTCCGTCATGCCACTCTTAAGTGGTCCTGGACGATAAAGGGCATTGAGGGCAATCAAATCGCGGAAGGTTTCAGGCTTAAAGCTGCGAAGTAAATCTTTCATCCCCGGACTTTCAAACTGAAAAACACCGTCAGTGGCCCCCCTTTGGAATAACTCGAAGGTCTTCTTATCTTCCAGACTTATTTTGTCAATTTCAATTTTTTCATTAAGATCGCGGGCCACAAGCTCGATCGTATCGCGTATTACCGTTAAGTTGCGCAAACCTAACAAATCCATTTTGAGCAGACCAATGGCTTCGATATCCTCCATAGGGAACTGAGTGGTGATTTCATTTTTCGAGGACATGTAAAGAGGCATAAATTCAACCAAAGGTTTCGGCGCAATAACTATGCCCGCAGCATGAATAGAGGGATGTCTTACCTGGCCTTCAAGGGAACGAGCTATATTTATAAGCTGGGTAATTTTAGCATTACGTTCATAAAGTTCTTTTAACTGGGGAATGCTTTTCAAAGCCCCATCAATCGTGGCTTCAGGACCAAAGGCTGGAATCATCTTGGCAATTCGATCAACTTCAGGCAGAGGAATTTCCAGAACTCGGCCGACATCACGAATGGCCTGACGGGCGGCCATGGTTCCAAAGGTAATAATTTGGCAGACATTTTCCCGACCATATTTTTGAGTAACATACTCGATGACTTCGTCACGACGGCGGCCACAAAAATCAATATCTATATCGGGAAGGGTAATTCGCTCCGGATTAAGAAACCTTTCAAAAAGCAAATCATATTCAATCGGATCAATATCGGTAATGCCAAGACAGTAAGCTAAAAGACTACCAGCGGCGGAACCTCTTCCAGGCCCCACGGGAATTCCCTTCGCCCTGGCCATAGAAATGAGATCCCAAACAATCAAGAAATAACCCTCAAAGCCCATCTGTTTGACCAAGTCTATTTCCCTTTTTAATCTTTCCTCGTAAGCAGAAATCGGATGGCTCAGTTCGCCTCTTTTCTGCTTTTCCAGAAGAAGCTCTTTTCGCCGAGCGAAGCCTTCCCAGGCCACGCGATCAAAAAATTCCTCTAAAGGTGATCCATCGGGAGGATCAAAGCGCGGAAGAAAATGGCTACCCAAAGGAAAATCAAATTGGCACTGGGCTGCAATCTTAAAGGTATTTTCCAGAGCCTCAGGAACTTCGCTGAATATTCGAGCCATCTGGGCTTGAGATTTGAAATAAAATTCTGTAGAGCCAAAACGGAGTCGATCGGGCTCGCTCAATTTCTTATTTGTCTGAATGCAAAGGAGAACATCATGGGTAGCTGCATCTTCCTGGCGCAAATAGTGAATGTCATTAGTGGCGACCAGAGGCAAGCCTAGTCTTTTAGCAATCCTAATTAATCCCTGGTTTACCTCTCTCTGGGGGGGCAAGCCGTGGTCCATTAATTCAAGATAAAAATTACCAGGGCCGAAGATAGAAGCATAAGTGGCCGCAACCTCTTCAGCTTCCTTTTCCTCCCCACGCAGAAGATGAACGGCAATTTCTCCTTTGAGGCAACTGGAAAGACCAATTAGACCTTGGCTCTTTTGAGCTAAAATTTCCTTATCGAGGCGCGGCTTATAATAAAAGCCTTCAAGGTAACTGCTAGTTAATAGCTGACAAAGATTACGATAGCCTCGATTATCTTTAACCAGAAGAACAAGATGAAAATTATGGGCTTCATCAGCACTGCGGTCAAATCGGCTTCTGGGGGCCAAATAAACTTCGCAGCCAAGAATGGGCTTTATCCCCCTCGATTTGGCCAATTTAAAAAAAGCCACGGCGCCAAAAATATTGCCATGGTCAGTGATAGCGACGGCGGGCATTTTGGCCTGAAAGGCAGCTTCAACGAGATCTTCAAGGCGAAGAGCACCATCGAGGATGCTGTATTCAGTATGGTTATGAAGATGAATAAAACTTGATTCCATGATCAATCCTCATTCCCACTCGATTGTGGCCGGTGGCTTTGTGGTTATATCATAAACGACTCGATTAACTCCGGCAACCTCGTTAACAATTCTTGAAGCCACTTTGGCCAAAAGCTCATTTGGGGCAGGGAACCAGTTAGCTGTCAGGCCATCAAGGCTCTCTACTAAGCGTAAAACAACTACCTGCTGGTAGGTTCTTTGGTCACCCATAATGCCAACGCTTTTAACCGGAAGTAAAACCGCAAAAGCCTGCCAAAGTTTTTCGTAAAGACCGGCTTTTTTAATTTCCTGTAAAAGAATATTATCAGCTTCTCGAAGAATCGACAGACGTTCAGGGGTGACTTCACCGATAATGCGAACAGCAAGTCCAGGTCCAGGAAAAGGATGCTGCTCTAAAAATTCGCGATCGATACCAAGTTCAAGGCCCAGCTGTCGCACCTCATCCTTGAAAAGTTCTCTCAAGGGTTCAAGAAGCTTAAAAGGAAGTTTCGTTGGTAATCCACCCACATTGTGATGGCTTTTGATTCGAGCTGAAGGACCTTTAACTGGAGTACTTTCAATCACATCTGGATAAATCGTCCCTTGGGCTAGAAAGTCAACTCCTTTAAACTTTCTGGCTTGCTCTTCGAAGATTTCAATAAAAGTTCGACCAATAATTTTGCGTTTTCTCTCAGGCGAGATAACTCCTTTAAGATTATTGATAAACCGATCACAAGCTTTAATGGTAACAATATTTAAGCCATATCGCTTTCTAAATGTCTTTAGAGCGGTTTCATATTGACCTTTACGCAAAAGGCCATTATCGACAAAAAGACAAATTAGACGATGACCGACGGCCTGATGAACAATGAGAGAAGCGACAAGCGAATCAACTCCGCCACTTAAGCCAGCGATAACTTTTGCTTGGCCAACCTTTTCCTTGATTTCCTTAACTTTATTCTCCAAAAAATTGCTTATTGACCACTCAGGTTTTAGCCCAGCGAGCTTAAAAAGAAAGTTACTAAGGATTTTTTTCCCTTCTATTGTGTGGGTGACTTCAGGATGAAATTGAACTCCAAAAATTTTATAAACAGTATTTTCGATAACAGCCGCTCTGGTATTGGCAGTAATTCCAGTTATAAGGAAATTGGCTGGAATTTTTTTAACCAGGTCTCCATGGCTCATCCAGACTTGGGAGATCCTGTCGAGGCCATGAAGCAATCCCGATTGATCAATTACCTTTAGCTCTGCCAATCCATATTCTCTTTTTTTAGCCGGAACAACCTCACCACCTAAAAGGTGAGCTATAAGCTGAGCTCCGTAACAGATTCCTAAAACAGGAATCCCCAGATGGAAAATTTCAGGCGAAATTAAAGGTGCTCCCTCTTCATAGACACTTTGGGGTCCGCCAGAAAGAATCAGGGCTTGCGGAGATTCTTTCTTAAGAAAAGATAATGAAACATTATAAGGATGAATCTCAGCATATATTTTAAGTTCACGAATTCTTCTTGCAATTAGTTGAGTATATTGGGAACCAAAATCGAGGATAATAACTTTGTTCATCCTTAGA
Source organism: uncultured bacterium (assembly GCA_938092135.1). Lineage (GTDB taxonomy): Bacteria > Acidobacteriota > Aminicenantia > Aminicenantales > CALLJL01 > CALLJL01. The sequence goes on from CALLJL010000002.1 coordinate 256,952, forward strand.
TTTTAGCAATCAACCCTAGCTCAGACAAGAGAATTTAAATCCTCTCTCGCCGGCAAGAATTCAAGCTTAATTATCGCTTTTTGCTCATTGAAAAACTTTAAATTTTAGAAGAATAATCTGATTTGACGTCTTATCAATATTTCCTTATAGTTAATTGTTTTAGGGAGATAAAAAAATGAACTGGGAAGAATTGGCTCGACAATTAACTCAGGTCAATCAAGCAAAAATTGTTCTTCTGGTTATTGATGGCCTCGGAGGCTTGCCCATCGGCGGTCAGACAGAACTCGAAAGGGCCAGACATCCCCATCTCGATGAGCTGGCCCGAATCGGTAGCTGTGGTCTGACTGACCCTGTTTTTCCTGGTGTAACTCCTGGAAGCGGCCCAGCCCATCTGGCTCTTTTTGGCTATGATCCTCTGAAATATCAACTTGGCCGCGGCATTCTGGAAGCTCTTGGGGTTGGTCTAGATGTCGGGCCAAAGGATTTAGTCGCTCGCGGCAATTTTGCCACCTTGAAGGAAGGCCTGATTGTTGACCGCCGGGCAGGCCGAATCTCAACCGAAATAAATCAATCTATCTGTCATAAAATTCAGGAAAAAATTAAAATCATTAATAATGTCGAAATAACCCTTGTTCCGGGAAAGGAGCATCGCTTTGTCGTTCGCTTCCGTGGCGAAGGCTTAAATGATGCTTTAAGCGACGCTGATCCTCAAAAAGAAGGGAACCCCCCAGCCCCAGCCAAGGCTCTTAAGGCCGAAGCCGAAAAAACCGCTGCAATTGTCAATACCTTTATCGATCAGGTGACTCTTCTGCTTAAAGATGAACCCAAGGCCAATACGATTCTTCTACGGGGTTTTTCCCAGCAGCCGGCTATTCCTTCAATGACTGAACTCTACCAAATCAAACCTCTCGCCCTGGCTAATTATCCCATGTATAAAGGATTAGCTAAATTGTTAGGAATGGAAGTGGAAAATATCGGTCCCTCCGGTGAAGATTTAGCCACCTCTCTTAGAGAAAATTATGAAGCCTATGACTTCTTCTATCTCCACTTCAAAAAAACCGATTCAGCCGGCGAGGATGGCAATTTTGACTTAAAGGTGGCGGCTATTGAGGAAATTGATGCCATTATTCCTCGTATTTTAGCTTTAAAACCTGAAGTCTTCTGTGTAACTTCCGATCATTCCACCCCTGCTCTTCTCAAAGCCCATTCCTGGCATCCTAATCCCTTGGTTATGGTCGCCTCCAGCTTGCCCGGTGATAATCTACCAGCTTTTACTGAAAGAAATTGTGCCCATGGTTCTCTGGGGCGGCTGCCGGCCACGGCCGTGATGCCTTTGTTGCTGGCTTCGGCTGGCAAACTTAAAAAGTTTGGAGCCTAAAATTGGTTAATCGGCAAAATTATTTGTTTTAACCAAAAATTTAACCAAAAATTGAAAATTATATTCTAAATAATAAAATTGACCAGAATGAGGGGAAAAAATTAAGAGAAGTAAATTTATAAAAATTTCATTATTAATTCTCCTCTGTCTTCTGAATTTTCAAAAATCAATTCAAGCAAATAATTTTCTTTTTGCCTTTGCAATCTTTTCCCTAAAACCTTTTCAAACCTCTCCAACTTCGGAAAAAGGTTTGCTATCTTCATCGATCGGAACTCAAGTTTCAAGGGCTGAAGTCTATGATCTTCGCTCCTTTACCCATCCAACCCATACCCGGATAGTTATTGATTGCAGTCAGGTGCGCGAATACAACACCCTTGAATTGAAGGAGCCTGATAGACTAGCCGTCGATGTTCTCAGCGTTCAACTAAATCCAATTCTTCATGGCAAACAAGTTCAAGTCGAGACATCCTATTTGACCAGAATTCGCATTGCCCAAAGAACTCCGACCATTGTCAGGCTAACGGCTGATCTTGACTGGCGTTTGATTGAAAGAACCCATGTTTTTACTCTCTACGATCCCTTCCGAATAGTCATTGATATTTATCCCAAGTCAGGTCAGGCTCAAAGGTTGGTAATCACTGAAGAGGCTGAAAAACCAACTGAAGAAAAATCTATCACCCCACCTCAACCAACTAAAGCTGGCTGGACTTTAGCCCGCCAGCTCGGATTGGGAGTTAAAACTATTGTGATTGATCCAGGTCATGGTGGTTCAGATCCAGGATGTATTGGTCGAAGTGGCCTTAAAGAAAAAGAGGTTGTTCTTGCTCTGGCCCTTGATTTAAAGAAAAAATTGCAAGAAGCTGGTTTGGAAGTCTTCCTCACCCGGGAATCGGACATTTTTATCCCCCTGGAAAATCGAACGGTCATCGCCAATCAGAAGAAAGCCGATATTTTCATCAGTCTCCATGTCAATGCCCACCCTAATAAAAATCGAAGTGGAATTCAAACTTTTTATCTAAACCTGACTCAGGACTCAGTGATCAACGAACTTGCTGCCCTGGAAAATGCTACTTCAACGCGCACTCTAAATCAGATGTCCGAAACTATTCGAAAGATTATCCGTTATTCCAAGGCCCTTGAATCGCAAGAATTAGCTGAAAAAATCCAGCAAAATCTGGTAAAATGCATAAGAAAAAGTTACCCGGACGTTCAGGATCTGGGCGTTCGAGGAGGGCCCTTTTGGGTCTTAATTGGTGGCGAGATGCCTTCAGTATTAATAGAAGTAAGTCACATGAGTAATCCCAAAGAAGAAGCCAGATTAAAGGAAAAAAATTATCGGCAATTATTGGTTGACGGAATTTTTGAAGGCATACTTGCCTATATTAAATCCTTAGGCAAAGGTTGAGTCCTTTCGAGGTTGGCCATGAAACGCCGCGAATTTTTGGCTAATTTAGCTATAGCTTCGATTTTTCTCAAAAGTCCCCATTGGCTCAAAGGTCAAACCCAGTCTTTACCCGACATAGCCTGGGTTGAAGGCGATGATCCAGCTGCTCTAACTAAAAAGGCCCTTGAGCTTCTCGGCGGAATGAAACGCTTCATTAGTCGTGGGGATAAAGTGATTATCAAGCCCAATATCGGCTGGGATAGAACTCCAGAGCTAGCAGCCTGTACTAATCCTGAAGTTGTCCGGGCTTTAGTGGAATTATGTTTTGAAGCCGGAGCAAAAGAAGTTATCGTTACCGATAACTCTACCAATGCTCCTCAGCGATGTTTTCCTCGCTCTGGAATTGAGGCTGCGGCCCGAGCTGCTGGAGCTAAGGTCTTGCTTCCCAACCCCTATCGATTAAAAAAAACAGCGATCAAGGGAGTCTGGCTTAAAGAATGGGAGGTTTTTGTCGATTTTCTTGAGGTTGATAAAATTATCAACGTGCCTATCGCCAAGCACCATTCCCTTTCACGCCTTACTCTAGGTATGAAAAATTGGTTGGGAGCCTTGGGTGGACCCAGGAATCAGCTTCATCAGAAACTAGACGAAGCCATGGTTGATCTGGCTGCTTTCTTTAAACCGGTTTTAACCGTAATGGATGCCTATCGCATTCTCCTCCGAAATGGACCTCAAGGGGGGCGGCTTTCTGATGTTAAATTACAAAAAATGGTGGTTGCAGGAACTGATCCTGTGGCGGTCGATAGCATTGCCACTACCTTTTTTGATTTAAAGCCCGAAGATCTACCTTATCTTCCTCTGGCTAAGGAAAGAGGCTTGGGCGAAATCAACTTCGAGAGGCTCCGCCTTGAAAAAAGAAAAATCTAAAAAATATCGTCTCTTTCAAATTGGCCGGATTCTGAGCCAACTGGCTTTCTTTTCCCTATTTTTATACCTTCTTTTTTTTACCCGCTTTACTGGTAAAGATACCATTGGCCATGTAGAAATTTTTTTCCACTTTGACCCTCTTCTTGGACTTACGACGGCTATCGCCTCAAGAATTATCTACGCTGCTTTCTGGTTATCATTAATAACTCTTAGTTTAACTCTTCTTTTAGGTCGAGTTTTCTGTGGCTGGGTCTGCCCTTTCGGTGCTGTTCACCAGTTTTTTTCCTACATATTTAAGAAAACCCGTCTTCACAAGCCGAAAAAACTTGGCCAAAGGGGGTTAAAGGTAAAATATTTCATTTTAATTATTGTTTTCATTGCCGCCCTCCTGTCTATTGATCTTGTCGGTTTTCTCGATCCCTTTTCTTTTCTTTATCGCTCCTTCATTACGGCCATTATCCCTTGGTTTGCCCGAATTAACCATGTTCTCCTTTCCTTTGTTTATCAAATCCGTCTTTTTAAACTTGGAGAATACTGGAACCAATTTCTGGCCTCCTTAGCTCTTAATCCCCTTTTCCAGCAAGGATTCTTCCTTGGCCTCCTCTTTCTTTTGGCTATTACTCTTAATCTGGTTCGAGAAAGATTTTGGTGTCGTCTTCTCTGTCCTCTCGGGGCTCTCCTTGCCCTGGTTGGACGCTGGAATTTTCTTAACCTGAAAATTAATGAAGACAAATGTATAGATTGCCATCTCTGCACTTTGCAATGTGAAACCCAAGCCAATCCTTATCCTCAAAAAGACTGGGATCGCTCGGAGTGTGTCTATTGCTTTACCTGCGCATCGATCTGCCCAACAGCTGCTATTGGCTTTAACCTCGCTTCAAAGCCTCAGCCATCACCGGCCATTAACCTGTCGCGACGACGTCTCATTTTTACTTCTCTTTTAGCGGCGATCAGCGCTCCCTTTTTTAAAATAACGCCAGCCAAAAGAAGAGCTGCTTCAAGGCTTATCCGGCCACCAGGCTCACTGGCTGAGCCTCAATTTCTCCAAAAGTGTGTGAAGTGCGGTGAATGTATGAAAGTCTGCCCCACCAATGGTTTGCAGCCAGCTCTTAGTGAAGCCGGCCCAGAGGGGATTTGGACTCCCCTCTTCAATTTTAGAATTGGCTATTGTGAATATTATTGCTCTCTATGTTCTCAGGTTTGCCCAACTGGAGCCATCAAAGAACTAACCATTGAAGAAAAAATTAATGTCCGGATTGGTACAGCCTGGGTCGATAAGAGCCGCTGTATTCCCTATGTAATCGGTTCCCCCTGTATTGTCTGCGAAGAACATTGCCCCACCTCACCCAAAGCCATTAAGCTGGTTCGCACTGAAACCAAAAAACCCGATGGCACCATTCTAACTCCTCTAGCTCCAATTATCGATATCAACCAGTGTATTGGTTGTGGTATCTGCGAAAATAAATGTCCAGTCGTTGATCAGCCAGCTATTTTTGTTACCAGTGTGGGTGAATCTCGATCTCAAAGCAATCGCTTTTTACTTGAACTCCTTCCCGAATAAAATAGGGACACAAACATTTTTTCCATCAAACCTTTTTTCTCAAAAGAAGAAGCAAACGCTAAGAGGAATAAATTGGTCTTATAAAAACAATAAAAATAAATAAGGGAGACATGAGAATTTTTTCATCAAAGAAATGAATGGTGACAACCGAAAATGAAGAAAATAGGGGACTTTTGTCCTTGATGGCAAAATTGGTGATATATATATGCTGGATCTAATAAATGAAGCAGAATCTAATAAATGCTAGTAGGATCCAATAAATGTTTGGTGACAAAATTGGCGAAATAGGTGAAATGAATAAACAGGAACGAATAGAATTATTTTATTCAGCCAAAGCTTTTTTCAGCTCTTCTTTTAAATGAGGGATAATTTGAAAGAGATCGCCCACTACTCCTAAATCGGCCACTTTAAAAATGGGGGCTTCAGGATCTTTATTAATCGCCACAATTACCTTGGAGCTGCTCATTCCTGCCAGATGCTGAATAGAGCCGGAGATGCCGAAGGCCAGATAAAGGTTGGGGCAAACAGTTTTACCCGTCTGACCGACTTGATGTTGATGACCTATCCAACCGCTATCAACAGCAGCTCTTGAAGCCCCCACAGCCGAACGAGGTATAAGGGCACTTAATTCTCGAAGCAAATTGAAATTTTCAGCTGCTTTCATTCCCCGCCCGCCGGAGATAACAACTTCAGCTTCAGTGACATCAAGTTCAGCCCCTTCCTCCTTGACAATTTCCACTACCCTGGCAGCAGCTCCAGAATAAGCCCCGCTGATCTCTTTCTCAATTATTTCGATCGCAGAAGGCAATTCTTCCTGTTTTATTTCCCTAAGAGGAAAAATATTTGGCCTAAGAGTCGCCATTACTGGTTTAGTTTTTAATTTCAGAGTAAGGAGAGCTTTACCGGCATAAACAGGCCGGACAAAAACCAATGCTCCATCAAAGACCATGATTTGGGTGCAATCAGAAGCCAACGAAACGCAAAGCTTTGCCGCCAGACGAGGGGAAAGATCGCGGCCCATAGCTGTGGCCGCAAAAAAAACAGCTTCAGGTTTCAATTCCTTAATTAATTCACTGAGATTATGAGCATATATTTCGGGTGAATAGGAATCAAAAATCTCTCCCTTGAGCCAGTAAATCTTCCTTGCTCCCTGAGCTTTAAGACTTGACTCATCACCTAATTCTGAGGCCATCACCACGGCCGCTGCCTCTTGCCCAAGTTCTTCGGCCCGGCGGCTTGCCTCTGCCAGAGCTTCAAGAGAAGATTTTTTAATTTTGCCTTCCCTTTTTTCCATAAATACCAGAATCATTTTCCACCTCCTTCAGAGAATCTTGGCTTCTTCTCGCAGGAAACGAACAATCTCTTTAGCTGCCTCTTCAGGCGCCAGTTGAATGATTCGACCAGCTTTTTTAGCCGGGGGTGTTTCCAACTTTATCACCTCTATTCCCGGGTTTAAAAATAATTCACTCAATTCGAGTTCCTCTAAGGGAATAACAGGTATTTCCTTTTTTTTAGCTGCCATAATTCCTTTCAGGGTTTCATAGCGAGGTTCATTGAGACCTTTCTGAGCCGAGATTACAGCGGGGAGAGAAAAAACAACCTTTTCTTGGGCGCCCTCGATTTCCCTGAAGGCCACGCCTTCTTGGCCTTCAATTATCAGTTTAACAACAACATTAACTTGAGGAATACCTAGCAATTCAGCCACCATCGCCGGAACCTGAGCATTGTCAGCACCGAAGGATTGCTTTCCAAAAAGGAGGAGGTCAAAATCAGGAAAACGCTTCTTTACAAGGGAGGCGATGGCCGCTGCCGTTTTTAATCCATCGAAAGATTCGGGAGCTGTATCCTTAATGAGAATGGCCTCATCTACCCCCATAGCCAGACATTTACGCAGAATCAGCAGCGCCTCTTCTTTACCAACAGAAATAGCAGTCACTTTGCCACCTTTCGCCTCTCGAAGCCTCAAAGCCTCTTCAACGGCGTATTCATCGTAAGGACTGATAATAAAATTTAAACCTTCCTCCACAATTCCTTTGCCATCAGCTTGAATTCTTATTTTCGATTCTGTATCGGGAACTCTTTTAACAAAAACTAAAATATTCATTATTGCCTCCTTTCTTTAATCAAAGGAATAATCAATTAGGCTTAGTTTGATGATTTCCGAGGCTTAATTTGGTCCTTTTTAAACTATTAATTTTTTTATCTTTAATCAAACAGGATTGGTGGAAATACCATGAATATAATCTGATTGAAGGGAAATCACTTTCTAAAATTATTGAATCATTTAACATTAAGATTTTTATAATAAGTTCACTTTATAATAAATTCACTTTAATTACCTAATTTTATCAAAGATCAATTTTCCAGATCAAAGATTCAATCAGCTGACTCGGCTAAGTTCAATCAATTCAATCCATAAATCGCTTGAGAATCAGACACCCATTGGTTCCACCAAAACCAAAAGAATTGGTCATGGCATAATTGATCTGCGTCTTTCTGGCTTGATTCGGCACATAATCCAGGTCACATTCGGGATCAGGAAACTCATAATTGATGGTCGGAGGAAGAATCTGATGATAGAGGGAAAGGGCAGTAAAAGCAGTTTCAATCGCTCCGGCGGCCCCAAGTAGATGCCCAGTCATCGACTTGGTTGAACTCACCGCCAGTTTATAGGCATGCTCGCCAAAAATCTTCTTTATGGCAAGAGTTTCTATTCGGTCATTCAGCGGAGTAGAAGTTCCGTGGGCATTAATATATCCGATGTCCTCAGGTTTAAGTTGGGCATCTTTAAGAGCTCTCGCCATCACAGCTGCTGCTCCTTCACCTTCAGGATCAGGTGCAGCCACATGATAGGCGTCGCCACTCATACCATAGCCCACTATTTCGGCATAAATTCTGGCTCCCCTCTTTAAAGCCAGACCCAGCTCTTCCAATATCAAAATGCCTGCTCCTTCGCCCATAACAAAGCCATCCCTTTGAGCATCAAAGGGCCGGGAAGCTCGCTGCGGCTCCTCATTCCTTTCAGAAAGAGCCTTCATAGCACAGAAGCCAGCAACCCCAAGGGGAGTGATGGGAGCCTCAGAGCCACCGGCTATCATAATCTGAGCTTCACCCCTCGCAATTATCCGATAAGAATCACCAATAGCATGAAGGCCTGTAGTACAGGCGGTGGCTGTAGCTGAATTTGGTCCGCGACTGCGATAACGAATTGATATCTGTCCAGCAGCCTCATTGATAATTGTCGCCACAAGAAAAAAAGGAGAAACTCTCTCCGGTCCCTTCTCCAAAAGCACCTTGTGCCACTCCTCAATCTGGCCAATGCCGCCAATGCCACTACCAACATAAACGCCGCAATTATCGCCTTCAAGGAGAGCCGGATCGATACCAGCATCTTCAACCGCCAAAGCCGCCGCCGCCAAGGCATACTGAATGAACAAATCCATCCTCCTGACCTCTTTGCGATCAATAAAAACCAAGGGATCAAAATCACGGATCTCAGCGGCGATGCGAGTAGGATAGCGGGAGGTATCAAAGCGGGTTATTAGGCCAACTCCACTTTCGCCTTTAAGCAGCCTTTCCCAGGTTTTTTTTGTCCCTACGCCAAGGGGAGAAACAAGACCAATTCCCGTAATCACAACTCTTCTTTGGGAGTTCATTCCTCTTCTTTGGAAGAACTTTATTTAAGCTTGCTGGCTATATAATCTACTGCTTTGCCCACAGTGGAAAGCTTTTCAGCTTCATCATCGGGAATGTTAAGACCAAAGGTTTCTTCTAAGGCCATGACCAGTTCCACCGTGTCAAGGGAATCGGCTCCAAGGTCCTCGACAAAAGAAGCCGACTCCGTTACCTGGTCCTCAGAAATAGATAGCTTATCCGCCACCACTTCTCGTACTTTTTTTAATATTTCTTCCCTCTCCATCCTTTTACCTCCTGATTGATTTTTATATTTGAGGCCAAGGCGGAATTACATATACATTCCACCGTTGACGTTTATTACCTGTCCCGTTATGTAAGAAGCCTCATCGGAAAGAAGAAAAATAACCGCGGCCGCAACATCCTCGGGTAAACCAAAGCGTTTCATCGGAATGAGCTCGAGAAAAGCCTTCTTAATTTCCTCTGGCAATCTCTCAGTCATCGCTGTCTGGATATAACCTGGGGCGACACAATTAACCGTAATTCCCCGCTGAGCCACTTCCCTAGCTAAGGCCTTGGTAAATCCAATTACCCCGGCTTTTGAAGCGGCATAATTGGTTTGACCAACGTTACCCATAAGACCGACAACGGATGAAATGTTAACGATTCGGCCATAGCGTTGGTTGATCATGGCCCTGATAGCCGCCTTAGAAAAATTAAAAACGCCTTTTAAATTAACGGCCAGAACCGCATCCCACTCTTCTTCTTTGAGACGCATGAGAAGGGCGTCCCGAGTTATTCCAGCGTTATTGATGAGATGATCAATTCGGCCAAACTCGGCTAATACAGCCTCACAAACCCTCTGGGCTTCAGCCAGCTGACTGACATCGGCCTTAAAATTCAAAGCCTTTCCTCCTGCCTGAGCAATGTCCTGGTCAACAGCCTTTAATTTATCTTCCTGAATATCCACAAGAACAACCGTAGCACCTTCTTCAGCCAATCTTTTGGCTATAACTTCCCCAATACCCTGGGAGGCACCGGTCACAATCGATATCTTGGAAACAAATCGACCTTCAGGCTTTAAGGCCATAAATCACCCCCTCCATTTTTAATAATTCGGCCTGAATCTTTTCTTGGACTTTGTTCTTAGCCATCTCAATGGCCATCCTTACAGCATTGCGAACAGCCTGAGCATTCGAGCGGCCATGGCCGACAACACAGGTTCCTTTAACACCAAGAAGATGGGCCCCTCCATATTCTGAATAATCAATCTGCCTGTAAATTCTTTTTAAATGCTTTTTCATAAGAAAAAGACCAATTTTAGCCAGAAAATTTTTGGTCACCTCTCTTTTGGCAAGGGAAAGAAGCATCTCCACAACGCCCTCGCTGACTTTTAAGGCCACATTGCCGGTGAAACCATCGCTGACAATAACCTCGGCCTTTCCGGAGTAAATATCCCGGCCCTCCACATTGCCAATAAAATTAATTGGCAATTTTTCCAATCTCTCAAAGGCTTCCTTAGTTATATCATTTCCTTTAACTTCTTCTTCGCCAATGCTCATTAAAGCAACTCTCGGATTAAAAACTCCCATAACACTTTCCATAAAAATTTTACCCATTAGGGCAAATTGGACTAAATGATGGGGCCGGCAATTGACACTGGCGCCAACATCGATCAAAAGAGTCGATCCCTGTAGAGTGGGAACAAGAAGCGCTAGGGCAGGCTTATCGACCCCATAGAGGGGGCCAAGAATTTTATGGGAAATATAAACGACGGCCGCCGTATTGCCCATACTCACAAGGGCATCAGCCTGATTTTCTTTAACCAGCAAGGCACATACCTGAAGCGATGACCTTTTCTTTCGATAAAAAGTGAAAAGGCCTTCACCCATTCCAATGGCTTCAGGAGCATGAACAATTTTGAGGGCAGAAATTAAATCCCGATTTGCAGGTAATTTTTTCAGTTCAGCTTCAATTTTATCCCGCTGACCAACAAGAAAGACCTCCACTCCAAAATCAGCCGCAGCTCGGGCAGCACCTTGGACAATAACCCTGGGGCCATAATCGCCGCCCATGGCATCAACGGCAATCCTCAAGGATTACTCCTGGCTATGTTATTCTTCTTCGCCCTCAATAACCTGCCGGCCTCGATACCAACCGCAATGAGGACAGGCTCGATGAGGCATCTTGGGATTGCCACAGTTGGGACAAAGGGAAAAGGCCGGCAATTCAAGGGCATGGTGGGAACGTCTTTTCCCTCGACGGGAAGGAGAATGACGGCGTTTTGGATTAGGCATCTTTTTATCTCTTCAATAATTTTAATTTTTCTAGACGAGGATCAGTTACGTCATTAAGGCATTGGCAACGCCCTTCGCGGCGAACCTGACCGCAAACAGGGCAAAGGCCTTCACAATCTTCTGAACATAAAGGTTTCAGAGGAAAGGCAAGGTTAATCTGTTCAAGAATGATATCACGTAAATTTATCTGACGATTGTAATAAAAAAGTCGATTAATATCTTCTTCCTCGAGTTCTTCCTTTATTTCATCGAGTTCTTCAGGAAGATAAATTAAGTCAAAGGCAAGATCAAGGGGAAACTCAAAGGGCTGAAGGCAGCGGCTACAAATAACACTCAGCCTTACATTAATATTTCCCTTAATCCAGACCTCTTCACCCAATCGATTGATAATGGCCTCAGTGTGGGCCGGCTCAAGGAAAACGGCATCCTCCTCGACCAGGTCGACGCTCAGAAATTCGAAATCGCGGACAATATGGAGCCCTTCCTGAGGAATCTTGTCGACTTCAATGAGCATCAATACTCCTTGTTAAATTTATTCTTTAATGAATTTTCTATTATATCACCTCCCCCTTGTTTGTCAACGAAAGTTACAAACCGGCGAAAGTCCTGCAGTTGACCTTCCTGGATAAAAAAGTATAATTTTAAAAGCAAAAATTTCTGAATAGGGCTGAAAGATGAAGGTTCTTAACGAAGAAATACTTTATAAAGGGGTGTTAGTTCATCTTCAAACGCAAGACCTTGGCCCTCGGGAACCTGTTATTCAGGCCCTTCTTTATAAGTCTGGCCAAGTGATTCACACCCGCCGGATTTCCTATGCCCCCTATCTCAATCAGCCCAATTTCGCTGAAAAAGCTCAGTCCCTATTGAAAGATCTCCATACTTCTATCATTGCCGATATTCATGCCGGCAAATTCGACCACCTGCTCACAGGCGGAAGAAAGCAGGAATAAACAGGTGGAACCAAAGAAGCTTTTTCTTATTGATGGCAGCTCAATTCTTTATCGTTCTTTCTATGCTATTCAGCGCCTTTCCACTTCCAAGGGCTTCCCGACAAATGCTATTTATGGCTTTCTTAATACTTTGCGTAAAATCTTGGAACAGGAAAAACCATCCCATCTAGGAATTGTTTTTGATACAGGCAAACCAACCCTTCGTCATAAAGCCTTTGAGGCCTACAAAGCTCAGCGAAAGCCCATGCCCGATGACTTACAGATTCAGATCCCGGTGCTAAAAAAAGTGATTCAAGCCCTGCGCATCCCTCTGTTTGAATATGAAAACTATGAAGCAGACGATGTTCTGGCCAGCCTGGCCAGAATGGCCTCGGAAAGAGGAATTCAGACAATAATTGTCACCACTGACAAGGACCTTTTCCAGCTGGTCGATGATAAAATAATTATTTATAATCCTGCCAAAGAGGTTTACCTTGATAAAGAAAAGGTCAAGGAATTTTTCGGTGTCGAGCCAAATCAGGTGGTCGATGTCCTTTCCCTCTGGGGTGATCCCACTGATAATGTCCCTGGCGTCCCTGGAATTGGTGAAAAGACTTCTAAAAACTTGATTCAGCATTTCGGTTCTCTCGATAACCTTCTAGCCAATCTCGAAAAGGTAGAACCTCCTCGAATCAAAGAGGCCATCCGCCAAAATCTTGAAAACATTAAGCTGAGCCGGCAGCTAGTGACGGTCGAAAAAAATCTGCCTTTAGATTTTAACCTCGAGGCTTTTGCTGTTGCTGAACCGGATCGCTCTGAAGTTATTCGTCTTTTTCAGGAGCTTGAGTTCACCTCTCTGCTTCAGGATTTTGTAAAAAAAATTGAAGTCTCAAAGGAATATCGGGCAATTTTAGATATCCAGGAGCTGAAAAATCTTATCCAAAAAATTGAAAAGGCCGGCCTGGTTTCCATTGATACTGAGACTGATTCTCCCTCACCAGTCAGAGCCAGATTAATCGGAATTTCTCTGGCTTTCGAACCAGGTAAAGCCTATTATTTGCCTCTCGGCCATGATTATTTAGGTGCTCCTCGTCAGATTCCCAAGGAGGAAGCTCTGAAGCTTCTCAGACCAATTCTTACCAATCCTGAAGTGAAAAAAATTGGGCAAAATATTAAATATGATTATATAGTTTTTAAAAGAGAGGGGATTGATCTTCAGGGAATTGACCTTGATACCATGGTCCTTTCTTACCTTCTTGAACCAAACTGGGGGAAGCACAATCTGGATAAGATAGCCCTTCATTATCTTCAGGAGACCACAATCGCCTATGAAGAAGTGGCCGGCAAGGGAAAAGCGGCTAAACCTTTAAAGGCTGTGCCCATCGAAAAAGTTACTCCCTATTCTTGTCAGGATGCTGATTTTGCCCTTAGGCTAAGTCAAATTCTCTGGCCTCAAGTTGAACAAGTCGGCCTAGCTCGACTCTATCGGGAAATAGAACAGCCCTTAATCGAGGTTCTCGCTGAGATGGAGATTTGGGGAGTAAAGGTGGATAGGGAGGTTTTAAAGCGACTATCGAGAGAGCTCGAACAGGAACTTTTTCGCCTGGAAAAAAAGATTTATGAGGCGAGCGGCGTTGAATTTAATATCAACTCACCCCAACAGTTAGCCGACATTCTCTTTCGCAAAATTCAGTTGACCCCCGGGAAAAAAACAAGGGTTACCAAACGTTTTTCCACTTCAATTGAAGTCCTTCAAGAACTGGCCCCGCTTCATCCGCTGGCTCAATATGCTCTCGAATACAGGTTAATGGCCAAGCTAAAATCAACTTACGCGGATGCTTTACAGGAATTGATCAATCCAGAGACCGGCCGAATTCACACTTCCTATAACCAGACCGTAACGGCCACTGGCAGACTTTCAAGCTCTGAGCCTAATTTACAGAATATTCCGGCTCGAGGGGAAATGGGCCAGCGCTTCCGCCAGGCCTTCATTCCTGAAGAAAATCATTGGTTATTGGCTGCAGATTATTCCCAAATTGAGCTTCGTATTCTGGCCCATCTCTCTGAAGATTCGGCTCTTATGGAAACCTTCCTAGCTGACCGCGATATTCATGCCGAAACGGCTCGGCGCGTCTTTGGCGAAGCCTCATCTCTTTTCCCCGAGGAAATGAGGCGAAAGGCCAAAATTATTAATTTCAGTATTATTTATGGAACCTCAGCCTTTTCCCTGGCTAAAGAACTGGGGACATCAACGCATGAAGCCCAGTCGTTCATGGACCGCTATTTCAGTCAACATCCCAGGGTGGCAGAATTTCTTGAAAAAACTGTGGCTGAAGCCGCTGAGCGCGGTTATACGACAACCCTTTTTGGTCGCATCAGGCAGGTTCCTGAACTCAAACAAAAAGATAAAGCAACCCAGCAGGCAGGCCGGAGAATTGCTCTTAATGCTCCTATTCAGGGCTCTGCCGCCGATATTATGAAAAAGGCCATGATTGATATTTATCGAGAAATAAAAAGTCGTTGTCTTAAAACGAAAATGATTCTTCAAGTTCATGATGAACTTGTCTTTGAAGTACCCGAAGAAGAGCGGGCTGAAATAGAAGCTTTAGTCAAAGAAAAAATGGAAAACGTTTATCCCCTGAGGGTTCCTCTCAAAGTTCATCTTGGCTGGGGTCGGACCTGGGCCGACGCCAAATAATTGGGGACACAAACATTTTTTTATTAGTGGAGAAACAAATAAGTGGAGACTCATACTTTTTTATTGAAAATTAAAACAAAGGGGGATTAATATTTTTTAATTAAGAAGAGAAGATATTCTTTTGACCGAAAAAGTAAAAATAGATACTTTCTTGGCTAAAAGAGCCCGCCTTCTCTCTTTCAGCGAGAAGATGTTGCCCTCTAAAACGGGCTCAATAAATTTAATTAATGATCTGAACAAATCTTTTCATCTATTAAGAATAAATTTATAATAATCCCATGAAGTTCCCCTCCGAGCCAAGGGAAAGAAATCGACTAATTTTCTTGAGGAATATATTAATATTTGGACTCAGTTTTATCATTTTCGCTGCGGCTGTATTTTTTCTTTTCTATTTAGCCAGCTTGCCTTCAGCCAAGCAAAAAAAAGAGTACCAACAGAGAGAAGAAGTAAAAGAAAAACTTAAAAAAATGGTCGATTGCTTTGTGCTCGAGGCCGGCTGGCAAAAGAGGCAAGCGGGAAAGGAAGAATTATATGTTCCTCAAATAAAAATTCTTCTAATCAATAAATCTTCTGGCTCGCTAAAAGATATTATTATAAGGGCTAATTTTGAGGTCGAGGGCGAACGACTTTGCTTTGATTCTGTTCCAATCTTTAAGCTTGATCCGGAAACTTATTCGGAATTCATTCTCAATTGCGCAGAAAACCTCGGTTTTGGTATCCTTTATAAAGGCTTGAGTCTTCTCCAAATGACAAAAAAAGTCAGCTATGAAATAGGCTTGACCGCTAATAATTTATACATCCCTTTAACTCATGGAATTCTCGAATTCCAATTGATTCCGCCATGGCGATAGACAAATAAATGAGTCCTTCATTGATTTTATTTTCCAATTTGTTATTTAAAAAATAATATTTAACCTTTGTATCGAAAACCCCTCATCCCGGTTGAGTTCATGGGGAACATGAAGGAATATTAATCAGGAGGAACGATTAACATGAAGAAAGAAAATTCTTTCCTTCCTTCAAATATTAAAAAGAGTCATTCCCCTTCAAAAAGTTATTTCAGCCAGAAATTTCTCTGGCTTATGATATTATTCATCCTCTTTTCTATTTTCTTTCTTTTTACTTGCACTAAGCCATCGGCCACCCTTTCTTCTGAAGCCCAAAAGCTTATTTATCCTGGCAAAAATTGGGAGCGCTATTCTTCGCCTGAAGATGCTGGCTTCTCTTCTCAGAGAATCCAGCGAGCCTTAGATTACGTCAAATCGCTTCCCACGACTTCTTTAGTTGTCGTCCACAATGGCCGTATTCTTTTTGATTATGGTGAAACTTCTGAACTAAGCTACTTAGCTTCTGTCCGAAAAAGTGTTCTTTCTATGCTCTTTGGTAAATATGTCGCTAATGGTCAAATCCGCCTCAATAAAACCCTGGCTGAACTTAACCTAACCGATCATGGTGGCCTTCTGCCCCAGGAATTGGAAGCGACCATCGAGGATCTTCTTCAAGCTCGTTCAGGCGTCTATCATCCAGCTTCCAATTCCGGCGATCATTTAGCCTATGCTCCCCCCCGCGGCTCCAAAAAGCATGGAACCTATTTTCTTTACAGTAACTGGGATTTTAACGCCCTAGGAACAATTTTTGAGCAGGAAACCGGCCTAAATATTTACGATGCGCTCGAAAAAGATCTGGCTATTCCCCTTGAAATGGAGGACTTCAAGCGAGAAATGCAACGCAAATCAGGTGATCTTAAAAAATCAATCCATCCCGCCTATCATATGTGGATTTCGACTCGCGATATGGCTCGCCTTGGCTACCTTATGCTACGGGAGGGTAACTGGAAAGGGCAGCAAATAATTCCCCGCGATTGGGTAAAAAAATCAACCTCCCCGTTAACCCGAGTTCATGAAATGAATCCTGAGTTTCTCCGTAAAGGGCCCTTCGGTTATGGCTATCTCTGGTGGGTCTTCGACGGCAAAGCGGCCAAAGGCCCCTATAAAGGCGCTTATACAGCTATCGGAGCTTTAGGCCAGTTTATCACCGTTATCCCCCATCTCAACCTCGTTATTGCCCACAAGGTCAATAATCAGAAAACAAAAGAAACCGTTTCTCGCGACCAGTACCTCAAACTTGTAGATTTAATCGTCAAGGCTAAAAAATGAAAACCAAATAATACGTCAACAAGTGCTTTCTCTTCAAATTAAAAGTCCGGATAAACTCTTTTATAACCTGAGGTCACTTTTCCAGGGCAATCAAAATGGAGGTATTTGGGTCAAAATTATATCGGACTAAATCAGTATAAGTTAGCTCTTGGTGGGGTCTCAGAAGATAGCCGAGCTGAGGATCTTCAGGAAATTCAAGAAATAATTTATACGATACAAAACCCCGAAGGCCGCTATTTTTCAGCTGGAACATGAGGGTATCGCCAAAACAATTACCTGATTGACCCGAAGGGACACCGACTATTTTGGCCCCCAATTTATAAAGCTTAGCCATGAAAGTATAGCCTGAGCTATATGTCCAGGGTGAGGAAATAACAATTATTTCAGGAGGCCGATAATAATTTTTATATTTACCACTTTTATACTCCTCACAAAAGGTAGGGACCATCTCAATATATTTTTCAAGATAGCTTTCCTTCTGGATTAATAATTCCTTGCTCTTGAAATAGGCATCTTCCGCGAAATCATAATCTTCTTTGGTCAGGCTAATTTTTCTTTCCTGATTTATTTTCTCTAAGGAATCACTTGGGTAATTAGCAAAATAAAGGTCAGAATATTTTTTTACCGAGAAAGCAGAAGAAACCCTCTTGACCTCGTCTTCAGGAAAAAGGAAATATAGAAGAATATTGACCATCAGAGAATTGCCGCCGCTATTTTTTCTTAAATCAATCAATAGCTTTTTTGTCCCGGCCTTTTTCATCTCGATCACCATTTGGCGGAAGCATTCAGTGGCTGAGGGAATAGAAGCTATCAGCTCATCCAGATTTTCGGGCGGCTTCCTTTGATAAATCTGGCTATAAACTCTGGCCGCCTGCGTCATAACCCAGGGCGCACCCATCGCCCGGAAAAATTCAAAGTTTTCCCGATAACTAAACATACCATCAATTCGCAATAAACAGATTTCTTTTTTTTGATCAAGAAAAGCATAAACGAAATCAATTTTTTCTGTGGAGGGAAGAATAATCTTCGAGGGCGCTTCAATTGCTGGTCCTTTTCTTTTTTCTTTAATGGAAAGAGTTAGACTTTCTTTTTTCCCTGTAGGGAGATTAAAATCAAGGTGAATGGGTTCGTCAGGATTCCATCCCGGGAGAAGAATTTCAAGAAGGGAAATATCATCTAAGAAGCGACAGAGATAGCTTAATAATTGATATTCGTTATCCCAGCCAACTAAATTTTTAAGCCTATTTAAAAGATCGCTCAGGGGGAGATGGTTCACAGCCAGGAGTCTGGCGCCGATTAAGTCTTTATGTTCGGGAGAAAAAACCTTTTCTATATATAGGCTTTCCTCGACAATATTTAGACCAAAGGGAAGACCTGAACCAGGTTGGTTAGGCCATGGAGGCAAAAGAAAAGTGTGTCCATCCTTAAGGGAGGCAACAAAGGGAAGAAGATAGATGAAAAATTTGCTGGCCGTCTTTCCCTCTTCGGGGAGTAGAAGCAGGGCTTCCTGAAAACGACGATGAAAGGCTACCTTTCCTCCGCTCCGAAGATAGGGATCGGGATGACTTTTTTCCAAAATCTCGGCAAGTTGCCTGAGGTCTTCGATTAATAATTCTTTGCTTATTCTATTCCCTTTATTTTGAGCCGCAAGAAAAAAAGAGATAAGACAAATAACTAAGATTAACCTAGATAGCTTAAAGAAGGAAGGGAAAAAATTTTTAATTTTTCTAAAAAAGGAAAAAACCATAAGCTATTCTCTTGTCATTGATAATTACGAATTTTATCGTCCTTTGGTTCACGCCTAAAAAATTTTTTCTGAAATTTTTTTAGGATAATTGTTTTCCCTGACCATTTTCCAACAATATCAGGCCAAAAGACAGAAAAAGGTAAAAGTTCAGAAACCTTTAACCAGCCCTTGATTTATTTTTTCTTTCGGCCTTTAACCTCTTTTTAGGTTTGGCTGTTCTATTTTCTTTTTCCTCCGTTTCATTCTATTTGTTGACATTATTTATCTTTCTTAATAAAAATAAATTAAATTTCTATCTCTCGCATAAGACAGGAGAATTAAAATCAATTTTTAAAAATTGAAGCTATCAAAGAAGATAAATTTTTTAAAAAATTTATTTGGAAGGAGAGTATCGATGAAGCCGAATTTATTAATTGGGCTGATAGTGATATTTCCTATTTTAGTTGGTCTGAGTTGCCAAACCAAAACTAAAGAAGCCCCCATTATTTCTCGCGATATTCTCTTTGGCAATCCTGATAAGGCCTCGGTGCAGGTAAGCCCGAATGGAAAGTATTTAAGTTTTCTCGCCCCTGTAAATAATGTTCTCAATGTCTGGGTAGCTCCGGCTGAAGCTCCCGAAAAAGCCGAACCCGTAACTAAAGATACTTTGCGGGGGATTAGAATCTATTTCTGGGCTTACACCAATCAACATATAATTTATTTGCAAGATCTAGCCGGTGATGAAAACTGGCAGGTTCATGTGGTCGATATTACCACCAAAGAGGACAAAAATCTCACTCCCTTTGAAGAAATTCCTGGTCCTGATGGGAAACCTCTTACCTTGCCTAATGGGAAGCCTTTGCGCCCCCGAGCCCAGATTGAATCGGTGAGCCATAAATTCGCTGATGAAATTCTTATTGGCCTGAACAATCGGAATCCCCAGTACCATGATGTCTATCGTTTAAATATTCTGACTGGCGAACTGAAGCTCCTCCAACAGAATGATCGCTTCATGGGCTTCCAGTTTGATGATGATTATAACCTTCGCTATGGTGCTCAAATGACCCCTGATGGTGGCATGGAGCTTTTTGAGCCCGATATGCGAGGAGGCTGGAGATCAGTTGATAAAATCCCCATGGAAGACATGATGACCACTAGTCCGGTAGCTTTTGATAAGACTGGGACTATTCTTTACATGATTGATAGCCGCGGCCGAAATACAGCCGCTTTGATTGCCTTGAAGACTAAAACAGGGGAAAAAAAGCTTATTTTTGAAGATCCAAAGGCTGATGTCAGCGGAATCATTCTTCACCCTGCTGAAAGAAACGTCCAGGCTGTGTCGGTCGAATATTTGCGCGTTGAATGGACAATTTTAGATGAGGCCATTAAGCCCGATATAGATTATCTCAAATCGGTCAGCGAAGGTGACATTAATATAACCTCGAGGACCCTCGATGACCGATTTTGGACGGTAGCATATACCTTAGATGATGGGCCGGTTAAATTTTATCTTTATGATCGTTCAACCAAAAACGCTCGCTTCCTTTTTACCAACCGAAAAGATTTGGAGGGATTGAAGTTATCAAAGATGCATCCAATCGTGATTAAATCGCGTGACGGCCTTAATCTTGTCAGCTATATTACTTTGCCCTGGTGGCTTGATCCCGACAATGATGGCCGCCCCGATAAACCATTGCCGATGGTTTTATATGTTCACGGAGGCCCTTGGGCTAGAGACTCCTGGGGATATAATGCTATTCATCAGTGGCTGGCGAATCGAGGATATGCTGTTCTCAGCGTCAATTTCCGGGGATCAACGGGCTTTGGAAAAGATTTCATTAATGCTTCAAATCTCGAATGGGGCGGTAAAATGCATGACGATCTTATCGACGCCGTTAATTGGGCTATCCAAAATCGAATTGCCGATAAGAATAAGGTGGCCATCATGGGAGGAAGCTACGGAGGTTATGCCACTTTAGTAGGCATGACCTTTACACCCGAAGTCTTCGCCTGTGGTGTTGACATCGTCGGGCCTTCCAATCTGCGGACCTTACTTGAGACCATTCCTCCCTATTGGAAGCCGATGATGGACATGTGGGCCACAAGGGTGGGTGATTTACGAACAGAAGAAGGAAGGAAATTCCTTGAATCACGCTCCCCGTTGACTTATGTTGATCGGATTAGAAAACCCTTACTTATCGGCCAGGGAGCCAATGATCCCCGAGTAAAGCAAAGTGAATCTGATCAGATTGTTAAGGCTATGCAGGAAAAGAATATCCCTGTAACCTATATACTTTATCCTGATGAGGGTCACGGCTTTGCCCGACCAGAAAATCGCCTTTCCTTTTTTGCGGTGGCCGAACTTTTCTTAGCTCAACATTTAGGAGGAAGGGCTGAACCTATCGGCGATGATTTCAAAGGATCAACCATCCAGGTTCCTCATGGAGCCGAACATATTCCTGGCTTAAAAGAAGCTCTGGAAAAATAATTTAAACCTAAAATTCAATCCTCGATTAAAAATTTTAAGAATGGAAGGGCGAAATTGAATTTTAAAAATTCAAAAGATAAAAAGGACTTCTTATTTGTAAGGAGCTAAAACCCTAAAGATTTTTTAAAGAGGCAAAAACTTATCTCTCACCAACTGGATAAAATTTTAAATTTAATGAATTAAGAAAGAGAAAAGAGATTAAACTTTTCTATCAAAAAATTAGCTTTAAATGACATAAGTAATCTTTATGAAAAAGGTATGACCCTGTGTTCCTCTCTCCCCTATTCTGGCCGTCCCTTTTTGATAGGCCAACTGAATCAGACCAAAGGGAGGCTTGAAGCGGTAAACAAAAAGAAATTGTAGATTCTTCTTATCGATAGCTGAGTTGGTTTGATAAAAGAGTTTAAAGAAAAGATCCTTGGTGAAATAATAACTGACTCTGAATATATGAATGAAGGTGCTTTCTTTGCGAGGATCAGGGCTAAATTTAAGCCGAGTCAAAAAATATTCCAAGGAGAAAGCCTCGCCTATTTGACGATTCAAATTTCCTTTAATCATTTTAAACTTGCGTTCAAAATTTTGGCCAAAACCATAAGAAAGCCGGGCCGACTGCCATTCTCTCGTATTATAACCGACGATAAGATAAGTCTCGTTGTTCCAGAATTTTTTCTCATACAGCTTATATTCGCTGGTATAATCAAGTCCTAAGGAAAATTTGTTGGTCAGGTCAGTTTCTAAGGTTTGATCAATTTGCCAGCTACGGAGAACGCCATCCACTCCCCAATAGATATTATAGTTGGAATCATAAGAAACTCTTTCAATGAGACATTTTTTTATCCAGAAAGTCTTGCTTAGAGCCGAATCTAATTCCCGGCGGTTATCGTCCCGAATAAAACCAACGGCGTTGGCATTATCAGCGAAGTATCTTCCTAAATACGTGTAGCGAACATGAAAATGGGAGGTAGCCGAATCATAGCTTGGTCTTAGAAAAAAAGCGAATATATCCTGACTGAATTCCCCATAGCTGGCCGCAAACTGACCTGTAAATTTAAAGGTCTCGGTGAAATAAAGAGACATATCCAGGCCTAAATCACCTCTATTTTCCCCTTGAGTATATTTATTAGCCACCAAGAACCCTAAGGTAGATGATTTGAAGATGTCTTTTTTCAAACGAAAAACAGTAAAATTGGCTTCAGCCTCGCTGCTTAAATCGTTTTTCTTAGTCAAAACGGTTAAACCTGAAAATTCATAGCCGGCCGATTTACCATAAAACTTAAGTCCACCACTTATGTTGCCGATACGCCGGGAATAAAAAAGAGGAATTCTTTGCCGATAAATTTCTGATCCCTCGAGGAAAAATTTCTCTTTTCAGGTAAATTAAGTTCAAAGCGCGTTAGATTAACCTGCTCCTGATCAGCTTCAACGGTAGCAAAGTCAGGATTCAACGTAAAATTGGTTGATATGGCCTGGGAAAAGGCATATCTTATATCCAGCCCGAATTCAACCTCACTCGCTTTTCCTTCTTCGGCTTTGCCAATAAGATGAGGAATAATTTGGTATCTTTTCTCGGCCGCTTCCAGATTAAGCCCGATAAGATCACCATATTGGGAAACTTTAAAAGGAGACTCAAGGGAGCCAGCCCAGAAATCAAGCTCTAACAAACGTGGTATCGATCGCCCGACATTAAGTCCCCAGGTCAGGTTTTCACCTGGTTTGAATTTCAAGCAGCTCAAATCAATGGCTATTTCTGCTGTCCAGCCAAATTCTGTTCTGCTGGCAGCCGAGCGCCAGGAGCCATCCCACGTATTATCATTAATCAATCCATCTTCAGTTACCCGGCCATCAAGCTGAGTTCCTAATAAATTGGTCAGGAAATAATAACAATTTCTATGGTCATGAAAGGTATCAATAAAAATGGCCACCGCATCATCCTCTTTTAAATCAGCATCTCGCTTAGTCAAATGACTGGCCATTTTGTCTGGCTCATCGTCATAGCATTCAAACCCGAAATAAATATTCTTTTGATCATAAAGAATGGAGACAAAGGTTGGAAAAGTTGCCGGCTGACCTTTGCGGGGCTGAAATTGAAGAAAAGGGCCAATTTTTTCTGCCTGATGCCAGCTTTTCTCTTCCAGCCGCCCGTCAATTTCTATTTTTTCATTGATGCCAAGGGGACGAGCGTAGCGATTCTCGTTAAAGGAAAATGCCTCGACGCTGAAGAAAATTAAAAGGCTAATCAAAGAGAGAAGAAGAGCCGGGATAAGGGGAATAAATCTCAGCTTATTTCTCTTAGGAAAAAACATTTTAAATAGTTTAAAAATATATCAAAAAAAAGGGCAATTGAAATATTTTGCCGGCTTGGAAAAATTTTATTTTGAAATGGAAGATTTATTTAGAGATACTAAAACTTCTATTTTAGTTAAAAAAGAAACCTAGGGAATTAAAAAATTAGATTAAAAAAAGAATTAATGACCGTTTAATAAAGGGAAAAAAACGAAACAAAAAAATAATATGATCTCAGCAATCCCTTAATTTTAAGTGTTAAGTTAAAGATTCTCAAATAAGAAAATTCATGAATCAGCATATATCTGCTCTTTTATCCTGATTTTACGTTCTTTTAATCCCTGCAGAATGAAAGCGAAACACTCTTCGTTCAACCCCAAAAATTCTGGGGCAATTATCCCTTTGGTCTCAATCAAGCCTTCAGCTAAAGCTCTGACTATCATGGTTGCTGTATAACCTGTTGTCCGAGCCATGCTGTGAATTCCGGTTTCCTGGTCAAATCGATCCAGAAGGTCAAAGATTAAGCCAAAGGAACGGCCATTTTTTTCCCCTTCAGCGATAATTCTCATCACCGTTAGATCTTCTTCACCCGGTCTCAATTTAAGTCGAGAAAAAAGAATTTGGGTGGTTACCTCTCGAGGAATAACCTCTTTTCCATCTATCCTCACAGGCTGGGCATCAAAAAATCCAGCCTCTTTAAGGATGGCCATTTTTTCCCGATGCCCTGGATAGCGAAGCGTCTTTTCTTTCATGTTCGGATAAGGCAAAGTGTGCAGAAGTGTTCTCAACCCATCGGTATAAAAAGCTTCAAGAGTTCCCAAATCCTCAAATTCAACCAATTCTGGTTCTGAAAGAGCTGGTTTTATTTTAATCTGTCCATCTTCCTTATATCGGGCAGGCCGAACATATTCTTCAATGACATCAGAGGGAGAAAAAACAGTTTTATATTCAAAGGGCCAGGTTCTAACCACAGGCAGACCACCCACATAAATAGCTAATGAATGAGCCTTATCCATTTTGGTCAGGGCATAAGCGGCCAGCATATTACTCAGGCCAGGAGCCACTCCAGCATCGATAATGGCTGTAACTCTCTTTTCCTTGGCTAAATCATCAAGTTTCAATGGATCTTCAGACGAAAAAGTTATATCTACAACCGTTTTACTCTCCTCGATGCAGGCTTTCAAAATCCTAAAGCCAAGATTGCCCGGCAGGGCATTGACGACCAAATCATAGGGCTTTACAACTTTCTTCAATTCATCGGAATTGCATAAATCTTTCTCATAAGCTTCAACCAACCCTTTATCTTTAAGTTCCTGAAGAACCTCTTTTCTCATATCCACGCCCGAAACTTCAAATCTCTTATCCTTAAGTAAATCAAGGGCAATGGCTTTTCCAATTAGCCCTAAACCGAGAATGATTATTTTCATGCTTTCCTCCCTTAAGATTTAGATAAGAAAGGATTAAATCAAGGAAGGGAAAATCAGGCTATAAACCGCTGAATTGATCTATGTAAAGAATGAAGGGAAATAAACATTGACCCCGAAAAATGAAATTATTCATCTCCTCTCGGCCATTTATCATTTTTTAATAATATATCAAATAATATCTAAGTTCAAAACAAAAGATGGTTAATTTTTTAGCCTTTATCTAGTTTTTAAAATCAGATTTGGCCAGCCCTTTTTTCTGGCATGGACAATTAACCAAAAAATCAAGGTAATGGCCAAATTATCAGGTAAAGCTTCCGAGTAAAAAGAGGAATAAAAAATTATAGAAATGCCCCAGGCCAAGCTTTCATAGCCCTTAGCTATAAGCGAAATAAGACCAAAGGTGGAGATCAGGAGACTCAGCGTAATCATTAAAAAGGCAATTGCTGGGCGGTATTTTTTCGGTAATTCTTTTCCCCTCGCTTGAAGAGCTGATTGAATTCTCTGATTTAAGGCGGGAATAAAGCCAGTTCCAGTTTGAAGGAAGGTTTCGAATAAAACGATTAGATAGATGAGAAAAAGAAATTGCCAATTAATTTTCTGGAGAACAAAATAGGCCAGAGCTTCCGCTGAAAGCACTTCAGGATAAAAACTTATGACGCCAAAAAGAAAAAGAATCTGGGCCTAAGACCGACAAGGCTAGCGATAATTCCAGATACGATGGCCTCTTTTCTTTTTCCCAGATAATGAAGACAAAAAAGAACACTAGGAATAACACTTAAGTTATATAAAGCATATTTAATTCTTCCCAAGGCTTACCCGGGCAAAGTAAACCTACATGCAAATTTATCTTTAATCTGGGAACCAAATTTGATGATAGAGGCTATAATGAAATTTATAATCTTTTGACTTTGAATTTAATCTTTTTTAAAAAAATAAATAAGCCTATTTTTGAACAGGATTTCTGTCATTATGAAGGAAAAGATTATTTTTCATCCTCAAATTGAATAAGCTAAAACAACCAAAAGGTTAGATTAATAACTACCTTGCATTAAATCATCCTCAAACTAGAAATTTTTTACTGTTCAATCGGCTAAATTAATGGGCAATTTAAATTAAGGTTCGCGAAAATTGAGATTGGAAAGGAAAAGTTGTTTATCCCAATAAATTTCAGATTTAAAGAATTACCGAAAAAATTTTTTATTCTAATTTAAAAAAATATTGCAAGGCATTTTTTTATAGGATATAATTTTAGTTTGGTGTTGGCGTTCTCATCCTCTCATCCAGAGAGGCGGAGGGTTAACGCGCCCGGTGAAGCCCGGCAACCTGCTTCTTATTGAAGCAAGGTGCCAATAGCGTTGAGTTTCGGTGCAAGCCGAAACGAAAGATGAGGGGAGTGGGGCAAAAGCGAAAATCGCCACCAGGTCCCGCTCCTCTCGAGCCGAAGAGAGGCGCCACGCCAGAAAGAGGGAGCGGAGACCTCGGTGGAAATGCTACCGCTTCTATTAAATTCATTTAATTTAATAAAGCCCTCCCACCTGGTAGCCGTTCCTGAAATCAATCTCTCGGAAGGAGGTAAAAATGTCGTCCTTTAATTTTGAAGTTAGGGCTGGCCAAGATTTGCTGGTCGAACAAAAATCTGTGGAAATTGTCGAACGCAAGGGAAAGGGCCATCCCGATTCCCTTTGTGATGGAGCCGCTGAAAAACTTTCAGTCTCCCTTTCTCACATCTATCGTCAGGAAGTAGGCAGAATCCTTCACCATAATGTGGATAAAGCTGTTCTGGTCGGTGGAAGTTCTCAATGTTCCTTTGGCGGGGGCAAAGTAATTAAACCAATCAAGCTCTTCATTGTCGGCCGAGCCGAAGAAGAATATGAGAACAAAAAACTCTTCGATCCAGAAAGACTTGAAACTGAAATAAAAGAATGGCTGATGAAACAAGTCCGATATCTTCGACCTGAGCATTTAGAGATAAAGCTTATGATGCGTTGCGGTAGCGTTGATTTAAGAAAAATCTTTGTAGACGAAAATCAGCCGCCCCGAGCCAATGATACCTCCTTGGCCGTGGCTCATGCGCCTCTCAGCGAGCTGGAGAAATTGGTTTTAGAAACTGAAAAATTTCTTAATAGTCCGGAGGGGAAAAATAAATTTCCAGCCCTGGGTGAAGATATAAAAATTATGGGGGTTCGCCATGGAGAAAGCATAAACCTTACCTTAGCGGCCGCCTTTGTAGCTTCCCAGGTTCCCAACCGAGAAAAATATGAAGAGATAAAAAGCGAGGTGGTTAATTATCTTCAAAAGGAATTTGTCCCAAAATACACCAGCCGCCCGGTATCAATCAAAATCAATAATGCTGATACTGAAGATTCAGCTTATATTACGGTCACTGGAACGAGCGCTGAAGCCGGCGATGATGGCCAGGTGGGTCGGGGTAATCGCGCTTGCGGTTTAATCACTCCCTGTCGCCCGATGAGTCTGGAGGCGATAGCGGGTAAAAATCCAGTGAGTCATGTGGGCAAAATATACAGCATCATGAGTCAGCTCATTGCTAATCGGATTGTTGAGCAAATACCTGAAACCAAGCAAGTTTACGTCTATATGGTGAGTCGAATTAATGAACCTATCACCGAGCCACAGGCGGTCAATGTGGAGTTGTGGGGCGTTGAGGCCAGCAAGGTAAAAGCTGAAATTAAAGCCATTACTAATGAAATCCTTAAGAGCTGGAAGGAAATAAGAGATGGCTTCCTTGAAGGCCGCTGGCCAATCTATTAGCCTCTTTTTTCTTTCAACCAGCCGACCAAAGGAGGAAGCCAGCAAAGATTAGCAGCTATTGTTTCTAAGGCCGTAAAAACCTGGGTGGTCGGGGCAAAGCCAGCCAAACGAGCTGTAAACAAGCCCATTGGCACCAACAGAATAATCAAAAGGCTGGCGAGCATAACCGGGTTCCGAAAATAGCTTTTTAAGGCCCTAGACCAGAACCTTTCTTGATGATAATAAAAAACCAAACCAGAAATGCTGGCCCCTATCTGATCGCTCAGCGCATAAAAATAAGGTATATAAAACCCTTGCCATCCATAGATATTAACGCCCATAAAGCGACTCAGCCAATCTATAAGCCAGGGGAAAATCAGGCCAATTATCTTCCCCCAGCCGTAAGCCAGAGCTAAGGAAGACTGGGCCTGCCGCCGTCGCTGGCGGAGAACATAAATTCCTTCAAAGAGACTTTCACCTTCTCCAGATAGGGTTCGAACTATCCATTGTCCGACACCGCTTCTTTGAAAGCCAAATTGATCCAAGAGGAAACCAAGAAATAAACCACCGACATAGCCACTAAGGGTAAACTTAATAAGCTCTCCGAATTCTTTCTGTTTCTCGCTGAGCATTTTTTTGTTATTATCTTTTTCCATTTTTAAAATATTTTGGCCTCAGTCAAAATTAAAAAGCAAAAGATTTTTAACCAGCAAATAATGATGGCCGGTAGCGTGATCAATTAAAATTTCTTCATAATTAAAGAAATTTCTGCCGCCTTTTCAGCTTTTAGATTTTTAATCATCTCGAAAATGTAAGTGAATTTAAATTAATTTCCTTGGAGATGGCTAAGCGAAAATTAGCAATTGTTATTTCCTCAAGCCAGCCTGCCGGGTCCCCCTTAATCTTGGCCATCAACCAAAAGATAAGCCAAGGATAAGAACATCCCGGCATCGGATAAGCAGCACCAGTATGCCCTATTGATTGGCTTTGGGAAAAGCGCGGATGAGCGGTAAAGCGAGCTTTTCCATTTCGAGCTGATTGGCATAAATGAAATCGCCATGGAAATGATTGAGCGCAGGCGGCAACTACCCTCTGAATGGCTGCCTGGATTTAAGTAACGCTATTTTAAGGCCGGAAATATGATTTCAGCAAGGCTAAAAGTAATTCCCAGATAGGCAAGTGGTTTAATTTTTTTTCCTGAAAATAAAAAAGAGAAAGAAAAATGGCCGACATAATCGGGGCAGCTTGATTAATCGGAAAAACAACAGGCTCTGGAAGTTGGTTCAAAGCTTTCATCAAGAAGAAATTGCCAGCCCCACTTCCAGAAGCAGCTAAAGCGCTAGGGGAAACTACTTTTTTAGGTAATTGAGCTTATTTTAAGATTAAAAAGAGAAGAAAAATAAAAGATCCAGAAAAAAGGCCGGAAAAAGGTGAAACCAAAGATTAATCACGGCCAAGGGGGCCGCTGCTGCCTGTGAAATCTGGGGAATCCCGGTAACAAAGAAGCTGGTCGCAAGAAAAATTATCCATCGGGTAAAAAGACCGGTCTTTCTGGTTTTTTCTGTTGAGCCAGCAAGAGAAATTAAAATAAGACCCAAAATAATGAAGATAATTCCGAGGTCAATAAAAGTAGAGACTGGGCGTTTCCAAAAGATAATGGAGAAAAAAAAGGATTAAGAAAGGTCATCGTGTAAATAGAAAAGGTCAAAGCATAATGGCCAATAACCCGTGCCTTAAGAAAAAAGAAATAGGCAGAGGCCCCGTCCATTAGAATAACCTATTGTCATCAGGTCAGGCCATTTTTCCTGAAGCTTCAACCCATGAGAACAGAAAGGCTCACCCAGCCAAGCTATTATTTTCATCTCGCCGATTCTCAGAGCCTTAAGGGGGACATTGTCCATCCAGGGATGAGAGAGATAATGGTCATAGGTTTTTTCAACCTTTTTTCTCCAAATATTCGTAACACTTTTAGCGTTAGGAAATTGTTTATTAGCCTCCAAGGCCGCTTCTAATTCCTTATCCAAATCTTCTTTTGTTCCTTAACACCAAGATCAACCTGACGGATAAAATTGGCATATTTTAATGACTTTAAGGCCCGACCGGCAACGATACTTCCGCAGAGATTATAATCAGCTCGAATATTGCCAAGTCGACGATTTAAATAGCTCACCGGATCTATATCGCCAAAAAACCTAGGAAAACATGGCCACCAAAGCCAAACCATTCTAAGGCCTTCACTGTCGGTCCAGGCCAATAAGAGGAAATCTCCTTGGTTGGGTCAAGAGTTGCAGGATGACAGGCCTAATTCAGAAGAAAAATCTGTTTTCTCTTTAATTTAAAGACACTATCTCGTAAGTAAGGATCAATTTCCTGGAAATTTGCCGAGACGGCGATTGTATCCAATGGGTTCAATGGCCTCAAGATGACGACCGAAACTTGCCGATTCCGGCGCCCGGACCGCCCTGGTCGCGCCTTCAATCAGGCAGGTAGCGAGCGAACATAATTCCGGTTAATTTCGCCCAGCCCGAAAAGGGATCGAACTGCCGGTCCTGAATGGGTTTGAGTGCAAGCCAGAAGGATATTCTGAAAGACAATTCCCAATTTTCTGGCTATCCTTTTTCTTATTTTGTCGGCTTGCTCAACCCTTAGGCTTAAAAGATCAAGCCTCAGGAGAAGCAAATCATTTTTTTCGTTCTGGAGATAAAAAGCCCTTGCCCTAAGATCATCAGCCGCCTTGATCGATCGTCGGTTGAGATAAAACCAAAACTGGCTAAATCAGTGCCCAGTAGCGGCGTGATTTTTTTCTCGCCCTAGCCGGCTTTTAATTGACCCATCCCTTCTCCTTTCAATTAAAATTAAATGCTAAAATTGATTAAGATTTTTAAAATTTATTTAATTCTCACCCCTTAATCTTTAATTTAAACAATGTTTTATTATTCCTGGCTTGTCAACTGCATTAATTAAAAAGACTAATTTTTATTCTGAAAATGAAAGAATTGATGTTTTAAGGATTTTATTGTAATGAAATAAAAATAAAGGGTTGGCCAATAAAATGCATAAAATCATGATTCTTTCATCAGACAAGGCCTTTACTCAGCATATTCAATCGGCTCTTGAAGATGCGGCCGATGAAATAATTATCGCCCCGCCTGATAAGAATATTTATAAACGGATTGTGGAGATTAAACCGAAAATTTTCATCCTTAAAAGAGAAAAAAGAATTTCCACAACTTTAAATTTGATAAAAAAAATAAAAGAAATTGACTCCCTCTTCGAGATAATTGTTATTGGCCCTGAAAAGAATGAGCTGATAATTGCGGAATTTATTAGAAAAGGCGCTCTTGATTATTTAACCTGGCCGGTCAGAAAAGAGGATCTTCTTTCTGCCTTAACCAGAATCAACGAAAAAATCGCTCTTCGCCGGGAAACTTTTCAGCTGGAAAGAAACCTGATCAATAAATATCTTTTTGCCGGCATGGTCAGCCGCAACCCCAAGATGCTTGAAATTTTTTCCCTGATTGACCGGCTCGCCCGACATCAAATAACTGTTTTAATCACCGGTGAAACGGGCACGGGAAAAGAGTTGGTGGCTCACGCCCTCCATGATTTAAGTCCTAGAAGAAATAAGCCCTTAATAATAATTGATTGTGCTTCCCTGCCTGAAACCCTTTTTGAGTCTGAAGTTTTCGGTTACGAGCGGGGTGCTTTCACCGGAGCTGA
Organism: uncultured bacterium; assembly: GCA_938092135.1. GTDB lineage: Bacteria > Acidobacteriota > Aminicenantia > Aminicenantales > CALLJL01 > CALLJL01. The sequence continues at coordinate 288,307 of CALLJL010000002.1, forward strand.
TCGTTCAAAGCCAGGATTGCTAAAAGAGGCTGATGGTGGAACTGTTTTTCTCGATGAAATCAGTGAAATACCCTGGAGTGCCCAGGCAAAATTGCTTCGCTTTCTCTCCGAAGGAACCTTTAAACCTCTTGGATCAAATAGGTTAATAAAAGTAGATGTTCGAGTGATCTGTGCGACAAACAGGGACCTCAATGCTGAAGTGAAAAAGGGAAAATTCAGAGAGGATTTATTCCATCGAATCAATGTTGCCGAGATTAATTTGCCTCCCCTGAGGAAAAGAAAAGAAGATATCCCCCTTCTCTGCTCTTATTTTCTTGATATTTATAATCAGAAATTTAATAAGGCCGTCCGGGGCATCTCCAATCGAGCCAAAACGCTGCTCGCCGAGTATGATTGGCCAGGAAATGTCCGGGAACTCGAGAAGGTGATAGAACGGGCGATCATGCTGACAACCGAGGACTTTATTGATATTCAACATCTTCCCGAAAATCTTATTCAGGCCACATCCGAAGCCACTTCAATTGATAAGCCCTATCCTTATGCTCATTTAACCCTGGAAGAAATGGAAAAAAAGCATCTTTTAGAAGTCTTGAGGATAACCAACTTTAACAAACAGCAGGCAGCTAAAATGCTGGGATTAACCCGACCCGCCTTATATCGAAAACTGAAAAAATACCGGCTCTTAACCTAGGAACGCAAAGGGAAGATTATTCTACGTCCAGGGGAATTTTTAAAAACAAAAAGAGAAGTCTATGAAACCATCGATTTAAAAGAATTTTTCAAATTAAAATTCAGATCGCTTTTTCATCTGGATTCTTTATGCGTAATGAAAAAGGACACTAAATAATGTATTTTTACCGTTTAAAAGATAAAATGTAACGAAACCGGACATATTAATTTTTCCCCTCTTTTATATCTCTTTTATTTTCAATAACTTACAAAATTAAAACAGGCATGTTTTTTGCTGCTTGAAAAAATGTAAATTAAAAATGCTAAGAAAATTTGTCAGCAATTGGCCAGAAAGTAAAAAATTAATGGGATTTAAAAATTTTAACCTATTAGTTTTCTTTTCCATCTTTATTTTCCCTTGGGCTCTGTCCTTAAATCTTTTGGCCGAAACAGAGAAAACAGTTTCTCTTTCTCTTAAAATAGAGGAATGGATAGTCTTAGAAATAACTTCGGCCGGCTTGCAGGCTACTGATATAGGTCATGATCAGGCTCAGGTGGAAGCAATTATTATCCCCGGACAGCCAGTTTTTGTCCGCGCTTTTATTTCCGTTGGTCAAGGAAAAAGGGTAATCTTAAAAGGCACTCTATTTTCAGCCCAAAAATTAGGCTCTGATTCTAACCCTAAACTGAAATGGCAGGGCGAGGGCGACTTAATAGGCTACGGCTTTATCAATATAAATGAGCCTATAACCTTTGCTATTTGGCAGAACAATGGATTTAAAACAGGGGCGATTATTTTTGAAAAGATAGGGGAAGGCTTTTCTTTACCTTTAAAAGGAATTTTTACCCTTCACTCCTTCTAATTTTTAGGCTTCTTTTAATTAGTCTTGTTTTTATTTATTTTGATTCGAAATTTCAATAAATCTTATTAAATAACAATATTTGTCATTCAATCGCCAATAATTGTCATATTTTCTTTTTTATTCCAAAAAAATGTATCCAGCTTAATCTCATCTTTTTCATTTATCTTCAAAGATATTTAAAGTTCTTGAAAATATATAAATTATTTGGCATAATTTTTGCTAAATTTAATTTTGGCCTTTGTCAATAAAATTAAACAGGAGGTAAACAAATGAAGCATCAAACGCTAGCGGCAATAGCCGGAATC
>CALLJL010000003.1 GCA_938092135.1 uncultured bacterium
GAGATGGTGATGCCTGGTGATAGTGTTGAGATAGAGGTGGAACTGATAACGGATGTGGCGATGGAGCGGGCGATGCGGTTTGCCATCCGCGAGGGCGGTCGCACAGTCGGGGCCGGCACTATCACTGAAATCCTGGAATAAGAGGGAGGAAAAGTCAGCTCGAACAATGATTAGCAATCGAGCTTGATAATAGATTAGGAGAATCGAGGGCCAGCGATGGAAAAGATTAGAATTAAATTAAAATCCTTTGATCATCGACTATTGGATCAATCAGTGAGAGAGATTGTAATAAAGGCCAAAAGGACTGGGGCCAAAGTTTCAGGTCCGGTACCCTTGCCCACCTCAGTCCGTCGCTTCTGTGTCCTTCGATCTCCTCATGTGGATAAGCGTTCAAGAGAGCATTTTGAAATGAGAATTCATAAAAGATTAATTGACATCAGCGATTACAACAACGAAACCATTGAGGAATTGCAGAAATTGGATCTGCCAGCTGGCATTGACGTCGAAATCCAGGCCTTTGGTGGAGGAGAATAACCATGGTCGAAGGGCTTATTGGCCAGAAGCTCGGCATGACCCAGATATATGATAAGGATGGAAATGTTGTTCCTGTTACTGTGATTAAAGTTGGGCCTTGCGCTGTAATTCAGAAAAAGACCAAAGAAAAAGATGGCTATGATGCTGTTCAGCTTGGCTTTTTAGAAGAAAAGCCCTTAAAACGACCAAACCGGCCAACGCAAGGCCATTTTCGCAAATCAGGTCTACCGCCCTGCAGAATAATTAGGGAGGTCCACTTTTCTCCAGGGGCTGAAATAAAAGAAGGCGATAAATTCTTTGTGGATATCTTTAAAGAGGGTGAGAGAGTTCATGTTACTGGGACAACTAAGGGAAAGGGCTTTCAGGGTGTCGTCAAGCGCTGGGGCTTTCGCGGCGGCCCTGCCTCCCATGGCTCAATGTTTCATCGCCGCCCAGGCTCTATCGGCGCTTCCTCTTTTCCTTCCCATGTGTGGAAAGGGATGAGAATGGGTGGTCATATGGGACAGGATAGGTTGACAGTGCGCAATTTAGTTGTGGTTAAGGTGGATAAAGAAAATAACCTGCTCTTGGTTAAAGGGGCTGTGCCAGGTCCAAAGGGTGGTTACGTTCTTGTGCGCAAAAATGGTTTTGTCAGACCTAATTCCTAAAAAAGGAAGATGAGCTATGTTGAAACTACCTGTACTTAATCAGGAAGGTAAAGTGAGAGGCGAAATTAATCTACCTGAATCAATTTTTTCTTATCCGGTAAAAAAGCACATTCTTTATGAGGCGGTGGTTAATTATCTGGCCAACCAACGTCAAGGAACGGCTTCAACCAAGACTAGAGGTGAGGTCAGCGGAAGCAATCGGAAGCCTTGGAGACAAAAAGGGACCGGCAGAGCCAGGGCAGGGAGTATCCGATCTCCTTTGTGGCGAAAGGGAGGAACAGTTTTTGGACCGAAGCCTAGAGACTATAGCTATGAAATTCCCAAACAGGTTAAAAAGAATGCTCTTAAATCTGCTCTGGCTTTGCGTTACAGGGAAAAGAAACTGCTTTTAGTCGATGATTTAAGTTTTCAACAATCCAAAACGAAGAATGCTGTTGAATTACTAAAACAATTACAGGTCGACTCTGCTCTTGTGGTTGATCTGGCCGATAACCGGAATTTATTCTTAGCCATGCGCAACTTACCTCAGGCCAAGGCAGTCGATGCCCGATGTTTAAATGTTTATGATATTCTAAAATATAAGTGGCTGGTTATTAGCCAGAGAGCCTTTGACACCCTCATTTCGAGGTTCGAGCCATGAAAGATCCTTATCAGATCATAATAAAGCCGATAATTACGGAGAAAAGTACAGCCTTAAAAGAGAATAATCGAGAGGTTTGCTTTGAAATTCATCCGGAGGCGAATAAATCGGAAGTTAAAAAAGCTGTGGAGAAATTGTTTAAAGTCAAGGTGGAAAGGGTCAGAATTGTTAACCTAAAAGGAAAGGTGCGTCGTCTTGGCCGTACTGTCGGCCAAACAAAGGCGAGAAAAAAGGCTTATGTTAAGCTCCGAGAAGGAGAAAAAATGATTGAATTTTTTGAGGCAGTATAAGCAATGGGTATAAAAGCTTATAAACCTGTAACACCAGGATTACGACATCGAACCGGTTTGTCCTTTGAAGAATTGACCGCAACTGAACCCTATAAGTCCCTGCTTCGGCCTTTGCCCAAATCAGGGGGTAGGACCAACCGGGGAAGGATTGCTGTTCGCCATCGAGGTGGAGGTCATAAACGATTATATCGGATAATTGATTTTAAGAGAGATAAAATTGATATTCCCGGCGAGGTTGAAACCATAGAATATGACCCCAATCGATCGGCTTTTATTGCTTTAATTAAGTATGCTGATGGTGAGAGAAGATACATTCTTGCTCCTCTGGGTCTTCAGGTAGGGCAAAAGATTATTTCTACAAACGGGCCGGCTGATATTCTTCCTGGTAATGCCATGCCGCTGAGATATATTCCCTTAGGAACAATTGTTCATAATATTGAACTTATTCCTGGAAAGGGTGGTCAAGTGGCCCGAGCAGCTGGAGCCGGCGCCCAGGTTCTGGCTAAAGAAGGCGATTATGCTCATATTCGAATGCCCTCTTCAGAAATAAGGCTGATTCATCTCAATTGTCGGGCAACCATAGGTCAGGTAGGAAATCTAGATCATCAAAATATTTCTATTGGCAAAGCTGGTCGAACTCGCTGGCTAGGTCGAAGACCTCATGTCCGAGGTACAGCCATGAATCCCATTGACCATCCCCACGGAGGCGGTGAAGGTCGGTCGAAGGGTGGAAGACACCCTGTCAGTCCAGAAGGGTTGCCGACAAAAGGTTATAAGACAAGAAGGAATAAAAGAACTGACGTTTTTATAGTTAGAAGAAGGAGTAAATGACCATGGGCAGGTCGCTTAAAAAAGGTCCTTATGTTGATCCAAAATTGAAAGAGAAAGTTTTGGAGATGCAGGCCCAAAGGGAAAAGAAGGTAATCAAGACCTGGTCCCGTAGGTCAACGATTATTCCTGAAATGGTCGGTTTAACTATAGCAGTTCACAATGGAAGAAAATTTATCCCTGTTTTTATTACTGAAAACATGGTTGGCCACAAGCTGGGTGAGTTTTCACCCACCCGAACTTTTAAGGGTCATACCTCAAAAACAGCCAAAACTATAAGAATAGGTAAATAAAATGGGCGAGCCGAATATTATTGCCAAAGCTATCGGTCGCTATATAAGGATTTCTCCCCAAAAATGCCGATTGGTGGCTGATCTTATCCGCCATCGTTTTGTGGGTGAAGCTTTAACTATTCTCCGTTATTCGGAGAAAAAGAAAGCCTCGGCTATTATTGAGAAGGTCCTTCGTTCCGCCATTGCTAATGCCCAGCAGAAATCGCCTGAGGTGGATGTTGATAATCTCTTCATTTCTCAAATTTTTATCAATCCAGGACCAAGCTGGAAAAGGATAAGGCCGGCTCCGATGGGCCGAGCCTATCGAGTTTTAAAAAGAACAAGTCACATTCATATTTATTTAGAAGAAAGAAAAGGGAGATAAAAAGTGGGTCAGAAGACGCATCCTATTGGCTTTCGTTTAGGCTTCAATAAAGAATGGACATCTCGCTGGTTTGCTAAAGGCAAAGAGTATGCTCGGCTAGTCCATGAGGATCTGGAAATAAAAAAAGAGATTAAAAAAAGATATTACCATGCGGGTATTTCTCGCGTTTTAGTTGAAAGAATTGGTCCTAAAATAAGGGTAATAATTTTTACCGCCAGGCCTGGAATAATAATTGGTCGGGGCGGCAAAGAAATCGAAAATTTGAAATCTTTCCTGGAGCAATTAACTCAAAAAGAAGTTTATATTGACATAAGGGAAGTTGATAAGCCCGAACTTGATGCCACTTTAGCCGCCGAAGGTATTGCCATTCAATTGGAAAAGAGAATTGCCTATCGCCGGGCCATGAAAAAAGCTGTCGATGCAGCTTTGAAAATGGGGGCCAAGGGAGTGAAGGTAATGTGTTCAGGTCGTCTTGGTGGTGTCGAAATCGCTCGCTCCGAATGGTACTTAAAGGGAAGATTGCCTTTGCAAACACTTAAAGCAGATATTGATTATGCCTTTACCCAGGCCTTTACCACTTACGGTCAAATCGGGATAAAGGTTTGGATCTACCGAGGCGATGTAGATAAACCAAAGGTGACTTGGCAGATAACCGAGGCGGAGGAGATTTAAACCATGTTGATGCCTAAAAAAGTTAAATATCGAAAGCAACAGCGCGGACGAATGAAAGGTCAGGCTTCAAGGGGGAATACCCTGGCTTTTGGAGAATTTGGCCTTCAAGCTCTTGAACCCTGCTGGCTTACTGCTCGCCAAATAGAAGCTGGTCGAATTGCAATTACCCATTTCCTCCGTCGCCGAGGAAAGCTCTGGGTTAGAGTTTTTCCCTGGAAGCCCGTGACCAAGAAGCCCACTGAGTCTCGAATGGGCAAAGGTAAGGGTGATCCCGAATATTGGGTAGATGTGGTCAGACCAGGCAAAATTATTTATGAACTTGAAGGCCTTCCCGAAGATGTGGCCAGGGAAGCCCTCCGATTGGCCGCCTTTAAAATGCCTATAAAAACCAGAATTATTTCTCGACAGGCAAGGGAACTGAGATGAAAACCAGGGAATTGAGAGAATTATCTAACGATGAATTGAAGAGACGGGAAGAAGAATTGAAAGATCAGCTTTTCAAGCTTCGAGCCCAGCATGCTATAGGACAGCTAGAGAATACAGCTAAGCTAAAGAATATACGAAGAGAAATTGCTAGGATTAAAACAATATTAAGGGAGCGAGAGCTAAGGAAGGAATTGCCATGACCCAAAAAGATCAATCTTTATCAGATCAAAAAAGAAAAGCCACCAAAATTGGGGTAGTTATTTCTAAAAAAATGGCCAAAACAGTAACTGTTCTTGTCGAAAGGCGGGTGCCCCATCCTCTTTATAAGAAAATTATTAAAAAAAGAAAAAAATTTTTAGCTCACGATGAACACGAAAAATGCCAGGTTGGTGATGTGGTGAAAATTGTTGAAACCCGTCCTTTAAGTGCCCGGAAAAGATGGCGAGTCGTAGAAATCCTTGGCGTCGCTCCTCAAGAAATACCGACCGCAGAAGAAACTGAAATCGAGGAAGGACAGCCATGATCCAAATGAGAACTATGCTTAAAGTGGCTGACAATTCTGGAGCGAAAAGAATTATGTGTATTACTCCTCAGGGGGGAGGCGTCGGACTTACGGCGACGGTTGGCGATGTTATTTCGGCCACAGTGAAGGAAGCTGAACCTGACAGTAAGATTCCCAAAGGAAAAGTTGTGCGAGCTGTTATTGTGAGAACAAGGAAGGAAGTCCGGCGGAAAGACGGTTCTTATATTCGCTTCGATGATAATGCCGCTGTGATCATCGATAAGAACGGTGAGCCTGTAGGTACGCGGGTTTTTGGACCGGTGGCTCGAGAGTTGAGGGAAAAGAAATTTATGAAGATTGTTTCCTTGGCTCCGGAGGTGCTCTGATGTCCAAAATCCAAATTAAAAAAGGAGATACAGTTATTGTTATTAGGGGTAAGGATAAGGGGAAAACAGGCAAAGTTCTACGTGTCTTTCCCGATGAACAGAGGGTGATAGTAGAGAAAGTTAACTTTGTTAAGGAATTTATTCGGCGGGACAGGAGCCGTAACATTCAGGGTGGAATAATGGAGAAAGAAGCGCCAATCCATGTTTCTAACGTTATGCTTTTTTGCGGTGAATGCAACCGAGGAGTTCGAATCAAAAAAAAGATTCTTGAGGATGGCAGTAAGATAAGAGTTTGCCATCGCTGTGAAGCCAGTTTGGAACGGATGAGGTGAAAAGGGAAAAGCCATGAGTCGGTTATATGAAAAATATATAAAAGAAATAGTTCCTGAATTGCAGAAGGAGTTGGGGATAAAAAATAAGATGGCTGTTCCTCGGCTAGAAAAAATCGTAATTAATATGGGCGTAGGAGAAGCTACCCAGAATATTAAATTACTTGATGCTGCCAAGGTCGAACTCAGCTTGATCACAGGTCAATGGCCAGCCACAGCCCGAGCTAAGAAATCAATTTCTGCTTTTAAAGTTAGAAAGGGACAGCCCATTGCCTGCTTTGTTACCCTGAGAGGAAAGAGAATGTACGAATTCTTTGATCGCCTGGTCAATATTGTTCTTCCCCGAGTAAGGGACTTTAAAGGTGTTTCTCCCAATTCCTTCGATGGGCGAGGCAATTACACTTTAGGTATGCGTGACCAGCTTGTTTTTCCGGAAATTGATTATACCAAGGTTGAAAAACCTAAGGGAATGAATATTACCTTCGTAACCACAGCCAAGAACGATAAAGAGGCCTATCTTTTATTAAAAAAACTTGGAATGCCCTTTCGTGAACCATAAAGGAGGAAAATAGAAGTGGCGACTATTGCCAAGAAGGCTAAAGAGAGAAAAAAACCTAAATTTAAAGTCCGTCAGCGAAGACGCTGCCGGATCTGTGGCCGGCCTCGAGGCACCTATCGTCAATTCGAGCTATGCCGGCTCTGCCTCCGAGAACTTGCTTTAAAAGGCGAAATTCCAGGATTGATTAAAGCTGCTTGGTAATTTTAAGAGGAAGGAAGAAACCATGAGTGTAACTGATCCAATTGCTGATATGTTAACGTGCTTACGAAATGCCATAATGGCCAAAAAAAAGGAGGTTATTGTTCCCTCTTCGAAGATGAAGGTTGAAATTGCCAAAATCCTTAAGGATGAGGGCTTTATTAAAAACTTCAAAGTTATCGATGATAATAAACAGGGTCTTCTTCATATCTGGCTGAAATATACAGAAGATAATCAAAATGTTATTTCTGGCCTTGAAAGAGTCAGCCGGCCCGGCTGCCGTATTTACTGTACCAAAAAAAATATTCCCAGAGTTATGAACGGCTTAGGAATAGCTATTATTTCTACTTCCAAGGGAATATTAACTGATAAGAAATGTCGGGAATTGGGCATTGGCGGAGAGGTTTTATGTAAAATTTGGTAATCAAAGTTGAGAGGTTAGACTATGTCTCGAGTAGGCAAAAAGCCAGTCATTATTCCGGAAGGAATTAAAGTTACTATTTTTCCTGATCGGATTGAATTTGAATCACCGAAAGGAAAACTCAGTGCGCCTCTATATTCTGGAATTAAAGCTCGTATAGACGGCTCTCAGCTTATTTTTGAAAGACTTAATGATTCAAGGCAGACAAGAGCCTTTCATGGGCTCTGCCGGACCTTAGCTCAGAATGCTGTTCTCGGCCTTACTCAGGGATTCGTCAAACAGCTCGAAATTTCTGGGGTTGGCTATCGAGCTAAAGTTGATAAGAATATTCTTGAGCTTAGTCTAGGTTATGCCAAACCTGTTCAATATAAGATCCCCGATGGAATTGAGATTACTGTGGATAAGATGACATTGATTACTGTTAAGGGCATAGATAAACAGAAAGTTGGCCAGGTAGCCCAAGAGATAAGAAGCTTTCGACCACCAGACCCATATACTTTAAAGGGAATAAGATATGTTGGTGAAAAATTAATCAAGAAAGAACGACGTGCGGGGGTGGGCGGTGCTTAAAGATAAAGCTCTCCTAAAAAAAGAGAGAAAGCAAAGAATAAGAAAAAGAATCCGGAAAAAAATTAAAGGAACTGCGGACAGACCTCGAGTTTTTGTTTTTAAGAGCAATCGATATATTTATGTTCAAGCTATAAATGATCTGGATGGGACGGTTATTGCCTCGGCTTCATCATTAGAAAAAGATATTCGGGAATCTGGCAAAAGTACTAAGAACAAAGAGACTTGTCAGCTCGTCGGTGAGCGCCTTGCCCAGCGGCTTAAAGAGAAAAATATCACCAAAATTGTCTTTGACCGGGGTATTTATCCTTATCATGGTCGGATAAAAGTGCTGGCAGAAACACTTCGCCAGCACGGTTTATCCTTTTAAGCTGGAGGAGGAGAGAAGTGGATGACGAGATTTTAAAAGAAATAGACACAGGCGCTAATGAAACTGAATTTAAAGATCAGGTAATTTCGATCCGACGGGTAACCAAAGTGGTTAAAGGTGGGAAGAACCTCAGTTTCTCTGTTCTCGCAGCCGTGGGCAATGGTCGCGGCTTGGTCGGAGTTGGTAAGGGGAAGGCCAGGGAAGTTCCTCAGGCAATTGCTAAGGCTGTGGAGAATGCCAAAAAGAATTTAATCAAAGTTCCTTTAGTTGGGACAACAATTCCTCATCCAGTTAAAGGCGAAGATGGGGCTGGTACAGTCATTCTTAGGCCAGCCTCGCCCGGTACTGGAGTCATTGCTGGCGGGGCGGTCAGAGTCATTATGGAGCTAGCCGGGGTAAAGGATATTCTTACAAAATCAATCAGAAGTAATAATCCTTTTAGTGTGGCTAATGCCACTCTCAAGGCCATTAAAAAACTAAAGAGTCCTGATGAAGTGGCTAAGAATCGAGGTAAATCCATTGAGGAGTTGAAATCGTGAGGAGAAAGAAGCCTTTAACCCCTCCTTCAAGATGGTTGAGAATCAAACTTGTTCGAAGCCCAGTCGGTTGTCCTGAAAAACAGCGGGCCACAGTTCGGGGACTAGGCTTGCGACGGCTCAACTCCGAAGTAATCAGGCCTGATCGACCTGAAATCTGGGGAATGATAAAAAAAATACCCCATTTAGTGAAGGTTGAGATTGTGGAGGAAAAATAATGCTTCATCAATTGCAACCAGCCAAAGGGGCGAGAAAAGAAAGGAAGAGGGTTGGTCGCGGTCCTGGCTCTGGACATGGTAAAACCTCCGGACGGGGCCATAAGGGCCAGAAAAGCATTACCGGCTTTTCTCAAATGAGAGGTTTTGAAGGCGGACAGATGCCTCTCCATAGGCGCCTTCCCAAGCGGGGCTTTACCAATAAATTCCGCCAAGAATATACAGCCATTAACCTGGATCAACTTGCCCGCATTGAAGAACCTGAAATTACCCTGAAAATAATGGTGGAAAAGGGTTTGATAAAAAATGAAGGTGAATTAGTTAAAATTCTTGGGCGAGGTGACCTTTCATCATCCAAAATCATTCATGGGCACAAATTTTCAGCTTCAGCTAAGAAAAAGATTGAGGCCGCGGGAGGCCAAGCCATAATCATCGGAAGATAAACATGATTGAAGCAATTCGCAATATATTTAACATCCCTGACCTTAGGAAAAGAATTATTTTTACCTTAATGCTGCTGGCTGTATACCGTATAGGTGGCCAGATTCCTAATCCAGGAATAAGTTCAGAAGCTCTGGCTGAATTCTGGCAGACCCAGCGAGGCACGATCTTCGGTTTTGTTGATCTCTTTTCCGGTCGATTCATGAGCCGAATGACCATTTTCGCTTTAGGAATAATGCCTTATATCAGTGCGTCCATTATTCTTCAGCTGTTAACGGTTGTTTGGCCTTATCTTGAAAGATTATCCAAGGAAGGTGAACTTGGCCGGCGAAAAATCAATCAATATACCCGATATGGCACTATTTTCATTTGCATTATTCAAAGTTGGGCAATTGCCCTTTTTCTGCAGGGTTTAAAAAGTCCAGCCGGAGCCCCCATTGTTCCTCATCCTGGAATTGGTTTTCAGTTATTAACCGTTTTAACCCTAACCACCGGCACGGTTTTTTTGATGTGGCTTGGCGAGCAAATTTCGGAAAGGGGGATTGGTAACGGGATTTCTTTAATAATTTTTGCTGGCATTGTGGTCAATTTTCCCAGCGGGTTAAATAACGTTTTGATGGGCTTAAGGACAGGAAATATGGATCCCCTACGACTCATTTTTTTGCTTTTCTTGATGCTGGCTGTAATTGCTATCATTGTTTTTGTTGAAAGAGGACAGCGACGCATTCCTGTCTCTTATGCTAAAAGAATAATCGGTCGAAAAATCTATGGAGGTCAGAGCACCCATCTTCCTTTAAGAGTCAATACAGGAGGGGTTATTCCCATTATTTTTGCTGCTTCTGTGGTTACTCTTCCAGCGACCATCGCTCAGTTAATTCCCACTCCTTTCTTCCAAAACATGGCCCGCCAGTTTAGCATGGGCATGCCGCTTTATAATTTACTTTATATTGCTTCCATTATTTTCTTTACTTATTTTTATGTCTCCATAATTTTTAACCCTGAAGATGTAGCTGATAATTTACGCAAATATGGAGGTTTTATTCCCGGCATTAGACCTGGTAAGAATACTGCCGATTTTCTTGATACCACCTTATCTCGGATAACCCTTATTGGAGCCATTTATCTGGCGGCCATTGCTATTCTGCCCGAATTTTTAATGACTGGTTTTAAAGTTCAGGCCATTCCTTTAATTGGTAATTTTCTTGATGCTAATCTTCCGCGATGGTTTACTCAAGGACTAAACATCGATTTTTATTTCGGAGGCACATCAATTCTAATTGTGGTTGGGGTAGGTATGGATACTTTGCAGCAGATTGAAGCCCAATTGGTTATGAGGCATTACGAAGGATTCATGCGCCGCACAAGAATAAGGGGAAGACGAGGATGAGAGTGATTCTCCTAGGTCCTCCTGGAAGTGGCAAGGGCACTCAGGGGGAGATGATCGCTAAAAAATTTCATTTACCCCGTATTTCGACTGGTGATATCCTGCGTGAAGCGATCAAGAAGGAAACGCCACTTGGATTGGCTGCCAAGGCTGAAATGTCAGCAGGACATCTGGTAAATGATGAGATTGTGGCCTCTCTTGTAGCTGAAAGAATAAAGAAGGCTGATTGTAAGCAGGGCTACATTCTTGATGGTTTTCCCCGAAACATCAACCAGGTAAGGCTTCTTGAGAAAATGGATAACTCTCAGGAAGAAATTGTCTTTGAGATTTCTGTGCCTGAGGAAGTTATTTTAGATCGCTTAACGAGTCGCCGCATTTGTTCTTCCTGTGGCGCAGTGTATAATATTATTACCTCGCCGCCTCAGAGGCCCGGAATTTGTGATCTCTGCGGAGGATCTCTTATTCAGCGTGACGATGATCGAGCGGAAGTGGTCAGAGAAAGATTAAGGGTCTATGAGGCTGAGATTAAGGAAATAATAGATCATTATAAAGAAAAAGGAGTCTTTTATCGGATTAATGGCCAGGGAACTTTTGAGGAGGTTTTTCAGCGGATTGAATCCCTATTGGTTTTAAAATTTAAAACGAAAATTAATCAGCCAAAAGAATGAGTTAAAGAATGATTGTTTATAGAAGTCAAGAGGAAATTGCCTTGATTAAGAAGAGCAGCCAGATGGCAGCCTTTATTTTAGCGGAGCTAGGAAATTTAATTAAGCCGGGTATCACTACTAAAGAGCTTGATGAGTATGCCGAGGAAAGAGTAAAATCCCTTGGAGGAAAACCGGCTTTTAAGGGCTACCGCGGCTTTCCAGCCTCTCTTTGTACCTCGATAAATGAGGAAATTGTTCACGGTATTCCTTCTTCCCGTCGCCTTAAAGAAGGTGATATTATCAGCTTAGATTTTGGTGTTTATTACGAAGGATATTATGGTGATGCAGCCGTTACTTATCCTGTTGGACAGATTTCACCCCTGGCTCAAAAATTAATCGAAACGGCAGAAAGAGCTCTTTATCGTGGTATTGAAAAAGTAAAAGTTGGAAATCGTATTTCTGACATATCCCATGCTATCCAGACATATGTTGAGTCCCAGGGTTTTTCAGTTATCAGAGCCTTTGTAGGTCATGGTATTGGACAATCCCTTCATGAAGAACCTCAGGTGCCTAATTTTGGTCCGCCAGGTAGAGGAGCTATAATTAAACCTGGCTTAACTCTGGCAATCGAGCCGATGATTTCAGCGGGTGGCTGGCAAGAAGAGATCCTTGATGATGGCTGGACGGCTGTTACCAAGGATAGGAGTTTGGCCGCCCATTTTGAACACACAGTCGTCGCGACCCAGAACGGAGTGGAAATATTATCCCTATTGCCCGAGCCGGGGAAAGCCAAAATCATGATGGAGGGACAGCGTGCCCAAGGATGATGTAATTGAAGTTGAAGGAGTGGTAGTCGAGGCTTTACCTAATGCCATGTTCCGAGTGGAGTTGCCCAATAAACATCGTATTCTGGCCCATGTTTCAGGTAGAATGAGGAAACATTTTATTCGGATTTTACCTGGAGATAAAGTGTTGGTTGAACTATCACGCTATGATTTAACGAAGGGGAGAATTACTTATCGTTTTAAATAAATAGGAGAAGGAGATGAAAGTTAGAGCTTCAGTTAAAAGAATATGCCGTCACTGTAAGATAGTCCGCCGAAAAGGCACCTTACGGGTAATTTGCTCAAACCCAAGACATAAACAAAGACAGGGATAAGGTGAGGTGATCATGGCAAGAATAGCTGGCGTAACTTTACCGCCTAATAAACGGATTGAAATCGGTTTGACTTATATTTATGGGATTGGCCGATCAAAGGCTAACAAAATTTTAGAGGAAGCTCGGGTGGATAAGAATAAAAAAGTTAAAGATTTAAGCGAAGAAGAGATTAATCGAATTCGTCAGATAATAGAAACCAGAGAGAAAGTTGAAGGTGATTTAAGAAAAGAAGTGGCTATGAATATCAAGAGGCTGATCGATATTGGTTGTTACCGCGGATTAAGGCACAAACGCAATCTGCCAGTAAGAGGTCAGAGGACAAGATCTAATGCCCGGACTCGTAAAGGTCCACGTGGGGCTATGATCAAAAAAATGAAAGCAAAAAGTTAAAAGGCCTTAGGAACTGAGGAGAGAGACAATGGCTCAACCCAAGACAAAGACAAAAAGAAAAAAAGCTAAAAAAGAAGTTGGTTTTGCTGTTGCCCATATTCAATCAACTTTTAATAATACCATTGTGACCATAACAGATCACGATGGCAACACCTTATGTTGGGCAAGTTCGGGCACCTGTGGTTTTAAGGGAGCTCGAAAGGGAACCCCTTTCGCCGCTCAATTGGCGGCTAAGGAGGCGGCTTCAAAGGCTAGAGAGTTAGGAGTTAGGTATGTTGATGTGAGAATAAAAGGACCTGGAGCTGGCCGCGAATCGGCTATTCGGGCCCTTCAGGCTGCTGGCCTCGAAATAAAATCTATTAGAGATGTCACGCCCATTCCCCATAATGGCTGTCGGGTACCACGGCGGCGTCGAGTATAAGCTTTAATAGGGAGTAATAAAATGGCTAGACATGGCGAACCAACCTGTCGGCTCTGTCGAACAGAAAGAACTAAACTCTTTTTAAAAGGAGAAAAATGCTTAAGTGATAAATGCCCCTTGGAGCGCCGGCCTTTTCCACCCGGCCAGCATGGTCGCCTGCGACGACGGGTACTTGGATACGGGCTTCAATTAAGAGAAAAACAAAAGCTCAAAAGATATTATGGAATGTCTGAAAAACAGTTTCGTCTTTTTTTCCGACGAGCCGAGCGAATGCGGGGTATTACCGGTGAAAATCTCTTAATCATGCTGGAAAGAAGATTAGATAATGTGGTTTTTTTGGCTGGCTTTGCTTTATCCAGATCTCATGCCCGCCAGCTTGTCGCTCATGGGCATTTTCTAGTCAATGGTCAGAAGGTAGACATTCCCTCTTATCTCGTTGAAACTGGAGATATCATTGAATTCAAACCCAGGTCAGCTCAGAATGAAAATATCAGGGAGATGGTGGCCGAAAATAGAAACAAAACTGTTCCCAGCTGGCTGGAGGTCAACTGGGATGAAATGAAGGCCAGGGTTTTGGCCCTGCCAACCAGACAGGATATAACCATTCCTGTGGAAGAACATTTAATTGTCGAGCTTTATTCTAAATAAGTCAGGCTAATAGGCCTAATTAAGGAGGAACCGAAATGGAGTTAGGTTTTCAAAGACCAAGATTTATAGAAGTCGACTACGAAACCCTTTCCGATACCTATGGACGATTTTTTGCCCAACCCTTTGAACGCGGTTATGGAATAACCGTGGGTAACGCTTTGCGTCGGGTGCTTCTTTCCTCTATTGTCGGCGCGGCTATAACGGCAGTTCGGATTGAAGGTGTCCTCCATGAATTTTCAACCGTTCCTGGCGTGGTCGAAGATGTCACAGATATCATTCTTAATTTAAAAAGCATCCCCCTCAAACTTAAGGGCAATCAACCCAAAACCATGACATTAAAAATTAAGGGCCCAGCTGAGGCCAAATCATCCGATATAGTTCACGACAGCGATATTGAAATCTTAGATAAAAATATTCATATTGCTTCTTTGGATGAGGATGGCAAATTGAACATTGAAATGATTGTTAAAAATAACCGTGGTTATGTCACAGCTGATCAGAATTATGATGAGACTTTGCCAGTTGATTATATTCCCCTTGATTCCTCTCATTCACCAATAAAAAAGGTCAATTATCGAGTCGAGCCGGCTCGAGTGGGCAAAAGAATCGATTACGAAAGCCTGACGCTTGAAATCTGGACAACTGGAGCTATTAGGCCCCAAGACGCTCTTTCACAGGCGGCTAAAATTATTCGGGACCATTTGGCCATTTTCATGAATATTGTTGATGAACCTATAGAAAAGGAAACGGTGACGGTTATAAAGGACATCCCCTATTTAAATCAGCTGGATATTTTGGTAAAACCTATTGACCATCTAGAACTTTCCGTTCGTTCGAGCAATTGTCTCCGAGCTGCCGGGGTTGAAAGAATCTATCAGTTGGTTCAGAAGACAGAGGAAGAACTTCTGCGAACCAAAAATTTTGGCCGGAAATCTCTGGCTGAAATTAAAGAGACTTTAGCTAATTTAGGTCTTGGTCTAAATCTTGAACTCCATCCCAAGCTTCTTGAGCGAATTCAAGCTGAGATTCAAGAGGAAAAAAAGAGAAAGGAGATTTGATTATGAGGCACCGGGTAAATGGAAGGAAACTAAGAAGACCCACTGAACACCGTCTTGCTCTTTTGAGAAATTTGGTGACTTCCTTTCTGGAAAAAGAAAGGATAAAGACAACTTTGGCCAAAGCTAAGGAAGCCCGACCTCTGGCTGAGAAAATGATCACTCTGGCCAAGCGCAATACCCTTCATGCCCGCAGGAGGGCTTTGGCTTTTTTGCGCAAAGAAGAAGTGGTAACGAAACTTTTCAATGAACTTGGACCGCGGTTTAATGAAAGACCAGGGGGCTATTCAAGAATTATTAAGTTAGGACCTCGCAAAGGCGATGGAGCCCAGATGGCTCTTCTCGAGCTTATCGGCTCTGAATATAAGAAAAAAGAAAAAAAGAAAAAAGAAAAGAAAAAATAACCTGATTTTTATTATTTCAATTCTGAATTTCTTTAACCTGAAATTCTAATTCGTTGTCCAGGCCGAATTAAACGGGGATTTTTTATATTATTTAGCCTCACGAGGACTTCAACAGTCGTTCTATACCTTCGGGCTATGGCTGAGAGGGTTTCTCCCGGTTTAACGATATGGATGACAGGCTCTGGGGGGATCCATTGGGGAAGATTTTGAATGGCTAGAAGGACTTTCTCAGCAGTTCCAACAGGCACTTTTAAATCATAAGGGTAATTAGGAGTGCCATCATGACGAAGCTCTGGATTGAGAAAGGAGAGCTCGGCCGGATCGATTTCCATAGCCTTGGCGAGGGCTGATAATTTCACTGGTCGGCTTATTCTAACCGTTTCCCATTTCAGTGAGGGATAGGGTTCAGGGAGGTTGAAACCGTATTTTTCCGGGTTTTTAATAATTAAAACAGCGGCGATAAAGCGAGGGACAAACCTGGCTGTTTCATGAGGCAAGCGGCGGTATAGATCCCAGAAATTATCTAGATAGTTTACTTTCTGAGTTCGAATGACATTCTGGACTTTGATTTCGCCGCAATTATAGGCAGCAAGAGCAGTGGACCAATCGCCAAAGAGATCGTGAAGTTCCGAAAGATAACGGACAGCTGCCCGAGTTGATTTAATTGGGTCCATCCTTTCGTCAATCCAACGGTCCCTTTTAAGACCAAAGCGATAGCCCGTTGAGGCAATAAATTGCCATAAACCAAGGGCTTGAGCCCTCGATAGAGCCTTTACTTTATAAAAGCTTTCAATTAGTGGAAGCCAGACAAGTTCTTCTGGCAAACCGGCTTGTCTGAGCTCTTCAAGAATCATTTCCCGGTAGAAACCTGACCTTTGATAGGCTTCTTCAAAGGCCTTCCTTTCTTTGGTTTGAAAGGATCTTATTTCGGCTAAGACCTCTTCATTTTCTTCAAGGGGAATTGTCCGGTGATTATCGCCAACGACAACCAGCCTTGAAGCCGAAATCTGTTGAATTTTCTGGGCAATAAGGAGCCGCAGATTGTTTTTTTCCTGAATCAGAGGAGACTCAGCAGCAATATTTGTTTTAAGGAGAAGGCCGTAGGCGCGATCAAGAATAGAAAGGGCCTCGTCAAGTTGATCCCTTTCCCAAGCTGTTTGGGCTTCCTGACAAAGGTTAAGGATTTCCTCGAAAAGAGAAGCCACTTCTTCATTTTCCTTTATTTGTATTTCTTCGGCCGCCAAAGCCTTCTCCTCTTCCATTTGCTGTTTTATCTCTTCGGCAATAATTGCAGGGTTAGGTACAATCTGGGCAGCAGTTTTCCCGGGTGGTTCAGTTTTGATTTCTTTTTCCTTTCCAGAAAGGGGAGAGGAAGATGGGTTCGGAGAAGGCGCGCTTTTAACCTTAGTCTGATGAAAGCAAGAAGCCAAAATTGTCAATAAAACGATCAAGGCATAAATTTTGATGGATCTCATTTTGGTAAAAGGAAAAATTTTATATCATTTTTTTGACTTTGAAGTCAATCTCTTTTTGAATTTTCAATCATCTATTTATTAAGCTTTCCTTTCCTAAAAAGTTTCAAGGACAAAAGTTTTTTGAGCTTAAGACTAAAAAATCTTCGAGAATAAATCTCGATTTATTGCTATCGGAGGGTATTCAATTTAGGGTGAAAGATTTATTTAAAATTGCAATACTTATATAAGATGATTCGGATAAAAAATTTATTTCTGAAGGACTGATAGACAGTGCCACTTCCAGGCTGATGTAATTATAGTGTCAATATTAGAATACTTTGGCCTCCAATGGAGAATGTGGGCCGCCTTTTCTTTGGAAGCCATAAGAATGGGAACATCACCTCGCCTTCTTGGTTTTATTTTGATCTTGACTTTCTTGCCGGTGATCGACTCGACTCGCTCAATTATTTCCTTAACCGAATAGCCCTGGCCTGTGCCAAGATTAAAAACCTCCTGAATTGGCTTCTTTTTCATGAGCTTAAGAGCTAAGTAATGAGCTTCAGCTAAGTCCAAAACATGGATATAATCACGGATGGCTGTTCCGTCAGGGGTGGGAAAATCGTTGCCGTAAAGTTCAAAATAGGGCTTTTTATTTAATAAGTGAAGAATGATATTTGGAATAAGATGCGTTTCCGGAAAATGGAGCTCACCTCTCTGGCCGTCCAGATCGGCTCCAGCCGCGTTAAAATAACGGAGAGAAACATAGCTCAGGCCATGGGCCCGGCCTAAATCAGCCAAAATTTTTTCAATAAACGCCTTTGTTTGTCCGTAAGGATTAGTGGGATTGATGGGATGATCTTCAGTTATGGGTAAAAATTGGGGCTGTCCATAAACTGCAGCTGAGGAGGAAAAAACAAATTTTTTCACTCCAGATTCAAGCATTGCGTCGAGAAGATTAAGGGTTGTAATGAGATTATGGGTATAGTAAAGTCGTGGGTTTTCGAAGCTTTCTCCTACTTGAATTAAAGAAGCGAAATGGATTACAGCTTGAATCTCATACTCTTTAATTACCTTAAAAATTTTCTTTTTTTCCTTCAAATCCCCTCGGATAAAAATTCCCCCCGGAAGAAGCTCTTTATGACCGGAGGAAAGATTATCAAAGATAATGGGTTCATACCCTTTTTCGAGAAGAATTTTCACCGTATGGCAGCCTATATAGCCGGCTCCTCCTGTCACTAGAACTCTCATAAAATTTTCTTTCTTTTTTTACTTTTATCTTTCTCTTTTCTTTTTTTAATTAACTCTTCAGCTATTCGGAGTCCCTCTTCCCTGGTTTCGAAGGCCGCTTCAAGCTGAAGTTCATACAATTTTTTCAATATCTTACCCATGCCCGGCCCAGGTTCAACGCCAAGGGGAATCAAATCTCGACCCATGATGATTGGTTTTATGGTTTCTCTATTTATATTCCATTCCGCCAGCTTTTTCTTGAACCAAAGAGTCTGGCGGTCGAATTTTTCAATCAGGCGGGCCCGGCGCCCAGCTCGGTCAGCCTGGTCGAGATAGATCAGCAGTTCAATTTCGCCATGAACATCGGCCATGAGTCGGTTAAAAGCCTTTTTCGTAACCACCTGACGATTTTGCCAGAGCTCAGATAGACGGTGGTGCCATCGGACAAGCAAGGGAACTATTTCCCTCAATTCATAATTTCCCCAAGAAAATATTTTATAGCGAACAAAAAAATCAATCGTCATCTTCTCGCTGACAACATCGTGACAATTGTTTGTCAGAACCATTCGGCCTTTTTTAAACTCCCAATCCGCAGTCTTTGGTTTGCCCACATCGTGAAAAAGGCAAGCCAGAAGGAGAGCCAGCTGTTTTCCCGGGGAAAGAGAAGCTATCTGGGCTATCCTCTGGCCTTGATCGACTGTGAGCTTAGTGTGATGCCAGACCGTATGATGACCATGCTCATCCTTTTCAGGATGAAAATAGGGGTCCTGTATGGTTAAGGTAAGAGCATAAAGTTCAGGGTAAAGTTTTTTTAAAGCTGAAAGACGAAAGAGCTCCTCAAGGCCGCGGGAGGGAAGACGAGACTGAAGAAGAATTTTGAAGAGTTCTTCATTTACTCTTTCGACACTTAAACCGCTGAGATCTATGTTTTTACAAATTTCATAGATAGAGGGATCAACTGAGAATTCTAGAACTGAGGCAAAGCGGGCCACTCGAAGAACCCGAAGAGGGTCATCTGGAAAAGCAGCGGGATTAGTCAATCTGATAATACCAAGTCGCGTATCCTCGGCCCCACCAAAGGGATCGATGAGCTGACCATCCTTAAGACGCAGGGCCATGCTGTTACAACGAAAATCTCTCCTTTCGAGATCTCTCTCCAAAGGAAGGAATGGGTCAGCCTGAATTATAAAATCCCTATGGCTGGCGATTTCAGAGGGTCGAGGAATGTCTTTTCTGGGCAAGGCCACATCATAGGTTTTATTATTTATTGTAAATTTAATTATGCCAAAACTCTTGCCAACAAGGTCCACTCGTCCGTGGATTTCAAGTTTCTTAATTATTTCCTCAAGGGGATAGCAGGTGACGAGAAGGTCCACATCTTCTGAAGGAACACCCCGAAGAAGATCCCGAACATAACCGCCAACAGCATAGACATTTTCATCAAAGAGGCTGACAAAAAGATGGCGATGAGGAAAATCGGGTTTAAGTTTCATCTTTCTATTTAATCCGGCTTTATCTCACTTTTTATTTTTTAATTCCAAAGCTTCTAAAATTTTCTTCCTCTGGCTTCTTCTCTTCTTTTAAGCCAGATCAATTTAAATGATATCATAACAAAAAAGGATAGGGTTTTTAATGAAAAAATTCTTACCTTATGTCCTTGTCCCCAAGTTCAGGATACGTTATTATTGAATAGATAAGCTTATGGTTAAATAAAGAAAATCAGAATGATGAAGATAAAAAAGATCAAAGGGCAAAAAACAAACCCTCTACTTATTTTAGGATTGCTGATTTTTTTCTTTAACTTTAATTCAGCCGTTAAGAAGGACCTTGAAGTTTCCCTTGAAGGGAAAAAAATAGATGCTCTGAGTGGGGCCGGATTAACCATTAACTTTCTTTTTCGAGTAGCCAATTCTTCCTCGCAGACTTACCAGCTTATAAAAACCAGTCAGCGGACATTAATCAACCAACAGGAATTTTTCCGTTTGGAAAATTCTCTCGAAAGGCCCATCGAAGTTCCTCCCCAATCAAGTACCTTAATCAATTTACCTGTAAAAATAACCTACGCCTATTTATTTCAAACCCTGCCATCTTTGAAGGGAATTGAAAGATTTACCTGCAATTTGGTTGGGTGGCTAACTTTAGTTGATCAGAAGCGTCGGGAACAAAAGATTTCTTTTGTCGCCACCGCCGATTTTCCTTTGTTTAGAGAATGGCCTTTAACCTTTGAACCCCTAGAGGTTAAAAATTTTAGTCTAGGGGGAGCAGATCTTCTTTTGGCTTTTTCTTTAACCAACAACAATTCTTTTACCTGGATTCTCCGTTCCCTCGAAGGTTATCTTGAGCTGGCTGGAAAGAAAGTAGGCTCCCTTAGCCAGACTTTTCAGGATTCTCTGTTTCCAGGCGAAAGTAAGCGGGTGGTTATTCCTCTTTTACTCGATTTTTTTGAACTCGGAAGCGACTTACACTCTTTTCTTGAGGCGCCTGACATTGAAGCTTCAATTTCGGGAATGATGGAAATAGAAAGCGAGTGGGGAAAATTTCGACTTCCTCTATCAGTCAAGCAAAAGGTCCAGATAAACAGAAATGATTTCCGTTATTATCCCCACTTATAATCGAGCCCGTTTCCTTAGCGAAGCAATAGAATCCGTCCTTTCTCAAAGTGCTTTTCAGTCGGGAAAATATGGCTTCGAAATTATCATAATTGATGATGGCTCCACCGATGAGACGAAAAAAATTATTGAGCGATTCACTGGACCTATTTATTACTATTATCAACCTCATCAGGGAGTGAGCCGAGCCAGGAATCATGGCCTTGAAAGGGCTAAAGGAGAATTTATCGCCTTTCTTGATTCCGATGACCTCTGGCTTCCTGAAAAAATTAAAATTCAAATGAATGTTATGGAAACATTTCCAAATCTTATGGGCTGTACATCCGATGAAATCTGGCTTCGCCGGGGAAAAAGGGTCAATCCTAAAGAAAAACACCGGAAATATTCAGGCTGGATTTTCCCCCAGGCTTTGCCTCTTTGTATTTTAAGTCTTTCGGCCTCTCTGTTCCGACGGATAGTTTTTGAGGAGATTGGTCGATTTGATGAGGCTCTCCCTGTTTGCGAAGATTATGATTTTAGCCTCCGTTATTCCCTTCGTTATCCTCTTCATCTTATTGATCGACCTTTGATTATTAAACGAGGTGGCCATGAGGATCAGCTTTCCAAAAAATTCTGGGGAATGGACCGTTTCCGGATTCAGGCTCTCCTTAAGCTTCTTTCTTTAAATTTAACCCCGCACCAGGCCTTCCTTGTTCGAAGAGAAATCTGGAGAAAGGCTAAGATAATAAGCCAGGGGGCCGTAAAGAGAGGAAATTTTGAGCTGGCTCAATATTATCAGAATCTTATGGATAAGATGGAGGAAGAATTAAATCATATTTTGCCTTTCCTGGAGAAGAAACTCGATTAAGGCCATCTATTTGACCAGCCTTCTATTTCGACCTATAATTTAAGCTTACCCTGGAGGTATGATTATGATCGATGAAGTTCAGATTAGCCGAGCTATAATTGATAGTTACTATAGGGAACTTCTTAACTCCCTTGAAGCTGACGTGGTTATTGGCGGAGCCGGTCCATCTGGTCTTAGTGCAGCCTTTTTTTTGGCCAAAGAGGGCCTCAAAGTAGTGCTTTTTGAGCGAAATTTGCGACCTGGTGGGGGGATGGCCGGAGGCGGCATGCTTTTTAATAAAATTGTAGTCCAGGAAGAAGCTAAGCCCTTGCTCGAGCTTTGGGGAATTAGTTACAAGCCTTTTTCCGAAACTTATTATGTGGCTTCATCCTTAGAAGCCCTGGCTGGGCTTCTCCTCAATGCCCTTAGGGCTGGGGCCAAAATTTTTAATGGGATCTCCATTGAAGATGTTATGATTCGAAACAGTAAAGTTAGTGGAGTTGTGATTAACTGGTCAGCCGTCGAGTTAGCTAAATTGCATGTAGATCCCCTCTCCATCAAGAGCCAATATGTCATTGACGCCACTGGCCATGCCGCTGAAATTGCTCAGGTTGTCGCCCGGAAAACCGAAGGGAAACTGCTCACAGCCACAGGCGGAGTCATTGGGGAAAAGCCAATGTGGGCAGAGGAGGGAGAGAGGCTCCTTTTAATCAATACACGGGAAATTTATCCTAATCTTTATGTTTGTGGAATGGCAGCCAATGCCGTCTTTGGAGGGCCCAGAATGGGGCCAATTTTTGGTGGCATGTTGCTTTCCGGACAGCGGGTTGCCTCTTTAATCATAGAAAGGCAAAAGTCTCAAAAAAACAATAATTTTAAATAAAAAATTTAGAACCGATAATTGAGGCCCACGGAAAACTGATATCCACCTAAATCAAAGGGTTCAAAACCCTCAAATCCTTCTTTCAAAGTTCCTTTGAGGTTATTATATCGAAACTCGACCTCAATGGCCATCCGTTGGGCAATCCGAAACATGAGGCCACCAAAGGCATAATAACCAAAGGAAAAATTGTTATCGTCACGGGCATTGGTGGGATAAATAGGGTAGATATCTACTTCTCCAAGGCTGGGGTCATCATAAATCCAGGGATCGCTGAAATCAATCATATCTCCCTGTAAGCGGACGCTCCAAATGTAAAGGCCAAGACCACCGCCAAAGTAGGGAGAAAAACTGGCTCGATAACCAAGGGGAATTAATTTCAGGCCTGCCATAATCGGAGTAATGGAAACACCAAAAACATGACTAATGGCAAAGGCTCCCCTGTAGTGCTTGGCGGGAAAAGCAAAATCACCTTCGGCAAAGGAATAACCCACATAATCTTTATAAAAACCAGCTCGATTTTTACTATAACCATCAAGGCCCACTACCAGGCTTAGCTGAGAGGCCAGATATTTTTCATAAACGAAGCCTAAGGTTGAATTCTGATAGTTGGCATGGGTAAAGTCCATATTTTCAAATTCAATATCCCAGAGGTCGCTTTTAGCTCGGGGAACAAAATAACCGAGCCTAATGGAAATCGCATCAGCAAAGATAAAAGAATGAATAAAAAGGATGCCAATTAAAAGGGGTAAAATTTTTTTCATTTTTTTTCTCCTTATCAAATAAAAAGCAATTTTTATGCCAATCTTTTCATTATCTTTTTAGAATGAAAACAATTTCTTCTTTGAATCCGCCTGTTCTCAAAATAGGTCATTTGTCTTTCTATTAGCTGACCAGGAGAATAAACTGGTTTACCAATTTAAAAGATGATTCCTAAACTAGATTTCAATCTCTGGGGTCAAAATTGCTCCTTCGAATCATTTGACTTTAGCCCCAGCTGGGACGTCCCGATCGAAAAAGGGAATAATGGCTCGTCCGCCAACTTCGGCTGCCAAGAGCATTGCTTGGGATTCAATTCCTCTGATGATGGCCGGTTTGAGATTCACAATCACCACGATTTTTTTGCCAATTAGATCTTCAGGCGAATAGGTTTCCGCCACTCCCGCGACCATTGTTCTTGTTTCATCACCGATATTAACCTCAAGTCGTAGTAGTTTATCGGTGCCAGGGACCCTTTCGGCCTTAATGACTTCGGCTACCCGCAAATCCATTCTTTTAAATTCATCGAAGGAAATCATTTCTCCCTTTTGCTCCATTCTGACCTCCTTTTTAATTTCTCTTCCCAGGAAATCTTGGAGAGAGACCCGGGGAAAAAGGGCTTCTGGTTTTTGCATTTGATTGTCGGCGGAAAAAAGGTCCGGGTTAATCTCGTGGAATTTTAGTGAACTTATGGGCCTTTTTTCACCCAACATCTCCCAGATTTTTTCAGCTGAAGCCGGCATAACCGGATAAATAAGATAAGCGATACCCCAGAGACCACGAGCACACTCGAGCAATATGCGAGCCAGCCGTCCTCTTTTCTCTTTTATTGAGGCCAGCTTCCAGGGTTCATTATCAGCCAAATACTTATTAAGCTGATTAATGAAGGCCCAAATTTCTTCAAGGGCCCGATTAATGGCATAATCTTCAAAAAGAATTTTAACTTTTTCTTTGAGTTGAGAAAAAGCTTCTTTGAGAGCTAAATCGCTTTGGTTTTCGGGCTCAGCTCCTTCAATTTTTCCCTGGAAATAATTCCAAATCATGGTTAATGTCCGCTGGACCAGATTTCCCAGGTCGTTAGCCAAATCTGAATTAACTCGATGCAAAAAGCCTTCATGGGAAAAGTTGCCATCCTGGCCAAGGGGAATTTCCCTTAGCAAAAAATAGCGCAGAGGATCAGGACCGAAAGCATCTAGGATGATGTGTGGATCGAGCACATTACCCTTGGATTTGGACATTTTAGTTTCGTCCTTAAGCCACCAGCCATGGCCAAAAACCGTTCGGGGAAGGGGCAATTCAGCGGCCATTAAAAAAGCGGGCCAAAAAATAGCATGAAAACGGAGAATATCTTTGCCAATAAGATGGAGATCGGCCGGCCAAAACCTCTCAAAAAGTTCATTATTCCAGCCATAGCCTATGCCAGTAACGTAATTATGAAGAGCATCGAACCAAACATAAATGGTGTGCTGGGGATCATCAGGAACAGGTATGCCCCATTTAACCGTTGTCCTGGTAATGCTAAGATCCTTTAATCCTTGCCGGACAAAGGAAACGACCTCATTCATCCGCCCTGGAGGCCGGACGAAATCTGGATTGGCCGCATAGAAATCAAGAAGTTTTTGTTGATAAGCTGAAAGTCTAAAATAATAACACTCCTCAGAGACAAGAATAGCTTTTTTGCCACAGTCAGGGCAGATTTTTTCGCCCGAAGGCTCGAGGGGCACATCTTCAGCCAGGAAATTTTCATCGGAAATGCAGTACCAGCCCTTATATATGCCTTTATAGATATCGCCTTTGTCTTTTAACTTCTGAAAAATTTTTTGGACCCCCTTTTCATGAAATGGTTCAGTTGTCCGGATGAAAAAGTCATAGGAGATGTTCAAAGCGAGCCAGAGATCCTTAAACCTCAAAACCACCTGATCGGCCAGCTCCTTTGGCTTGAGACCTCTTTCTGAGGCTGCCCTCTCAATTTTCTGGCCGTGCTCATCTGTCCCGGTGAGAAAAAAGACTTCATGGCCACAGAGGCGATGAAAACGGGCAAGGGCGTCGGCGATGATGGTGGTATAGGCGTGGCCAATATGAGGAACATCATTGACGTAATAAATTGGGGTGGTGACATAAAATTTCGTTCGATTTTTAGTGACCACCTGACCTATCTCCCATGATTAAAGTTAAAGCCTCAGACCGGGTAGCGGGGTTGTTCCGGAAAGAACCCCGCACGGCTGAGGTAACGGTAATGGAGCGGGGCTTTTTAACCCCCCTCATGGACATGCACATATGTTCGGCTTCAATTATAACCATAACCCCAAGTGGCTTTAGTTGTTCATCAAGTAAATCGGCAATTTGTTTGGTCAGCCGCTCCTGGACCTGAAGTCTTCGCGAAAGAATATCCACCACTCGAGCTATTTTGCTTAAGCCAACAATTCTTCCCCCCTTGGGAATATAGGCAATATGAGCCTGCCCAGCAAAGGGAAGAAGATGGTGCTCGCACATGGAATAAAGAGGGATATTTTTAATTAAAACCATTTCATCATGGCGTTCCTCATGAACAGTTGAGATGGGCTCTTTCGGGTCCTCTGTTAAACCGCCAAGTATTTCAGCAAACATATGAGCAACACGCTGGGGAGTTTTTTTTAGTCCAGGGCGCTCAGGATCTTCGCCTACTCCTTCAAGAATTAATCTTACCCCCTCTTCTATTTTTTTTAAATCAATTTTTATTTTTCTGCCTTTTTTCATTATTCTATAGTCCTTTTTTTCTCCTTTTCCAGGCATCAATAACTAACTGCTGAATTTCTTTCAGAGGAACTAACTTTTTCTCGGCCAACTTGCAACAGGCATCATATTCCGGTTGTACCTGAATGATTCTATCCTGAAAAAGGGCTATCTTTACTGGAATTTTTTCTCCATCAATCTCAACGGTTTCAATTCTCCTTTCAAGGACCTGTCTCTCAATAGGATGAAAGCGAAGACCTAAGGTCGTCGTTTCCTTAAATAGAATTTCAAAAACTTTATCCATTTTATCAGCAGAAGCGAGAACCGTCAATTGAGTAGCCAACCGCCCCTTTTTCATGATTATTGGAGTCTGAGAAACATCTAAGGCTCCAGCTTTAAGGAGCTTTTCACATGTCTGAGCCAGAACTTGAGGGGTAGCATCATCGATGTTTGTGCTGATTTCATAAATAAGGGGTGCCTTTCGGGAGGTCCCTTCCTCGCCCAGGAAAACCCGAAGAAGATTTGGAAAGTCAGGAAAATCGCGGGAACCGGCGCCATAGCCAACCCGGTTAATAGTTATTTGAGGGAAAATTAAGAAGAAATTAACTAGGGTGGCTATAATTGCCGCCCCCGTCGGAGTGGTTAATTCAACTTGAGGACCATAGGAATAGACAGGAATACCTTTGAGGATTTCGCTGACAGCAGGGGGTGGAACAGGAAGGAGACCGTGGGCTGTTTTTACCCAGCCTGAGCCGAGATTAATGGGAGCACAGGTTATTCTGTCTATTTCCAATTTTTCTAGAAGCCAGCAGGTGCCGAGAATATCCACCAACGCATCGTTAGCTCCGGCTTCATGAAGATGAATCTCATCGATGGGTTGGCGATGGACCTTAGCTTCAGCTTCGAAAAGAGTTTGGAAGATTTTTTGGGAATTTTCTTTTACCTGAGAAGAAAAAGGTGTAGCCTCAATAAGTTTCTGAATTTCAAACCATCTTCTTGCTTTAAGTTTCTTTTTTTCAGGTAAAATTACCTCGACTCGGCGGCCGCGAAGGTTTGCCCGCTCGACCTCACTTATCCTAATCTTAACATCCAGCCCCAATTGCTCAATGGCTTTCTTAAAATCCCTTTGGTTCACTCCGAGATCAAGCAAGGCGGCCAAAATCATATCGCCGCTTAAGCCAGCCCAGGGCTGAAAATGGAGAATTCTTATTCCTTTTTTTCTTTCCATTAAAGTTACTCTATTTTCTCCTCGCTTTCTTCCGAAAGGAGCTGATCAATTAGAGGAAGAATTTTTCCAGCTTTTCCATAAATAGTAAAATCAGCATAAGAGCTGAGGGGTGTTGGCTCAAGATTGATTTCAATTAATATGGCTCCATTCTGTTGGGCAATAAGAGGAAAAGAAGCTGCTGGTTGAACCAAGGCTGAAGTTCCTATGACCATCATAACTTTGGTGTGATAGAGAGCTTGCAAGGAAGCTTCAAATACATCGGAGGGAAGGGCTTCGCCAAACCAGACCACATGGGGTCGAAGGAGGGAGCCACAATCAGGACAAAGGGGCGGAATCTGGCTCAAGGGGACCTGGCGATTTTCAAAAACTTTGCCTTCTTTAGTGCACCTTACCTTCCAAATATTGCCATGAAGTTCAATAATTTTCGTTGAACCTGCCTTTTGGTGAAGACCATCAACATTCTGGGTAATCAAAACAAAAAAGGGAAAATATTTTTCCCACTTAGCAATAACAACATGAGCCGGATTGGGCTCAACATTATAAATTTTTTGCCGGCGCCAATCGTACCATTCCCAGACTAACCCTGGGTTTCTCGCAAAAGCTTCTGGCGTAGCTAAATCTTCTGCTCTGAATTGACGCCAGAGACCATCGGGGCCACGAAAGGTAGGTACTCCTGATTCAGCCGAAACTCCGGCGCCGGTAAGAATGACTATAGAAGGTCGCTGGATAAGAATTTTGCTAATTTTTCTTATATTCTCGTCTATCATGATTCTTATCGTTTAATATAATAAGGTTATTTTTTCCAAATCTATTTTTCTAAGAATACTCTTTTAAGTTTTAAAAATCAAAAGGTAAGAGGAAATATTATTCCTCAATTATTTTGGGGAGAAAGATTTATTTGGCCAAAAACCAATAAAAAGCCTTCCTTTGATTCTTCATTATTTCTTTAGACCGGCTCGAAACGGGCCGTGAAATGGCGAAGGGGGTCACGGGAGGAAACGATTTTTAAACCCCGAATTTTCTGGCGATTTTTAAAAAGCTCTATTATTGATTGAGCGACATATTCTAAATGAGAGGCCGTATAAACTCTTCGGGGAATTGCCAGACGAACCATTTCCAGAGGAGGGAAAATTTCTTTTCCCCCTCGTCCTTTTTTTTGAGCAAACATAACCCCACCTACTTCAACCGCCCTAATTCCAGCCTCACGATAGAGGGCCACAGTGAGGGCCCAAGCTGGGTATTGTTCTCTCGGAATATGGGGTAAGAACTCGTCAGCCAAAAGATAAACTGCATGGCCGCCAATTGGTTTAAAGATGGGAATGCCACCTTCCTCGAGAAGTTTAGCAAGATAGCGCACTTGATTAATTCGATGCCGCAGGTAAGACTCATCGAGAACTTCTTCGAGGCCGCGCGAGATGGCTTCAAGATCGCGACCAGCCAGGCCGCCATAGGTCGGGAATCCCTCGCTTATAATCAAAAGATGCTTTAACTTTTCAGCTAAGGAATCATCATTTAAGGTGATAAAACCACCGATATTAGCCAGACCATCTTTTTTAGCGCTCACCAGAGCACCATCAGCCAGAGAAAACATTTCCCGGCAAATTTCAAGAATTGATTTGCCCTCATAGCCTTTTTCCCTTTCCTTGATAAAAAAGGCATTTTCTGCAAAACGGCAGGCATCGAAAAAAAGAGGCAACTTGAAGCGGCGGCAAAGGTGACTTATTTCTCGAATATTGGCCATCGAGACAGGCTGGCCGCCACCTGAATTGTTGGTTATGGTAATCATAACCAGGGGAATATGTCCTTTTTTCTGGTGGTAAAGCTTTTCGAGTTTTTCTGGGTCCATATTTCCTTTAAAGGGGATTTCAAGCTTAGGGTCATAGGCTTCATCAATAACCAAATTGACGGGATGGGCTTGACGAACAAGGATATTGGCCATGGTAGTATCGAAATGAATATTGTTAGGAACAAAATCCCCCTTTTTTATCATAGCCTCAAAGAGGATTCTTTCCGCGGCCCTTCCTTGATGGGTGGGAATCACATGGCGGAAGCCGAAAATTTTCTTAATTGTGGCTTCAAAACGGTAAAAACTTCTAGCTCCAGCGTATGATTCGTCCCCCTTCAGCAATGAGGCCCATTGATCCTGGCTCATCGCTCCGGTTCCTGAATCAGTCAGTAAATCAATTGTCACCTTTTCAGCAGGAATGGCAAAAACATTGTAGCCAGCCTCTTCAAGGATTTTTTCTCTTTCTCTTCGAGTGGTCTGACCAATGGGTTCAACCATTTTTATTCGATAGGGTTCCATGGGTGAGCATTTAAATTTCATTTATTCCCCCATCTTTTGCCCATATTATTTCAATCCCTTGGTTTAAGAAAAATATATTTAAACAAAATTATTATCTCGTGAATAATGGTAATAAAAGAAAAAACCTTTCTTAAAGTTCATCGAATATTTTCTCATAAATTGAGCTAAAAGGAAACAAGCTGACGGAAATAGCGCATTCTTCTCTTTATTTCTTCTCGCGTGAGACGTTTCAATCTCTCAATCCCAAAATCCTCAATCACGAAGGAGGCAACAGTTGAGCCAGCAATTAAAGCCTTTTTGATTGTCCGCTGGGTAATTTTCTTGGACCGATCCATATATCCTAAGAAACCTCCAGCGAAGCTATCGCCGGCGCCAGTCGGATCAACCACATTTTCACAGGGATGAGCTATGGTTCCCACAATAAAATCTCGACCAAAAACCAGAGCCCCATGTTCTCCTTTTTTCACGATGACAATTGAAGGGCCAGCCGAAAGAACCAGCTTAGCTGCCTTGACAAGATTGGTTTCTTTGGTAAGAAGACGAATTTCTTCCTCATTGGCAAAGAAAATATTTACCTTCTTCAAAACTTGCCAGAGGGACTCAGTTTTATTAATCACCCAGAATTGAATCGTATCCATAGCCACAAGGCAAGGCTGATTTATTTGGCTGAGAATCTTTTCATGGGAATCAGGATCGATCGTAGCTAAATAGACGATGGTTGACCGTTGATAGTTAGGCGGAAGAACAGGTTCAAAACTGGCCATGACATTTAGTTCAGTTTTCAAGGTTTCTCTCAGGTTTGGATCATAGCCGTATCTTCCTTCCCAACAAAAGGTTTTTCCAGGCTTGATGACAATACCTTCAGTTCTTATTCCTTTTTCTTTAAAAAAATCAATCATTTCGCAAGGAAAGTCTTCACCGACAACGCCAGCAAGACGCGGCCGGGTAAAAAAGCTAGCTGCCAAAGCGCAGTAAGTTCCGGAGCCACCAATAATTTTTTCCCTTTTTCCATAGGGAGTAATGATGGTATCAAAGGCAATGGAGCCAACAATAAGTAAACTCAAGGCCTTACCTCTCAGGGAAGATATTTGCCTATGATTAAGGCCAGTTTATCTTTAATCTCAGCAGGAATCAAATCGGGCTGAGTAACAATCGAGTTAGCTAGGGCGTTAGAGCAGGGGCAAAGATTGCTTCTTTGAGGAGGTAAAAGAGCTAAAGCTTTTTTAATCAGAGCTTTAGCATTGGCAATATTTAATCTCAAATTTTCAAGAATGAGTTCCACTGAAACTGTCTCTTCTTCTTCATGCCAGACGTCATAGTCGGTCACAAGATTGATGGTGACATAACAAATTTCGGCTTCTCTAGACAGCTTGGCCTCGGTGGCTGCCGTCATCCCGATAACATCGCATCCCCAGAGACGATAAATTTTGGATTCAGCTTTGGTTGAAAAGGCCGGCCCTTCAATACAAAGATAGGAGCCTCCTTTATGGATAGACAAATTTAGCAATTGGCCAGCTTGATAAAGATAATTCAGAAGTTCAGGACAGACGGGTTGGGCAAAGCTGATGTGAGCTGCTATTCCATCGCCAAAAAAGGTGGAACGCCTTCTGGTCCGATCAAAGAATTGATCGGAAAGAACAATATCTCTTGGCTTTATTTCTTCTTTCAAGGAGCCGCAGCTGTTGACGGCAATTAGCCTCGATACACCGAGCAGCTTAAAACCATAGATATTGGCTCGATAATTGATGTCTGAGGGAAGATAGCGATGTCCCCGGCCATGGCGACTGAGGAAAACAACCCTCTTGCCTTCGAGGGTTCCAAGGATATAAGCATCGGAAGGATCACCAAAGGGGGTGGTTAATTTAATTTCTTCTAAATCTTTTATTCCTTCCATTTCATAAAGACCTGTTCCTCCCAAAATGCCTATTTCGGCTTTCGAGAGAGGTTCTTTTGGCCACGTCATCTTTTCCTCCTTTAATCGAAAAAGAGAAATAGATTCTATATTACTTTAAAGAAGGTAATGTCAAGGAAGGCCTTTTTTCGGTTGATAACTAATATTAAGATTAATCAAGAAAGCATGAAAATGATGAAAAAAGGGATTAGAATTTGAACTTAGGCAAATTAAGAATATTGTCCGGAAAAAGTGAAGAGAAGTCTCTTTTTTAGGAAATCGGGAATTGTCTATATTCAAATATTCAAATTTGATTGGTGTCCAATTATCAAGGCAAAATCAATAATTATTTTAGAAGAATTTCTTTTAAAATAATTTGATTTAAATGGTTAAAATAGATAAATTAAAAAGCCAAAATTATAGCTTAGAGAAAAGCTCAAAAGGAGGAAGGCGTGAGAAAAAGGAGATGGAACCTTTCCTTTTTAGGTCTTCTAATAATCTCTTCTTTAGTCGCCTTAATCCTTAAAACTTTATTCGGAAGTATTCAGGAGAAAAGCAGTTTGCATCATCCCCAGGAAAAGCATTTAAAAAATATAACCCAGCTAACCTTTGGGGGAGAAAATGCCGAAGCCTATTTTTCCTTTGATGAAAAAAGGTTGATTTTTCAGTCAACAAGGGAACCCTTTAAGTGCGATCAAATTTTTATTATGAATACTGATGGTACCGAAGTGCGTCTTGTTAGTACGGGAAAGGGAAGAACGACTTGTTCGTACTTTCTACCTGGTGATGAAGAGATAATCTATTCTTCAACCCATCATTTAAGTGATGATTGTCCACCCCCTCCTGACTTTAAACAGGGTTATGTCTGGGGTCTTTTTGATTATGATATCTTTCGGGCCAGGGCCGATGGAAGTAATTTGAGAAATATAACCAACTCCCCGGGATATGATGCTGAAGCTACCGTTTCTCCATTGGGAGATAAAATTGTTTTTACTTCCATGCGTAATGGAGATCTAGACATTTACACCATGGATTTAGATGGACGAAATGTTAAGAGATTGACCCATGAAGTTGGCTATGATGGAGGAGCTTTTTTCTCTTTTGACGGAAAAAAAATTTGCTATCGAGCCTGGCATCCAAAAACTCCTGAAGAAATTGCCCAATATAGGCATATGCTTGAAGTAAAGGCCTTGAAAACAATGCCTCTCCAAATTTGGGTCATGGATGCTGATGGCCAAAATAAAAGGCAGGTAACCCATAATAAAGCGGCTAATTTGGCCCCTTTCTTCCATCCCGATGGCCGGAGAATTATTTTTACCTCCAATATGGAAAATCCGAGGGAGTGGGATCTCTATTTAGTTGACATTGAGACAGGAAAAATAGAGCGAGTTACCTATCATGAAGGGTTTGATTCTTTCCCCATGTTCACAAGGGACGGGAAAAAACTTGTCTGGGCATCGAATCGGGGAGGTAAGGTTCCTGGTGAGACAAATATTTTTATCGCTGACTGGATAGATTGAAAAATAAACCTAAAGAAAGGAAGTAGACCTAAGGAAAAGTCTATTTTTGAATTGATTAACTATTTTTAAAGGCAAAAATAGCAAAGAAATTAAATCCTATTGAATTATTTGATACGATAAAACCACATTAAAGGTAGCCAGAGCTGATGGCCATAGGGAATTCTTTTGTGGTTAACTAAAACCTCAGTTCCTTCCCAATCATGGACTAAATTAAAAAGCTCAAAGAGATCATCAACTTCATCGGGAGTAAAAGTTACCGAATGGCGAACCCATTCTCCTTGTCCTTCCACTTTATAGGTGGGGTTACGCTGGGCCAGATCAACGGCCTTTTCATAGGCGGGGGAAGGTTTAAAGCCAAAAACAAGGGTAATGCGAAAAGATTTAGCCTTAGTGCTGGGGTATAAAATATCAGCCAGTTTTTCTTCCTGGGCTTTATCCTCAGCCATACCGATCACCTCTTATAAGGAAATTAAAATCTTAAGGTAAAAAATCATATAAAGCAAGTCTGAAAGAGGAAAAGAAAAGGAGAAGATAAATTTAAAATTTTTTTGCTGAAACTATCAGCAAAAAAGCTTAAAACGAACAAATTAAAAAAGGTATTATCACTTTAATTAAAGGATGAGCATGCAGTCGCCATAGCTGAAAAAGCGATATCTTTCTTTGACTGCTTCTTGATAAGCTTGAAGAATAAAATCTTTGCCGGCAAAGGCAGCCACCAGCATAAGCAGGGTCGATCGGGGTAGATGAAAATTCGTAATTAGGCGGTCGACGATTTTAAATTGATAGCCAGGATAAATAAAGAGATTAGTTTTTCCTCGGCCAGGAACAATCAGGGGCGGGTTGTTCTGCCTGGAAATTGCGCTTTCCAAAGTTCGAACCACCGTTGTTCCGACAGCCACCACAGCTCTTCCTTCTTTTTTAGCTTCGTTAATAATTTTTGCTGACCTTTCGCTTATTTCATAGGCTTCTTCAAGCATTCGGTGCTCTTCAACCTTTTCAACTCTTACGGGCTGAAAAGTGGCTAAACTGACGTGGAGAGTTACATGGGTTAGGAAAATCTTCTTCTCCTTAAGGTTCTTAATGATTCGGCGAGTAAAATGAAGACCGGCTGTCGGCGCGGCAATTGAACCTAGTTTGCGGGCAAAGATGGTTTGATATCTTTTCAAATCAAAAGCCCGCATAGTTATGTCCCCCTTCAGCCTTTTTATATATGGGGGGAGGGGAGGGTAGCCAAATTTATGGAGCCAACTGATAAGGCAATCGGTGGAAAATTCGAGGATACGCCGGCCTTCAGGTCCTTTCTCTACAACTGTGGCTTCAAGGCCCGCAGGAAAAATGATTTTCGCCCCAGGAATCACTTTGCGGGCGGGACGGCACAAAACCTCCCATTTCCTTGAATCTATCTGATGAAGAAAAAGAAAATCTATCTCCCGTTCTTGACATTTTCCCCAGACCCTAGCCGGAATTACCCGTGAGTCATTTATGACGACAACATCACCAGAAGAAAGAAAATTGGGGAGTTCACGGAAATGGCTATGAATGATTTCGCCAGTTTTGCGGTTTATTACCATCATCCGGCTGGCATCCCTGTCATATAGGGGTTTCTGAGCAATTAATTCGGGAGGCAGAAAATAATCAAATTCTGAAACTAACATGGCTATTTCTCTTTTTAATATTATAGCCTTTATCTTATCAAAATATTTTATCAGAGCTTTTTTCAATGATATCAGACTTATAAAGCGAACTGGGCTTCTTTAGGCTAATTTTCAATTCCCTTCATTTTTCCTGTTTTTATCAGGCTTTTCAATATATCAATAAATTTTTTATTGCTTTCCTTAGGTAAACAAGCTTTAATAATATAAAAAAAGAATTAATCAGAGAAAAGCTTCTTTTGGCTTTGGTTTGTTTTGGTTAAAGAATAACCAAGGTGTTCAAGGGCTTTCACGGTAACTCGACGGCCCCGGAGTGTCCTTTCGAGAAAACCAATCCTCATAAGAAAGGGCTCATAGATGGACTCGATGGTTTCTTTTTCCTCGTCGATTGCGGCCGCTAAAGTCGCAATTCCTACTGGGCCACCCCCAAAATTTTCAATAATCGTCTGAAGAATTTTACGGTCAACTTCATCAAGTCCCATTGAATCCACTTCCATCATTTCCAGAGCCCGATGAGCCTCGTTGCGGGTTATAATGCCGTCGGCTTTCACATCAGCATAATCACGTACCCTTCGTAGCAACCTGTTGGCAACACGGGGAGTTCCCCGAGAGCGAAGGGCTATTTCTCTTGCCGCATCATCTTCAATTTGGACATTGAGAAGTGAGGCTGAGCGCTTAATTATCTTAGCTAGATCTTCCTCTTTGTAATAGTCTAGGCGATGAATTATACCGAATCTTCCCCGTAAAGGCGGGCTTATCCGGCCAGCCCGAGTAGTGGCCCCAATGAGGGTAAATTTTTTTAACTGGAGTTTATGGCTACGGGCTGATGGCCCTTGGCCAATGATAATATCCAGTGTATAATCCTCCATGGCTGAATAGAGAAGCTCTTCCACCTGAGGATGAAGACGGTGAATTTCATCAATAAAGAGAATTTCTTTTCTTTGGAGATTAGTCAGAATGGCGGATAAATCTCCTGGACGTTCAATCACGGGGCCTGAGGTTGGCTTAATTGAGACACCCATTTCGCGGGCAATGAGAAGAGCCAAAGAGGTCTTGCCAAGACCAGGTGGCCCATAGAGAAGAACATGGTCTAAAGGTTCATCTCTGCGGCGGGCTGCCTCAATAAAAATTTTTAAATTCTCTTTAACATTTTCCTGGCCAATAAATTCATCAAAAGTACGGGGTCTTAAACTTTCTTCAAAGAGAAGATCTTCTTTGCTCTTTAGGGGAGACAGGATCGCTGTCATCGGGCGATTCAAATTTTGGCCATCCGTCGCAAACATTCTCTCAAAAGTTTTTCAAATCCTGCCTCTCGAGTCAAGTGTCTGATAACCTCATCGACTACCCCTTCGACTTCTCGTCTGCGGAAACCAAGATTAACCAGAGCTGAAATGAGGTCTTCTCTTTCTTGGGCGGCCCGGCTGGTTAAAAGCTTTTCCTTTTTTTCAAACTTTTCCTGAAGTTCCATAGCAATTCGTAAAGCAGTCTTTTTGCCAATTCCGGGAATGCGGGCAATACGGGCCACATTGCTTTCTTTAACTGCCTGTTTCAATTCTTCTGGTTCCATTCCGGAGAGGACATTTAAAGCTAGTTTGGGCCCAATACCGGAAATTGAAAGGAGCTTAATAAAGAGCTCTCTTTCCTCTTCAGTGGAAAAGCCATAAAGAGCAAGGGCACTGTCGCTTAAATGAGTGTAAATATAAAGTTCGACGGGTTCTTTTTCTTCTCCAAGCTTAAAGTAAGTAGAAAGAGGAATGTAGGCGCAATAGCCAACACCGTCGACATCAATAATAACTTGCTGCGGTGTTTTCTGAATAAGAACCCCCTTGAGGTAGGCGATCATGGGCAATTTTTCTCCAAGTTAAGCTTTGTCTGACGATGGCTTAAATGGCAAAAAGCCACAGCCAGCGCATCAGAAGCATCGGGCTCAAGATCAGTCTCCTCCATATGGAGAAGGGCTTTAACCATGGCCATTACTTGAGACTTTTCAGCCTGACCATAGCCGGTAACAGCTTTTTTTATTTCCCGTGGCGAATATTCATAAAGGGGACATCCATGGGAAGCAACGGCCACCAAGATAGCCCCCCTAACCTGACCAAGGGTAATAGCGGTTTTTATATTGCGGGCATAGAACGGATTTTCAATAGCTACCTCCTCGGGAGAGTACTGATCGAGAATAGAAGAAATGCCTAATCTGATTTTATTTAATTTATCGGGAAGACTTCGCTTTGTTCCGGCCCTAAGGATGCCGTGGGTTAAAACCTGGATATTATTTTCGTTTTCTTCGAGAACCCCATATCCAGTAACCTCACTTCCTGGATCTATCCCCAGAACTCGCATCGAGCTGACTTTTTAATTAGAAAACTTAGAAATCTCTTCTTCGGAAATATCGAAGTTGGCCCAGACATGCTGAACATCGTCATGATCTTCAAGTTCTTCCATAAGGCGCAGAAGCTGCTGGGCTTGTTTACCTTCTACTTTAACGTAAGTCTGAGGAATATATCCAATGTTGGATGTAGTCACTTCGATATTATGATTTTTTAGGGCCTCGAGCACATTTTCATAATTTTCAGGCGGGGTGATGATTTCCCAGTTGGAACCATCATCCCTAAGATCCTCGGCGCCGCTTCCCAAGACAATTTCGAGAAGCTGATCCTCCGATGCCTTGCCTTTTTCAACGACAATATAACCCTTTCTTTTGAACATCCAGGAGACGCATCCTGATTCACCAATTCGGCCACCATTGCGATTAAAAATATGCCTTAGCTCGGCAACTGTTCGGTTTTTATTATCAGATAAGGCCTCAATAAAAATAGCCACTCCACCAGGACCATAGCCTTCATAATTAACTTCTTCTAAGGCTTGGCCTTCAAGCTGGCCCGTGCCTTTCATAATAGCTCTTTTGATGTTATCTGAGGGCATATTGACAGCTTTAGCATCAGCTATAGCTTTTCTCAAACGCGGGTTTTTCTCGGGATCAGGCCCTCCCAGGCGAGCAGCTACGCTAATTTCTCTGATTATTTTGGTAAAGATTTTGCCTTTTTTGGCGTCCTGGGCCGCCTTTTTATGTTTAATTGAATGCCATTTAGAATGACCTGACATTTTATCTCCTTATGGCGGGAATTACAAAATAATTTTATCATATCTTTTTTTATCTTGTAAATATGGAGACATGAATAAATTTTATCTAAATTAAGTCTTTATTCTGGAGCTTTAAGGGGAAAAATTAATTTTTCTAAACTTCTTGCTGAAATTAACCATTCCCTATTAAATCGATAAATAAATTTAAACGTTGTATAATAAAAATTGATTGCTGAAAGGAAAAATTGGCCGGGAGAATTCAATAATGAGAAATAAAAAAAGTTTTCACGGGTTGAAAACTTCCCAAAAGCAGTCTGAGGAAGAAGCCGGACTGAAGCGGATTGATTTGTTGGTTAGGGGCATGAGCTGTGTAGGCTGTGCCCTTAATATTGAAAAGGCATTAAGTCAGCTTCCCGGAATTAAACAAGCTGAAGTGAATTTTCCTACCTCAAAGGCCACTATTATTTTTGAACCCCAATTGCTTGACCCAGACATGGCCATCAGCAAAATTCGGGAGCTTGGTTACGATGTTGTTCCCTCAGAAATTGAGCTGACTATTGAAGGCATGTCCTGTGCTTCCTGTGTGGCTAAGATTGAGTCGGCGCTCAAAAAAACACCAGGGATACTTGAAGCTTCAGTTAATCTGGCCACAAAAACT
Source organism: uncultured bacterium (assembly GCA_938092135.1). Classification (GTDB taxonomy): domain Bacteria; phylum Acidobacteriota; class Aminicenantia; order Aminicenantales; family CALLJL01; genus CALLJL01. The sequence continues at coordinate 38,129 of CALLJL010000003.1, forward strand.
GCCCGTGTTTCCTTTGTAGAAAATCTGATCCGACCTGAAGAAATACGCAAAATTATTGATGGGATAGGCTATAAGGCCTCATTAATTCAAAAAAAAGAGAAAGTATATTTTTTGCTCGAGACAATTGCTAAGAAGGAATATCTTAGTCTTCGTAATCATTTTTTAGGCGCCATTGTTTTGGCGGCAATTATTTTTATTGCCAGCATGCCTCACTGGTTTCCCTTTGTTCCTTCGTGGCTTCAATCTCCCTTTGTTTTATGGTTGCTGGCCACACCAGTTCAATTTTATTTTGGCTGGCCCTTTTTGAGAGGAGCATGGAAAGCTCTGCTTCACCGACAGGCCAATATGAATACCTTAGTTTCTATTGGTACTTTGGCAGCTTATTTTTATAGTGTCTTGGCCTCTGTTTTTCCCCGCCTTTTTCTGCAAGCTGGGTTAAAGCCTGAGCTTTACTTTGACACCTCTTCGTTTATCATCGCCCTAATTCTTTTTGGTCGACTGCTTGAGACGAGGGCCAGAAGCCGAACCTCCGGAGCCATTCAGAAGCTGATGTCTTTGAAACCAAAAACAGCGCGAATTATTCGGGATGGTCAGGAAATTGAAATACCGGTGGAGGAGATCAAAGTAGGCGAAATCATCGTCGTTAGACCAGGAGAAAAGATTCCCGTCGATGGTGTTATCATTGAAGGGCAATCCTCGGTGGATGAGTCAATGATAACCGGTGAAAGCCTTCCTATTGATAAGAAGCCTGGGGATCAAGTCATCGGTGCCACGGTCAATCTTGCTGGCAGCTTTATTTTCCAGGCAACTAAAATTGGTGAAGATACTGTTTTGGCCCAGATTATTCGGCTTGTTGAGCAGGCTCAGCTGAGCAAGGCGCCAATTCAGCGGCTGGCAGATAAAGTGGCCAGTGTATTTGTGCCGGCGGTCATGGCCATAGCTTTTCTCACTTTCATTACCTGGCTTTTTTTCGGGCCTAGACCAAGTTTTACTAGGGCAGTTCTAAACATGGTTTCCGTTTTAGTTATTGCCTGTCCCTGTGCCCTTGGGCTGGCTACGCCAACCGCTATTATTGTGGGAACAGGCAAAGGAGCAGAAAAAGGAATTTTGATTAAAGGCGGGGAAATTTTAGAAAAAGCCCACCGTCTATCTGCTGTTGTTTTTGATAAAACTGGAACTTTGACTGAAGGAGAAGCCCGGGTAACCCGAATCATTCCTCTTAACAATTGGAAGGAAGAAGATGTTCTGGAAGCGGCGGCCATTGCTGAGCAGAGGTCAGAGCATCCTCTCGCCAGAGCAATCCTAAGGGAAGCTCAGAACCGGAGAATTGGGTTGAAGTCAATTGATGATTTTCGTTTATTTGAAGGACTCGGAGTGGAAGCAACTGTAGGTCCCAAGAAAATTTATGTGGGTAATATAAATTTTTTAAAAGAAAAAAAGATTGATTTAACTGAACTTGATGGTCTCATTAACCAGATCTTATCAGAAGGCAAAACCCTGGCTGGCGTCGTTTATGATGGAGAGCTTATGGGCTTCATTGCTTTTGCCGATGCGTTAAAAGAGAGTTCAGTTGAGGCCATCGAAAAGCTTAAAGCTTTGGGGATTGAGCTTTTCTTGGTAACAGGCGACACCAGGCAAGCCGCTGAGTTCCTCGGTCGTCAAACAGGTCTTAAAAATATTTTTTATGAAAAACGTCCTGAAGATAAGGTTAAAATTGTGCGAGAGCTTCAGGAGAAGGGATACGTTGTGGCCATGGTTGGCGATGGTCTTAACGATGCTCCAGTTTTATCTGCGGCTGATATTGGTATTGCCATTGGAACTGGAACCGATATAGCTATTGAAGCGGCCGACATTGTTTTAATGACCAGCGATCTTCAGGCCGTTGCCCGAGCGATTGAGCTCAGCCGTCAGACAATGAAAACCATTAAGCAAAATTTATTCTGGGCTTTTATCTATAACATAATAGGCATCCCTATAGCCGCCGGGGTTCTTTATCCCTTTTTTGGTCTTCTTTTGAATCCGATTATAGCGGCTTCAGCCATGGCTTTCAGCTCTGTTTCGGTCGTGACCAATTCTCTTCGTTTGCGCTGGAAAAAATTTTAGGCAATAAAAGCTTTAAAAAAGTTAAACTCTTTGGCCATACTTTAAAGAAGATAAATGTTTTTTATTTTTTTGGATAAACTACAAAAACATTTATCCAAGTTAAATATCGGTCTAAAGTTTTCTTTAAATCTGCCTAATAAATAGAGATTCAGCCTATTTCAGCGAATTCTTTGGGAATTAGAACCAATTTGCCAGCCAATGATTTTAGTTATTTTAGCTTTTTGTTTGAAAATCTTTTATTCCCCGGTTCGGGAATGATTGCATATTCCCTTGGTTTAACCAAGTAGTCAAGGATGGATGCTGGGCGCAGAAACCGAGATTTTAAATGGGGGCGCATATTCCAGAGAGCCGGATTAATTCCTGGATTATTGTGGCCAAGGAAGCTGGTTATTTCTTGACCAAAAGAATCGGTCATAATAATGTTGATATTGCCCTTTATTTTATTTTTTAAAAAATTTAAGGCCATGGGGTTCAGGGGGAGTAATGAGATGGCGATGGCCAAAAAGATAATCATTTGGCGCCAAAGCTTCTTACGATCCGCACAGGGGTTTATGGCAAAAAAGTAAATTTCCGAGAAAAAGAAGATGGGGATTTTTTTATTCTCAAAGATAAGAACAACTGGCGATTAAGGTAGGTTGGTGGCAAGAAATGCGCGGGGGTCATCATAATCTTCTGTTTTAAAAACAAAAGCAGTAAAATAATCCTGCCAATAACCTGTTTGGCCTAAATAGGCAACACTCTCTTGGAAAGGGAAAGAAAAAATTCGACAGGTCTAGCAATCTCCGTGACCTCCAGCGGCCAAAATTTTCGAGGTTAAATCAATTCGAGTAGGGCCACAATTTTTAGTTAGCCTGACTTTTCCATAACTTGTTTCCAGCCAAATTACACCCGGCCCAACTAGTGGTTCGGTAATGGTGTTAAGGCAAACCAGGGAAATCCACCTTCTGATCGAGGGATAATTTTTCTTACGTCACCGATGGTTAAATCTGGACTTTTTTCCGGCCAGTGCTCACCGCAGTCGAACGAACGCAGGAAAATCCGAGCTTCCTATAAATAATTTTGCTGTTACGGGATGAAAGATGAATAGGCAAGTCTAAAGAAAGTGAATAGAAAGCGATAGGAAGGCTTACTCCCTTCTCGACGGGCCCAAAAGTTCATTGGATATCCAAGTTTTTAATCAGCTCGGAAATAACCTCCCTCAGGCTGGCTTGTATATGGTCAGCGACTGTTAGCTTGGTCAACTGGATGTAAAGGCCGTCGCCACCTCCGAAAGCTATCAAATCCAAGAGCTTATTCCCTTCCGGTCAGCCCTGTTGCCTGGCCCTTTCCAGTGTTCATAATCCTGGAGACCAAAGTAAGTGTTATAGCGCCCATCCATGTCCACACCGATGGCGTCTACCTGACTGATGGTTAAATTATAATAATGATCACAGGTCAAGCCATCATCATAAAAGACATAGATACCACCCTCTAATCCCATGATAATTCTGTTTGAATTTTAGGGTCAATCCAGAATCAGACATCGCCAAATTCTTTCTTAAAAAGATGGAAATGTGGCCAATTTAGGTCATGCCAGGTGCGGCCACCATCTGGGGAGTTACCCAGGCAGACGCCGGTCACAAAAAATTTTTTATCTTCATTGGGATCAATTCTAATCTGGCTGAAATAAAAGGTTCTTTAGAGCTGACATTATCTTCGGGTAAGTTCATTTTAACCCAGGTTTCGCCGCCATCGTCTGTCCGATAAACTTCACGGCCAATTCTTCTTTCCTTAGGTTTTAAACCTTTTTTCTATCGAGGTTAGTTTCAGCCAGCGTCGGAGCTCTCTTGGAAGCATTTTCAATTACAGCATAAAGGATATAAGGCCTATAATAAATTCTCATCAAAATTTTGGGCCTTGACTGGAGTGGCCATTAAAAGAGAAAGGATTAAGAAAATAATTAATCTAAGCCAATTCTGTCAATAAGTTTTTTCCCTCTTAACCTCCATAGTATTTTCCCCTTCCTTTTGCTTAAAATTTTTCTCTTTGCCAATGATCTTTAAATAAGCAATAAATTTAAAAAAGATTATTCGCTGCTATAAATTTTTTGCAGGTAAAAGATCGTTTTTGGGAAGCCAAAGATTAAAAGGAAAAATTTTTATCCTTGAGATGGGGAAAGATTTTGAACCAATTTAAAATAGAAATTTTTTAGATCAAAAGAGAAAAGATAGTCAAAGATAAAAAAGTAATCATATGAAATGGGCTTGAGGAAAAGGCAGGTTAAAAGATCAGACAATGGCCTTTTAGATTAAGCTAGAAATTCTTAAAAAAATGATGATTTTAGGCCGGAAGCAAGGAAAAAGAACGACGGATGAAAATAAATCTGGTCTAAGTTTAAGATGATGTTTTATTTTAAAGAGAGGCTCAATTTCAGGCTGGTCAAATTCTTTATCATAATCAATTGCTTCAAGCTTCAGAGGAATTTGAGGACTGGAGAAATAGCCAAAATTTAAAGATAATGAAAGACCTTTCAAAAGGCGGTGGCCGAGAAGTGTATTCAATAAAGACTTCATATTCAGAACTGGGGCCCTTAATTGGTGAGGTTTGATAAAAAAAGCCAATTTTAACCCCTAAATTCTTTAATGGAAAAAGCCCGACAGTTATAAATTTTCCTCTGATCCTGGTTAAATTCAGGTTAAGTCGCTGGGAGCTGAGCTTAGAGCTTCTTCAGACTCAAAGGGAGGTGAATACTGATGTTGATAATGGGAACTGAAATGCTGGCTGTTAAGTCCCCAGGCAAAGGTTAGCTCGATTAACCCCCGATTGTTACCGGGCCAAGCTTTTCTGGATAAACCGGAAAAAAATCAGGCTATGGAGGATTGAATGTTTTAAGTTTAGAGCCCGTTCTTTTTTTGCTTTTATAGATATTTATTTTTTAAATCTCCAACAAACTTTCTGAAATTGTATATAAAAATTGAATTTCCTCGGATTAAAATCGACCCCATAGGCAAAATTGGAAAAATCTGATATTTTATAAAACTGTAATTTTGGTTTCCTAAAACTCCGATGGAACAGAAAAAGGTTGCAGTAGCCATGAGTGGGGGAGTGGATTCTTCAGTTGCCGCTGCTCTTTTGAAAAAGGAAGGCTATGAGGTTATCGGTCTGACGATGAAACTTTTTTCTCTTCCCCCTGAGATCTGCTTAGACGAACAACTTCGCAGCTGCTGCGGCTGGAAAGCGGTTGAAGATGCCCATCGGGTCTGTTTAGATCTGGGAATTCCCCATTATGAACTTGATCTTCGTGAGGAATTTGAGAAAAAAGTTATTGATGATTTCTGCCAGGAATATCTTCGGGGACGAACGCCAAATCCCTGTATTCGATGTAATGAATTTATAAAATTCAAAGCCCTGTGGGCCAGGGTAAAAAATTTAGGAGTAGATTTTTTGGCCACAGGACATCATGCCCGGATTGAGTTTGATGAAAGGGTGGAGCGGTTTCTTTTAAAAAAGGGCCGGGACAAAGCAAAAGACCAGTCTTATTTTCTTTATACCCTTACTCAGGAAGAACTGAAAAGAACTCTTTTTCCTGTTGGCCAATATACCAAAGATCAAATTCGTCGCCTGGCCAGAAAATTCGGGCTCCATGTAGCTGACCGAGTTGAAAGCCAGGAAATCTGTTTTGTTCTTAATGGCGACTATGTTGAGTTTATTAGATCCAGAAAGCCAGAGGCTTTTCGGCCTGGTCCAATTTTAGACAAATTTGGCCGGCCCTTAGGTGAACATGAGGGAATTGCCTATTTTACCATTGGCCAGAGGCGAGGGATGCGGATTGCCCTAAAAAAACCTTTTTATGTTGTCGCAATTGATCAGGAAAAGAATGCAATTATTGTGGGTGAGGAAGAAGAGTTGATGAAGAAGAAGCTTTTGGCGATCAAAATCAATTTAATCGCTCTGGAAAAATTAACTTTGCCTATTTCGGTAAAAGCTAAGATCCGGTATAAGCATGAAGAGGCCAAAGCTACTGTTTTCCCTGTCGATGAAGGCACGGTGATAGTTGAATTTAAAGAGCCCCAGAGGGCCATTACGCCGGGTCAGTCAGTTGTTTTTTATCAAAAGGATATAGTTATCGGTGGCGGAATAATTGACCAGGTTTTAGATTGATCTTAAGCCACCGCCTCTAACGGATATATCCAAGAGAACGAAGACGCTCAATTATTTCCTTAGTCATAATTTTTTCTTCCTTTTTCTCTAAGGAATATTTTTGAAGAGAAGGCTGCCATTTCATCCAGAAAAGACGAAGGTTATTGGCCAGAGCCTGGTATTTGTCAAGCTGATTCGTCTGTTCCTTTGGATCTTCATCTAATAAATAAAGGGCATCCTTGCCTGTGGAGCTCAAGATGAGCTTAGGATGAGGAGGAGCGTGTCGAGTAATTGCTACCCTCGTCCCGAGAAAATCTTCTTGAAAACGTTTTGAATTTTCCTCTAAGCCGATTCCAGGCGCTGTTGAAGCTGGCAGGGTTGCTTCAGCGACAGTATAAATTATTCCTTCCTCATCCAACAAGGCCCTTGGGCAAGCGTCAGATAATTTGATACCAGCTTCCTCGAGGATGAGAAAAAAGAGCTCGCGGTTTTCAATGGGTCTTCCAGGGTTGATCGAGGATTTTTTCTCTTCAGGGAATTTGATGACCAGAGGAATTTGGAGGATTTCTTCATATAGGGCTGATCTGTGGCCGAAGAAATTGTGTTCACCTAAAGCCTGACCATGGTCGGAGGTAACAATGATCAAGGATTGATGATAAAAATTAAGCTGCTTTAAAAGGTCTATTAACTTTCCAAAATTAGCATCGCAGAAGGCAATTTCTTCATCATAACGGGATAGAAATTCCTCATAAACTTGAGGATCAATTTTTTCCCTGCCTTCAAGTATATCTTTTATAGGTGCAGATGGAACCTTTTGCTTGCCGCCAAATAATCCCCGGTAAGGATGAGGAAGATAGTTAATTCCGTGGGGGTCCATATAATGAATATAGAGAAAAAAGGGAGAATTTAGTTTTTTCTTTATCCACGGCAATAGTCGTCTGTTTATTTCTGAAGAAAGGTAAGATGGGTTAATGAAAAGCTTTACAAAGGCATAGTTATCCAATCGGCCTAACAGATGAACAGATAAAAGGTCAAAAAGGTGAGGCCTTTCATCAAAATAGAAATTGAAACCCTGATGTAGTCCAAACCAGCTATTCAGTACTCCATGATTGGCCGTCCAGGCTGCAGTTTGATAGCCCTGTTCATTTAAAATCTCAGCCAAAGTTAAAGCTTCTGCTCCGAGGGGCCGAAGGGAATGACTTTTTCCATTAAAATGTTCGGCCTGATGCTGAGAGGGATAAAGGCCAGTAAACATGGAAGCAACCGATGGGAGAGTCCAGGGTGAAACCGTATAGGCCTTTTGAAAAATATAGCCATCTCCTGCCAATTCAGCCAAGCGAGGAGTGGTTGATCTTGAATGCCCATAAATCGAATACCGGTCTTTTCGTCCGCTGTCCCAGACAACTAGAATAATGTTTGGTCTTAAATGATTTTTCAATTTACTTTTTGGCTGCGGCAGACTCTTGCTTAATTCAAAATTAAAGTAGGGAGAGATAAAAATAAGTGAAGACAAAAAAATCAAAACCAAAAAAATAAAAGAAATTTTAGAAATGGAAGGATTTTTTATGGCCCAGTTTAAATAAGATAATAACCAGACGATCGGAAAAAGAGGGATTGATAGGGCCAGCAAAAATCTAAATCTTTCGGCTGATGAGTCAGGGAAGGGAATAGAAGAGAAGAAGAAAAAGTGAATGGCCGGCAAGATAATTTGCCATAAAAAACAGGCTGTCCAGAAATTTAACCCCTCCATTTTAAAAGAATATTTTTTAAAAATTATTGTAGCTAAAAAAGTTAGCGCCGCGGCTAAAAACAGAAATAATCCATTGAAGAATAGTCGTTGAAATCCGAAATAGGATAAGCGTGCCAAGGCTTTTGTGTTTAAAAGGTAAAAACAAAAAAAGAGCGGCATTGACAGAGTAATAATTAGTATTTGAATCGAGTCAAAGTAGTCCCTTAATGGACTTTGCTTAAGGGGAATTAACAGAACATTTACCGAGATGAAAAGTATCAAGATGACTGCAAAGCTTAAAATAAACTCAAAAATAAAAAGCAGGATCAGCGTAAACCAAGGAATAACCGCCCGATGAGATAGAGCTATAATGATTTCTGCTAAAGCAAAGCAGAAAGAAGCGATAAATAAAGGTTTAAGGCGAGATGATCGTAAAATCAACCAATTTAATAGTGAAGAAATCTTCGTCAAATTATTATTTAGAAGTTCAAGTTTTATTTATCAGTTTGCAATCCACCTGTCAACTAAAAGAATTTTTTAACCAAAAAAGACTCTGGCGATTTCATAAAGTTCCATGTCGACAGTTTTAAGCTGAGCGACCGCTTTTTCTAAAGGAACAGGAACTATTTTGTTTCCTTGAAGGCTAACCATCATTCCAAATTGGCCTTCTCTAATAAGGTCAATGGCTGCAATGCCGAATCTTGTGGCTAAGATGCGGTCATAAGCTGTGGGCGAACCTCCCCGCTGGGTATGACCGAGAACCGTAACCCTTGTTTCAAGGCCTGTCCTTTTTTCTATTTCCCGGCCGAGATAATGGCCAATTCCACCAAGTCTGACATGGCCGAAAGCATCTTTTTCTTCCGACTGAGTTATCAAACCATTTTCTTTGGGCTGAGCGCCTTCAGCCACCACGATGATGCTAAAATCTTTTCCTCTTTCCCTTCGTTTTTGGATTTCGCGGCAGACTTCATCGAGATCAAAGGGAACTTCTGGAATTAGAATGAGATCAGCGCCACCTGCCAATCCTCCCATAACCGCAATCCAGCCAGCGTGACGGCCCATAACTTCAACTACCATAACCCTATGATGGGCTTCAGCGGTCGTATGTAAGCGGTCTAAGGCTTCACAAACAATGGAAACAGCCGTATCAAACCCAAAGGTGTAATCAGTACAAGAGAGGTCATTATCAATAGTTTTTGGAACCCCCACGATTTTAAGACCCCTTTGATATAATTTTAAGGCAACTCCAAGAGTGTCCTCCCCGCCAATGGCGATAAGAGCGTCAAGTTCGAATTTGGCCATGTTATCAAAAATCTTTTCTACATCGCTAGGATTTTTGAAAGGATTAGTGCGAGAAGTACCCAGGATGGTTCCCCCTCGCGGCAAAATGCCAGAGATACTATTAAGATCAAGGGGAATTATTTTCCCTTCAATTAATCCCAGCCAGCCATTTTTTATCCCATAGAAATCATATCCATAGTACATGATCCCTTTACGAACAATGGCTCTGATGACAGCATTTAATCCAGGGCAATCACCGCCGCCTGTTAAAACACCTATTCTCATTTTAACCTCCATTTCAGGTTTTTATTTTAATTATTGATAGCGTCGGATCAATTCGAAAATTTCCTGACTGATTCTTAAAGCCTCATCATATTTTCGTTGCCAGATATTCCGGCCAAAAATAAAGCCATCAACGCCCGCTTCAAGACAAATTTTTACTTTCCTCAGAAGCTCCTCGTCGCTCAGTTTGGAACCGCCTGAAACAAGAACTCCGGTTCGACCAGCCGAACGAAGGACCATTCGTAATGCTTCGACTTCAGAAATATCTTTAAATTCATTGTAAACTTTAAAGGGGCTGGATTGATCGTAACTACCTCCTTTTGGAGGAGCGGGTAGATTAATTTTAGCCAGATGAGCTCCAAGTTCGTTGGCCAGTCGGGCCGCATAATCGACCATAGCTAAGGAATCGCGACCTCCGCCTCTTGTTTCAGCATATTTACCCCGGGGATAGGCCCACATTATCACGGGAAGCCCAAATTTTTTGGCTTCCTGTCTTACTCGAGTAAATTGGGCAATATCTTCAGCTTCGCGGGGAGAACCAACATAGAGGGTATACCCAATAGCATCGGCTCCAAGCCGAAGGGCATCTTCAACGCTAGCATCAAGCGGCGAAAAGGCTTCGTCATCGGGCGGAATCGAGGTGCGGCCATTGATTTTAAGGACAAGAGGAATCCGGCCAGCATATTTTTTAAAATGTTTTTCAGCCAGACCGATATGGCAAGCAATACCCGAATAATTGGCTTCTAAAGCTAATTCAAGTTGGAACTCAAAATCAATACTAGGAGGATTGGGGAAGAAATCGCGGGGGCCATGCTCAAAACCTTGGTCAATGGGTAAAAGCATAATTTTGCCATTGCCTGGACCATGGGCATACATAAGCTCATAGAGATGTCGCTTTTCTCCAGGGCCAAAATGGTCTAAATCAAGATGAAATTTTTCGATTCGCTCTTGTTGTAAAATCTTGGCTTCAATAGACCGTACTACTTCACTCATTAATCTCCTCCTCTTTAATTATTGCGGCTTATTTTTTCAGCCTAGATTTTTAGGCGAAGATTTTAAATTTAACTTATATTTTAGCCTTTTTGAATTATAAATTCAAATAGACCAATGATCTGATGAAAAATTTACTTTCCAAATAAGGACGATTGCTACTTGGAGCGAAGAAGCTTTTCTTTGTAAGATCCTTAATGATTGATTTTTACATATATATTGGCAATTTTATAAGAGGGTCGAAGATTATTAAGTTGAAATTAAAACTAATATTTAAGATTATTGTCTTTCTTCCTGATTATGAAGCCTAAGTTTAGTCTATTAAATATAATTTCCCCGGACCGAATTGTAAAAAAGATGAAAAAGGCAAAAAAAATGTTTAAAATATAATTAGCGAAAAAAGAGGGGACAAAAATGAAACTATGGATTAAAAGGCAAAGAAATCGGCAATTATTTTTCTTAATTTTTGGCTGCTTTTTAGGGATTTTAGGGATAAGTACCTCAAATATGAAGAATAATATAAATAAGGAGTCAAGTATCATGAAAACTGAAGAAATAAAAAATCTTTTTGCCTATGTTCTAGCTGAAAAGGAGGTTGCCTTTCAATACCTCGGTTATTCTGGTGTTATCATTAGAACAATTGATGGTGCTGTTATAATTGATCCGGCTGATAAAATTGGGAGCGGGGATTTAAAGTTTTTAAGCCCAGGCACTGTTAATCTAATTCTTTATACCCACGATCATTATGACCATTTTCATCAAGCCACAGCCTTTGCCCTTTTTAAAGCGACAGACGCGCCTATTTTGGCCGAGGCTACAGTTATCAATCGCCTGCGGCGGGACATTCCGGCTGATAAACTTTTTGTTGCCTCTCCTGATAACCCCTTTCATCAAGGAAACATTACTGTCAGGGCTATAAGAGGTTCCCATGTTGGACCTATTATGCTCTATCACTTAGCTTTTGGCAATTTAAAAATTTTTCATGGGGCCGATTCGGATTATATTCCCCTTTCAGGATTTTCAGCCGATGTAGCTTTTCTGCCAACCGGCGATCCTTCGCCCACAGCCTCACCTCGAGCAGCGTTCCAAATGGCCAATGATCTTAAACCAAAAATAATTGTGGCTATTCATGGTTCATCTTCTCAACATAAAGAGCTTGGAAAGCTTGTCCAAGAGAAAATGCCCGGAGTAAAAATTATTTTTCCAGCGCCTTATAGTCTTAATAGAGAAAAAATTGATTGAGGCCAACAGGTATGGCGAAAGAAAAGTTGTTGATAAATGAAGGAAACTTAATATACTGGGACAAAGAAAAAATCAAGGTTGCCTAGATAATCAATTTCATTTTTTTGAATTTAATTTTTTACCTTGCTCTTCAAATTAATTTTAATTATTTTTAAAGAAACAATAGGTTGTGTAGTTTAACGATGAAAAGCTTAAAAACAAAAATGAGATTTAAATATGAATAAGCTGAGTCTTTTGAATAATATTCTGGGGCCGGTTATTAGGGGGCCGTCAAGTTCGCATACCGCTGGTGCTTTCTTTCTTGGCCAGCTGGCCAGATTTCTATTGGGAAATCCTCCTGTCAAAGCTAAAATAATCTTCAATTCAGGTGGATCATATGCTCGGGTTTTCCGTCAACAAAAATCTGACTTGGGCTTTGCCGCCGGGCTCTTGGGTTGGGAAATTACTGATGATCGCTTCCCCGAAGCTTTAAAATATGCAAGCCAAGTTGGTCTAAATATTATCTTTGGCGAAGCTTCAGTCCCTGGAGCTGATCATCCTAATTTTGTGGCTTTGGAATTGGAAAATGGGAAGGGGAAAAAAGTTCACCTTAAGGGGAAATCAGTAGGCGGCGGGATGGTTGAAATAGTTGAGATCAATACCTGGCCAATTTCAATTAGAGGCGATAGATATGATTATTTAATTCTTATTGATAGCGGGAAAAAGGAATTATTCTTGGCCTTTCTGAAAGAACTCTTTCAAGAGTCGATCAAGATTACTATCCAAGAAAATCAGTCACAAACTCTTTTTCATCTTTCCTCTTCCAGTCCTATTTCTGATCAATTAATAGAAAGACTGAAAAATAAAATTTCTTTTAAAGATTTCTGGTCAAGCCAGCCTTTAATGCCCGTAGTTTCGGGTGAACCCCTTTTTCGTTCGGCCGCTGAAGCCATGTCGATTGTTGAGAGGGAAAAAATGACCTTAGGCGAGCTCGCAATTGCCTATGAAAGCCGCATTCTCGGTTTCAGTGAGAATGAGGTTAAAGAAGAATTAAGTCGGCGATTACAAATAATGACAAAAGCCGTGTCATCGGGGTTAAACGAAAATTTAAACCTTCAGCTTTTAAAACCTACAGCTGGTCTTATTTATAAAGCCGAAAAAGAAAATCGATTAGCTGCTGGAGGTATGTTGACAAGAGCCGCTTCGCGAGCGATGGCTGCCCAGCATACGGCGGCTTCAATGGGCGTTGTTTGCGCTGCCCCCACCGCTGGTTCTGCCGGAACTTTACCTGGCGTTATGGTCACTCTTTTAGAAGATAAGGGTATAGATGAAGAAAAAGCCATAAAAGCCCTAGCTGCAGCTGGAGCTATCGGTCTGATTGTTGGATATCGGGCTACTTTTGCGGCTGAAGTTGCTGGTTGTCAGGTCGAAATTGGTGCGGCCGGAGCTATGGGAGCGGCGGCTGTAGTTGAAGCTTCAGGTGGCAAGGCTAAAGAAGCTTTTGATGCAGCTGCCATCTCTTTCCAAAACACCATGGGCTCGGTGTGTGACTTAGTTCAGGGGATCTGTGAAATTCCCTGTCATACTCGCAATGCTGTCGCCGCAGCTTCGGCTTTCATCTGCGCTGATTTGATTCTTGGAGGCTATGAAAATCCCATTCCTTTTGATGAAACCATTGATGCTGTCTATGAGGTGGGTAAAATGTTGCCTCTGGAACTTAAAGTAACTTCTCTGGGCGGCCTGGCCCTTTGCCCTTCAGCTCAATCTCTTAAAAAAAGATTATAGGCATCTTTTTTATTTTTTAGAAATTAAAAAATTTTTATTTTCCTGAAGATTAGAAAAGAAAAAATTGACCTTTCAAGGTTCAGAGATAATAAAGAAAATTAGAAATTAGGGGAAAAAATTAAAAAACCGAAGAAAAGTTTAAGGACATAAACCTCAATTGCTTTTCTAAAATTATTAAAATTTATGCTTTTTTTATTAAATGAAGGCATGTTATTTAAAATAAAATGGTGTAGGTTAAAAAAGAGCATATTTATTAAAATTTTCTTAGAGGGAGAGGTTAAAGGGTCTTTATTTTAATAGAGGAGGTTAGAATGGACGATCAAATTTATGATCAGGAAAAATTGATAATCGAGGTTATTATCGAAATTCCTAAGGGAAGCCGGAACAAATACGAGTTTGACCATAAACGTAAAGTATTTAAACTTGATCGAATGCTCTTTTCTTCCATGCATTATCCAAGCGATTATGGCTTTATTCCTGAAACCTTAGCTGAAGATGGCGATGCCCTTGATGCCCTTGTTCTTTTAGGTGAGCCGACTTTTCCTGGTTGCCTCATTGAAGCTCGGCCGGTTGGTCTTTTTCGAATGCGTGATGAAAAGGGCATCGACCACAAGATTTTAGCTGTTCCGATTTTTGACCCGCAATGGAATTATATTTACAATTTAAATCAGGTTCCAGGGCATTTACTGGTGGAAATCGAGCATTTCTTCGACGTTTATAAAGAGCTCGAAAAGAAGAAGACTGCTGTTGAAGGCTGGGAAGATAAAGCTTCAGCGTATAGAGTCATTAAGGAAGCCAGGCAAAGGTATATGGATCAAATTAGGAAATAGGTTAAATAATTGTCTGCAAGATAATTTTTATGGAGGAAGTAAAATCAATGAAAATTCTTCTTCTTTCGTCCGAAGAAATAAGAGGGGCTATTTCCATGGCTGAAGCAATTGAAGCGGTTAGAGAGGCCTTCATCCTTGTTTCTAAGAAAAAAGTAATTGTTCCCCCACGGACTCATATTGATCTTGAAATTCACCGGGGAACTTCGCTCATCATGCCGACCTATTTTCCTGGCCGAGAAAAAATAGGGGTAAAAATTATTAATCTTTACGAGAGAAATCCTCAACTGGGCTTACCCCTTAGCTTTGCCCTAATGCTTGTCTTTGAAGCTCGTAACGGTTCGCCTTTAGCCCTTCTTGAAGCTTCTACTCTTACAGCTATAAGGACAGGTGCAGCCTCTGGCTTAGCCACCGACCTTTTAGCCAGAAAAGATGCTAGAGTCGCCGCTATTTTTGGAGCTGGCTTTCAAGGAAGATATCAGCTTGAAGCGGTTAATGCGGTAAGGCCATTGTATAAGGTTTATATTTATGATTCAGATTTTGAGAAAAGCCGAATCTTTGCCCAGGAAATGAGCTCGAAACTTAACCTAGATATCATTGTAGCCTCAACTCCTGAGGAAGCATGCAAAGAGGCCGAAATTATTTGCACGGCCACAACTTCTTCATCGCCTGTTTTTCCCGACTCAGCCATTAAAGTTGGCATCCACATAAACGCCATTGGTTCTTATAAACCTCATGTCAGAGAAATTCCTTCCGCTACGGTCGCCAGGTCCAGGATTTTCGTGGATCAGAGGGAGGCGGCCCTCGAAGAAGCTGGCGATTTAATTATTCCTTTGAAAGAAGGCGTTATAACCGAGGACTCAATTGTCGCTGAAATTGGCGAAGTGGCCGCAGGAGAAAAGCCAGGACGTCTGTCTGATGAAGAAATTACTTTTTTCAAGACTGTTGGTCTGGCCGCCCAAGATATTGCCTTAGCCTCCCGAATTCTGGAAGCAGCTGAACGCCTTTCTCTGGGCCATTCCTTCCCCCTTTAATCGACTCCGCCTTACATATTTCACCTTTTTAATTGGGCCGGTCTTATATATTTCCAAATATAATCATCATTGGTATTAGCCAATAATTAGCTAATTCACAATTCGTTGTGGCATTTTATTTATTAATAAATCTTCTGTGCATACTTCATATGTTTTAAATTATCTTTGATTATAAATAAAATAGTTTGCACTTTCAGTGAAAGGAGGGAACGAGCTAGTATATAAAATAGTTTGCAAATTGATTTAGAGGAGGGAGCCATCGTAAACTCTCCTTCTGAGATGGAAAACTCAAAAAGAAAGGAGACAGTCTTTTTCGAGATTGCGAAAAGTTATAATTTTTAGAGATTGCTGCCGAGATTTTTAATGGCGGATGATCCCATAAAGGTAGTAAAGAATTAAATCAGTTTACTCAAGGCAATATCGAAAAAACCTTGATCCTAATCACCTTTTGATCCATGACAAAGAGAAGTTTATAAAAAAAATAATGTGCGGTTAATAAGGTTTAAATAATAGGTAAATTGGACATTAGTCCATCATGGGGTCAGCTTAAAGTTCTCCTGGATCAGATATATTAGTAAATCTTGGGAATCTCCATAAAAATTTTAATTCTGAATCTCCTTTAGCCTAAGGAGATTTTCATTTATCTATTATGGACGTCTTATTTCATTATCTGTTGAAATCGCCCATAAAGAAGATCTTCTTTTTATAATTCCAGAGTTAAAGTATCGTTGACATTCTGGACCTATACAGAAGTTTAACTTTTAAACTTTTAATGATAATTTTAACTTAACGTTCTTTAAAATAAAGCCTATTTTTAAGAAGCAAAGGATGAAAAAAGTATGTATCTTATTTTGTTTTTGGCAATAGCCTTCATTTCATTAATAAGCGATTAACAAGGTCAGTCGAAAACTGTTAATTTTAGAAAATGGCAAGAGTTTTTCCCTAAAACAGAGCCTTAGTTTAGTCGGCCGAGACCTACTGGCGAAGTGGTTTTAGCCTTTGGACCATCAAGTTCCAAGGTCCTATCATTTATAAAAAAAGGAACTGGCGATAACTCTGTCGATCAAAGTCAAAAAAAATGATTTAGCTGCTTTAAATATAAATCATACTCTAAATTTTTTTAAATATTATCGATTTGCCTGCTGGGCTTAGTCTGTTTGTCCACGGTGAGGAAAACTTAAGAATCTGAGTTCAGAAATAAGCCTTATTTCCTTAGGAGGCTAATGAAATTGAATTAGATATTTATAATTTCTCCCATGGCAAGGACTAAATTTTTTAGAACTTTTTTATTTTAAGGATAGATTATATACTTAAAAATCAGAGATAAAATGAAAATAAAAGGGGTTTTTTATATTTTCCCCCTTAGGGTCAAATTTTGGGTTAAGGAATTCCTTAACTGCCTTTAAATTTTATCAAGGAGGCAAGATGGAACTGATTTCTTTAAAGCTCAAGATCTTTGGGGAGCGAAGAGTTCTTTGCCTTGCTATTATGTTTAGTAATTTGATTCTTTTCTTTTCTTATTCATTCGCTGCGCCACAAAAAATCTATTGGGGCAATGAAGTTCCAGCAGGTTGGCGAGGAAACTGGCCAGAACAATTAATGACCACTGCGGAAAAGACCAATTTTGAACGTACCTCCACCTCTTTTGAGGTCCTTGAATTTATCAATCAACTTCGCTGGCGCAGCGATAAACTGGCAATTATTCCTATGTTCATGACCCCTCAGGGAAGAGCCGGAGTAGCCGTGGTTTTGGCTGACCCTCGCGTGGCTTCCCCCGAAGAAGCCAGAGCTTCAGGTAAACCAGTTATTTATTTGCAGGGAAATATTCATCCTCCGGAAGCTGAAGCTAAGGAAGCCTTGCTTATTTTGATGCGAGAAATTCTTTTCGGTTCCAAAAAACATCTGCTTAAAAACCTAATAATAATCATCTGTCCTAATTTTAACCCTGATGGTAATGATGCCTTAAGGTTTAATGAGGGAACACCCCATTTTTTAGGCTCCAGGAATAACAGCCAAAACCTTGATCTCAATCGCGATGCCATCAAGTTAGAAACGCCAGAGGTAATTGGCCTTTACCGGACTATTTTTAATCGCTGGGATCCTTTGCTAATTTATGACGGCCATGCTATGGGGCGAGTTAATCATGGATACGCCATTGTTTATGCTACTTCGACCGTGCCCGCTGCTCATCCTAACCCCCGGGGATATGTTTTCGATGTCATGTTTCCAGCTCTTCGTCAAGCTATGCGCGAAAAATACGGTCTCGAAACATTTACCCACTGTCTTTTTGATGAAAAAACTTGGCCCCCAAAGGTCTGGAGTCATGATTTAGCTATATGGTCAACAGAAGCCAAATTTATTGCTGCTGCGTATGGTTTACGTAATCGTATGTCCATTTTAGCCGAAACGCCGGGCCATGTTCATTTCGAGCGAAAAATTTATGCCCACTATGCTCTGATTTCGGCTATTCTTGAATACACCCATGAGCATGGTCAAGAAATGCAGACCCTTTGCCGTCAAGCTGATGAGGAAGTTGTTCGCCAGATTAAAGAGAAAGCTCCAAGCGGTAAGCTGAAAAATTTTGTGTCAGGCAAATATGAGTCCTGGGGCCAAATAGACATCCTGGCCTATCGATCGAACCGCCCATTTCTTCTCCCTGGGACAAGTGTTATGGCTGGAGTTGAACCTGAAGCCCTCGGCCCACCTGAAATTGTTTCCGGCGTTGAACATCTCACCAAGCCAGTTGGGACCAAAGAGGCCACGGTTCCTGCTGGTTATATTATACCGGCTGAGTTCGGTTGGATTGTTGAGAAATTGAGAATTCATAATATCAAAGTAGAAACTATTTCCAGACCTCTTGTGGCTGAGGGGGAAGAATACATTATTGATTCAATAGAAAAAGAGAGGCGCTGGGGTTATGATATGACTGTCCTCAAGGGAGATTTTGTCTCGGTGAACAGGTATCCAATCTCAGCTGGTTCCTTCCTGGTTTCCCTCGATCAGCCCTTGGCCAATTTGGCCTTCTATTGTCTGGAACCAGAAGCAGCTGATGGCTTTGTTGGCTGGGGCCTCTTTGATGATTATTTTAAATCGCAAGAAGCAGCTGGAAAAAAGATTAGCTTCCCCATCTTCAAATATTTTCGTCTCCATCAATAATCGGTGCTCAATAATCGGTGCTGGCTTATTTATTTACCTAATTTTGAATTAAAGCTTGCGAGGTGGAACTGAAGGAATCTCAAGAGAAATGCTTCCAATTCACGAAATTAAATTAAAAATATCTGCAAAAATGCTGGATTTTGATTACCACCCACTTGGGGCCAAAACGCTGAAGTTCGAAAACATTGGGCAAGATATTCAGAAAGAATGGTCAAGATAGTATGAAATTTATGAATTTAAAGCCACAAAAGGGCTTATAGGACAACCTGATCACCCAATAATGTTTAATCATTCCTCAATCAAAAGATAACGACATCAGCTTCAGCTAAAAGCCTTAAATACGCTTCTACCCAGTTAATCGGTATTGGTTTGAATTCAGCACTTACGGCATTACGGATATCAAGCAGGCTGTTTCGGCCATTGACAAAGTTCAGAATTTCATAGGTAATTCGATTGTCTTCTTGAAAAATAGGCAAATTAAAAATCTCCGGCTTATCTTTTATTTTCTCGCGCAAGTAGGCAAGGTTAACCGGTCCTTTCAGTTTAGGATTTCTCTTGGGAATAATTTTTGCGGCGGCTATTTCTTCGGGGGTGAGATTAATTTTTTCTATTTTTAACCCCCGGGCCAGGCAGGTGAGGCGATAGAATTGTTCAAGATCGGATAGCAAGCTGCTCCGCTCTTTTCTTATTTTTTCGATAAAATTATCAATAAAATTGTCAACTTCCTTATCTCGTCGCGAATAATTTTTTAGAGATTCGAGAGCCGCTGTTTCCCTTTTTATCGCTTGTTCAATAAAATTGATACCCTCTTTATAATTCATAATCGTATTCGCCGCTTCGCTCCAATTCAAAAGATTAAAAGCGCGCTTTAATTCTTCCATGATTCTAATCCGGCAATGGTTTATCATTTCGCCGGCCAGGCGTCTGGCTTTATGGGGACAGTCATCGCTTAAAAAAATAGTGGCTGCAGCTGCCAAAAGAGCAGAGCGCTTAAGCTGCGTTGGATCGCAGTGCTCGGGCTGATCACCGCTTGTATGATAATATCTATCAGGCCAAACAAGGAAAAAGGCGAAGGGAACACCAACCAAACCATCATTAAAAATTACCTGGTCACTACCGCCGGAGTAAGGCATAATACGGTAACGAAAGGAATCGCGACTACCTGAAAGAGAATAGACGGGAAAGATTGAAGGGGTGGCGAAGGCTTGCATGTTATTAGCTGCGAGAAACTCAACTAAATTAATTAACAAATCATTTATAAAATGTGGCCTAGAATGGGGGGTTAAATGCAGAAAAAAGGAGGAATTATTTTGATTGAGATATTGACCGACCATATCGAGGTTGATTCCCGCTTTAGTCCGGCTAACAAGATCAGGATTTTTGGCCACCCAGGCAATGCTGCCACTCATTTCCGGAACCCAGAGAAAGCGAATTGTCCTTTTGGGTGGAGCAATTTCTTTTTCGTCAATCAAACGGCGAAGGGTTCGGCCTATTTCAAGAAGACAGGCTGAACCTGAAGCATTATCGTTAGCCCCGGGCTTGTAATGGCAGAGATGAGCAGTTAACAAGATCTCCTCATCTTTAAGTTCAGTTCCGGGAATAGTAGCAATTACATTTTCATAATAATATGGTCTAATTTCGGCTTTGACGATGGCCCTGACAAAAATTTTTTCACCCCGTAGCAACCTCATTTTGAGGGCTTCCCCCCGGCGGTGGGAAAGACCAAAGCCGAAAGTAGGTGTTTTTGTCCTCAGACGGAGAGTACTCACGTTATCGGGCTCATCATCGGCAAAGCGCATATTGATGGTGACTACACCGAGAGCGCCGAGCTGATCTACAGCCAAATTGGCCACAACATCAATTGGCCCTGAAGCCAGAACCACTTTTCCCTTGACATCTATTTTTTCATAATCCTGCAACGAGGTGCCTTCACCGACATAAACGAGTTCCCCTTCGACATCACAGCTTCGACTGTTAATGGCTACCGAAACAGGAATTTCCGCAAAGCTGGTGAGCTTTTCTTTCTGGGGCTTAGTAATCCAGAGTTCAGCCATGTCCACATCCCAAGCCGGGCTTGAAGGATACATGAAATAAAAAACTTTACCGTCAGCTGGATATCTTTCTATTTCGACTTCAGAAAGACCAAAACTTCTTGCTTTTTCGGCCACCCATTGGGCAGCCTGACTATAACCAAGACTGGGCTGAAGCCGATGATAACGGGCGATCTCCCGGATATAATCCTGAGCCAGTTCACCCGAAATTTCATTATTGAGACTTCTTAAAATGCTTAGAGGAAGAACTGGATCCTTTTTCTCCGCCGGAAAGCTCTTCGACGGCCAGAAAATAAAAAAGGAATGGAAAATTAAAACAAAAATAAAGGTAAAAATAAATGGGTGACTGAACCTCTTTTTTGGCATGATTACCTCCTGGTCATATTTTGATTATTCAAAAGTCAGCGTCCCCATGAGTTTATCCTTAGAAAATGTTTTTCTCAAGGTTTTAACATTAACAAAATTTTTGAGGTTTAATTTTTCTGTCAGGAAACGATAACCCGACTGAAGGGGTTTTAATAATAAAGGCTTCTGTGAGGAATTTACAATAGGAAGATATAATAAGAACAAAATGATAGCGGGGCTTAAGCTCTGGATTGAGCTTTGATAACTTTGGCTCAAATTTTAATCCCTGTGACTTGAGCCATAGAGTGAATTATTGTTTTTACCGCTTGGCCTAATACGAATTTAAAGCCGGATAGAAGCGGCCAGGCAGTAAGAAAGGCGTGATGAAAAAAAGAAGATAGAGGTGAAAAAAAAGAAAACAGGATAATTAAGAGATCTTAAGAACGATGAAGATCACAATGAAGATCGGAAATGAAACTTATAAGCTTTGTTGGAAAATTTTAAAATTAAACAATTGAATAGATAAAGGACCTACAATGCTTAAATCCCGGAGGTAAAAGGATGATTAAAGGGAATATTATTCCAACCGTCTTTAAGATGAAACTTGTTTTTTCCTTGTTTTTTTTCGTGCTTCTTATATCTAGCATGATAAAGGTGATCATGCCAGAAAAGAGAGAGGGAGGTTCAGTTTCTCTGGCGGAAGAGATATCCCCCGAAGAAATTAAATTCCCTCAGACGCCCGCGGGTAAAAAAGCAGCCCTTTTTTTCGAAGCATTAATTCAGGCAGACCAAAGCAGCCTGGAAGAGTTTTTTAAAACTTGTCTTTCTGAAAATAAATTAAAGGAGATTTCAGCTAACGAAAGAGCCCTCAAAGTTATGCATTGGAGACAGCAATTTGGCAAAATCATTCCCCTAAAAATTAAGAATCCCTCGGCCAATGAATTTGTGGTTCTTTTTAAAGGAGAGACGGGTGAATTCTGGTCTGTGGGCCTAGCCTTTGAAATTAAGGGCAATGAGATTCATCTCCAGTCATTAATTATCGATGAGGCCGAGCCCGTGAATATTTGGCCGCCAAGTTCACTTATGCCTCTGGAACAGGCAATTAGAGAGATTGATCGGCAGATAAACCAGCTTTCAGCCCAGGATAAATTTTCGGGCGTTGTTCTCATGGCTCGGGAGTATAAGCCTGTATATTTTAAGGCTTTTGGGCTGGCCAGCAGGGAGTTTAACGTCCCTAATCGCCTTGATACCAAGTTTAATTTGGGCTCCATCAACAAGCTTTTTACTAAAATTGCCCTTGGCCAGCTCATAGAGATAGGTTTAATTTCCCTTGATGATCCCTTAGGAAAGTTCCTGCCCGATTATCCTAATGCTCGAGCCAGGGAGAAGGTCAGAATTCGGCATCTGGTCGAAATGACCTCCGGCCTTGGAGATTTCTTTGGCCCTGATTTCTTGGCAACGCCAAAGGATTTAATAAGGCATAACCGGGATTACTTTCGTTTTTTTGCAGCTAAGCCGCTGGCCTTTGAGCCGGGGACAAAGCAGATGTATTCTAATGGGAGCTATGTTGTTCTGGGAGAAATAATCAGCCGGGCTTCTGGTATTGATTATTATGAGTTCATTAAGAAAAACATCTTTGATATCGCGGGCATGAAGGACTCGGCCTGGTATGAGGCAGATGAACCAGTTCCAAATTTAGCTGAAGGCTATACTAAGGAGGTTTCAGGCAAGGGAAAAGTGATTGAGGGCCGATCTGGGCAATTTTTGTCGGGAATGAATCTGCAAAATAATGGGGAAAAGGAAGGAATAAAGACGATAGAGACAGTGGAGACGAAAAGGGACAAGGCCTTCAGATCTGAGCGTATAGCTGCAAATAAGGAAGGTGGGGAAAATAGAGAGGAAAAAAGTCCCTTCTGGCGCAAGAATATTTATACCCGACCTGCCCGGGGAAGTGCAGCGGGTGGAGGTTATTCAACAGCTGAAGACCTCTTGCGCTTTTCAGAAGCCCTTTATAATTGTCAATTGCTTTCTCCTGCTTGGACTGATTGGGTCTTTGGCGGTCCAGAACCGGGAGCCGATTCAGGTCAAAGGCGATTTAATCCTGACCGGAAGAAGTGGAAATTAGCTGTTGCCGGCGGGGCTCCAGGCATAAATGCCGTTCTTGAATTGGAAGGGGAAGGGAGCTGGACAATAATTGTTTTGGCTAATCTGGATCCGCCTGCCGCCACCGATATTTCCCGCCTGATCAAGCGCTACCTTCCTAAATATTAATAATCCGAGTATTCTTTTAAGAGAAAAAAATTTAGATTAAAATAAAGCGTGGATAATTGATTGATAATTGATTAATGAAATTGAGGCTCTGAGGAAAAAATTTTAATCATATGAAGATTGGTCAAAGGAAGATTAGCCAAGTAAAGGCTAGTCAGAGAGAAACAAGGCCAAAAACTTTGTTTTTATCATTGAAATCAATTTTTTATTTAAAGAAATGGCCGAGGAACCTTTCTTTGACTGTCTTATTTTTGGTCGTTTTCATGATTTTCGCTCTTTTAATTTTCCAGAATAACGTTTTTCCCTTGAACCCCCCAAAGGACAAGATCAACATTCTCCTTATTTCTATTGATACTTTGCGGCCAGACCGGCTAAGTGTTTATAGTGATAAATATTTAATCACCCCAAATATTGATGCCATTGCCACCAAAGGAGTCGTTTTTGAGCGAGCCTTTGCCCATGTGCCTATAACTCTTCCTTCCCATGCCTCAATTTTGCTTGGACTTAACCCGCCCAGCCATGGAGTCAGAGATAATGCTCGTTTTCGGGTTAAACCTGAATTAACCACTTTGGCTGAAATTTTGAAGGCTGAAGGCTACGCCACCGGGGCCTTTGTCGGCGCATTTCCCTTGGATTCCCGTTTTGGTCTCAATCAGGGCTTTGATGTTTACGACGACCTATTTCCTGCCCAACCTTCGCTTCCCTTTACTTTTAGTGAAAGAAAGGCGGAGATGGTTATCAATTCAGCCCTCCACTGGCTCGAAGGACAAAGGGGCCCTTGGTTTTGCTGGCTTCATCTGTGGGATCCCCATACTCCCTATCTTCCGCCTGAGTCTTATCTGAAACGTTTTTCCCATGACCCTTATAGTGGTGAAGTGGCCTATGTTGATGACCAGCTGGGCCGGCTTTTTGCCTTTCTTGAAGAAAGAAAACAATTAGCCGAAACTCTGATTATTATTACGGCTGATCATGGGGAATCATTGGGCGAACATGGCGAGTTGACCCATGGTTATTTTATATACAACAGTACTCTTTGGGTGCCCTTAATCATTGCTGGTCCTGGGATAAAGCCAGGTCGGGTCTCTGAATTTGTCAGCCACATTGACCTTTTTCCCACTATCTGCGATTTGCTAAGGATTAAAAAACCGGCTTTTCTTGAAGGGACTTCGCTCTTCCCCTGGCTTCAGGGGAAAAAGGCTGGAGGTCATCCCATATATATTGAATCCCTTGATCCCTATCTTAATCGGGGATGTGCCCCTCTTTTTGGATTTATTTCAGATAGCTTTAAATTTATCGATTCCCCCATACCCGAGCTCTACGATTTAAAAAATGATTTTGGAGAAAAGAACAACCTGGCTGGGAAAGTGGATCTAGGCTCCTATAAGAAAAGACTCAAAGAAATAATTTCTCTTATGCCCGAAGCCAGTTCTATGACGGCCAGAAAGCCTGTAGACCAAGAAATTAGGCGACGGCTTCAGAGCCTGGGATATATTATTTCAACCACGCCTCCTCGGCAGAAGACCTTTACGGCTGAGGATGATCCCAAGAGTTTTCTTTTAGTTCAGCAAAAATTGGAAAGGGCCATTATTTTTCACGATATGGGGAAAAAAGAGGAAGCTATCCATCTCCTTGAACAGGTTATCACTGAAAATAAGAATTTCTCGGCTGCCTATATATATTTAGCCCATATTTATTATTCTCTTAATCGTGCAGAGCAAGCTTTGGCCGTTCTCCAGGAGGCCTTAAAGGTCAATCCTTCTGACCATAGTCTAGCCTCGGCTTATGGTTTACATCTTGTCAGAGAAAGGCGTTACCAAGAGGCTATAAAAATCCTAGAACAGGCTATCAGACTCTATGATGAAGATCCTGAAACCTGGGATCAACTGGGCATTGCCTTTTGGAGGCTGGGCGATTTTGATCGGGCTGAATTTGCTTATAAAAAAGCCCTTTCCTTGGATCCGACCCATGCCTTAGTGTTATCCAATTTGGGGGCTCTTTATCTTTCCCGATATTTCCAGACTAAAGACCAGAATCAACTTCAGGAAGCCTTAAATTATCTCGAAAGGGCCACACAACTTGATCCCCAGTTAAACTTAGCCTTTCGTGCTCTCGGCGTGAGTTACAAGCTTTCTGGACTTCCTGATAGGGCAATCGAAGCCTGGAAAAAGGCTGTGGCCATAGAACCAAAAGATGATTTTTCTTTACTCAGTCTTGGGACAGCCCTGTTTGAAAAAGGGGAAAGAACCCAGGCCCTTCCATATCTTGAAAGTTACCTCAAGCTTAAGGAGAAAGAATTAAGCCAGGCTGAAAGGCAAAAGATTGAAGAACTAATAAGGCAATGCCGCCAGAAATAATCATTTAGGCTGATAGATTGAATATTATAATGAAAAAATTTCATAAAAAATTGAGTGATTTAAAATGAAAGCAATTTGATTAAAAATAAATTGGCAAAAATTTTACTATTTAAAAAATCTAATTTTCATTGAGCCTAATATTCAAAAACTTAAATTCAAAAAGTTAAATTTATTCAAAAAGACGAATTTTAAGACTCATATTTATATTAAAAAAAAGGCAAATTTCCTAGAGAATAAAAGAAATTAAATTTTTCTATAATTTGGCCCAAAAACTGCATTAATATTGATTGAAATTGGACAAAAAATACTTAAAGGATATCTTAACAAGAAAAAATGAGAGGGGAGGGAAACCAAAATCAATTAAACATTAGACCTAGTCAAATTTCCACGGTGCTTTATTTGTTTATTTTAATCTTTGAAAGTGCTAAAATTGTTTTTTTTTAAAAGGAGGTGAGAAAGAGTTAGTAAAAAACAAAGGCTAAAGGTTTAATTAAAAAAAGATGATGAAAAGGAGGAGAAAAAGTGAGAAGAATTTGGCTAATGCTTGTGGCCATTGTGATGATGGCTGGCCTTTCTTTTGCTCAGGATTACGGCTCCCTTTATGGGACAGTCGTTGATCCTGATGGCAATCCTTTGCCTGGTGTAACGGTGACTATTTCCTCAGCCTATTATCCTGAAAGAAGCGTCGTCACCTCGGAATCAGGGCTCTTTCGCTTTCCCCGTTTACCGGTAGCCCGAGATTATAAGCTCAAATTCGAGCTTCAGGGATTTAAAACAGTCATCAAAGAAAATATAGTCGTTGAATTTGGTAAAGATTTCCGCCTAGATATTACCATGGAGCCAGCTCCTATTCAGGAAGAGGTGGTAGTCACAGCGGTAACGCCGGTCATTGATACCAAAAAAGCTCAGGTCGGGGTCAGAGTCTCTAAGGAAATGCTCATGGACCTGCCTACGGCGCGCAATCCTTGGGTAATCATGCAGTTAGCCCCTGGAATACTCGTAGATAGAGAAGATGTGGGCGGCAACGAGGCGGGGCAGCAATCAGCTTATTATGGCCATGGTTCTTCCGGTGATGATAATACCTGGATGATCGATGGCGGTAATATTACTGATATGTCAGCTTTGGGGGCAGCTCCAGCCTATGTTAACCTCGCTGGCTATGAAGAGCTGGTGATTAATTACGGAGTTAATGATGTAACGAACCCCACTGGTGGTATCCAGCTGAATATTGTTAGCAAAAGAGGTGGCAATAATTACGCTGGCGAATTCTATCTTGACGCTTCCCAGAAGGAATGGCAGTTGAAGAATATTCCCAATGAATTAGAAGCTAAGGGTTATACTGGTTCGGGCGTCAACAAGATTTATCTTTACGGTGTTAATTTCGGTGGACCAATTATTAGAGACAAATTCTGGTTTTATGGCAGCTGGGGAGTCCAGGATATCGATTCCTTAACTTTGAAGAAAGGAATCACTGATAAAACTTGGTTACTCAGCGGTTATGGTAAGCTCAATTTTCATCCCTTTAAGGGCAATCGGGCTGAATTTTTCATGGAATATGATAACAAGCTGAAATGGAATCGGACAGCTTGGGGAGTAGAGTATCAAGCTCCTGAAACTATGTGGAATCAGACTGGTCCTGGTTATATTTATAAATTTGAAGATGAGCAGATTATCGGCAACTTATTGCTTACGGCCAAGGCTATTTATACAGATGGAGGCTTTTACCTGACGCCCACAAAGATGGGTTCTGGCAAGTACATGTGGATAAGTTATGATCCCACTTTTTTTGTCAGCGGTAACATCGACTATTATGGAACAGATAGGAATCAGCTCAATGTGGTTGCGACCGGTAATTATTTTAAGGAAAAACTTTTCGGCGCCGATCATGAAATTAAGTTTGGAGTTGATTATCTAACAGCTACCGTTACTACCTTTGACTTATATGAGGGTAATGTAACGATAGTTGAATACGATGTGACCGATCCTTTTAAAGAAATCTGGATTCACCGTGATTATTACATCAATATGTGGATGGATAGAATTGCCTTCTTCTTCCAAGATACGATAACTGCAGGTCGCTTTTCTTTCAATCTTGGATTACGCTACGACCGAGAAAGAGCGAAGGTTAAGAACGAACATCAGCCAGCCGCGCCTTTCCTGAGCTATTTCCTGAGAGAGATTACTATTGAAGAATACGATCCTGGTGTTGGCTGGAAGTGTCTGTCACCTCGGTTGAGCATAACCTATGATATTTTCGGCACCGGTAAGGATGTCATCAAATTTTCCATTGCTCGCTATGGCTCCCAAGCAGCTTATTGGCAGACGGCGGCCTTTGATAACCCCGCTGGTTGGTCAGAAATTGACCTCTACTGGAATGACCTGAATCGTGATGGCAAAGTAACTGAAAATGAGCTCTTTGGCTGGGATCTTACCAATAATATTTATGATCCAAATAACTGGCTCTGGTACAGTGGTATTAACCCCTATGACCCGACTTCCCTTGAAAATCCCAATGAGATTGATCCTAAATTCAATACTCCGCTTCTTGATGAGTTGACCATTTCCTATCAAAAAGAGGTTTTACCTGACTTTGCCGTTTCCCTCGAGCTCTTTGCCAAAAAGCGGCATCGCCTGGTCTGGGATGTGCCCATGAAAATGGACGGTTCACTTTACACTCAAAATGACTACACTGTCTATACCACTTATACTTTTCCTCGGACTGGAGAGAAAAGAACCATTTATCGCCGTCCCTATCCTTATGCTTATTACAGAACCAATTCAGATAAAGCCTATGAGCGCTATTATGCCGCCCAGATTGTCTTTAATAAGAGATTTTCCAATCGCTGGATGCTCTATGGTTCTTTCACCTATGCTGACTGGAGATTCTATTACAACGGAGAATTCGATTGGGGAGCCGTCAATAACATGACTTTTTATGATGGTGGAGTTGTTGCGCCCCAAAGTGGCGGCTCTGGCTTAA
The DNA here is from genome assembly GCA_938092135.1 of uncultured bacterium. Classification (GTDB taxonomy): domain Bacteria; phylum Acidobacteriota; class Aminicenantia; order Aminicenantales; family CALLJL01; genus CALLJL01. The sequence continues at coordinate 66,654 of CALLJL010000003.1, forward strand.
CTGACATCTTTGTCAACGCCCGCTGGATGGGCAAGCTATCTTGGTTGTATCAGTTCCCCTTCGGTGTAAATTTCAGTGGGGCTTTCCAGATTCGAGAAGGCTATGCCATGCCCGACTATGTCAGAATTGCTGTGCCTGGCTTTGGCTCCATCAGACTTTATGCCGGTAAACAGGGCGACAACCGGTTGCCTGTCTTCTACGTCCTTAACCTGAGATTGGAAAAGACTTTTCAAATAAGTGAGACGGGAAAGGTTGTCCTTTCAGTAGATGGCTTTAATATTACCAATAACAACGTTGCCCTGAAGAAGCAGAACCTACTGACAGCGAGCGACTACGGCGAAACCGTACGAATTCTCAATCCCTGTGTCTTCCGCTTTGGAGCCCGCTTCTCGTTCTAATTAAGGATTAAGAAGATTAAAAAGGGGCCCTTAAAATAAGGGCCCCTTTGCTTAAAAAAGTAGCGCTTTATATATTTACTATATATTTGATAAAAAAGTTTGTATTTTAAAAAAGTTCCCTTCATTTTAAAAAAGGGCAATTTTATATATAAGTTACCCGAATAAAAAAAGGTATCACTATTTATAGACGCACTTCGAATATTGAATTTTGAAGACTAAAGTTTAAAGGTTCGCCTCAGGCGACATACCTGATATCTTTTAAATTATATTTCCATGCCAAAGGAATAGAGCTAGGTTTTAGACAGTTGGCTGCTTAAAGCTTCGAGTAAGGCCCAAAATTGTAGGGCCAGGATGGATATATCTCGGTCCAAACTTGACCATCCTAAAAAATGTTTGCATTTTCAGAGACTTAATTTTTTAATACTCCCCTTTAAATAGGTGCCATCTAAATCGGTGCCAACTTACATATTTACAGTTTATTTTTAATGGAGTATTTAAAAGATTGAATTCCGAAGATTAAAGCTTAAAGGCTAACTTCAGCAGCTATGGTTATTCTTTAAGAGATGCCTCCAAAGAGCTTAATAAATGAAGCCAGACGTTAGACCGTTTATTATCTAGCTATGCTAACAGGGGATTAAAATGGGGAAATAGGATGGATCGGTCGCGAGCAAAATTTGTCCAAAGCGGTAAGTAGTCTCTTCCTCAAATAATTAATTTCCAAGCATGGGATTATAAGGTATAATATGAATATGATTAATACCTTAAATTTGGTTAAATTTTATAGCAATAATAAAAAAGGCGAGCCTGAATTGAAGGATAAATAAAGAATTATGATTAAATTAAGCTTAAATATAATTTTTTTCTTGCCTTTATAAGGAGCATTGCTAATGAAAAAAATTATTTTGCCCTTTCTGTCCATTATGCTTCTAGTTTTTATTCTTCAAAATTTTTCCTCAGCGCAGGGATATCAGGGTAAGGGAAGGATAAGAGGTTTTGTTTATGACGAAGACGGGAAACCTCTGGAGAAAGTCAAGGTTAAGCTTTTCTGTCTCAAGGCCGCGAGCGGCTTTATTACTGAAACTGATAAAAATGGCGAATGGAAAGCTCTCTGGATTCGTGGTGGCAAATGGAATATAGATTTTGAAAAAATTGGTTATGAGCCGAAAAAAATTAGTGTGGAAATCAATGAATGGGGAAAAAACCCCGATATTGAAGTCAAGATGAAAAAGATTGAAGGGTTTGTCGTGACCGATGAGATTAAAGATGCCCTCGAAAAGGGTAATACCCTTTTCGATGAAAAGAAATATGAGGAAGCTATTAAAGTTTTCGAAGCTATTTTGCAGCAGGAGCCAGAGGCTTATATCATCAATTTAAACATTGGCCATTGCTATTTTCAGATGGAGAAGTATGACCAGGCGATAGAATATTATAAAAAAGTTCTTGAACAGCAACCTGAGAATAAGAATGCCCTGCTTGGTCTTGGCAATGCTTATCTAAATATGGGAAAAAAGGAAGAGGCCCTGGCCTGGTATTCAAGAATAAAGTTTGAGGATATTGATGATCCTATCGTGCTTTATAACATGGGTAATTCTTTTTATGAGAATTCCTTATATGAAGAATCTCTAAAGTATTACGAGCGGGCCCTAAAGCTTCAAGATGATTTTCTTGATGCTAGATATCGCCTAGGTCTTACTTATATTACCTTGGGAAAAAATGAGGAAGCTTTGAAGGAATTTGAAACATATCTAAAGTACGATAATGAATCGGAAAGAGCCAACCAAGTTAAAAGTTTTATCGAATACTTGAAGAAAAAACTGGTTAAGGATGCTCTTTGAATGATTATAAATAAATTAAAAAAGTTTTATATTGAGGAAAAATTGGCCTTGAAGTCGGAACTGAAGTTAAAAAACAATTAAAGGATTTATATTTCTGTAAAAATGAAATTCTCTTTTAAAAGGAGTTTCTATCTAAAAGTTAGGTTAATTCTTCCTCCTATTATCTTTGTAATTTTATTAGTATCGATTTCATTTTTCCAGCCAAATAAATTGCCCGCGCCTGGCGGAAAAAATAATTTAAATATACTTCTTATCTCCATAGATACTATCCGGCCGGATAGACTCAGCTGCTATGATTCTCGTTATGTTCAAACAGTCAATATTGACAAGCTGGCTCGTCGAGGCCTTGTTTTTGACCGGGCTTTTGCCCACACGCCCCTGACCCTTCCTTCCCATGTCAATATGCTCACCGGTTTAACACCTCCTTATCATGGCGTCCATGACAATGCCCGTTTCAGGCTGAGTCAGGATATTCAGACGATGGCTGAATATTTAAAGGCCAGGGGATATTCGACCGGCGCCTTTGTTGGCGCCTTCCCCCTTGATTCCCGTTTTGGCCTTAATCAGGGCTTTGATGTTTATGATGACCGTTATGGAACTAAAGCTCGGCAGGAATTTTTTTATATTGAAAGACAGGCTGAAAAGGTGATTGATGCTTCCCTCAACTGGCTTACAGACCAAAGAAAACCCTGGTTCGCCTTTATCCATCTCTGGGACCCCCATCAGCCTTATAATCCCCCTGAACCCTTTAAAAGCCAATTTACCCATGATCTCTATTCAGGGGAAGTCGCTTATGTTGATAGCCAGCTTGGCCGGCTTTTTTCTTTTCTGGAGGCAAATCGCCTTTTTGAAGAAACCATTGTTATCTTAACGGGTGACCATGGAGAATCCTTGGGTGAACACGGTGAATCCACCCACGGCTATTTTGCCTACAACAGTACCCTCTGGGTTCCTTTGATTATCGCCTCTCCTCAAATCAAACCTGGCCGGAATAATGATTATGTCTTTCATATTGACCTTTTTCCGACTGTCTGCGAATTAATCGGGGCTGAGAAGCCCAAAGTTTTGCAAGGACTTTCTCTTGTTCCATTGATAAAGGGCAAGAAATTGCCCCGCCGTAAGGTTTATTTTGAAGCTCTTTATGCCTATTACAATCGGGGCTGGGCGCCGATTAAAGGCTATTTTGAAGGGGAGAGAAAATTTATTGATTGCCCCCTTCCTGAATTTTATGACCTCCAAGTCGACTTTGAAGAGAAAAACAATCTGATAGCTCAGGTCAAATTAGATGGCTATCGCCACGAGCTCGAGCAACTTGAAAAGAATCTCGCCAATCCAAAGGGTAGTGAAAAGCAAATAATAGATGCTGATACCCTTGAGAAACTACGCAGCTTGGGCTATGTGGCCCAGCCCGCAATCGCTTCCAAAAAGATTTTTGGACCAGAAGATGATCTCAAAACTCTTCTTCCTTTGCAGGAAAAATTCGCTAAGGCTATGGGTGGTTACCATCATGGAAAAGTTAAAGAAGCTGTGGCTGCTTTGAAAGAGATAATTGCTGAGAGGAAAAATTTTGATCTGGCCTATTCCTATCTCTCCACAATTTATAAGAGGGAGGGCCAAATCGCTGAGGCCATAAAAATCTTAAGAGAAGGTCTAGCGAACAATCCTCAAAGCTATTCAATTATCAGTTCCTTCGGCATTCTTCTGGCTGAGACAGGCCTCCATGATGAGGCTATTTCGGTTCTTCAGATTGGCGTTAGTCTCTGGGATTATGATCCGGAGATGTGGAATTATTTAGGTATGGCTTACTGGGGAAAAGGTGACTTCGACAAGGCTTATGAAGCCTATGAAAAAGTCCTGGCCCTTGATCCAGATTATCCCATTGTGTTCAATAATCTTGGGTCTCTTTTCCTTTCCCGCTATTTAAAAAATAACCAACCCGAAGATATCGATAAAGCTCTGAATTATTTTAAAAAAGCTATCTCTTTAGATCCCGAACTGGTTTCAGCCTATAATGGCCTTGGTGGAGCCTATAAAAAAATAGGCCGATGGAAAGAGGCTATTGATTGCTGGCAAAAGGCTCTTGAACTCAACCCCAATTATGATTTTCCCCTTTATAATCTCGGGATTACCTATTATGAGCTCGGAGATAAAAAGGCGGCTTTGAAATATCTCGAAAGCTACCTGAAAGCGAAAAAAAATATTTCAGCTGCGGAAAAAGAAAAAATAACTACCTTAATCAACGAGTGCCGCCGTTGAACAAAATAACTTCCACTTAATTTCAAATTAAATCTGCCTATTTAAACCGCAAAAGCTGGCTTTTACATAAACGATTCTTATTTAAAATATATGTTCAACCTTTGCCCCGGAAGCGGAGATCTTAACTCGGTCTATTTATTTGCATCCCCCTAAATAGCCGCCTGTCGTTGGCGCTTCTCGCATTATCGACGATATTCAAGGGGCAATCGATAGCCCAGCGCCGAATGAACCTAAAGCTGGTTCAAATCATTTCTAATCCAGGTTTCAATCGCATTATAGGCCTACTCAAAGCAGGTGAACTCATTCAGCCAGAGAAGTTCTTCCTTTATTATGAGGATCATCATTCCGTTCTCGGTACTCCTCTTGGAATTATCATATAAACAGAATGCCTAACTTCCCTTATTCTTTCAGCCAGTGTCTAGTTCAGGGATAAAGTTCTCTTCCCTGACTCATCTTCCTATATTCAGCCATCCATTTCCTGCGCCTCATGCTTCTACCTGATAAGTTGACTATAATCTCTATCTATTAGAAGTGTCTATCTGCTCAAGGGCTTGGGATAAAGCAATTATCTATCTAAATCAATTTTTTAGTAGAAGCAATTTCTTTCTTAAGTTCGATAACCTCAACGGGACAGGAAGGAAAATCGTTTTCCCAACAAACAACATAATCGCATCTCGTTTGGGCGTGAGTTTTATTTTTTATATGCTCACGAAATTTTGAGGCTTTGAATTCGAATTCAATATATTTCCTTGAAAAATTGTCTCCTATTTTTTCAATTGCACATGCGTCAGGAAAACCTGATCTTATAAACTCAATCTTAACGAAGTGGTGACTTCTTATTCTGGTCATAAAATGAGAAAAGAGCGCCACAACTCCCTGTTCTGATGTGGGTGCGTAATTCATAACTTCTAAATCCATAGGCTCACCTAAGTTTGTGTCATTTGGGCTACCCTTAAAGAGTGCATTATTAGGAAGCTTAAAAGATTTTATATATTTCTCGATAGAAATAAAATCTTTCTCAGTTATTTCAACTGCAGTTCTATCTTTGAACTTAATCGCTTTAAATTTTCCTTTGGGAAATATTGATAAAGGAGGTCTAATATTTTCTACTAAATCATGAATTCTTACAAAAAGCGGCGGCTTTGCGAGTCTTCTCTGTTTAATTTTCATGACAACATGAGGACCTTTCCAAAAGCTGTCATCAGGCCATTCCTTTTTGTTGCTTACTACCTCGAACGTTCCCACCACTACGGAGTCACCTTTAGCATAATAAACTATTTTATCGCCTTTGTTTACCTTTTCGATCCTCTCGGACTTGCCTTTTTTATGCCCAATGAAATCACTATGGGCGAAATAATCCTTGAGACTATGAATAATAAACCAATATTTCATCTTATTATGCTCCTTATGTTGCTTCTTAAATAAGATCAAGGAGAAATAATGATTTTATCTCTTTCGCATCATCCCTCTTGACTATTCTATTTAAAATCAGGGGCCAAGGCAATTCTTCGAAAGTCCTAGGATAAATCTGAGAGAAATTGATTTATTGCCTCATAGTAAAATCTTCATGAAATTTAATTGTCTTCTCTTAATTAAAACCGATATTTTCAATGGAAACTTTAGATAAGAGATAGATGAATAATAAATTTTGCTATTAAGTTAGTTAAGAGCGCAAAATGGAGCGATCATGATAGCGAAATGAAGAAAAAGATTTTCCATAGCCTAATTAAATTTAAAAAGGTTGTTTTCAATTACCCTTTGTCTTTAAATTAAAGGGAATTAAAAGAGCCTTGTTTTTATCCTTTTTTATAGTTAATATCCAGAGAAAATGATAATTTTCCGAATAAAACCTTCTTCTAAGAAAGAATTGAGGAGGAAAGAATGAACCTCCACTGGGCAGATTTGGCCATTTTTATTTTATTTTTCATCGTGGTGGTTGGGGTAAGTGTTTATAAGAGCCGGCGACAGAGAACTGGTGAGGAATTCTTTTTAGCTGGCCGTGGCCTCATCTGGCCCCTGATCGGTTTTTCTCTTATTGCCGCCAATATTTCGACCGAACATTTTGTCGGCATGTCGGGTCAAGGAGCTGGATTGGCCGGAATGGCCGTGGCCAGCTATGAATGGATGGCAGCGATTACTCTGGTTTTTGTGGCCGCCTTTTTCCTGCCTAAATTTTTACGTAGCGGCATCTATACCATTCCTGAATTTCTCGAATACCGCTATTCGCCTGTAGCTCGAGCAATTATGGCTTTTTATCAAGTGATTGTGTATATCGCAGTTAGTATCGCCGCCGTCGTCTACACCGGAGCTTTAGCCCTTCATACTATCTTTGACCTTGATCTTACCCTTTCTGTGTGGCTCATTGGCCTTATTGCCGCAATTTATACCACCTGGGGAGGACTTAAGGCTGTGGCCTGGGCTGATCTTTTTCAGGGCTCAGGTCTGATTTTAGGTGGTCTCGTCGTCATGATTCTTGGTTTTAAAGCCGTTGGGGGAGTAAAGGCCTTCCTGATGGCCAATCCCGAAAAACTCCATGTCATTTTACCGGCCAGCCATCCCGTTGTTCCCTGGACCGCCCTGGTTATTGGCCTCTGGATTCCCAATTTTTATTATTGGGGCTTAAATCAATTTATTACCCAGAGAACTTTAGCTGCCCGGAGCTTAAGCCAGGGACAGCTGGGAATTATTTGGGCCGCCTTTTTAAAGCTTCTCATTCCTTTCATTATTATTTTTCCTGGCATAATGTCTTATCAGCTTTTCAAGGACAGGCTCACCGCTCCTGGGGCCACCACGGACATGGCCTATCCATTGCTTATCAGGAATCTGGTTGGACCAGGTCTGCGTGGTTTTATTCTGGCCTCAGTTGCCGGAGCAGTTATTAGTACCCTCGGTTCCCTTTTGAATTCAGTTTCCACTTTGCTTACCATGGATTTATATAAGCGCCATATAAATAAGGAGGCCAGGGGCGAATCGCTGGTTAAGATTGGCCGCATAGCTAACCTAATTTTCGTTTTCTTGGTTTGTCTTTTGGCCCCTCATCTCGGCGATCCAAGATTCAAGGGTATTTTTAATTATATTCAGGAATTTCAGGGTTATATTTCCCCAGGAATTCTGGCCGCTTTTCTTTTTGGGCTTTTCAGCCGGAGGACTCCCGCGGCTGCCGGGATTACTTCTCTTATTGCCTGTGTGCCCATCTATGGATTTCTCCAGTTGAAGTTTGGCCACATTGCTTTCCTGAATCGAATGGCCATAACTTTTGTTATCTTGATAGTAATTATGACCATCATTACTCTTTTTAAGCCTCTTCCTGAACCAAAAAAGCTTCCCCTTCAAGCCAATTTTGATCTTAGACCAGCTCGATCGCTTAAATGGCTTGGGCCTCTGGTAATAATCATAACTTTAATTCTCTATGCCATTTTCTGGTGACAAGGCTTATAAAATTGTTGTTAATCTTTATAATTTTATATTCGATGGTCATATGTTTTGGAAAAGTTTTTTCTTATCCTATAAATCTTTTTGAGCTTAAATTCATGACAAGGAGGTAAAATGAAATTCCTAAAAAAAGAAGGTCATTTAATTTCTTTTTATTTAACCTTGGTTCTTTTTTTAATGTTCTCTTTTCTGGTTGATCCTGCCTCCAGTCAGACAAAGATTCCTTCTTCAAATCAGAAGGCCAAACCTTGGACACCGGAGGATATTCTTCTGGCCGAATCGGCCTCGAGCTGGCAAATTTCCCCTAATGGCCAGTGGGCCGTATGGGTCAAAGGACACATGGATAAAGAGAAGAATGGTCGAATCTCCAATCTTTTTTTGACTAACCTCGAAACGGGAAAAGAAATTCAATTGACTAGAACTCAGGAAAACCATTCTCAACCCAAGTGGTCGCCTGATGGGAACTTGATTGCCTTTTTATCTACCAGGCCCTTACCTAAGCCTAAATCCGATGTTGCCTCGACGCAGCTTTGGCTGATTAATCCCTTCGGCGGCGAGCCCTATCCTATAACGGAACTAAGCCGTCCCATTCGTAGCTATTACTGGATTAATGCAGAGACTATTCTTTTTATAGCTCAGGAAGATCCCACGCTTTACGAACAAGAACTGAAGAAGAAAAAAGACACTTCTCGGGTAGTAGATGATGTTGACCATGAACCGCCAGTGAGAATTTTTAAATTAACCATTAAAGATAAAAAGATAACCCGCCTTACCGATAACCGCGATTTTATTCGCCTTTGGGCCCCATCGCCTGATGGAAAGATGGCCGTGGCCAGCCATCATCAATATTTGAGTTTCGAGTGGGATCACCGGATACTGCCCAAAACATTTCTTTTCAATCTGGAAACGGGAGAAAAAAAGGAGATATTAGTCGGGCGGAGAATTTTGCCCCAATCCTTTAAATGGGCTAAAGATGGATCAGGTTTTTATATCGTTGCCCCCTATACCACGGATCCCCGTTTTTTCACCGCCACGATTTCTCTTCTTTATTTTTATGATCTAAGCCAGGATAAGCTCGTTCAAATTGACTTGGGATGGCCTAATGGATTAGCCGAAAGGGATATTGAGGTTACGCCAGATGGCTTTTTGGCTTTTCTGGCCGATGGGACAAAATTTAAATTGGCGCGTTACATTAAAAAGGGATTAGAATGGAAAAAGGTGGAGATTAAAGGTGACCATGCCGGTCATATCTTTGATTTAACTGTGAGCGAAGATGGCCGAAAAATCGTTTATCTTTATACAACAGCCAGTTTGCCACCCCAGTACTATGCAGGCTCCTTAAGCGAGGATTCGATTGAATCTCCCCGACAGATAACAAACCTCAATCCCTCTTATAAAGAGAAAATTATTGCTCGGACTGAAATCGTCCGCTGGAAAGGGGCTTTAGGTGAGGAAATTGAAGGAATTCTTTATTATCCCCATAATTATGAACCAGGCAAAAAATACCCTCTTTTTGTAGCTCCCCATGGTGGTCCCGCAGCTGCCGATACTGACTCCTGGGATGAAAGCTACGCTTATCCTCAACAACTTATTTGTCAACGGGGAGCCTTTGTTTTCAAACCCAATTATCATGGCAGCTCCAATTATGGCTTGAAATTTGTGGAGTCTATTAAGAATGGCAAATACTATGAATATCCCCTTGAGGATATTGAGAAAGGAGTGGATTATCTCATCAGCCGAGGCCTCGTTGATCCCGAGCGAATCGGTGCCTTTGGTTGGTCAAATGGTTCGATTTTGTCCATTGGTCTGAGTGTTCATAATCCTAAGCGCTATAAAGTCATCGGTGCAGGTGCTGGCAACGTTGAATTCATCAGTGACTGGGCCAACGTTGATTTCGGTCACTCCTTTGATACCTTTTATTTTGGTAAATCGCCCCTTGAAGATCCTCTTCTTTACCTAAAATTATCACCCTTTTTTAAGCTGGATCGAGTTGAAGCGCCAACCATCATTTTCTTTGGTACTGAGGACCGAAATGTCCCCACTGATCAGGGGTGGTCCCATTATCGTGCCCTTTATCATTTGAATAAGGTCCCAGTTAAATTCATTCTTTTCCCTGGGGAAGCCCATGGCCTTCGCCAATTCAGCCACCAGCTAAGAAAAGTAGAGGAAGAAATGGCTTGGTTCGACCGATATTTCTTTAAAACCTGGCAGGCTAAAAATGAAGCCTTCAAGGAGGATTCTCCCCTTGGCTGGGCTCTGCGATTGAAAAAAGCAGCCAGGGATGGCTCTCTTTATGGTGTAAGATTGGAGAGCGGCGAGTTAATTCCTGAAGTTGTTAACCGTGGTGAAATAGCCATCGGTCGTTTTGAGGTCACCAGGGCCCAATTTGCTTCGTTTGATCCTAATTACAAATTTCCAGCGGGAACCGAAAATTACCCAATGAACAATCTGAGTTTTGAAAAAGCTAAAGCTTATGTTGAATGGTTATCTAAAATAACAGGTGAGACTTGGCGATTGCCCCAGGAAGAGGAGATGACTAAATATTATGAAACCCGAGAAAATGAAAATACGCTCGATTACTGGGCTGGCTACAAACTAAACCCCGACGATGCCCTCAGACTTAGGGAGAAAATAAAAGAGTTAGGAGAAGGAGCCAGGTTGATAAAAGAAGTAGGCAGTTTCCCTGGGGCAGGCTCCAGCGAGGAAGACTTTATTTTTGATCTTGGAGGCAATGTGGCTGAATGGGTTATTGGCAAAAATGGGCATCCTAAAGTCATGGGAGGAAGTGCAGATCGGCCAGCTGATACTAAGGGTGTCTTTTTTGAGCCAGCTCCCGAATACGTTGGCCTTCGGGTGGTAAAAGAAATTAAGGTAAAATAATCAAATTAAAGAGGGTTAGACAAATTAAAAGCAAATAAACAAAGGGGAAAAAATAAAAAGAAAAGATAAAAAATAAAAATTACAAGATAAAAATCAATATAAAAAAATATATCAAGAATTAAGAAGATAAGACTATTAACAAAGCAATTTAGTTTTTTCTGGCCAAAAGAACAATTTCGTCTTCTCTATTTAGAAATCGGGCCAATAAGAGAACGAAGAGCGAAAGAAATGACAAGATTTTTTCGAAAAGCCAATTTCCTGGCCTAAAAGTTAAGCGATATTTAAGCGTCGTCCCATCAAAGCCGAATTCTTTTTTCATCCAGAGTGGCCGAAAACCAGTTTTTTCTAAAAGACGGATGAGGCTGGATTCATTGAAGAGAAAAAAATGGCTGGAGTACCAATCCAATTGATAGAATTGCCTTAAAGGCCAAGCTATTTTGTGCCCGCTAAGTTTATAAGCTCCAAGGCAAAGAAAATTGATTAAACTTGACCCAAGGGGGACGCGAAGGGCAAGAAGGCCCTTCTTTTTAAGAAGATGGCAAGCTTTGCGCAGAAAATCAACAGGTTGGGTAACATGTTCAAGAACTGACCATAGGGTGATAACTTCAAAATAATTTTCCCTGAGGCTTTGATTCTCGAATTCACCCTGAAGAACATAGCCAAATTTAGAAGCTTCCTGACAGGCCTTCTTGGACGGCTCAAGTCCAAAGGCAATAAAGCCATGCTCAGAAGCTACTTTTAAAAATTCACCTGTTCCTGTCCCAATATCAAGAAGCCGCCCTCCCTGAGGAAAGAATTTTTTTATTAATGCTATATCATTTTGAAATTGTCGGTATCGAAAATCATCGATAAAACAATGATAGGCTTTCCAGTCCAAGATTTCATAATCATCAGCCATAGCTTCGCTTTTAAGCTGGGGATTCATCCAGATAAGAGCGCATTCGGTGCAGCGAACATAACGAAAGGAACGATAAAGAAAGATTTCTTTCGGTCTCGCTGCCCCACAAACAGGGCAGAAAGGAAAATAATTTATTAATTTCATCACCTCTGCGTTTTAATCGCCAGAGTCAGAACGGGCGAAAGAAGTCTATACTTTGCCTCAAGAAAGCCTTCAAGATCAGGATAATATTTGAGATAGTCAAAAATTAAAGTTTGGCTGCTTTGAATTTCCAAGCGAAAGCTTATGTTTTCAACTAAATTAGTATGGCTGAAAAGGAGGGAAGCTAGGGAAAACAAATTTTCGTTAACCCCTTGAATTACTAGAGGATATTTCTGAACTCTCTTTTCCTGACCATTGAATTCAATAATTATGTTTCCTATTGTTCCAAAAAATTTAATGGGATTATAAAAATAAATTTCAAGCTGATAGTTTCCAGGAACCAGTTCGAAAGAAGAAGAGGAGATGATAAAACCAGTTTCATTAAGTTTGGGCCCTAGGCCTTTTCCATTAAGAAGAAAATCGCCTTCATAGACCTGTCCTCTTTCTACTTTAAACATGTCGTCTTCTATAATATTTCCTTGGCTTAAACGCCAAAGGTTATAATTAACACCTGAATATCTTTCAAAATGACGGAGCCAAAGGTTTTCTTTTCCAAGATTTTGATATAAATTCAGATATCGTTTGAATTCAGGCGTTTCGGTCAGATCCTTTAAAATCCTCTCAGCCTCCTCTTTTTCTCCCAATTGCTCAAAACAAAGGGCCAAAAAGAGATAGACCTCAACATTCTTTATTCTTTCTGGTTCCTTAAGCAGGATTTTCTCGAAATATTTCTTGGCTTCTCTGTATTCACCAATTCTGAAGAAATTAAGACCTAAACTAAAATAGTCGGAGGCAAGATTAACCATGACTTTTTGGCTAAGGGATGAGCCTTTAATATCAATACGGTACACAGGTTTTAAAAAGGGAAAGGTTCTCCAAGGCTTGATAGTTGTCCAGGTTGGCTCATTGTTTTTAAACTTTATTTTTTTCCGTCTTAGACCGCTAAAAATTTCAAGCTGTCCTTTCGGATCAACAGGCTGAACAAATATCCCCAAAATGGGCAGGTTATTTTCGCCAATAAAAAATCTTCTAATTTTTTCCTGGCCGTGAAGAAAGAAAGTATTGATATCTTTTTCATAGGGACTTTTATCGACCACATGGAATTCCCTTTTCGGGTTAATCAGCGGAGGCACCCGAGGTAACCAGAAATATAATTTTCCCTTTCTTTCAACGGGTCCGCTATAAATTTTTATTTCTGGATTTTTATACTCAAATGGCCGAAGAAAGATTCTTTTTAAAAGTTCGTGTTGGCGGTCTAATTCGAGATAAGTCCGGCTCCAGTGGGGATAAAATTTTTGATTGGCCAAGAAAAGAGAAGAGCAGGCACTTGAAGTAATAATATAATCATATTTTTTTAATGGGTGAAGATTAACATTAAATAAATAAGGTCTGGAAGAGAAACGAAATTTTAAATTGGGGTCAGGATTGGCCGGAGTAAACCATTCCTTGCCTATCCAGCTTCTTTCAGGAAGATTTCGTTTCATCCATCTTGAGGCAATTTGGGTGGTGTCATCCTGCCAGAGATAATAGGTCATGGCTAAAGTTCTATATCCGAGAATGACCATAATAAGAGCGATAAGGGAAGCGTTGAGCAGTTTTCTTTTTCTTATAAAATCAGGGAAAAGAGAGAAACTGAAGGAAGCCAGGAAGGAATAAAAGGGGGACAAGGGGACAAGATCCCGATAGCGATAAAAACCAAGAAAACCTAAAGCTCCAAGAAAATAAAGGAGAGCTGAAATAAGGAGGAATTTGTGCTCCCTTTCTCCCCGAAGCAGGACCCAAATGAAGCCTGCAAAAATCAAAAGTGAAAATAGCAGCCCCTCCCCCTGATAAAGATTAACAACGCCGAGAGAATATTTGTTAAATTTAATATGCTCCAAAATAGTCTGGGGATTGATTGGTTGAAGATGCCATTCAATCTCATTCACGGTCTTGGCCAACAACCACGTTGCCCGAACAAAGTGGCGAAATCTGGTAAGAGCATAGGGGTGTCCAATAAAAAAAGCCAAAACCGAGGTCGAAGCCGCTAAATAAATTTTTGGGGAAAGAAAAAGCTTTTGGAATTTTCTTTTTTCTTTCCAGCAGAAGAAAAGGTGAGCGAGAAAAATAGAGAAAATAATATAAATTCCGTTATATTTAGTTGCCATGGCCAGGCCGGCAAAAAAACCGGCTAAAAGATAATGAATTGTCTTTCCCTCCTTTAAAATGAGAAAGCAAAAATAAAAGCAGACGGTATAGAAAAAGGTCATAGGGCCGTCGAGCACGATTTGGTGGCTATAAATAATATGAATAAAAGAAAAGGAAAAAATTAGGGAAACAAGCAGAGCCTGAGTATAATTTAACCATCTTTTCCCTAAAGAATAAACAACTAAAATCGTCAGCGAACCGAGAAAAGCAGAAAAAATTCTAGCTATGGTCAGGGCTTCAACAAGACTGAAGGGATAAAGACCTGGTTCGGCCTTAAGGCGAAGAACGTTGATAAGAAAGGAGATTCCATGCATCAGCAAAGCCACAAGATAATTGAAAAAAATTGGGTAGAAATAAATGGGGTCAGGTCGCCAATCACCATGATAAATGGTTAAAATGGAGCGGGCGACAGGCACATCATCAACCCGCTGGTAAACTGAAGACAATCCCCAAAAACGAAGAAAAACTCCCAGTAGGAAGATCACTCCTGTCAAGATCAAAGGCAATTTCTCTTTGGTCAAAGCTCGGCGATTCATACGGCGAGATTTTAGTGAAAGCCGTTTCCTTTGTCAAAATGGGAAAAGCCAAAATAGTCCCTGATGGAAGTGAACTGGAAATCCTGAAGAAGAGCCTGCAGTTTGGTCAGAGCTTTTTTTATTCCAAAATAATGGATAAATCTGGGTTTCAAAGTTAAAGTCAGGTGAGGAGAACTCGGGTCTATCTCTCTTGGATGGAGATAGACTATGGCTGGCAGACTGTCCTGATTAAGCTTCTTAATGCCTTTTTTAATTAAAAAGTAGGGTAAAGCCCGGAAATAAAATCCCCCGGAAAAGGGAATTTTCAATAAGGAAAAAGTTATAACCGAAGGGGGTAACTCGAGGAGCCCACCAATGAAATGGGGCCTCGGATCAACCCCTTTTTCGCCATAGAGAAATGTCTTTATGGGGAAAAGGCTGGAATCATAGACTAGGCCATTTTCTTCAAGAATTTGAAAAAACCAGGACATATCTTTGCGGATTGACCATGACGGTGCCCGAAAGCCAATTATTTTTTCTCCGGCCTGGTTTTCTAATATTTTTAAGGCCCTTTTAAGATCGCTTTCAAATTCTTTTGGCGAAAGGTTATAAATAAGATCATGGCGATAACCATGACAGGCAATTTCATGACCTTTAGCCTTAATCATGGGAACAAGACTAGGGTATCTTTCCGCAGTTGTTCCCAAAATGAAAAAAGTAGCTTTAGCCTGATGATGATGGCAAAGCTCCAAAAGACGGCTAATATTTTCCTCTAGATTTTTATCTTCAAGATTCTCTGAATTCTTTTCAAAACCAGGATAATTAGCCTGATACCATTCTTCTACATCGAAGGTTAAAATATTTAATTTTTTGTTTCTACTTAGCATCGGAACTGAATGAAGAGTCTATTTTTTTAGCCTCAATGACAAAAGATGAGGCTAAGAAAAGAAAAATTGATTGAAGTTTTCTAAAATTGATGAATTTTTTTTTAAATTTCAAAGGGTAAAATAAAAGATAAATTCCTAAGATTCCAACTTTCTGTTTAGAAAGAAGCTTAATAATTTTTTTCAAGGGATGAAGAAATAAAGACGGTTTTCTCTCTGGTTCTAAATGGTGAAGAATCCGGAAAAAGATATTCTGGCTGTTGAAAGCGCTGATTATGATTCGGCCGCGGGGAATGCAGATTCGCACAAGCTCAGCAAGAAATTTCTCAGCATCGGCGAGGCATTGAATAATACTGTTGGCTAGAACCAAATCGAAAGAATTGTCAGCCAAAGGCGGCTCGAGGGCTGAGGCCTGGATAGGATGAAATCCTTTGGCTTGAGCTGCTTGGAGCATTTTATGAGAAAGGTCAAGGCCGACCAGGTAATTATCGGTGACCAGAGGAAAACTAAAATGGCCTGTGCCACAGCCGACATCAATAATCATTAAATCCTTGATATTGCCTGTAACTTTGAGGACGGTTTGCTGGAGTAAACGAAAATGACCCTGATTTAAATAACTATTAGCCGCTAAGGAGTCGCCCTTTTTTTCAATTCGCTCATCAAAATAATTTTGCCAGTAGCTTTGAATCTCGGTTAACTTCAATAGCCGAGGAATTTTATTATAAATAGAATAAGTTTCCTGACAGCCTGAGCACATAAGAATCTGGTCTTTTAGGGAAAGAGAAGAGTGGCAGAGCGGACAGCGGAGTCGGGAAAGAAGTCTTTCGTCCATTTATAGGGCCATCTCACGTCGAAAGAATTTACCTAAAAAGGCGGTCATTGGCAAAGGCAAAAGGGATTTCCATATAGAAGGAGCCATTCGGGTTAAAAATGAATTTGAGGAAAAAATGTTTCTCACTTTATTTAAATCATTACATAAATAAACATAATAATAATCCTCAAGTTTGAGCAGCCACTTCTTTTTAAATATTTCCTGGCCACGATACCTCACCGGTCCAAAATCAAAGATTTTAAAGCCCTCGTTGTAGGCCCAGCTGAGAAATTCCCAGATGGCTAAATCATTAGGCTTGACAAAGAAAAATCTTTCATCGGAAACCATATCGGTAATGTGAACTGTTACACCCACGGCCCAGGCAATTAAAGCCGCCACCGGTCTCGTTTTAAAATTAACGATAAAAATTTTCAGATAGGGCCTAAGGTAGTGAAAGAGGTTTAAAAAATAGATAAGAGGATGAGGTGGGCTACCTAATCTTTTCATTGTTCTTAAATAGAGAGGATAAAATTTTTCTTTTAGTGTTTCCATATTGTTAGCCAATTCAATTTTTAATTTATAGGACTCAGCTTTTCTCAGAATATTCCTTTCTTTTGGGTCAAGCTTCTTCCAGAAAATATCGGGAGCTTCGATTTCAAGCCAACTTCGCCGGAATAATTTACGGGCCTGAAGACTTTCAGTTTTTACTCCCAGCATCTCTTGGGGATGGCGCATTTCAAGAGCAAGATAATTTTTTTCGGTTAAAAAATTTTTTATCAATTTCAGAAATTGGTCGATAATAATTAATCTTTTCTCGTGGGGAACATCAGACCGAAAAAGAAGACCGCCGTATTCTGAAAAGGGCTGGGAAATAATTTTTCTTCCAAGAAATAAGCCTCGATGGAAAAATCCAGGAAAAAGACTTAAAATCTCGCCCTTTTCAAGATAAGCTAGATAAATCGAATTCAGGTGATAACAACCTTCGATGGCTTTTTTAAATCCCAGGAGATGGATAAAACGGCCATGAAGATTACTTTCCACCAGATTGTCCCATTGTAAAGAGAGGGAATCATTGAAAAGGGTCCAACCCATAAAAACTTATCCCTTAAGAACAAAAAAGACGCCAGCGATAATCAAGGTGGCTCCGAAAATTTTGAAAAAAGAAAAGGATTCATGGAGAAAGATGGCCGAAATGATCATAATTAAAACATAGGTTAAGCAGACAAGGAGATTAGAAAATGCCAGGTCATAGCGGGAAAGAATCATCAGCCAGAAGAGAACACCAACTCCTGAAAAAAACAAACCAATAAGGACAAAATGGGAGCTAAGAGCCTTGATAAAAAATTTAAGGCTAAAAGGTTCGTTAGCTAATTTAGCCAAGCCGATTTTTATTAGAACCTGCGATGAAGCCCAGAGGAAAATAGCCAGAGAAAAGAGAGGAAAACCTTTCACTTTTCCCTCCTTTCTTTTTCTTCAAGCTCGGCCCTGAGCAATCCAAGTTCCTGCAACAATTTTTTATTTGTTTCCTTAAGCTCAGAAATGGCTATAGAAAAATGGATGCAAACCATGATCAGGCCAAGAATTAGAATGAGAAAAAGAGCTGCCGGTGGGTAGTCTATTCCCAGAAAGTAGGAAAATTTATCAAGCAGGGGCCTAAAGATAGAAATTAAAAGGAAGATGAAGGCTGTCACCAGCCAGAGAATTGAAAATTCTTCCCGCAATTTTTTCTTTCTAATAAGATTAAGGATAAAAATAATCAAAGCCACGCTGCCAAATATAGCTAAAATTTGAATTCTCATTGTATTGACTTCAGCCATGGTTGGCCTTTTTGTTGTTATTTTCTAAGCATCAGAATAGAAATGGCCAGGATTACTTTGACCATATAATAAATGGATTTAAAGAAGCTTAGAGAAGATCGGCCCGCTCGTCTTGCTTCCATGGAGACGGGAACTTCCATGATCCGAAGCCCCTTCTTTTTTAGGAGAAAAATCGCCTCCGGTTCAGGAAAGTCATCGGGATACTCCTCACTCAAAATTTCTATCGTCCGGCGATTAAAGGCCCTGAAACCGGAGGTACTATCTGTGAATTTTTCCCCGAGAAAAATTAGATTAAGGAAGGAAAAGATTTTAATCCCCAGGCGTCGCCAAAAAGTGCCTTTGTATTTTGATTGAGACAAAAAGCGAGAGCCAATGACCATGTCCGCTTTGTCAGCTAGGATTGGTTCAATTAATTTTTTTATCTCGGCCGGATCATGCTGGCCATCACCATCAATCTGGATAGCTAGATCATAATTTTTTCGACGGCTGTAAATAAAACCAGTCTGAACAGCTCCACCAATACCAATATTCGACAAAAGATCAATAACGAGAGCTTGGTTGGTCTTTCTGGCGGCGAGGGAAGTTTGATCAAAGGAACCATCATTAATTACCAAAATATCAAAGTCAGGTTGATATTGTTTAAGAGAAGAAATAACGCCTTGGATATTTTTTTCTTCATTAAAAGCAGGGATAATAGCTATTTTTTTCATTTATTGATTTACTAAACTCAATAATATTATCTTAAAAGAAAGCGGAGCTTCAAGTTCTTTGGTCGCTTCCTTTCAATTATGTTTGTTTAAAGATAAGGACATCGGCTCCTTTAATTTCTGATTTTAATCTCTTTTTTGATGGAGACTCTGAAGGCAATAAACATCAGGCTCCTTTTTTCTTCTGATGTGAATAGCCGAGCAGGCAGCACTGGCCGAGGGGATGGTCGTGAAACAGGGCACGCGATAGCTGAAGGCCACATGACGAATAATGCGGGCATCATCCATTTCTTGTCGACCATTGGGAGTATTAAAAATTAAATTAACCCGGCCTTCTTTTATATCATTTAGGATGTTATGGCGAGAAGATGCAATTTTTCCTACTATTTTTGCTTTGAATCCATGGCGCTTTAAATATTGAGCTGTGCCTTCAGTGGCCGTAAAGCGAAAACCTAAATTCGCCATTTTTTCCACGATGGGTAAGAACCTCGGCTTATCCTCATCAGGAACGCTGACAAAAACTTGGCCAGTTGCTGGCAGCTTAAAGCCGGCTCCCTCCATGGCCTTGAGAAAGGCCAAGGCAAAATTACGATCAAGGCCAATTGACTCGCCTGTGGAGCGCATTTCAGGTCCGAGAACAGGGTCAACTTCATGAAATTTATCAAAGGAAAAAACAGCTTCTTTGACAGCGACGAGATTATGACTAGAAGGCTGAAGATTCATTTTCTTTAGTTTTTCACCCATAATAAGATGAGTGGCAATTTTAGCTAGCGGCAAACCTATAACCTTGGAAACAAAGGGGACTGTTCGCGAAGCCCTTGGATTTACCTCAAGGATGTAAAGTCGACTTCCTTTGACGGCCATTTGGATATTCATAAGGCCGACAATGCCGAGTTCTTTGGCCAAAAGAATAGACTGCCTTTTAATTTCCTCGACAATTCGGTCGGCCAAAAAATAGGGGGGAAAAACCATCGTAGCATCCCCTGAATGGACCCCAGCTTCCTGAATGTGTTCTAGGATACCCCCAATAAAAACATCTTCACCATCGGCGAGAAGATCCACATCGACTTCAACCGCATTTTCCAGAAATTCATCGATCAGCAAAGGATGTTCACCCATATGGTCAGTAATTGAATTTAAATATTTTTCAAGATCCTCTTCAGAATGAATTATTTTCATGGCTCGACCACCCAAAACATAGGATGGCCGAATTAAAACGGGATAGCCAATTCGGGCAGCGACCTTGAGAGCTTCCTTGATGGTTCGAGCGGTCCCATTTCTTGGTCGAATCAGCCCGAGCTTTTGCAGAAAGTCATCAAATTTTTCTCTATCTTCGCAGAGATCGATAATTTCGGGTGATGTGCCGAAGATTTTAAGGCCATAACTTTTTAATTCGCCCGCCATTTTAAGGGGTGTCTGACCGCCAAATTGAACAATAAGACCAGCCGATTTTTCCTTTAACGCTATTTCTAGAACATCTTCCGTTGTGATAGGATCGAAGTAGAGTCGGTCAGAAATATCATAATCGGTGGAAACTGTTTCCGGGTTAGAATTAATCATAATGGCCTTTAACCCCATTTCTTTAAGAGCTAATACGCTGTGAACACAGCAATAATCAAATTCTATCCCTTGACCAATTCGATTTGGACCAGAGCCAAGGATAATTGCCTTCTTTTCCTTTATTTCCGGAACTTCATCTTCGTCTTCATAGGTGGAGTAAAAATAGGGGGTTTCTGAAGTAAATTCTCCAGCACAGGTATCGACAACCTTCCAAACTGGTCTAATGCCCTCCTTCCAACGAAGGGCGCGAAGGGCTTCTTCCTTTATTCTCAGCAAATCAGCTAAACGACGGTCGGCTAGGCCCATTTTTTTGGCTTCATGGAGAAGGGAAGGCTCAAGGGAGGCGAAATCGGATTTTTCAAAGGTTTCTTCCATTAAGACAATTTCTTGGATATGGGCTAAGAAAAAGGGATCAATTTTAGTCAAAGAGGAAATTTTTGTCAGGCTCATTTTCCGCCGAAATGCTTCGGCTATGGCCCAAAGGCGGTCAGCCTGGGGCTGACTGAGTTTTTTTTCTAAATCGGTCTCAGTTAAATAAGCCAGGATTTTCTCCAAGCCATAGCGGTTGATTTCTAGGGATCGGATGGCTTTAAGTAAAGCTTCTTTAAAGGTCCGTCCAATTGCCATGACTTCGCCTACCGACTTCATCTGCGTAGTCAGAGATGCTGATTCTTCTGGAAATTTTTCAAAGGCAAAACGAGGAATCTTAACCACAACATAATCAATCGCCGGTTCAAAGCAGGCGGGGGTCTTTTTAGTGATATCATTAAGCAATTCATCAAGGGTATAACCCACAGCCAGCTTAGCCGCTATTTTGGCTATGGGAAAGCCGGTTGCTTTGGAAGCTAAAGCTGAAGACCGGGAAACTCTCGGATTCATTTCAATAACCATCATCTCACCATTTTCTGGATTAATTGCAAATTGGATATTAGAGCCGCCGCAGGTTATGCCTATTTCCCTCATAATATTTAGGGCCGCATCCCTCATCTGTTGATATTCTTTATCAGTTAAGGTTTGAGCTGGAGCGACAGTTATGGAATCTCCGGTATGAACACCCATAGGATCAACATTTTCAATGGAGCAAACAATGACGGCATTATTCTTATTATCCCTCATCACTTCCAGCTCAAATTCTTTCCAGCCCGCAATCGATTGTTCTAGGAGAACCTGGGAAATTGGACTTATGGCCAAGGCAAGAGGGACAAAATGGTAAAAATCATTCCAATCATAAATTATGCTGCCTCCAGTCCCACCCAAGGTGAAGGACGGTCGAATGACTAGAGGGAAGCCAATTTTTCGGGCTACTGCCTCGGCTTCCTTGAGATTACGGGCAATTCCCGAGACGGGAACTTTCAGGCCAATTTTTTCCATGGACCGGCGAAACATTTCTCTATTTTCAGCTTTGCGAATGGAATCAGCTTTTACGCCAAGAAGTTCGAGGCCATACTGGGATAAAATCCCTTTTTCCTCTAGTTCGATGGCTAGATTGAGGGCTTTTTGACCTCCCAATGTAGCCAGCAAAGCCTGAGGTCTTTCTTTGACAATAATTTTTTCAATGTATTCCAAGATTAATGGTTCAAGATATGTCCGGTCGGCAAATTCAGGGTCAGTCATAATAGTAGCAGGATTAGAGTTCACCAAAATAAGTCGATAGCCTTCTTCTTTTAGAGCCTTCAGGGCCTGGGTTCCAGAATAATCAAATTCGCAGGCCTGGCCGATGACAATCGGTCCCGAACCGATAATCAAAATTGATTCGAGATCATTCCTTCTGGGCATGGGCTTGTTTAAATTCATTCATCAGATTAAAAAATTGATTAAAAAGATAACGGGCATCATGAGGGCCAGGGGAGCTTTCTGGATGATACTGGACTGAAAAGGCCAGAAGTTCTGGATACGCCAGACCTTCAACTGTTCCATCGTTAAGGTTAATATGGGTGAGTCTGGAGCCAGAGGGTAAAGAGGACATTTCCACGGCAAAACCATGATTCTGGGAAGTGATTTCCACTTCACCGGTGATTAGATTTTTTACAGGATGATTGGCTCCATGGTGACCGAACTTTAATTTATAGGTTCGCCCACCAAGAGCCAGAGCAAGAAGTTGATGACCCAGGCAAATTCCGAAGATGGGCAGCTTTCCCACTAGTTTCTTTATAGTTTCAATGGCAGCCACGAGCGGTTCTGGATCCCCTGGCCCATTGGAAAGAAGCAGACCATCAGGCTGAAGAGAGATTATTTCCTCAGCGGAAGTTCTCGCCGGAACCACTTGAACCTTGGCTCCATGGGCAACCAGAAGGCGGAGGATATTTCGTTTAACGCCAAAATCAAGAACAACTACTTTAAACTTTTGGCTATTTTTTCTAACATAACCAAAAGGCCAGACATAATCTCCCTCATCAAAAATATATGGTTTTGAACAGGTGACTGAGCTGGCCAAATCTGTGCCGACAATAGAAGGAATTTCTTTCACCTTTTTCCTGAGAATATTAGGATCATAAACTTCAGTACTCAGTAGGGCCCTTTGGGCTCCAACTTCGCGGATCATTTTAACTAGGCGGCGCGTATCAATTCTTTCGATGGCCGGAATTCCTTTTTTTATTAAATAGTCCCGCAGGCTTTCCTTAGCTCGCCAGCTTGAAGGGATCTGAGTCATTTCCCGGACAACAAGGCCTTCGACCCAAGGTTGATGAGATTCCATATCCTCGAAATTAATCCCTGTATTGCCAATAAGAGGATAGGTCATAACGACAATCTGACCACGATAGGATGGATCGGTCAAAATTTCTTGATAACCTGTCATGGCCGTATTAAAGACAATTTCTCCAGCTGCTTCACCTAAAGCTCCGCAAGATAAGCCCTCAAAAATGGTTCCATTTTCTAGGACGAGATAGGCGGGAGTTCTTTTTTCAGAAGGACCTGACATTTGCCTTATTTTAGCACATTTTTTTCTAGTCTCCAGCGAGAAAATAAAAAAATTAGTAAATTTGAAAATTAAAGAAAAAAAATTTAAATTTTAATTGAAAATATAAAAAAGCTTAAAATTTGGTTTTTATCTTAAGACCAAACGTTTTAGGACAGACGAAGGCAAACCCGGTTTCTTCCAAGCCATTTACTATGGAGCATCAATTTTTCAGCCCGATCAATAATTTCTTTAACGGTATCTCGCTTCCGAGCCATTGTGGCCCCGATGGAGACAGTTGTGCTGACCGAAAGACCGTTGGTAAAGATGAAGGAGTTTTGAGCTAGAAGGCGCAGTTTGTTGGCCACTACATCCAGTTTGGCTTCATTAACATTAGTAATAATGGCTAGAAAAGCATCGTCTTCCCAGCGACCGAGAATATCTATGAACCTCAAGTTATTTAGAAGAGTTCGGGCAATAGCAGCAATGAGACGATCTCCAGTCGAGCGACCATAAAGATCATTTATTTCAGCTAGGCGATCAATATCTATAAATAAAACTCCAAAAGTGAGGCCAAATTTTTGCATTTCTTGAAGCCTCGATTGAAGATAAATTTTAAGGAAATTACGGTTACCAATGGAAGTCAGAGGATCGATGAGATCAAGCCGGTTGAGTTCATCAATTCGGGGTGGCATGGTCAAGCGAGGTGAGGTATCAATAAAGATATGAGCTGTGCCAATAACTTCATCTGTTCGGCTTTTTAAAGGGGCTATCCTCATCAATACAGGTAGGCGATAGCCTTCTCGATGATGAATATATAATTCCAAAATTTGGTTAGAGGTCCCAGTTTGAATTTTATTCAAGGGACATAGCTCTGAGCAAAGAAGCCGGCCTTGGTCATCTATGGGGACAAGAAGTTTATCTGAACATTTTCGCCCCAGAGCTTCCGAACTTGGATAGCCAGAAATTTTCTCGGCCGATTTATTCCAGAAGAGGATATTTTTTTCTCTGTCGATTAAAAATATGCCCTCAAAGGACCCCGATAAAATTTCTATCCAGCAAGAAGAGTCTATTTCTTTTAAGATATTTCCCTTATCAATGGGATTCATTATTGTTCCCTTTCTGAAAAAAACCCTCTTTTTTCTATATCAAAATATAATAAAATTTGTCAACAGAACAAGGCATTCCATCTTTTCGTTATCCTAAATTGCCTTTTCTTGACCTTCAATTAAAGTTTTAATTTGATTTTGAAAAAACATGGATCATTAAATTTTTTCTCTTAAATATTTATTCTAACTTAAAATCCTTTTAAAACTATTCATGATCGGCTTAGCTTGACACTTAGGCTGGCGAAGGTTATCCTGTGGAGTAAATTTTTTCTTAAATGAATTGAAGAGTGAGGCCACAATGGAAAAATTTGTTGCCTTGGGCGATGAAGCGGTTGCCCTTGGAGCCATCCATGCCGGTCTGGCTGCTGCCTACTCTTATCCTGGAACGCCTGCCTCAGAAGTCATGGAATTTTTAATTAGAGCTTCCCAAGAGAAAGGATTTGTTGCCCGCTGGTCAGTTAATGAAAAGGTCGCTTTGGAGCAAGCTTTAGGAGTATCCTTTGCCGGCAAAAGGGCCTTGGTTTCGATGAAGCATGTGGGGCTCAATGTGGCTGCCGATCCCTTCATTAATTCCAGTCTAACTGGTGCCAATGGCGGGCTCGTAGTGGTTGTGGCCGATGATCCCAGCATGCACAGCTCTCAAAATGAACAAGACAGTCGTTTTTATGCCCAGTTCGCCCAAATATTTTGTTTTGAACCTTCCTCTCATCAAGAAGCCTATGAAATGACCCGCCAGGCCTTTGACCTTTCTGAGGCTGTGGGATTACCGGTTATGATCAGGCTTGTTACCCGTTTAGCCCACAGTCGCTCTTCCATTTTTCCGCGAGAACCAGTTTCACCCAAATCTTTGCCGACTGGCGAAAGAAGCCATTGGACCCTGTTGCCCATTAATGCGCGTCGTCGTTTTCAAGTTGTCTTGAACAAACAGGAAGAATTGCGTCGTCTTTCAGAAGAATCTCCTTTTAACCAACTTAAATTAGCTGGCCGAAGTTCTCCTCTTGGAATTATTGCTTCCGGAATTGCTGCTAATTATGTTCTTGAGAACTGGCCTGACCTTGAATCTAAACCTTCCTTCCTTAAAATTTCAACTTATCCTTTGCCCGAGAAACTCATCCGTAAGCTTATGGATGAGGTCGATACAGTTCTCGTTGTGGAGGAAGGCTATCCTTTTATTGAAAGAAATTTGCGAGGGCTTATGGGTATCCCCGGCAAAAGGATAAGAGGTAAGCTCAGCGGTGATCTACCTCTCTCTGGCGAGCTTTCTCCTGATCATGTTCGCCAGGCCCTCGGTCTTAAGGCATTAGCCAGACTACCTAAGCTTTCATCTCCTATAGCTTCCAGGCCCCCTCAACTCTGTCAGGGATGCCCCCATGCCGATACTTTTTTGGTTCTCAAAGAAGCTTTGAAAGATTTTCCCCAGGCCATGGTCTTTAGCGATATCGGCTGTTATACTTTGGGATATTTCCCCCCTTACTCGGCCATTGATACCTGTGTTTGCATGGGCGCAAGCATTGGAATGGCCAAAGGAGCGGCTGATGTAGGTTATCATCCGTCGATTGCAGTTATCGGTGATTCCACTTTTGGCCATTCTGGTCTTACCCCTCTGCTTGAAGCTGCCAGGACCAACACAAAAATGACAGTCATTATCCTTGATAATGGAACAGTGGCCATGACAGGTGGCCAGATGAGCTATGCTTCCGGCGAATATCTGGTGAAAATGGTCGAAGGGCTGGGCGTAAATCGCGAGCACCTGCGACTTATCGAGCCCTTGCCTCGGAATTTAGAGGCAAATGCGGCCTTGATTAAGGAAGAAATAAATTATCCTGGTCTTTCGGTTATTATTGCTTCCCGAGAATGCATCCAGGAGGCAAGAAAAAAGAAACGGGGTCAAGAATGAAATTTGATTTGATTTTAGCCGGGGTGGGTGGTCAAGGCATTCTTTCTATTGCCTTTGTTATTGATCGGGCAGCCCTGCTTCAGGGTTTGAATTTTAAGCAAGCTGAAGTTCATGGAATGGCCCAAAGAGGTGGGGCTGTTCAATCGCATCTTCGTCTTTCTGATGGTCCTATCTATAGTGACCTCATTCCCAAAGGAAAGTGTGACCTTATTTTGGCTGTGGAGCCCCTTGAGGCTCTCCGTTATCTCGATTATTTGCAACCAGAAGGGACAGTTGTTTCCAGTTCCTCTCCTTACGTCAATATCCCTGATTATCCCCCTATAGCTGATCTTTTAGATTCAATCAGAGAGATCAAAAACCATCTAATTATTAATGCCGATCAGATAGCTCGAAAGGCGGGCTCTGGCCGAGTGCAGAATATAGTTATGCTTGGAGCAGCGTCTCTTTTCTTGCCTCTTGAGCTTGACCATCTCCTTTCGGCCCTCAAGGAGTTCTTTCAGCCCAGAGGTCAGAAAATAGTTGATCTCAATCTGAAAGCTTTTGAGCTCGGAAGGCAAGAGGCCAGGCTTCAATTGAAAATAAATTAATCTTTAAAGTGAAAATAAAAAATCGATAAAATTTTATTTCGATTTTAGGAAGAGTTAAATTCATAATTCAATCTAAAAATTGAGGAGAAAGGAGATGATTGAATTCTATAGGTCAATTAATAGATTATTCGAGAAAGCTCAGGCTGAAGGCCGCAATCATCTCCTCGAGCCGGAAGTCTATTCAATCCTCAAAAAAATTGGCTTAAAGGTTCCTCAATTCATTTATGTTCCTAGAGGAGAAGTTTCTGCCCTAAATAAGCTTAAAGGTTTGGAAACATCAGAGGTGGTTTTGAAGGTAGTTTCTCCTCTTATTCTCCATAAAACCGATGTCGGCGGGGTTAGATTCGTGGCCAATAATTTTAAAGAAATAAGAGAAAATCTGAAAGCCATGGAAGAAGAAATTCCCCAAAAATGGCTGAAGTGGTCCCAGGCGCGGGGTACCATTAAAAAAATAGGAAGCAAAATTGATGAATCTATAGTTAGGGAATCTATCCTTGGTTTTTTAATTATTGAAAAGGTGAATTATGAAAGAATAGGTCTTGGGGAGGAATTACTTTTAGGTTTAAAGCAAACCAGGGATTTTGGCCCCATAATTACGATTGGTTGCGGCGGAATTGATGTGGAATATATAACCCCGCGGCTTAAGGAAGAACAGGCCCTAGGCTTTTTTTCGCCCTATTTCATTAAGCGTAGAAAAATAGTTTTCGAGCTTTCTCGCTTGGCTTTTTATGAAAAAATAATAAAAGGACCAAGAGGGGGTCGACCAGTTTTAGCTGTTACGAAATTAATTGAAGTTATTGAAAATTTAGCTCGTTTGGCCAGGTTTTTCTCCATTTTTTACCCTGGAAAAGGTTTTGTCCTCGAAGAACTTGAGGCCAATCCTGTAGTTATGGCCCAAGGAAATTTGATACCCCTCGATGGCTTGGTGCGCTTTTCCAAAGAAAAAGAGTTTCGATTGAGACCGCCGATTAACCAGCTATCTCAACTTCTTTTTCCTCGATCCATAGGCATAATAGGGGTTTCTGAAAGAATGAACCTAGGACATATTATTCTGAACAATATTCTCCAGGCAGGCTATCCAAAAGATAAAGTTTTTATTGTTAAGCCCGGTTCAGAAGTCATTGAGGGCTGTCGATGTTACCCTGATATCGCTTCTTTGCCCGAAGCTGTTGATCTTTTTGTTTATGCTCTGCCCGCTGAGCAAGTTTATTCTTGCCTTGAAAGCCTGATTAATGAACAAAAAGCCTCTTCGATGATCATAATTGCTGGTGGTCTCGGAGAAAAGAGGGGAACCCAGAAAGAAGAAAAAAGAGTGAGAGAATTAATTGCTAAGTCTAGAAGAGAGGGACGCCTAGTCCCGGTAATCAACGGGGCTAATTGCCTGGGGATAATTTCGAGGCCAGGCCAGTATGATACAACCTTTATTCCCGAATATAAATTTCCCAGAAAAAAAGAAAGTGAGCCGGGGCTAATTTTTATATCCCAGAGCGGCGCTTTCATGATTACTCATTTAAGCAGATTGCCTCAGCTTGGGCCGGAGATGGCCATTTCCATTGGCAATCAATTGGACCTCACCGTTGCTGACTATCTTGATTATTTTTCTCAATCATTAGATGGCCAGGCCAAGGTTTTTGCTATCTATCTTGAAGGTTTAAGGGAAGGGGATGGGCTGATCCTAGCGAAGGCTTCTTCAAGGATTATAAAATCAGGTTCGAGGATAGTTATATATAAGGGAGGGCGAACTCCCCAAGGTCAATTAGCCACAGCCAGCCATACGGCCTCAGTTGCCGGGGATTATTCAATTTTTAGGGCATTGATGAATCAGCAGGGGGTTTATGTAGCCGAGACCTTAACTGAATTTGAGCTGGCCTTGAAAGCTCTTTTTTATCTAAGAAATAAAAAAGTTCCTGGTTCAAGAATTGGTTTGCTGAGCAATGCTGGCTTTGAGTGTGTTATCATGGCTGACCGCATTTTCCCTGATGGGGTCTTAAAGCTAGCAAAGTGGTCACCCCAGACAAAGGAAAAGCTTCTTAAGGCCCTTTCGCCTCTGGGGATTGACCGACTTCAGGACGTTCGTAACCCCCTTGATCTGACCCCCGTGGCTGACGATTCAGCTTTTGCCGCCTGTGTTGAAGCCATTCTTGAAGATCCTGGCGTTGATTGCGCCTTAATTTCTCCTGTTCCCCTGACCCCAGCTCTGAAAACTCTCCAGGCCAAGGAATATGGGGAGGATTTTCAAGAACCTTCAAGCCTTGTTTCCAGGCTCATTGAGCTTTTCTATCAAAGCAGTAAACCCTTTGTTATCAGTCTTGATGCTGGTTCTCTCTATGATCCTCTGGCTAATTATCTGGAAAGCAAAGGCTTACCTGTTTTCAGGCGGGTAGATCAGGCTCTTCTTTTTTTCGAAAAATTTGTGCGCCTTGATTAAAATATCCTTAAATTTCTTTTTCAGAATGTGATATAATAAAATAAATTTTTGATTGATGAGGTAAAGGGGAAATGAAGTCAGGTTTTCGAATGTTTGATGAATTTGAAGATGAATTTGAAGACGTAGTTGAAGGACAGACTGAGCGCCATCGAGTCTTAGATAATGTCGTCAAAGAAGAGAACTTGTTGCCTTTAACTGAAGAGTCGACGGAAATTTTAGAAAGCGAAGCTGAGGTCGAAACTTCCAATGACCCCCTTCGTCTTTATTTTCGGGATATGGGCCGCGTTCCTTTGCTGACCAGGGAAAAAGAAATTGCCCTGGCCAAGCAAATGGAAAGAGGGGAAAAAATAATCCTTAAAGCCGTTACCAAAACCAAACTATTTTTTGAGGAAATTCTTAAGCTTGAAGAAAAAATGCTAAAATCACCTGAAAGCCTGGGTGATGTTTTTGACCAATCGGCTGAAATTGACCGAGTTAATCCTGAAAAGCGATATGAAAATCAGCTTAATCAAATAAGAAAACTCAAAAGTTTGCTCAATCGACTCGCCAAGATTCAGAAGGGACGGATTAATCGATGGAAAAGAGGGCGTCTTGTTATTGAAATAATCTATCTTATCCGGAGCTTGAATTTTTCCACCTCTTTCAAGGAGAGAAGTTATGAAATCGTGCGACAGGCTTTGCAGCAGTTAATTGAGATTGAAGCTGATCTTGAGGAATTGAATAAAGAAATGGCTGGCCGGATTTCAGCTGAGAGGAAAGAAAATCTGATAGCCAGGATAAAAGAAGCCAAACAGAAGCGGCAGGAGATGAGAGAAAAACTCAAGGTTTCTCCTAAAGAAGCTAAGGCTATTTTGAAACAATTAAATGAAGGCCGGCGGATTCGTGATCGGGCTCGTCATGATTTAATCGAAGCCAATCTTCGATTGGTCGTATCTATAGCCAAAAAATATACCAATCATGGAGTTAAATTTCTCGATTTAATTCAGGAAGGCAATATCGGTTTGATGAGAGCAGCTGAGAAATTTGATTACCGTCGGGGCCATAAATTTTCAACTTATGCGACTTGGTGGATTAAGCAAGCCATCACCAGAGCTATCGCTGACCAGGGCCGAACTATTCGTATCCCTGTCCATATGGCTGAGATTCTGAGCAAAATGAGGAAGATTGCCCAGGAAATTCAGAGGGAAAAGGGAAGGGAGCCAACAGTGGAGGAATTGGCCCGAAAAATGAGAAAACCAGTGGAAAAAGTTAGAGAAATTATCCGCCTCACCCAAGAATCTGTTTCCCTTGATGTTCCCATTAACGATGATGAAGAAAGCTTTCTCCGTGATTTTATTCAGGATAAAAGTATACCTTCACCGGCTGATTTGGCCATTCAAAGCAGTTTGAAGGAACAAATTCTTGAAGCTCTCAATACCTTGACCGAAAGGGAAGCTGAAGTATTAAGAATGAGATTTGGCCTTGATGGTGGCCGAGAGTATACCTTGGAAGAGGTCGGCCAACATTTTAAACTAACTCGTGAACGAATTCGACAGATTGAGGCTAAAGCTTTACGCAAGCTTAGGGAACTCAATCAGAACGCTAAATTAGGAAGCTTTATTAAATAAAGAACCCTGTTTAGATTGATTAATTTTCTATACTCCTTAAAATTTTATTCCCTTTAAGTTAGCCATTTATTTCTTCTTTATAGGAATTTTAAATTCAGAATTAAAATCCTCTTTTAACCTGTGGCTGACTATAGAATTTTCTTTTTCTTGACAGGTAAGGTTCAATCTTTTAGAAAAGAAAAGGACTTTATCAAGGAGGCAAATGATGAAAAAAGCTTTTTCTTTTATTATTTTTATGCTTTTTTCCACTTTGCTTTTCTATTCTGGTTTTGGCCAGACCAAACCTCTCAAGATTTATATTTCCGTTGATATGGAAGGAATCTGGGGCGTGGTTCATAGCAATCAAGTTTCCCCTGATTCGCCCGAATACAGCGCTGCCCGTCGCTGGATGGTGGAAGATGTAAACGCGGTGATCAATGGTCTCTTTGAGGCTGGCGTCCAAGAAATCGTGGTTAACGATTCCCATGGTAGCATGAGGAATATTCTGGCCCATGAGTTAAATCCAAAAGTAAGCCTAATTTCAGGTTCGCCTAAGCCTTTATCCATGATGGAAGGCCTAGATGAAACATTTAATGGCGTTATCTTTGTGGGTTATCATGCCCGGGCTGGTACTCAAGCTTCTATTCTCGATCATACGATTTCGGGAGCTTCTGTTTATGCCATAAAAATTAACGGTCAGGAAATGCCTGAGCTGGGAATAAATGCTGCCATTGCCGGTTATTACAGGGTTCCTGTAATTATGCTAAGTGGGGATGCTGAAACCTGTCGCCAGGCTCAATCAATTCTGGGAGATAAACTGGTGACAGTTGCGGTCAAAGAAGGAGTTGGCCGATATGCCGCTAAGATGTTACCCCGGGAATTAGCCCTAAAAAAATTAACTGAGGGAGCTAAGGAAGCAGTGGGGAAGATTTTTAATTTTAAACCTTTTTTACCTTCCCCTCCCTATGATTTTGAGCTTTGCCTTCACAATAGTAATCAAGCAGAATTAGGTGCCATGATTCCCCAGGTTAGGCGAGTTGATGCCAGGACTTTAAAATTTCAATCTAAGGATTTTCTCGAAGGCTTCAAGCTCCTGCGGGTTTTGATTGCCCTTAGTTCCACGAGCTAAAGGCTGGATTCAAAAAATTTTTGACAAAGAAACAAAAGATAAATTAATATAACAAAGTATTCTATCAATTTATTTTTTATAGAGAAAAAGCAAAAAATTTTTAATTATATTTTCATTTCCGAAAGGATGAGCTCATGTGGCCAGAAATAAGAATGAAGTTTATTAGTTGTTTTCTTAAAACCTGGTTATGTTTAATTTGGCTTCCATTTCTTTTCTGGAGTTACCTGGCGGCTGCATCTGGATTTCAGGAGTCGAATCAGGAAAACCAGGATTTACGCAATAAAGCTCCACGAGTTTTTATTGATTGTCGGCATTGCGACCTTAACTACATCAAAACAGAAATCCCTTTTGTTAATTTTGTCTGGGATAGGAAGGAAGCTGATGTTCATATTTTGATAACCACTCAACCTACCGGGGCTGGAGGGACAGAATACACAATTTCCTTTCTGGGGCAGGGGAATTACGCTAAAAACAATTATTTTCTCACCTATTCATCAAATAAAACGTCTACTGAGGCTGAAATCAGGGCTGGTTATACCCGTTTGATAAAAATGGGGTTGATGCCTTATCTGGCCCAAACCCCTCTGGCCGAATACTGTTCAATTTCCTTCCGTCAAGTTCCTTCGCCCACTGAGGTTACCGATCCCTGGAACTTCTGGGTTTTTGGCTTGAGCATTGGAGGAAGATTCGAGGGAGAATCCAAGAGAAAGACAGATTCTTTTAATTTCAATCTTTCAGCTAACCGAGTTACTCCAGAATTGAAAATTCGTCTTGGCTTTAATGCAAATTTTGATGAGCGAAAATATATCTATTCAAATAATACAATTATTAGTACGACCGAATCAGAAAATTTTTCGGGTTTAGCCGTGAAAAGTTTAAATGGCCACTGGTCCATAGGAGCCTATCTTAATCTGGCATCCTCCGTTTATAACAATATAAAATTTAGTTTTAATCCTGCCCCTGCTATTGAATTTAATGTCTTCCCTTACTCAGAATCAACGCGGCGAGAGCTTCGATTTCTTTATCGGGTTGGTTTGAATGCAGTTACTTATCGAGAGGAAACCATTTATTTAAAAACAGCCGAAAATCTTTGGAGTGAGTCTCTTTCCGCCACTTTAGAACTCAAAGAACCCTGGGGCTCTTGGGAAGCAAGTATTCTTGGCTCCCATTATTTTCATGACTTCGATAAAAATAGATTAAGACTCTCAAGCTCATTATATTTCCGAATTTTTAAAGGGCTGGCCATTAGCCTGAATGGACGTTATGAAAGAGTCCGGGACCAACTCTCCCTACGCCGCGGCGAGGCGACCCTTGAAGAGGTATTGCTCAGGCGAACTCAATTGGCCACGAGCTATGAATATTCTCTCTCCTTTAATATCAATTATACTTTCGGCTCTATTTTCAGTAATGTCGTTAATCCCCGCTTCGGCGATAGGGGCCGGTAAGTCTTTTTTAAAATAATTTATCCTGCTTTAATATTCAACCGCTTGCTATCTTTGCCGCCATTTTTAGAGATAACCTTAACTTCGACCCAACCTTCCTCACCATCGATTTTTATAAGATACCTATAAATTAGAGAATCGTGGCCTTTAAGCCTAAATTCAACTTCTTTTCCCTTGGCTATAGGGACAAAAGTAGTTCTGTCGGTTAAATCGATGGCTGATAGGGCTGCGGGCAATTCAATCAGGGTGATATTGGAAGAACAATTAAAAATAAGTTTATCCTTTATGGCCTTGCCTAACTGAATGGACCGATCAGAAGAAGTAGGATAAGCTCTTTCATTCTTGACTGTGACGTCGATCCAGAAAAGGTTAGAGGTGGCTGGCGTAATTTTTATTTCATCTATTTCAACTCTTGGGAACTGGCTGACGCAATAGAGGACAAAATGAGTGTTGCGTAGGGCTTCTTCTTCCATGTAGCGAGCTGGAGGTGTTCGGGTAATATGTTTTTTGGCAGTTCCCCCAATCCATATTTCGCCATAATCGGGATGACGAACTTTATGGGGATTAATCCAGCCCTCGCCAGTTAATTCAATATCGATCCACTTGAGAAATTCTTCATCAGAGACCCGACCATCGCCATTTTCGTCGGCGTCGAAATCAGGAGTTCCCCAGAGTTCAATGAGATAGGCATAGCGGCCGAACATTTCATAAGAAGCCGCCTGGGCCTGACCAACTCGGCCCGAAGGAGTTGGCCGGTAATTTTTGAGAATACGGGCGCCCATGGTAACTATTTCTGTTTGGACGCGTAGATCCTCCTGATATTCGGCCGGGACTTCAATGTCGAAAAGCTGAGCATATTTATTAGTCTGTTTTAATTCAGCTAAGCGTTGCTGGAATTGCTGCTGTCTTTGTTGCCTCTGTTCAGGAGTGAGAGAAGTTTGAATTCGGGGTGGAGGAGCAAACATAATGAGCCGTCCCGTATTATGATAATGGAAACTAGCCAGGATGTTGGGATGGCGAAGCCAGAATTCATAGACATTCCGGGTTTCAGGTTCAGATAAGGGGTAGGGATTGCCTTGTTGTAAATTCCAGTCAGCTGGAAAATTGCGATTTGGGTCAGGCCCGCCAATGTCATCTTCGTTGATTCGGCCATCGCCATCATTATCAAAACCTTCAGGTCCGAGGAAACGAAAACGGCGAGAAGGGTCATTGGGCTCAGTGACGCGGACGAAGCGGCGGCCATCGGAGGAGAGTTTAAAATCTCCTTTGGGGTCCTCTATATACATCATAGAAAGTTCTCCATCGCCATCAACATCTTCTGTTTGATCTTCATCATAGAGACCATCACCATCATCGTCCTCTGGCCGATAGGGTTTGCGAGGATTATTACTTGTATTTGGCCAGGTAACGTAAGAATCGTTGGCGTCAACATTAAATCCAGGGAGAATGTAAAAGGTATAGCGATTAACAAGGTCATGAACATAGGGGTCATAGTCATAGCGGGTGAGAAGATACCAGGCTAAATAAAGAGAACAGGTAATACCATTGACTTCATTGCCATGGATGGCTCCATCGACCCACATGGCTGGCTTATCATCAGGTTTACCTGACGATTTATTGGATATTGTTAGGAGGAACATATCCCTGCCCATACGGCTTTTGCCTATGCTTTGAATATCAGCCAATTGAGAGTATTGTTTGGCCATGTCATGCATGATTTTTGTCCATTCAGCGTAACTATAGTAGCGCTTCCAGCTAATAGGGAAATCCAGTTCGCCATGGTAACCTCCTGGACTTGATTGATATTTTTTCTGGCCAGCTAGAGGTAAAAGAAGACACAGAATTAATAGCCCAGAAAATATATTTTTTAAAAGGGTTTCATTCATTCCTTTTTTCATATTTAATCTTTTCATTTTTATCATGGCTTCCTCCTCTTTAAAAAGAAATGTCCTTCACTTTAGTTCCGCCCTTTTGGGAAGTCACAACAACTTTAATTGGTGTCTCACCTTCAATCGCAATAACCCAAGTGACTTCTCGTGAAGAAGGAGAAAGAACTTTAACCGTTTGGGCTTCGACTGCCTGGATTTCAGGTCTTAGTCGGGGCTGAACTGGAAGAAATGGTTGACTTGCCCTCGGAGCCTGACTAGTTTCTTGACCAGTTTCTATCTGAGAAGGGGGGACAGGTATTTTCATTTGGCCCTCCAGTACTCCCAGCCTTTGCCAGACAGAGCCTACCAAATATTTAATTTTATCCCGATCCCCCAGAAGCCAAACCACATCTTCTCGGTTGAGGGGAAGGTTGGCTCCTCTGGCTACATGAGTTGGCAATTGACCTTTGTTTTCAATAATGACTTTAATTTCGAGAACAATGAATCTTTCTTTGGGTTGTCCTTTCTTGATGATGGCCTGGTTTTCCTTTAAGTCCACTTGAGCTGAAGAGGGGTTGTCACTTAGATAGAGAATTTTAGTTTTGACGTCATTGATAACTACTTCAGGCAATAATTTGGCTCGGAAGAGTTCAAACTGCCAGTGTTTTTCACAGACATTGAGGAGTGGCTCGCCTGGATAGGCATTATTTCCAGAATAAATAGGAATCCACCCACCTATCTCTCCCTCGCCGAGTTCAGGGTGAGAGAATTTCTTCCAGGGAAGGAATAATTGGCCACCATATTTCTCATCTTGATAGCGGAGCAAAGCTCGCTGAATTTCTATGCGCGGGGCATCTTCCCTAATTTCAGGAAAATCTGGTAAATCCCTTAATGGATTCCAAAGTTCAGTGGTGACGCTATAGGCGCCATATTGCCTATATATCCAGTCAGCCTGAAGGCCATAACCGTAGGGTCTATCGTCATTCTCATTGTAGGAGACACGCCAGCCACGAGGAAATTCATAGCCTCGGTCAAGGGCATAGCGATTTCTCGTCCGACCCCGAAGGGCGGTCTTGAATTTTTCCATTTCCTCAGGATTCTGCCAGGGTTCAGGAACGGGCTCGCCGATTATCTCAAGGTATTTTTTTCCCAGAATGAAATCATAGACAGCCACATCCTTGCGGTGAACAGCTGTATCGGGCGACGAACCCATTGGCCTATAGGTAAAGCCGCCGGAGGTGTGGAAGAACTGAGCCATTAAAATATTGCGATAATTGGTGAAAAATTCAGCCAGGGCCTGAACTTCAGGGGCCGAGGTGGGATAATCTCCTTGCCCACCAGGAAAACCATCTGCTCGGAACCAACCTTCGGGGAAATTGCGGTTCAAATCGATTCCATTGACCGGATCTTCACCTCTTTGGCCATCTTTATCGTTATCCAAATCTTCCTGAATAACTGAATAACGCTGTTTATCGGTTTTCTCTCCAGGCTGAAGTCGAATCATGAGTCTAGAATCAACATCATCAATCACATAATCGCCCTTTGGGTCTTTGTATCGGAACTGGGTTATGTAACCATCTCGATTAAGATCATCAGGACCGTCTTCGTTGACTCGACCATCACCATCGTCATCTCGGAGCATAACGTTGCTACGCTGAAACATGCCAGCTTCGACGCTGTTATAGACACCATCGGGATTAACTATGGGGCAGATATAAAAAACTTTTTCATCGAGGAGACGACGGATTTCAGAATCATTTTCATAACCTGTAAGCAGCTTATCGATAATATAAAGACAGACCTCTGTTCCAGTAAATTCATTGCCATGGGTAGCCCCGCAGATCCACTGTCCAGGCTTGCCCTGATGGCGCTTCATGGGTGGTACATTCTTGACCTCATTGCGGCTATGGCGAAGGGGTATAAGAGTGTCCAAGGCTATTCCTGTTTTCATGTTGGTAATGACAAGAACATAGATGGGTTTTCCCAGGGTGCTTTTTCCAATTTCCATAAGCTCGGTCAAGTTAGGATAGGCCTGGGCTACAGCTTTTAAATAATTTACTGTCCCCGTATAGCCATGGAAAGAATCAAATTTGATGGGCACTTTGGAAGCATCAAGGAAGGTGGCAACAAAAGAAAGAAGGATGGGAAAAATGAAAAGAAAATGAATCAACCGTCTTTTGGGAAAATAGAGCTTCATTAAAGTCTCCTTTCTCTTTAATTTTTATGCTGACTTATTTTGTTTCCTTTCGTTTAGGTAATGTCGAGATTTTAAATCGGGGAAAAAGAAATGTAAAGAAAATGGGAAAATTTAAAATAAGCCTGATTTTATTTTTAAGATATTAAGCCGATTTGTTGTTTAATCTAAGATTAAATATAATTCGAAGAAAGTTAAAAAAGGAGAGGTCCATGAAAAGTTTCCTTAATAAAAAATTTATTTGTTTTTCAAATTTTATAATTTTTATATTGCTTTTTCCTTTCTTATCTTTTATCCAGGGCCGACCATCGAAAGATTTTTCCTCCTCCCTAAGGGATCAAAGGCCCGGAGAAAAGAAAAATATTCCTCGGCCAGAATACCCCCGGCCAGAACTTTATCGTGAGTCCTGGCTAAATCTCAATGGAATTTGGGAATTTGCTTTCGACTTTTCTAATTCAGGCGAAGAAGCGGGCAAATTCTTAGGAGTTGGTTTCGATCGAACCATTCTGGTTCCTTTTGCTCCCGAAAGCCCTCTTTCGGGAATTGGTTTTCTCGACTTCATGCCAGCTGTTTGGTACAAAAGAACTTTTATCCTGCCCGAAGACTGGTCTAAAAAGAATGTCCTTCTCCATTTTGAAGCCTGTGATTATGAGACCACAGTGGGGATAAATGGTCATAAAGTGGGTAGCCATGAAGGTGGTTATACTCCTTTTTCCTTTAATATCACGGCCTATCTCAAGCCGGGTGAAAATCTGATTATTGTCAGGGCTCGCGATGATGTTCGTAGCGGCCGACAAGCTACAGGAAAGCAATCCCACCGTCTTGAATCCTATAGCTGTTTATATCGCCGTACTACCGGCATCTGGCAGACGGTTTGGCTTGAGGCTGTGCCCGAAATTTATATTGAGCAGCTCCGATTTTATCCTCAGAAAGAAAGGGATGAAGCCGCTTTATTTGTCTTTTTTAATCAACCGCCTGAAGGGGGCAATCTTTTTGTTCGTCTATCTTTTCAAAGTAAAGAGGTTTATAAGGCTGTTTATACCGCAGAAAAAGTTACTTTTATTCCCATTAAAATAAAAGACTTAAAACTCTGGGACATTAAACAGCCTAATCTTTATGATGTCGAAATTATTTATTTTAGAGGAAAGGAGGCAATTGACCGGGTCAAAAGTTATTTTGGTTTTAGAACGATTGAAGCCAGAGGTGACCGCATTTTTCTCAATGATCGCCCCCTTTTCCTTCGTTTTGTCCTTGATCAGGGTTTTTATCCTGACGGCATTTATACCGCCCCCAATGATGAGGCTTTAAAACGGGACATAGAAATTGCCCAGAGTTTTGGTTTCAATGGAGCCCGTCTTCATCAAAAGGTTTTTGAACGCCGTTTTCTTTATTGGGCTGATAAATTTGGTTACCTTGTATGGGGAGAATTTCCTGATTGGGGGCTGGATATAAGCAATGCCGAAAATTTTCTTTCCTTTCAAAAGCAATGGCGGAAAGTTTTAAACCGAGATTTTAATCACCCTTCGATCATAGGCTGGTGTCCTTTTAATGAGCGCTGGGAAGTAATTTATCCTGGCTTCATCGAAGAAATTTTTCATCTAACAAAAGAAATAGACCCGACCAGATTAGTCATTGATTCCTCAGGTGGTTATCATTTGGCTCCAACCGATGTTTATGATGCCCATAATTATGAGCAAAATATTGAAGTTTTTGCCCATGCCTTTTCAGGCCTTTTAGAAGACCCGCCTAAGGTTTTCGTTAATGGAGATCCAAGGCGACATTTACCCTATCGTGGTCAACCCTATTTTGTAAGCGAATATGGGGGGATCTGGTGGAACCCAGGTCAAAGAGATGAAAAAGCCTGGGGTTACGGGGCCAGGCCGAAGACAGCCGAAGAATTTATCGAACGCTATCGACGTCTCACTCAGGCTTTGCTCGAGAATCCAAAAATTGCAGGCTTCTGTTATACTCAGCTCTATGATATCGAACAGGAAGTAAATGGCCTCTGTAATTTTGAACGCCAACCAAAGTTTGACCAAGACATTATTCGCTCAATAAACGAACAGAGAGCCGCTATTGAATCCAGAAAATAAATAAAAAATAGCTTTTAATATAAAACTGGAAGGTCTAAAATAATTAGGCCAATGAAAGGATAATTAAAAAAAATGGGTTGAACGAATTTAAGTTGGAATTTAGACCTGATTATTATTAAAATCTAAATAAAATCAAGACAAAAAGACAAGATAAAAAGAAAGATTTAAAATAGCCTATGATTGAGTTCAATTTTATTGAAAAAAATTTTAGCCGATAATTTGGGCTTGAGGATTAAAGCAATGAAAAGAGAAAAGTTAAGATGGCTGTCTTTATTCTTTAGCCCAATATTTATTTTCTATCCTTTAATGGAGGCGGCTGTGGGCTCAAAGATTAATATAGAAGAAATGGAGAAAAGGAAAGAAATAATTAAATTCCTGGCTTCCTTTCTGCCTCCGGAAGTTGAAGGCTGGAAACCCTTCGGTGAGGATACTCTTTATGACCCAGAAACAATTTTCACTTATATTGATGGGGCAGGTGAGGTTTACCGCGCCTATAATTTTAAGTGGCTTTTGGTTCGCCACTATCAAAAGAGAAATAACCCGACGATTATTGTTGATTTTTTTGATATGGGTCGAAGTGAAGAAGCCTTTGGTATTTTTACCCATGATCTTGAAGGCGAACGGATCCCCATTGGTCAAGACGCTTTATACAAGGGAGGCTGGCTGGCTTTCTGGAAGGACCGTTTTTATGTTTCGATTTATTCAGAGCAGGAAACAGAAGAAACAAAAAAGGGAATTATAGCCCTGGGCGAAAAGATTGCTCAGGCTATTCCTAAGGAGGGGAAACGACCTTCTATTCTTGAATATTTGCCAGCCGACTGGGATAAAAATAAGGTTCATTATTTTCACCTTTTGCCTATTTTAAACTATCATTTTTTTGTAACTTCCGAGAACTGGCTCGAGCTCGATGAAACCACAGAAGCTGTGTTGGCCTGGAAGATCAAAGAAAATGATAAAAAGATGTATCTTCTTATAATTAGTTATGATGACGAAACTAAGGCTGCTCGGGCGATCAACAGATTTCTCAAAAATTATCTTCCCGAAGCTAACGAAGCCGGAACCGCCAGAATTGAAGATGGTTTTTGGGATGGGGCAAAGGTTCATAAGAATGTGGGGATTATCGTTTTTGGAGCTGAATCTTCTTTTGAAGTGGAGAGTATAATTGAGCAGGTATTAATAAAATTGGAAAATTAAAAAAGAAGGGAGGTAAAGGATGGGAAAGAATTGGTTTTCAAGGCGAGATTTCCTTAGGCTGGCCCTGTTGAGTCCTTTAGCTTTAACTTCTTTTCCCCTAGAAACTCAGCTCAAATCTTCGGGACCAAGATCAAGGGTTGTTCTTATTCGCCATGAAAAAGTTGTGGACGAAAAAAGAAGGGTTAATAGCGAAGTTTTTCAAGCGATGTTAGACGAGGCCCTAACAGCTCTTTTTGACGCTAAAAATTCTCAAGAAGCCTGGCAAAAAATTATCAAACCCAATGATATCGTCGGGATCAAAAGCAATGTCTGGGGCTATTTGCCCACTGGAAAGGAAGTCGAGGAGGCCCTTAAACAGCGGGTCATGGAGTGTGGTGTACCTGAAAGCAGAATTGGCATTGATGACCGAGGGGTTTTGAGAAATAAAATTTTTCTGCAGGCAACAGCTTTAATCAATGTTCGGCCAGCTAGGACCCATCACTGGTCGGGAATGGGTGGCTGTATAAAAAATATGATAACCTTTGCTCCCGATCCTTCCGTCTACCATCCTGACACTTGCGCTGACTTAGCCTTGCTCTGGAATAATCCTCTTATTAAAGGCAAAGTGAGATTAAATATTTTGTTGATGCTGACGCCCCTATTTCACGGTATTGGCCCCCATCATTTTAGTGAAAAATATGTCTGGCCTTATAGGGGGATTCTTGTTGGCCAGGATCCGGTTGCGGTCGATTCCATAGGCGTTTTGATTCTCCAAGCAAAGAGAAAAGAATTTTTCGGTGAAGATCGCCCTCTTCAGCCTCCGGCGCATCATATCCTCTATGCTGAAACCCGACATCATCTTGGAGTGGCTGATCCTTCTCGGATTGAACTGATCAAACTGGGATGGCTTGATGGCTGTCTTATTTAGGGGGGAGGGAAAATATGCCTATTTATGAGTATCGCTGTGAAGATTGCGGAAAAATTTCCTCCTTTCTCACTCTGTCAATCTCCCAAAAATATGACCCCATATGTTCTCGCTGCGGCAGCCGGCATCTTAGACGCCTCGTTTCAAGGGTGGCTGTGTTCAGATCAGAGGAGAGCCGCCTTGAGAATCTGGCTGATCCATCGAAGTTAGGTGATTTGGATGAAAATGATCCCAAGAGCTTGGCTCGTTGGATGAAAAAAATGGGTCGGGAATTGGGCGAAGATTTAGGTGAAGATTTTGAATCCGAAATTGACCAAGCCCTTGAGGAAGCTGAAAGAGAGAAAGAAAGAGGAGAAGAGGGTGAG
This sequence comes from uncultured bacterium, assembly GCA_938092135.1. Lineage (GTDB taxonomy): Bacteria > Acidobacteriota > Aminicenantia > Aminicenantales > CALLJL01 > CALLJL01. Next base: position 108,667 of record CALLJL010000003.1, read on the forward strand.
GAAGGTTCCCCAGAAGAAAATTTTTAATAGATTTATTTAAAAAGGCAGCGCTGATTGTCTATTTTCTTAAAGAATCCTTTTCAGTTCAGTGAGCAGCTTGTCAAGATGGTCCCTGGTGTGGGTGGAAAAAATTGAGACTCGTAAAACCCCTCCAGCCGGGGCTCCCACATATTTGATATAAGCAATCGCCACTCCGCGGTCGAAAAGTTGTTGCTGAATTTTTTTCATTTCTTCAGCTGTTTTCATGGTCCAGGCCGCAATAGGGATAGGGGAATCATCGACTTCCAGTCCTAGACGCCTGAGACCTGATTTAAGATAAGCTGTATTCCATTGCAATTTTTCGCGCCATTCAGGATGGCTGGCGACAAGGTCAATGGCTTTAATTGAGGCTGCAGCCACAGGGGTAGGGGCAGGAGTGGAGCCAATATAAACACCCACGGAGCTTCTAATTTTTTCTAAAAGATCGCGGTTTCCTGGAACAAAGCCACCATAACCTCCAAAGGCCTTAGACAGGGTAGCCCCGAAATAAAGACGATTTCCCCGGAGACCAAAATGGTCGTAAGTACCCCTTCCTTTTGGTCCCAAAATGCCAACCGCATGGGCATCGTCAAGACAAAGAAGACCATCATATTCCTCAATCAAAAGAATGTAATCTTTCACCGGAGCCAGGAGGCCAAAAGTGGGAAAAAGGCCATCCGTAATTACCATAGGCCTTTCACCGGTCTTTAACTCCTCTTTGATTTTAATTCTTAAATCTTCAGGGTCGCGATGGCGAAAAGTTATAACTGGTTTGCCAGCTGAATGGACAGCATCGCGAATGCTGAAGTGGGAACCCTCATCCATAAAAATTTTTTCATAGAATTGGCTTAATCCCTGGACTAAGATTAGATTAGAAAGATAGCCGGAAGGAAGATAAATGGCATCCTCAGTGCCAAAAAAGTGAGCAATTTTTTTTTCGACTTCAAGAAGAACAGGATTATTGCCGAAGCCAGTTCTTGAGGTAGCTACATGCAGGCCATACTGTCGGAAGGCTTTTATTCCAGCTTCTATAATCTCTGGATGACTTTGCAGGCCAAAATAGCCTGTGCCGCCAAAATAAACACAGCGGCGGCCATTAATAATAACTTCAGCGCCTGGGGCTGTCTCCATCATCCAGATAATATCATATTGATTTAAAGGAAGGGAGGAGTCAAATCAAAAATCAAAGTGTCTTCTCCTCATGACCGAAAGGAAAAAATTCGAGGTAATTTTTTTAATAAATATTCTTCTGGCCATTTTTCGCTTTTTTATAATTTACAATCTAGAGACTTACTTCCCCGTATCTTAGCCCAACTATTTTAAAATTTTAATTAAATTCGGCGGAGCTTTTTCAGGAAGGCTGGATCGACATCGCAACCAAGACCCGGCTCTTCAGGGAGGATAATTTTACCACCCTCAAGCTTCATTCCGCCAATAATTGGGTCCAAGGTATGAGAAGTAAAACCATCGAGATCGGCAAAGACAATATTATCCTTAGCGGCCATAACATGGGCAGCCGCCGTCAGAGCCAGGCGACTTTCCACCATGCAGCCGAGCATACACTTTATATTAGCGGCTTCGGCGATATGAGCAATTCGAATTGAATTGGCCAGGCCAGCGGCTTTCATTACTTTAATATTAAAATAATCGCAAGCGCCAACCTTAATTAGTCTAATAGCATCAGCGGGCAGGAAAAGAGATTCATCGGCCATTATGGGAATGGGGCTTGCCTCCCTGACAAGTCTCATCCCATCTATATCTCCGGCTGCGACTGGCTGTTCGCAGAATTCAATGCGATATTTTTCGATCCGCCTTAGGGCCTCGATGGCCTGGGGAACTGTCCAGCCCTGGTTGGCGTCGATCCTAATAGCTGGCGCTTCACCGATGCTCTCTCGGATTGCCCGTAGCCTGGCCTCGTCAAGTTGAGGCGATTGGCCTACTTTAACTTTGATAGTTCGAAAACCTCGGTCGACAAACTCCTTAGCCCGTCTAGCCATAATTTGGGGTTCATCGAGATCGACAGTAATATCGGATTCAAGATTGGTTCTTTCCCCACCAAAAAGACGGAAGAGGGGAAGGCCGGCCACTTTACCCAGAAGATCATGGAAAGCCATATCAAAGGCAGCGACAATGCTAGGATTAGTATGCATAAAAGGCTTCATTTCTCGAAGATGGCTTTCGATAGACAGCGGGTCTTTACCAATAAGCATATCCCGGATATGGCGGGCAGCGGTAATATTTGTTTCCTGGGTTTCTCCGGTTATGGGAAGAAAGGGAGAGGCCTCACCAAGACCTATAAGTCCTTCATTGGTAATCACTCTAATCAAAACATCAGTGGCTGCGGTTACTGTGCCAATGGCGATTTTAAAAGGCTGAGCAAGGGGAATATCGAAATAATAAATTTCAATATCTTTAATTTGCAATCGGCCACCTCCTTTTTTGACGGCTTCGATTTTGCTTGTTTCCCCATTAGAAGAATTTACATCACCGTAGGACGAAAGAGGAGATAAAGGAGTAATGCCTAAAACAGCTGCCCCAATGCCTAAAGTTTTTAAAAATTCCTGTCGGGAAAGTTTCACTTCCACCTCCTTTATAAAACACTAAATTAATTTTTTGTTTTCTTATTCCCTTGGACCGAAGATTTTGGTGCCGATGCGAACTAAATTAGCTCCCTCCTCAATGGCTACTCGGTAGGAATTGGTCATCCCCATTGATAGATAGCGCATTTCACAGTTAGGAAGATTCAACCTTTTTAATTCTTCAAATAATAGCCGCGTTTCCCGGAAATATGGTCTAGCCTCTTCTGGAGAACCGGTGAGAGGACCCATGGTCATTAGCCCCATCAATCGAAGATGGGGCAATTCGACAATCTGACGGGCTAAGTCAATTACTTTTTCTGGCCAAACACCGAATTTTTGAGGTTCTCGGCCTGAATTAACCTCAATTAAAATAGGCATAATTTTTGCTACAGCGGCGGCTCTTTTTTCAATTTCCAAAGCCAGCTCAAAGGAATCAACGGTTTCGATGAGGTCAAAAATCTCCACGGCTTTCTTGACCTTGTTTTTTTGGAGATGCCCAATAAAATGCCAGCGAACAGAACTTCCTATGACTGCTTTGGCAGCTAAAGCTTCTTGGACGTAATTCTCACCAATAATTTTTACTCCTGCTTTAATCGCTTCAACAATTTTTTCTGGTGGCTGCCCTTTGGCTGCAGCTTCAAGTTCAACACCTGGAGGAAGCTCGGCTAGCAGGGCTTGAACGTTTTCCCTAATTGAACTCACGATTAAAAATTATTTCAATAAAAGTTAAAATTCAAGCCTATTTAAACCTTTGGAAAATTTTTTGACTGTTTATAAAGATCTTGTTTATTATTTAGGCAACTAAAAGCGAGGTAACAAGCTGACTTTTTTATTATTTGAAGCAACCCTGATTGGTTTTGAAAGCTTGTATTTATCTTTTTAAGGCGTCATGTTAAAATTCAAAAAAGGTTTAAATTAAGTAAATATTAGAAATCAATAATATCAATGGGCAGGAGGAAAAGTGACAGATTTTAATCCAATTAAGAACGACAAAGATTCGGTTGGCCCTTCCGGAAATGAAATTATGGTTATTGGTCCAGGGAGAATGGGAACGGGCATTGCTTTAGCCTTTGCCCAGAATGGTTTTTCGGTAATTCTTTTTGGCCGGAGTCAGTCATCTTTGGAAAGAAGTATGGGCTTAATTGATCAAAGTTTAAAGGAGGGAATAGAAAAGAGAGTTTTTTCTCGCGAGGAAGCCGAGAAAATTAAAACCAGGATTTTAGCCAGAAAAAATGATTTGGACAATCTGGAATTGGATTCAATAAAAATGGCTATAGAAGCCATTGATGAGGATTTTAAAGCAAAAAGTGAGCTTCTGGCTCAATTAGATGTTTTACTTTTTCCTTCCATTATATTAGCTACGGCCACCTCCTCGCTTGATGCGGAAAAATTGAGCTATCATTTGAAGAATCCAGAGAGGTTCCTTTGGACCCATTTCTTTTATCCAGCTCAGAAAAACAAAACAGTCGAACTTAGTCCTTTGGAAAGAACCTCAATCGAAGCTGTCAATTTGGCTCTTGAAATTCTGGGTCAGGCGCGGCGAGAAATCATTAGGTTAAAAAAGTATCGTCGGGGCGGGGTTGCCAATATAATTCTAATCAGCCTCATTCTTGAGGCCCTCCGCCTTATTGAGGAAGGTTTTGAGGCTTCTTTGATTGAGGAAGCAGGCCGTCTAGCTTTTGATGCTCCCTATGGCTTTATTTCTCTCTTGTCCTTTATAGGCATTGAAACGGCCCTGGCAGCAGCCAGTTCCTTAGCTCAGGCATCAGAGCCATCTGATCCTTTAAGGCTGATCTATGACAATTTTTTCTCCCTTCCCTTTGAGCTTCAGCAGCTTTTAAAAAAAGAGGGTTTAGATGGTTTTGAAACTTTTTTAAAGGGAAAAGAAAGTAAGAAAAATCGTGATCTTCACCTTGATCCCCTTGTTCTTGAATTGGCTAGGCAGCGATTTCAGGCTGTAGCCTTCATGACAGCTGCTGAAGTCGTTGAGGCTGGTTTAATTGACCCTCCGGCCTGTGACCGCCTTTGCCAGCTGGCTTTCCAATGGTCAGAAGGTCCCTTTGCCAAGATGAACCGAATGGGAATTGAAGCTTCCCTTCGGCTGGTAACAGAAAGAATGGAGCTTTCCCATCGTCGAGAAATTAATTTTCCAGTCCCAAGGAATCTTATTGAAAAGGCTCAGCGAAAGGAACTTTGGCCTTTAAGTTGACTTAAGGATTCATGAGCGAAGGACCTGAATTTAATATTCGCGAAAAACTCGAGGAAATAGAAAAGCAGATCCTTCATCCTCGAGCTTGTCTTAGTTCCTCAAGCCGTGGCCGTCTTCGGCCAGAAGAACCTCATCCTTTACGGACAGCCTTTCAAAGAGACAGAGATCGCATTATCCATTGCAAATCCTTTCGCCGCTTGAAACATAAAACTCAGGTTTTTCTAGCTCCCTTTGGCGACCATTACCGAACTCGTCTTACCCATACCTTGGAGGTTTCGCAAATCGCCAGGACTATTTCCCGAGCCCTTAGACTTAATGAGGATCTGACTGAAGCCATTGCTCTTGGGCATGATTTGGGCCATACGCCCTTTGGACATGCTGGCGAAGAAACCCTAGCTAGTCTGCTTAAAGGTGGATTTAGTCATTATGAGCAAAGCTTAAGGGTCGTGGATAAGCTTGAGTACGATGGTAAAGGGCTCAATCTCACTTTTGAAGTGAGGGACGGTATACTTAAGCATTCTAAAGGGATGGGTGATATTCTTTCCAAGCGCCGGGCTGATATGCCTATCACTCTGGAAGGTCAGGTAGTTCGGGTTAGCGATATAATTGCATATGTTAATCATGATATTGATGATGCCCTCAGGGCTGGCGTAATTAAGGAAAGGGATATTCCCTCAGATTTGGTTAAATTCTTAGGTCGATATCCTTCCACAAGGATTGACCGAATGGTTATGGATGTGGTTAAGGAAACTTTAGCCCATGATCTGGAATCAATCGCCATGAGTGAAGAGATGACCGAAGCTGTGGTTAGGCTAAGAGATTTTCTCTATGAAAGAGTTTATACAAGTCCCTATGCTCGAGGGGAAATTGAAAAGGCCAAAAAAATTTTGATTGAGCTTTTTGAAATGATCATGAAAAACCCTGAGCCCTATGTAAAACCCTATCCTGAAAATGATCCTCTTGAAAGGCGGGTAGCCGATTTCATTGCTGGCATGACTGACCATTATGCCCTTAGTCTTTATCGAGGTACATTGCCGAAAGAACCACCCCTGCTTTAAAAAAGATTTTTTGTATTTTCTTTTTCTTTTTCTTTTTCTTTCTCTTTCTCTTTTTCTTTCTCTTTCTCTTTCATTTCTTCCTTTTCATCCAAGGAGGGTTCAAGATGAATGGTGGCTTCAAGGTTGAGTTTCTCTTTAAGCTCCCTTTCTACCTTAGAAGCAATTTCATGGGCATCGTCGAGTTTCATATCAGCGGGTAAACGGACATGCACAGTTAATTCTTTATGTTCTCCGTACTCATGGATATGAAGATGGTGAACTGAACTGAGACGGTTATCAGCCAGGAGAATGGTTTCTTTAACTTGATTTTCGAGAAGAGGTGAAGGTGATTCTCCTAAAAGATAGCTTACGGAGTTTCGTAGAATACGAGCCATGGCGAAAAGAATGAGAACGCTGACGCCAAGACCAAGAACACCATCCACCCACCAGTATTTTTTGCTGGCGTAACCTCCAATTACAATAAGAGCAGAAGCGATCGCATCGCTACGATGATGCCAGGCATCAGCCTTCAGAGAAGCCGAGTTGATTTTTTTCCCGAGCCAGAAAGAGAAAAGAGCCAGACCCTCTTTCAAAATGGCCGAAAGAATAAAAACCATAATGCTTAAGGTTGAGAAGATCACAGCTTTCCTATTGGCCAGCCGGCTGATGGACTGGCCAAGAAAATTTATTCCCACCAAGGCAAGCAGAGTGCTAATAACAATAGCTCCGACGGCTTCAAATCGGCCATGTCCAAAGTGGTGACGCTCATCGGCTGGACGGGCTGAAACGCGGAAGCTGATTAAAACTAAAATTGAGGTTAAGGAATCAGAAAGGGTATGCCAAGCATCGGCAATCATAGCTACAGAACCAACGCTCAAACCAACCAGAAGCTTGGCCAAAAAAAGGATAGAATTGATAAAAACAGAAACAAACCCTTCAGTGTAGCCAACCAGCTTGCGGGTTTTAAATATATTCATTTTTTTATAAGAGCTTTTTTCAGAAAAATTTTTTCCCTTCAATCCAATTTTAGCTTAAAAAGCCCACAAAGGGATTTTCTCCAGGGTAAAGAATGTGGGCTGGTTGGTTAAAACTAATGTCATCGATTCCGAGAACTCTCAAGCCAGAAAAAAGTGATTTTCCCACATGCTTAAAGGCTACGGCTGTATGATGGGGGAACTGTTTTTCGAGCAGCACATAGCGATAGAATCTGGCCATTTCTTTAATGGCAAAAACCCCAACACCGCCAAAGGTCTTTGGATCAATATCTAGTACCTCTCCCTGGGCTATATAAGCTTGGAGCCAAGTTTCAGGCGTTGCTTGAAGGCGAAAGATGGTGATGGGCCCGGGTTTAATTCGTCCCTCTAAGGTTCCCCTGGTGATATCAGGCTCCTTTCCAGCTTCAAGAAGACGATTCATAATAAGTTGATAGCGTAATTGACCCCCTATTAAGCAACAGGCTGGGGTGTTGCCGCAATGGAAGCCCATAAAAAGGTCTGTAATTTTATAAGAGCCAATTTTTTCCTTTTCTCGTTCATACATATCCCTCGGGACAGTGTTATTTAGATCAAGCAGGCTAACTGGAAAAGTTGAAGCACAGGCAGCTATATACTCGCTTAAAGCTCCATAAATGTCAGCTTCACAGGCCACAGGAATTCCCTTAGAAGCCATCCTGGAATTAACATAACAGGGGACAAAGCCAAAATAATGTTCAAAAGCGGGCCAGCATTTATTCGCTAATACAACATATTGGGAAGAGCCCCGATTTTTTTCAATGAAATGATTTAAGGCAACTTCATATTGAGCTAATTTTTTAAGCAAACTGGGATCTGGCTTTGTTCCCCTCAATTCAGCTCGCATCTCTTCCATCACCTCTTTGATTTCAGGATCATCTTTGCTCCTGATAAAAGCATCATATAGGTCAAGTTCGGAATTTTCCATCACCTCAATCCCGAGATCATAGAGGGGTTGAAGGGGAGCATGGCAAGTATAAAAGTCCTGAGGTCTAGGTCCAAAGGAAATAATTTTCAGATTTCGAACACCGAGGATTATCCGAGCAACGGGTACAAAGTCGCGGATCATGCTGACAATTTCAGAAGCCTCAGCTACCGGATATTCAGGCAGATAGACTTTAACTCGTCTTAAGCCGAGATTATAGCCAGCGCTCAGAAGACCACAATAGGCATCGCCACGACCTTGAATTAAATCCTGGGATGATTCTTCAGCGGCCGCTACAAACATAACGGGCCCATTAAAATTCTGAGCGAGAAGGGTTTCAGGTCCTTCTGGGCCAAAATTTCCAAGAAAAATTATGAGAGCATTGATTCTGGCCCGGTCAATTTCCTTTAAAGCCGCAACCACGTGGTTCTCATTTTCAACGATGGTCGAAAGTTCATGAATCGTGATTTTCTGGCGACGGCATTCCTGAATTATCCTATTTCGTCTTTTCTGGGCAAGTTCGAGGGGAAAACAGTCGCGGCTGGTGGCAATTAATCCCAATCGGATTAAAGGTAAATTATTCATGATCGCCCCCTTTTTTTTGACCATAGTAGGCATTCTGGCCATGTCGGCGAAAATAATGTTTTAATAATAAATCCTTAGAAATAGGTTTTTTATCGGGAGAAAGAAGAAGGGTGCCGAAGGCCATTCGGGCCACTTCTTCCACGACTAGAGCATTCTCAACGGCTTTAATGGCCGATTCGCCCCAAGTAAAAACGCCATGACCTGGTAAAAGAATTGCCGGACAAGCCATAATGTCGGTTCCCTTCAATTTTTCAACAATTACTTTCCCAGTGTTTTTTTCATAATTTTCGGCTATTTCTTCAGCTGTCAGAGAGCGAGCGAGGGGTATTGGTCCGAAGAAGTAATCTGCGTGGGTAGTCCCAAGGCAAGGAATTTCTACCTCAGCTTGAGCAAAAATAGTAGCCCAGGGGCTATGGGTATGACAGAGGCCGCCAATTTCTGGAAAAGCCCGATATATTTCAAGATGGGTGGGAGTGTCTGAAGAGGGTCTTAAATTTCCCTCAACGAGCTGACCTTCTAAATCAACGAGGACAATATCCTCTAATTTTAGTTCAGAATAGGATACACCACTGGGTTTTATAGCTACTAAACCTTCCTCTTTGTCGAAGCCACTGACGTTTCCCCAGGTGAGGATAGCCAAACGATATTCAAAAAGTTTTAGATTAGCTTCCCAGACTTTTTTTCTTAATTCTCTTAATCTCACTATTTTTTCCTTTGTTTCTCGGCGATCGCGATTAATTCCTTCATGACATGAAAAAGGGAACCACGCCACTGCGGAGTTCCAAAAGCATCGTGTAGCTCTTTGTAGAGACAGTAGAGCTCCCGATAAATTTTATGATTTTCAGGGTCAGGCTTATAGCTTACCGGTTTATTGGCACAAATTTGAGCCTGGGCTGACTCAAAATCTTTAAAACCCCCCTTTTCTTCACCGGCAACGACAGCGCCAGCAATAGCTGCTCCTAAAGCACAAGTCTGGGAGGAGCGGGCAATTTTGATTTCTCGACCCAAAACATCGGCATAAATCTGGAGTAAGAGAGGATTTTTCTCAGCTATACCACCGCAAGTTATAACCTCGTCAATTTTAACTCCATATTCTTCAAAGCGGTTGACGATAGTCAGAGCTCCAAAGGCTGTAGCCTCAATAAGCGCCCGGTAGATTTCTTCTGGTCTGGTTTGAAGTGTTTGACCGACAAGGAGACCAGTGAGCCTTTGGTCAACAAGAATTGTCCGGTTACCATTGTTCCAATCAAGGGCCAAAAGGCCACTTTGACCAGGGCGCAGACGACTAGCTCTTTCAGTAAGAGCTTCGTGGGAACCAAGTTTCTCCCCACCTGGTTGGATATAACTGACAAACCAGTTAAAAATATCACCAACGGCTGATTGTCCAGCTTCAAGCCCAAAATAATTGGGCAAAACTGAACCATCGACAATACCACAAAGACCAGGGATATCAGCGAGGGGCTTATCAAGAGGCCAGACGGTTATATCACAAGTAGATGTGCCAATTATTTTAATCAATTTTCCAGGAGCGACACCAGAACCTACCGCCCCTAAGTGGGCATCAAAGGCTCCAACAGCAATTGGTATTCCCACAGGAAGGCCAAGCCTTTTTGCCCATTCTGGACAGAGATAACCTGCAGGAATATCTGAAGTATAGGTCACTGAATATAGCCTATCCCTTAATTCACCGAGCTCAGGGGCAAGGCGACTGAGGAATTCTTTAGATGGTAAACCTCCCCACTGGTCATTAAACATAGCCTTGTGTCCAGCAGCGCACCGGCTCCTTTTTATTTCAGAGGGTTTGGTGTTGCCAGCTAAAACAGCGGGAATAAAATCACAGCATTCCACCCAGCTTGAGGCAGCTTTAAAAACAATGGGGTCAACACGAAAACAATGGAGAATCTTGCTGAAAAACCATTCTGAGGAATAGCGTCCGCCGATTTTCGCCAAATATTCAGGATGTTCCTTGGCTGCTAGCTCGGTTATTTCTTCGGCCTCAGCGGTCGAGGTATGATCCTTCCAGAGCCAGGCTTGAGCATTGGGATTATTTTTAAATTCCTCATAAAAGGCTAAGGGAATTCCCTGACTATCCACGGGAAGAGGAGTAGAGCCGGTAGTGTCAATGCCAATGCCAATAATTTGGCGTAGATCAAACTTAGGATGGTTTTTTTTGGCCTGCTGCAGAAGATCATGAACAACGGCTTCAAGGCTTTTTAAGTAATCGGCTGGATTCTGCCGAGCCAAATTGGGATCTGAGGGGTCCAGGATTACTCCTTGTTCGCCGCTTTCGTATTCTTTCACGGCGGTAGCTATTTCCTCACCGTTAGCTAGATCAATAAGCAGGGCTCTAACTGAATTTGTTCCGAAATCAAGGCCAAGGCTATATCTTTCCTTTTTCAAACTATCATCTCCTTGCTAAAAATTAATTTTAAAAGGGAAAGTATAATTAACGCAAAAAAAATTAAAGAGCAAGGGGCTAATTAACTGAATAAATTGAAATCCCTATGTCTTTTAGCTATTTTTAAACTCTATGTATTCACGGGTAGTAGAAGTTATCCATTTGACCAAAATATTTGGCTTAGCCAGAGTAGTGGATAATGTCTCTTTTTCTATCTTTCAAGGCGAGATCGTGGGATTACTTGGTCCGAATGGAGCTGGAAAAACCACTATCCTTCATATGCTCCTTGGTTTGACCTTGCCAACTTCGGGGGAGATTAGGATTTTTGGCTTAGATTTCAAACGCCATAGGTCAAAAATTCTTCAGAAGGTTAATTTTTCTTCTAGCTATGTTTCTCTTCCTTATTCCCTGACCGTGAGGAATAGCTTAATGGTTTTTGCCTGGCTTTATGGAGTTAGCCAGAAGAAAAAGAAGATAGATGAAGTTTTAACCCTCTTTGAAATTAGGGATATTGCTGATGAGCCTATTCGAACCCTTTCTTCGGGTCAGATAACTAGGGTCAATCTGGCCAAAGCTTTGATTAATGATCCCCAGCTACTTTTCCTTGATGAACCGACAGCCAGCCTTGACCCTGATATTGCCGATAAAACAAGAAGTTTGCTTAAAAGGATTAGCCGAGACAAGAAAATCTCTATTCTCTACACTTCCCATAATATGAGGGAAATGGAAGAAGTTTCTGACCGCATTCTTTTTCTTTATCAAGGACGAATTATTGCTAGTGGAACTCCTGAAGAGGTGGTTTCTAAATTTCAGGGTGAAGACCTGGAAGAAGTTTTTATTAAAATTGCTAGGGAAAATCGGGTGGTTTTATGAAATTTAATCGGATCTGGGCTCTCTTCCTTCGCCATATATATCTTTATCCCAAAAGCTTCAGCCGGATAATGGAACTAATTTACTGGCCTTTTCTTGACCTAGTTGTCTGGGGTTTCATAAGCCTTTACCTTAATCAATTCGGCAAAGATTTGCCCAATTTTGTGGCCTTTCTCTTGGGTGCTTTAATCCTCTGGGATATCCTTTTTCGCTCCCAGCAGGGAATTTCAGTTTCCTTTCTTGAGGATATTTGGGCTCGCAATTTGCTTAATTTATTTGTAAGTCCCCTCAGCCCAGGCGAATATATTTTTGCCCTCATGCTTTTCAGCTGCGTTAAGATTATAATGGCCGGAACAATTATGTCTCTGCTTGCTTGGATTCTCTATTCTTTTAATTTCTTCCTTCTGGGGCTTTCTCTTTTAGGTTTTATTCTTGGCCTGGTAGCTATGGGCTGGGCTATTGGACTTCTGACTCTTTCCCTTATTCTTCGCTTTGGCCAGCAAGCTGAAATTTTAGCCTGGGGCCTAGCTTTTCTATTTCAACCAGTTTCGGCTGTTTTCTATCCCCTTTCAGTTTTGCCTGTTTGGCTACAAAAGATTGCTCATTTTGTCCCTTCTTCCTATGTTTTTGAAGGGATGAGGCAGATTATCCTTAATGGCCATTTTCCTATGAGAAATCTTCTCATCTGCTTTACACTTGATGGCTTTTATCTTGGCCTTGCTTTTCTTTTCTATTATCAAGTCTTTAAAATCGTTAGGAAAAAGGGGTTGCTCGCCAAAATAGGAGAATAAAGAACTATTAATTCAGGATAAATTTTCTTTAATTAACTGAAGTGGAGAATTGGGAAAATTGGAAAAAATAAATTGAGAGAGGTCAGGGTAGAAAATATAATAAAGAATTTATTAACAAGCTCTAAGGAGGTGTTATGACCAAAGTAGAGAAGCTGGCCAAAATAGCTACTCGACTTAGAATTCATAGCCTTAAAATGACGACAAAGGCTGGCAGCGGTCATCCGACTACCTGTTTATCCATGGCTGAACTAATGGCTTGTCTTTTCTTTGACGAGATGAGATTTAATCCTAAGGATCACCGCGACTGGGCTAATGATGAACTTATTCTTTCCAAAGGCCATGCTGCCCCCATCCTTTATGCAGCCTATGCTGAGGCAGGCATAATTCCCTTAAAAAAACTTGAGACTCTTCGTCTAATTACTTCAGAGCTTGAGGGACATCCAACACCCCGTCTGCCTTGGATAAAAGTGGCTACAGGTTCCTTAGGGCAAGGATTATCAATTGGAGTGGGTATGGCCTGGGCTTTAAAGATGGGCTATTCGCCTGCTCGAGTTTATGTTCTTATGGGAGATGGGGAATGTGCAGAAGGGGCCGTTTGGGAAGCGGCCAATGCTGCTCGCTTAGCCCGATTAGATAATCTTGTGGCTATAATTGATGTCAACCGATTAGGGCAATCCGGACCAACAATGCATGGCCATGATCTTGAGGCTTATGAGAAAAAATTTAAGGCTTTTGGCTGGGAAGTTTTCCAAGTGGATGGACATGAGATTGAAGCGATTCTTGAGACTTTCAAGAAAGTTAGGAAAAGTTCTGGTCCGACCGTTATTCTGGCCCGAACCATAAAAGGCAAAGGGGTTTCTTTCCTTGAAGACAGGAATGGCTGGCATGGTCGCCCCCTGAAACCTGAAGAACTGGAAAAAGCTTTAAAGGAGCTTGGCCCATTTCCTCAGATTGATGCCAAGTCTCTCGTCCGATCAAGAGAGCCTTTGAAGCCTCCGGCTTTTAAAAAAGGCTTTCGTTTTAAACGGAGTAATTATCAAGAAAAAACAGCTACCAGGCTGGCCTATGGGCAAGCCCTTTTAGCTCTTGGGCATGTTCATGAAGGAGTTATTGCTCTCGATGGGGATGTAAAGAACTCTACTTATGCCGAAAAATTTTTTGCCGCTTTTCCGGAAAGGTCTTTTCAATCATATATTGCTGAACAGAACATGGTGGGCATGGCCATAGGGTTAGCAGCTAAAGGTTATTTGCCCTTTGTGGCCACCTTTGCCGCTTTCCTTACGCGGGCTCATGATCAGATCAGGATGGGCGGTTATTCTTGGGCCAATATTAAATTTTGCGGTTCCCACGCGGGCGTAAGTATCGGAGAAGATGGACCATCGCAAATGGGCATGGAAGACTTAGCCATCTTTCGGCCAATTCCTGGCTGCGTTGTTCTTTATCCCTGTGATGGACCATCGACAGAGGCCTGTGTCGAGGCCATGGCCAGATACAAAGGCATGGCCTATCTTAGAACGACAAGACCACCCACACCAATAATTTATAATTCGGAAGAAAAATTTCCCATTGGTGGCTGTAAGATTTTGCGGCGAAGTGATAATGATGTGGCCACCGTCATTGCGGCGGGCATCACTGTTTTTGAGGCTCTTAAGGCTTATGAAGAACTAAAAAAAGAAAATATAAATATAAGAGTTATAGACGCTTACTCTATAAAACCTTTGGCTGAAGAGATTTTGAAAGAGCAAATAAGTGAAACTAGAAACAATGTAGTGGTGGTGGAGGATCATTTTGCCTGGGGAGGGCTTGGTGAAGCTGTCGCCTTAGCTCTTTCCGGCCAGGCCAAAATTATTCACCTAGCTGTAAGAGAGATACCTCGTTCAGGCAAACCAGAGGAGTTGCTTGACTTTTATGGTTTGAGCAGCCGACATATCGTAGGGGCAGTGAAAAAGCTCCTTCAAAATGAGGTTCGCTATTGCATTTAGTTGCCTAAAACTTGGATTGATTAATCCATGATTTGAACGATCTAACTATTAAGTTATTCCTGTTGATTAAATTATGTCTGATGAGTGACGATTTATTTAGTTCTTGCTCCATAGGTTGGCGATGGCTCAGACATTAAAAAGAGGCACTTCCCTAATAATTTTAATTTCTTTTTCTTTTTTTCTTTTTTATTCTTTTCGAGACTCGGAAAGGACGATTTCTGATTCTAAATGGTCAGAAGAAAAAAGGGGAATTATTGTTCATATTTATGATGGTGATACTTTTAAGGTAAGGTTTAATCGGAGCGAAGAGAGGCTTAGACTATTAGGAGTCGATGCGCCTGAAATTGGCGATCCTTCAGAGGAAGTTGATTTGTGGGCCAGGTTAGCTCGGCGTTTTTCCCTTTATTACCTATTGAAAAAACAGGTAACTCTTACCTTTGAAAGGGAAAGAACAGACCGATATGGTCGGCTTTTAGCTTATCTCTGGCTGGAGAATGGTTTTTTATTTAATGAATTGATCATCAAACAAGGCTTGGCTCGATGTTTTGAAGCGGCTTCTGTCAGCCCGACCATGAAGAAAAGATTAAAGCAGGCCGAGGAAGAGGCAAAAAAGGCGAAAAGAGGAATATGGCAAAGTGAATGGCCAAAGGCGATAGAACCTGATAAGGTTCGCCATTACCTAGGCCACCTAAAGGCGGTCAATTTCGTCTGTGAACGGGTGAGGGTGGAAAGGGGATATACCCTTATTTATGCCCGTCAGGGCCACTTTCGGATTTATATCTCGCGAGATCGTCGACCTTTCTTTTCTCAGCTTGAAAAAATAAAGCCCGATGATTTTATTTCTGTTTATGGTCTGATAGAAGACTATCGTGGTCAAACCCAAATGATTTTATTTTACCCCCAACAGCTAAGAATTATTTCTAAAACCTGATTGGTTTTGATTAAGGGGTCATTCAATTTAAAAAATATGGTCCTCATCACCATTTCTTAATATCCCGCGTTTTTTATTTTTTAGTATAAAATTGAAATCTGAAGGAAATAAAATATTAGGTCTTTGTTTTCAGTTGACACTTCAGGGGAAGCTATCCATAATTAATTAACTTTGAAGAGTTAGGAGGTATCCATGGGAGCTAAAAAATCTTTATTTATTTTTAGCTTAATATTCGTCTTAATATTAACTACGTCTTTTCTAATTGTTTTCCCGCGAGCTGAAAATATATCTTTTATTCCTGAGGAAACGGGCTGCACAAGTATCATGGCGGGTCGCTTAGCAACAGTTGATGGCTCGGTAATTACGGCTCATTCCTGTGATGGTAATTATCGTAATTGGCTGAATATTGTCCCTCGAAAGAAAAATCCAACTGGAGCAACAACCAAAATTTACTCAGGCCTCATGCACACCGAAACTCCTTGGGATTCAAGAAATGTGACAGTTCGGGGCGAAATTCCTGATATTGAAGAAACCTTTTCTTTCTTAAACACTGCCTATCCCTGTTTAAATGAATATCAACTGGCCATTGGGGAAACAACTATCGGTGGTCGCCGGGAGCTTTACAATCCTCAGGGTCTATTTGTCATAGAGGAACTTGAGAGAATCATGCTCCAGAGATGTCGGACAGCCCGGGAAGCTATCAAGCTGGCCGGAGAGCTGGTTAAGACCTATGGCTATGGCGATATGGGCGAATGCCTGACCATTGCTGATCCAAAAGAGGTCTGGCATTTTGAAATTTTTGGCGCAGGCCTTGGGCAAAAAGGGGCTGTCTGGGCTGCGGTTCGTATTCCCGATGATCATATTGGCGTCTCAGCCAATATTCCTCGGATTGGGGAAATTAACCTCAATGATCCCAATAATTATATGGCTTCAGATAACGTTATTTCTTTGGCTGTTGAAAAGGGCTGGTATGATCCTAAAAGTGGACGGCCTTTTCGTTTCTGGGAAGCTTACAGTGGCCGCAAACCCTTTGGAATAAGAGAATATTTTATTTTTAAAACTTTAGCGCCATCATTGAAAATTAGTCTTGATGATGAGGCTTTGCCCTTTTCTATCAAGCCTGAGAAAAAAGTTTCTGTCAGGGATATTTTAAAACTTTACCGGGAAACTTACGCCGGAACTGAATTTGATATGACTAAAAATCTCCTTGTTAAGGACCCTCGAACTGGGGAAATGGTCAAAAGTCCTGTGGCTAATCCCTGGATGTCACGGGATATGATGCTTCTTTTAAATACACTCAAACCCGGGGTTGTGGAATATCAACGGCCCATAGCCATTGCCGCCTGCGCTTACGCCCATGTCATCCAGTGCCGCAGCTGGCTACCCGATCCTGTGGGAGCTGTCTGCTGGTTTGCCTTTGATAATCCTGGCCAGAGCGCTCGTATTCCCATTTTTGCCGGAGTAACTGAACTCCCGCCGGGTTTTGAGATTTGTTCCCAGCATGAATTCAGACCTGATTCTGCTGCCTGGGCTTTCAGAAGAGCCAATCGTTTGGCTACAGTTAGATGGGGGGAAGCTGGCCGATTTATTGAAGAAGCTATCAAGGAGTTTGAGGATAAAGCCTTTGAAGAACTTCCTGACGTCGAAAAGAGGGTTCTTCAGTTTTACAAAACCTTGCCGGCTGAGGAAGCAGCCGTTAAAGCCAAGGCTTATTTAACCAAATACACTAATGACTTTGCCCGAGCGGCTATCCAGAAATACTGGGAGCTGGGCAATAAGTTTTGGGCCATGTTTGCCCGCGGTTTTTAACCTGAAAGAGAAAATGAGTTCAACCTTTAAGTCAGAAAAAAAATCAGCTCTCAATTATCTTAATCAAATTAAAGAAATTGTTGGACCTGAAAATGTCTTGATTGATCCAGAAAGAATTATCGATTATAGCCATGATGAATCCACTCAGACTGAATGGCCCAGGTTACCGGAAGTAGTGGTTACGCCTACCTCAACCCAAGAAGTGGCCTCTTTAATGAAATTTGCTTTTGAAGCCGAAATTCCAGTAACGCCTAGGGGAGGAGGAACTGGACTTTCCGGTGGCTGCATTCCCCTGAAAGGTGGTATTGTCCTTTCACTGGAAAAGATGAATCGAATTCTTCAAGTTGATCTAGCCAATCAGATGGCTTCGGTTGAAGCTGGAGTAACCCTAGGTGAACTTATTCAGGCAGCAGAGGAGGCTGGTTTAGCCTTTCCACCTCATCCGGGTGATGAGAGTGCCCAGATAGGTGGCTTGATTGCTACTAACGCTGGCGGTAGCCGAGCGGTAAAATATGGAGGTATTCGAAATTATGTTCGAGGCCTCGAAGTTGTTCTCCCTTCTGGAGAAATCCTTCATCTTGGAGGCAAAATAGTTAAAAGCAGTAGTGGCTATAATCTCATGCACCTTTTTATTGGGTCAGAGGGAACTTTAGGAATAATCACTCAAGCGATAATTCAACTGTTGCCAGCGCCTGCTCTTTGCCGCTCTCTTGTCATTCCCTATGATGACCTCGAGAAAGCTATTGAAACTGTTCCAGCCATCATTCAGGCCAAAATTCTTCCCCTGGCAATAGAATTTATGGAAAAGGATGTAATAAACATAACGGAAGAATATCTTAAAAAAACCTGGCCTTCGCGGATTGGTCAAACGGACCTGTTGATTATTCTGGAAGCTTCAGACGAAGATGAACTTGATCGTCTTTCTCAGAAAGTGGCCGATGTGTGTTTAAATCGAGGGGCCTTGGATATTCTTGTTGCTGATACCTCTTCCAAACAGCAGCAAATTCTTGAAATAAGAAGCAAGATCTATGAGGCTATCAAACCAGTAACTGTAGAGATTCTCGATATTGCTTTGCCAAGATCAGAAATTTCGGCTCATGTACGGCGGGTGAAAGAAATTGAATCTGAAGTTTCCCTTTGGCTACCAACCTTTGGACATGCCGGGGATGGCAATGTCCATACTCATATAACTAAAGTATACCGCCAGGGAAATCAGCTTGTTCAGCTCGAAGAGTCGATTTGGAAAGAGAAAGCAGCTCGGGTGAAGAAAATGATTTATGAAGACGGACTCAGCCGAGGGGGAGTTCTTTCCGGCGAACATGGCATAGGCGTTATAAAAAAAGCTGAATTTCTCCAATTTACTGAGACGGCTCAACTTGAATTCATGAGACAAATTAAAAAGATTTTTGATCCCAAAGGCATTCTTAATCCCGGAAAGATTTTGGACTAAACCATGAAAATTCTAATTATTGGAGGAACAAGGTTTTTGGGCTACCATCTTGTTCATAAGCTTTTGGATCAAGGGCATGAAATAACCATTTTTAATCGAGGTTTAACTCCCGATGATTTTGGTTATCGAGTGAGGCGTTTAAAAGGCGACCGGACACGGCCTGAAGAAATGAAAGAAGCCCTTAAAAATCTGGAATTTGAGGCCGTTATTGATATGATTGCTTACAGAGGAGAGGAAAGTCAAAAGGCCGTTGAGATTTTCTTAGACCGAACAGGTCATTATATTCATATAAGCAGTGGGGCAGTTTATATCGTCACCCGAAATTATCCCTGTCCTTTGCAAGAAGAAGATTTTGATCGGGAAGTCATAGAGGAGCCGAAGGCACCAGATAATCTTTGGTCATATGGACTTGGGAAGCGCGAGTGTGAGCTGGTTTTAAGGCAGGCTTATCAGGAGAAAGGATTTCCGGCGACAATATTTCGCTTGCCTATCGTTATTGGCGAAAGAGATTATACTCTGAGGGCTTATTCCTATTTTATTCGCATTAGGGATGGTGGTCCAATTCTAATGCCTGATGGTGGCCTCAATGTTTTTACTTATGTTTATCAGGGCGATGTTATCGAAACTATAGCCAACAATTTATTAAATCCTCGTACTTTTGGCCAGGCTTATAATCTAGCCATGGAGGAAATTATTAGCTTAAGGAGCTTTGTACAAACTGTAGCCCAAATTATGGGTCGGGAAATAGAAATGATTGATATTCCTTCTCGGCTTCTTCAGTCTCTTCCCTGTGGGCTTTCAATTTCACCTTTTTCAAGTCGTCGACCTTTTGTCTTGTCTGTGAATAAAGCTAAAAGGGAACTAAGCTATCGCTCAACTTCTTTTATCATCTGGCTAGAAAAGACAATTAACTGGTTTTTTTCCAGTTATTCTGGAATGCCTCCTGATAATTACCGCTGGCGTTCCCTCGAAATTTCCTTAGCCAATCTATTTGTTTTGAAAGTGGAAGAGGTGAGGAAGCAACTGCTTGAACAGGAGGTGAAAAATGGCTGATTTAAGGACCAAATATCTTGGCTTTGAATTACGCAATCCGATTATTCTGGCCAGTTCTGATCTTTCCATGTCCTTGGATAATCTCCTGCGAGCCGAAGAAGCTGGGGTCGCAGCGATTGTTTTAAAATCAATTTTTGAAGAGCAATTTCTACTGGAGGGCGGTCTGGACTCGATGGATAAAATTCCTTTTCCCGAGGCAAGAGATTATCTTCAAAGTCGGGGTTTATTGTCTTATGCCCCAGCCGAAATGTTGAGGCTTATAGAACAGGCTAAGAAAAGAATTGCAATTCCGATTATTGCCAGCCTTAATTGTCAAAGTCTCGAGGTCTGGCCCAAATTCGCCCGGCAGCTAGCTGAGGCTGGGGCTGATGCGCTTGAGCTTAATATTTACTTCTTACCCTTCGAAAAAGAAGTTTCCAGTCAGGAAATTGAAAAAAGGATGGAGCAGGTTGTTGCTTCCTGCCATCAGGTTGTTTCCATTCCCTTAGCCGTTAAACTTCCCTTCCAGATTACATCTTTACCGCACCTGGCTTATCGCTTGCAACAAGCTGGAGCTAAGGGGCTGGTTCTTTTTAATTGGTTTCTGGAAACAGAGATAAACCTGGCTAAAAGAAAATTACACTATTTTCGCGGCCATGGCCAGTTTTCTCAAGTCTTGCGCTGGATAGGACTTCTCGCCGGACGGTTTGGCTGTGATCTTGCTGCCTCGGGAGGAATAATGACCGCCGAAGCTGCCATAAAAGTACTTCTGGCCGGCGCCAGGGCTGTTCAGGTTTGTCGTCTTGTTTTGGAGAAAGGATTCCCGGCTCTTAAAAGCCTCATTGAAGGCATCGAAAGGTGGATGATTGGCGAGGGTTATACTCGCTTAGATGAATTTATCGGCGAGCTTTCCTGGAAAGAATTGAGCTTGACCTATCCTGATGAACAAGCTGCTTCTGGCTATTTTCGTCTTCAGTATATGAAAGCTTATACAGGACGCTTTAATGCCAGGAATAAATCTGATTCCCAATGATTAGATATTTGATTTAGGAGGATTAAATTCAAATAGTTTTTAAAAGTCAAAACAGAGCCATAATTTAAGATTTTCTTTAAGATAATCTTTTTTGCTGAAAATCAAAGCTTAGGTGAGAAATTTTAGGCTAAAATGGCTCTTAATTGGAGGAATTAAATATGGAAAGGAAAAAGAGGTTAAAGCTGCTTTTATTGGGCACTTTTATTTTATCTTGGCTACCAAATTTAATTTATGGTCAGGAATGGTTAAATATTCTCGACAGGATTTACCCCTTTGGTTCACCTTCTGGTTATGAGCATGCGATTATTAATGAGATCAAATCCCTTTTGCCTACTGGTTGGTCAGTTCGGATTGATAATCTGGGTTCCTTGATTGTTTTTTCGGGCGAAAAAATTGAGTTTCTTTTAGCTTCTCCGGTCGATGAGATTGGTTATTTTGTGAGTGGTTTGACCTGCGATGGCTATATTCGGATTGATCGAGCGCTAAATGCGCCCTATCGTCTTTTTGATAATCATCTCATGGGACACGGCGTAATTATCTGGACAAAGAATGGGCCGATTAGGGGAATTGTCGCCCAGCCCGCGGTGCATATTCTGACCCGAGACAGAAGAGAGCAACTCGAAAGAGGCGTGAGCCTTGATGATATTTATATTGATGTTGGGGCGCGAAGCGACGCTGAAGCTAAAGCTAAGGGAATACGAATTCTTGATGCTGTGACGAGAGAAAGAAAACTGACTCTCCTCGGTTTCCGGCGTCTCAGTGGCCTGGCCTTAAGTGATAAACTTTTTCCTTCGCTCTTAATATCGGCAATTTCCACAATTCAAAATTCGGCGCAAACTAAAGGACTGAGCTTTGCCTGGGTGGCTCAAGCGAGAGTAAATGCCAGAGGCGTTAAAGGAGCTCAATCTTTGGGTCTTTTAAATATAAAAAATCGCTTTCCTTTAAAAAAAGCCATTATTTTGACCGGCTGGCCTGAAGATGAGACCAAAGAAGGAGCAAAACTAGGTCAAGGCCCGGTTGTTATTTTTGCCGAGCCTAGTCCATCCGCCCTGGCCGAGTCTTTTATAAAGCTAGCTTCAGCTGAGAAAATTGAACTTCAGGTTTTATCAGGCAAGGAAAATTCTTGGCTCCGGCCATTTCAGAGCGAAGGCGTGGAAGCAATCATTTTGGGAGTAAGTATCAGAGATATTTTTACTCCGGCAGAAACAGTTTCTTTAAATGATGTTAATAATTTATTTAAATTGATAACTTTCTGGATAAAAAGGAGACCCCAATGAAATTATTATTTGAGCCTAAAATAAATTGGAAAGCTAAAGTGGTCATATTTCTGATAGCTCTTGTTTCCATTTTTCTTCCTCTTTTAGCGCAAGAAGTTTCTCCCTGGAATCTGCTTAAGGAATTGATTCTTTTGCCTGGAGTTTCTGGCCGAGAAGAAAGGGTGGCCGAAGTAATAGCTTCCAAGATACCAGCAGGGCTTAAGTGGCAGAAAGATGAAATGGGCAATGTTTATTTTACCTATGGTAATGGGAAACCCCATCTTCTTTTCGTGGCTCATATGGATGAACTTGGCTTTTTTGTTCAGGAAATTACACCTCAGGGAACTTTAAAATTAAGGTCGACGGGTGGCTTCTTGCTCTGGAATTATGAGGGCGAAGGCGTGACGATCTGGACAAAAAAAGGAAAGGTTGAGGGTATTGTCAGACCGAGAAAGGGTTATCTTGCGGCTGAAGCCCCGCCTTTTAATTTGGAAAATTTAGAGGTCGAGGTTGGCGCTGAAAGTAGTAACGAAGTTCAGGAAATGGGAATCCAAATCGGCGACATGGTAACAATAAACAAAAGAATTATTGAGCTTCGAACTGATATTCTTGCTTCTCGAGCTGTAGATGATCGAGCTGGCTGTGCCGCTCTTCTGGCAGCAGCCAAAAAAATAGTCTGGTCTAAAATTAAATCGAAGAAGATTACTTTCGCCTGGAGTGTTCAAGAAGAAATTGGCTTGAGAGGAGCAGCCAGCTTAGCCGAGAAGATGATGGTTGATTATGTTTTTGCCATTGATACTTTTGTTTCCACAGATTCACCCCTTGAAAATCAACGGTTTGGTTTGGCTAGGGTTGGGGAAGGAGCGGTTGTTAGGGCTATTGATTCCTCCACTATTGTGCCTCATCATGAACTGGAGAAAGTAATTAAAATTGCCTCTGCCCGAGGAATTTCATTGCAACTCGCCAATTCCCGAGGTGGCAATGATGGTTCAGTTTTCATTTCTAAGGGAGCGGTCAACATCCCCCTTTCTTGGCCCGGTGCTTATGCCCATTCTTTTATTGAAAAAATTCATCGTTCGGACCTTGAATCTTTAACTAATTTAATTATTGCTATTGTTGAGGATTGGTAGAAATCAAAGAATGGATTCTCTATCCTGAGAAGAAGGGAAATTATCTTTTGAGATAAAAAATCGCTTTACCCATGTCCATAATATCTCGAATTATCTAGAAAAGTTAATATGAAGGAAGAAAAATAGCGGTAAGTAAATTTTGTTCTTTCTGGTAATCAGGAGATAAAACAGCAACTGGTCTTAATATTAATAAGAAAAATTGATGGTCAATAAAGTTTCAAAGTGGAGCTCATAGAGGCGATTTTAATTGGTAAGCCATAGAACCTAATTTTGGGCAAGGCTTGTCTGAAGCATTTTTAAAGTGATGGGGTCTATTTGGTCAAAAACATTGAAAATAGGTTTTTGTGGAGGGCAGAGCTCACTTATAACGGCTAAAGCTGCTCGTATGGCCCGAATGACTTCAGCTGAATTAATATTTTTTTAATTTATCTTTTTCTTCCATGAGGCAGGTTGTAGGAAAAATGTCTTCTCCAAGTTCTGCTCTTAATAGATCTTCATAAAGGGTTATGGTCTCCTTGTCTTTACAAATAAAGGCAAGCCGGGTTTTTTTATCAAGCGAAGCCAGTTTCCGCCAGGTTGCAGGCGACATTTGGTTAATAAGAATATGAATATCTCTGGGCATGTTCGCTGTAATTTTCCTAACTTCATTGAGGTGGAAACCAGCTCAGATAACGCCAGAAAGAAAAATTGTTGGCCGCGTAGCCGATGATCAGGGAAATCCTCTTCCTGGTGTTTCGGTTGAGCCGACAAGTCCCAAAATGGTTGGAGCCGCCTATTCCGTTACCGATAAAAATGGAACGTACCGCTTGATGA
This sequence comes from uncultured bacterium, assembly GCA_938092135.1. GTDB lineage: Bacteria > Acidobacteriota > Aminicenantia > Aminicenantales > CALLJL01 > CALLJL01. The sequence continues at coordinate 132,525 of CALLJL010000003.1, forward strand.
CTCTTCCTTCCGGAACCTATGATATAACTTTCTCTCTTCCTGGATTTGAAAAGGTTGTCCGCAAGGGTATTTCCCTTGTATTAGCGCAAACCATAGTTCTGAATGTAATCATGGAAGTGGCTACGTTAGAAGAAGAGGTGGTAGTAGTTGGCAAAAGCCCGCTTATTGATGTTAAAAGTACGGTTAAAGGACAGGTAATGGCAAGGGATGTCATCATGAGTCTTCCCCGAGGGCGAAACTTCGACTCTTTAATCAACCTGGTTCCCGGTGTTCATTATGAAAGTAAAATTGGTGGCTTTACTACTGACGGGGCTTCCGGAGCTGAGAATATCTGGCCCGTTGATGGCACTGATGTTACCAGTATTCACGTGGGGACAAGAGCTCAAAATGTCGTCCTCGAGCTGGTCGATGAAGTTAAGGTAACTGCTTCCGGATATAATGCAGAATTCGGCGGGTCAATGGGCGGAGTTATCAATGTAATTACCCGATCAGGTGGTAACACCTTTCACGGAGATTTTATTGCTTATTATAAAAACAATAAGCTGTGGATGAAAGGAAAAGCCCATGATTATTTAACGCAGAGCCCTTATAATGTCGATGTTTATGAATATGTCAATGATGATGACCTTTATTTTGATGGTGGAAAGAAAAGAGATTCCTATTATCGAACGGAGTTCGCCATAAGCCTTGGTGGTTATATTATTAAGGATAGACTATGGTTCTTTGGTGCCTTTAATCCTATTAAGTCTCAGACCAAGGCTTTAAGGGATTTTAATTCCCGTAAAGGGCCATTTAGCGAATTTTTAACCAAAAGCTATTATTACAATGGTTCTTTCAAGCTAACAGCTGCTCCTTTGAAAAATCTTCGTCTATCAGCTAGCTTGGTTAACAATTTTTATAAATACAGAGGTGCTCTGCCGAGAATCAGTGGCACTTCATCAGCTACCTACGATTGGGGAAAAGAAGGCTATGATTATCCCGATAATTCCACCGCTTTTCTGGCCGATTATCATCGAGGCAATAATCTCCTCATCAGTCTGCGTGGCGGCTGGCACAAGCAGAATATAACCAATCAGCAGATAAAACCTCCCGACAGATCAACCTATTATTTTTACACCTCAAATTATATTTATCAAAATGACCCCTTTTTCCAATCTAGGCCTGATTTGCTCCATTATGCCTACTGGACCGACTCACCCATTTATCTTGAAACTCAAAAAAGACTCTATGAAAAGTTCAGTAGCAACCTTGATTTTACCTACTATATGAGCTGGATGGGCGAGCATGCCTGGAAGGCCGGGATTCAATACATCTGGTTGCATGAGGATGTCCTTGACTGGTCGCCTCACCCCCGAGTTTATATCTACTGGGGAAGAACAAGCTATGCCCTTGGTTTCCCTGTCGGCGTAGGTGCGCCCAAGGATAGCCCCTATTATGGACCCTATGGCTATTACTATATCCGGAGCAGCTGGACAGGTCTCTATGGTGGTGTCTGGAACGCCAGCAGCAATAACTGGGCTCTCTATTTGCAGGATTCCTGGACGATAAAGGATAGATTAACAATCAATGCGGGGATCAGGGCAGAAAGTGAATATATTCCTTCCTTTACCGACGACCCGATGTATGCTCATGTAAAAAACCTGTCGACTTTAGTTTTAATGAGAAAATAGCCCCTCGGGTCGGGATTATTTATGATGTCTTCGGTGATTCAAGCCTCAAGATTTTTGGCAGTTACGGAATTTATTATGATGTCATGAAGCTTTATATTGCCGTCCTGAGTTTCGGCGGATGGAAACACAAAAGAGATTTTTACGCCCTTAAGGATCCAGACTGGACAAAGATTGCCTCCAGTGGGCAGATCAATGACCGGGCCAGCCAGGAAGCCAATAACACCTATGCTGGTACTCTCGATTATTTGCCATCTTCCTTTGACCGGATAGACCCTGATTTAAAGCCTGCCTGTCAAAGTGAGCTTTCCTTCGGAGCGGAGAAAAAACTAGCTGAAAATGTTTCCCTTTCATTGCGTCTGGTTTATAAGCATCTCATTAGAACCATTGAGGATGTGGGTGCTTTGGAGTGGGTAGTTGATCCTCAGACAGGCTCCAAAACCTTGGAAGAAATTTTCTACATAACTAATCCTGGCTATGGCTATTCCCGGCCTGTTTCCCAGGGCGGCAAATTTGCTGATGAGTACTGGCCATGTCCAAAGGCTAAAAGAGATTATTATGCCCTTAATCTATCCCTTGAAAAGAAATTGAGCGATCGTTGGCAAGCGGGTATAAATTATACCCTCAGCCGAGTGGCCGGCAATTATTCAGGCTTGAATAGTGCTGATGAGGATGGACGTAATGCTCCCAATGTGACTTTGTATTACGATGACTGGTTTATTGCCTATGACGTTTATGGAAAGGTTCTGGATGAGCCTTTGCCCCATGATCGAACCCACTACATTAAGGCTTTTGGTTCCTATGTTTTTCCCTTCGGTTTAACTATTGACTTTACTGCCTATGGTCGAAGCGGGTTGCCCCTTTCAACGAGACTTTATATGAATAATCGCTACATTTATCCTGAAAACCGTGGCGATTTGGGCCGTCTTCCCTTTACCTTCTGGGCTGATATTTTTATCGAGTATGCCTTGAGGTTGCCTAACAAAACTTCGCTGGCCATAAACTTGCAGATAGACAATGTTACGAACACTAAAACAATTCAAAGTAAGATCACTGAACTCAATAGGACCTCAATCTGGGCTGATGATAAAGAAATCCTTGATGGCACTTTAGCCCGAAACTATCGCACCTGGGTACAGACTAAGGGGAATCCCCATCCGGCTTTCGGCCAGTGGTCAACTCGTTTTTCACCCTGGTCAGCCCGCCTTGGTTTCAAGTTTGCTTTTTGAAGTTAAGCGGTTTCAGATGAAAAGAGTGATGTCTGCTTCCCTGGCTATGGACAGGAAATGGGCAACTCCGACGCAAGCTTTTATTTCTGGAATCAGATCTTCATGGGATATTTCCATTACTTGAAGACTCATCTCGCAGGCATAAAATTTGACGCCTAAGTCTATGGCTGTTTGTCGGAGCTCCTTTAGGCTAGGCACGCGGTGAGAGCGCATCATTTTCCTAAATAGCCATCTTCCGAGACCGAAAAAGGAGTAGCGACTGGGCGACGCTCGATTTAGATCACCTCTTTCCATAAAACCAATCAATCGCCCGAGAAAGCTCCGTCCTGTTGCCCGGCCAGATTTAATGGCTCTTAAACCCCAAAAAGTAAAAAACATGGAAACTTCCATGCCCGAAGCAGCCGCTCCTGTGGCGATGATAAAAGCGCCAAAAAGGCGTTCTAAATCGCCGCTCATAACAATTAAGGCGACTTTGTTTGATTTTTTTTCATCCATACGACCTGTCCTCCTTTATTTCATTATATCGGGGAGAAAAGAGAGATATATCCCTTTGAATTATCGGGCTTGCTAAATGAGTCGTTTCTTAATTATTAGCCGAAAATTTCGTCCGCTTTTTATCAGATCGTCTTAATTTAAATGAGGAATTTTTTCTCCCTTAGCTTTAATGAGATTACTTTTTCTAAATCTGCCAATTATTTAAGTCCTTGCTTTTTACCTCTAACCCTAATTCATTTCAGGATAAAGGAGAGAATTCAGGATGAATTTATAGGTACCATGGGACTGGGCTCTGTGCTGAGAGCGGATACCAATGAGAATTATTTTCCCTTTTTTATAGGATAAATCAACGACCGCGGCTTTGCGAACAATTAAATCTTCTCCCAAAAGCCAGCCACTCAGAAGAATATTTTTCTCCCCGAAGCTGGCCACTACTTTCCTCTCCCATTCTGCCGGTGGGATTCTGGTTTCAAAGGCAAGACTGTTAACAAACATGGCGGCTATTTTTTCAGGAAAGCCGTATCCAAGAGGCGTTGTATTATCCACATTGAGCTCGAGAAGGGAAGTGGGGCAGAAAAAGCGGGTTCTTTCCACCCGATCAAGGACATTACGAACCGGTGCCTCTAACTCCCTTATAGCCAGTTCACAGGCCCGATTGAGGGTCACTAAAAGACCACCTTGTTCCACAAAAGATTTTAAGGCGTCAATACCTTCTTTTTCTATGCCACCTTCATATTCAGGCGGATAAATGGCAGCCACCATTTGGGGTCTTTCTGGGGATGGCGTTATTCTACCCGATTTAATTATGTCAGCACTTTCATCAGCGAAAATAATGACATCAAAATCAGCCCTGAGATTAACTTTCTTTTCTTTCATTCCTTTAAAATCAGCATTTTTCAAAGTCTTGTAAGGAATGCCGAAATCATCAAACAAATAGCGCGTCCACCCTTCATCCATGTTGCCTCGCCAAGATTGATAAAGGCCGATTCGGGGAAATTTAATTTTTGCCTGAGGAATAGATGCAATTTCTTTTAAGCCATAGGCCGGAAGGTGCCATTTCTCGAGCAAAGGTTTTAAAATTTTCTGAAGATCAGGATTATTGGCCAGAAGAAAGCTACCGGCTGCAAGGTTAAAGCCTTCGCCTTTTACTATTTCTTTGCTTCTCGTGACTTCTACTTTTTCCTTGAGCAAAGCTATGGCTACCGCAAAGGATGCATTATGGCGGCTATCCAGGGCAAGGAATGGCGATGTTTTTGGATCAGGAACAGTGATTGTTGGATAAGGAATGCTTTCAAGCTTAATTAGCTTAGCTTCGAAGGGCTCCTGGATTTCATCACAGCTAACGCCCATTTGCAAGGGAAGTGTCCAGGCAGCATTGTCATAGGGTGGAACGGGAGGGCCGCCAGGGTACTGACGAATATCTGGATATTCCTGTTTTTCAAGTAAAGCCCAGGCATAGGCCTTATAAGGCTGGCTCATCAAAACAACAAAGGAACCGGCCGGATAAAATTTTCCTTGAGCAATAAAATCCTGCTGAGCTTGGTGAATTTCGACCCCACCAAGACGTAAAATTTCTAGCATTCTTAGGGTGGTAGGATAATCATGTTGCTGGGCGGGGATAACAAAGGCAAAGGGTTCATCCTTCGCCCATTTTTTTTCGATGGCGTCGCGATTCATTAAATAGAAGTTGAAAAGAAAATCTTCTTTATAAAGAGAGCAGGCTTTGATCAAACTTAAAGAAAGGGTAAGCTCATAGTCGACAATATCGCGCAGACGCCACCAGCCACCTTTCCAGGGATCAATGAATTCCATACTTTTTTCATAATAATCTTTGGGAATTTCTGTGGGCTCAATATAAATGGGAGTGGCTACTCGCACTGAGGCTGCTTCTGAAAGCAAACCAATGGCGTTATGCAACCAAGAAGTATCATCACAGGCGCCAATCCACCAGCCAGTATAGCTTCGGCCATGAACAACTCCCGAATAGCCCTTCTGCTGTAGATCATAAGCCATCGCCGTGCCCAGAAGGTTTACTCCTCGCCAGACAAGGGGATGAATATTGGGCAAGGGAGGATTCATATAGGGAGGAACAAAAAGGCGAGCCCCCGTTGAGCCCATCTGGTGTTCATCGATATGCACCTGGGGAATCCAGGTATGATATTGAACCTGGGCGACGGCTCTTGTTTCCGCCAGATTAAACATGAAAAAATCACGGTTATTGTCGTGGCCAGCATAATGGTGATAGAGCCAGGGCATGGGGCCTCCTTCATATTTTGTCCCCACATATTTTTTGTACCAGTCGACAACCATTTGGTGGCCATCAGGATTAATAGTGGGTATCAAGAGAACAATAACCTCTTTCAGGACTCTCTCGGCATCAAAGGGAGTCTGCCCAGTAACAAGTTTGTAGGCAAGTTCCAAGGACATCTGCGAGGCAGCAATTTCAGTGGAATGGAGACTACAGGTTATTAGCAAAATGACCTTACCCTCCCTAGACAGCTGTTTCGCCTGCTCTTCGCTCAGACCTCGGGCGTCCCGCAACATCCTGGATATTTCCCGGTAGCGGTCAAGCTTGGCCATATTTTCTTCTGAAGTAATTACAGCCATGATCATTGGCTTTCTTAGCGTGGTCAGGCCAATTTCCACAACCTTTAACCGAGGCGATTCCTCATCGAGCTTTTGAAAATAAGCCTTAATTTGGTTGTAATCGGCCAGCTTTCGATCTTCCCCAACCTTAAAACCTAAGAATTTTTCAGGAGGCGTCTGAGCCGCCAAAGTCAAAGAAAAATTGAGGATTATAAAAGTCGCGACCAAGCTAATTATCAGACGTTTAGCCATTACTACCTCCTCTACTTTCATTTTTAATATTTTAATGGTTTGGCTTTTTCTATCACCTTGCTATCTAAGTGTCAAGATGGGTTAAAATGAATTTTTTTAATTAGAGTTCTTGATTGAGCTGATTAGCTATAAGTAGCCTAGGAATGATAGGGGGAAGCCCCAATCTTTTGGCTATCCTTTGAGATAAGGATATTGAATAGCCAAAGCAGTCAAAGATGATAAGATTGGCCATTTTATAGGTCAAAGACGATGCTAATTTCTCTAGATCGTTGAATTTTTCATAGGGATTTAAAACCTCAATTGAGACCTCGTCTTGGAGGCAAAGCCACTTTTCTCTGACCCCATCTTTCTGTTCTTTTAAAGGAATAAAGACAATGACCTTGGCTGGCGAAAGATTAATTACCTCTTTTTTTATCAGCTCAAAGGGCAAGATTAAATTTCCTTTCGAAGTTAATTCAACGAAATTTTCAGTACAGAGAAGGACAATCAAATCAATCTTTTTTGTCTTGAGCTCATTTATTTTGTTCAGCAGCAAGGGAAGGATTTTTTTCCGACCAATAATGACTGATTTTCCGTCCCTGAGTCGGGTAATCAAAGGAAGATCGTCCTGGTCCGGTCTTAAACTAAATATTTCTTTTGAGTTTAGATCGTCTAAAGCGCCCGCCTGATAGATTTCAATCCCTGGAGAAAGTAAAGGTTGAATTTCTGCTATGATATCATCGCGGGGCGATTGACCGATAGTTAAAAAACCAGCTTTCTTCTTTTTCATTCTTTGAGAAAATGGCAATATTTTATTATTTCCTGACCAGTGACCTTTTCAATTTTTTTTAACAGCAACAGATCTTTAACCCCAGCTCCGAGAATTAGTTTAGAAGCTGGGATGGACAAAATAAATATTTCCATTCCTTCTTTTATTGCGGCACTGATTAAAGGCAAACCTGTTTCGGCTTCAAAGGTCATAATTAGGTCAGGAAAGGTAGCGACTCTTTGGCCATTTATATCCCAAGTAATATATTCATTCCAGAAAAAAAGCTCGCCATGAAGATCATCGGTTTTGATTATCATCTTCCCGATATCGAAATCACCTTGTTGTTGGAGATTGAATTTTTCCACTCGGCCGAACAAAAAATCCCCGGCTTGAAAATAACAAATAATTATCTCCATTTTCTTTTCAGTCGAAAGGCCTTTTTCTTTAATCAAAATATTTCCAAGAGAGAGAGCCTGGCGAATGGCCCCAGATGCCCCTTTCAATTTTACATAGCCAGCCTCAACGGGATTACGGGCGACAGCTACAGGACTGCCCAGTTTAGCGGCCATCTTTCTAACCGCCCTGGCTGTTTCTTCAATAGGTCCAATAAAAAATTTTTCAATGGTTCTTCCTTTTTTGTCCCGGCCGACAGCTGCTTGTTGAGAGATGTAAGGCTCAATTTTATGCAAGCCCATGGAGCCCATTAGCCCTAACGGATGGGCTCGACCATTAGCGGGAGCATCAACTACAGGAATTCCAAGTAAGGCTGATTGAACCCAGCCATTGACAATAGCCATGGCACCTATTTCACTCGAAATAAGACCAATAATTTTGGCCTGACTATTTTCAAGAAAAATTTCAACTGCCCGGGCATAGTTTTCAGGCAAAAGATGGTTGGCTCCAGCTGAAGGTGCCCCGACAGCTGAAACGGTCAACAGAAGAGACGAGGGGTCAATGAGTTCTAAAGATAAAATCTCTCTAAAACCTATTTTGATGGCCTCCTCGGCCAATTTTTTCCCTTCTTCTATCCACCCACCACCGCCGCCACCGAGAATGGCCCCTCCCATGACCATAGCCTCAATCATTGTTTCATTGATGGTTATTTTCATTTTCTTTTTCCCAATTTTTCCCTTTTTTGCCAGGGAAAAGTTAATCTAATTTGCCTTGTTTTTGAGAAAAATTTTAAAGAGGAAGGACATTTCTTTTTGGGAATAAATTTTACCACCTTTTTTCTAAAATAAAAAAATCGTTATTTAAAAAGCTATTTTTTTATTTGGCTAAAGAAAACCAGATAGCCTTACCTTTCTTTATTGAGCTTCCAGCTTGATTTCAGAATTTTTTTCTTAGCTTTTTCTTTGAATCCAGGACATCAGCCAAAGGACTCTCTTTTTAATGATTTCTTAAAACCACATGAAATAATCGGTCAAAAAATTGATAAAAGAAGCAAATTAAAAGCAATGAAAATCTTTTTCAATCTCGCGATTGACGAATAAGAAAAAGACGTAACAGCTGCATAACGGCCATAGCTGTTGCGGCTACATAAGTCAAAGCAGCGGCCGAAAGCACCTGGCGGGCTCCATCGAGTTCTTCGGGCGTAAGATAATTCCCTTCCCGGAGAACAGCCAGAGCCCGGCGTGATGCATTAAATTCAACGGGTAAAGTTATGACGGTAAAAGCAACCGCCCCTGCAAAGAGTAAAATGCCCAAATCCATGAGGAAGTGGGGGCGGCCTTGGCTCAAAATAAGTCCGATGAAGAAAAGTGGAAAAGCCAGGGTTGAGCCAAGATTAGCTATAGGGTAAATGGCGTTACGAAGATGAAGAGGAGCGTAATGGAAGTGATCCTGAAGAGCGTGTCCAGCCTCATGAGCAGCCACCCCAAGGGCCGCAATTGAGCTGCTTTCATAAACGGCTTCCGATAAGCGAAGCACCTTTCGCCTGGGGTCATAATGGTCAGTTAGCCTCCCAGGTATTTTTTCAATTCCAACCCGACCGGCCCCACTTGTTCGAAGAATTTGAGCAGCTACTTCAGCTCCCGTCAAGTTCCGGCGGGCCAGGCGCCGGCTAAAGCGAGCATAGGTGGATTGAACTTTGGCCTGAGCATATAAAGCTAAAAGAAGAGGTGGTAATAGGAGCACAAAGGTATAATCCCAGAAAAACATTTTTTTCCTCCTTTTTTATCTTAAATTTTCAAAGGCTTATTGTCAATTGATACCCTTCGAAAGAAAAAGCAAGGATTGAATCTTTTAGGTTTTAGCCATATGTCAGAAAGAGTAAGGCCTTAAATAAGCTTGGCCAATAAATTTTAACCTCCATTATGACTATCATGGGGGGACAATGATAAAATAGTTCATAAAAAAACAATCAATTGGTTAAATCGAAGAAAAGCTTTGACAAGAGCAAAATAATCCAGGTACTATGGGAAAGAAGTCTCTAATGATCAAAGAAATAAGCCAATTTTTTAAGTTAAAATTTGTTTTTAGACTCCTTTTATTAATTCTATTTCCCCTCATTTGCCTAGCCCAGGAAAACAAGGTTGAGGCTCTACTTTCTCAGGCCGATGTTTTTTACATCCAAGGAAATTACGTGGCTGCTCGCCATCTCTATCTTGAGGTTAGTGGACTCACCGATAGGAAGATTTATCTTTCCCGGGCCTTTTTTGGTGCCGCTCTCTGCTCTTTTAACCTTGGGGATAAAGGGATGACTAAAAATTATTTACAAAAGCTTTTTTCTATTGATCCCCAAAAGGAAATTTCGGCTCTTTTTTATCCCCAGTCCTTTTTAGAAATTTTTCAAAAAGTTAAAAGGGAGGCGATGGGGAATGAAAAAAAGGATTATCCTCTTAAATCAGCTGAATCGGAAAAGGCCGAGCAAGCAATAAAGAGCGCCCAGGATAAAGAAAAGAGAGTTGAGTCGCTAGGGGCGAAAGAGCCAGCCGAAAGAATTGAAGATAAAAATCAAGAGCCTAGGTTATCGATGAAGAATTCTTTTTTTGGAGGTTACTGGGAAATTGAAATTCATTATGGCCGCTGGGGTCTTCAGCCAGCTCTGGCTCTTTTTGAAAAGAATCTAAAGAAGAGAATCGGCTCCGAGGTAAGACAGGAATTGACCCGATTTTTATCTTCCCGCTATGGAGTTCTTGAGCCATCAGCCTATGAGCAGAAACTTTCTCTTGAGGCTGAGGGATGGAACGAGGGCTTAGGGGTGCGATATTTTTCCCTAGGAGCCGAAGGTTCATTCAGCTTAGGTTTTTCTCTGGAAAGAACGCATTTACGCCTAAAAAGCTTCGGGACTATTCATCAGACCTATGGCAATGGCTCAAAGGCAGAGGTAGAGGCGGAAGCATTTATTCAAGCAGATTCCTTTTGTGGCCATGTCAGTTTTCGCTGGGATTTCAATCCGCGCTGGCAGCTTTCTCCCTATTTTATTTTTGGCCTGGGATTTGGCCCTTTAAATGGAAAGATGGGATATAGTTATACTGGCATTTATAGTTATCTTGGTTTTCAAGATTACATCCATGATTCTAAGGATAAGACTTTTAAGGAATGGCAGGAAGAGGAAGAAAGCCATATTAGCTTACAAAAAATGATTTTGCTTCAAGCCTGTTTAGGTTTGCGAATCAGAGCATTTCGTGGCCTGAATTTTCTCTTAGAAGCTGGGATTTGGGATGGGTTTCTTGGCCGAGGAAGTCTTGCTTTTCGGTTCTGATTATGGCATTTAACTAAGGGATCGTGCTAGACGGGGAGCTAGCGGTGCCCTGTAGCCCACAATCCGCTCTAGTGGGGTCGAATTCCTGGCCGAGGCCACACCTTTTCTGGACTGGGCTGGAGAAAGAGGCGATGAAGGTCAGGGCCCTCCACGAGGTCTGGCCTGTGAACCCCGCCAGGACCGGAAGGTAGCAACGGTAGCAGGTTTAAGGCCTGGGTGAGAGGTGACCTTGCCAGAGCCAATGGCTCCAGTGACGCAGGGAAGGCGCTGGTCAGAGCCGGGTGCACGATCCCTTTTTAGTAATTCTTTAAAGTGAGAGCAAAACTTTAAATCAAGAGCGAAATAAGTAAACCCATTGTTTGCTAAAAAGGGAATAAAATTGTTTGCTTTTAAGCTAACGAATTAATCTATTTGACAAATCAATTAGGTTTTTTGCTATTAAAATTTTTTTGAATATTTTCGATCTTTTAAGGAGTCTTTTCTTTTAAATTAAGGCCCAAGCTTTTTAATAAGGAATAAATCTGTTGTTTTTCCTCCACGGAAAGAGGAAGGAGGGGAAGCCGAGGCTCACCCCCATAAAGTCCGATAAGGTCAAGGGCATATTTAATTGCGGAGATGCCAAAAGTCTGAGTTAAAGCCCGGTTCAAGGGAATTATTTTGAGCTGCCATTCCATAGCTTCCTGATATTTTCCTTCAAGAAAAAGCTTATAAATACGGCAACATATTTCGGGAATCACTGTGGCTACAGCCAGAATAGCACCGCAGGCCCCCATCATCAGGGAAGGCAAAAGGATACTTCCAGCCCCAGTCAAAAAACAAAAATCGGATTTAACTGAAGGCACAACTTCACCGACAGTGGCCAAATTACCTGAACTGTCCTTGAGGCCAATTATTCTTGGATGCTTTGCAAGCTCGATAATTAATTCAGAATCAAGGGGAATGCCTGTATTCTGGGGAATATGGTAAATAAGGAGGGGAATTTTACTTTTATCAGCCACTGCCAGAAAAAAGGCTCGGACAGCCTCCCGATTCATTTTTGATTTGTAATAATAAGGAGGCTTGACCAAAGCAGCTTCGGCTCCTAAATCGGCGAGGTGATTAATAAAATTGACGGCTTCCTGAACTGATTCCCTTGAAGCACCAGCAATCAGCTTTTTTCCTGGACTGATATTTTTTCTGGCCAGCGTTACTAAAATTTCGGCTTCTTTTTCTCCTAGCAAAACAGCCTCTCCAGTTGAGCCGAGAACGACAAAGCCAGAAAGACTCGTTTGATTATAGGAGTTCAGGTTAGCCACAAAAAGATCAGGGGCTAGCTCTCCATTCTGGAAAGGGGTAGTCAGAGCTGCAAAAATGCCTTCAAATCTTTTTTCTTTCATCTCTTTAACTCCTTTTTTATTGGTTCCGTTTTATCCATTTTCCCATTTTTTATTAATGCCGTTATCTTTATTTCTTATTTTTTAAAGCGATATTATATCTTCCTTTAGTCTTTTTTTCCTTTATCTCAGTTCTTATTTCTCTTTCGATTTCGTCCAATTTAGCTTCGCTCAAGCCAAAATAATGGCCTATCTCATGGAAAACGACCTCCTTAACTTTTTCTTCAACCTCTTCTTCGGAATGACAGAGAGTCTCAATTGGTCCTTGATAAATAACAATGAGATCGGGGGTTACATTTCCATAAAAAGGCCCACGATGAGGGAAGGGAACACCATGGTAAAAACCAAGAATCATTTTTCCTCGATCTTTTTCAGACGGCCAGGATTCAACCATAATCGAGAGATTTTTTATTCTTTTTCGGAAAGCCCTGGGCAAAGAGCTAACAACTTTTTCGATAATAGCCTCGAATTTTTCCCGAGGCATCATTTTTCAATGCCCTTTCTTGCTCTAACCCCTTGTTGATAATAATGCTTTTTTTCTTTCATTTCGGTGACGAGGTCAGCCCGACGAACGATGGAGGCAGGAGCGTAGCGACCAGTCAAAACTACCTCAACTGATTCGGGTTTTTTAGCTAAGAAATCGAGCACTTCTTTTTCAGTTAAGAGGCCAAGGTACATGGCCACATTAATTTCATCTAAAATTATGATCTGAAATTTACCTGAGAGCATAACCTCAAGGGAGCGCTTTAAAGCATGACGGGCCCTAGCAATATCTTCTTCATCGGGATTTTCGGTTATATGAATAAAGCCTTTGCGACCAAATTGCTCAATGACGATTGTGCCTCCAAGCTTCTTGACAGCTTCTATTTCTCCATAGGGTTGTCCCTTAAGGAACTGGGCAATATAGGATCGAAAACCATAGCCAGCAGCCCTTAAGGCCAGACCAAGAGCTGCTGTTGTCTTCCCTTTGCCATTACCAGTATAAACATGAATATATCCTTTTTTTAATTGGGCTAATTTTGACATCTTGCGGATTTTTTTCTCCTTAAATTTTTTATTTTCTCCAGTTAGGAGAAGTTAAAAAAATTTCCTCTATGTTCTCAAGCACATTTTTATTCATGGGAATCAAAGTCATTGCTACCAGAGGAAGGAGGTGGTTTTATCGTCCCTTTTGCCTCTTTTATTTCAAAGAGATGACCATCAAAGTCGCTGATAAAGATCACTTCTTTATCTTCTTTGATTAATCTTTTTACGGTTATTCCTGAAGCTAAGCACTTATTTAAAAAGTTTTCCCTATCTTCAACCTCAAGACAAAGGTGATTAGGCGAGAATTCCTTCTTTAAATCGGGCAAAATAAATATTTCGAATCGAATATTATCGTTAAAATAATTGATATAGGTTATGAATGAATTTAGATTGAAGAAAAGTTTAGCCACCGAAGCTTCAATTGTCTTGGGTGAAGATTTTTTTAAGCCTAAAATGTCTCTATAAAATCTATCAGCTAAATCCTCAGAGCTGGCGCCCAATCCCACATGAACAATTTTCATTGTCCTTTCCTTTTTTAAAAAATTTTTTGTTAATTTCTTTCGAAAATATCGAGTTAACCATTTAGTTTTGCTTCTTCTATGGTTATAAAAATCAAAAAAATATAATAAACTTAAAATTATTGTAAGCTAATTTTAATGAAATTATATTATCATTCATATTTATCTGCCTTTAGGAAACATTTAATTGGGGTTTAATTATAACTTTTAGTGCCTCCTGGCCGGAGAGAACAAGTTTGTACGCAAGGGCTGTTTCTTCGAGGGGAAGGCGATGGGTAATCAGCCGGTTGACCTCAATTTTTTTCTCACTGAGAAGCCTGATGGCTTCCTGAATGTCAGGAGGGCCACAATAATAGGAAGTTATAATTTTGATTTCTTGAGTCCAGAAAGCGTTTAGGGGGATGATAACTTTCTTTTCAGGTCCAGGAACAGCAAAAAAGATAATTGTCCCCCCTTTATCAACACACTGCCAAGCCTGATCAATGGCCTCGAGGGAGGAAGTGCAGAGAATGACAAAATCGGCTTTCTTGCCAAAAAATAGCTGTATTCTTTCAGAAATATTATCAGTGGCCCTAAGAGCCAAATCTGCTCCCATTTCCTGAGCAAGTGATAGCTTCTTTTCAACTAAATCGGTTATAACCACATTACATTCTTTCCTTTTAGCCAACTGAAGTTGGAGAAGACCGGAAACACCGCTTCCCAAAATCAAAACAATCTGCTTCCTTTTAATTCCAGCCAAACGCTGACTGCGGATAACGCAGGCCAGGGGTTCAATAAAGGTACTTTCGTCGAAACTAATATTATCAGGGAGAAGATAGGTTCCGCGATCAACGATTGCTTCGGGGACAAGGATATATTCAGCAAAACCTCCAGGTAGCCTCTCCTTTATTTCCGTGCATTGAGGAAAATGGCCATGATGGCAATAATAGCACTGGCCACAGGGAACTTTAGGAGCAATAAAGACACGGTCACCACGCTTGTATTGAGTTATGTCTTGACCTACCTCAACAACTTCAGCTCCTATTTCATGGCCCGGAATGAGGGGGGCTCTGGGTAGCCGATACCACTCAATTACATCGCTTCCGCAGAGACCGCAAGAAATTACCTTGACCAACATCTCTTTAGGGCCAGGAACAGGGAGAGGAATATCAACAAGGCGGATATCATTATTATTAAACCAAAGAATGGCTTTCATTTTGATTTTATGGCTTCATAGATTTAATGGAAGATCAATTCTTTATTTTCTTTTTTGAAACTTCAGCCAGCTCTTGGTAAAGAGCAAAGGCTTTTTCTGGCGTTTCCCCTTGATGGACCACAGCCCGCACCGCCTGAATCATGGCTTCAGGGTTTTCAGACTGAAAAATGTTTCGGCCCATATCAACCCCAGCAGCTCCTTCTTGGATAGCTCGGTAGGCCATTCGTAGCGCCTCGATTTCAGGGATCTTTTTTCCGCCAGCGATAACGATGGGGACAGGACAAGAAGCGGTTACTGTTTCAAAACCCTCATCAACATAGTAGGTTTTGATGAAATGAGCTCCGAGTTCGGCGCAAATGCGGCAGGCTAAACGAAAATAGCGAGCATCCCTTTGCATTTCCCGGCCAACAGCCGTAACGGCCAAAGTAGGAATTCCATACCTTGTGCCCAAGTCAACAAGTTTGGTCATGTTCAGGACAGTTTCCTTTTCATATTCACCACCTATAAAAACCTGTACAGCCATGGCGCAGGCATTTAAACGGATGGCCTCCTCAATATCCACGGCCAAACCTTCGTTGGAAAGTTCCTTAAGGATACTGGGTCCACCTGAGACTCTCAAAACTACAGACTTGGGAGTTGAAGCTGGAATTATAGCTCTGAGGATTCCCCTGGTAAGCATAATTGAGTCAGCATAGGGAATCAGAGGGAGGATTTTCAGGTCAATTCTTTCAAGTCCTGAGGTAGGTCCCTGGAAATAACCATGATCAAAAGCCAACATTACGGTTCTGCCCGTTGAGGGATTAAAAATATGGGCAAGTCTGTTTTTCATTCCCCAATCAAGGGAATTGCAGCCTTTAAGAAAAAAGAGCTCTGCTTTTTGGGGAATTTCGGCATAAAAAGCATTGGCTATTTTTTCGTCCTTTTCAGCCATTTTTTCCTCCAATTTAATTATTTTATTTTTAATTTTATTTTTATGGCAAATAATATTCGTTTTGGTCAATGATTTCTATTTCTAAATAAACATTTAAAATTGAAGATAAAAAGGTTTAGGAAAAGTCTTTTTGAGTACTCGTTCTAGCTTAAATGTTCATTTTTTAAAGTTATATGACAGGAACAAAAATTTGAAGAAAATCGGGCATTAATTTTAAAATAGGTTAAAAAAATGTGTTTAAAATGAAACCAATAAAAAATGGGAGGGACAAAAAAATGTTATTTTTAAAATTAAAAACAAGGCTTAGAACCATTGAAAATTATTTTATATTCTTTACTTTAATTTTTTTGTTTTTCCTTGGCTGCCGTCCCCAGCCTCAGCTAAAGGTAAAAATTCTGGAAATGACTTACCCCTTTGATGAAAATTCCATTTATTGGCCAACAGCTAAGCCTTTTCAGCTTAGCAAGGTTTTCTGGGGTAAAACAGAGGGTGGTTATTGGTATGCTTCCAACGAATTTGCCGCCTCGGAGCATGGGGGAACCCATGTCGATGCTCCGGTCCACTTTGCTGACGGCGGAAGAACAATTGACCAGATTCCTCTCGAAGAATGGATTGGCCCGGCCGTTAAAATTGATGTTACCTCTAAATGTTCGGCCGATAGAAATTATCTTCTTCAAATTGATGATGTTTTCGAATGGGAAAAAAGAAATGGCCGAATCAAGCCTGGTTCTTGGGTAATAATGTATACAGGTTTAGGTACAGTTCATTATCCAGACAAAAAAGCAGTTTTAGGTACGGATAAAAGCGGGCCTGAAGCTTTGCCCGAATTGAGTTTTCCTGGCTTCAGTCCTGAAGTTACCGAATTTCTTATCAAGGAAAGAAATATAAAAGGAATAGCCATCGATACGCCTTCCATTGATTATGGTCAGTCAAAGGATTTTAAGGTTCACCAAATCCTTTGTAAAGCT
This sequence comes from uncultured bacterium, assembly GCA_938092135.1. Classification (GTDB taxonomy): domain Bacteria; phylum Acidobacteriota; class Aminicenantia; order Aminicenantales; family CALLJL01; genus CALLJL01. The sequence goes on from CALLJL010000003.1 coordinate 149,219, forward strand.
GAAAAGCTAGCTCTCGAAAATATCGCCAATCTCGATGAGTTGCCTGAAAAAGGCGCAATTCTTTATGTTATTCCTATGCTAATAAAAAATGGGACTGGAGCTCCAGCCAGGGTTTTTGCTATTTTATAGTGATTTAGGCTGGATTTTTGAGGGAAGGAAAAATGTTTGTGTCCCCATTTTGGGAGGAAATTGACCGAAAAATAAGGGAGGCCCTTGCCGAAGATATGCCTTCAGGGGATATTACGACGGAAGCAATTATTGCCCCTGAAATCAAAGTGAAGGCAGTTATAATAGCCAAAGAAAGGGGGGTTTTGGCCGGGATCGATGTGGCCCATCGAGTTTTTGAGCTTCTTGACCCTTCCATTTTATTTTTTAAGCAGAAAGAAGATGGGCAAACTTTCAAGGCCGGCGAAATTTTAGCTTGTCTTGAAGGAAAAGCTCAATCCATTTTGAAGGGAGAAAGAACTGCCCTTAATTTTCTTCAGCGGCTCAGTGGAATTGCCACCATAACCAGTCGCTATGTGGCGGCCACAGCTGGCACAAGAACAAGAATTCTTGACACCCGAAAAACAACTCCTAATCTTCGGGTCCTTGAAAAATATGCTGTTCGTATGGGCGGTGGATTTAATCATCGCCAGAATCTTTCGGATATGGTTCTTATTAAGGATAATCATTTAAAAGTAATTGGTTCAATCCGGGAAGCAATTGAAAGGGCAAGGGAGACTCTTCCTCCTGGGACCAAAATTGAGGTTGAAGTTACCTCTCTTTCTGAAGCCCAAGAGGCCTTGCAGGCGGGAGCGTCGGAACTTCTTCTTGATAATATGCCTTTAAGAGAAATGCGAAAAGTCGTCCAAATGGTCGAAGGTCGGGTACCTATTGAGGTTTCAGGAAAAATAGATTTGCGACGGGCGCGAAAGATTGCCTCTCTTGGTGTGGATTATATTTCGGTTGGACGGCTGACTCATTCGTATAAATCAATTGATATAAGCCTAGAAATAGAGGAGAAAAAAGTTGACTCATAATCTGAAAGAATATGCCGATATTTTAATCTTAGGTTGCGGCATTGCTGGCTCTAGTGCGGCCTTGGAGGCGGCTAAACATGGTTTTCAGATAATAATTGTCACCCGCTATTCAAGGCTTGAGGAATCCAACACTTATTACGCTCAGGGAGGCATTGTTTCTTTAGGCAAGGACGATCATCCAGAAATTCTCAAAGAAGATATTATTAAAACTGGGGCCGGAATTAATAATCCCGAAGCTGTAGATATCCTGACCAGAGAAGGCAAGAAGCTCATTGATGAAATTTTAATTAAAGAGCTCAAAATTCCCTTCACCCGCAGCAGTGCCGAATCCGTTGATTATGCTCAAGAGGCGGGCCATTCAAGACGCCGGATTCTCCATGTCAAGGATACAACAGGTCGAACAATTGAAGAAGCCTTTATTAATGCCCTCAAGAAATTTCCTAATATTCGCTTTTTATCTGACCATACAGCCGTTGACCTCTTAACCATTCCCCACCATTCGAAAAATCCTCTTGCTATTTATAAAGAGCCTCAATGCATAGGTGCCTATGTTCTCGATAATCAAACGGGACTTGTGAAAAGTATCTTTGCGCCTTATACCATATTAGCCACAGGAGGCTGTGGAGCCCTTTTCCTCTATACTTCCAATCCTAAGGGCGCCATCGGAGCTGGCTACGCTATGGCCGCTCGAGCCGGAGCCCGGCTGGTTAACATGGAATATATTCAATTTCATCCAACTTCTCTTTACCATCGTGATGCCGATGGCTTCCTCATTTCCGAAACAGTTAGGGGAGAGGGGGCAAGATTGAAAACCAAGGATGGTCGAACCTTCATGGAAAAATACAGCGATAAAGGTGATCTTGCCCCCCGAGATGAAGTTACCAGGGCTATATATGAAGAAATGATTAATACTAATTCCAATTATGTTCTTTTAGATCTCGCTTCCTATGCTAAATGTGACATAAAGGAAAGATTTCCTCATATTTACCGAACCTGTCTTCAATATGGCATTGATATTACTAAAGAGCCAATTCCTGTTGTCCCAGCGGCCCATTATTGTTGCGGTGGGGTTCTGGTTGATAGCTGGGGGCGAACCTCTCTCAAAGGCTTATATGCTGTAGGGGAGGTAGCCTGTACAGGTGTTCATGGAGCAAATCGCCTGGCCTCTACCTCTTTACTCGAAGGGTTGGTTTGGGGAACGAGAGCTTCGCGGCATATTGCTTCTCATTTTGACCCAACCCCTCCTTATAAAGAGTCTGAGATTCATCCTTGGTATTATCCTGAAACCCAGGAAGAGGTAGATCCTGCCTTGATCCAGCAGGACTGGTTAATGATTAGATCAACCCTGTGGAATTATGCAGGCATCATCCGGACAAAGAAAAGGCTCGAAAGGGCCAAGGCAGACTTAGAATATTTGCAGCATCGTATTGAAAAATTTTATCGTGAGGCCAGAATGGACCCTCAGCTTGTCGACTTGAAACACGGCATCCAGACCGCTATTATGATTACCCGGGCAGCCCTTATGAATCCTATAAGTCTTGGGGCCCATTACCGAAAAGATTAAGACCTCTAACCAAACTTTTTTCGAGTTCATTGTAATTTTCAAAGTTGTTTTCTATTCAATTTTACTTCCAGGGCTAATTAATTTAAAAAATTAAGGCGACTGATTTTTCTTGGGGATAATTTGATAATTGAATAACAGAAAAGGTGAGATGACCTTTAGCCTTGCAGGCAAAAATATTCTATAATATGCTAATTCAAATTAAGATAAACCAGAGGAGTTACTGATGTCATCAAGGGATTTTAGAGAAACCCTTAATTTACCAAAAACCAATTTTCCCATGAAGGCTCAGCTTGCCCAAAAGGAGCCGGAGATTTTAAAGAAATGGGAAAGCCAGGGACTTTACCAGAAAATTTTGGCCAAAAGGCAGGGAAGTCCCGTTTTTGTTCTTCATGATGGCCCTCCTTACGCTAATGGACATATTCATCTCGGAACGGCTCTAAATAAAATCCTTAAAGATTTCATTGTCAAATCTAAGACCATGCAGGGCTACCTTGTTCCTTTTCTTCCTGGTTGGGACTGCCATGGTCTGCCTATTGAAATTAAAGTAGACCAACTTCTGGGAGAAAAAAAGAAACATCTGTCAGTTATTGAGATCAGAGAGGAATGTCGCCGTTACGCTCTTAAATTTATTGATATCCAGAGAGAGGAATTCAAACGCCTTGGAGTATTTGGTGAATGGGAGAAGCCATACCTCACGATGGATCCTGAATACGAAGCCGATATTATCCGCTATGTGGCAGCCTTCTTAGCTTCGGGCAACATTTATAAAGGATTGCGTCCAGTCCACTGGTGCCCCCACTGCCAGACAGCCTTGGCCGAAGCAGAAATTGAATATCATGATAGGGTTTCTCCTTCAATTTATGTTAAATTTCCTCTAATAAGCAACCTTGGATCAGTATTTCCTTCGCTCAAGGGGAAAAAAATTTCTATTATTATTTGGACAACCACTCCCTGGACTCTTCCTGCTAATTTAGCTATAGCTCTTCATCCAGAGTATGAATATGTGGCCTTTGAATCGGGCGAAGAAGTTTTTATTGTGGCTGGAAGGTTGATGCCTGTAATTGTTGAAGAGCTGGGCTTGGCCGAGCCGAAAATTCTGGCTAAATTTCCTGGGAAAAAACTCGAAGGAATTAAAGCCCGTCATCCCTGGATTAACCGAGAATCGCTAGTTGTCCTGGCTGATTATGTTACTCTTGAAGACGGCACTGGCTGTGTTCATACAGCTCCTGGCCATGGCTATGAAGACTATTTAACCGGAATTCACTATGGCCTTGAAATTTATACGCCTGTTGATGGGGAAGGCCGATTTATTCCTCAGGTGGAAAGATATGGAGGACTCAATGTCTTTGAGGCGAATTCTCGCATCATTGATGATATGAAGAGGGATGGAACACTCCTTAAAGAGGGTCAGGTGACCCATTCTTATCCCCATTGCTGGCGCTGCAAAAATCCTGTTATTTTCCGAGCCACTTCTCAGTGGTTCATTTCGTTAGATAAGAATAACCTCAGGCAAAGGGCCCTTGAAGAAATTCGTCGGATCAAATGGATACCTCCTTGGGGAGAAGAAAGAATTGCCAATATGGTGGCCTCTAGGCCTGATTGGTGTATTTCTCGGCAGAGATTGTGGGGGGTGCCTATTCCGGCCTTTATCTGTGAAAATTGTGGCCAGATAATTATTTCAGAAAAAATTGCTCTCCATGTGGCCGAGATTTTTTCTCGAGAAGGTTCAAATGCGTGGTATTTAAGACCAGCATCTGAACTTGTTCCGCCTGATACAGTCTGTTCAAATTGCGGTTCTAATCGTCTGGAAAAGGAAAATAATATCCTCGATGTCTGGTTTGAATCAGGAGCTAGCCACAGTGTTCTCGGCAAAAGACCCGATCTGCCTTGGCCCGCCGATGTTTATATTGAAGGTCATGACCAGTATCGTGGATGGTTCAACAGTTCTTTGGTTGTGGGTGTCGGTGTGCGCCAAGGAGCTCCTTATAAAACTTGTATTACCCATGGTTTTGTCCTTGATGAGCAGGGTCGAGGGATGTCGAAATCCCTTGGAAATTATATAGAGCCAGAAGAAATTGTTTCGGTTAATGGAGCTGAGGTTCTGCGTCTCTGGGTAGCCATGCTCAACTATAAGGAAGACGCTCGTTTTGGCTGGGAAATTGTCCAGCGCTTAGTTGAAGCTTATAGAAAAATTCGCAATACCTGGCGTTTTCTCCTGGGCAATCTCTATGATTTTTCCCCCGATACAGAATTGATGTCCAAAGAGGAGCTTCTGCTTATTGACCGATGGGCGTTACAGCGCCTGACTGAGGTTGGCCAAAGGATTCTCAAGGCTTATGATGAATACGAATATCATGTTATTTTCCATACTTTATCCCAATTCTTTACCAACGATCTCAGTGCCTTTTATCTTGACGTCCTCAAAGACAGACTTTATTGCTCTTCAGCCCGGTCAAAACTACGAAAATCGGCTCAAACGGCTCTTTTCCTTATCCTTCGAGACACTCTTCTGCTGGCTGCTCCCATTTTACCCTTTACCACAGAAGAAGCCTGGGAATTTTTGCCCCCTTTTAAAGGCAAAGAAGAATCAGTTCATTTGAGCCTTTTCCCTCATTTTATCGAGCAATGGCTTGAACCTCAGGAAAGCCTTGAATTTGAAACCCTTCTGGATCTTAGAGATAAGGTCCTCAAGGCTCTTGAAGAGGCCCGGGCGTCGAAATTGATTGGCAATTCTCTTGAGGCCAAAGTTATTCTCTTTTTTCCTGATAATTTGGGGCCTCTTTTAAGAAAATACTTAGTCGATTTGCCGGCTCTATTTATTGTTTCCTCCGTTGAGCTTGAAAAGGGTAGGGAAGAAGTGGAGGTAAAAGTGGAACGGGCCTCTGGTCAAAAATGTCTTCGCTGTTGGAATTATTCTCCCTACGTTGGAAAAAGCCCAGACTATCCCGAACTTTGTCCCCGATGTGAAGCTGTTGTCCGAGGAGAACAATGAAGAAGTCAGTTTGGTTTTATCATTTACTGATAATCCTTCTCGTCAGTCTTGATCAGCTTACGAAAGCTCTGGTGGTTAAATCCTTATTTTTATTTCAACAGATTGAGATCATTCCTGGTTTTTTCAACTTAACCAGGATTCATAATCGCGGCATTATTTTTGGCGCCTTTTCTAATTTGGATCAACCTGCCGGTCGTATTATTCTGACAATAGCCTCCCTTATGGCCTTGATTGTGGTGCTCATTTTTTATCTTAAAACTCCAAAAACTGAAATAATGATTAAATTTTTCTTTTCTTTAATATTAGCTGGCGCTTTGGGTAATCTGATTGACCGGCTAACGAGAGGATATGTCGTTGATTTCATTGATCTGCATATTGGCCGCCATCACTGGCCTTATTTTAATTTAGCCGATACTTTTATATCTGTTGGCGGCTTGTTACTTCTTTTTTCTATTTTTATGCCTTTAGGGAGAAAAAAGTGTTTCCTATCCTCTTGAAGATTGGCCCACTAACTATCCATACCTATGGCGTTATGATGGCTTTAGGTGTTGGTATGGCTCTATGGTTTATTCTGGTCCAGGCTAAGAGGCAAGGACTAAATACAAGAATTCTTGCCGATGGCGCTTTTTATACTCTCCTCGTCTCCCTAATCGGAGCTAAATTAGTTTTATTGATGGCTCATTTTTCTGAATATATCCGATCTCCAGCCAATCTTCTTAGCTTGGCTCGTTCTGGGGGCATCTTTCAGGGTGGATTAACCTTTGGCGTTATTTTCGCTCTTTGGTATTTCCATCGCTATCGGCTTCCAACCTTGAAGACGGCCGATATAATTGCTCCAGCCTTGGCTCTCGGCCATGGTTTTGGCCGCATTGGTTGTTTTTCCGCCAGCTGCTGTTATGGACGAGCAAGTTCTCTTCCCTGGGCAGTAACTTTTACCAACCCCTATTCTCACGAGCTGACCGGAGTCCCGCTCCAAATAGCCCTTCATCCAGTTCAGCTCTATGAGGCTGGTCTGAATTTTTTTAATTTCTTAATCCTTTGGTTCATTTTCAAAAAGAAAACCTTTAACGGTCAGGTTTTTTCTTTTTATATCATTAATTACTCTATAATTCGGTATTTCACTGAATTATACCGGGGAGATCATTCTCCACAAGCTTTTCTTATTCTTGGATCATCACCTTATTTAAGTCTTTCTTTTCCCCAGCTTTTCTGTCTTCTTGGGTTAGTTGTTGGCCTCACCCTCCTTCTGATCCTTAGAGTGAGGAGAGACCGTGGAGAAGCGATTCATCGTTCTTGATGAAGATGCCGGTCAAAGACTTGACGTGTATTTGACAAGACGAATAGGCTTTCTAAGCCGCTCTCAGGTAAGAAAACTCATCGATTTAGGCCAGGTGCGAGTTGAAGGGAAAGAGTTAAAGGCAGGATATCGACTTAAGGGAGGGGAAACAATTGAAGCTAAAATTGATTTGCCTCCACCAGAATTTTCCCTCGAACCAGAAAATATTCCTCTTGATATTATTTATGCCGACGAAGAGATAATTGTTATTAATAAACCAGCCGGTTTAATTGTTCATCCGGGAGCAGGTCGTCGAAAGGGAACCTTACTTAACGCCTTACTCTTTCATTTTCCTGAAATCGCTACTGTTGGTTCAAGGGAAAGGCCCGGGATTGTTCATCGCCTTGATGGTGATACCTCAGGGGTAATGGTTGTGGCTAGAACGGACCTCGCCTATAAATCTCTTCAGCGTCAATTTAAAAATAGAGAAGTCGATAAAACCTACATTGGCCTTGTCTGGGGGAAATTTTCCCAAAAAGGAGGAAAAATTGAATGGGCCATTGGCCGGCATCCCCATGATCGGCAGAGGTTTTCAGTAAGGTCAAGGCATCCTAAAGAAGCTATCACTTTTTTTTCAGTTCTTCACGAGGGAAAGGATTTTTCGGTTCTTGAAATTAAGCCCATAACCGGTCGAACTCACCAGATCAGGGTTCATCTGGCCGCTGCCGGCCATCCCATTATTGGCGATCGTCGATATGGCCGCAAAGAAAAGTCCCCAAGGCGACTTTTTTTACATGCCCATCGGCTTGCCTTCATTCATCCTTCAAAAAAGGTTTGGATGGAATTTGAAGCCCCAATCCCTGAAGAATTCAGATCTTTTTGGTCACAGAACCATGGAGGCAAAGATAAATAAATGGCTTCTTTCGAAATTTCCAAGGCTTGAGAGAGGGTGGCTTATTGTGTATCATATAAATCCATTTTCATTAAGCTGCTTCACCTCGGGGCAGAGAAGTTGACTTAATCTGGAGGAAAAAATGAAAGATTATACTTCTGATCAAATTCGAAATCTTGCCTTAGTGGGGCATGGCTCCTGTGGCAAAACATCTTTAGCTGCTGCCTTTCTTTTCGTTGGAGGAATTACCCCTCGCCTTACTCGGGTAGACAAGGGTAATACAATCACTGATTTTGAGCCCGAAGAAATAGATCGCCGTATTTCCATCAGTTCGGCCTGCTGTTTTCTAGAATGGAAGGGTTGCCGACTGAATATAATTGATACCCCTGGTTACCACAACTTTCTTTGGGACACAAGAGCAAGCTTGCGAGCCGTTGATGCTGCAGCCATTATAGTGTGTGGGGTTGCTGGCGTAGAAGTTGGTACTGAAAAGGTTTGGGACATGCTTGAAGAGATGGAATACCCGCGGCTTTTTATAATCAATAAACTTGATCGTGAAAATGCCAATTTTTATCGTACCCTTGAAGATATTCATCAGTTTTTTGGTCGGAGGGCGGTGCCTATTCAAATTCCCCTTGGTGAAGAAAAGGATTTCAGTGGGATAATTGATTTAATCAGGCAGCGGGCCTTGATTTTTGCCCGAGATGAAAGCGGACAATTCCGAGAAGAAGATATACCTTCCTCCCTCCAGGAAGAAGCAAAAAAAAGAAGGGAGCAATTGATTGAAATGATTGCCGAAAATGACGAAGCCCTCATGGAAATTTATTTTGAAAGAGGAGATCTAAGTGAAGATGAAATTAAAAGTGGTCTCAAAAAGGCTATGATGGAAAGACAGATTTTTCCAGTCATGGCCTGCTCAGCTCTTTTCAATATAGCCACCCAGCCTATCCTTGATACTTTTGTTGATCTTTTACCTTCGCCTCTTCAAAGGCCGCCGCTAAAAATCCTGCGCCAAGGGGTTGAGGAAGTCTGGAAACCTTCTTTGGATTCACCCTTTGCTTCATTAGTCTTTAAAACCATTTCTGACCCTTATGCCGGAAGAATTTCGGTCATGCGGGTTTTCTCAGGAAGAATTAATCCTGATGTTACGGTGATTAACACAACCCGGGATGTGGAGGAAAAGCTTGGTGGGCTTTTTTATCTTCAGGGGAAAGAACAAATACCTGCCGGTCAGGCTAAGCTTGGCGATATAGTAGCCACAACCAAATTAAAATCGACCTTAACTGGAGACACTTTGGCTTCGAAGGGATCAGAAATTATATTCCCAAAAATTAAATTTCCTGAGCCGGCGATTTCTTTTGCCATCGAACCTAAAACAAGGGCAGATGAGGATCGAATTTCTCAGGCCACTCACCGGATTACCGAAGAAGATCCCACTGTTAGGATTGAGCGAGATGCCGAAACGGGTCAGTTGCTAATCTCAGGTAACGGCCAGCTTCACGTGGAGATCACTACGGAGAAGCTCAAAAAGAGATATAACGTGGATGTTATACTTAAGCCTCCAAAAATTCCTTATCGAGAAACAATTAAAGGGAAATCTGATGTTCAGGGTAAGTATAAAAAGCAAACCGGCGGTCGGGGACAGTATGGTGATGTTAAAATCAAAATGGAGCCGTTGCCGAGAGGAGCTGATTTTGAATTTGAAGACAAGATTTTTGGAGGAGCTATTCCTAAAAATTATATTCCAGCTATAGAAAAGGGAATACAGGAAGCCAGGAAAAAAGGGGTTTTGGCTGGTTATCCCACTGTTGATTTCAAGGTGATTCTCTATGATGGTAGTTATCATGAAGTGGATTCTTCTGACCTTGCCTTTAAAATTGCTGCCTCTATGGCTTTCAAGAAGGGAGCCAAAGAAGCTAAGCCAACGCTTCTTGAGCCTATTATGAATGTTGAAGTCTATACTCCAGAAGCTTACCTTGGAGATATCATGGGTAATCTCAATGGCCGGCGGGGACGCCTTCAAGGAGTTGAACAGAAAGGTAACATGAGAATCATTAAAGCCCAAGTTCCTATGGCCGAGATGCTTGATTTTGAGCCTGCCTTAACTTCAATTACTGGCGGTCGAGGCTCGTTTATTATGGAATTCTCCCACTATGAAGAAGTACCGGCTCATCTCCAGCAAAAAATAATTGCTGAAGCCATTAAAGAAGGCAGGGTGAAACCTGAAGAGGAATGACCCGAGCCTAAAAAATCTTGGAGGGGAGGCAAAAATATGAGGGCCATAAGGAGAGCATTAGTAATAATTTTTTTCTTGCTGGGCTATTACAATTTAATTTTTTCCCAGCCAATCAAAATTTTAACACCGGCTGAAGAAGCTAATTTTCTTCGGTATACTCAGACAGCCGAGATTGAGAGATTTTTAAGTTCCCTTGATTATTTTTCTCCTGAACTTAACGTGGTTATTGCAGGACGAACCAAACCCGTAGCCTCCTTTGATTCTCGTTATCTTTATCTAGCTATCATTAATGAAGAAGGTTTGGCTTCCCCGGAAAAACTTAATCGAAATAAACCTACGGTCTTCATCTTTGCTTCTCAGCATGGTAATGAACAATCAGGTAAAGAGGCTGCTTTACAGCTTATCCGCGATTTGTCTCTGGGAGAATTAAAGCCTCTTCTGAAGAAGCTTAACTTCTTAATTCTGCCTCAGGCCAATCCCTATGGCAATTGGTTTGATGTTAGAGTGAATGAGCAAAACCTTGATTTAAATAGGGACCACGTCAAATTAGAAGCTGAGGCGACTGCGACCATTCATCGCATTTTTATGACCTGGCTGCCTGAAGTTACCCTCGATCTCCACGAAAAGGGAGATGATTATTATCGTGTTTCCCTTGGCTGTGTTTCCAACTTGAATATCAGTCCTGAACTTCAGCAATTCTCCCGTCAAATCCTTTTTCCTGAAATCAATAAAGCCTTAGATAAGAGAAGAATTACCTTTTTTGAATATTTGGTGAGCCAGGAAATGGGGATAGATTCTTCAGCGGGCGTGAGATACTCCCCTCAAGAATTAGCCGGTCGGGAAATTATGTGGCGCTATTCGACAACGGACCTCAATGATGGTCGAAATAGCCTGGGTATTTTTGAGACTTTGTCTTTTATTCAGGAATGCTCCTCCCGCCATGATTTGCCAACCTTGGCCGAAAGAACTCGCTGGCAGTATTATGGGGTAAGGAGCCTGCTAGAAGCCGTAGCCAATCATGGTGATGAAGTCCTAAAGATGGTAAACCGGTTGCGGAAGAATTTGATTGAGAAAGCTTCAGTTTTTCAACCTGATGATATTATCCATTTGCGGATGAGTTATGCTCGAGATGACAAAAATCCTACCTTGACAATTAAGAGATTTGAGAGGCCAGAAAGCCCAATCAGGGGAATTCTCAAAGTAGATAAAAAGGCAGGCGATTATCTTCTGGCTAATGAAATTGAACCTGCGCCGGCTCCGACTCAGTTTAAAATTATCACTGAAGTAATTAAAAATTGGTTTCCCCTGGTCAAATCGGAGCTGAGTGTGCCAAGGCCTCTTGGTTATATAATTCCAGCCCAACATTCAAATATCATTGAAACCTTGCTTCGCCACCGAATTAAAGTTGAAATGGTCACCCAGGACCGAATGATTGAAGTTGAGGCTTATGAAATTATCGATATTGAACCTTCTCGTTATGATTATTTGCCCCCTGAAAAGATTGAAGTCAGACCAAAGACAATCCAGACTCTTGTGCGTAAAGGTGATTTTTATGTTTCCTGTGCTCAACTAGCCGCTAATCTTATTCCTTGTCTTCTCGAGCCTCAATCCCAATATGGTTTGATTCGCTATTGGAGTTATAATTTAGTTCCAGAAAAAGGAAATATTTATGCTCTTTTTAGAGTCATCAAACCAGTCGATCTCTCACTTCTTCCTTACCGTCCCTGGTAATTGGGGACACATACATTTTTTGCTTAGAAAACAGGTAACTGGTGACGCGTAAGGAAAAGGATGAAGCTGTTGTTCCCCCCCTCTTTCTTTTTTTTATAATTATCGAATTTACAAGAGGGAATTTCAACTTGATTTAAATTCTGTTTTACGGTAGCGTCAAAGGTCTTTACTTCTTTTCCGTTAACTCAAGATAAATAATTTCAACTAAACTCGGTCGTCTTGGTCTTCCTGAAACTTCAGGCGCTTCCTTAACATTAAGAGCTGCTTTTATTTCCTCAAGTGATTTTCCCTGGTCAACTAGGGCTTTGACTTGGGCTTGCTTTGTCTCCAAATCAGCAATTGCTTTCTCGATTCCGGTGCGATCGATGACCTCACCATGACCATGGATGAAGGAGGTGGCATCAAGTTTGAGAACCTCTTTTAAAATTTTTACCACTCCAAAGGAGTTACCTCCTTTTTGACGGTGGATCAATGGTTCCCGCCCAATAAAAATAAGATCACCCAGGAAGGCCACTTTTTCTTTAGACAAATATATAACCGAGTCGCCACTTGTATGACCGGGACCGAAATAAAGCACCTGAACAGTTGTTTGACCTGAGCGAATCAACAATTCCTGTTTATAAGTAATCCAAGGAAGATAATTCAAAATAGGGCCTTCAGTTATTGCTTGCCTCATCTCCTGATAAGTGTTTTCATGAGCGATGATTGTGACCGTTTCCTCAAGACCTGGCAATCCATTAACATGATCTCCGTCGCTATGGGTAAGAATAACTGCCTGGAGTGGTAAAGGTGTTACCTTTGCTATAGCGGCTAGCATTTCTTTGGCTGACTGCGGCGTCATTTTGGCATCGATAAGAAAATAGCCTTTCTCGCCGATAATAAGCCCAGCATTAGCTCCACTCCCTCCAACTATTTCGTAAACATTTGATCTAATCTGTTTAAGCTCAATCGGTGAGGGAGAAGATGGCTGCTGAGCTCTTAAATAAATAAAAGATATCAAGAAAAATAAAATAAAAAAAAAGATATTAGCCAAAATAGTCTTTTAAGTCGAAACTCGGAGTTTGCCTTCATTTTTATTTCTCCTTTTTTTCCCTTTTATTTTTAAGGACGTGGCAATTATAATCATTCTTTTTCTAAGTTTCAAATTAAAGGACAGGATTAGTTTGAATTTTTATTTGTTTTGATTCTAAGATCAAAATAAAGTTTCATTCAAAAATTCGAAGAGAGGCGAAGTCTTTTTTTAAACCAGGTGGAAAAGTCAGTTAAAATGGCTTCTTTTCTTTAAGACTTTGAAAAGAGAGGTCAAATGTGAAGGGGTAATTTAAACTTATCAGCAAGGATAAAGTTAGTCATAATTCGGGCCATGGTCATAAGCTGAAGGGGCCGGCTGCAGATTTTAATTCGATTTTTCTTAATTGCCTGAATTATATCTTTGCCTGAACGTTCAGCTTCCACTAAGGTAAAAGATGTTCCTAGCTGCCAAAGATTATGGGCGTCAGAACTGGCAATTAGGGGTTTACTGTATTTCTGGCTGGCTTCAATAGCTTTGATATTAGGATTAAAAAAATTGTTATAAAAAGCAGAAAATTCGATAGCATCAAAAAGGTGGTTATATTTATCTAATAATTGAAAGAGAGACTTGAATCCTGGGAAATAAGGATGGGGAGCAATAATAAGACTATCATCGGTCCTCATGGCTTCTAGATCAAACCAGGTAAGTTTTCTTTGAGAAGGGTTAAAGGGGGGATTAAGGACTAGAACGTGTCTCCCTTCACAGTTAACTTCAGTTCCAGGAATAAGAATTAGATTAAGTTTTGAAGCCTCGTCTTTTAGTTCCGAATTGAGAGTTATCCGGTTATGATTGGTTATGGCTATTGCATCAAAGCCAAGAGAGGCGGCTCGAGCAATGAGTTCAAAGGCATTATATGTGATATTATCTTTTGGGTCTTCTCGGGTATGAATATGAAGGTCAACTTTGAGCCATTTTTTGGACAATTCAAGTCCCGGTTAATCAGTGAGCTTCCACAGCTTCTTTAACCTTTAAACCAATTTCAGCTGGAGACTTAGCCACAAAGACCCCAGCCTTTTCAAGAGCCTCCATTTTTTCCTTGGCCGTTCCCTTTCCTCCAGCGATGATAGCTCCAGCGTGGCCCATACGGCGACCAGGTGGTGCGGTTTGGCCAGCGATGAAGCTGACTACTGGCTTATTAAATTCCGCTTTTATATAGGCAGCCGCTTCTTCTTCAGCTGTGCCACCAATTTCCCCAATCAAAATCACTGCTTCCGTTTCTTGATCTTCTTTAAAGAGTTTGAGGAGATCAATAAAACTCATGCCGACAATGGGGTCACCACCAATGCCCACAGCAGTTGACTGTCCATAGCCGAGCTTACTTACTTGGTCGACAGCCTCATAGGTAAGAGTTCCTGATCGCGAGATGATACCAATCTTTCCTGGTTTATGAATATGACCGGGCATTATGCCTATTTTGCATTTGCCAGGAGAAATAATACCTGGAGTGTTGGGACCGATAAGGCGGGAGGTTTTATTTTTGAGAAAGGCTTTTACTTTAATCATATCAAATGTGGGAATCCCTTCAGTGATACAAACAATAAGGGAAACGCCAGCATCGGCAGCTTCCATGATGGCATCTGCCGCTAAAAAAGGAGGAACGAAGATGGCAGAAGCATTGGCTCCTTCCTGACGGACAGCTTCTTCTACTGTGTTAAAAACAGGAACGCCAAGATGAATTTGGCCTCCTTTTCCTGGAGTTACTCCAGCGACAATTTTGGTTCCGTATTCCTGCATTCTCTGGGTATGAAAAGTTCCTTCACTGCCAGTTATTCCTTGAACCACAACTCTTGTTTTTTCGTCTATCAAAATACTCATTGGTTTTCTCCTTTCACCAGGCTGACAACTTTTTCAGCCGCTTCTTTCATTGTTTCAGCCGAATAGAATTGAAGTCCCGATTCGGCCAGAATTTTTCGACCTTCTTCCATATTTGTACCTTGAAGACGGACGACCATGGGTACCTTGAGTCCAACCTCTTTGGCTGCTTTAACTATTCCTCTGGCAACTAAATCGCAACGAACAATGCCACCAAAAATGTTGATAAGGGCAGCCTTGACGTCCTTATCGGCTACCAGAATTTTAAAAGCATTGGTTACGGCTTCTTCTGAAACACCACCACCTACATCCAGAAAATTAGCCGGCATACCGCCAGAATGCATGATGATATCCATAGTAGCCATAGCCAGACCAGCACCATTAACCATGCAGCCCACGTTGCCGTCGAGCTTAATGTAATTTAAGTTATATTTAGAAGCTTCAACCTCAAGGGGAGATTCCTCATAGATATCGCGCATCGCCTGAATTTCTGGATGGCGAGGAAGGGCATTGTCGTCAAAGTTCATTTTGGCGTCAAGGGCGAGAACATCACCTTTGGTCGTAACTATCAGGGGATTAATTTCAGCCAGGGAGGCATCAGTGGCTTCAAAGGCCTTATAAAGAGAAGAGATAAATTTTACTGCTTGCTTATGGGTTTCTCCGCTCAAGCCCAGCTTGTAGGCAAGTTTGCGCGCTTGAAAGGGTAGAAAACCCGTGGCGGGATTAACGTATTCTTTAAAAATGAGCTCAGGTTTTTCAGCGGCTACTTTTTCAATTTCTACTCCCCCTTCTGGAGAAGCCATAACTACCGCTGCCTCCTTGGCTCGATCAATAACAACTCCCAAATAAAGTTCTTTTTCCACTTCGAGAGCCTCCTCGACGAGAAGCTTGCGAACGATTCGACCTTCCGGTCCAGTTTGATAAGTTACAAGCTTCATGCCTAACATCTCGCGGGCAAGTTTCTCGGCTTCTTCAGGAGAATTGGCTACTCTTATGCCGCCGGCTTTTCCCCGGCCGCCGGCATGAATCTGGGCTTTAAGAACTACTTTCCCGCCGATCTTAGTGGCAATCTCCCTGGCCTGTTCGGGAGTTTCAACAACCTCACCCCTAGGAACCTGAACCCCAAATTTGGCTAGAATCTGTTTAGCTTGATATTCATGGATTTTCATTTATTTATCCTTTCAAACAGAAATTAATTAATTTATTTCTCTCCGTAAATTTTAATAGTTTATTTTTCAAATCGGGACGAAAAATCTTCAGTTTAAGGTCTAATCAATTCTATACTTTTTCTTTCCTTCCTCGTAAAGATCTCCACCATACATATCATTGATTACAATACAGGGGAAATCTTTAACCTTAAGACGGATGATGGCCTCTGGACCGAGTTCAGGATAGGCCACAACTTCTTGAGCTTCAATGCTTTTAGAGATAAGAGCTCCGGCTCCACCGACCGCAGCCATATAAACAGCTTTATATTTTTTCAGAGCTTCCTTTACTTCTTGGCTTCGAGAACCCTTGCCAATAGTTCCTTTGAGGCCCAACGAATGAAGAAGAGGAGTATAGGAATCCATACGATAGCTTGTTGTTGGGCCTGCAGATCCTATAGCCTTTCCAGGTCTGGCTGGAGTTGGACCTACGTAATAAATAATCTGGCCACGAATGTCAATGGGCAGTTCTTTACCCTCCTTAATCAAATCAACCAGTTTTTTGTGGGCGGCATCGCGGGCAGTAAGAAGGTAACCAGTAATGAAAACCCGATCCCCGGCCCTCATCTTTTCAATAGTTTCATCAGAAAGAGGAGTTGTTATTCTATGTTCAGCCATTGCTTAACCCTTCGTTAATGAATATTAGTAGCCAAGGGCTTTACACTCATTAACTGTTTTTGTGACCGAAGCCACTGTCTTTTCGAACATAGCTCTTTCCTCTTCAGTCAATTTGATTTCGATGATCTTTTCAACTCCTTTAGCACTGATCAGGGCTGGCACTCCGATGAAAAGGCCATTAACGCCATATTCACCTTCGCAGAGAGCGGCGCAAGGGAGAATGCGACGTTTGTCTTTTAGATAAGCTTCGGCCATAACAATGGCACTCCAAGCTGGACTGAAGAAAGCAGATCCCTTACCAAAAAGTTTAACTATTTCAGTACCTGCTTCTCTCGTTCGGTGGACCAATCGTTCAATCTGTTCAGGAGTGGCTAATTCCGTTAGAGGGATACCACCGACTGTGGTCAAACGGGGGAGGGGAACCATATCAGGGCCATGACCACCAAGGACGATGCCGGCTACATCAGCGACTGAAACATTAAGCTCCATAGCAATAAAGGCTCGCCAGCGGGCTGTATCCAAAGTACCGGCCATGCCGCAAACTTGATTCTTAGGGAATCCAGTAAGTTTATGGAAAACATAAACCATGGCATCCAAGGGATTGGTAACAACGATGCAAAAAGCATTAGGAGCGTGTTTTTTAATTCCTTCGGCCACTTCCTTGATAATTTGAATATTCACGTTAAGCAAATCTTCACGGGTCATCCCGGCTTCCCTAGGTTTGCCAGCAGTAATGATAGCCACATCAGCGCCAGCGACGTCGGTATAATCGGTAGTTGCAGTTATATTGGCATCGTAATCACCGTGAGGCGCCATTTCCATCAAGTCAAGAGCTTTACCTTTAACGACATTTACATAGGAGGGAACATCAAGAATGACTATATCACCAAGTTCTTTCATCGCGGCCAACATAGCTAAAATTTGACCTATCTGGCCGCCACCAATGAGAGCGATTTTTTTTCTCATATATAACCTCCTTTTTTAAATTGAATTATTAATTTTCATTACCTTTTGACTGACTTTTACTGATCGCAGACCACTTCTCCTTTCGTCCAGGATTCTTCACTATATGAAATTGATTAAAAATTAGTCAAGCCTATTTCGATTAATTATTTCATCCTTTTATATAGCTTTGCCATCTAGTTTCAAGATTTGGATCTTGAATGGTTTCAAGCAAATAATCAGCAAATTGGGCTCCAGTGGCTCCGTTAGGTCGGCCGGTTACCACGAGCTTTTTTTCATACTGGCCACAGATATCCAAGGCCATTTCAAGCTTCTTGCCCTTATAAGCAAAGCCAATATGATTGAGAAGCATGGCCGCTGCCCGGATCATGCTCGAAGGATCAGCATAAATGGCCCTTCCTTCTTGGACCATTCGAGGAGCTGAGCCATGAATAGCTTCGAACATGGCGTATTGTTTACCGATGTTAGCAGAGCCAGCCGTGCCTACACCCCCCTGAAATTCGGCGGCTTCGTCAGTGAGGATATCTCCATAAAGATTGGGAAGGACAAAAACTTGAAATTCCCGACGCCTCTTTTCATCAATAAGTTTTGCCGTCATGATGTCAATATACCAGTCGTCAGCCTGAATTTCTGGATACTCCTTAGCAATCCGGTAGAAATTTTCCAGGAAACGGCCATCAGTTGTTTTAACGACATTAGCTTTAGTAACACAGGTGACCCTGGTTTTACCTGTTTTACGAGCATGTTCAAAAGCCAGGCGGCAGATGCGATCCGCACCGGGAGTACTTATAAGCCTGAAATCAATGGCAATGTCCTCATCGACTTCGATACCATAAGGTCCAAGGGCATAGACATCTTCGGTATTTTCTCGGAAAAAAATCCAGTCTATTCCCTGTTGCGGTACCCTAACGGGACGGACATTGGCAAAGAGGTCAAGTTCTTTCCGCATGGCCACATTGGCTGATTCAATATTAGGCCAAGGATCACCCTTTCGGGGGGTTGTCGTCGGCCCTTTTAAAATGACATGGCATTTTTTGATTTCTTCAAGGACATCATCGGGAATTGGCTTCATGCAGGCTGCCCGATTTTCAATGGTTAATCCTTCAATTACTCGGAATTCTACCTTGCCCCTTTTGACTTCATCTTGAAGCAAAAATTCCAAGACTCGCTGGGCTTCCTTGGCAATATAGGGACCAATCCCGTCGCCACCGACAACACCAATTATAATAGGTTCTAATTTAGAATAATCAATCCAGTCTGGAGCTGCTTTTATTTTGGCGACACGCTCCATTTGCTTTTCCAGAAGAAGGCCGAAATGTTCCTTAGCTCTTTCAATCGCGGCTTTATTCATGAGGTCCTCCTGCTTAATATTAATATGAGTCATGATTTTAACTTTTTACGCCAAGAAAATCAATTTTCTTCTCTTTGACAAATTAGCCTCAACCTAATAAAAAATAAATTAATCTAAGAAAAAAGGAGAATTGACAATGCTTGAGAGCTATTTTCAAAAAGAAAAGGAGCGTGAGGCCCTGGGTATACCAGCTCCTCCTTTAACGCCTGAAGAAGTGGCCGAAGTTTGTTCTGGTCTTGAAAACCCACCGCCCGGCTTAGAGGAAAAGCTCCTGGATTTAATCAAGAACCGAGTTGCTCCCGGCGTTGATGCAGGAGCTAAGGTTAAAGCTGACTGGCTGGCCAAAATTGCTCGCGGTGAGCTAAAATCGCCTCTTATTTCTCCATCTAAGGCCGTTGAACTTCTTGGAACCATGATTGGTGGTTATAATGTTGACCCTCTTATAAGCTTCCTAGACGATCCTGAGTTGGCTCCGGTAGCGGCTTCAGCTTTAAAAAAGATTATTCTTGTTTATGGAGCCTTTCAGACAATTGTAGAGAAAGCGAAGACTAATCCCTATGCCCGCGAGGTTCTGGAATCTTGGGCCAAAGGTGAATGGTTTTTTTCTCAACCGGAGATACCTGAAAAAATTGTCGTCAAGGTTTTCAAAGTTGATGGCGAAATAAATACTGATGATCTTTCGCCGGCGAAACATGCCTGGAGTCGACCAGATATTCCTTTGCATGCTCTATCGATGGGAGAAACGCGATTTCCAGGGGGGATTAAAATAATTAAGCAATTTCGGGATGAGGGCTTCAAAGTGGCTTTTGTGGGCGACGTGGTTGGCACCGGTTCAAGCCGAAAATCAGCCTGTAATTCTTTAATGTGGCATATTGGCGAAGATATTCCCTTTGTGCCCAATAAGAGAAGGGGAGGGATAATTCTGGCTGGTTTGATTGCTCCGATATTTTTTAATACTGCTGAAGATTCGGGAGGATTGCCTTTAATGACGGATGTCACTTCCCTGAGGACGGGCGATGTCATTACTCTGAATACAAAATTGGGGACTATTATCAATGATAAAGGTGAGGTTATCGCTCGCTTTGAATTCAAGCCGCCTACTCTAAAGGATGAATTTAGAGCTGGAGGCCGTCTCAATTTGATTATCGGCCGGGATTTAACCAATCGAGCTAGAAAAGCCCTTGGCCTGGACGAGGCTGATTTCTTCACTAAGGTTGAAAACCCTAAACCAAAGCCAGGGCAGGGTTATACTTTGGCCCAAAAGATTGTTGGCCGCGCCTGTGGTCTTGAGGGAGTTTTACCTGGAACGGCCTGTGAGCCAAAAATGACCACCGTTGGCTCTCAGGATACTACTGGCCCGATGACCATGGATGAGCTTAAGGAGCTGGCTTGCCTTCAATTTCAGACTGAATTTTTCATGCAATCCTTCTGCCATACCGCTGCCTATCCTAAACCAGCTGATGTTAAAATGCATCGGATTTTACCTGAATTTATCATTTCTCGAGGAGGAGTCGCTCTCCGTCCTGGAGATGGAGTTATCCACTCCTGGATTAATCATTTCATTTTGCCTGATACAGTTGGTACCGGAGCCGATTCTCACACTCGTTTTCCCTTAGGTTTGAGCTTTCCTGCCGGCTCAGGATTGGTTGCCTTTGCCGGTGCTCTTGGTTTCATGCCCCTTGATATGCCCGAATCGGTTTTAATTAGATTTAAGGGCCAATTACAACCCGGTATTACGCTCCGAGACGTTGTTAATGCCATTCCCTATTTTGCCATTAAACAAGGGCTATTAACTGTAGCCAAAAAAGGCAAAAAGAATATTTTCAATGGTCGTATTATTGAAATTGAAGGTCTTGAAGATCTGACCGTTGAGCAGGCCTATGAGTTAACCAATGCTAGTGCTGAAAGGTCGGCCGCTGGAGCAGTGATTTCCCTAAAAGAGGAGAATGTCATTCGCTTTGTCCGAAGCAATGTCGCTCTTATGGAAAAAATGATTGAGGAGGGTTATCAATCATCTGAGACCTTACGCCGAAGGATTGAAGCTTGCCAAGCTTGGCTTGCCAATCCTAGACTTCTCCGCCGGGATGAAAACGCTGAATATGCTGCAGTTATTGAAATCAACTTAGATGAAATTACTCAACCTATTTTGGCTTGTCCCAATGACCCTGACGATGTCCGTCTGCTGAGCGAAGTAGCCGGAGATAGAATCGATGAAGTTTTCATAGGTTCGTGCATGACCAATATTGGCCATTTTCGAGCCGTGGGAAAATTATTGGAAGGGGCCCCCTATCTAGCCACGAAGATCTGGCTTGCTCCGCCCACAAAAATGGATGCGGCCCAATTGATGAGGGAAGGTTATTTTGCCATTTTTGCTTCCGTTGGTGCTAGAATTGAAATCCCAGGATGTTCTCTCTGTATGGGCAATCAAGCCAGGGTAAGACCAAAATCAACCGTCTTTTCCACCTCAACGAGGAATTTTGATGATCGCATGGGGGACGGTGCCCGTGTTTATCTTGGATCGGCTGAGCTCGGTGCTATCTGTGCGCTCAAAGGAGAAATTCCTTCGCCAGAAGAATATTTGGCCCTAATGAAGCAAAAGATTTTGCCCGAAGCCGATAAGATTTATCGCTATCTCGACTTTATGGAAATGAAGGATCTTCCGCTTCATTATTCTTCTCAATATTAGATGAATTTAAAAGCTTCAAAGGAAAAAGTTAAAATAAAAAAAGAAACCAAGATTAGAGAAATTAAGTTAAGTTTAAATATAAAAAGAGAAAGGATGATTTCAAAAAAAATTTGGCCAGCCTTTGATTAAGGAGAAGAGGGATGATTCAACTTGAAGGGAAGAAGTCGCTTGTAACCGGAGGCAGTCGGGGTATAGGTCGAGCCACAGCCTTGCTTCTTGCCCAAGCAGGGGCAGATGTAGCCATCAATTATGTTCGAAATGAGGGAGCAGCCGAAGAAGTGAGAAAGAGGATAGAAAATTTAGGGCGAGAATGTTTGGCTATCAAGGCAGATATTTCTCATGAAAAGGAAGCCAAAAGGCTTATTGAGGAAGTTATCAATGCCTGGGGTAGGATTGATTTAGTGGTAAATAACGCCGGTATCTGGACTTATGGCGAGATGGGCAAAATGAGCTCCGAAGTTTGGCACGAAACAATGCGGCTTAATCTTGATGCTGTTTTTTATATCATAAACTCCGTTGTTCCCTATATGCAAAAACAAGGTGGTGGCGTCATTGTTAATGTTTCTTCGACGGCTGGGGTAAGGGGAGAGGCTTATCATTCCCATTATGCTGCCAGCAAAGGAGCCCTCCATGCTTTGACCAAATCCCTTGCTGTGGAGTTGGCTCCCTACGGTATTAGAATAAACTGTGTAGCCCCAGGCTGGGTTGATACCGACATGTGTGCTGAAGTTTTTTCTGATCCTAAATTTCGAGAATCAGTCAAAAATTCCATTCCGTTAAAAAGAATACCTCCACCTGAAGATATAGCTGGTCCTATTCTTTTTCTCGTTTCCGATTTAGCTCGACACATAACGGGTACTGTGCTCCATGTCAATGGGGGCTCTGTTCTTTGTGGTTCTTAGCTTGCTAATCTCTTCTTTTTTTGATAAGAAAATAGCCATCAAAAAGGAGGCTAAAAAATGGAAGAAGAGATTGGCCGGATAACTCATTATTTTTCAAGGATTGGGGTGGGTGTTCTAGAGATAACTGCAGGCGAGCTTAGGATAGGAGATACTATTCATATTAAGGGTCACACAACGGATTTTTATCAGAAAGTAGATTCGATGCAGATTGAGCATCAGCCTGTCAGTTTGGCAAAAAAGGGAGATTCGGTGGGTTTAAAGGTAATTGACCACGTCAGGGAGAACGATAGGGTATTTCGAGTAATTGAAGGCTAATTAAATTTTTTTGTTTTTTGAGCTTAGGCCGGCAGGAGGATTTGTCTATGGGCTCATCAAGAAAAGAAAATTTCAAGAATGCGGAGAAAGCCAGAGCCTTCCATCGGGGCCTCAAAAAATGGGAGAAGGATTATCAAAAAGAATCTAAATTATGTGGGCGAGAGGGAAAAACCTTTACTTCAATTTCAGGTAGAGTGATTAAAGCCCTCTATACCCCCCAGGATTTGAAAAACTTTGATTATCTCCGTGATCTCGGTTTTCCTGGGCAATATCCTTTTACTCGGGGTATCCACCCAACGATGTACCGGGGAAGGCTCTGGACGATGCGGCAATTTTCCGGTTTCGGTACGGCTGAGGATACCAATCGGCGCTATAAATATCTTCTATCTCAAGGGCAAACAGGGTTAAGTGTGGCTTTTCATTTGCCAACTCTCATGGGCATTGATTCTGATCATCCCATGGCCAAAGGAGAAGTCGGCAAGTGCGGGGTGGCAGTTGATACTTTAGCGGACATGGAAATCCTCTTTGACGGAATTCCCTTGGATAAAGTTACAACCTCAATGACCATTAATCCCCCAGCAGCTATTTTGTGGGCTATGTATATCGCTGTGGCTGAAAAACAGGGAGTTTCACCAAAAATCATTTCAGGAACAATACAGAATGATATTTTAAAAGAATATATTGCTCAGAAGACATTTGTTTTTCCCCCTCGGCCGTCGATGAAGCTAGTTATAGACACTTTCGAATACGGGGCGAAAGAGGTTCCCCGGTGGAACACAATTTCCATCTCTGGTTATCATATCCGGGAAGCAGGGGCTACCGCTGTTCAGGAACTGGCTTTTACTCTTAGGGACGGCATTGAATATGTGGAGTGGGCTTTAAAGCGGGGTTTAAAGATCGATGATTTTGCGCCTAGGCTTTCCTTTTTTTTCAATGCCCACAATGACTTTTTTGAGGAAATTGCTAAATTCCGTGCAGCCAGAAAAATCTGGGCTGAGGTCATGAGAGAAAGATTTGGGGCCAAAAATGAACGCTCCTGGTGGCTTCGCTTTCACACTCAAACTTCCGGTGTTTCCCTTGTGGCCCAGCAGCCATATAACAATATTATCAGAGTAACTATCCAGGCCTTAGCCGCTGTTCTTGGGGGAACCCAATCTCTCCATACCAATTCCCTTGATGAAACCTATGCTTTGCCAACTGAAAAAGCTGTGACCATTGCATTAAGAACCCAACAGATAATTGCCTTTGAAAGCGGGGTGGCTAATACCATAGACCCTCTCGGTGGCAGCTATTATGTTGAAAAATTAACGCAGGATATGGAAAGGGAGGCTAAAGCTTATATTAAGAAAATTGATGAACTTGGGGGAATGGTTAAGGCTATAGAACTTGGATTCCCCCAGAAGGAAATTGCCGATAGCGCCTATCGTTATCAACAGGAGGTTGAGAGGAAAGAAAAAATAATTGTCGGGGTTAATGCTTTTGAAATGGAACATGAACCTATCCCTATATTAGAAGTTGACCCGGCTGTCGAACGACACCAGTTAAACCGATTAAGAGAGGTGAAAAAGACGCGAAATAAAAGGCTGGTTAAGCGAACATTGAGCGATTTGAAAAAAGCAGCTCAGGATGAAGTCAATCTCATGCCCTTTATTCTTAACTGTGTTCGGGCTTATGCCACAGTTGGCGAAATAATGGACGCTTTAAAAGAAGTCTATGGAGTTTATGAAGAGCCAATTACTTATTAAAAGGAGATTACAATGGTTCGACAGAAGAAAAAGGAAAGACTTAACCAAGAATCAATCTCTGAAGCCTGGCCTTCTTTTAAACAGCCTCGTTTGAGAGTTCTTATTGCCAAGCCAGGACTCGATGGCCACGACCGAGGAGCTAAAATTATTTGCCGGGCTCTGCGAGATGCCGGCATGGAGGTAATATATACCGGATTGAGACGAACGCCAGAAGAAATTGTCAATGCAGCCATTCAAGAGGATGTTGACCTTATTGGTTTGAGTATTTTAAGTGGGGCTCATAATGTTCTTTTTCCAAAAATAATGAAATTGCTTCGGAAAAAGGGCGCTGGTGACATTCCGGTTATTGCGGGTGGAATCATCCCCGAAAAAGATATTCCTCGCCTCAAAAAGATTGGCCTTGCCGAAATCTTCTTACCTGGGACTTCTACCCAAGAAATTATTGACTGGATTCAGAAGAACATTAAAATTAGAGCAAAAAAAAGAGATACTTGACATCTTTTTTTCAATTTGATAAGCAAAAGACATATTAATGGCTGAAAAGAAATATTTATCGTTAATTATTATTCCTCATAAAAGAGGAAAAGCTAAAACGATTACTATTTCCCATCAAGCTAGTCGTATCATCATTTCCTTTTTTGTTACCTTTCTGGTTATTTTTATTTATTTTCTAGCAGATTATTTTAGTATGAATATAACCAGGGCTAAATTTAATCAGTTAAAAAGTGAAAATCAGGAACAGAAAAAAGTCATTGCCAGTTATGAAAGCTCAATTAAGCAGCTTACAGCTAAAATTCAAACTTTTGAAAATTATGCTCGAAAACTAAATATTATGGCCGGTTTGCGTTCACCTGAAGCTCTTAAAGAAGCTGGAGTCGGATCAGGAAACGAAGCCGAAGAGCTCTCGACTGGTCAAGCTAACTTGACCGGAAGCCTTAGGTCGACCAATTGGCCTCTGAACCAGGTTCATAGGAAAGTTGAACAACTCGAACAGAATCTAAGCACCTTGCTAAATTTTTTTGAACAACAACGAACTCGCCTGGCCCAAACCCCAACAATCTGGCCTACGGTTGGTTTTATAACTTCAGGTTATGGCTGGCGAATTGATCCTTTCACCGGTAAACAGACCTTCCATAAAGGTATTGATATTGCTACTAATTTAGGCAACCCAGTCGTGGCCACAGCTGATGGGGTAGTGGTAGAAACCAGAAATGACCGAATTGGCGGAAAAACTATTTTAATCAGCCATGGTGCCGGCCTTAGCACCATTTTTTATCATCTCGATAAAATTCTTGTTCGGCCTGGCCAGAAGGTAAAAAGAGGCGATATAATAGGTCTTGTTGGTAAAACAGGTAAGGCCTTAGGGCCCCATCTTCATTATGAAGTTCACCTTAATGGTAAGGCGGTTAATCCTCTTCAATATATACTTGAAGAAGAGTAAAAATTTTAATCCTTCCTGAATTTATCTTCGCCAAAGCCATCACCTGGTTTGATCCTTAAGCCAAGGGAGGCGTCATAGGCTCTCATTTCCTGACGATTTTCCCTTTTTAGCCTCTGAATACGATACAAAAGGCCATCGCCACAGCAAACATCAAGACCTTCCGGGCTTATTTTTACAATTTCGCCTGGATTTAACCTGGAGGATGTTTCAGCCAAAGGTATACCGCGAGTAATTTTTATCATCTCCTTGCGAAAGAAAGTGAAGGTTCCAGGCGAAGGATTAAAAGCTCTCACTAGGCAATCAATTTTTCGGGCTGGCCATAGCCAGTCAATTTTCCCCATAATTTTATCTATTTTTGGAGCATAAGTGGCCAAAAAATGGTTTTGAGGTATAGGAGAAATTTGGTCAATCTTCGAAAGTGTTTCCATTAAAAGTTCAGCGCCAATTGAAGCCAGGCGCCTTTCCAATTCGCCGGCATTTTCCTCAGGTTGAATAGGCACTTCTTTCTGAGTTAAAATATCGCCTTCATCCATTCTTTCATTAAGCTGAAAAATAGTTACTCCAGTTTTTTCTTCGCCATTAAGAATTGCCCAAGCAACAGGGCAGGCACCTCGATATTTAGGCAAAAGAGAAAAATGAACATTTATCGCGCCGTAAGGGGGAAAATAAATAATTTCTGGAGGTAAAATTTGGCCATAAGCCACAACAACAATGATATCAGGGGAAAGATTATGGATTAATTCCAGAGCAGCTTTGTCATGCCTGATC
This sequence comes from uncultured bacterium, assembly GCA_938092135.1. Classification (GTDB taxonomy): domain Bacteria; phylum Acidobacteriota; class Aminicenantia; order Aminicenantales; family CALLJL01; genus CALLJL01. Next base: position 175,810 of record CALLJL010000003.1, read on the forward strand.
TTTTCAGGCTGAATCAAAGACAAACCATGTTTTAAGGCGAATGTTTTAACTGGAGGTGGTGTAAGTTTCTGGCCACGGCCGGCTGGACGATCCGGCTGAGTGACGATTAATTGGATTTTATGCTCGGAATAGAGAAGTTTCTCTAAGCTAGGTAGGGCCGCTTCAGGTGTTCCAAAAAAAATAATGTTCATGAAGGAGAAGTAAGACCAAATTGCTTTTTCAATCGACGATAAATTAAACTTCGTTTTAAAGGGGAAAGGCGATCAATGAAGAATTTACCTTCAAGATGATCGAATTCATGGGAAAAGACTCTAGCCAAAAGACCGTAAGCTTCCATTTCAATTTCTTTTCCCTCGAGATTGAATCCCCGAATTTTAAGACGATCTGGCCGACGAACCTTTTCCCTTATTTCCGGAACCGAAAGACATCCTTCTTCTTCAATTGCTTCGCCCTCTTCTTCCAAAATTTCAGGATTAATTAGAATGATTAGTTCGTCTGGTTTTTCCCCTAGGGATAAATCTACAGTAATTAGCCTTTGACTAACCCCAACTTGAGGCGCGGCCAAACCAATTCCAGGGGCAAGATACATCGTCTCGACCATGTCTCGAGCCAAAGTAACTATTTCCTCATTAATATTTATAATTGGTTCAGCTCGGCGGTGAAGAACTGGATGACCAAACTTGATTATTTTTCTTGCAGCCATAATTCCATTTTATCAGACAAACCCGATTTTTTAAAACTAATCTGTCGGCTTAATGCTTATTGCCAGCATGATTGGAGCAACGATCTTTTATCCCGCACCATTTTTTAAAAGCCAATAATCATGAAGGCCTAAATTTATAAGTATTTTTTTATCTGTTTTAAGAAATTCTCTTAAATTACGGCTGAAGGTGGAGCCGGTTCTTCAGCTTTACCGGCATTTTTAAGGGGAACAGCGACCAGATAAATTCCGATTATAAACAGAAAAACCAAGCCAAATAAATAGCTGGGAGCGGTCATGATTCCAGGAATAGGAATATTAAAAAAGGTCAGGGCTGCCCTCACCAATCCAGTTAAAGCCTCGCCAGCAATCAGACCAGAAGCAAGCAAAATGCCGGTATTTTCCACCCTGGTCTTCTGAGCTTCGTTGAAGTTTCTTTTAGCGGCTAATCTGTCAATTATGGCTCTAATGAGGCCGCCACAAAAGATGGCAAAAGTTGTTTCAAGGGGAAGATACATGCCAACCGCAACAAGCATAGGTGACCGAACTTGAACGAGAATTAAAGCAAATCCCATAAACATCCCGACAATAACTAAGGGCCAAGCCATTTCACCGCCAACAATCCCTTGAGCTAAAGCGGCCATTAATCCAGCCTGAGGGGCGGGCAACTCTTTGCTACCAAAAGTGAAGGCGCCATGAAGGATCATTAGAGGAAAGAAAAGGACTAAAGAGGAAATTAGAATACCAATGATATCTCCAACTTGCATTTTCCATGGGGTTCCGCCTAAAAGGTGGCCAACTTTTAAGTCTTGAAGCATTTCCCCGGCAACAGCTGAAGAAACACAAACAACCGCCGCAACGCCCAAGACAGCGGCTACACCACTTATTCCGGTAGCCCCTATTAAAACCATAAGAATGGCAGCAATAATCAGAGTTGATAAGGTGAGGCCAGAAATGGGGTTATTGGAGGAACCGATGGTGCCTACAAGATTTCCGGAAACAGCAGCAAAGAAGAAGCCAGCCAGGGCCATAACTGTGGCGGCCACAATGGCTGCACCATAGGTGCCAGCAAAAACATGATAAACAAAAATCATGAGAATAAAACAAAGAATCAATCCAGAAAAAACGTAACGGAAATCCAAGTCCTTTTCGAGTCTTGAAACTTGCTCGACTTTGCCAGCTGCCTTTTTAGCGTCAGAGATAGATCTTCTCAACCCAGCCATTAAATTTTTTCTCATTCGATAGAGGGTGAAGCAAGCTCCAACAAGCATTCCGCCTACAGCAATTGGGCGGATTATGAAGCGCCAAACATGGCCAACTAAGGATTCCCAGCTTACATCGGCCATGGTTACCTCAGGGCCATAGAAGCTTGTGACAAGCTGAGGACCAAGAAAATAAATGAGAAGGGGGGCAAAAAGACCCCAGGCTAGAACGCCGCCAGCAAAATTGAGAGAAGCCAGCCTTGGTCCGATAATGTAGCCAACTCCAATGTAAGCAGGATATATTCCTGGTCCAGTGACAGCAATTGTACCCCCTGTGCCCACCGTCGGCGAAGTTTTAGTTGTTCCTAGCCTTACAAAACTTGATCCAATAGTCCCCACCTTGATGATGAAATCCTTTGAAGCGGCAAAGAGCTTCAATACGCCTAAAGCATAAATTAGAGCCCCAACACCCATCGCCTGAAAGAGGAATCGAGCGCCAGCACTTCCTTTCTGGCCTGCCTTGTGAATTTCGGCTGCGGCTACGGATTCAGGGAAGGGAAGTTCAGGATCAGTTACCATAACCCTTCGCAAGAAAGTAACAAAAAGGATACCAAGGAGACCACCTACAAACATTAAAGCTGAGGACTTAATATAAGCATCAACTGTATTAAAATTTGTCCAGGCTCCGACGATAAGAAAGGCAGGAATGGTGAAAATAGCTCCTGCCGCCACCGATTCGCCAATGGAGCCAACGGTTCGGGCAAAATTTTCTTCTAAAATTGAACCCCTCATTAATTTAAGTACAGCCATACCAATTACAGCGGCAGGGTAAGTGGCTGCAATTGTCATTCCCGCCCTTAGACCAAGGTAGGCATTGGCAGCTCCCAGGATGACCGTCATGATTAACCCTAAAATCAGTGCCCTAAGCGTAAATTCTCTTAACTCGGTTTTTTCGGGCACAAAAGGTCTTTCTTTCATGGCCTAACTCCTTTGAAAGGATGCCTTATGTATATTCAAAAAACAAGAGGCAAGTCAAGCCAAAAAAGCTAATCCAGATTTTGAAAAAAAGGTAAAATTTCTTGCTTTATATTTAAAATAAGATAAAATATTGAACTGAAAAGAAAAGAAATGGGTCTAATCGATTGGCTTAAAAGAAGCTTTTTTTGTGATTTAGCTGTTGATCTTGGAACAGCCAATACTCTAGTTTTTGTTAAAGGTAAAGGGATTGTCCTTAATGAACCTTCTATTGTTGTGGTTAATAAAGTAACCGGAAAGGTTGAGGCTGTAGGCCTGAGAGCCAAGGAGATGCTGGGTAAAACTCCAGCTAATGTGGTTGCAATAAAACCCCTTCGAGATGGCGTGATTGCTGATTTTGAGATTGCTGAAAAGATGCTTGATTATTTTATCCGGAAGGCTACAAACAACCGAGCTTTCCTTATTCGCCCTCGCATTGTTATTGGAATACCTACAGGTATAACCCAGGTGGAAAGAAGAGCGGTTAAAGATGTAGCCTTAAGGGCCAAAGCCTCAGAAGTTTATCTAATAGAACAACCCATGTCAGCTGCTGTAGGGGCGGATCTCCCTATTTCGGAGCCTACGGGAAATATGGTGGTTGACATTGGAGGCGGGACAACCGATATTGCTGTTATCTCTCTTAACGGAATTGTCTTTAATCATTCAATCAGAATTGGCGGCAATGAAATGGATGAACAGATAATTCAGTATGTTAAGAAAAAATATAACCTTCTTATTGGCGAAAAGACAGCCGAACAAGTTAAAATTCAAATAGGATCAGCTTATCCGCTGGATGAGCCTTTAACCATGGAAATCAAGGGACGGGATTTAAGAGAAGGTATTCCCAAGACAGTGATCGTGGACGATCAGGAGATTCGCGAAGCCTTGGAAGATGTAATTGCTGCGATTATTAATGCTATTCGAGTGGCTCTCGAAAGGACTCCGCCTGAGCTTTCGGCCGATATAATTGATAGGGGAATAATTCTGACAGGAGGCGGGGCTCTTCTAAGAAATTTTGATAAAAGAATTAGAGAAGAAACTCAGCTTCCCGTTTTCCTTACTGAAGATCCTATGTCGACCGTGGTTATAGGGGCTGGCAAACTTCTTGATGATATGGACTTGTTGAAGAAAATTGCCATTAATTAAGCGCCATTATAAGCTGGAATTTCTATGGTCCTTCAAACAAGAGAGAAAAGGAGTTTCCATTTCTTTTTATTCTTGATTATTATAAATTTAATTTTGCTTTCCCTCCAGGTCCCTCTGAGTCAGGACAAAACTCTAATGAAGCAAGTTCTTTTGGGCTTATTTACTCCGTTGCAGGCTGGAGTCAACTGGATCTGGAAAGGAATTGAAAACTTATGGTTAGATTATATTTTTTTAAAAAATGTAAGGACCCAGAACGCTCAATTAGCAGCTGAAAATTTACTCCTTCGTCAAGAAAATATTCTTCTGCGACATGTTCTGGAGAAATTAGAGAAGGAGCAGGAGATAAAAGAAAGGCTTGAGCCTTTAAAATTTCCTATCGTTGTTGCCGCTGTTATTGGGGTTGATGCTGGCAATATTTTCCAATCTATTATTATCAACAGGGGAGCTCATCATGGGATTAAAGCTAATATGGTTGTTCTTGATCCGGAAGGGAACCTCGTTGGTCGGATAATTGACCCTGTTCTTCCATGGTCCTGTCGGGTTCAACTTATTACTGATGAAACGAGCGGCACCGGCGTGATTACTTCTCGTCAAGCTGTCTCTGGAATTCTACGAGGTGATGGCCAAGGCCGATGTTACCTTGATTATGTTTTGATATCCTCTCCAGAGGTCTTTATAGGTGAGAAGGTGTTGACTTCAGGTCTTGATGGCATTTATCCAGCAGGGCTTCAAGTTGGCCAGGTAATTTCAGTTTCAACAGAAGATGCTCTGTTTAAAAAAATCGAGGTCGAACCTTTTTTCCAATTGAATGGTCTAAGACAGGTAGCCGTTATCTGCTTCGATTTTAGCAGGTTATAAGGTGAAAGCATTAAGGAAATCCCTTATATCCCCGCTCATTGTCGCTTCGGCCATAATTCTTCAAATATGGTGGCGGTCCGTCCCCCATTATTATGGCGACCTCTTTAATTTTTTTTCTATAGCTGTGATTTTACTGGCTCTAAGGCATGGGGAGGAAATTGGAGCTTTGAGTGGTACTGTGGCTGGACTGATTCAGGATTCTCTTACTTTACATGTTTTTGGCTTAGCCGGTTTAACTAAGACCGGGTTGGGTTTTGTTGTTGGATTAGCCTATCGTAAACTTAACCTAACTCCCTTTATCAATCAACTTTTTTTTATTTTTATGGCTGCTTCGTTGGAGCATCTAATCTGGGCCGGTCTGGCTAATTTAATCTTTAATTTTAATCCTGCGGTTAAATTAGGAGCTTTCTGGTTTCAGCCCCTAACCACCACTCTTATCGCCGGCTTTATTTTTAAATTAATAAAGTCTTGACTGAGATTAAATAAAATATAATTAATGGCCAAAGAAAAAATTTATGAAGATTTTGATTTCCTCCATCGCCGGGTAAAAAAAGTTCTATTTTTATTTATTTTTATTTTTCTCCTTTTGGCCCTGAACTATTGGAAAGTCCAGATTCTTGATCATCGAAAATACTGGTCTTTATCTGAAGCGAATCGACTTAGAGAAATAGTTATTCCTGCTCCTCGAGGCCGTTTTTTTGATCGCCAAGGAATTGTCTTGGCCGATAATACAGTTGCCTTCAAAGCGTGCCTTTTGCGGGAAAACAATCAGCGCTGGAAAGAATCTCTTCAAGATATAAGCAAGCTCCTTAATCTTGATTTGTCCATTATTCAAGAAAGAATTGATAAGTTTATTTCTTGGCCATTTTTTTTACCGATAGTCATCAAAGACAATCTCAGCCTTGAGGAAATTGCCCGCATTGAAGCTCGAAAAGCTGAATTTCCCGAGCTTTACATTGACCGAGAACCAAGAAGATATTATCCCTTTGGCCCGATAACGGCCCATGTAACTGGGTATCTTCAAGAAATCTCTTCTGAAGAGCTCAAATCTGGTGAATTTAAAAAGAAAACATTAGGCGAACTTGTCGGAAAAATAGGTCTTGAGAGAAAATATGAGGACTGGCTTGTGGGTGAGAACGGAAAAAAAATGGAAATTGTCGATAGCCTTGGCCGAAGCCATGGGGAATACTCAAGGATTGAGGCCAAGCCTGGCCATGACCTCCATTTAACCTTAGACCTGGATTTACAGAAAAAGGCCTATGAACTCTTGGAAGGTAAGGAGGGGGTAATAATTGCTCTTGATCCAAAATCAGGCGAAGTTTTAGCCTTAGTAAGTTCTCCCTCTTTTGATCCCAATAAATTTGTTTCCCGATTAAGTTTCAAAGAATGGGTTGAGCTTAGTACTAGGGTTGATAATCCTTTTGAAAATAGAGCTATTCGCGGGCTTTATCCTCCTGGATCTATTTTTAAGCTGGCCGTTGCACTTGGTGCTCTTAAAAAAGCCATAATTTCTCCTCAGACCGTTCATTTTTGTTCTGGAGAAGCTATTTTTTATGGACGCCCTTTTTCCTGTTGGCACCGGGGTGGCCATGGCTGGCTAAATCTGGCTGAAGCCATCAAAGTTTCCTGTAATATTTATTTTTATCACGTAGGTCGACAGCTGGGCATTGAATCTATAGCCGAGACAGCTCGAGCGCTCGGGCTCGGTTTATTGACCGGTATTGATTTACCCGGTGAAAAAGCAGGAAATATACCCGATCCTGAATGGAAGAGACAAAGTAGGGGAACTGATTGGTTTCCTGGAGAAACTATTTCTGTTTCCATCGGCCAAGGTCCAATTCAGGTAACTCCGATTCAGATTGCCGTGTACACAGCTTTAATTGCTAACCGTGGTCACAAAATAAGGCCCCATCTTATTAAGAATACTGACTTGCTATCCAAGGAACAGAATGGAGCTTTGGGCGCCGTCGATATTGGAGCTGATTGTTTTGAAACCATAATTGAAGGCATGTGGCGCTCAGTTAATGAAAGAGGGACTGGCCATCTGGCTATGGTCGAAGGTTTTGATGTTTGTGGAAAAACCGGTTCATCTCAAATTATTAGCCGGGAAAAAGCTGAGAAAACAGGTCAAACGATAAAGCCCCATTCCTGGTTTACAGGTTTTGCCCCAAGGTATAATCCCCAGATTGTGGTCACTGTCCTCGTTGAATTTGGTGGTCTTGGCGGAGCTTCAGCGGCTCCTTTGGCCCGTGAAATTTTTGCTATTTATAAAAACAAAAATGGCCTATGATTAATCGAAGGCTGTTAAAAGAAATCGATTTTTTGACTTTAGCCATAGTTGTAGCTCTTTCTTTAATTGGCCTTCTCTTTATTTATAGTGCCTCTTTTTGTATGTCAGGAAACTTTTTCCTTAAACAACTAGTCGCGCTAATTATAAGTTTAATTTCTTTGATTGTGGTTATTTCCATCGATTATAGACGTCTTCTTCTTTTTTCTCTTCCTCTATTTATTCTGACCAACTTCCTTCTTGTTGCCACTATTTTTTTCAGCCGACGCATTGCTGGCACCAAGGGTTGGCTTGACATTTTTTCCTTCCGTTTTCAGCCAGCAGAGATTGCCAAAATCTCCCTTATTCTTGTCCTGGCTTATTTCTTCTCTGAGCACAGACAGGAAAGGCTGACCACGCAGGCAGCGATTGGAAGTTGCGGTCTTGCCGCTATTCCCTTTTTTCTTATCCTTCTACAACCCGATCTTGGAACAGCTGCCTGTTTTTTACCCATTCTAATATCTTCTCTTTTTTTAGCTGGGCTTAGTCGCCGAGCTATTGCCTTAATGGTGATTTTGGCCATTCTTTTAGGGGCAGCCAGTTGGCATTTTTATCTTAAGGACTACCAAAAGAAGAGATTGATTACAGTTATCTCTCCTTCTCATGACTTGAAGGGTTCAGGTTACCATGTTCTGCAGTCCAAAATAGCTGTAGGTTCCGGTGGCTTTTTAGGCAAAGGTTTCAAGAAAGGCACTCAAAGCCAGCTTCGTTTTCTTCCGGCTCGGCATACTGATTTTATTTTTGCGGTGATTTCCGAAGAGGCCGGCTTCTTAGGCAGTTTTTTCGTCCTTGGACTTTTTGCTTGGCTTATTTGGCGCCTCCTAAAATCGGTTGAATTAGCTAGGGATAGACCGGGAAAATATATAATTTTTATGGTAGCTTCTTTAATTTCTGTAGAAGCAATTATTAATATATCAATGGTTATTGGCTTTTTCCCTGTTGTTGGAATTCCTCTTCCCTTTATCAGTTATGGTGGCTCGTCTCTTCTTGCCCATTATCTGGCAATTGGTTTAGTTCTGAATATTCGGATGAGGAGATTTGTCTATGTTTGAGCCTTTTCCCTGGTTGGAGGAAAAAAAATTCTTTGATTTGCTTCGTCGAGTTCAAAAGCCTGGTCGATACATTGGGGGGGAATGGAATTGTCTCGCTAAGGACCCATCCACTGTCAAGACTAAAGTCGCCCTTGTTTTCCCTGATGTCTATGAAATCGGAATGTCCTATCTCGGACAGAAAATTCTCTATGACCGGCTAAATGCTCAACCCGATGTACTCGCTGAAAGAGTCTTTGCTCCCTGGCCTGACATGGAAAGAGAGCTAAGACAGAGAGGCTGGCCTCTTTTTTCCCTTGAGAATAAATTGCCCCTGAAAAACTTTGATTTTATTGGCATTTCCCTTCTTTATGAGCTTAATTATGTCAATATTCTGACAATCCTTGATCTCGGTCGCATTCCCCTAAAAGCTGAAGAAAGAGGAGAAGAGGATCCTCTAGTTATTGGAGGCGGACCTGGGGCCTTGAATCCAGAGCCCCTGGCTCATTTTTTTGATCTTTTTCTTCTTGGCGATGGCGAAGAGGCCTTCCTGGAAATAATTAGAAAATATCAGCATTTGAAGTCAGCTCGGGCCAGTCGCCTTTCTATATTAAAGCAACTTGCCACTGTAGAAGGGGTTTATGTTCCTATGTTTTATGAAGTTCATTCAATTAGCAATTCGCCGCTTCTTGTGGTAAGGCCCAAAGAGGGTTTTCCTCCATATATCCATAAAAGAATTTTGATGCCTTTTGATCTGGCGGACTTCCCCGTATCGATTGTTGTTCCTAATATCCAAATAATTCATGATCGAGTGGCTATGGAAGTGGCCAGGGGGTGTCCCCAGAAATGTCGTTTTTGTCAGGCGACAGCTATTTATTTTCCCTTTCGAGTGCGCCATCCAGAGAAAGCTATTAATACAATTTTGGCTAGCTTAGATAGCACTGGCTATGAAGACTGTTCTTTGACTGCCCTTTCGATTAGCGATTATCCCTATTTTAATGAAATTATTGATGCCTTAATGACTGAACTAGAAGAAAGGAAAATTTCCCTATCTCTTTCCTCTTTACGACCAGTCGGCTTAACTAAAGAGGCAGTTAAAAATATTCTCAAGGTCAGGAAGACTGGTTTTACTCTCGTTCCTGAGGCTGGAACTCAACGCCTTCGCCAAGTTATTAATAAGAACCTAAAAGATGAAGATATATTTAAAGCGGCTGAATTGGCTTTTAAGCATGGATGGCGATTGCTCAAACTCTATTTCATGATTGGTTTACCTACAGAAAAGAGGGAAGATATAGAGGCTCTCATTACTCTAACAGAGGATATTTACAATTTAGGACGTAAAATACTTCATCATCCACCTCAGATTAATCTAAGTCTATCTCCTTTTATTCCCAAACCTCATACGCCCTTTCAGTGGCTGGCTATGGCCGAGCCTGAAGACCTTGAGGAGAAAATGTCTTTAATAAAATCGAGGCTCAAGCGCTTTCCCACCATAAAAATCAAAGATCGGCGAGTGGACATGTCGATAATTGAAGCTGTGCTTTCTCGGGGTGACCGGCGTCTTGCCACTGTTATTGAAAAAGTTTGGAGAAAAGGAGCCAGATTCGACAGTTGGGGAGATAATTTTAATTTCTCTCTTTGGCAACAGGCCTTTAGAGAATCGGGGATATCAATGGACAATTATTTAGGTTCTCTAGATTTACAGGCTGAGCTTCCTTGGGATAGATTTTTAACGGGCTTGAAAAAGGAATTTTTAAAGGAAGAGCTTGAAAAGGCCTGGAGAGCAGAACCTACACCTTCTTGCTTTGACCATCAATGTTCAATTTGTTTAGGATGCGAAGCCCCTAAAGAATTCAAGCCCCGAAGAATTAAAAATGCCTTGCCGATTTTTTCAGTAAAAAAGGAAAAAACTGTTGGAAAAAAGAAACAGAAATCCCTTCATCGATATCTGATCTTTTATGAAAAAACTGGCTTAGCCCGCTTTCTTTCTCATCTCGATACAATGAGAACAATTGAGCGAGCTTTACGTCGAGCCAAAATACAGTTAGCTTTTTCTCAGGGTTTTCATCCTAAGATGCTTTTAAGCTTTCCTCCTCCTCTTGCTCTCGGGATGGAAGGTTATGGAGAATGTTTTGAATTAAAATCGTGGCAACCATTGGACGATCAAATTGTGATCCAGTTGAACCGATTTCTGCCATCAGGTTTAAGATTTACGGCGATAAAGCAGGTTCCAGCTTCAGCTCCTTCTCTGACTAAAAGACTGAAGGCGGCTATTTATTTCCTTCCGCTCGATCGGCCTGAAATCAATGAAGCAATCAATAAAATTAAAACAGGTATGGATAAGGACAAAAATCTTCTGGTTTGGCTCGAAAAGAAAATAGGCGAATTTGCTTCAAATCTTGGACCTGAAGAAAAAATATGGTTAGATTTATCCCGCTTAAGACTTTATTTTCAACTTTCCCCTACGGCTGCTTCTTTTCGGCCGCGAGATTTTATAGAGAAAAACCTTGGTCTTTCTGAGTTAAGTCTTTATCTAGTCAGGGAGAAAATCATATTTAATGATGGGCAATGAAATTGACATCAGAATAGAAATTAGTTATAAGCCAATAAGCTTTGGAACAAAAAATTAAAGGAGGCTAAAGTGATTGATTTTAGTTTGACAGAGGAACAATTGGCCCTTCAAGCTATGGCCAGGGAATTTGCCCTTAAAGAGATGAGGCCAAATGCTGCTCGATATGATCGGGGTGATGAATTTCCCTGGCCCATTATGAAAAAGGCTTTTGAAGCTGGCTTTTTAACCTGCAATATCCCTGAAGAGTATGGTGGGGGTGGCTTAGGCGAACTAGATACGGTCATTATTAGCGAAGAGCTTGCGGCTGGTTGTGCTGGTATGTTTACCACCATAATGGCCAATGGTTTAGCCTTTACGCCAATTATTCTTTTTGGGACTGAGGAGCAAAAAAAGAAATTTTTAACGCCCTTTACGCAGGAAATGGGTTTTGCCTCCTTTTGCCTGACTGAAAGAGAGGCAGGCTCTGATGCTGGCTCTCTGAAAACGAGGGCTGAAAAGAAAGGCAATGAATATGTTATCAATGGTTCTAAATGCTTTATAACCAACGGGGGCATTGCTAGACTATATGTTGTCTTTGCCAATACAGCCCCCGAGAAAGGAGCAAGGGGAATAAGTGCCTTTATTGTGCCGAGGGAAACTCCTGGGATTACTATAGGCAAAGAAGAAGATAAGCTGGGCCATCGAGCTTCCAATACAGTAGAGCTTTTCTTTGAAGATGTTAGAGTTCCTGAAGAAAATCTTCTTGGAAGTGAGGGTTTGGGTTTTCTCATTGCCATGAAGACTCTGGATAAAACGAGAGTTTCCGTTGGAGCTGCAGGTGTCGGTTTGGCGAAAACAGCATTGGAATATGCAATTAATTATGCTAAAACCAGAATTCAATTTGGCAAACCCATAGCTACTTTCCAACACATTGCCTTTAAAATTGCCCAACTGGCTATGGAGATAAATGCTGCCAGACAACTTGTTTATTATGCAGCTTGGCTGGCAGATCAGGGTAAGCCCTGTAGCAAAGAATCGGCAATGGCCAAATGCTTCGGATCTGATGTCGCTATGAAAGCCGCTTGCGAGTGCCTTCAAATCTTCGGCGGCTATGGTTACATGAAGGATTATCCGATGGAAAAACTTTTAAGAGACGCAAAGCTTCTTCAGATTTATGAAGGAACTAACGAAATTCAGCGACTAATCATTTCTAGGGAAGTAATTGGACCTATTAAATAAAAAAGCAAAAAAATAAGTAATGCTTAAATGATGAGAAAAAAAGAGAATTTAAATAAATTTAGAAATCTAATTTATTTAAATTTTTAAAAAATGATCGCTAATTGCCTTCTTCGGTGAAGTATTCTGGGATAAGACCAAGAGTTTCTACGCCCGCTCCTTTGGCAATATCAATGAGTTCCATAACCTGAACAAAGGGTAACTTGGCATCGGCTCGAATAAAAATGGTTTTGTCCTGACGGGCTGAATAAATGGCTCTTAATCTGTCTTGAAGCATAGCCAGATCAATCTGCTCCTGATTAATCATCACAGAAAGGTCTTTTTTCAGGGTTAAAACGATAATTCCAGCCGGAATACCACCGCCAGTATCCTGAGCTGTTTCAGGTAGCTTAACGTCGATTCCCTTTTGGACCATGGGAGTAATAACCATAAAAATAATCAGGAGAACGAGGAGAACGTCACACAAAGGGACAACATTTGGTTCAGCCTTGGCCATAATAGCCTCCTTAATATCTTTCTTTAAGTTTTAATTTTAAAGCAATTCCTTTACCTTTGTCAATTAGGACACTTCATTTAGGTATAAACATGGTATTCAGGTTATTTGGAAAAGGCCCTATAAAAAAGACAGGGTGATCAAGTCATCGTACTTAAGCCTTAGAAATCAATGAAATTAATTCACTTAATTTTGGCAAAAGGAAAGATTTCTCCCTTAAAAGTTTTAAGCAAAATCTTGTAAGAAGGGGAGTAAACCTTCTGGAGAGCGGATTCATTTTCAGGTTGGTCTGAGGAAATCTGCGACCAATCGGCTTTGGCTTCAATCAAATTGCGCTCTCCATTTGTGGATAATATATAGCGACTTGATTTAGACTTATGCACGAATCTTGATTTAAAATTTTAGGTGAGCTCTCATTAGCTACCTGAAGTGGCTTTTGTTTCTTTGGGTTGAATTAGATATGTTTCCTGGCCTTTATTTCTTTCTCTTTCCTTATCCTGGATGCCCTGTTACTGTCAATGACAAGTTTTTATGGATCAAGATGACAGTTGTTTCGCCTATACGTAGTAAAGTAGAGGCCAAACCAAGCCTCATGATAGCCCCTACCGCAGCATTCATCAAAGGGATCTACAATAAAACCCTAGCATGTTCATCTCCAGCATCGGTTGAGCAGCTAAATACGCTTTCTCTTGCTTGTATCGTTTTAGATGGTTATTAGTCTAACTAAGAACAGAGTTGCCAGCATTTTTAAAATTTTCTTTGACATTGGAGCCCCTTCCTTAATTTATTTTTATTAGGGGCTTCTATTTTTACTCGATGTATAGCTTCCAAACTTTCAGGAACTTATAAAAATGAGATTTCTTTAGTTATATCATTTTCAGATTGTTTAAGGATGAAATCAGTAATGATAGAACTGCGTTTTCTATCGATCCATTATCATAAGGAAAAACGCCTTTCCTTCATGGCTTACCTCGTGGGTTAGTGTTTTTACCTTCATAGTTTAAAACCGAGTCTCTACCCCTTTTAACCCTGAAAAAAGATGCTTCTTGTCAAGATCATGTAGAGGTTCAAATAATCAGTAACCCAGTAATTTTCTAATTTTTTTCCCATTTCTGATTTTATTGATAAGGAGCCAAATAATCATGGCCCTGAGGGAGTCTGATGTAATTATTAATATAAGCCCATTTTTCTATTTACCCACATGTTCTTCCGAGTTTAGGTCAGCATCATAGACTTTACAAAAGTCTTCGTAGCGGGTCTGGTTAGTTCCATCCGTTTGTCCATTCAATTTAGGAGATTTGATAGGAAATTAAAAAAGAATAATGTTTTTGCTCCTGATAGCCTCTTCAAATTGACCTTTGAATTCTGAGACGCCACGATCTGGATAGTCTGGATAGCCAATGGAAATTTCTTGCTCAGATAAAGTGGCCACCTTTATATTGCCATCTTATAAAAGCCAAGGTATATTAAAAGAAAAACAAAAAGAGGAGGAGGGATGAAGGAACTTAAGGTTGAAGTAGTAGAAATTAAAGAGCGGTGCGGCGCTAAACATAAAGTCGGCGATTGTTTTTTCATCCGGGGCGAAGGAACAATTGAAATTCCCGCCGGTAAACGGGTATGCCTTTTTGCTCTTAATAGTCTTTTTCCTTTCTTAACTGCTAAACAGCGGGAGGATGAACTTCCCGAGGATGATTGGATTGCTGAAACTGAATACCTGACCTGCCCCGATCCCAAGGGAGTAGTTTTCAAAGTTACCTGTCTCGATTAAAGAGCCAAGAATAAATTAACTTATTTAAGCAGAAAGAGTAAGTTTCTTTACAGTTTGTTCCCAGGTTATTGATTTAACAAAATCAAAAGCTTTTTGACCAAGAGAGGCAGCTAGATCTGGCTCAAATATTATTTTTTCAATGGCTGAGGCTATGGCCGCTGGATCAGGAGAGACAATAAAGCCACCCCCTGAAAGAGAAACGAGCTCAGCTGGTCCGCCGCTATCTTGACAGGTAATAACAGCCTTTCTTGAGGAAAAAGCCTCTACCGTCACCAAACCATAATCCTCTTGATAGGGGCCAAAATAAACAGCGCGGCATTCAGCGTAGGCCTGAAGAAGAGAGGTTTCATCTAACCAACCGGTGATAATAATTTTTTCTTCAAGGCTTAGTTGCCGAATAAGTTTTTCAAGTTCTGGCCTTTCGGGGCCATCTCCAATGATGATTATTTTTATTGATTTTGAGGCCAGATGAGCAGCGGCTTTTATTAGCAAGTCGAGGCGCTTTAGTTTTTGAAGTCTGGAAATAGCCAAGATGAAATCACCGTATTCTTTAAAACGATAAGGCCTTTGCGGCGCGGGTGGATATAGAACTTCCGAATTAATTTTTCCCCATTTTTGGAGTCTCTGTTGAATTGTTTTAGATTGAGCATAAATTTTGGTTATCCTATGTTTAAATAAATAATTATCAAGGCGATGAAGAAGCCAACGTTTTAAGCTTTCCTTGATCTTTAGCTTGAATGATAAAGGGGCTGAAAACTGATTCCATAGGTCATAATATTCCCTAAAACGATGATTGAGCCAGTTGACATGAACCGGATGTTGAACGGCAAAACTGGGAAAGCGAAAGGAAATAACCAGATCAATCTTTCGGCCAAGCCCATCTTCACTGACATCAGTCAACCAATTGGCCATATAAGCTTGGAAAATGCGGCCAAAGCGATTTTGAGGGGTCAGGATAAGCTCAGCCTGGTGGCCAGCGTTTTGCAAAGCCTTAACTGTTGATTGAGCGATAATTAAATGGCCCCCATGGACAAAGGGAACATGGGAGGTAACAACAGCAATTCTCATCTTATATCCCTGGAGAACTTAAATTAAAGAAAAAAAATATTTCATTCTTCTTTGAATTAGCCAGTGGCCATATAGATTTGCCTTTGAAAGTTTAATTATTTTTTGTTTTTGTATTAATTCCTGTAAATCCATTATTATTTCAAATTAGTGGAAAATCTGAAGCTTGAAATCAAAAGGGTAGTTCCTCAAGTAAGAGTTTTAAGAGCCTTTCTATGATTGCTGGTATTAAAAACAAGCAAAGCCTTTCCCAGACCGGCTGAAGTTCCATAGCAATGATGAATGTCAATAGCGGCATTACCTAATAGAGCCCCTATTTCAGCTCCAGCTCCTATCCGATCGCTAATCTCGCAGGTAATAACCTTTTCAATTTTAACCTTATAGCCAAGACTCCGGAGGCACTTTCGGGCCTTAGAATTATCTGAAGTTATCAAATAAAAAAGGCCTTTTTCATTCAGCGATTGGGCACATAATGCAATTAAATTAATTCCGGCATTAGCTAAAGTACTTAAAACTCTCCCCAAGATGCCAGGTTCATTGGGAGTTATTACTTGAAGTTCAGTGGCCTCTAAAACCTTAAACACTTTTTGCCTCCTCAAAGCTAAGAATTATAACAAAAAAAGGGAATTGAATTCAAAAAACGTAAAAGATAAGATAAGATAAGATAAGATACCTATTAAAATTTTCCATCTGGAGGCCGCTGATGAGTAAAGAGCCAAGGGTAGCCATAATTGACAACTCCATTTTCCCAGATCTATATAAGCCTGTTGATCACTGGAAAAAATACCTTTCTATTCCCTTCCAATCCTTTCGAGCCCCTGAAGGAGTGCTCCCTGATTTAGATGATGGTTTTACCCACATTATCTTAACTGGCTCTGAAGCATCCATTGTTGAAAGAGATGATTGGGTTTACCAAGAAGTGGATTTTATTCGGCAGGCATTTAATCGAAATCTGGCTCTTCTTGGAAGCTGTTATGGCCATCAACTTCTAGTTTTTTCCCTACTGGGGGAAGCCCATGTCCGTCGCTCTCCCCAGCCTGAAATAGGCTGGATAAAGATCAGGGCTTCTCAGCTTCATGAGCTTTTTGGATGGAGAG
Source organism: uncultured bacterium (assembly GCA_938092135.1). Classification (GTDB taxonomy): domain Bacteria; phylum Acidobacteriota; class Aminicenantia; order Aminicenantales; family CALLJL01; genus CALLJL01. Next base: position 192,294 of record CALLJL010000003.1, read on the forward strand.
AGGAATTTTATTCTTTTTCAATTCATTTTGATGAAGTTATTGATCTTAAACCCCCCTTTCATGCTTTGGCTGAGACCGAAATATGCCCGATCCAAGCTTTCGAGATAAAAGGGGAGAGGGTCTGGGGGATTCAATTTCATCCAGAAATTAATGTTGAGGAAGCCCGATTTTTCCTTAACGAACTTATTTTGAGAGGTTGGCCCAATCAGGATCTTTTGGCTCAGGCTCTAAGGATGGAAACAAAAGACTCTGGGATAATTAATTCAATCTTATCTTTCTTTCTTTCGCATTAAATTTCAATCTAATTTAACCTAAAAAGAGGATGAAAATAACCCACGTATTGATTAAAAGATTTATAAACAAAAAAAATATCTTAGCGAAACGATTTTTCTTGACAATTCTATTATTTTTTTCTAATTTAAAATTGAACTCTGTCAATAAAAATAATCAGATATATACTTAAAATTAAAGGAGGTAATCAATGCAAAAAAGAGCGTTTATTTGTCTGATGATCGTCAGCCTGCTGTTTTTATCCTCTATCTCGTTAGCTCAAACTAAAAAATTGACTTCCGTTGGCCGTTACACCTTTGTTCGCATAAGAGGAGTTGTGCCGACTCAAGAAGTAATGAAGCGTCTTGTCGACCTTTATGCGGGTGATATTAAATATGGTTTTGATTTAGCTGGTTACGGTGATCTCTATCTCCCCTTCATGGAGCAACTAAAGACTTCCCAATTCGAAGAGAAGTCTTTACCGGTTGGTGATAAATTGATGTGGATGCTTTTCCGCTCCCAGGGAAAAATAAAAATAGTTAAAGACTTAGAATGGGCTGGGAAAAAGCCCCTGGATGTTTTTGCCTTCTATGTAATCAAGGATTGGAAAAAGTATGAATTTATAATGCCAAGACCATGCGGTAATATTTCTCTTCGTAAAATTGAAGAGGTTGCCCCTCCTGAGGCTGTCTGTAGTCTGACTGTAACTCCGTCGAAAGTAAACATAAAGGACAGTGTGGTTATCGATATGAGCGGAAGTCAAAACGCTAAAGCCATGATGGTCGATGTTTTCGGGCCTGACGGAGTTAAAATAATCACTCACAAGCTCACTCCCGATAACGCTAAGATAACAATGACTCTGGATAAACCTGGTGATTATCGTTTTCAGGGTATAGCCATTAATTTGGCCGATAAACCATCGACCAATCCTTGTGAAGCCAAAGTTCATGTCAATTACCCGCCCGTTTGTAAAATAGCTGTTCCCTGCGTTACCTGCGTTAATTATGTGGGCAAACCAATAACTTTTGATGCTTCCGAGTCGACTGATCCTGATGGTGAGGTTGTTAGGGTCGATTTTGAGCTTCTGGATAAAAGTGGTCAAGTTATTGATAAATTTACCTCCACAGGTAAGCCCTTTACTTGGACAAAGACTTTTTCAAAGGGTGGGACATTTACCATCACGGCTATAGCAACAGACGACTTTGGCGCTGTTTCTGAACAGTGCCGGACGAGCTTTGAAGTAACTCCAAAGAGAAGTTTCTTTGTAGCTGAAGGTGGCCCTCTTTTTGCAAAAGGAAGCCATGGCCCCTATTTCTTTGGTCGTCTCGGTTTTCTTTACAGGCTGATCCCCAATCCCCTTGATTTACTTATTAGCGCCGGTCCGGGCATTGCTCTAAAAGGTGATCCCTGGAAGTCCTTCCTCATGGGCAATATCCTTCTCCTTTATCACCAGGGACCAGCCTTCTTTGGTGGCGGCTTTGGTTTCTCCACTAAATCAAGAGAAGATCAGAAAGGTTCCTTGGAACTGGTGGGTGAATTAGGTGTGAACGTTTTTAATTATTATACATCAGCTGGGTCTCTCTTCTTTGAAGCTAGGGGAGCTTTAGGTGAAGACCGTTCATTCTCCAAAAATCATAAATTCTTGCTCGGTTTTCGTCTCCTTTTCTAAGGCTAAAGATGAAAAAAGGCCGGTCCCCTAGGGGCCGGCCTTTTTTATTTGTCCCTTTTATTTCTCAAAAGTCGAAATCTGTTTTATTTCGTTTTTTAAATTATAGGCCTATCAAGAGGATCAGGGCTAACAATCAGCTTTTTCGTTTCGACCTCCTTGCCATTTACGGTTAAGGTAATAAAATAAATGCCCGGCTCTGCTGTCGCTCCTCTTCCAGAACCCATGCCGGTCCCCATAAAAGTTCCTCTTTCACCAGCCGGCTGGGCTGTTCTTACGGAAAGGTTCCAGAAAACCTTTTGAATTCCCTGACTTGTCCCTCCATTAAGCTCCTGAATAACCTTACCTTCAATGTCTTTGATAACAATGTTCACCTTATCAGCCTTATTTTTCAGATAATAATAAAAATTGGCTCCAACCGGAGGATTCTGCGCCCGGGCGGCCTCGCCATAGGTGCCGCCCCGGCGATCAAACATATTCCATTTAACAACTTCTTGGGGCTCAAAAAGATAAGCTTCCTTGCTGAAATTTTCAGCTTTAAATTCTTTAAGGGGGTAAATATCGGCAATATAAATTCCCCGACCATAGGTGCCAATTACCAAATCGCGATCCCTTTTCTGGATGGCTAAATCCATAATGATGACATCAGGAGCCGTGGAGGAGAATTTAACCCAGTTTTTACCCTGATCAAAAGTGATATATATTCCATAATCAGTGGCGAGATAAAGAACATTGGGATTATGGGGATCCTCTTCAACGTCATTGACCGGACATTCCAGCCCACCACTTATATCCTCAAAAGTCTGACCTAAGTCGCGAGTCACATAGAGATAAGTTTTGTCTTCATTATGCGTCCGATAACCTGAATAGGCAACATAGCAGGTATTTTCGTCAAAGGCAGAAGGAACAACTCGAATCACCCAGCGATCATAGGGAATCCTAGCTCCCTTAAGGTCTTTTTTGGGTTGACCATTTTTATCGTAAAAACGAGCGGTAATATTAATCCAGGTGACACCGCCGTCAGGGCTCATCTGGAGATGGCCATCATCGGTCCCAGCCCAGAGAAGCCCGGGTTTTTTGGGTGATTCAGCAAAAGTATAAATGGTTGCGTACTGAAGGTTAGTCTTTTTAGAAAGCTCAATTTTCTCTTTTTCATTCTTCGAAAGGTCAGGACTTATCGTTTGCCAGGTTCCAGGCTCGCCTCTGGTTAAAGATCTATGGACGTATTGAGAACAGATATAGATAATTCCAGGATTATGTGGCGAGATAACAATAGGCGCGTTCCATTGATATCGCTGGGCTGGACGACCGGCCGCTATCTCTTCGGGAGTATTGCGACGGGACAGCCGGATTGTTTCTCCGTTCTTTAGATTCATCCGGCTTGAACTACCGAACTGGCTTTCATAATAAATGAATTCATTATTCCAGTAATCCCTGACCACATAGAAGCCATCACCTGTGGGCAAATAGAGCCAGTCTGCCGGATAAACGCCATTAGGATTGCGATTTCGGGAAGGCCCTATCCAGCACTCATTATCCTGCGTTCCTCCCATAACGTTATAAGGCATGGAATTATCCACAGCCACATCGTAAAATTGCTGGGCGCTGATGGTTTCTTTCTGATGCCAGTGTTTCCCACCATCCCAGGTTTCGCTAAGGCCGCCGTCATTGCAGCTCAGGATGTGGTTAGGATTCTGAGGATCAATCCACAGGGCTCGATGGTCAACATGGGTTTTGAAGTTTCCATCCCAGCCCGAGGGCCGAAAGGTCTTACCTCCATCTTCGGAAATGGTTACGTTGACGTCGCAGGCAAAGAGGCGATTTTCGTTGGTTTGATCAACATAGAGGCGGCCATAATAGCCGGCTTCTGATTGATTGATCACAGCACTGCCACCCACAATTTTATATTCCGTCATTCGCTGCCATGTTTCTCCCTGGTCGGTCGATCGATAAATTATGCCTGATTTTTTTACTGGTTGCAGGTTACGAAAGGCATCGGCATAGATAATCTCAAGGACATGGCGGTTAAGAACCTGATAGCGGCCTTTGGTATTTTCGGTTTCAGGCTCCTTTATCATTTTTTCAATTTCAGCTATAGCCTCCATTAATTCTTTGTTTTTACCGTGAACTTTTCGGGCTACCTGATGAAGCTTGTTCAGGTCAGCCCCGATTTTTGAAAGGAAATCTTTATCCTGGATTAAATCATTTAGCTTGCGGACGAGGCTGGCTTCATCTTCCGCTTGAAGAGGAGTGAATTTAACAAGCTTAGCTATTTCAGGATGAATCTTGTAAATCTTAAATTTATTAAAATAGAAATCATCCCGGAAAAGCTGTCCCTGGCGGAAATTAGCGGCGTTTTCCCGCTGATCATAGCCAAGGTTAACTTCTTCATCAATCCGGGCATAAATAATATTAGGATTTTTTTCGAAAAGAGCTAAGCCAGTGCGGCCAAGGTCCATGTCGATGGGAAGGCCTGCCGTTAGCCTTTTCCAGGTTTTGCCGCCATCAGTGGTTTTATAAAGATGGTTGCCGGGCTGCCGATCGATGTAAGTCCAGGTCCGGCGGTAGGTCTTGTAGGCGGCGGCAATGACAATATCTGAATTACGGGGATCGATAACAAAATCAGCTACTCCTCTGTCTTTAACAGGAAAAATGTTTGTCCAAGTTTTGCCGCCATCAGTTGTTTTGAAGAGGCCGCGTTCACAGTCCATTTCATTATCATAAAGCTTACCTTCACAGGCGACATAAACAATGTCTGGATTCTGAAAATCAATCTCGATTTTTGGTATGAAATAACTCTTGCTAAGTCCAATATGAGTCCAGGTTTTCCCGCCATCGGTAGATTTCCAGACACCATTACCATGAGCGGCTGAACGGGCATGAAGCGGTTCACCAGTTCCCAAATAAAGGATATTCGGATCAGAGGGGGCGATGGCTAAATAACCCATGCTCATATTACCGTATTTCTCAAAAATGGGTTCAAAGTGATAACCTCCGTCGACAGTTTTCCAAAGTCCGCCGCTAGCAGTCAAGACATAATAGGTTAAAGTTTGGCCACGAGGTACAGCTACATTGGTTATGCGACCGGAAAAAGACCAAGGGCCGAGGTGACGCCAGTTAAACTGATCTAGGTCTCTTGTTTCTATAGGTAGCTTATCCTGGCCAAAAAGGGTAGAAATGAGAAGCAAAAAATAAATTGCCCAAAGAAACTTAAAAGGTTTTGATGATGGCATGGAACCTCCTTGAAAAAATATAAGATGGCTTTATATCAAAAAAAGGCATGAATTTAAAGATAAGATAATGATTCAAATGATAAAATTGGGGGTTTAGCTGATTAGACTGGCCAGAATACTATCAGGAAGGGAAATAACCTCAGCTTTTGAATTGACGGGCACATGAACTGTATATCCCTGGGCAATGATTGTTGACCGATCAAGACTTAGCAATTGATAAGCAAAGACAATCTTTTTAGGCTTGGCCTCTCGGCAGGCTACCTGGATTAAAAATCGGTCATCATAGCGAAGCGGCCGCCGGTAACGACAAAAAGCTTCAACAACGACCAGGACATAGCCTCTTTCTTCAATTTCTTTATAGCTAATACCTTTTTGACGACAGTATTCTGTCCGTCCTACTTCAAACCACTCAAAATAATGCTTGTTATGGGCCACTCCAAAGCGATCAACTTCGGAATAACGAACTCTCCCCTCTATTTCGACTGGAAATTCAGGAACCTCAAGATAGTGATTAATCGACAATTTTGCCGAGTTTAGAGAGTTCTTCGTTGTAGTATTTCCGATAGAGGATTTCCCATTCACGGCTGCCTTCTTCAATAGGTTTTTTCTGGGCTCTTATTTTTTCAACCGCTTTTTTATCCAGGGCTTCATAGAGTTTCAATTCTTCCTCAATTGAACGGACAATCGATAGACGAATTTCATTAGGTTCATCGAGAAATTCAACCTGCTCACTTTTATGCAAATGATTGAGAATTAGGCGAGCCAAATAATTGATTTTTTCCCTGGACAAACGGTTGCTCAAAGGACGATATTCCTTTCTTTAGCCAGTTTATTTTTAATCATTCGAAACATTGTTTGATATTCAATATTTTCCCGCCGGATCTTTTCCATATGTTTGCTCAGGATTTCTCGTACTTCCTGATCAAGCTGGTCTTCCTTAAGGAATTCTTCCTGAATAAGATTGATGATTTCATCAACTAGCCTATTCTTATCATCAACTAGAATTTTCTCATCACGGATAAGGTTCCTGACAATAACCGAAGCCATATGTTCAATTTGATTTCTATTTAGCCTCATTCTGTATTTTAAAATACACTACAGGAGCTAAAAATTCAAGAACCTTAGGGTAAAAATCTCCCCATCAATTAAAAAGAGTTTAAAAAATAGTAACAGCTTGAGCTAAGAGGGGATTTAAACGAGTAAGAAGGGAATAAAGTTTCCAGTTTTAGCCTCGGCGCGGGCAAACCCAAGAAATCGCCCATCAAAACTAAAGAGACGGACGATTCTTTCTTTGGACGAACTTGAAGACTCTTCGGCTGGAGAGATAATGGTCAGAAGGGCTTGAGGGGGGATGATTTTCCCCTTAACCAAAGGTAAATTTAATTTTTCCGAAAGGATAGCCTTAGGAAGATCTTCCATTACCTTTTCCAATGGACAAATCAGGCTTTCAACTTGGCCATTCTTAAAGCTGTTCTCAATTTTTTCAGGGGAAAAAGCATTGTTAAGATGGAATGGGCCAATTGCCAAGCGGGTTAATTGGGCTAGATAGGCTCCACAGCCAGCCATCTGCCCAAGATCGTGAGCCAGGCTGCGAACGTAGGTTCCTGAACTGCAGAGAACTTCGAAGACAAAATCTGGTGGGTTGTATTCAATGAACTTAAACCAATAAATTTTTACCTTGATCGGCTGAAGAGGAACTGTGCGCCCTCGCCGGGCTAGACGATAAAGGGGTTGTCCTTTATATTTTTTGGCTGAAAAAGGAGGCGGCAGCTGTTCAATTTCGCCTTCAAAGGATTTAATTATTTCCTTGAGTTCATTCTCTTGAGGGAAATTAGTCGAAGCGGGAGAGATAGGTTTTCCCGTAGCATCGTAGGTATCTGTTGCTTGACCGAAACGGATGGTGCCACGATAGGTCTTCGGCAACTTAGATAAAAAAGGAAAGAGCCGGGTAGCCCGACCAATACCGATGAGAAGAAGACCTGTGGCTATAGGGTCAAGGGAGCCAAAATGGCCCACTCTCTTCCAACCTGTGAGGCGGCGCAAAAAATCGACGACATCATGAGAGGTCCAGCCTTGGGGCTTATCGACAGATAGAAGGGCATCAATAGACATTTACCTTTCTTGCCCCATTTTATAGGGTTTTATTTTGAAGGAGCTTTTCTATTTTAAGGGGAATTTCCTGGATCAAGCATTCATAAGATCCATAGGCGGTAAAACCGGCGGCATGAACATGGCCTCCTCCGCCGAAACGCTCGGCAATGGCGGCAGCATTTATCTCTCCTTTTGAGCGCAGACTAATGCGAAAAGTTTGAGGATCTATTTCTTTGAAAAAGAGGACAAGATCAACCCCCCGAATAGACCGAGCTAACGTGGTAATATCTTCAGTATCAACCTCACTCAGCTTGAGACGTTCAAGGAAAGAGCGAAACATGGTGATAATGGCAATGTTGCCATTCGAATTCATTCTTAAGGTCGAAAGAACGAGACCAAGGAGCTTGATTTTTTCCGGCGAATAATTATTGAAAAGAAGCTCAGAAATTTTAGCTGGATTGGCTCCAGCTTCGACCAGATGGTGACAAACTAAGAATGTCCGGGCGTTCGTGTTCGAGAACTGAAAACCCCCGGTATCAGAAACAATGGCGCAATAAAGGTGGCTGGCTATCGATGGGGTTATGTTAACTTTGAGGGACTGAAGGAGAGAAAAGACCATTTCGCCCACAGCAGAAGCTCGGGAATCGACCCAGTTTAGGTGAGCATAGTTAAAATTAGAATAATGGTGATCGATATTGATCAAGAAATAGTTGTCAAGATTCCTTTGGCCTGATCTTTCGATACTAGCACATTCAAGCAGGATAAGGCAATCACATGGCTCTGGATAAATCTGGCCGATTCGAATTCTTTCGGCATCAGGGAAAAAATTGAAGGGAAAGGGGGTGGGGTCGTGATTAATGATTACGGCTTCCTTTCCCATGGCCTCGGCTGTTAAGGCCAGGGCCAAGGCCGTACAGATAGAATCACCATCAGGCCGAAGATGGGAACTAATGATGATTCGCCGGCTAGAAGCGATTTTGGCTGCCACCTGGTCGATAATTGATTCACTCATTTTTCCCTTATTTTTTCCATCAGGAAGTCAATTTTTTGCTCATGTTCAGCTCGAGGATCGAGTAAAAAAATTAGCTCTGGATTATACTTTAGATTTACCTCAGAAGCAAGAGTCTTACGGATAAATCCTTTTCTTTTTTCGAGGTAGGTAAGAATTTTTTTAGGGGAAACCGGACCAAAAATTCGAAAATAAACCTTAGCCACTTTTAAATCACCAGTCATTTCGATACTATTCACGGTAATAAAGGCTTCAGAGGAGAGGTGGAGATGACGACGGATAATTTCGCTTATAGCTGATTGAATGAGGCTTGCCACTCTTTCTTGACGCCTCGTCTTAACCATCCTAAGACTCTGTTCTCTCAAAGATGGACAATTTTTGAATGAATGATATGACCTTCAAGGCTGGTTTCGGCTTCATTAATAATTTTTTCAAGTGTCTGATCCACAATGCCTCGTTCATTATTGACGGTGATGAAAGCCAGGGAAGCCAGCTGCCACTTGTCTTGATTAGCGACCTCAGCCAGAGCGACATTGAAGCGACGCCTAATTCTTTCTTTAAAGCTAGCTAAAGTCGCTCTTTTGTCTTTTAGAGAAGTGGCATGGGGGAAATGAATTTCAAGCAAAAGCAGGCCTATAACCATTTTTTATTGAGGTTTTCTTTTTTCTATTTGAAAAGCGTAAATAATATCCCCTTCTTGAAAATCCTGAAATTTATCCAGAGCTAAGCCGCACTCCATATCCTTTTTAACTTCATTTACATTATCCTTAAGGTGCTTAAGGGAAGCAATCCGACCTTGGTAGATAACCTCATTGCGGCGCAGAACCCTAACCTCGGCTGAACGGGTTATTTTGCCATCAATAACATAGCAGCCAGCAACTTTACCTACTTTGGCAATATCGAAGATTTTTCTGACCTCTGCTTTACCGAGGGGAATTTCTCTAATTTCTGGCTCAAGCAGACCACGAACAGCTTTTTTAATATCATCAATAATTTCATAAATAACTTGGTAGCTTCTGATTTCGACCTTCTCTCTTTGGGCAATCTCCTGGATGGCTGATGGTATCCGGAGATTATAGGCCAGAATAACAGCCTTAGATGCTGAGGCCAGAAGAATGTCGGATTCGGTTACTGGACCTGTGGCAGCATGGACAATCTTTACTTTGACTTCATCGGTACTGAAAGAGGGAAGTAGTCCTTTAAGAACATCCGCTGAACCCTGAACATCGGCTTTGATAATAAGGGCCAATTCTTTGGCCTCTCCCTTTTCAATTTGTTTAAATAATTCATCGAGAGAAAGGATCTGAGGCCTGGCTGCTTCTTCCTTTTTTATTTTAGCCAATCGACCTTTAACGATTCTTTCAGCCGTTTCTATATTGGGAACGACCTGAAAAAAATCACCTGCCACTGGAACCTCATTGAAACCTAAAACTTCTACAGGCATCGAAGGTTCAACTCGTCGGACAGGTCGACCAAGGTCATCAAAAATAGCTCTTACTTTGCCGAAGGTTAACCCGGAGATAAAGGCTTGACCAGGTAACAAAATTCCATGTTGAACAATCACTGTTCCTGTAGGACCTTTCTTAGGATCGAGCTTGGCTTCAAGAACGATGCCCTGGGCTTCAACTTCTGGATTGGCTTTTAATTCGATAATGTCAGCAAGTAAAAGAATCATTTCAAGTAATTCATTAATATTTCTCTTTTCTTTAGCTGAAATTTCGACGCAGATGGTCTCCCCGCCCCATTCTTCCACCAGCAAGCCCTCTTGAGCCAGCTGCTGCTTGACTTTTTCCGGGTTGGCTTCAGGTTTATCGATTTTATTTATAGCAACAATTATAGGTACGCCGGCCGCCCGGGCGTGGCTAATTGCCTCTTTCGTTTGAGGCATAACACCATCATCGGCCGCCACAACGAGAACGACAATATCGGTTGCTTGAGCCCCTCTTAGCCTTAACTGGGTAAAGGCTTCATGGCCCGGAGTATCGATGAAGGTAATCCAGCGATTTTGCCAGGAAACTCGATAGGCCCCAATATGCTGAGTAATCCCGCCGAATTCCTTTTCGACGAGACGGGAATGGCGAATGGCGTCGAGTAGGGTAGTTTTGCCATGATCAACATGACCCATAATAGTAACGACCGGAGGTCTAGTTATAAGCTTTTCTTTTTCATTTAAGGCTCTGGTTTTAACTTCCTGTTCATAGGGAATTAATTCGAGTTCGCAATTGAATTCTTTGCCCAAAATAGGGATATAAGTTTCTTCAATAAGGTCATTTAAATCGACAATTTTTCCATGACTTTCCAGTTTAGAGAGGAGATCTCGAGTTTTGACTCCAATCTTTTCTGCAACTTCTTTGAGAGTCATTCCTTCTCGAAGAATAAAGCGCGGGCGGGGCGGGGTGATCACGGCCTCTTTGCCTTTCTTTTTTATTTTCTTTTTTTCCATGGTTTACTCTTCATTAATTTCAATTTTCCACCCGATTAAACGGGAGGCTAATTTAACATTGATACCTTTTTTACCAATGGCCAAAGAAAGCTGGTCCTTTGGGACGATAGCCCGAAGGATTTTTTCTTTTTTATTAATGATAATTATATTCTCGATTTTTGCTGGACTTAAAGCAGCTCGGGCATAACTTATAAGGTCAGATGACCAGACAAGGATATCAATTTTTTCTCCTCGCAGTTCTTTGCTAATTGCCTGGATTCGATTGCCTTTAATCCCGATGCAGGCGCCTACGGGGTCAATATCCTTATCTGAGGTAAAAACAGCTACCTTGGCTCTTTCGCCCGGTTGACGAACAATATCTTTAATTTCAATCAAACCACTTGAAATTTCTGGAATTTCAATTTCTAAGAGCTTGGCCAGAAAACGGGGAGAAGTTCGTGAAAGATAAATCTGAGAACCCTTCGCCCCGCGAATCACATGGGTTATAACCGCCTTAACTCTATCCCCTCGCTTAAAATCTTCATTAGGAAGCTTTTCTTTTAAAGGGAAGATGGCTTCGGCCTTATCAACTTCCACAATTATGTTTTGAGCTTCAAATCGGCGGACAACTCCAGTAACGACTTCTCCCACTCTCGGCGCGAATTCATCATAAATCTTTTCTTGTTCAGCATCATGAACTTTTTGAAAAATAACTTGCTTAGCCACCTGAGCAGAAATTCGGCCGAGAGTGGCTGCTGGAAGATCTATCTCAAGAAAATCGCCTATCTTGGCTTTGCTCCATATTTTTTGAGCCTCTTCAAGGGAAATTTCCGTAGCCTGATTCTGAACCTTATCTACTACCTTTTTAATGACATAAACTCTAAGTTCTCCCTCTTCGGGCTTAAAATCAATTATGATTTTTTCCCCATGCGAAAAATATTTACTCGAGGCTACGCGCAAAGATTCAATAATGGCGTCAACAATCACTTGAGGTTGGACGCCTCGCTCCTGGCTGAGCTGTAAAATAGTTGGCCACACCTCTATTTTCATTGATGCCTTCGACCTCGCCGGCGGGTCTCTAAAGGTGGCTAATTATAATCTAATCTGCTTATAATAGCAAATGGCTAAATGAATATTTAAGCATTTACTTTGATGGATTGGCCGGTAACGTGGCTTCCTTAGCTTCCATAGTTTCTTCGCCCGGTTCAAATTCTTTCAAACCAGGCCTTTTTGAATAAAGAATAGCAATAACAATAACCGCCAATAATCCCACGACCACCGCGATTAAACCTGGAGTTAATTTTTTATATTGGATAATTATAGGCGCGGCTAGAACCGAAACTAAGTTAATAACCTTAATCATTGGATTAAGAGCTGGGCCTGAAGTATCTTTAAGTGGGTCGCCCACTGTATCTCCAATAACAGCAGCCACATGGCAGGTGGAACCCTTGCCACCATAAAGTCCATCTTCAATGGTTTTTTTAGCATTATCCCAAGCGCCGCCTGTATTGGCCATAAAAACAGCAAGCAATTGAGCGGAGAGGATGGCGCCAGCCAAAAAACCACCGAGGGCCTCTACTTGAAGAGTTAAACCTATAAGCAGAGGCGTGACAACGGCTAAAAGGGCCAAGCTAATAAGCTCTTTTTGAGCGGCGACAGTACAAATGGAAACAGCTCGGGCATAGTCAGGTTTTACCTGACCTTCCATTAAACCAGGAATTCGGAACTGACGTCTTACTTCCATAACAATTAGAGAAGCTGCCCGGCTAACAGCATTAATGGTTAAACTGGAAAAGAGCCAGGGAATGGCACCGCCAATAAGAAGACCAATTAGAACAATGGGTAAATTAATTCTTATCCCCGTATGTAAAAGTTGTTCAGGCTCAGGCACTCCTATTTGGGATTGAACTTTAGTTACATCAGTAAGGTAGGAGCCGAAAAGGGAAACAGCAGCAATTACTGCCGAACCTATAGCCACGCCCTTAGTAATAGCTTTAGTGGTATTGCCCACAGCATCGAGATCAGCCATGATTTGGCGAGCTTTTTTATCCAGATGAGCCATTTCTCCAATGCCATTGGCGTTATCAACAATTGGTCCATAGGAATCCATGGCGACATTATTTCCGGTTAGAGTTAACATTCCTATTCCAGTCATGGCCACACCGTAAAGAACAAAAGCCACAGGTTGCCCCCAGTAAATTAAAAGAGCCGAAAGAATGGTTGCTGCGATAACCACGATAGCCCAGACACTTGATTCCATTCCTTTGGAAAGTCCGGTTAAAAGCAAAGTGGCAGCGCCTGTTCTTGAATGGCGAGCTATTTCTTTGACCGGTGAATAATGGGGATGGGTAAAATATTTGGTTAATTCATCAATGGAAATCGCAAGCAAAATGCCAACTCCAACAGAAAGAAAGGCTCTCCATTCATGCATATAGAAATGAGCCAAGAGAGCAAATAGAACGATGCAGAGAATGGCCGAGGTGTAAAAACCTCGATTTATCGCCGCCATGGCATTACCAATTTCTTCCCCTTTCTTTCCTTTGACCTGATAGGTACCCACAATTGAAGAAAAAACACCGATGGCCCTTACGATAAGGGGAAAAATAATCCATTTTATTTCACCGGTTATGGCTACAAGGGCTAATCCAAGGATTAATCCAGAGACAATAGTTACTTCGTAACTTTCAAATATGTCTGCCGCCATACCGGCACAATCACCAACATTATCACCCACAAGATCAGCAATAACAGCGGCATTGCGAGGATCATCTTCAGGGATATTTGCTTCCACTTTGCCGACAAGATCAGCGCCGACATCGGCGGCCTTGGTGTAAATGCCGCCTCCAACTCTCATGAAAAGAGCTAAAAGAGTGCCACCAAAACCGAAGCCTAAAAGAGCATCTGGCGCAGCTTTCTGGAAAATCATAAAAATGATGGTACCACCGAGAAGACCGAGTCCATCGGTCAGCATGCCCGTAATGGTTCCAGCTCGGTATGCGATCCGTAGGGCTTTATCAAAACTCGAGCGAGCCGCAGCTGCTACCCGAACATTGCCTTGAACAGCCATGCGCATACCAATTTGTCCGACGAGGAGGGAAAAAGTCGCACCAAGAACAAAGGCTCCAGCCCGTCCCAAGCCCATAATCAATTTTATACGGTCAGACGAAAGACCTGGGAAACGCTCGATAGCCTCGGCTGAAGGAGGAACTATGTAGACGCTGAAAAAAAGAGCGAAAGTCAACAGAATTATCAGGGGGAGAATAGTTTTAAGCTGCCGTCTTAAATAGGCTTCGGCTCCCTGGCGAATAGCCTCCCAAATTTCGATCATTAAAGGAGAACCCTTGTCTTCAGTGATTATCTGGCGCCAAAGAAAAATAGCATAGCCAAGACCAATAACAGCGATGAATAGAACTGTCCAGAGAGCCGCAGTTTCAAAAGGGGTGGCCGCTAACATTCTTGTCTCCTTAAAATAAAATCAGCCATTATAAAAGACGCTTATTTAAAAAAACATCAATCCCGGAAATAGTCGCCATTTATAACATATTTCAGTTTAAAATTCAATTTCATTCAGATGCTTTCAGGAACGATTTCTCCATGAAGGCTGTAAGGACCGAATGAAGTAATTTTTACCTTGACCATTTTATTGGTAACTTCTAGGGAAGAAGAAAAATTGACAACTTGATGGGCCTCATTGCGGCCGCAATAAAGATGAGGCGTTTTTTGACTTCGGCCTAGACATAAGACATCAATAATCCGGCCAGCAAAATTGGCATTGATTTCAAGCTGGATTTTCTTTTGGAGCGATTGCAATTCAATCAAACGGCGCCGTTTGACTTCAAAGGGGACATCGTCAGGCCATTGAGAGGCGGCGGTTAAAGGTCGGGGTGAATAACGGAAGGAAAAAATATTAGTGAAACGCACTTCTTCGAGCAATCTGAGAGTATCTTCAAAATCTTTTTCACTTTCTCCGGGGAAGCCAACTATAATATCTGTGGAAAGACTTATTTCTGGCATGAGCTCCTTAAGCATGGCAATTTTTTCAAGATATTCTTCGCGGGTATAACCACGGTTCATTCTTTTGAGAATCGAATTTGAACCTGCCTGGACAGGTAGATGGAGTTGGCGGCAGATTTTCTTTTCTTCAGCCATCGCTTGCGCGATTTCCCTAGTCAGATTTTTTGGATGGGAAGTAATGAAGCGAATCCATTTCAAATTATTTATTTGGGCTACTTGTCGAAGCAAATCGGCCAAAGATTGATTGGATTCAGGGTCACGGTAGCTGGTGATGCTCTGCCCAAGTAATTGAACTTCGAGGAAACCACGATCCGCCAGAGCTTTTATTTCTTCAAGGATGAATCGAGCTGGTCGATATTTTTCTCGGCCCCGTACAAAAGGTACAATGCAATAGGTGCAGAAATTATTGCAACCCTCCATTATGGGGACATAGGCGCTAACCTGGCTTTCTCGTCTAATTAAAGAATAGGGATGCTCTCTCCAATGGCCAGACCAGGTTGTCGAGGTTATTTTTTCTTTATGATCAATAATTTTAGGCAATTCAAGATAATTATCTGGCCCAATAACATAATCTATATGGGGCTGAAGCTTGAATAATTCCTCACCTTCAAGCTGGGCAACACAGCCGACAACGGCAATTTTAAAACCTCTCTTTTTCTTTATCTCTTTCAGCCGGCCTAAAAGAGAGAAAAATTTGTCGACCGATTTAGCCCGAACAGCACAGGTATTAATAATGACAAGATTGCTTTCTTCTGGGCAATTTCCTTTTTGCCAGCCATAACTTGTCAGCAAACCAGCGATATGCTCTGAATCGCTTTCATTCATCTGACAGCCAAAGGTATGAATAAAGAAGGTTGGTCTGGTTGAATCTGGTTTCTCCTTTTGATTGCCAATTACTTCCATTTCATCCATTTTTTATTTTTTATCCTTCGTCTTCTTTATTTGGCCTTTCTATTTTTAATTCTAGCTTTTTCTTTTTTGTATCTTTTTCTGTCTTGTTGCTTAACTATTTTTTGCCACTTGCTTTTTATTCAATCCTTCTAATCAAAAATTCCACGCCTTAGGCATTATTTATATTATAGCAAGCTTTTCAGGTTCTAAAGAATTTTTTAATAGTTCCACTTAATTCTAAGAAATAGGACAATTTTAATCAGGCTAGATTAGATAAGAAGAAGACGGGCCAAAATAATCAGAGAATTTCCTCTAAGATCTGAATAGATGAAGCAATAAGATTTGGGCAGATGGAATCAAAAAGACCTCTAGCGAGAGCTTGTTCATAGCTGTCTGGCTGACTTAAATCAATCCCAAGTAGTTGGCGACAGGTTAAAGCCCCGTGCTTTTTCCTAAAACGGCTAAAGAATTCTTGAGTTAAAGAATAGGTTTTCTCTCTAGCCTCGTTGTCTTCAGGCCTAATTTTACCATATTTCAAACCAATAACCATCATGGCTCCGGTAACAGCTCCGCAGATTTCTCCCTGACGGGCCAAACCGCCGCCGAAGGCTTGAGCTATTCTTGAGGCCGTTGCTTCAGGAAGACCATAATCAGGGGCAAAGGTAAGAAGCACTGATTGAGCACAATTAAAGTGAGATTGAAAATATTGCTTAGCTTTTTCTGTTTTGTCCATTTCAGCCTCGCTACGAAAAATTATCAAAACTTAAATTCTTAGGTTTTAGAAATAGATTTCATAACAATAAATCTAAAAAATCATAATTTTTCTGTACTCTCAATTGTCATCAATCTGAAAGTTCGCTCCCAAGATTATGGCGAAGCATTTCTCGGGCATTTTGTAATGAAAGAGGCGTTATTCTCCGGCCAGAAAGAAGTCGGGCCAATTCTTTAACCCTTTCTTCAAAATCGAGTTTTTCCACTGAGGTAAAGGTTCTTTCCCCTTCCACTCGCTTAACAATGCGAAAATGGTGGTTGGCAAAGGAGGCAATCTGGGGCAGATGGGTGATGCAAATTACCTGATGGCGCCGGGCCAAAGAACGAAGTTTCTGGGCGATAAAATCGGCGGTCTGACCTCCAATGCCAGAATCAATTTCATCAAAGATAAGCGTTTTACCAGATGAACTTTCCTTGCCTAGGGCCTTCAAAGCTAGCATGATTCTCGAAAGCTCGCCACCTGAAGCTATCTTCCTTAAAGGTCTTAACTCCTCTCCTGGGTTCGGGCTTATAAGAAATTCAACTTCATCCCATCCTGATTCTTTTATTCGATCTATTTCCTCAAGAGAAAAAGGCCGAGTCAGTATTTTCAGTTTGAATTCAGCTTCTTTCATTCCCAGTTGGCTAATTTCTTTTTTAAGGTGTTGTTCCAGCTCTTTTGCTCCCTTATGCCTGAGTTCAGATAGCTCCCTAGCTTTATTCTGATATTCCTTAAAGGTTCTTTCTATTTCCCGGTTGAGATCAGCAAGTCTTTCTTCAGAACTAATAAGCTGATCTCTTTCTTCTTCAATTTTTTGTAAGTAATCCAAAATATCGCTAATTTCCCCACCATATTTTCTTTTGAGCCTTTCTATCTGACTCAATCTTTCTTCAATTTTTTCGAGTCTATCGGGAGCAGCTTCCTGAAGCTGTTCGAGGCGAATAAGACTTTCAACCATCTCTCGGGCGAGAATACTCAAAGGTTCGAGATTGCGCCAAACCTCTTGAAAGGAAGGTTCAAATTGACTTAGTTCCTCAAGATAAGTGGCAAGACGTTTGAGCTGAGTTAAAAGCGAGTTATCGCCATAATAAGCAATTTCAAGGGCTTGAACACAGAGCCGAGCAATTTTTTCAGCATTTTTAAGCCGATGACGCTCGGCCAAAAGTTCTTCCCATTCTCCTGGCTTTAAATTGGCACGTTTGATTTCCTCAATTTGATAGGCTAAAAAATCCAGTCTTCTTTCTCTTTCTTTTTGTCTTTCTTCAATCGCTCTTTTTTCCTCTTTTAAAGCCTGCAACTGATGATAGAGAATGCTTATTTCCCGACGAAGACGGCTGGCTTCGATATAATCATCGAGATAATTAAGATGATATTCAAGCTGAAGAAGGAAAATATGATCATTCTGGCCATAGATGTCAACCAGCTCATCGGCTACTTCTTTCAGCCGTCGAACAGGGACTAAAATGCCATTAATATATGCCTTACCTGTCCCTTCGGAAGTTATGGTTCGCTGAAGGAAAATTTCACTATCAACAAGATAGGATTTAAGAGGCGACTCTTTTTGCTCTGATTTGACTCTAAAAACGGCCTCCACCATCGCTTCCTTTTTGCCGGTCCGGATAATATCAGGAGAGGCTCGTTCGCCGAGAAGAAGTTTTATCCCGTCAATGATGATAGATTTGCCAGCCCCTGTTTCACCGGTTAAAATGGTAAATCCAGGAGAAAGCTCAAGCTCCAAATCTTCAATGGTCGCCAAATTGCGGATATGAAGGGAAACAAGCATGGGCTATTTTTTTATTTTAATTGGCGCTAAAGCTTTTTCCATATTAATCCGGCCGTAGCCAATAAAATCATCTCGACCTTTATATTGAAGGGCATTGATGTCATCACAGGAATAGCGAATAACATCCATTATTTCTCTAGCTCTTAACCAGGGTTTAAGACTTTTGAGCAGGGCGGCCAGCCCAGCCACATGAGGAGCGGCCATGGAAGTTCCAGTCCCATAGCCATAGGGAAAAGAATCAGGTCCAAAATACCAGCGGGGGACAAGGCTAACCACTCTTACACCTGGGGCGGCCACATCGATTTCTGGGCCAAAATTGGACCAATTGGGTCGAGTATCATTATAATCGGTGGCCGCTACGGCTAAACAATAATTGTCGTAAGCAGCAGGATAGAGAACTGGCCCTCCATCATTACCTGCAGCAGCCACAATAACCACATTTTTTTCGTAGGCATAGCGAACAGCCTGTTCAAGAGTTTGGGATGGTTCATCTCCGCCAATGCTGAGATTAATGACAGCCACATTGTTGTCGGCTGCCCAGATAATAGCTTCGGCCACCCAGCTATAAAGGCCTGATCCTTCTTTATCAATTACTTTTAAGGGGAGAACCTCACAGTTCCAGGCTACGCCGGCAATCCCTTCATTATTGTTTGTGGCTGCGGCTACTATTCCGGCCACGTGGGTTCCATGGCCATGGTCATCGGTGGCGTCAAAATCGTTATTGACAAAATCGCGGCCACTTGAGCGCACTTTTGTTTTTATATCAGGATGAAGTAAGTCGATTCCGCTGTCCACGATGGCGATAAGAACATCTTTATTCCCTTTACTATGCTCCCAGGCTTCAGAGGCCCGGATATCAGCTCTGGATTTCCCCTGAGGACTACCAGGAAGGAGAAGGGTGCCACCTGGGTTATAAAGAGCATATTGATATTTAAAAAGCGGATCATTGGGAGTGACAACGATTCGAACATAGCCATTGGGTTCAGCAAATTCCACGTCAGGATGGAGGCGAAGAAGTTCAACCATTTCTTTTACGCTAAGATGACGAGGAACTTCAATTTGATGGACGTCAATTCGGGGTATTTTTTTCAAGCGACGGGAACCATAGAGGGTGATTATAGCTTCAATGTTAGCTTCACTTATTCCAGTTTTAAATTTCACTAGAACCTCGCCATCTTTGTAACGGGGTGTGATAATTCGGAAAGGTTGACCAGCGTTAAGATCGGCAAAATGGGCTTTGAACCTGGGATGAGTCTGTCGGAAATAAGGTTTTCCTTTTTCTTGAGTTGAAAGGCGAGCACTTAAGAAAAAAGAAAATGTTATTGCCACAATCAAGAGAACGAATATATGTTTAATGTTTTTCATTTTCGACCTCCTCAGAAGGAAAAAATTCCTTTAAAATTTAAACTCCAATTCTGGCCATCTTTATGGGGAATAAATTTGGCTTCACCGCCAATAAAAAAATAAGAAGAAATAAGAAAATTGGCTCCGAGGGCTAAGGCAATTTTTCCTCTAGATTTGATTTCTTTAGTTTCACTCCCAGTAAGATTTTCTATGATTTCCCGCATCTTAAATTGACCCCAGAAATGATTATATTCCAATGAAATATAAGGGAAGAAATTTTCATAGCCATTATAGCCAAAAATTGGGCCAACAGATATCTGTTTCCAATTGGGCTGAGTTTTGATTTCACCTTCCACAACCAGATCAGGAATAGGCCATTTCTTTTCTTGCCCAGTGTAGGAGATCAAGCGGGTTCGGCCGCCTAAGGCTAAGAAATTGAGAACAAAAAGCTTGCTTAACTCTACGCCAAAGAGGCTGCCGGCAAGTCCTCCCACCTCCAAGTCGATGGAGAAGGGAAGATTCCTGAAGATAAGGCTGTGGAAGTCGGAAGAGGAATAGCCGGCGACGAGCGCAAGATTATAGCCATCAAGAAACTCTGTTTCAAAGCGAAAGAGGGTGAGATAAGCATTAAGGGAGGTCGTTTCTTCCTGCTCTGACCACCATAGACTTCTCTTTAAAATCTCTAATTCAGCTCCGATCCTAAATTTCAGTGAGGGAAAAGAACTGGTTTCTTCGCTGCCCAATTGATTAAAGGACAGCAAGAAAATAAAAAGAAGCAGAGTAAGGGGCAGAAATTTTTTCATTTTTGCCTCCTTTATAATTTATCACCTAATCCAGGCTGAATCTCTTTTAATTTTTGTTGGGCTTTTTTGGCCAGAGGGCTCTGGGGATAGTCGCTGATGACCTTGGTGAAGTAGGGGACACTTTCCTCTTTTTTACCCCATTTATAATAAGAATCGGCAAGATAGAAATAAACCTGATCCATCTTAGAATAATTAGGGAAAGTGGTCAGAATTTCTTTAAAGCGTTCAATGGAAGCCTTAAAGGCATAAACTTTATAATAAAAGTAGGCAATCCCAAAATTATGTTCAGCTAATCTTTCCTCACATTCTTTTATTTTTTGCTGGGCTTCTTTTGCTTCTTGACTCTCAGGATAAAGGCTAATCACCTTTTTAAATTCAGCCAGGGCTTGCCAGGTTTTAGTTTGATCACGCCCCGGTTTATAAGCCTTGAGAAAATAGGTTAAGGCAATTCGATATTGAGCATAAGCAGCCGAGGGACTGTAAGGATAAAGAGAAATAAATTCTCTGTATTCGGCCGCGGCGAGAATCATACTGCCCTCATCGCCCTTCTCAAAATAGGAATCGGCAATGGCCAGCTTAGCCCTTTGGGCATAAAAGCTTTTGGGGAAGGAATCGATGACCTGACGAAAATAAAGTCTGGCCTTTTCTGGATCTTTTTTTAAATATTTCTGACCGAGCTTGAAAAGAGCTTCATCGGAGGAAGCCACATCGGGTGTTAGTTCGGTTTCCTTCCGGCCACAGCTTGTTTGAAAGAAAAAAGATGCTGAAACAAGAATGATGATAACAGTCAGAAGAATTTTTTTTCGAGAAAAACTAGCCTTCCTTTTCATTTTTTCCCTTTAAGATTTAAACAATTTTTCATTTTATTCATATAGCTGTTTTATCCACAGCCACTGTTGGCGAAGACCATTTTCAAGATCAGAGCGGGGATTATAGCCCAAGTCCAATTTGGCCTTTTCAATGCTAGCTAAAGTGTGAACAACATCGCCTTTTTGAGGATCGAGCCAACGGATTCTTGCCTTTTGACCAGTTATTTTTTCCATCAGTTCTATTACTTCGGAAAGTTCTTTCCGATGTCCTCCACCTATATTATAAACTTCGCCCACCCGGCCTCGTTTCAAGGCCAGAATATTCGCTTCGATAATATCATCGATATAGGTGAAATCTCGGGTTTGATGGCCATCGCCATAGACAGGAATAATTTCTTTTTTTAAAAAAGCGACAAAGAATTTATGAAAGGCCATATCAGGTCTTTGTCTTGGTCCGTAGACGGTAAAGAAACGAAGAGAGATAATCGGCACATTATAATTTTTAAAATAGAGAAAACAGAGTTGTTCAGCGGCCAGCTTAGTCACCCCATAGGGCGATATGGGTTGAACTGGGCCATTTTCAACCATAGGAAAGGTTGAACTCAATCCATAAACAGAAGAGGAAGAGGCAAAAATAAATTTTTCAATTTTTCTGCCCTTAACAGCTTCAAGAAGCTTTTGAGTGGCTAAAACATTGTGTTTGACATATTCAGAAAAATTTTCTCCCCAGCTTGTTCTTACTCCAGCCTGAGCGGCCAGATGAAAAATGAAGCCCACGCCATCTAATATTTCATTGAAATTAATCTGGTTGAGATCATTTTCCACCAATTGGAAATGGGGTTTACTTTCAAGGAAAGTCAGATTTCTCTTTTTTATCCATCGGGGATAGAAATCGGTAAAACAGTCAAGACCAATAACTTCATAGCCTTCCTGGAGAAGCCTCTCGGCTAGATGAGAGCCGATAAAACCAGCCACACCAGTTACAAGACATTTCATGGTTTTTGTCTGCTGGCCACGACTTCCTTCATCTTTTTAATAACTGAAGCCGGGTCTTCATGGCCGAAAATGGTGGCTCCAGCCACGAAAATGGTGACTCCATCATCAATTAGGATTTCCATATTATCTAAAGTAACTCCGCCATCTATGGCTATAGGAATCTTAAGTCTTTGTCCTTGAATCCAATTGCGGAGGAGCCTAATTTTATTTCTGGTAGATTCGATCAAGGTTTGACCGCCCCAGCCGGGATCAACTGTCATCAGAAGAACAAAATCAAGGTCTTTCAGGATATCAATCATTAAATGAATGGGCGTGCCTGGATTGAGGGCGATACCTGCTTTAAGGCCAAGTTCCTTCATCTGGAAGATATGGCGATGAATATGCTGACTCGCTTCAAGATGAATGGAGAGCCACCCAGCTCCGGCCTCATAGAATTGGGGAATGAATGTCTCTGGCTTTTCCACCATTAAATGAGCCCAAATAGGAATTTTTACCTCTTTTTTAAGTGAGGCCACAAGCTGAGGGCCAAAACTGAGAGTTGGGACAAAATGGCCATCCATGACGTCAACATGAATAAGGTCAGCACCTGCTTCCTCAGCCAGTTTGGCGGCTTCAGCAAGGCGCCCATAATCGGCCGAAAGAAGGGAAGGGGCGATCATAATACTCATCGGCTTACCTCCAGACTAATTAAATTTCTTTTCTGAACACAATAGCCATGAGGAGGGCTTTGTTTGATGATAATCCCAGAACTCAAGCCTGGATAATAACTACTGCGGATATTAGCCACATTGAATCCAAGATTTTTCAGCTGAGGGATAACCACTTCGGCCTTCTTGCCAATAAGATCTGGCATAACGTATTTTTCTTCTCTTTCTCCCTGACTAATAAGAAGATTTATGGGTGTCATCCTTTTAACCCGACCTGCCTCAGGTTTTGGTCTCTGGGAAATCACGCGGCCGGCTGGATATTGAGGTGAATGGATTTGAGCCATAAGTCCTCTGACTAATCCTGAAGCCGCCAATATCTGAATAGCGTTTTCGAGACTCTTATTAGTAAGATCGGGAATATCTACAAGTTCGCTCCCCGCTGAAAGGACAACTCGCACCGTCCGGTTGGCCCTCACTTTTGAGGCTGCCGGGGGATCCTGACGAATGATCCGTCCCTTTTCAATTTCATCGTGATAATCAGTTGTCTGAACAACTAAGGAAAGTAAGCGCCGATTTAACTCCATTCGAGCCTCCTCAGGGGTTTTACCCCTCAGATCAGGGACAGTAACTATTTCTCCTTTAAGAATCAATCTGGTTGTAACCAGGGCACTAGAGAAAAACAGAATCGAGGCAAGAAGAATAATTACAGCTACCTTAAAAAGCCCATCATTTAACATTAGATTACCTTAGTAATCTTATAATAGCCTTATTCTATATCATATAATCAATAAGGTGTAAATTATCCCATTTAAAAGAATTCTTTTCAGAAGATTTCTGTTAGGTTAAGACCAAACGATTTATTTTGTTTTCTGAAGCTTTATTAACTAATCGAGAGAAAATTTTTATTTTCACTTCTTTGAATTATAATTAGCCTTGCTTTTTAATTTAGAAAATTAGAATAAAGGAGCGTCCATGGAAAGATGGTCTGATTTTCGGAGTGATACGGTTACCAAACCTACCGAGGCTATGCGCCGGGCTATGGCTGAGGCCGAAGTTGGCGACGATGTTTTGGGGGATGATCCCACCGTTCAGAAACTGGAAGCTCTGGCTGCTGAAATTATGGGTAAAGAAGCCGCTCTTTATGTCCCTTCAGGCACCATGGGCAATGCCGTGGCTGTCAAAGTTTGGACCAGAGAACTTGAAGAAGTTATCGTCGAAGCTCGCTCTCACATTTATAATATGGAATCAACTCATCTTACTTTTATTTCCCGGGTAAATCCAAGACCCTTGCCTTCAAGGCGGGGGGCAATGGATCCTGAGGATATTGCCCGGAATATCCGGCAGGCCTCAGTTCACACTCCCCGGACGTCATTGATCTGCCTTGAAAATACTCATAATAATTGGTCGGGAGCGGTTATTCCCCTGGAAAACATGAAAGCTACTAGAGAAGTAGCTGATCGCTTTGGAGTAAAAATTCATCTCGATGGTGCCCGCATTTTTAATGCTAGTATTGCTTCCGGAATTCCAGTTAAGGAATATGCAAAACTGGTTGATTCCATTATGTTCTGTCTCTCTAAAGGACTTTCAGCTCCTGTGGGTTCGATGCTGGCTGGCCCTAAGGATTTTATTGATCAAGCCCGCCGTGTACGTAAGGCCTTGGGCGGGGGAATGCGTCAGGCCGGAGTGCTAGCTGCCTGCGGAATCATCGCTTTGACCCAAATGGTCGATCGCCTGAAGGAGGATCATGATCGTGCCAAGCGCTTAGCCAAAGCCATAGCAGAGCTGCCCGGAATAATTTTAAATCCTGAAGAAATAGAGACCAATATTGTTATTTTCGGTCTTAATCACCCCCGCTGGAGTATTCCCGCCTTTCTGGAAGAACTTAAAAAGAGACATATTCTGGCTCTGCCGGTTTCAAGGGGAATTCGTTTCGTTACCCATAAAGATGTCAATGATGAGGATATTGATCGAGCTATTGAAGCTTTCCAGCAGCTCCTTTCTTTTTGAAGAAAATCAAGAAGAAATTATATTGAATCAGCCAAGCAAAGTAGAAAGAAACTGACTTATTTCATAGACTGAATAGTCTTCTTGACCGATTTCTTTAAGTCCATCCCGAAGCATGGTCAAACAGAAAGGACAGGTAGTGATGACTGTTTTAGTTTCAACTGAGGCTATTTCCTTTGACCGGATTCGATTAATTCTTTCACCTAGCTTTTCTTCAGTCCACATCAAGCCCCCGCCAGCGCCGCAGCAAAAGCTGTGTTCCCTATTACGGGGTAATTCAATAAGGGAAATTCCAGGGATAGATTTAAGCAACCTTCTGGGTTCATCGGTTAGCCCATGATGCCGACTGTAATAGCAAGAATCGTGGAGAGTCACTTTCCTTTCTTCCGGTTTAAATTTAAGCCTTTTCTCCCTGATCAAGCTGTTTAAAAATTCAAGGTGGGATACAACCTCTATTTTGGCCAGAAATTCCTTTTCCTTGTCTGGAATATCGTTGAAAAGGCCAAGCAGTTTAGGATATTCATCCTTCAAGGTATGGTAGCCGTGGGGGCAAAAGGTCAGGATTTTTTTTATTCTATATCGGCTAAAAGCTTCAAGATTCATACGGGCTAAGGTCTGAAAAAGATATTCATTTCCCAGGCGGCGGGCTGAATCACCGCAGCACTTTTCTTCCTCGCCCAGGATAACAAAATTAATCCCAGCTTGCCTTAGAACTTTTACGATGGATTTAGCTATACTTTGGCCTGCTTCGTCAAAGGAGCCAGCGCAGCCAACAAAAAGCAAAATTTCGGCTTCAGGATTATCAGCGATTCGTGGCACCCTTTCTTTTTCCGCCCATTCGGCCCGACGGGAAAAACCAATTCCCCAGGGATTGGCGTTGGTTTCAAGATTACGGAAAAAGCTATGGAGTTCAGAAGGAAAATCGCTTTTCATCAGAACTTGGCTTTGCCTCAGACCAAATATTTTTGGCAAGTGTTCAATTTCCACGGGGCAAACATGCATACAGGCGGCGCAGCTTGTGCAAGTCCAGATTTCTTCGGGTTTTATAATTTCAGGGACTAGGTTGGGAAGCTTTTCCCTTTCATTGCGACGTAGAGCTTGATAAGAGGAGAGAAGATGTTTTTCGAGATTAAATATAATCATTTTAGGGGAAAGAGGTTTGCCGGAAAGGTAGGCTGGACAAGTATCCTGACAGCGACCACATTCAATACAGGCAAAGGAATCGAGGCAGTCCTTCCAGCTGAGATCTATTACCTTTTCAACGCCATAGATTTCTTGCTTCTCGAAATCAAGGGGATCAATTTCACCGGGGCTTTTTTCTCGATGAAAAATAAGATTAATGGGACCAGCAAACATATGGAAATATTTAGAGTGGGGGACATAGGCAATAAAAGCATAGACAATAACGATGTGAAGCCACCAGGAAAGGCGGTAAAAGAAACCAATATTTATGAATGAAGAACTTGAGCCGAAGAAGAGGCGGCTAAGAAAGGGCCCAAGAAAAGAAAGGCGAATTTCTTCGGGATGAGCGGTGGCGGCGCAGGCCTCAAAAAAGAGATAGCTTAAAGTTGTGGCCATTAAAAAAGAATAAATGATGGCTGAATCAAGGGGAGTAGTTCGTAGAGCCTGAGGCCTTAAGAGGAAACGTCGCCCCCAAAAATATAGAGTAGCCACTAAAACGATCACGGCCATTAGATCAATCATAAAGGAGACCACGGTTCGGGCTACTCCGTGGCCGAAAAGAGAAAGACGAGTTGAGAAACCCTCGAGAGTGTGATTGACGGTCATGGTATCAAAGGTTAAAGCTGCGTAAAAAAAGGCGGCATGAATGAATCCAGTTAAAAGACGCTCATTTCTTAGAGAGCACCGCTGCAGAAGAACACGACTGAGCATCCGGCCAATTCTTCGACCAAGTTTATCCCTTCGAGCCAATGGCTGACCTTGCCTAATGATTAAATATCTCTTGTAGACAGGATAAAAAAAGGCAATAATTGTTATTAAAATAATAAGGCTAAAAATAACTTTCTCGATTGAGGAAAGCATTGGGCCTCCTTTGGTTTAAAAGGGTATGGCTAATCCCCATGTAATTTTATGGAAGGATTGACGCTGGCCAAGCCGGCTTTCTTTAAGATCCTGCCAAAGACCCCCGCCTAAGGAGAGTTCGAGCCAGGAGAGAAGTTTAATTCTCAAGATAAGATCAACAAGAGCCGTCTGACTGCGGGCAAAGGCAACATCGCTTTGTAAAATTGCTTGGCCGTTTAAAGTGACTTCAGGGCTGAGTAAAAGGGCAAGTCGCAAGCCATATTCCTGTTTAATCTTTTCCCCCGAGAAATCCAGGTAAGTGCGCTGGTTAGTATGATGAAAAAACCAGGTAAAAGGCTCAAAGTAAAATTTTTCTGTGGCTAAGCCTACGCCAAAACCAAGGTAATTGCGATTTAAATAAAAGGGCTTGCCATTAATATAGCTCTGGTGGTCTGAGTCGTGGTTGCTATCATGCCCTATAATTAGCACTAAATAACGGCCTATTTCTTGACGAAGGCTGAAATGCCAGTCAAATTTAGTTCGATTATATCCATCATCATGGGTAACTAACTGGGCTAAAATCTCAGTTTTTGGAGTCAAATCTAAATACATTTGAAAGCCAAAGTTCCAGCGATGCCACTGAGATCATTGAAACTCGGAAAGTTTGAAGGCATGAGGAGCAGGGCAAAAATTTCTCCTCTGGGGTCAATAAGCCCTGAATCAAGAAGAGAAATTTTATCGTTGTTTGGTCGATAGATAAAAAGGGGCTGGCCCAAAGCGAGCAAAGGGAGCAATAGGAATTCAATTATCACAATATGAAATATTAAAATCTCTTTTTTTGTCCTTGCTCTTTTTTTCTCTCGAACAATTTTAAGGCTTTGACTTTTTCCCTCCTTGGCTTTTCTTTTCTGGTTCATCATGGTCGTATCTTTCTCGCTCGTTAAATTCTCGCTTGGTCTTCTTTAAAATTCAAGCTTTAATCCCAAACGGAAAACGCGGGGCGATTGAATTTCTGTCGCTAAACGAAGAGGAAATTCAGGGGAGGTCCATTCATTTTCCTCCGTGGCCAAAGCCTGATTAAAAATATTATAAGCTTCAAGAAAAAGGGAACTTTTTAATTTTGCCCAGGTAAAACTTTTTTCTAAGCGGAAGTCAACCGTCATATTGAACTCATAACGGGCTATCCCCCTAGGAAATGCCTGGATAAAGATAGGGCCCTGGTTAAGATGAGCGACTATTATTTTTCGACAGAAGGGTTGACCGTCATAGTATTTGGCAATTAGTCCAGCCTTAAATTCTCCGGGGAGATGAAAATTGAAGCCTAGACGAGCTGTATAGGCTCGATCAAAGCGCAATCTTCCCCGGGAATTAATAAGGGAATTTGGATCATCATAAAGCCAACCGATGATGGCCTCATCATTTTCCCATTCTGTGTTCCCTGGACTTGTTGTTCCATAAGCTTCAGTGGCGGTAAAAGAAAAATAAAAGATATGGAAGGAAAAACGTCGAACTATGACTAGATCAAGCCCTCGATAGCGCGAGGTTCGATGGACTGAGTCAGGATTAGTTAATAAAAAGAAATCCTTTCCCAAAGCATGGGGGAGACGGTTATGAATCGTAAAGGTAAGATCATCATGAGTTCCAGGAATTCGGTCATCACCGATATCTTGGAGAATGAATTTTTCATAATCTTCTTCTTTTACTCCGATATTTTCGGTTTCTATAAGATTCCTTGTCAGGCGCGTAAAACCTGAAAGCGATAGGAAAAATTCTCGGCTCAGACGATAGGTGAAAGAGAGGGCAAATTCAGAACAAATTGGTCTTAAAAGCTTAGAATCAATTCGAGCGAAAAAGGGACCTTGCCGCCGAAGTAGGGGGCCTATCTCGTTTTCACTTAGCTGGGAGTCGCCGTCAAGGTCAAGCCACTTATATATCAAGCAACCCTCGGCTTCCGGACTTCCCCAGCGGAGATAATTAAGGGGAAGAAGATGGGCCGTCTGCCCATAAAAAAACTTGAAATAGGCTCTTCTTGATTTACTTAAGGGTATAGTAAGGCCAAAACGGGGAAGCCAATTAAACCAGGAAATCTTTGAAGGCGATGTCCGGGTAAAATCACCGAAGGTTCTTTTAAGACCAGAGTACCCTCCCGCGCCTTTTGTCATAATTAGTTTAATTCCAGCTTCAAAGATAAAATAAGAGGAAAGATGCCAAGTGTCCTGAACATAAAAAGATAAATCACTCGCCTTTATTTTCTCTTGATTTTCCGTTGAGAAAAGGGCGGTAAGAAAGGGTTGACCTTCAAGAAAAAGAAGATGCCTCGAGCCAGGAATTTTTTTCCTGTTATCATAAAAACGAAAGGAGAAGTCAAAGCCAAAAAGAAAAGAATGATATCGAGAAGAAGGCGAGCCGAAAAGAAGCTCGCTCCGGAAATGAAAATTGAGATGACCTTTTTCTTCTTCACCAAAGCTTAGGGGAGCTCTCCAGACTATGGGTCGAAAGATTTCCCGACAGGAAAAGTTTAATTCGTTAACATAGGGATAAGTCTCTATTTTTTGATAGGCCAAACTCAAACCAGCAAAAAAAGATTGTCTGGATAAAGGTTTACTCTTCCAGAAAAATTGAGCTAGATAGGCCTTTCGATTGGCTTCCAAAGTTGCCTCCTGGCTCATTTTTCGGGCAGCCCCCATTTCTTCTTCCACTGTCTTTTGACCAGCAAAAAAAAGAGATATTTCCCCAAAAGAGGTGAATTCATTAAATCTAAAGGTTCCCGAAACTAAACGACTTTGATTTTGGCCATCATAATCGGCAATATTCCGTTCAAGTTGCTGGGAAAAAAAGCTTAAATAAAAAGAGCGATTCCCTGAAGCCAGTGGACCTGAGGCCCAAAGACGAAACTTACGATCTTGTTTAAAGGTGTGGCTTTCCCTTAAGCCTTCTTCTCTTAAGGAAGGAGTGATATTAGATGTCGTAAGCCATGGTTCAATTGAGGAAAAAATTATTCCTCCTTGATAACTTGGACCTCCTTTCTTTGTTTCAATTTCAATCAATCCTCCTGGGGAGGTGGCCAAAGCTGGATGGAGACTGTTGCGATGCCGCCACGATTCAATGGTCATTAAATCAGGTAAAAGGAGAGGCGTTCCACCGTAAAAGGGTTCAGAAATATTGAGGCCATTCAATCTGAATTCATTCTGGGTCCAGGAGGCTCCTCCTCGGGAACTGAATAGGGCCGGGGTGTCAGCCCATAGTCCGCCCGAATCGATTCGGTTTGTAGTGGCCGACAGATCCTGATTTTCAATAACCGAGGAAAAATTGTCAGCCGAAGGCAAAAGAGAAAGCTGATTTTGACTGATGACGGTCTGGGCCCCTAAATCCGTTATATCATTTATGTCGACAATAGGTAAGGCAGTCGACTCTTTCCATTTAATCTTTAAGAAGAGAAATTGGGCTATCTCAAGAAAAATTTCCTGTTTCCAAACTTCTTTGATTTCTTTGCCTGATATTCTTATTATAAGCTCATAACGACCAGACTGAAGACCGAGAAGAACTAAACAGCCCTGTTGATCAGGCTGGGCCAAAATTGGGGTTGCTAAGGAAGGGCTTTTCAAGAGAATTTCAATTGGCCTGTCTTCAAGACCTTCCAGCTGAAGGAAAAGATTAGAAGGACTTGAGGCCGAAAGAAGCGATATTAATCCAATGGTTCCGAAGAAAAAGAATAAACTGGCTTTTAAAGAGAAATCGGTCAGTTTCATTCGATTAAACCTAATCAATAGGGTTTATATATATGTTAGCCATGAAAAACTCTCTATTTTTCCTTTTTTAAATTTACTCTGTCAAGAACAGGTTTTTAAAAAAATTTTAATCCAGCAATAAACTTTAAGACCTAAAAAAATTTTTGGACTTATTTTTACCTTGAGCTTCTCCTCTATTGAGGGCAAAATAGATTTTAATCATTCGAATGAGGCTAAAAAAAGAAAGGAGATAATTCATGATAAAAGAAAAAACTGAGGTAGCAATTATTGGGGCAGGACCGGCTGGATATGTGGCCGCTCTTCGAGGGGCTCAGTTTAGGAAAAAGGTTATTCTGATTGAGGAAGATAAAGTTGGAGGCACCTGTACCAATTACGGTTGCATTCCGACGAAGTATCTTCTTCATGAAACTCAGATCTTGAAGGAAGCCAAGGAAAACTCAAGGCTTAAAGGAAGTGAATCTTTAAGGCTTGATTGGTTTGAAGTTCAGAAAACGAGGCAGACAATTGTTGACCGTTTGGTAAAGGGGATTGAATTTCTGCTAACAAAAAACGGAGTGAAATTAATTAAAGGTAGAGCCCGATTAATTGATCAGCGACATATTGAGATAGTAGGCGACCAAGAGGAAAGAGTTATTGAGGCTGAGCGGATTATTTTAGCCACAGGCAGCCGCTCAGCTGATTTACCTTTTTTAAAAGCTGACGGGGCCAAAATAATAACCTCCCGAGAGGCCCTGGAAATGGCCACGCTGCCAGCGAGTTTAATAATTATCGGAGCTGGAGCCATTGGTCTTGAATTAGGTTCTATTTTTGCTCGAGCTGGAACTAAAGTGACTATTCTTGAAATCCTGGAGCGACCTTTACCTGGAACTGACCGACAGTTGGCAGAGAGACTTGGCCGGCTTTTGAGGCTCCAGGGAATTGACATTCAAACTGAAATGAAAGTAGAAAGGGCAGAAATTTTCCAGGATAAAGTTAGACTCAGTGGAACCTGCCTTAAAACTGATAAGCCCTTTCAGATTGAAGCGGAAAAGGTTCTTCTGGCTGCTGGACGACGACCTAATTCCGAAATTGTTCGAGAGATCGACTCGAGCCTTTGTGACTTTTCTGGTTTTGTCAAGGTTAATGAATATTTTGAAACTGCTTGGCCTGGAGTTTATGCTATCGGTGACCTTATCGGGGGCAAATTACTGGCTCATAAAGCTATGCACGAAGGCCTATTGGCAATTGAAAATGCCTTTGGCGGCAGCCATTCTCTTGAGTCCCGAATGATTCCTATGGCTGTTTTCACCGACCCAGAGCTAGCCTCAGTTGGCTTGACCGAGGATGAAGCCGAAGAAATGGGGATAAGGGTTAAAGTAGGCCTTTTTCCCCTTAAGGCAAGCGGTCGAGCTTTAGCCATAGGGAAAAGTGAAGGCCTTGTGAAAATTTTAGCTGATGAGAAAAATAACCTCGTTGGTGCTCATATCCTTTCGCCCGCAGCTTCAGAAATGATTGGCGAGATAGCGCTTGCTCTTCGTTTAAGACTCAAAGTCGAAGAAATTGGCCGCACAATTCACGTGCATCCAACCTTGAGTGAAGCCTTAAGTGAGGCCAGCTTAAAAGCTATTAACCAAGCCTTACATATTCTCAACGATTGATAGGTCTTTCTTTTCGGCCTTAAAAAAGAAATCATTTTTTTGTCTATTCCAAATTTTTTTATAAGGAAAAGAGCTTATGAAAGAGAATATTTGATTTTTGATTACCGGCAGACTCAATCGGGTTAAAAGCGAGCATTGACTCAAGGGACAATGAATCTATAAAATGGAAAAAACTATGGAAAAAGCTTCCTTAATATATGAAGCGGGATGGTATGGCGAAGAGCATGATGGTTACCATCCTTTTCGATGGATGAGCCGGGAAGCCACCATGCGGCTTTGGATTGAATCGAAAAAAGGGAAAAGGCTTCTCGAAATAGTTGCTGGCCATTCCTTTTCCCCTGAAAAACCGAAACTTAAAGTTTTTATTTTTGGTCATGAAGTTGGCGAGAGACTAATTCATTCAGCTTTTTCCAGTTATTTCTTTCCTTTGATTGGAGAGGAGGAGGTGATCGTCACCTTAAGCCTGGATCATACCTTTCGGGCTCAGGGAGATCCTCGCGACCTTGGTATTATGGTTCGGTCAATTCGGGTTATTGATTTAGAGGACCTAAGAGAGCCCCTTTACGGGGAAGGCTGGTATGAATGGGAAAGGGGTGAGCTTTTTCCCTTTCGGTGGATGAGGAGAGAAGCTCAGTTATTTCTGCCCGCTTCTTGGAAAAAAGGCTATTTGTTGATGCCCCTTTCAAGCGAATACTTTAATCAGAAACAGGTTCTCTCTATTTTTTGGAAAGGAAAAGAAATAGCCCGTTGGCCGCTTCTTTATCAGTGGAATGCCTATAGCTTGAAGTTGCCAGAAGAGCAATCTTCAGATTATGGGGAGTCAGGAAAGGGGGATGATTGGGAATTGCCTGAAAAAATTAAAGATTTATCTTTATCTGGGAAAGATGATTTAATTGAAGGAAAAGATTTTAAAAAAAGCAGGGTTCTTTTTATTGAAGATGGCTCTGAGGCAATTGAACTTACTTTTAAATTAAACCGACTTTTTCCTGAACGCTATCATCCACAAGATGATCGAGAGCTGGGGATAAGGATAGGTCCAATCTCTTGGCATCAGGATGAAGCCCGACATAAAGATATTGTCTTTTTTCATGAGAATGCCGTTAAGAATTACGAGGAAATGATGGCCGGAAAGACCGTGCTATCTTCTTATCCTACTAATCTGGGGATTGATCTTTATTCTCGTTGTAATATTTATCCCCCCTGTGTCTATTGCCTTTACGATCGGATGAAAGTCCTTGAGGGTGAAGATCAAGAAGTAATAGTTGATGATAAAACTCTAGAAAGTTATGGACCCTTTTTTAAAGCGGCCCGAAGCATTGTCAATTGTTCCTTTGGGGAACCCCTCCTTCATCCTCGACTTGAAGAAATTCTTGAATTTTGTGCTTCCAGAGGCAAGATTGTCGAGCTATCTACAAATGGCCAGGCTTTTACGAATCGAACGATCAAGGCTCTATTAGGGAAACCAATTTATCTTTATGTTTCCCTGGATGCCGCAACCGCTGAAACCTATGCCAAGATAAGAAATGAACGTTTCGTTGAAATTATAGCCAACTTGATTAAGCTTAACGAAGAAAGGAAAAAGGCCAAAGGCTTGCCTAAGATTTTCATGGTTTTTATGCCCATGCGGGTTAATCTTCATGAGCTCGAAGAATATTTTCGCCTTTGTCAACAAATTGAAGCCGATGCCTTAGTCCTAAGGCCACTGCTTTATCTTGAAAAACCTGATATAAGAGAGATAAGAGGTGGCTATCTCTTTGATTATGAAAAGGAGCTTCTAAGTTCTGAAGAGATCAGAGCAGTTATTTCCAAGGCTGAAGAGCTGTCCAGAAAATACAAAATTCCCTTGGCCAATCAATTTGAATTTGGCCAAGTGAGCGAACCCGGCAGCTTTAAATTTTAAAATATTGATAAGGAATTAAAAAATGAGTATGGCTCACCTAGAAGAAGATGAACTAGGTTTGAAAAATCTTCCTCTCTGCCGGGAACCCTGGCAAAGTTATTATATTTTGCGTCGAGGAATTTTGCCCTGCTGTCATGGCGAAAAGCCGATTGCTCCAATGAGGGATTGGGCTCAAGCATGGAATAGTCCGGCCCTTCAGGAAATACGAAAATATTTAAGTCAGGGCAAACTTAGTCCTTACTGCCTTTCAAGTCTTGGTTGCCCCATTGTTCAAAAATATTTGGAAAGAAAAAGACAAGAACTTAAATTGGCGGCTTTCTCGCCTCAAATGAGGCCTCTCTGGATGCGCCTAATCAATCGACTTTTGCTGGGTTTTCCAGCCAAAATCTATCGCTTCCTCCAAAAATAGGGACACATACTTTTTTACCGGATATAGCCTAAAGAGCGAAGCATTTCTTCAGTTTTTTGATCAATAGCTATCTCTATTTTTTCCTTGATGGCCATTCTAGCAAAATCCTCGAGCTTAACTTTTAGAAATTGCACCTTTTCATTATCTTCAATTAAGCCTGCTAGATTATCCTTTTCCTCTGGATCATCCTTTAAATTAAAAATTTCAAGGCGATTTTCTTCAGGAGTTAAGATAAGATGCCAGGGAGGGTCAAGGATGGCAAAGCGATCCCTCACTGATTCCGGTCGATAGGTTTCCATAAAGATGGGTGCGACCTTCTTATCTTTTATTTTCAAAAGATTATTTCCCTGTTGTTGAGGAAGTTTTCCCCAGCCCATTATCGCCATTACAGTTGGAGCTATGTCTAAAAGAGTAACTGGCGTTTGAATCCTTTGACCACCTTTAAGGCGACCAGGATAACAAATAATAAGAGGCACTTTCATATACACCTCATAAAGATAATGAATATGACCGATGTGGGGATCGCCATAAGCACTGAGGTATTCTCCTAGACCTTCGCCATGGTCACCAGCAATAATGAAGAGTGTGTTTTTATACAAATTGAGTTCTTCCAATTGATTGATTAGGCGCTTTATTTGCCGGTCCATATATTCAACTTCGAGCCGATACTGGTTTCGGATAGCGTTGACGGGTAAAAGAAGTTTTCCCCTAAAATTAAAGATAGCTCCTCGCGGTTTAAATCCATTTTGTATTTCAATAAAACTTCCTGATTTGAAAAAAAAGACGCTATCCTCCCGCCGAAAATACCAGCCTCTAATAAGATCGGCTTTTATCTCCTGGCCGTTGTTTGCATCGATAACTTTGAGCCGGTCGAGACGGGCCAGGAAATGGTCAGGATTGGAATCGGCGAAATTGTTTACCTCAAGGCGAATTAAGTTGCGTCCTGGCTTTAACGTTATGGGTAAATTGTAAGTTCGATATTTATTCAAGCAAGTTTCGAGGATGAGCTCATCATTAAGATAAACTTTTAAATCATTGGGAGAATCAGGCGGAGCGTAGGGATCGTGGGGATCGGAATAATGGATCCATATAAAAAAGGGCTCATTCCGATGGGCCTGAATCCAGGGGAAGACCCTTTCATTTACCTCCTCAGCGTGTAAATACCATCTATCTTCCGGGAAAGAATCCTCATAGTATTCAAAACCTTCATTGAGGCCGAAGCGAGCGGCCAAGACCCCTAAGGAAACAAAGGCCGCTGTTCTATATTTATTTTTCTTAAAAAAGTTGACAAGGGATGGTCTGTTCCTTTTGAGCCGCAGCTCTTGGCCATTGTTATAATTTTTTAAAGAATAAGGGGGTTCAGAGAAAAAAATTGAGGCATGGGAGGGAAGAGTTATGGGAATTAGGGAATAGGCCTTTTCAAAATAAATTCCCTCCTTGGCCAGAGTGTCAAGTTGGGGAGTTGAAACCTTATCGGGATTAACCAAACTTAAATAATCAGCCCTATGAGTATCAAGGGTAATCAGAATAACCCTTAAAGGACGAGGCAGGCGCTGGCAGGCCGTGAAAAAAAGACAGGAAATTAAAAAAAGAAGAGCTATTTTGGGTAAAAAAGAATGGACCATAATATAATTATTTCTTTCAGGACTTGATTTAATCATCATTTTTTTCTTCTTTTGTTTCATCATTAATTAAATTACCTAAATGAGGCAATTTAAAGCTTCATAAATTTTACTTTATTTTAGCTAATTTGTCGCTTTTATTTTTTTCCCTTTATTTTCGTTTTTACAATGTTCTTTAATGACCCTATCTTATTGGAAATTATGGCATTACCGGAAAATAAAAAAATAGAAAGAAATTTTAACAAAATAGTTGAAAAAAATATATTGACTTGGATAAAATTTTTCGCCTAAATATTAAGACTACCGTGATTGAATTATTTTTGGTTTTTATAGTTTTCGGACTTGTGGGGGTTCTTCTTCTTTTCCTGAATGCTCTCCTAGGTCCAAAAAGGACAAATCCCCTTAAGGAAAAGCCTTTTGAGTGTGGTAGTCCCTATCTCCAGAAAGATATTAATCCTTTCCCCGTAAAGTTCTATCTTGTGGCTTTTCTTTTTCTTCTTTTTGATGTGGAAGTGGTCTTTTTCTTCCCTTGGGCCCTTGTTTTTCGCGATATGGCCGGAACAGCTCTGATTATCATGGCGGCTTATTTAGCAGTGCTTATTTTGGGATTGATCTATGCTTGGAAAACCGGCGCATTTGAATGGGATTAGCCATGAACGGACGGTTTTTTCTAACCACCCTAAATGAAATTCTGAGCTGGGGTCGAAAATATTCATTGTTCCAATATCCCTTTGTTACTGCTTGTTGTGGCATGGAATATATGTCGACAGCCTGTGCTCATTTCGATCTTGACCGTTTTGGCGCTGGTTGGACCAGATTTTCGCCCCGTCAAGCTGATTTGCTTCTTGTAGTTGGTACAGTGACTCAAAAGCTGGCTCCGGTATTAAAGACCGTTTATGACCAGATGACAGAACCTAAATGGGTTATTGCTTTTGGCAC
The DNA here is from genome assembly GCA_938092135.1 of uncultured bacterium. GTDB lineage: Bacteria > Acidobacteriota > Aminicenantia > Aminicenantales > CALLJL01 > CALLJL01. The sequence goes on from CALLJL010000003.1 coordinate 229,305, forward strand.
CTGTGCGGTAAGTGGCGGCATTTATGATAATTATGCCGTCGTTCAAGGTATTGACGAGATAATCCCCGTGGATATTTATATTCCCGGATGTCCGCCTCGACCGGAAACAGTTCTTGATGGGTTAATTAAATTGCAAGAAAAAATCAAAAATCAGGAACAGGAATGGCGATGGAAGAGACGGAAATTTTGACCAAGCTAAAAAATAAATTTCCTCAACAGGTTAAAGACACCTTTATCTCTTTAGGCATGGAAGTGGCCATAATCGATAAAGATTATCTTTTCGAGGTAATGAGTTTCCTCAAGGAAAAGCCTCAGGACTATGCTATGCTCCTTGATCTTACCTGCGTCGATTACATCGGTGAGGAACCTCGCTTCGAAATGGTTTATCATCTCTTTTCTCTAAGCGCCAACCGAAGGATAAGAATTAAGGCCAGGGTGAGTGAAAAAGAGCCAAGGATTGCGTCATTAACGCCTCTGTGGAGAAATGCTAACTGGCTTGAAAGGGAAGTTTATGACCTTTTTGGTATTGAATTCATTGGCCATCCTGATCTAAGACGGATTTTTATGTATGATGGCTTCGAAGGTCATCCCTTAAGGAAGGATTATCCCTTAAGATTAAGGCAATCACGAATAAAATTAAGGAAATAAAATGCCCACAAGAATAGAAAGAGAAGCAAGACCGGAGAGTATGCTCCTAAATATGGGGCCTTCTCATCCGGCCATGCATGGCACAATTCGAATCATGCTGGAGCTCGATGGGGAAAGAATCCTTAATTCTGAAGTTGAGGTTGGTTATCTTCATCGAGGCTTTGAAAAGATGTGCGAAAACCGCACTTATTTTAACCTGCTTCCATATACTGACCGTCTTAATTACGTTTCCCCATTAATAAATAATCTTGGCTACGTTATGACTGTGGAAAAGATGCTTGGTGTGGAGGTGCCAAGGCGAGCTCAACTAATCCGTGTCTTGATGAGTGAACTTTCCCGAATATCAGACCATTTAACCTGCTTGGCCGCTATGGCTATGGAGTGCGGTGCCTTCACGGTCTTCCTTTATATGATCAAAGCTAGGGAATTTATTTGGGATGTTATTGAATGGACTACTGGAGCCCGCATGACTACTTCTTATATTCGAATAGGAGGGGTAAGAGCTGATCTTCATCCTGAATATAAACAGGCTCTTGAAAAAGCCATAAAAGAGACAAGAACGGTTCTTAAAGATGTTCATGGCTTACTCGATAAAAATAAAATTTTCCTCAATCGAACTCGAGACATAGCCGTAATTAAACCTGAAGATGCCATTAATTTTGGCTGGACTGGACCTTGCTTGCGCTCAACGGGCGTTTATTATGATGTCCGCAAAGCCCATCCCTATTTAGTTTATAATGAGGTCGAATTTGAGGTTCCTCTTGGGGAAAGAGGCGACAATTATGACCGTTATATGGTCCGTATGTTAGAAATGGAACAAAGCTTAAGGATTATTGAGCAGGTTATGGGTCAGCTAGCAGCCTCGCCTTCAAAAGTCATGGCTGATGGCCTTGAACCCTATCAGGCTATAAAGGAAGCGAGAAGGAAAAGACCAGACCGGCCAATCAAACTCTCGCCTAATCTCGAAGGGGCGGAAAAGCATCGCTACCCCGAAATTCTTTGCTCTGATCGTCGTTATGTTCCGCCACCAAAAGAGGATGTTTATACTACCATTGAGGGCCTGATCGCCCATTTCAAATTTTTCATGAAGGAGCATGGCATCAGGCCACCCAAGGGCGAAGTTTATTTTGCCGTTGAGGGTGGCAACGGTGAACTCGGATACTACGTTGTTTCTGATGGAAGCGACAAGCCCTATCGCTTGCATCTTCGAGCACCCTGTTTTCACATCGTATCCGCCCTCGAGTTTTTGATCAAGGGCCATATGGTGGCCGATGTTATTCCTACTTTTGGTTCTTTAAATATGATTGGTGGGGAGCTTGATCGGTGAGTGCTCAGCTTTTTGAAATCATTAAAAAAGAAATAGAAGCCATAATACCTCGCTACCCTAAAAAGGAAGCTGCCCTTTTACCTGCTTTGCATGTAGTTCAAAGAAAGCTTGGATTTATTCCGCCTGAAGGGGAAAGGCTTGTGGCTCAACTTTTGGAGATAAAACCTGTCAGGGTAAGAGAAGTAGTTACCTTTTACACGATGTTTACAAGAAAGCCTTTAGGCAAATATCTTCTTCAGGTTTGTTCAAATCTCAGCTGTTCCTTAGCTGGAGGAGAGTTGATCCTCGAATATTTAAAAACAAAACTAGGAATAAAGGTAGGAGAGACAACCCCTGATGGTCGATTTACTTTGTTGACGGTTGAATGTCTTGGAGCCTGCGATCAGGCACCTTGTCTTATGGTCAATGATGATCTTTATGGTCAACTCAATAAAGATAAAATTGATGATCTCATAAATAAATTGGATTGAAGCGGTGAATGAAAAAGTTTTAACCCGTTATTTCGATATTCCCCACCTCTATAATATAGACGTTTACCTTGAAAAAGGCGGATATGAAGCTGTGCGCAAAGCCTTGAAATTGAAACCTGAAGAAATAATAGAAGAAGTGAAAAAGGCCAATCTCCGTGGTCGGGGTGGAGCTGGCTTCCCCGCGGGTTTAAAATGGAGCTTTGTGCCCAAAGTGGACAAACCCAAATATCTTTGCGTTAATGCCGATGAAGGCGAGCCCGGGACCTTTAAAGATCGCTTCATTATGTCTCATAATCCCCATTTATTGATCGAAGGCATAATTATTACTTGCTATGCTGTGGATATTCATTTGGCTTTTATTTACATTCGGGGTGAATATGAGAAAATCGCTAGAAGACTTGAGAGCGCCATTGAAGAAGCAAAAAGGAAAGGATTTCTTGGAAGTGATATTTTAGGCAGCGGTTTTAATCTAGAAGTTGTCGTTCATCGTGGTGCCGGTGCTTATATTTGTGGTGAAGAGACTGCCTTGCTCGAAAGTCTCGAGGGCAAAAGAGGCCATCCTCGTCTTAAGCCTCCTTTCCCAGCTTCAGTTGGTCTTTTCCAAATGCCAACTGTTATTAATAATGTGGAGACAATAGCCAATGTTCCCCTGATTATCCTAAATGGGGCTGATTGGTTTTTAAATCTGGGAAAACCAAAAGATGGAGGTACTAGGCTATTTAGCGTGTCTGGGATGGTGGAACGCCCAGGCGTATTTGAGTTGCCTGTGGGAACGCCTCTAAGAAAAATCATTTATGAATATGCTGGAGGTATTAAAAATGGTCGGAAGTTGAAGGGAGTTATACCTGGAGGAATGTCAGCACCTATCCTTCTTCCCGAAGAGATTGATGTTCCCATGGATTGTGAATCGGTTTTCAATAAGGGTTCAATGCTCGGCTCAGCAGCCATTATCGTTATCGATGAGAGTGTGCCTATTATCGAAGTTTTGCGAAAAGTCACTAAATTTTATTCCCATGAATCGTGTGGTCAGTGCACTCCCTGTCGCATTGGCACTTCTTGGATTAATAAAATTGTTGAACGAATTGCCTCTGGTAAAGGAGGAAAGGGGGATATCGAGGAAATAGAGAGACTGGCTTTGCAAATCAAGGGTCGAACCCTTTGTCCCCTTGGAGATGCGGCGGCAATGCCCATTTTGGCGATAGTTAATAAATATAGACACGAACTTGAGGCTATGCTTCCTCAATAAATCAAGAGGAGAGAAATGCCGAAGATAACCATTGATGGCCAGACGATTGAGGTAGCTGAAGGAACAACTATTCTCAAGGCCGCTGGCCAGGCAGGGATTGAAATTCCCCATCTTTGTTATCATCCCGCTTTTCCGCCTGAGGGAAGCTGTCGTCTTTGTCTAGTAGAGATCGAAGGTAGCCCAAAACTTGAATTATCCTGCTCGACTGTGGTTCGGGAAGGTATGGTGATCAAAACCCAGAGTGAAAAAGTCATAGAGGCTCGTCGTTCTGTCCTCGAATTTTTACTAGCAGAGCACCCGATGGATTGCCCTATTTGTGATAAAGCTGGAGATTGTAAGCTTCAGGACTATTATGAAGCTTATGGTTTATTTGAAAGTAAATTTAAGGAAATTAAAGAAAAAAAGGATAAGCTCGTTCATATTGGTCGAAATCTCCTCTTAGATCGTGAAAGATGCATTCAATGTACCCGTTGTGTTCGTTTTCTTCTTGAAGTTACGAAGACTGGCGAGCTTGGAGTTTTTGAGAGGGGAATTCATTCTATTATTGGCTTTTATGAAAATGAGCCAGTAAATAACAATTATTCAGGTAACCTAGCTGAAATCTGCCCAGTCGGGGCGATTACTGATCTTGATTTTCGCTTTAAAACAAGAACCTGGTTTCTCACAAGTCGACCTTCAATCTGTCCGCTCTGTAGCCGGGGCTGCGCCATTAATATTGAATTTCATAAAGGTCTGGCCAGAATCGAATTAGGCAAAAGAGTTTTCCGAATCCGTAGCCGGGAAAATCAATCAGTTAATAAATACTGGATCTGCGATTATGGCCGTTATTCCTATAGTTATCTTGATGAAGGTAGAATTGCCCAACCCTTTCAGGTAATAAATGAACGCCGAACCAATCTCAGTTGGGAAAGAATGCTCTTTATTCTCAGTGAGAAAATAAAATCGCTAAGAATTAGAAAAAGAACTTCACGGATAGTTATTGTTTTGAATTCGGCTTTAACCAATGAAGAACTTTTCTTAGTTAAACGACTTTTTATCGAAGAGCTAGGAATTAACCGCATTTTCTTCAGCGATCCTCCCGATGAAAAAGGGGACGGTTTTCTCTTAACCGCCGAAAGAGTGCCCAATCGACGGGGTGCTCTCAATCTCGGCTTTAATCTCAATGTTGGCGAAGAGGTTCTTAAACAGGATAAAATTGATTTATTACTCATTTTTGCGGCTCATTTAGCTGAAATTATGCCTTTAGGCTGGCTTTCCACCTTAGCCAACCAAATTGAAAGCAAGTTTCTTTTTACCTCAAGGGAGTCAGGACTTTCTCGCCACGTTGATTTTGTTGGTCCAGTTACGCCAGTAGCCGAAAAAGCAGGTTCATTTACTAATGTTGATGGTCTAAATCAGAGCTTTGATCCGGCTTTAAATCCCTGGGGGCAAAGCTGGCCAGAATGGAAAATAATGATTAATTTAGCCAAGGAAATTCCAATTAATTTGCGTTATTTTGGCCGGCTTAATTCTCCAGAGACCATTCGTAAAGTAATGGCGGAAGAAAAATTAAACTTTAGTGTGAACCCATGATTGTTGATTGGTTAATCGTATTGATCAAAATAATTTTAGCCTTAATTTGGTTTCTAACTTTAACTCTTTATCTTACTTGGGTTGAGCGAAAAGAAAGCGCTGTCATTCAGGACAGAATCGGAGCGAATCGAGCGGAAATTTTAGGTCTGAGGATCCTCGGTCTTTTCCAGCCCTTGGCTGATGCCATTAAGATGATTTTTAAGGAAGACTTTGTTCCTCCCTTTGCCAATCGCTTTCTTCATACCTTAGCTCCCTTTTTAAGCTTTTTCTTTGTGGCCGTTACCATTTCGGCTATGCCCTTTGGCGATAATATCCGAATCGCTGGACGCGAGATTAGTCTTCAAATATTTGATGCCAATGTTACCCTTCTCTTTGTTTTGGCGATGCTTTCTCTGGCTATATATGGCATTGTCCTTAGTGGTTGGGCTTCTCGCAATCGATATACACTCCTCGGCGGAATGAGGGGGGCAGCTCAGCTGATTTCCTATGAGGTTGCTCTTGGTTTATCGCTGATTGGGATTATTATGGTTTTCCCTTCTCTTCGTCTTCAGGATATCGTTTATGAACAGGGAAAGCTTCTTTTTGGCTGGTTGCCTAAATGGGGTCTTTTCCTTCAACCTCTTGCCTTTCTAATTTTTCTTTTTGCCGCTCTAGCTGAAACCAAAAGAGTTCCCTTCGATTTACCTGAAGGTGAATCTGAAATTATTGGTTTTTTTACTGAGTATGGCGGTCTCAAATGGGGGATGTTTATGATGACTGATTTCATGGAAATCATCATTGTTTCCTGTTTGCTGACCACCCTTTTCTTTGGCGGCTGGCAAGTTCCTTGGCTTGGAGCTGATGGCTTTCATTTTCCCTGGGGTTGGGATTGGCTATTACCCCGTTGGCTGGTTGTTCTTTTGCAAGTGGCGGCTTTTAATCTTAAAGTATTCTTTTTCTGCTGGTTCCAAGTGCTTGTGCGCTGGACATATCCTCGTTTCCGCTATGATCAGGTAATGGATTTCGGCTGGAAACTTTTAATTCCTTTGAGCCTATTTAATATCGTGGCCACAGGAATAATTATGAGTGTGATCCGATGATTAAACTGCTTGGCTACTTCTACGAAATTCTTAAGGGTAGCTGGATTACTTGCCGTCATTTTGTGGTTAATATGTGGTTTCATACCCTCTGGTTTCTAGGAATAAAAACCAAGCGCCGAGGAGCGGTAACTATTCAGTATCCTGAAGAGAAAAAAGAGATTGCTCATCGGCATCGTAGTCTTCATCGCCTGATGACCAGAGAAGATGGCCAGCCCCGCTGTGTCGCCTGCATGCTTTGCATGACCGTCTGCCCTTCAGAATGTATCTATATTGAAGCGGCTGAAGATCCTGACCCTGAGATTCAAAAGTATCCAAAAACATTTCTTATTGATTTGAGTCGATGCTGCTTCTGTGGTTTCTGTGTTGAGGCCTGTCCTGAAGATGCCCTTCGCATGGATACAGGGAAAATTGAATTGGCTACCTTAAACAGAGAAGACCTAATTTATGACCTCAACCGGCTTATCGGCTGATATGGTTCAACGCCTTCTCTTGGGCGACTTTGAAATCTGGGCTCTTCGCGAAGGCTATTTCTGGCTTGATGGGGGAAGTATGTTTGGCGTTGTTCCCAAAGTAATCTGGGAGAAAAAAGCCAGAGCCGACAGTTTAAATCGGATTTGCTTGGCCACCAATTCCCTTTTAATTCGCTCCAGAAAGATAAATATTTTCGTTGAGACAGGTTTGGGTGAAAATTGGCCCCCCAAGTTCAAGCAAATTTATGCAATAACAATTGAGCCAGGCCTTAAAAGAGCTTTAGAGGAAATTGGTTTAAAGCCTGAAGATATTGATTTTGTGGTCAATACCCATCTTCATTTTGATCATTGTGGCCACAATATGGAGAAAAAAGGGGAAAAATTTGTTCCCACTTTTCCTCAGGCTACTTATTTAATTCAAAAAGGTGAGTGGGAAGCAGCCTTAAATCCCAATGAAAGGGATCAATCAAGTTATCTCCAAGAAAATTTTTGGCCTCTTTTGGAGGCTGGCCAGGTTGAATTTTTGGAGGGTGATAAAGAAATTATTCCTGGAGTAAAAATAGTTTTAACTCCCGGTCATACAGCCTATCATCAAAGTGTGCTTGTCACTTGCGGCGGTCAAAATCTTTTCTTTGCCGGTGATCTTTTACCTACCTCTGCTCATGTTGGTCTTCCTTATATTATGAGCTTTGACCTTTTTCCCTTAGAGACTCTGAGGACTAAAAAAAGATGGCTCAATCAGGCAGTTGAAGAGAATTGGATTCTGGCTTATGTCCATGATCCTCAATTTTTTTTCAGCCTGGTCAGGAAAGAAAAAGATAAATTCATACCCTTTGCCTTAGAAGATCTGTCAGAATAAAAACTTTGAGTCGCTTTTTTTTTAATAGAAAAAATGATAGACTTATAGACTAATTCAAACTAAAAAAATTGCCTTAATAAGGAGGATTAAAATGAAACCTAAAGCGACAGTGGAGGAGTTGCTGGCTAAAGCTGAGCAACCCTCGAAAGATGCTCTCCGTCTTCATCCTTTCTATAAAGGCAAAATTCAGGTGACCTTAAAGTGCCGAATTAAAAGCTTCGATGATTTTGCAATCTGGTATACTCCGGGGGTTGCTGCTCCCTGTAAAGAAATTGCCAAGGACAGAGAAAAAGTCTTTGAGTATACGAACAAAGGAAACTCAGTGGCGGTTATTACTGATGGCTCGAGAATTCTTGGTCTTGGCGATATTGGTCCTGAAGCTGGGCTTCCAGTTATGGAGGGCAAAGCGCTGCTTTACAAATATCTTGGCGGCGTTGATGCTTATCCTATCTGTCTAGCTACTAAAGACCCAGATGAATTTATTCAGGCGGTCAAATGGCTCCAACCCAGTTTTGGCGGTGTAAATTTAGAGGATATTGCTCATCCTAAATGCTTTTACATTCTCGAAACTTTGCGAAGGGAATGCGAAATTCCAGTTTGGCATGATGATCAACAGGGGACAGCCTGTGTGACCTTGGCTGGTTTGATCAATGCGGTGAAAATCGTTGGTAAGAAGCTTGGGGATATAAAAGTGGCGCTTGTTGGCGCTGGGGCAGCCAATATTGCCATAGCTCGCCTGATTATTGCTGCGGGTGTTAATCCAGGTAATATTATTGTGGTCGATTCCCGTGGTATTCTACATAAAGATAGGGGTGATAGAGAAACCCTTCAGACAAAGTATAAAGAAAAATGGGAGCTATGCCTTAAAACCAATGCTGAAGGTATCAAAGGAGATATCCCCGAGGCAATGCGAGGGGCAGACGTTCTAATTGCCGCTTCCAAGCCCGGGCCAGGCACAATCAAAAAAGAATGGGTAGCTTCGATGGCTAAAGATGCCATTGTTTTTGCCGAAGCTAATCCAGTTCCTGAGATTTGGCCATGGGAAGCTAAGGAAGCAGGAGCTAGAATCGTGGCCACTGGCCGTTCCGATTTTCCCAATCAAATTAACAATTCTCTCGGATTTCCGGGAATCTTTCGAGGAGCTCTTGACATAAGGGCGACAACTATTACCGATGAAATGTGTATTGCTGCAGCTCAAGAGCTGGCTAAGGTCGCTGAGGACAAGGGAATTCATGAGGAATATATCATCCCGACTATGGACGAGTGGGAAGTCTTCCCCAGAGAAGCTGTAGCCGTTGGTACCAAAGGAATTGAACAAGGCGTAGCGAGAATAAAATTGCCCGCCGATGTCCGCTATAAAATGGCCGAAGAGATTATTAGAAAATCTCGCGAACAGGTTCAAATGCTGATGCGAGAGAAATTCATCCTTGATCCTGATGAAAAATAACGAAAATATAGTCTTCAGAGAATAAATTGAGGGAAATTTTAATTTTTTTCTTTTAAGAAAATTTTAAGCCCGTTTGATAATTAGATAAACAAAATTTTTTTCTTATTGCCCAAGTAGCTCAAAGTAATATGAAAATTTTTATATGATTTTTTAAAAAAATAAAAAATATTTTATATTAAAGATTTTATCATCAAGGAAAGCTGGTGGGAACAATATTTTGCAATTTGATCTAGAGGAGGGAGCCATTGAAAATCTCCTTTTAAGATGAAAAATTTCAAAAGAAAGGAGTCTACTTTTCGAGGGCAAAAAAATGGGAAAGGAAGCGCTTTGATATGGAGCTGATCAGTTTGGTCTTAAGCAGGCGATTAAGAAAGGGTGATTTGGGGCGATATCGAGAAGATGTTAGGTCCATTTTATGAGGAATCGGTTAGCGAAAGTATGTTCTCGGAACAAAGCTTTTTTAGCTGAGAAGTTGAAGAAGATTTGGCTCGAACTGGATAAAGCCAGTGCTGCGGAATATAAGGAGAAATATGCTGGAGCGATGCGTTTTAACCATTTTGTTTATATCAAGGAAGATAAGCTTGTTTAGGTTTTCGAAAATGAAATAGCCCAGGTGGCTAATAAGAAAGAGAATTTACTCTGGCAAGTTGGCGAACAAAACTTGGCATAAGTTAACAAAAAAATATAAAAACAGCTTTAATTAAATTTATGATCAAAAAGGTCTGATTAAAATTTTATTACAATTTTAAAGACTTGACAAAACAAAAATTTTATGATAGCAATACAGCGATCACTTAAATTTGGTTTTGGCTGAGGAAAAAATGGAACCTGAGTCAAAATCGGCGGGGGAAGGGGAGAAAATCCCCGCATAGACTCTCCCCAGTCACTTCCATTTCAGAATTCCTCTAGTTTGATTTAAGATATTTTTCTATAGAATAGAAAGGAGGTGAGAATCTAAAAGTTAATTAAAGGAAGGAAAAATCAAAAGGTTTAAAAAGAAAAAGATTTCCTTTGAAAAGGAGGTAAAGATGAAAAGATTTAGTATTTTTTTGATGATGGGATTAGTTCTGGCCTTCCTTATGGCTAGCTGTGCTAAGCCACCCACCCAGGAGATGGACGCTGCTAAGGCTGCGGTTGAGGCCTGTAAAGCCGAGGGCGCTGATGTTTATGCCAAAGAAGAGTTCAAGAAATTAAGTGATGATTTACAAGCCGCTCTCGACCAGGTCACGGCCAAAAAATATAAGGAAGCTAAACAGGCCCTAATTAAGATTGCTGCCGATGCAGAAGCTCTTAAAGCAACTATCCCAGCGAAAAAAGAAGAGGCTAAGAATGAGGCCATTGCTGCTCAGCAGGAAGCCAGGACAGCTATAGATGAAGCCAAGGCTTTGCTTGAGAAGGCTCCAAGAGGGAAAGGTACCAAGGCTGATATTGAAGCTTTAAAGGCTGACCTTAAAGGGCTTGAGGATTCCTTCCCTGAAATCCAGGCTGCTATTGACAATGGTGATTTCTTCGGAGCCAAAGATAAAGCGATGGCGATTAAAGATAAGGCCAATTCTATTTCAGAGCAGATAAAGCAGGCTATGGAAAAGGTAAAAAAATAACTTTCGTCTCCTTGGCCGATGAAAGAATATTCAGATTAAAGTTCGAAAAGAAGAAACTTGCAGGTGAGGCTGAAAGCAGGGTTAATAATCTTCCTTCACTTAATAGCCTTCGGCTGTTATAAGGCGCCAGTCCTTCCGGAGGCGGAACTGGCTAAAAAGATGGAACAACGCCTCTGGGAGGCTGGCGCTTTTGATTTCATTCCCGCCGATTATGAAATTTTCTGCCACGCCTTGAGAATAGCTCGAATTCATGAAATTCAGGCTAAAAGTCGATTCTTTTTATGGCGAAAGATGGATCGGGTAAGAGATGAATACCAGCAGCTTATCGCAAGAGGGGAGGATTTGCTACGCCTAATTGAAGACAAGAAAAGACAACAAGAAGGCTCTTTAATCTCAAAGCTTCAAGAGCTTGAGATAATAATAATTCGCCTTAGGGCCATCAGCTCAGCAATCAATGAAAGTCATGAAATCAGGCAAAGAATAATCAAAACCGAACTTTTCTTGGCAGAAGCCCAAAGGGAAATAGGTAAGCAAAGATACAAGGAGGCTGACCATGCCCTCTTTTCCGCCCGCCAACAGGCTTTAAGTGCCAGGCAGATTGTACTTGATTTATTTGAAAGATATATGAATGAGGATTATCTAAGTCTTTGGCAAAAGATGGCTCAGGATACAATTGATCAATCGAAAAAATTAAACAGCCCGGTTATCATTATCGACAAACTAGAAAGAAAACTTTTTGTTTACTCGAAAGGTAAAATAAAATCGGCTTATAATGTTGGGCTTGGCCGATTCAGCTTAGCTAATAAAGTTCATGCCGGCGATGAAGCCACCCCTGAAGGTAAATATAAAATCATAAAAAAAATTTTAAATAGTAAATATTATAAAGCTCTCCTCCTCGATTACCCTAACGATGATGATAAAAAACGTTTTGCTGAAATGAAGAGAAAAGGCCTGATTCCTCCTTTGATTGGCATCGGAGGATTGATCGAAATTCATGGCGGCGGGCAAGATGGTCTGACCTATGGTTGTATCGCTATGGAGAATGAGGACATTGATGAAATTTTTCCTATTGTTGAGATCGGCACGCCTGTGACCATAGTTGGGACGATAAATCGTGAATCGGTTATTCTTAAGTTGGTCAAGGAATTATGATTTTAATCAGGATAAAAATTGATGGATGAGAAATTAGGCTAAAGGCGATGAAACTTAATGGGGCTGAGAGATTAAGCTCGATAGAACTAGAAATCAAAAAAAGAAAAAAGGCTAAATTTAGAAAAATATTCTTTAAAATATCTTCTTTTATTTTCATAATTTATGTTTTTTTTGACCTAATTGGCTTTATTCTTTTCTGGCCAGGTCGTTATCAGCTTGAGATCAAAATTGACAAAGAGGACTCTTTTAATACCCAGCGCCTTATTCGAGAGATCAATCAGCTCGAGAAAAGACTTTTATCCCTGAAACCAAAGGGAATATATATTCTCATTGATAGTGCTTCCAATCGACTTATTCTAAAAAAAGGAGATAATATCTTAAGAGAAGCCGTAGTTTCCTGTGGCTCAGGGAGCATTCTGGAAGAACCAAGGGGCAAAAGGCGCTGGGTGTTCGATACTCCCCGGGGCGAATTTGCTGTTAAATCGAAAATTATTGACCCTGATTGGATAAAGCCAGACTGGGCGTTTATTGAAGAAGGAAAGGAGCCACCAAAGGATTGGAAAGAAAGAGTGGAGCCAGGAGTTCTCGGCGATTATGCCTTAGGGTTTGGTAATGGCTATTTTATTCACGGCACACTTTATACGCGCCTTCTTGGCCGTAATGTAACCCATGGATGCATTAGAGTAGGTGATGAAGACCTCGAAGTGGTTTTCAAAAATGCCCAAATCGGAACTAAAATTTATATCTATTAAATAAAAATTCGTGAAAAAACAAAGCTTTTTCTTTTTATTTATTCTTTCAATTTTCGTAAATCTTTCCTGGGCTAACACTTCTCAAAAACAAAATTTTCAAAAAAAGCAAGAAATTGACCTTCTTTTAATAAAAGAACTGGTTCTAAAACGAGAGCTTGATCTGGCTTCAAAATCGCAGCTTTATTTTTTACTTAATCTGAGTGAAAAAAGGCTTGTGCTCAAAGCCCGGGGTCTCACTCTTAAGGAATGGAAAATAAATCGTATTAGACGCTGGGGCCCCCCTCCAGCCATAAAAATTTTCACTCTGGAAAGGAAATCGACCCTTTTTGCTCCGAAAAGGAAAAAAATAAAACCCGGCAAGATTCAAAGTGAGGGAACCTTTGAACTTGAGGCGCTTGAAGTCAAGGATATGCCTAAAATTTATACCCTTAAATTCAATAATGGATTGAAAGTCTATGTCAGGCCAGGGCCAAAAAAAATAGGGGGTTATTTAGCCAGTATTGGCTTTTTTCTGCGCTGGTATGGATGGTTTCCAATAAAAAATTTATTTTTTCAAATATTAAAAAGGCCTCCGAAGCTTATAGAGATTACTTTGGTTTCGGGCGAGGACTCAAAGGCTATTTACTGGGCTCTTTTTGAGGGTATAAAAGGGCTCGTTTTTGCCTTTCCCGATAATTAAGGAAAATAGAATAATCAAGAAGGAGAATTTCAAAAAGCAAAAGAAAAGAGAAATTTTAGTCTATTAAGCTTTTCTAAAGCCTTTTCTTAAAGTTCAACTAGTTAAGGACTTATTTTATCCTCTCGATAGCCAATGAAGATATAAAATTGAAAAAAGGCTGGTTATGGCTTAATATAAGCCTTGAAAAAGAACAATTTTTTGAAAAAAATTGATTAATATTTTATAAAAAATTGAGCAAAATACTTGACAAAATTATACTCAAGTTTTATTATAATATTGAATTTTATCGGGAGGTGATAAAATGCCTAAGATAATTGGAATTGATTTAGGAACAACAAATTCTGTTGTGGCTGTTATGGAAGGTGACAAGGTCACCGTTATTGCCAATGAAGAGGGTAGTCGCACTACCCCTTCGGTGGTAGCTTTCACGCCCAAGGGGGAACGCTTGGTTGGCCAGGTGGCCAAGCGCCAGCGGGTGACTAACCCTGAAAATACAATTTATTCAATAAAGCGTTTCATGGGCCGTCGCTACAATGAGGTCCTTGAAGAAATCCGCCAGGTTCCCTACAAAGTGGTTGAAGGCCCCAACGGAGATGCCTGGGTCGAGGTAATGGGAAAGCGATATGCTCCCCCAGAGATTTCGGCTATGATTCTGCAGAAGCTAAAGAAGGCAGCCGAAGATTATCTCGGTGAGAAGGTCGAAAAGGCGGTTATAACCGTTCCCGCCTATTTCAACGATGCCCAGAGAAAGGCAACGAAGGATGCTGGAAGGATTGCTGGTCTGGATGTGGTTCGGATCATCAATGAGCCGACGGCAGCTGCTCTGGCCTATGGCATGGATAAAAAGAAAGACCAAATTATCGCGGTTTATGATTTTGGTGGTGGAACCTTCGATATATCAATTCTGGAAGTAGGTGAGGGGGTGGTTGAAGTTAAGGCTACTGCTGGCGATACTCATCTTGGTGGTGATGACATTGATCAGCGGATCCTTGAATGGATTGTCTCTGAATTTCGCAAAGAAACAGGTATTGACTTGACTAAGGACAAAATGGCGCTGCAGCGGCTTAAGGAAGCGGCTGAGAAAGCTAAAATGGAACTTTCAACTTTAATGGAGACTGAAATTAACCTTCCTTTCATCACCGCTGATGCCTCTGGACCGAAGCATCTGCTTATGAAACTAACTCGAGCCAAACTTGAAGCTATGGTTGAAGATATAATTCAGCGGTCAATCCCTCCCTGCCGTCAGGCCCTCGAGGATGCCAAGCTCCGTCCTGAGGACATTGACGAGGTGATTCTTGTTGGCGGTCAAACGAGAATGCCCCGAATTCAGCAGCTGGTCCGGGACTTTTTTGGCAAGGAACCTCATAAAGGTGTAAATCCCGATGAAGTAGTAGCTGTCGGCGCAGCCATTCAGGCAGCTGTTTTAGCCGGTGAGGTTAGGGATGTTCTTCTTCTTGATGTAACGCCCCTTAGTTTAGGTATCGAGACCTTAGGTGGAGTCTTTACCCGAATGATTCCTCGAAACACTACAATTCCAACCCGTAAGACAGAAATTTTCACCACTGCGACCGATAACCAAACGAGCGTTGAAATTCATATTCTCCAGGGTGAAAGGGAACTTGCAGCTTATAACCGATCTTTAGGTCGCTTCCATCTTGACGGTATTCCACCTGCTCCAAGAGGAGTTCCTAAAATTGAAGTTACCTTTGATATTGATGCTAATGGAATTCTCCATGTTTCAGCTAAGGATCTGGCCACAGGGAAACAACAGGCCATTACCATAACCGGTCATAGCGGTCTGGATGAGAAGGAGATCGAAAGAATGATTAAAGAAGCTCAGGCTCACGAAGCTGAAGATAAGAAGCGTCGTGAAGTTATTGAAACCAAAAACCAGGCTGATCAAATGGTCTACAATTTGGAGAAGCTCTTGCGAGAGAATAGAGATAAGATTCCTGAAAGCGAGGCTCAGAGAGTTCAAACCGAGATTGAAAATACAAAGAGAGCCATTGAGACAGAAAATGTGGAGCAGATTCGGCGAGCTATGGAAAACCTTGCCCGGGCTTCTCATAAGCTGAGCGAGCTTATGTATCAGCAGGCCACCCAGTCTCAGTCCGCAAGTTATCAGAGTTCGGGCCAAAGCTCGTCTAGTTCTTCCAGGAAAGTTGATGAAGAAGAGGTAATCGACGCTGAGGTTGTTGATGATGATAAGAAAAATTAATTAAAATTCTCCAAAGCTGAAGGCAGCCAATGGAGAAGGATTATTACCAAATACTTGGTGTGCCTCGTAATGCAAGTCAGGCCGAAATAAAGAAGGCTTACCGCAAGCTGGCGCGCAAATATCATCCTGACCTAAATCCCGGTGATAAGACGGCTGAAGCAAAATTCAAGGAAATTCAGGAAGCCTATTCTGTTCTGAGTGACCCTAAAAAGCGAGCCCAGTATGATCAATTTGGCTTTGTAGGCAACGTTCCACCTGGAGCAGAGGAGAGTTCGCCTTTTTCCGGTTTTGAGGGCTTTGATTTTTCTGATTACGGATCCGCCACTTTTCGAGATATTTTTGAGGTTTTTTTCGGTGAACGGGCAACGAAACGAACAGCTGAACCTGAGAGGGGAGAAGATCTTCATTACACTATAAAACTCGGTTTTGAAGATGCCATCAATGGCGTTCAAACCAAGATCAGATTAAATCGCCTGGTTAGCTGCCCTTCTTGTGGCGGTCTTGGGTTCATTTCGAGTAGCGGCTCAAATCGTTGTCCCACCTGTGGAGGGCGGGGCCGGACGACAGTTCAACGGGGTTTTATGCGGTTTTCAAGCGAATGTCCTACCTGTGGAGGCACTGGTCGTATGCCTGGGGCCATGTGTTCCTTCTGCCATGGCGAAGGAAGAATTCAATCATCGGAAACTATAAATGTTCGTATTCCCGCTGGCGTGGATACTGGTTCAAAGGTGAGAATAGCCGGTAAAGGCAATGCTGGTCGCCGGGGAGGACCACCTGGCGATCTTTATATCTCCATTGAAGTTGCCCCCCATTCTTTATTTCACCGAGAAGGGAATAATATTTATATTAAAGTTCCTATAACTATTAGCGAGGCAACTCTTGGAGCTAAAATCGAGGTTCCAACCCTTACTGGAAAAACGACAATTCGCATTCCGCCCGGAACCAAATCCGGACAGAAGTTTAGAATTAGGGGTTTAGGAGTGCCAATAGCGGGGGGTCGAGCCAGGGGCGATCAATTTGTCGAAGTAACGATTGTGCCACCTCCTTTTCAAGATCAGCGAGTTCGGGAGCTTATGAAAGAGCTCGAAAGGATTGCCCCTGAAAATCCAAGGGAAAAAATGGGGATAGTTTAAAATGGGGCGAAGAAGAGTAAAAAAGGAAGAAAAACCAAAATACTATCATATTAGCGACGTCTCGCGGATGTATAACCTTCATCCCCAAACATTACGTTTATATGAAAGAGAAGGGCTTCTTAAACCATCAAGAAGTCAGGGAAATACTCGACTATATACTGATGAGGATTTAAAACAGCTAGAGCTAATTTTAACGTTGGTGAGAGATCTTGGTGTTAATTTAGCTGGAGTTGAAGTTATCTTGAATTTGCGCCGAAAAATTGAAAGAATAGAAGCTGAGGTTAATGAGCTTCTAGAATTCATTAAAAAGGAATTCTTTGAGGGAAGAGAAGAAGAATTTGAAAGAAGACGGCAGAGCCTGGTCCCAGTTTCATCAGCTTCTTTGATTAAGGTGGAAAAAAGCGAAGGGTCTTAATTATGACTGACGATGAAATTTTTGAATCGCGGTCTCTTCAGCAATATTTAGAGCAGATTTCTAAATTTCCTATTTTAACTGAAAAGGAAGAGAAGGAGCTCGGTCGAAGGATTCAGCAGGGAGACAAGGAAGCTCTCCGTAAGCTGGTTGAATCAAATCTTCGCTTTGTGGTTAATTATGCTAAAAAATTCCGAGGAATGGGTTTAAGTCTCCTTGATTTAATCCACGAAGGAAATCTTGGGTTAATAGAGGCGGCAAAAAGGTTTGACCCAAGCCGTAATGTTCGGTTTATTTCCTACGCCGTCTGGTGGATAAGACAAGCCATTTTTCATGCCCTTTCCCAAAACGCCCGGACATTTCATCTCCCCCAGAAATTATCTGACCAGATAAGCCTAATGAGACGCAAGGAAGCTGAGCTTAAAGCCGAGCTTGGCCGAGAACCAACCCGGGAAGAGATTGCTGAGGCCATGGGAATTACACCTGAAGAGGTGGATGATTATCGGATATTAGATGAAAAGGAAGTTTCCCTGAGCAACCGGCTCCCCGATTCTGATCATGAGGTTGAGGAAATAATTAAAGATGAGGTTGTGCCCTCAGTGGAATACCAAATCATCAAAAATGCCATAGAACAGCAGGTCAGAGACATGCTTCAGGAATTGGATGAGAAAGAAGCTCTTGTGTTAAGATTGAGATTCGGTCTCGATGATAATCAGCCAAGAACTCTTCAAGAAATAGGCAATATGCTTAATCTTACAAGAGAAAGGATTAGGCAAATTGAGCTCAAGGCAAAACGAAAACTGGCTCAGTCACATAAATTGCAACAGCTAAGAGGCTATCTAAACTGATCGGCGATAAAGTTGATTTATTCTGGTTTCGAGATATAAGAGAGAAAGCGAAATTTGCGAGATTTAAAGAAATGAAAGTAGCCCTTGAAATAAAGGGAGGGACAATTTTTCTAACTTTAAAATTCAAAATTTTTTGCTTTGATATAATCCGGAATATAATTCGAAAGGTCTAAGCTAATGGCTGAAGAAAACAAGATTTGCCCAATATGTGAAGGATCTGGCTGGACACTAGTTAATGAAGGTGGCCGAACTGTAGCCAAGCGATGCTCCTGCTTTAAAGAAAAACAGATTCAATTGCTTCTTGAAAAGGCCAGAATTCCCAAACGCTACCAAAATTGTTCTTTTAAAAATTTTGAAGTTCACAATGATTCCCATAGGGATGCACTTCGTATCTCCAAACAGTTTGTTAAGAACTATCCAGTTCAGGACGTGGGCCTTTTATTCATCGGACCTTGCGGGGTAGGAAAGACACATCTGGCGGTGGCTATTATCAAGGAGCTGATTGAAAAAAAAGGAGTGCCCTGTGCCTTTTTTGATTTTCGTGATTTAATTCGCGATATTCAGAATACCTATGATCCCGAGGCTGATATGACTGCCAGTGAAGTGCTCGAGCCCGTGCTTAATATGCCGGTAGTTGTCCTGGATGAGCTTGGAGCTAAGAGGACGACGGCCTGGGTAGAAGAAACTGTCTTTTACATCATTAATTATCGTTATAACGAAAAAAAATTGACGATTTTCACTACCAATTATCTCGACAAAAGCAGCGAGGAAGATAAAAGAACTGAGTTTTACAAGAAAGGAGAAGAAACCCTAATTGACCGCATTGGCGTTCGTCTCCATTCTCGGATATATGAAATGTGTAAGATTGTCGAAATGTGGGGAGAAGACTACCGGAAAATCGCCAAACAGGCTGGCTACCGCTTCTGACTCAAAGAGATTCGATAAATAAGTTTTTCAGGGAGAATTATTTTGAGGTGGATGTCTTTTTCGATACCTGAATTAAAAAATACGATCAAAAAAATGTTTAATTCTCTTTAGTGGCCTGTTCTCATATTGACCACTGTGAATAGACAATAATGATGCTTAATATGGCTGGCTGAGGGAGATCGAACTTGAATTTTTTTTTAATTAATGATAAGAATAATAAAGTCGCTCCGCGGTAGCTCAATTGGCAGAGCGGGTGGCTGTTAACCACTAGGTTGCAGGTTCGAGTCCTGCCCGCGGAGCCATTTTTTTATAGGCGGATAAGGTAGGAAACTTTAAGATTGAGGGAATGACCGCCTTCGCGGCCAAATTCTTCTCGCCGTAAACTCTTCTTATAACAGAGCTGAATTATATTCCCGGCACCAAAGTAATATCCAAGAAGGAAATCAAAATTATACTGATCTTCTCTTGTTTTGCCCAGAAGTCTCGTAGTTAAAAATAGATGGCGCGTAATTTGAAAGTGAAGAGATGTCCCGTAGCTTATTCCGTCAAAAACCTTTAACCGTGTCTTTTCTAAAGTTTGACGAATCCAGTCAGCATTAAAAGATATTTCAAAATTACTCCGAGGCCTGAGAGAGAGCGAAGTTTCTAAGGAGGCTTCAACTCCAGGTTCAACCGCTGTAAATTCTTCATTGTAAATTCCTTGTCTCTGCCAGTGGCCTTCAATACTTATTTCCTTAAGAAAACCGCCTCTTTTCCAATCAAAATCAAAATGGGCGCCATAAGTCTGGATAAAATCTCTTGACCGGACAAGATCATTGTTTTCTTCATCTTTTAAAATTTGATAGCGGCTTCGGCCGAAATTAAATCCTCCATGGGCGTCAATACGGTTAAAGAAATTGGTAAAGAGCATAAAATCACAGGCATTGCCCACAGTCCGTCCCTGCGTATCTTTCTCGAGCTGGGCTCCAAGATCAAAGCTAATTCTCTGCAGGTGTCCTTGATTATATCACCAGGCGTATCCGGCCACGAATTCAGAGCTCTGAATATCAGTTTGGGTTAGAAATCCTGTCCTGAAGCGAACATTTTTTTCGATACGCTGAAAATCAAAGCTCATTTGTAGGCCCGCATCGGGTTCCCTTTGAAATTGAAAAAGATAAGTTAAAGACAAGCATGCGTTTGTAGCTGCTGGGGAGGGAGGATTGCAAATAATTGATATTAGCGAACTTAAAGCGCCTAAAGTTGGTGCTTCAGTTCCTGCTGATGATTTCGCAAATTATGTTGCCTATAAAGGAGACTTTGTTTATGTCTCAGATGCTAAGGCTGGCGTGAAAAAAATAGATATAAAGGACCCGCTTATGCCAATGGCTGCGGCTTCGTTCGACACTTCGGGGTATCCCAATTTCTCGTCGTAAAAAACTCGTTTATATTTGTTGCCGATTCTTATTCCCTCCTAATTCTGAAATAGAGATCTATCAAATAATAAATCCTTAAATTTATGCTTTTAGCTGCGTTTTTGGTAAATTGCATCTCATTGCTCCTTGTTAATTTAATATCTATTGAGGCAATTCTATATTTCGATTTGACAGCCATTTTACTTTTTAGATAATCTACTTAATGAAATGATAAATATAGAGAAAGAATTCGAATCATTTAAAAAAAGCCATGGTCCAAAAACATTTTTAAGATTATCATTATTTTTAAACGAATTTAGACAAAAGTATCAGAAAGAAAAATTTCAAGAGCTTTTGAAAAAAGGAAATTCGCAAGATGTGGCTCATAATAAGAGCCGCCAAAGTTGGGTGGCCTTTTTAGGAAGGCAGTTAGAAAATATTATATTATTGTTTTTAAAAGATGTTTGCGAAGAATTAGGACTTAGAATTATAAAAGGAGACACATTAAAAGCACGATTGTTAAATTCAGAGCAGAGCTTGGTAAGAAGGAAAATTATTGTCCATTTTGGACAATACTCATTACTGCCAGATGCTGACTTGATTATATATAGACCTTTCAACAACGACATCCAAATCATTGCTATATTATCTATAAAGAATTCATTTAGGGAGAGATATACAGAAACTCCCTTCTGGAAGCTTAAGCTTATGCAAGATGAAATAACAAGGCCTGTAAAGGTGTTTATGATTACTCCTGATAACGATGGGGAAATATCTTTTTTGGTTGAGGGAAGACCAACAAAAGCAAGGATAGTAATGGAATATGAACTAGATTCTATTTATTTAGCAAGGGAAGATTTTGATGGTAGCCAAAAAGTAAAATCGCTTCAGGATTTATTAGAAGATTTAAAATTGATAGCTAATAAATATTAGTTCATTTTCTTATTTGGCTTTTATCGGAGACGAAATTTAATTTCTTTTGGTTAAGGAAAGCCTCATTGAGGAGTCTTTTCTTTGCAATTTCACAATATTTTTTATCAATTTCTATGCCAATTCCTTTTCTATTTGTTAGCGCGCAAGCTATTAAAGTGGTTCCGCTACCAAGAAATGGGTCTAATACTAAGTCATTTATAAATGTAAATAATTTAATACACCTATAAGGCAACTCAATCGGAAATGGAGCAGGGTGTTGTACTTTTATCTTACTTTCACCCATAAAGGTCCAAACTCCATTAGTCCATTCTATAAATTCATCTCGGCTAATGTCAGAGATACCCGAGCCGCTCGTTTTTCTCCATCTTTTTTTATAAAGCACAGCAATCATTTCGACAGGAGCAATGACATAGGGAGCTCTTGCTGATAGCCAAGATCCCCAGGCAGTTCTTCTTGAAATATTTTGTTCATTCCAAACAATTGTGGAATGGTATTTCCACCCGATTTTTTTCGCTATTGAAATTAAATCAGAATAGACACTCTGTTGCCCGCCTTTGTTTTTGTCTAAAGGGATATTAAGGCAAAACCGCCCATCCTCTTTTAATAAGGAATATGCTTTAGCTAACCATTCTTCAGTAAATTTAAGGTAAATTGAATAAGGAATTCTATCATCATAAGCGTTATATTTAATATCAACATTGTATGGAGGTGATGTAACTATCAAATCAACAGAATTCTCCTCTATTTCTTTTGTCGTAAGGAAATCTTCATTTAAAATTATAATATCAGCTTGCCGAAAAAATACCGTTTCCTTTTTCTCCATTCTTCTTATTTAAATTATAGCAAACTCAGGTCAATTTTAAAAACAAAAAAATAAACGAATAAATCTGCTTATGTTCTCATTACAGCTAAAAATGAAAATAGTGATAATTAATTATACTGAGAAAATAGAATAAGCGATCTTAGAAAAATCGGAAATTCGAGCAATATCGAAAGAAAAGGTTCAGCTCCTTTCCTTTTATTTTTGGTATCTCTCAGGTTAAATTTTTAACTCCTTTTGGTCTTTGACTTTAAAAAATACCGGTTTGACAAGTTTGAACAATTAGCATCGATAATCGGCGAATTCTGGCAACCAACACAACTATGACATCATTGATAGGCTGAGCTTGGTCCTCCTTTACCAAAAGCTCTCCGCTAACTAAGTATTCACAATCAAAGATGCTTTGCCATCTTCCGCTTGACCTCCGTTGTCTAATCTTTAAATCAAAAAGTTAATTAATTATTTAAAAATTTCTTTAAAGATTGTTTTCTTTTTGGTTAAACTAATAAGTCGAAAAATTTCGTTCAAATTATGAAAGGAGGAATCGGTGAAGTTAAGTGATTTCAATTTTTTTAGGCTAAAGACGTTAAGGGCTTGTTTAATTGTCTTCTTTTTTTTGATGATTATTTTTTTCTCTGGTTCTTCTTATGGAAAAAATGAATTGGGAAGAGGAAAGGAGCAATTAGCCGCAAGATTAGAGCTACAAACTTCAGTAAAATCAACACCAAAGAAATCATTGAACCCATCCCAAACACAGTGGCCTGGATTGGCAGCTGGAATTTATTCGCAGCTCAGGTGGCGGTTCATTGGGCCGCAGGGGAATCGCGTCAGCGCCGTCGTCTGCGACTCCAACG
>CALLJL010000004.1 GCA_938092135.1 uncultured bacterium
TCCTGCCCACTGGTTCAGAAGTAGGCCGGCTTCTCGGGACCATGAGTTACAAGTGGTTGAACATCCCTCTGGGATTCTGTTTTGGGCTAGTAGCTACACTGGCCGAACCTGCGGTCAGGATCATGAGCTACGAAATAGAAAGGGCCTCCAGCGGGGCTATACCTTCCCGGGTTATAATTATATTTATTTCGCTTGGGGTGGCCTTGTTTGTAGCCATGGGAATGGTCCGGATTCTGAACGGACTTTCCCTTTTTTATTTCATCATCCCCGGTTACCTGGCTGCCATGATTATGCTTAGGTTTTCTGATCCGACTTTTATCGCCATAGCTTTTGATTCAGGAGGGGTGGCCACAGGTCCCATGACAGTTACTTTTATTATGGCCATGGCCATGGGTCTGGCCGGAGCTATGGATAAAGGCGATCGGGTTTTGATTGGCTTTGGTCTTATTGCTCTGGTGGCTCTGGCCCCAATTATTTCCATCATGGCCCTGGGCTTAATTTATTCCGCTCGAAAGAGGAGAAAACCATGAATATTGCATTTGACCTGATTGTGACCATAGTTCAGATGGGCTTTTCGGAAAGGATAATCCAGGCTTCCCGGCAGGCTGGAGCGGAGGGGGGGACCATAGTCTTTGGCCGGGGTACAGGGGTGCATGAAAGAAAGAAACTCCTGGGAATTCCCATTGAGCCAGAGAAAGAGATAATTCTTACTGCTGTTCCACGAAGCAAGACTCAGCAAATCCTAGAGGCCATTGTCAAGGCCGGCGAACTGGATAAACCTGGAGCTGGAATCGCCTTTGTCTTGGAATTAAAGCAAGTGGCCGGCATCTGTCACCTTCTCTATGAACAAGAAAAATAACTCCAGTTTCGAGGCAGTCACATTATTTTGACTTCCCTCTGGCCACCTGGAAGTGATGATGCCACTGAAAGTTGAGACCTGGACGTTATACTCTGGCCATTAAGATTTCTATGGAGACTATTACCTTTATGGTTTGACCAGCAGCGAGGTTTTCGAATACCAGCATAATCAGACTGCCCGACCTGATACCCAGAGCCAAAATCAGTCCAAAGGGTCTCTTTCTTGTTAGCGGAGGTGGTTTCCGGCGATAGTTATCAGTCAAGGACTAAGTCTCAATATAAACAAAGAATTAAAAATGATAAAATAAATTTTCTGGAGGATAGAATGAAAGTTCTCAATGCGAGTCAGATGAGGGAAATTGATCGAATAACCATTGAAGAAATTGGGATTCCAGGTCCGGTTCTCATGGAAAATGCCGGTCGCCAGATTTTCCAGGTTATAGCCCGAAAATTTCCTGATTTTACTAAAAAGAAATTTGTCATTGTCTGCGGCAAAGGAAATAATGGCGGTGACGGCCTGGTTGTCGCCCGGCATCTTTTCAATCACGGCTGTAAACCAAGAATTTTCCTCCTCGCCTTAAAAAATGAGGTTAAAGGAGATGCCGCTTTGAATCTTCGAATTGCCCAAAATATGGGTCTGACTATTGAGGAAGTTAATGAAGAAAAAGATTGGGCTTCCCTGAGTCAAGCTCTATCGGAGGCGACAGTTGTTATTGATGCTATCTTTGGAACCGGGCTTGAGAAACCAGCTGAGGGGAAATATGCCCGGGCTATAGAAATAATAAATCAAAGCCGGGCCTTTAAAATAGCTGTGGACATTCCCTCAGGTCTTTCCTCTGACGCCCCGCATCTCATCGGTCCTGCGGTCAAAGCCGATCTGACGGTGACCCTTGGAGCACCTAAGATAGCCCATGTCTTACCACCAGCTGAGGAATTTGTCGGCGAGGTGGTGGTGGCTGATATTAGCCTTCCTCGATTTCTTTTCACCGATGAAAAGCATAAGGTAGAATGGCTGAGTAAAGAAAAAATCTTAGATTTTTTTAAGCCACGTAAAAGAGATACCCATAAAGGGACTTATGGTCATCTTTTAATTCTGGCTGGCTCCACTGGAAAAACAGGAGCAGCCATCATGGCAGCCAGGGCCGCACTCAAATCAGGTGCTGGCCTGGTAACTGTGGCCACCCCTAAAAGCTGTTTACCCATTATTGCTCGTTCGACCATGGAGTTTATGACCGAACCGCTTCCAGAGACGGAAGAGGGGACTATCAGTCTCCAAGCCTTACCCCGCTTAAGAGAGCTAATAAAAGGTAAAGATGCCCTTCTCGTCGGACCAGGGCTTTCAACTCACCCCCAAACTTGTGAGTTAGTTAGCTCCTTGTTGCCTGAAATTAAACTTCCCTGTCTGATTGACGCTGACGGATTGAATATCTTGGCCCGATTTCCTGATATTTTAAAAAAGCTTCCACCCATCTGCCTTTTAACCCCCCACCCAGGGGAATTTTCTCGACTGATTGGCCTCTCAGTCTCAGAGATTCTGATTCGCCGTTTGGAGTTAGCTCAAGATTTTTCTCAAAGATATGGCCTTTTCCTTATTCTCAAAGGCCATCGATCCATAATTAGTAGTCCTGATGGCTTTGTTTTTATTAACCCAACAGGAAACCCAGGAATGGCCAGCGGCGGCTCAGGGGATGTCCTAAGCGGGCTTGCTGCCTCCTTTTTAATGCAATTTAATGAACCTTTCCTGGCCGCAGCTGCCGCTACTTATATTCATGGCCTGAGTGGTGATATAGCCAGAGAAAAGGTTGGGGAAAGACCACTCGTGGCTGGCGACCTTATTCGTTTTCTTCCCTCAGCTATTAAGAAAGTCGAGGATTGGGCCAGGGAAAGGCCAGAGGCAAAGGATGCCGGCTCAGGTTTTATTTTTCTTTCTGAGCTGTAATCACCATGAAGAAAAAGCCTTTACTCTTTATCAGCAATTCTGAAGAAGAAACCATAGCTATTGCGCGCAATCTGGCTGAATCTTGGGAAGGGAAAGAAATAGCCTTCCTCTATGGTGAACTTGGAGCAGGGAAAACTGTTTTTGCCCGGGGATTAGCTGCCGGTCTTGGAGTTAGGGATATCTATGAAGTATGTAGTCCTTCTTTTGCCTTAGTTAACATCTATTATGGTCGTTTTCCTATTTATCATGTTGACCTATTCCGCCTCGACAGGCGAGAGGATATTATTGATCTTGGATGGGAGGATTGGATAGGGCAGGGCGTAATCATAGTTGAATGGGCTGAAAAGATTGATTTTGATTTGGGGATGCCAATCTTTAAGATAGAAATTAAGGTTGGCCAGAAGGGCGAAAGAGAAATTTATTTTTCCCTAAAAGAATCAGATAATCTCTAATTTTTTAAATCTGTATTTTTTAGGTCTCATAATTTCGTTTAATTTTGGTAACCGCTTCAATTTTTTCAATTGTCTATTACTTTTTTAAATCAATATCAATAAATTTTCTTATCTTTCTGGCAGCCTCTTTTGGATCGCTGGCTAGGGCTATAGCTGAAATCACGGCTACACCTGAAGCTCCAGCAGCCATTATTTCAGGTACAGAAGCAGCTGTTATTCCTCCAATAGCCAGAACCGGGATGCTTATAGCCTGGCAAATAGCTTTTAAGCCTTCAGGGCCAATTGGCGGTCGAAGATCAGTCTTAGAACTAGTCCAGAAAATTGGCCCGGCACCTACATAGTTCGCCCCTTCTCTTTCAGCCTTTATTGCTTCTTCAACATTGTTAACTGAGATGCCAATGAGGAGGTTTTCGCCAGCTAACTTTCTGGCAACGGTTATAGGTAGGTCTCCTTGGCCTAAATGGACACCTTCAGCCTCCACGGCTAAGGCAAGATCAAGCCGGTCGTTGATAATTAAAGGAATTTTTCTTGAAAATAGCCTTTTTTTTACTTCAAGGGCAAGGAAATAAAACTCCCGATCCGTCCATTTTTTAACTCGAAGCTGAATTAAAGTGGCCCCGCCCTCAATGGCCTGGTCAATTGTCTTGATTATGTCTTTTTGAACTAAGGCCTCGCTATCGGCTATAAAACACAAACGCCAGTCAATCGTTGCCTTCAGGATCAATTTCTTCCCTCCAGATTTTTTTTATTTTTTTCTTCTCATATTTTTCGCTTTTTAAAAATTTATCTTCTTTGTCTTTTAGATTTCCTTAAGGGGAATCTTTTGGTTTTATTTTTTTGCTTTATTTCATAATTTCCTATGAGGATTGTCAATTGTCAATAACTAGACTCAAAGGGATGACTATAAATAAAATTTATTTTTTCAACAAGATTCATTGACAAGCCCGATATTTTTTTCTTAAATGGGGAAAAGTGGAGGGAAATTGGCCATGAATGTCGAAATTCTTAAATCGAAGATTTATGAAGTTCCTGATTTTCCCAAACCGGGGATAAGCTTTAAAGATATAACCCCCCTTGTTCAGGACCCTGATTGCTTCAAGTACATTATTTCCCAGATGGTTACTTGGGCTAAACCAAAGGAACCATCTCTCATTGTGGGTATTGAGTCGAGGGGCTATCTATTTGCGGCTCCCCTTGCTTATGAACTTGGCATTGGCTTGAGCATTATTCGAAAGAAAGGGAAATTACCTAGGAAGACAATTTCCATCGTAGCGCCAAACGAGTATGCCGTTGAGACCTTCGAAATGCATGCTGATGCGGCTCAGCCTGGCGATCGGGTTATCATTATTGATGATTTAATCGCTACCGGTTCTTCTTCAATTAGCGCTATTTCCCTAGTTAAAAAATTAGGGGCTGAGGTTGCCGGTTTTGCGGCTGTCGTTGAACTTGTTTTTCTCAATGGCCTGGAGAATATTAAAAGGGCTCATCCAGAAGTTGACACTTTCACCCTCGTAAAACTTTATCAATAAGGAATAAAACCATGATTGCCTGGTTAGACCGTTTTTTCCATTTAAAAGAGCGAGGCACCTCTGTCAAAACCGAGGCTCTTGGCGGGCTGACCACCTTCATGACCATGTCATATATTATTTTTGTTCAACCAGCTATCCTGAGCCAAACAGGGATGGACAGAGGAGCAGTTATGGTCGCTACCTGCCTGAGTTCGGCCCTGGCTACATTGCTTATGGGGATTTTGGCAAACTATCCCTTTGCCCAGGCGCCTTACATGGGTCATAACATCTTTTTTGCCGTCATCGTTTGTGGCGTTATGGGTTATTCCTGGCCTGTAGCTCTTGGAGCCATCTTCATTTCGGGCTCTCTTCTGACTCTCTTTTCTATTCTCGGCATTTGGGAGGGTCTGGTAGCCGCTGTCCCCGATTCTCTCAAGAATGCTATTTCTGTGGGCATTGGACTCCTTATTGCTTTGGTGGGACTCGAATACGGGGGCCTTGTGGTTGATACGCCCGGAGTTCTTGTGGGCATAGGTGACCTGACGAGCCGTCCGGTGCTGCTCGTTCTCTTTGGTGTGGCCTTCACAGCTTGTTTAATGGCCCTTAAAATAAGAGGAGCAATCCTTCTTGGTATTCTGGCTACTGCTTTGGTTGGTCTTCCTTTAAAAATTGTCCGTTTCCAAGGTGTTTTTTCGGCGCCTCCGAGTCTTGCCCCTACTTTTTTAAAGTTGGATATTGCCGGTGCTCTTCAAACAGGTCTTCTCAGCATAATTTTCGTCTTTTTCTTTCTGGATTTATTCGATTCAGTGGGAACCTTTATTGGCGTCAGTGCACCTGCCGGTTTCATTAAGGACGGTCGGTTACCAAAGGCCAATCGGGCCATGCTCGCTGATAGCATAGCCACTGTTTTTGGTTCCCTTTTGGGCACTTCAACAGTAGGTAGCTATATTGAGAGTTCAACTGGAATTGCCCAGGGAGCTCGAACAGGCCTGGCTAATGTTTTCACTTCCCTTTTGTTCTTTGTTTCTCTCTTTTTTAGTCCTCTGGCTGAAATGATTGGCGGAGAATTTGCTCAGGGGAATGTAATTCTTAGACCGGTAATCGCTCCACCCTTGATTATTGTTGGCTATTTAATGATGAGGGTTGTGACCCATATTGATTGGGATGATTTAACTGAGGCTATTCCTGCATTTCTGACCATAATCATTATGCCCATGACAATAAGCATCACCGATGGCATAACCTTCGGTTTTATCTCTTACTGTCTTTTGAAACTGGTTAGTGGGCGTGGTCGGGAGGTTCATTGGGTATTGTATTTATTTTCAGTTCTTTTCATTCTGCGCTATGTCTTTCAGTAAATTTAGGGGGATAAATGCTAAGATTGGCTCAGAGCTTTATTTTTCTTGGAATTATATTATTTTTTCTGATTCTTTTTTTTGGTTGTCAACCCACGGCAATGATTAAACTGACGGCCGAAGAGGCCATGACTAAAATTCATCCCTGGGTAGAAAAGACGTTACGCCAATTAACTTTAGATGAAAAAATTGGTCAGCTTCTTTTTGTTTCCATAAGTGGTCGCTTTTTCCCAGCAGATAGTGATGAAATGGCCAGGCTTCGTTATTTAGTCAAGGAAAAGAAGGTGGGTGGAGTAATTATTTTTGGCGGTGAAGTATATGAAACAGCTATTCTTCTGAATCAACTTCAGAAATGGGCCAAAGTGCCCCTTCTCGTAGCCTCTGATCTTGAAAGAGGAACAGGCAATCAGATTAATGGAGCCACTGTTTTCCCGCCTTTAATGGCCTTAGGAGCTGCTGATTCCGCTGAATTAGCCTATGAAATGGGCCGCATAACGGCTCTTGAAGCCAGAGCTATAGGGATTCATCAAACTTATGCACCCGTAGTTGACGTCAATATCAACCCCGATAATCCCATTATTAACACTCGATCAGTCGGCGAAGACCCGGAGCTTGTCAGCCGAATAGCCATCAATTTCATCCGGGGCTGTCAGGAAAATGGTCTTATCGCCACTGCCAAACATTTTCCGGGGCACGGAGATACCGACCTTGATTCCCATACCCTTTTACCCGTGATTACAGCTAATCTTGAAAGACTCGAAAAAGTTGAACTTCTGCCTTTTAAAAGAGCGATTGAAGCTAGCGTTAAAGCCATTATGACAGCCCATCTTCATGTGCCTGCCCTTGATTCTACTCCCGGTCTCCCCGCCACTCTTTCTCCATTAATCTTATGCGAGTTATTAAGGAATAAACTTAATTTCCAGGGAATAATCGTTACCGATGCAATGACTATGGGTGGAATTACTAAGAGCTTTTCCCCAGCTGAGGCTGCCTTGAGGGCCATTAAAGCCGGGGTCGATTGCCTTTTATTGCCCCCCGACATTGAAGCCGTAGCTTCAGCGCTTAAAGAAGCTGTTAATTCCGGTGAAATTTCCCTTTCAAGAATTGAAACCTCCCTTCGACGTCTGCTTCAGGTAAAGGCGCTTCTGGGTTTACCGGAGAAAAAATTAGTGGATATTAATTTGCTCCCTTTTCGGATTGGGTTAAAGGATTATCAACTAGTGGCTTCCAAGGCTTTTGAAAAAGCTATAACTTTGGTTAAAAATGAAGGTTCGATTATCCCCTTACAAGAAAAAGAAAAGAAAATATTTACCCTTTCTCTGAGTTCTGATCCCGGCGATTATTATGCTGGTCGTCAATTTATCCGGGAAATTGAAAAACGATGCTCTCAGACCACTTCATTCTATGCTGATGCTGACACAGGAATTGAAAATCTTGCCCTCGCCCAAAAAATGGCAGCTGATGCTGATGTCCTTATTGTTGGCCTTTTTTCTACTTTGAGAGCTGGAAAGGGAAGCGTTGGGCTTGAGACCAACCATATTAATTTAGTCAAGGAGTTAGCTTCTATAAATAAACCATTAATTGTTATTTCTTTTGGCAGCCCCTATTTTCTCCGTAATTTTCCTGAAATCCCGGTTTATATCTGCGCCTATCGCCAGGCTCCCCAGGCCCAAACAGCCGCCGTTCAGGCTATTTTTGGGGAAATAGATATTGAAGGGAAACTTCCTGTTTCCCTTCCTAATCTTTTTTCTGCCGGACATGGAATTAGAATAAAAAGAAAATAACAGGTTGAAAAAAGCGATATTGCTTAATTAAATCTTTTATTAATTTTCTATTTTTAATTAAATTTCCCTTTATTTAATGAGACGAACCATTACCCAATCGGCATGGTCACCCTCTGGACCATCGCCGCCATCGTTAACTTCAAGATAAATTTCTTGAATTCCCCGGATTTCGACTCGAAAGCTTTTAGGCGGCTGCCCGGCTTTCATCAAACCGCTTCTCCAAAGGAGTCGACCGTCGCCACGGATTAGAAATTCCACGCTTCCCCTTTGTCGGGGTGAAGCTGCATCTACGCCAACTTCACCTTCTATCAAGCGGAAAAGTCCGTAAATGGGCAATATAATTTTTGAGGGAGCATGGGTTCCCAGGCCTCTCGAGTAAGAACGATTAGCTATTTTCAATTCAGCTCCAGAAACAGCCCGATTAATTCTAACTCTTCCCCAGCCGGATTCCATTTTTTTAGCCCGAATTGTTTCAGCGAAGACTTCTCGGGGTAAAAGATTTACGGGCTTAATTTTGATCGTTGCCGCTTCGGGACTCGTCGTTCCATCCCACCAGACTGATTGGACTTTTATTTCCTGTTCTTTCAGGGGATCTAATCCAGAAATCAAAGCCTCAGGGAGAGGAGAATAAAGGGCAGGTTGATTATTAACTGAGATAAGATAACCAGCGCACAAATAGTAAAGGGGAGGCCAGCGGAGGTAAAGAGCATCGAGACCTGAAGGCTGAACCTCAAGTTGACCGGGCTGATGAGGCGGAAAAGAATAAATTTCAGTTGGACCAAATTCGACTTCCCAGCTGACTTCACCAGTTTTTTTAGGAATGAAGCTTAATGTGGCCCAGTTATGATAGTTCTTGATCTGAAAATTAAGGTCGCTAACTTTAGCTCGTTTTATCTGTAATTTTTCATTTCTTGGCCAGGAGAATCGCAGCTCATAGGGATCGTAGGCCACAACTCTTGACTTGCCTCTGATTATTTTCTTTTCGGGGTTTGAACTTAAAGAGATTAAATCCACCCAGCCCTGAGTTATGTGTCGCGAAGTAGAAATAAGCTGAGGTTCTTGCCGGGCTACATGGAGAGAGAAAACTTTCACACTTGCAGGCCCTAGGGAAACATAAAGGCCTTTTTCCCAGCAACCTAAGTATTCCTGATTCCAAAAGTCATAAACATGAACAAGGCTATCTTCAGGCAGGCCTAGGTCAGTCCATTTTAGTTCAAGGCCACTGGC
The DNA here is from genome assembly GCA_938092135.1 of uncultured bacterium. GTDB lineage: Bacteria > Acidobacteriota > Aminicenantia > Aminicenantales > CALLJL01 > CALLJL01. The sequence goes on from CALLJL010000004.1 coordinate 9,124, forward strand.
TTGTTTTTCATCAAAGTTAAACAGGCCAACGACATCATAATCATGGCCGAGATGATGAATTTTTAAATCCCAGATTCGTTTATTTTTAGAAGAAGGAAAAAGATCAATTGGTCTAATATCAACTGCGGGGTAGACTCTTTTCAGGATTTCAACTCGATCAGGGGTAAGGTCATAGAGCCGATCGGAAGCCATTAAAGCCTGACCAGTTAAACCCTGAAGAGAGGCCCAAGCGCGGGCCATATCGATTGTTAGGGGATAGCGAACGAGCATGACGTCGGGATCACAATACCAGGCTATATTATGAAGAAAATAAAAACGCATTGTGGCCTGAAGGGCGATAAGAAAACCCTCCCAGGGGATAACCACATCGCCCCCGGTTCTCGAACCATTCATGTAGCCCATTCCTTCGAGGGGAATTCCCCAGCAACCAAGCAGATATTTTTCAGGCCCGATTGTTTCTCTTATCACTTTAAGGGTTTGTCGATAAACTTCATCGGCCTCGGCTCCAGGATTTTTCATCAGAGAGAGTTTATTTCGATATTCTCTAACGACAATCGGCTGGCCATCTATCTTGAAATATTCATAACCCCACTCTTCAGAAAGTTTTCGAAAAAGATCAGCAAGATAATTTAAAGCCTCAGGCCTGGTTGGATCGAGAAGATAATCCCCTTCCCAGGTGCGGGAAAGCGATTCTCCCTTTTCGTCGACGAGAAAGGCATCCCATTTTTTGACTACTTCAGAATTACTCTGGCCATGGGGAGCTAACCAAATACCAGGTTTCAGTCCAAGTTTTTTTATTTTCCGGGCCAGAACATCCATGCCCGAGGAAAATTTGAAATCGACTGTTGACCAATCGCGGTAATTGCCTTTTTCGTCGCCTCGACCCTGCCAGCCGTCATCCACCTGACAGTAGACAGCTCCAAAATCTTTGAGATTCTCAGCTAACCAGCGAGCATTTTTTTCAATTTCCTTTTCGCTTATTTCTCGATAATAATAATACCAAGAACACCAACCCGAAGGCGGAAGGGGAAAATGACTTTTATCAAGGACTGAATAATATTTGATATTTAATTTATGGCGAAAATAATTCTCAATCGTTTGACCATCGGGAAGAATGACTTTATCTTCTATGGGATTAAAAACAGCGTTGGCTAAGGGAGTTGAAATCTTGCCAAGACCAAGCAGAAAGAGATCGGGATGGCCGTTATCTTCTATTCGACAGGGAATAGGAGAGGGCCATGGAATCTCTTCACCAGAAAGGCCAATAATCTGAATTTTGCCTTTTTTTTCGCAGGCATCAGAGAGAAAAATTATAAAAATTAAAGAAAAGAGGAAAACTGCAGCTTTTCTTTTTGAACTTTTAATCATTAGGCTCCTCCTTCTATCTTTTTCAATTTTTAGCCATCAAATTAATTTAGTCTACAAAAAATTTTTATTTTTTCATTAGAATAATAAAATAAAAGTCAGTGTAAAAATAGAGGTAAGGAAAATGAAACAAAAAATTTCTTTTTATCTTAATGGTCAGCCATTAATTCTGGAGACAGAGCCAGATCGTCCCTTGCTTTGGGTTCTAAGAAACGACCTCAAAATAACCAGTCCTAAGTTTGGCTGCGGTGAAGGCTACTGTGGAGCCTGTACTGTTCTTGTAGATGGTGAACCTCTTCGTTCTTGTCAGACTGAAATTGTCCGGGTTAATGGTCGAAGAATAATCACTCTGGAAGGTCTACGAAAAGGTGATCAACTTCATCCATTGCAGCAGGCTTTCCTCAAACACGAGGCCTTTCAATGTGGTTTCTGTACAAATGGCATGATTCTTGAGGCTCTAGCCCTTCTTCAAAAGAAATCAAAGCCCAGCCGCGCCGAAATAATCGAAGCCCTTGAAGATCATCTTTGTCGATGCGGGGCTCACCAAAGAATTATTCAGGCTATTGAAGAAGCCTCAAAGATGATGAAAGGAGGCAGCAATGAATCGAAAAGAGAAATCGGAAGAAATACATAAAAATAATATTAGCTATAATGAAAGTAAAAAGAATATTGCCTTTAAAGATCAAAATTTACCTACTCTTTCCCGTCGCGATTTTCTTAAACTCTCGGGAACAGGCCTTTTTGTTTTCTTCCTGGTCGGCGGTCGCTGCGAGCCTTTGGTCAGCCTTCAAGGTCAGACAAGACAGAGAGAATATCCTGAGGATTTTAATGCCTATCTTTTGATAGGTGAAGATGGTCGAATTCGCTGCTTTTCGGGCAAGGTTGAAATGGGCCAGGGAATTAAAACTTCTTTAGCCCAGATTTTAGCCGAAGAACTCGATGTTACTTTAGATATGGTTGAAATGATCCTTGGGGATACAGCTCTTTGTCCCTACGATATGGGCACCTTTGGCTCAAGAACCATCAAATATTTTGGCCCGGCATTAAGACAGGCCGCAGCTGAAGCGAGAGCGGCCTTGATTGAGCTGGCCTCAACCGAGCTTGGAGTTCCCATAGACCAGTTAGCTATTGAAAATGGTTTTGTCTACGATGTCAAACGGCCAAGCCATCGTGTTTCCTATGGTCAGCTGACCAAAGGCAAAAGAATTGAGCGATACCTGCGTTCTAAGCCTCAACCTAAACCAATAGAAACACACAAAATTGCTGGTCAACCCTTACCACGACTTGATGCCATGGAAAAAGTTACTGGCCAGGCTTTATTTGCTGGCGATATTTCTCTTCCCAACATGGTCTATGCTCGCATCTTGAGACCGCCGACTCATGGGGCTAAACTGAAAAGCTTGAACTTCGATGAATTAAAAAATATTCCGGAAATTGAAATTGTTCAGGACGGAGATCTAATAGCTGTGCTCCATCACACCTTTGACGGGGCAAGCGCTGCTCTTAAAAGAATTAAGGCTGAGTTTGATGTTCCCTCCAATGAACTTAATGATGAGAACATTCATAATCATTTAATTAAAATGGCTCCGCCCGGAAATATCATTGATCAGAAAGGTAATCTTGAGGAAGGCGAGAAAATAGCCAGCCAAATTATTGAAGCCACCTATTGCAATCCCTATGTAGCCCATTCACCCATTGAAACTCATACCGCTTTAGTCTCTATTGAAAAAGATGAAGTTAAAGTCTGGGCATCAACTCAAAGGCCCTTTGGTGTTCAGAGTGAGGTTGCCCAGGCATTGGGAGTTCCGGCCAGCAAAGTGCATGTTTTCCCGGTTTATGTTGGTGGTGGTTTCGGAGGCAAAAACTCAAATCGTCAAGCTGTTGAAGCTGCTCGGCTGGCCCAAAAGGCTGGAAAACCAGTGATGGTCATTTGGACTAGGGAAGAAGAATTTTTCTTCGATACCTTTATGCCCGCAGCCGTGGTCAAAATTAGGTCAGGTCTTGATCCAAAGAACCGATTGACTTTCTGGGATTATACCGTTTTTTGGGCTGGAGAGCGCAGTTCACAAATATTTTATGATATTCCCCATTACCGAGTCCTGTCCCGGGGAAGTTGGTCTGGTCAGCAGTCAGCTCACCCCTTCAATGTAGGACCATGGCGAGCCCCTGGAAGTAACACCAATGTCTTTGCCCGGGAATCTCACTTTGACATCTTAGCTTCCCGAAGCCGAATTGATCCCCTTGAATTTAGGTTAAACCATCTATCCAATGAACGGATGAGACGAGTTCTTCTTCGGCTGGCTGATGAGTTCGGATGGAAACCGTCACCAGCTCCGAGCGGTCGCGGCTATGGCCTCTCCTGCGCTGATTATCTCGGAACCTATGTCGCCCTCATGGTCGAAATTGATGTTGATGCCCAAACAGGAGTAATCAAAGTTAAGAGAATGGTTTGCGTTCAGGATATGGGTGAGGTTATTAACCCTGAAGGAGCGAAAGAGCAAATTGAAGGCTGTTTGATGATGGGACTTGGCTATGCTCTGACTGAGGAAATTCATTTTAAAGGCGGTAAGATTTTAGATCTTAATTTTGACCGCTATGAAATTCCTCGTTTTTCTTGGCTTCCTGAAATTAAAGCGATTGTTCTTGACAATAAAGAAGTTCCGGCTCAGGGAGGCGGAGAACCGGCCATTATCAATGTGGGAGCAGCTGTGGCCAATGCTCTATTTGATAAAACAGGAATAAGATTAAACCGATTGCCTTTAAATCGCAAAGGAGTTCTGCAGGCCTTAAAGGAGAAAAAATAAAGCATAAGGAAGAAGAAATGTCTCTTCTCCAGACTTATCTTTGGGCTGAAATTGATGACGAAACCGCCCGAAAAATTGTCACTGGTATTACCCGAGTCTTTATTGATTTAGGTATTCCGGCTGAAGCGCTCAGAGTAATAATCCATGAAGTCCCTAAAAGCCCCTGGGGAATTGCCGGGCATCTGGCCTTAAAAAAATTTTCGTTGGAAAACAAGCTCTGAAGGATTGTAAAGCTTCATCTTTTTTAAAAGAGTGAGCTTCTAATTTTAAAAAAGTTAAGGAGAAAGTAAATGATGTCTTTACAAACAAAGGTTCTTGAAAAAATTAATTCATTGCCCCGTTTTAATTTTCTCCATCTGCCAACCCCCCTTGAATTTCTCCCTAATTTAACTGAAAAATTTAAGGGGCCAAAGATTTATGTCAAACGCGATGATCTTAGCGGTCGGGGCTTTGGGGGTAATAAATCAAGAAAACTTGAATTTATCATCGCCGATGCTATAAAAAAAGGTCATGATTCCCTATTAACCTGGGGAAGCCTTCAATCAAACTGGTGTTTTCAAGCCGCCCTAGCTTCAAGCAGATTAGGATTGAAGCCCCTTCTCCTTCTTTTCTATCAGGATAAAAAACCAGAAGATGAGGGGAATTTGCTCCTCGATCGACTCCTTGAGGCTGAAATTCGCTTCTATCAGGCGCCGTCCGGAAAAGTTGTTACGAGAGATTTAGCCTCCAGTATAATTGAAAAACTATGGCCTGAGTTTAAGTCCAGGAACCTCAATCCCTATGTCGTTTCAGTGGGGGGGTCAATACCCTTTGGGTCTATGGACACGCCATTGGGAGCCATCAGTTATATTTTAGCTTTCTATGAAGCTTGGCAACAGTCTCAATCTTTTGGAATTGATTTTACCCATATTGTTCACGCTACAGGATCGGGCGCTACCCAGGCAGGTCTTCTGCTTGGGTCAAAAATATTTTCCCCTCAAACCAAAGTCATAGGAATAAGTGTTTCCGATGAAAAAACTTCTTTTGCTCAGGAAGTTCGAATGATTGTTGAAGCCACAACGAGAGCCTTATCCTTAGAGTTGGACATAAAAGATGATGAAATCATTGTTCTTGATGATTATCTTGAAGGCGGCTACGGCACTCTTTCAGGCCGAGTTATAGATGTCATCAAATTGCTTCTTCAAAAGGAAGGTATTGTCCTCGATCCAGTTTATACTGCTAAGGCCATGGTTGGTTTAATTGATCTTATTGTACATGGCTATTTTCAGCCCCAAGATAAAATTCTTTTTTTCCATACAGGAGGAACGCCGGCCCTTTTTGCTTATGGCAAACAACTTCTCTTTCAAGGAAATAGTCTCGTTCAAGGAAAATAGAATTAACCGCCTAAATTTTATAAGGAGGAAAAAATTGGAATCAATGGAAAGACCAGTCCTTGGTGATATTATTGAAGCCAGAAAGATTATTTCTCCCTTTTTGCCCAAAACTCCTCTTTACTCTTATCCCCAAATTAATTCTCTTCTTGAAGCTGAAGTTTTTATTAAACACGAGGATCATCAACCGACCCGCTCCTTTAAAGTCAGAGGAGGAATAAATCTTATTGCCCATTTAGACGAAGAGTTAAGAAAAAGAGGCGTAGTTACCGCTTCGACGGGCAATCATGCCCTGTCAATTGCCTATGCCTGCCGGCTCTTTAAGGTTGAGGCTATAATAGTCATGCCTGAAGGTGCCAATCCTGTTAAGGTGAAAGCGGTCGAAAATCTGGGGGCTAAGGTTGTTTTCTATGGTCAAATTTTTGATGAGGCTAAGGATTTTGCCCTTAAAATGGCCGAGGAGAAAGGCCTGAGATTCATTCACCCCGCTAATGAGTCCTACCTAATTGCTGGTGTAGCCACCTATGCCCTGGAAATTTTTGAAGAGCAGCCAGGGATAGAAATAATCATTGTTCCTGTAGGTGGAGGAAGTGGTGCCAGCGGCTGTTGCTTGGTTAAGGAAGCTTTGGGAAAAAAGGCCAAAGTTATTGGGGTTCAGGCCGAGAAAGCTCCGGCAGCTTATCTTTCCTGGAAAGAAAGAAAAATTTTAAGTGCCCCTATGCTCACCGCTGCTGAGGGGCTACAAACCAAAATGGGTTATGAGCTTACTCAATCAATTCTCTGGGATTATCTTGATGATTTTATCTTAGTTTCGGAAGAGGAGATGGAAAAAGCTATTTTGCTTTATCTTGAAAATATAAGAACTTTAACCGAACATGCCGGAGCATCGCCTCTCGCTGGAGCTTTAAAATTAAAGAATCAAATTAAGGGGAAACGGGTTGCCCTTATTCTTTCTGGAGGCAATCTCAGTCTGGAAAGTTTACGCCGAATTTTGATGCTATCATCAGATAGCCAGGGAAGTTAGGGCTTCTTCTAAGCCAGAAAGAGAAACAGAGATAAGACTAATCTTCTCCCTTTCTTTAACTGGGGATAAGTCCTTAAGCCCTGTTCCAGTAAGAACCAAAACAGCTTCTCTGGGTTTGATCTGGCGATTCAGGCGATACCATTTTTTTAAACCTGCCAGGGTTGTGGCCGAGGCTGGATCACAAAAAAGTCCTTCCAAGGAAGCGAGTTCACCTTGAGCCCTCATTAATTCTTCATCGGTTACCGCCAGCATTTCCCCGCCTGTCTCCCGAAGAAGTTTCAAAACCAACTTTCCAGCTGGCGGCGAAGGATTCGAAATCGCGTGGGCGATGGTTTGAGGTACCTTGATGGGGACTATTTCTTTTAAATTTTTTTTCCAAGATTGAACGATAGGCGAACAGCCTTTAGCCTGAAGACCAATGAAATGGGGCAAACGCTTAATCAAACCTTCTCGGAAAAGATCAAGGAAACCGAGAATGAGACCAACAAGATGTCCCCCTGAGCTTACAGGAACGAATAGATAATCAGGGACTCTTTCGCCAAGCTGAAAATAAATTTCAAAACTCGTAATTTTGTAGCCTTCAAGTCGATAGGGATCGCAGGAATTGGCAAAATAAATGCCTACCCTTTTTCCTATCCGATAGCTTTCCTTGAAAAGTTCGCCATAATCTCCTTTGACCCTAATAAGATTGGCCCCATAAATCCCTGTCGATAGGGTTTTCTCTAAAGAGGCATCTTCTTTAAGAAGAATGAAGGTTTTTAAGCCAGCTTTGGCTCCATAGGCAGCAGTGGAAGCGGCCATGTTTCCCGTGGAAACAGTCCCTATCTTTTTAATCTTTAAGGCCAAGGCTTTCTGAATAACGACAGTTGTTCCTCTATCCTTAAAACTATGGGTAGGATTGACCATTTCATTTTTGGCATATATAGGAAAAGAGGATCTCAGCCTTTTTTCTATATGATAAAGCCGAAGAAGAGGAGTATTACCCTCTCCGAGCGATAATTTTGTTTCCAGACGATTTAAGGGTAAAAAGGCTTTAAATTTTTCAAGGGATGAAGGCCGATCAAGATGAAAGCTACGGCCTTTTTTTTGAGGCCAGATTACAAGAGGCGATTCGCATAAATGGCAGAAGGGGGAATGAATATCTAATTCCTGGAACCGATGGCAATGGAGACAATACCATTTTTCCATGGCCGGACCTCCTTTCTTTCTGAGTTTATCTTTAAATAGAAAAATTGGCAATTGAGTTTATGAATTTATCTTAATTTTGAAAGACCTTGATTATTTAAAAAAAGAACATGATTTTCCTCCGCTTTAATATTAGAATTTTTTAGTCTAGGATTAAAATTTTTGCGAAAGAGGGAAGAAAATATGGCCAGCAAAAAAAGGAAAGGATTTTTAAAGGATGAAGATTTCATGCGATTGGCTTTGAAGGAAGCTCAAAGGGCTTTCCAAAAGGAAGAGGTCCCTATTGGCGCGATTATTGTCCTTTCCGGAAAGGTTATAGCCCGAGCCCATAATCAGCCCATAAAAAAACTTGATCCGACAGCTCATGCTGAAATTTTGGCTATAAGAACCGCAGCTCGCCGCCAAAGAAATTACCGCCTCCTCAATGCTGAGCTTTTTGTTACCCTTGAGCCCTGTGCCATGTGTTTGGGGGCAGCGGTTCAGGCCCGGTTGAAAAGAATTGTCTATGCGACCCCCGATCCTAAGGCTGGAGCTGTGGAATCGATAATGTCTTTTCCCTGGGAAAAGCTGAATCATCGGCCGGAGATCAAAGGAGGACTTTTGGCTTCGGAAGCTCAAAACTTAATGAAAGAATTTTTTAAGTCCAGAAGAAAATTTAAAGCTTAATTGATTTCAACCCAACTCAATGATAAATTTTGATTAAAAGAGGAGAGGTGGCCGAGTGGTTGAAGGCGACGGTCTCGAAAACCGTTATCCCCTTATCGGGGATCGCGGGTTCGAATCCCGCCCTCTCCGCCAAAAAATTTTCTGGCCCAAATAAATTTTTGGGCGCAGAAATTAAAATTTTTCGATCAATAATTGAAAAGGGAGAAGGATAGGTTGAAAAATCAATTCTATTGCTGACTTAATATTTGAACCCCGCCCAAAGCAGATTAATTTCTTAGGGAGTATTAAAACGAAAAAAGTTTAAGTAAATTAACAAAGAAACCAATTTTAAAATTCCTGGAAATGAAATTTATTTTTAATTTGGAGGCCAAAGAAAATGAAACATATTCCTGTTGTCGTTATCGGTTTTGGCCCTGTAGGTCGAGCCTTAGTAAAATTAATGATAGAGAAAGAAGGAGAACTGAAGCAAAGATATAATTTAAGCCTAGATTTAAAATGTATTTTGAGAAGTTCTGTAGCCTTTTTTCCATCTCCTTCCTCTGGTTCATTGAATCTTGATCTTTTGGAGAAAATTGATAACCCGATCTTTTGGCACGAGAAGCCTTCCTTAGATTATTTGCTTAGATTAACCCCTCCTGGTGTCCTATTTGAAGTTACAAGTTCTGATTTGAAAACAGGTCAGCCCGGCTATGATCATATAAAAAAAGCTCTGATAAACGGCTGGCACGTAGTTACGGCCAATAAAGGGCCTCTGTTGTTATATTTTCAAGAGCTCCATAAGATAGCTCGGGACAATAAGTTAAAAATAAAATTCAGCGGAGCAACAGCTGCGGCTTTGCCCGTCCTTGACGTGGGCAAAATTTGTCTTGCCGGAGCGCGTATCTTTAAAATTGAGGGCATTCTCAATGGTACAACCAATTACATTTTAACCCGAATGAATGAAGGCATAAGCTATTCTGAAGCTCTTCTAGAAGCTCAGCGAAAGGGAATAGCCGAAAAAAATCCAAGCTATGATGTTGAAGGATTAGATACGGCCGTTAAATTAGCTTTGTTAGCAGCAGCTTTATTCGATTTTCAACTGGGCTTAAATGATATTGAAATCACGGGAATTACCCGAATTACTCCTGAAGAGGTAGCTCAAGCCAGTAAACAGGGAAAGAAAATCAAGCTTTTGGGCTGTCTTAATTTTGAAGATAATTCTCTCAAGGCAAGGGTAAGACCTGAGGTTTTAGATCCTAATCATCCCCTTTACTTTGTCGATGGAAGTAATAAAGGTGTGACTTTTTTTACTGACTTCATGGGAGAGTTAACCATTATAGGGGGTAAATCTGATCCGAGAGGAGCGGCCGCAGCTATGCTGAAAGATTTAATCAACCTATATTGCAATTTTTAAAAATCCCCAATAAGACGACCGAAGATTGTTTTCTAAGTTCAAAATTAATTGAGAATTGAAGAAAAATGGAAAAAGGGAGAAAATAAATTATATTGATTATGAGAATTTTAAAAAAATTGACCGAAATTTGATTTTCTGGTAACCTGATTCTCTCAAAGAAAGAAATTCAAATATTCAAAAAGCGGAAAGTGGAGAGGTGTCCGAGTGGTTTAAGGAGCACGCTTGGAAAGCGTGTGTGCGTTTAAAAAGCGCACCGCGGGTTCGAATCCCGCCCTCTCCGCCACCCCATAAAGTTCTGACTTCCAAAAGTAATTGAGAATTAAAGGAGGAAAGGAGCTTTTAATGAACACCAAAGACTATATTGTTATTGAAGACATTTATGGAGCCCATAATTATCATCCCCTTGATGTTGTTCTCAGCCGGGGAAAGGGTGTCTGGGTTTGGGATGTTGAAGGCAAAAAGTACTTAGATTGCCTAAGTGGCTATTCAGCTGTCAATCAAGGACATTGTCATCCCAGGATAGTCCGTCGCCTGGAACAGCAAGCTAGAAGATTGACACTAACATCCCGGGCGTTTCGTAATGATCAGTGGCCTTTGTTAGCCAAAGAGCTGAGCGAACTTCTGGGTTATGAAATGGTCTTGCCTATGAATTCAGGGGCCGAAGCTGTTGAAACTGCTCTAAAATTAGCCCGAAAGTGGGCGTATCAAAAAAAAGGCATTCCTATTGATGAAGCTGAAATAATAACCTGCGCTAATAATTTTCATGGACGGACAATAACCATTATCAGTTTCTCCACGGAGCCTCTTTATCGAAATGAATTTGGCCCTTTTACTCCCGGTTTTAAAATCATTCCCTATGGAGATGTTAACGCTTTGGCCTCAGCCATAACCCCGAAAACGGCCGCTTTCTTGGTTGAACCGATTCAAGCTGAAGCTGGAATCATTATTCCGCCTGATGGCTATCTTAAGAAAGCTTGGGAAATTTGCCGGGAGAATAATGTTCTTTTCATAGCTGATGAAATTCAAACAGGTTTAGGCCGGGTGGGTAAGCTTCTTGCCTGTGAGTATGAAGGAGTAAAGCCCGATGTTGTCGTTGTTGGCAAATCGTTGGGTGGTGGTCTAATCCCTATTTCGGCCACTTTATCCAGCCGAGAAATAATGGGCGTCTTTAAGCCTGGTGAACATGGTTCAACCTTTGGGGGCAATCCTTTGGCCTGTGCTGTGGCTCGCGAAGCTATCAGGGTTATTCAAGAAGAAAAGCTTTCCGAGAGAGCCGCTAAACTCGGCGAATATTTTTTGAATAAATTAAAAACAATTAAAAGCCGGCATATCAAAGAAATAAGAGGAAAGGGCCTTCTTATTGGCATTGAACTCAAACCCGAAGCTGGTGGCGCCCGCCGCTTCTGTGAAGCTTTAAAAGATCAAGGTCTTCTTTGCAAGGAAACCCACGAAAATGTCATTCGCTTTGCTCCCCCTCTTGTTATCAAAGAAAAAGAATTAAATTGGGCTTTTAAAAGAATCAAGAAGGTTTTTAAAGAGCTTAATTAAAAACCCTCTGTCCTTAATAGAGGACATAATAAAACTTTTTTAACTAATCTGTCTTATGAAAATTAGAAGCAAATTTGGTCTATTTTTTGCTGATTTTTTTGGTTGGATATAATAAAAAGGAGGAGAGGAGAAAATGGGAAAATTTAAGAAAAAAGGTAAAGCCGTTTTTATTATTGGGATTATAGCTTTGACCACAAGTTGTCTGATCTATATTCCCTATGAAGGAAGACAGCCAAGAGAAAGAGAAGAATATCCGCCTAGAGAAGAGAGTCAGCCTTTAGATCAAATCGATTTCTCTTTTATTTTTAATTATCTTTCTCCATATGGTTACTGGGTTTATTTATCGCCCTATGGCCATGTTTGGATTCCTCGATATGTCCCCTATGGCTGGCGTCCCTATACTCGGGGCCGATGGGTTTGGACAGACTGGGGCTGGCTGTGGGTGTCCAATTTTGATTGGGGCTGGCTTGTCTTTCATTATGGTCGTTGGGGCTGGCATAATCGCCTGGGTTGGTTCTGGGTACCGGGGACTGTCTGGGCCCCGGCCTGGGTTATCTGGACATGGGGAGACCTTTATATTGGCTGGGCTCCAATTCCTCCTGAAGTTGACTGGATACCAGGCGTTGGCCTATCAGTGATGAAAATAGAACCTTTCTGGCATGCCTGGGTTTTTATTGAAAACCGCTACTTTCTTACTGTCTATATTGATCGATACATACTCCCTCCTGAACGTAACCGAACCATTCTTAATTTTACCGTTAATAAAAGAAGTTTGACTCCAAGGGGAAGTATGATTTTCAACGAAGGTATTGAACCCCATGTGGTTTCGCGATGGACTAAAACAGAGGTCAGGAAATATGAAATTCGAGAGACATCCCGCCCTGGACGAGAATCTTTAGGTTTTAATTCGGTGACTGTTCCTAGAGTATCCATCTCCAAAAACGAAATGGCTAGACCAGCTAAAATTTATGAACCTGAAAAAGTTGAGCAGGAGCTCGAGAAAGAAAAACCTAGGCTTATTCGCCTGGAACAATTTGATTTTGAAAGGGAAAGACTAGAGAAATCCCATCGGGAAGAAGAAGCTTATTTAAAAAGAAAAATGGAAGAGGAAACTAAACAAGCCCAGGATGAAGTGATAAAACAAGAAATTAAGCGTCGCTATGAAATCCAGCTTGAGCAACTAAAAAAACAACATCAGGAAGAAAAAAAAGAGCTTAATCAGCGTCACGAAGAAGAGAAAAAGAAAGTAGGCGGTCAGCCAGTGCGGAAAAAGAAAAATTAATAGTTATTGAGATTAACGTGATCTAAGAGAAACCAGAATTACCGAAAAAAGAATAATTGCTCCACCGATAAGAGTGCGAAGAGAAGGAATTTCTTTAAGAAAAAAATAGGCAAGGATTATACCATATACAGGTTCAAGGGAACTGATAATTGAGGCTGTAGCGGCTGAAATTCTTTTCATTCCCTGGATGAAGAGGGAATGGGCGGCCGCTGTACAAAATATGCCCAAAAAGGCCAATCGAGCCAGATCAACAGGCTCGGGAATGAGACTTCGTAAGATAATTAAAGGAAAAAGAAAAATTGTTGCTCCAGCATCCTGATAAAAGGCTATTACCAAACTTTGATAGCGACGGGTTAGTTGGCGATTAGCTATGGTTAGTAAGGAAAAAGTCAATCCGGCTACTACTCCCCAGAGGACCCCTTGAAAAATGGGCTGTTGAAGATTAAAAGAAGGGACCAGATAAAAAATACCTAAAAGACACAGACCTGCGGCCGCCAAATTTAAAAAATTAAAATTTTCCTTAAGCCAAATCGGTTCCAAGATGGAGGTAAATACTGGAAAAGTGGAGTAGGCAAGGAGTCCAATGGCCACAGTGGAAACTTTGATGGAATGAAAAAAGGTTAGCCAATGAAAAGCCAGCAGGGCGCCTAACAGGAAAAGAAAGAAGCTATCCAATTTAGAATAAGGTTTGAATCTGAGCTTGAAACTTCGGATCATAGGAAAAAGAATCAGAGAAGCAAAAAAGACCCGGCCAAAAACAATGACAACTGAGGATTCTTTAATCCATTTGGCAAAAAGACCAGCCATACCAAAAAGGAAGGTAGCCAGATGGGTGGCTAATAAGGCGGAAAAATTTTGGCCAGGTTTTTTCATTCAAGAAAGTAATTCTTAAATATTTTCAAAATTATAACGATATGTTATTATATTACTTAATTTTAAAAAAAGAAATTTCATTCCTTGAGGTAAATAGATCAATGGATGATAATCAGGGCCGCTGGGAAAAAGCTCATCAAATCCTAGCCCGAAAATATCGTCCTCAAACTTTTGATGAGGTTGTTGGTCAGAAGGCTATTATCGAAACCCTTCGCCAGGCGATAAAATCCCGGCGGCTGGCTCAGGCCTACATCTTTTCTGGAATGAGAGGCGTCGGTAAAACCACTGTCGCCCGCCTTCTGGCTAAGGCTCTCAACTGTATTCATGGACCAACTCCAGATCCTTGCAATATTTGCGAGTTTTGTGTGGCAATTCGAGAGGATAGGGCGGTCGATGTCCTTGAAATCGACGGCGCATCTTATCGGGTGGTTGAAGAAATCGGTCCAATAAGAGATACTGCCAGGCTTGGGCCGATTCATGCTCGTTATAAGGTCATTATTATTGATGAAGTTCATATGCTTTCTAAGCATGCCTTTAATGCCCTGTTAAAAACTTTAGAAGAGCCGCCCCCAAGCACCGTCTTTATTTTAGCGACGACAGAATTTCATAAAGTCCCGCCGACCATTGTTTCTCGTTGCCAGCATTTTGAGTTCAGAAGGATACCCCAGAGAGAAATTATTGATCACCTGCTTCGAATCGCTGACAAAGAAAAAATTTCTCTGTCCAGATTTGGCGCTCAGCTCATTGCTGAATCAGCTGACGGCAGTCTTAGAGATGCGGAAACTTTGCTTGATAAAGCCCTGGCTCTTTGCGGTTCAGAAATTAGCGATGAAAAACTTAAAGAAGTTCTGGGCCTCGTTCCCAGAAAAATCTTATTTGAAGTTTCGAGCTTGATTTTTGATGGCCGATCTGACCTGGTATTTCCTTTTATCAATAAAATTATGCATCAGGGCTATGAATTGAAACTCTTTTATGAAGAAATGCTTCGCCATTTTCGTAATTTACTTCTGGTAAAAACAGTAGATGATGCCAGGGACATCCTTTTGCTGACTGATGAAGAGATAGAGGATTTAAAAAATGAAGCTAAAAAGGTATCTTCGGTTGATTTAATTCGTTATCTTCAGATTTTGCTTCAGGCAGAAGCTGGCCTGAGATATACGGTTCATCCCCAGATTTATCTTGAGAGTCTTCTTGTCCGGTTATGTCATGTTTCCCACCTTGTGCCTATTAAAGAAATTTTTAGGTCGATAGAAGAAGGGAGAATGGAAGAATGGCTTAGGAAAGCGGCTGAAGCTTCTGTTTCTGAAAGCCCAATTAAGAAAGAGGAAAGTCAAATCTGCTTTCAGGAAAAAGAAATTCATCCTAAAGTAGAAAAAGATTTTGAAAAAACTGATTTAAGTCAAGCCCTTATCAGTTATCAAATTAAAGCTAAGGGAAAAGAATCTTTAAATTCGGAGATGGAAATTTCAGCCCATAAATTCAAAAAGGAAGAAATCGAGGTAAAAACCAATCACTCCGTTGTCAGGTCAGAATTCAAAGCCGATGAAAAAGAAGCTATATTAGATACCCCTGCAATTAAATCTTTTCTGGATTATTTTAAAGGCAGGGTAGTGGCCATTGATCCCCTGCCCAGGCCAAAAAGCAAAGAAGAGGTTTAATTATGTTTAAAGGCTTAGGCGATTTACAAAAAATGCTTCAGACAGCAAAGGAATTACAGGAAAAAATGGAAAAGGAGCTTGCTGAAATGAGAATTGAGGGTTCAAGTGGGGGAGGCATGGTCAAGGTAGTTTTGGATGGTCGAAAGAATCTGCATTCAATTCATCTTGAACCTGAAATTGTTAATCCAACTGATTGCGAGATGCTTGAGGATTTGATTATAGCGGCCTTTAATGATGCTTCTTCTAAAGTGGAAGAACAAATAGCGGCCAAACTTGGAGCCATGGGCGCTGGTTTTAAAATTCCGGGGTTATTCTAATGTTCGAATATACTGAACCTCTTCATCATTTAATTGAAGAACTAAAAAAATTTCCTGGAGTTGGAGCTAAGTCAGCCCAACGAATGGCCTTCTATCTTCTCTCAATCTCCATGGAAGAAGCTAATCGTCTGGCTGATGCTATTCTTGAAGCTAAGAGGAAAATATTTTATTGCTCTGTTTGCAATGGAATAACCCATGTTGACCCTTGTCCACTCTGCACTGATCCCCATCGAAGCGATGAACTTCTCTGTATAGTTGAAGAACCTTATAATGTTGCCTCAATTGAAAAGACAGGTATCTTTAACGGTCGCTATCATGTCCTTCTGGGAACCCTTTCTCCTTTGAAAGGTAAAGGGCCAGAGGAATTAGGGGTGGATAAACTTCTCAGCAGGATAGAAAAGGGAAAGTTCAAAGAAATTATACTGGCCACAAATCCCACATCTGAAGGCGAAGCCACAGCCTTTTATCTGGCTAGTTTACTTAAAAAATTTCCGGTTAAAATTACTCGTTTAGCCACAGGTCTTCCTGTGGGCTCAGATCTTGATTTTGCTGATCAGATAACCATAAGGAGAGCGCTTGAGGGAAGGGTAGAACTTAAAGATTAATTAGAAATTTTTTATTTTTCCCCTAATCCAAATAAATGAGGAGGTCGGATGAAACCAATTATTGAAATCCGATGGCATGGTCGTGCGGGACAGGGAGTGGTGACGGCAGCAGTAACTGTGGCTGATGTTTTAGCCGGTGAAGAAGGCAAGTATGTTCAGGCCTTTCCTGAATTTGGTGCTGAAAAAAGGGGAGCGCCTATTTTAGCCTTCAACCGCATCAGCCAAAAACCAATCCGCACTCATAGTCAAGTTTATGAACCTGATATTGTCGTCGTCACTGACCCGAGCCTTTTAGGTTTAATTGATGTTACGGATGGAGCTAAGGAGGATGCCATATTTTTACTTAACACCACCTTTGACATTTCTTTAGTCCGGAAAAAGTTAAATCTTGGAGCGAGGAAAGTTTATGCCCTTGATGCTTATACTATCGCTCGCGAAGAAATAGGTCGACCTATTCCCAATATTCCCATGGTTGCTGCCCTAATCAAAGTTACCGGTCTTCTGGAAACTGAAAAGTTCAAGGAAAAACTCAAATCTTCTTTAAGCAAAAAATTGAGGCCTGAGGTGGTGGAGAGTAATTTACGGACAGTCGAAAGAGCTTTTAAGGAGGTAAGAGAAGGATGAAAAAAGAAACTTGGCGGGAATTAACCATTGGAACAATTAATCTCAATGCTGGCAATTCAGTTGTCAATTTAACCGGAACGTGGCGTTCAGGAAGGAAACCTGAATTTAGGCCAGAACATTGCATTCACTGTTTTTTCTGCTGGCTCTATTGTCCCCACTTTGCTATCAAAGTTGAGGGTGAAAAGATAGCTGGCATCAATTATGACTACTGCACTGGATGCGGGCTTTGTGCTGAAGAATGTCCAACCAAAGAAAAAGCTATTGTTATGGTGCCAGAAGAAATTAAACTGGCTGAAAGGAGGAAATAATGAAAACTTTAAAACCCCTTAATGGAAATCAGAGCATTGCGGAAGCGGCCCGCCAAATTGATCCTGATGTCATTGCCGCCTATCCTATTACTCCATCCACAGCCGTCGTTGAAACAATTGCTCAATTCAAAGCCGATGGTCTCATTACGGGCGAATTTGTCTGTCCTGAAAGTGAGCATAGCGCCATGAGTGTTTGTATCGGTGCCGCTGCGGCCGGTGGCCGGGTTATGACCGCTACCTCTTCTCAGGGTTTAGCTCTGATGTGGGAAATGCTTTATATTGCTGCCGGACTGCGATTGCCCATTGTAGCGGCTATTGCTAATAGAGCCCTTAGCGCGCCCATCAATATTCATGGCGACCATAGCGATACTATGGGCGCTCGGGACTCAGGCTGGATTCAAATCTACTCTGAAAATTGCCAGGAAGCCTATGATAATTTTATCCAGGCTTTTCGGATAGCCGAGCATCCTGATGTGCGTACGCCAGTTCTCGTGGGCTTCGATGGATTCATCATCAGCCATTCAACCGAAATTGTGGAGGTAGAAGATGATGAGGAAGTTCGTCAATTTGTCGGCGAATATCTGCCTCTTTATCCCCTCCTTGACACTAGCCGTCGCTTCACCGTTGGTCCCATTGATTTTACCGACTATTATTTTGAACATAAAAGAAACCAGATTGAAGGCATAGAAAATTCACCTCGAATTATAGAGCAAGTTGGTCAGGAATTTGGTCAAAGGTTTGGCCGTTATTACGGCTTTATAGATGCTTATCGTCTAGAGGATGCCGAACTGGCCATTGTGGTTATGGGTTCAGCTGCCGGCACTTGTAAAGATGCTATTGATGAACTAAGAGAGGAAGGCCTAAAAATAGGCCTTCTTAAGCCCCGGGTTTTTAGGCCCTTCCCTCACGAAATAATTGCCAAAGCCCTTAAGGACAAGCTAGCGGTTGCTGTTCTTGATCGTTCCTCAAGTCCGGGTGCTTTTGGTGCCCCCTTATTTAACGAAATTCGTTCAGCCCTTTATGATTATGAAAAAAGGCCCAAAATAATTAACTATATTTATGGCCTTGGCGGTCGGGACATAAAGATTGAACATTTTAAAGAGGCAGCTCAGAATCTGGTCAAGATAGCTACTACAGGCCGAATTGATTCCTACGTGGGCTATCTCAACCTAAGAGAGTAAGGAGGACTTTTATGGCTGCAGTGAGATTAAAAGATTTAGCTAAAATGGAAGATAGGCTAGTTGCTGGCCATGGCATGTGTCTTGGCTGTGGCATTCCTATAATTTTTAAAGTAATCCTAAGGGCAACCGAAGATCCCCTAATTGTCACCTGCGCAACCGGTTGTCTCGAAGTTTGCACGACTATTTTTCCCAGAACAGCCTGGAATGTTACTTGGATTCATAGTGCCTTTGAAAACGCAGCGGCGACAGCGGCGGGTATTGAGGCTATGTATCGAGCTTTAAGAAATAAGGGAAAAATCCCTCGAGATAAGAAGATTAAAATTCTGGCTATAGGCGGTGATGGCGCTACCTACGATATAGGTCTTCAAGCCTTGTCAGGAGCTGTAGAAAGGGGGCATGATTTTGTCTATGTTTGCTATGATAATAACGTATATGCTAATACAGGTGGCCAAAGGTCATCGGCCACCCCCTTAGGAGCTTCAGCAACCACAGCCCCTGCCGGCTCCACAAGCCCAGGAAAATTACAGCCCAGAAAAGATCTCACTCGGATAATGGCCGCCCACAAAATTCCTTATGTGGCCCAGGCTAGTCCTAACAAATGGCTCGATCTTTATAATAAAGCCAAGAAAGCCTTCGAAATTGAGGGGCCAGCCTTTTTGAATGTGCTTTGCCCTTGCCCCACAGAATGGAAATATGAAGAATCCCAGGGAATTAAGCTCGCCCAGTTGGCTAATGATACCTGTGTTTGGCCATTATATGAGGTTGAAAAAGGTCAGTTCAAGATCAATTATCAGCCCAAACAGAAATTGCCCGTGACCGAATGGCTCAAATCCCAAGGGAGATTTAGGCATCTTTTTAAAGAAGAAAATGCCTGGATGATTGATTTAATTCAGGAACAAGTGGATCGAGATTGGGAAGAGTTGAATAAACTGGCAGCATTAAAATAAACAGCGGCCAAGCAGTCTCTACTAAATTAAGGGTTGATTAACCCTTTTTTCTTCTATTTACTCCCTAAATTCACCCCAAAAGGCTATTCCAATTGTCTTTTGCCGCGAGCAAGCTGAAAAAGGACAAATAATAAAAGGAGAAAACCATGGGTTATCTAGAAAGGAGGACTTGGATTCTTTATTTAATTATAATTGTTTTTTCCTCACTAGTCATAATTCAAGTTTTCAGCGCTGATAAAAAGCTCAGGGTTATAAAAAATGGGGCAGCAATTTATTTAAATCCCGATGAAAAAAGCCCCCTTCTTGAAAATGTTCCCCAGGGAACAATTGTTAGCCTTTTATCTCCCGGGAAATTCAAAGTCAACTGGTATTATGTAAGTTATCAATCGTCTTCAGGAGCGGTGAAATCAGGTTATATTCATGAATCATCGGTAGAACCATTATTCCAAGCCCAGAAAATTATCACCATTAAAGGCGAAGAAGCCAGCTATTTTTCGGTCTTCGATTTTTGTCATCTTGAGCCATCTTTCTGGGGAGCCCCCATAGAAAAAATAATCTCTTTAGAAGGTGAACCAGATCAAAGAAAAAAATTAGACAATCTTGAAGTTCTCTATTATCAGCGCGATTTGATGGATTATATGGCTTATTTGCAATTCATTTTTAATGACAATTCGCTAATTCAAATCCATATTGAACTCTGGCAAATAGCTGGATCGAAGAACAAGCCCCTTCGCGACTATGAACAAATTAAAACCTGTCTCTCAACTAATTTTGGCTCTCCTTTTGAAGATATAGTCCATTGGCAAAACCCTACTTTTCGTTATGATGAATTAAGCTGGGGTTATGCCGTCAGTTTAGGACATTTAATCTATCAGACAAGATGGATTAATCAAGGGGTGGAATTAGGTCTCAGATTGAGGGGGGAAAACAAAAAAAATTGGCTTGAAGTTGAAGGGACTCAGATCAATTACCAAGAAATAGCTAAAAAGGTAAGTCGGGATGATTTCTTTCGTTTTCAGAAAAGATCTTTGAGGGAATAATATTTAAAAAAACAGCTTTTTCAAGATCCAATATCTCTTTAAAAAAAAGGTCAAATTCTTCAAAACCAATCGTGGAAAGGTAATTTTCGATTATATCTTTTTCAAGACCGAAGGCGTGATGGATGGCCATAATTTCGGCCCTTTTTATTTTAGATTCGAACTGTTTATATTGCCAGAGACGAAAAGCATTTCGCCCCATCTCTAAATCTTTCTCATTTAAACCCTTTTCGCTAATTTCCATAAGTCTTTTTTTAAACTTTTCTTTAGCCTCATAAAAATTTTCAGCTAAGGTTTTAAGATAGATTATCAGAAGGCCACCGCCCCTCATCAAAATTGCCTTAGAACCGGCTTCATAGGCTAAACTTTCCTCTCCCCTGAGAGGCCAGATCTTTGAACCAGGGCCCTGGCCAATAACGGCCTCAAGAAATTTGGCCAGAACATAATTCTTCGTGGATAAAGGAGGTAAAGGGAAAGCAGCAGCGAGAAAAGAAGAGGGACTTTCTTTTTTCAAATTTATTTCTTTTTTTTCTGGAATTTGAACTAAAGGAGTCGATGATTGAAAGCTTTCGCCTTTGGGCAACCGGGCAAAGGTACTTTCAATAACTGAAGCTATGGTCTTGGGATCAAGATCGGAAACCACTGAAATAATTATATTTGCCCCGACAAAATACTTCTGATGATAAATCTTCGCGTCTTCACTTTTTATGGCTTCAACTGTTAAGGAATGCCCATAACTGCTTGCACTATAAGCGGAGGAACCAAAAAAAGCTTCAAGTAGGGTAAGCTCAGCTCTTGAATCAACATCATCTAATTCCCTTTTTTGGTTGTTTTTTAAAACCTCTTTAAGGTTATTTAATCTTAACCCTGAAAAAATAGGACGGGAAAAACTTCGATAGATTAATTTCATTGTGTTTTCGAAATTGGCTGAAAGACATTCGATGGACACCACTAGAAAATCTCCCCTGGAGACCATTTTAATTTCTGCGCCACTTTTCATAAATTCTTTTAAATAATTAATATCAGGCGGATCAAGGCAAAGTCTTGTTACCAAATATCCAAGACCGGCCTTTCCCGGAGGATCGGCCAGCTTTCCCCCATTAATCAAAATAAAAACGGCGGTAGTTTGACTATTGGAATTTTGATCAATGATCAGTTGCAGGCCATTGGTCAGGGTATTAATTTTGACCTGAGCCAAACCCTGATTTAAATTAAAGAAAAGAAGCAAAATATGTATCGTAATAAACCATTTTAAGTTTATAAATCCCCTCCATCTTGACCTTTTCAGAGCTTTAACTATTAACATTTAAGCTTTTTAATTAAACTTTTTTATGGGATTAATGACAATGATGGCCATTTGGGGCCGGCTAAGATATTTTGAGGCCGCCCGTCTTAAGTCAGTGGAATTTATTTTTTCAATCGTTTCAAGATAAGGAGGCAAAGTAGTTCCCTCAAGCAGGAGGAGATATAAAGCCACAGAAGACGCTAATTTCAGGCCATCTTCAAGGGACCTTTCAGCATTTAATTGAACTTGTTTTTTGGCTGAGGTTAAAAAATCAAAGACATAATCTTTAGTTTCCCCCAAAACATCATCGGGAGAAAAATTTTCTTGGGATAATTGGCGAAGCCATCGGCTGACCTCCCTTTCGGCCAAAACGACATTTTTTGGGTCAAGGACTAGATGAATTAACAATACTCCACTATATTTGTGGGCATTAAAAGAAACATAAAGATTGGCTACAGAAATTCGTTTTGACCCCAAGGCCATAGCGAGCAAAGGATTAAGGCCTCGACCCATAATTGTTGCCAGGAGGTCAAAGGCATATTGGTCATAACTAGTGAGATCAGGAGCTCGACAAACTAATAGTAAATGGCTTTGTTGCTCGTCCATTTCTTTTTCGATTCGCCCTGTCTTCTCAAGAGGCGGAGGAGGGTGAATAACCGGCCTTGGCCTTTTTTCTCCTTTTATTTGTCCGAAATATCTTTTAATCAATTCTTCAATTTTAGTTGCTTTTAAGTCGGTAACAACGGCTAAGGCGCTATTAGTCGGGGAATAAAATTCACGGTGAGCCTTGATCACCTGATCTAAAGTCAATTGCTTCACCGTTTCAGCCCGGCCAATCAAAGGATGACCATAGGCATGGTCAGGAAAAAGAGATTCATATCCCAGAGTCAGAGCCAGGGAAAGCGGCTCTGAGGCCTGGAGGTTCATTTCCTCAAGAATAATCTGCTTCTCTTTGGCCAAATCATCTTCATTCAAATTAAGATTAAAAATGAGGTCAATGAAATTTATGATTCCTACCTCAATTTCTTCCTTGGGAACTGAAAGCTCGAAAAGAGTGGCATCAAGACTTGTGTGACCATTGATCCAGGCCCCAATTCGTTTCAGTTCATTATGAATTTCTTCTACCGTTTTTGATCTTTCTCCGCGGAAAAGAATAATATGTTCGAGAAGATGAGCTAAACCGTACATTGAAGGTGATTCATCTCGCGATCCGAAGCCAACTGCCATTGCTAAATTTACAAGTTGAGAGCCGGGTCGATCGATAAGCAAAACCTTTAAGCCATTGTCGAGAATCAAATTGAGTTCTTTGGTTTCTGGCGTCGAGATTAAGGGGAAAAAACAAAGATATAAGACAAAAAAGAAGAGAAGAAGATTACCCCGAAGTTTTCTTAAAGAATTTAGCCAATTTCTCTTTTTAGGAAACACAATAAATATAATACCACTTACTCCAATTCAAGGCGAATTGATTTTGAAATTTCGGTTAAGATTCATTGATTCTTGTAAGAGGAAGCCAGTTGGGGCTAATCGCAAATAGCCAAAGCCTGCGCACTTACTATTGTCTTTAAGGCCTAGAAATAAGAATTTATTTATTTTCAATAAATTTGTGTTAAAATTCCATAATGAAGGTGGAATGCAGAATGAAAAATAAAAAACCAGCAGCCCGGGTTCTCGTCGTTGATGATGAGGAGGGAATTCGTAATTCCCTCAGGATGATTCTTTCTTATGAAGGCTATGAAGTTTTTGAGGCGATTTCAGCTGAGCAAGCTCTGAATCTACTAGAAGAAATTGCCGGCATAGACGTCATCTTGCTTGATGTTAAGCTACCTGGTTTGAGTGGACTTGATCTTTTAGCTGAAATAAAAAAGAGGCCACTTGCTCCTGAAGTCATTATGATTTCAGGGCATGGAACGATACAAACAGCTGTCGAAAGTACTAAATTAGGGGCTTTCGATTTTCTCGAGAAACCCTTAGAAAGGGATAGAGTTTTGCTTTGCCTTCGCAATGCCCTTAATCAGAACCGGTTACGCCGGGAATGTCTCGATTTACGTCGACGAGCCGAAAGAAAATATGAATTAATTGGTAATCACCCGGTTATGAAAAAGCTCTGGGAAGATATTCTTCGGGCTGCACCGACAAATGCCACCGTCCTTATCCAAGGCGAAAGTGGTACCGGAAAGGAATTAATCGCCAGGGCCATTCATGAAAACAGTCTCAGAGCCAAAGAGAAATTTGTTCAGGTCAATTGCGCCGCTATTCCTGAAGAATTAATCGAAAGCGAGCTTTTCGGTCATGAGAAGGGAGCTTTTACTGGAGCGACTGAAAAAAAACTGGGCAAATTCGAGTTGGCTGACGGTGGGACCATTTTTTTAGATGAAATTGGCGATATGAGTTTAAAAACCCAATCTAAAGTTCTGCGAGTCCTTGAACAGGGTGAGGTGCAAAGGGTTGGTTCAAACAAAATAATTAAGGTTGATGTCAGGGTGATTGCGGCGACGAATAAAAATTTATTGGCTGAGATTAAGGCTGGTCGATTTCGGGAAGACCTTTACTTCCGTCTAAATGTTATACCTATTTATTCTCCACCGCTTAGGGAGCATAGGGAGGATATTCCTTTACTGATTGATTATTTCAGTCGAGTTTTGGCTGAAGAAAACAACTTCCGGCCAAAACGATTTTCTCCTGAGGCGATTGAAGCGCTGATGAAGTATTCTTGGAAGGGTAATGTGAGGGAATTGAAGAATTTAGTGGAAAGATTGCTGATCATGGTGGAGGGGGAGATTGTGGAAAAACATCATCTGCCCGATTATATCCTTGAAAAATCATCTTTGACCATACCTGATATAAAAAAGATTAAAACGCTTCAGGATTTTCTCGAAGAAGCTGAAAAATCGTTCATTTTGGCTAAACTTGAGGAAAATAGCTGGAACATTGCCAAAACAGCCCGCTCTATTGGAACGGCTCGCAGCAACCTCTACAAAAAAATGGCCCAGTATGGTATAAAAATAGTGGTTGGAGCAGACGAGGCGGTTGCTCCTCCTGGCTTGATAAGGACAGGAGGGGAGGAAAGTCCGAACTCCACAGGGCAGGATGGTCGCTAACAGCGACTCCGGGCGACCGGAGGAAAGTGCCACAGAGAACAGACCGCCGAAGGGGAAGCATTGAAGCTTTCCTCAGGCAAGGGTGAAACGGTGAGGTAAGAGCTCACCGCTCTGATGGTGACATCAGAGGCATGGCAAACCCCATCCGGAGCAAGACCAAACAAGCCCCCGAAGAGGTGGCCCGCCTCATGGGGGCGGGTAGGTCGCAAAACCTTCTGAGCAATCAGAAGGTCAGACAAATAACCGCCCTCGCCCTAAAGGCGAGAACAGAATTCGGCTTACGTTCTGCTCCAACCTTTTTTTAAAAATTACAAGGGGGGTAAAGAAAGAACTGCTTTTTGGATTAAAGTCAGAACCCGTCCTGGAAATAGCCCTAACTGAAGGACACCGTAAAGACAGAAAAAGATAACCACGAGCAAAATAGGATCATCGGCTTTAATTGTAATTTTAGATATTTGCTTTGACATATACATATGAACAATTATTCGGAGGTAATAAAAGACCGAGATAAGCGAGGTAAGGACAGCAATGATAACTAGCCCTGTATACCCCTGTCTGACAGCCGTACTAAATACATAGAATTTGGCTAAGAAACCTGCCGTTGGGGGGAAACCAGCCAGAGAAACAAGAAAAACCGACATGGAGGCAGCCAGCCAGGGAGCCCTGGTAGCCAGTCCATTAAAATCATCAAGCTCATGAAATTCTTGGCCATTGGGGCTTAAAGCAATTAGGATAGAAAAGGCTCCTATATTCATGAAAAGATAAGCTAATAAATAAAAAATTAACCCTTGACCATCTTGGGTCATGAGAGCTATCGTCAAATAGCCAGCATGAGCGATGGAAGAATAGGCCAAAAGACGCTTCACGTTTTTTTGCCGCAAAGCGACAAGATTGCCCACAATCATGGTTAAGGCGCTCAAGAGCCAAAGAATAATCTGAAGATTCTGGCGCGAAAAAATGGGCTCAAGGAAAGGTCTTAGCAAGCGGAAAAGAACCAGAAAGCCAGCCGCTTTCGGCCCGACAGAAAAAAAAGCTGTTATGGGTGTCGGTGCTCCTTGATAAACATCTGGCGTCCACATGTGGAAAGGAACAAGAGCCACCTTAAAACCGAAGCCTATGAGGACCAGAGAAAAACCTATAAGGAATAAAGGCGAATTTTCACTTTTATCGATGACAAAGCTTATTTCTTTGAGACTAAAACTCTGGCTATGGATAAATATAAAGGCAAGACCAAGAACGAGAAAGGATGAAGCTAAACTACCTAAAAGGAAATATTTAATAGCTGCTTCCGATGATTTTTCATCTTCCTTTTTCAAACCAGCTAGGACATAACTGGCTACCGACAAAGTTTCTAAACCTAGAAAAATGACTATCAAATCTTCAGAAGTGGTCATAATGATAAGTCCGCTAACAGCAAACAGGAGTAAGCTAAAATACTCACCCCGATTAAAGCCATGCTGAATCATATAGGAAAGGGAAACAAGAATAACCAAAAAGCCCGCCAAAGAAAAAAGAACGGTCATTAGGATAGCTATATTATCCAGAGTATAAGTGCCTTGAAAATATCCAGCCCCCTTTCCCCAGAAGGTGGCAGCAAAAATAGCGCAGCCCCCAAGCGAGGCCAAAGCAATGAGACTATGCAGCCATCGTTTTGACCACTGACCAAAAGCCTCAAGCAAGAGGATAATTAAGGAAGCACCCACCAAAATTAAAAGAGGAGAAAGGGAGGCAAACTCATTCATGGTTTTTTGTCATCCCCAGCAAAGATCTCTCTGAAAGCCAAGGCAGGCCTGGAAACATTTTCTTTTGGATTTGACTGCTCTTTTTCTGAAAGGTCTGGCTTTATAAGCCGCCATTTATGAGGTTCCATTTCTAGCCCAAAATATTTCTGTTTTTCTTCAATCTTTTGGAGGAGAAAATTAACGGAAGCATCCATTTTCCTCAGGAAAAAATTGGGATAAATTCCAATCCAGAACATCAAAACAACTATTGGGGCCAAATAAAGGATTTCTCTCAGATTAAGGTCTTTGAAAGAACGGACATGCTCGTGAATAATGGGTCCGTGCATTACTCTTTGATACATCCAAAGGAGATAGGCCGCCGCCAAAATTACCGTGGTTACAGCGAGATAAGCCATAATCTTATAACTTTGAAAGACACCGAAAAGGCAGAGAATTTCACCCACAAAACCATTTAAGCCAGGCAAGCCAATGGATGAAAGCATACAGACGAGGAAAAAAGCGGCCAAAACAGGCATTTGACGGCTTACTCCACCATAATCCTTAATTAATCTCGTATGGGCCCGTTCATAGAGAATGCCCACAATTAAGAACAGAGCACCTGTGCTCAGGCCATGATTGATCATCTGAAGAATTGAACCCTCCAGGCCTTCCTGGTTGAGGGCAAAAAGGGCGAGCATAATGAGACCCATGTGGCTTACACTAGAATAAGCTACGAGAGACTTAACATCTTTTTGAATTAGAGCCATACATCCACCATAAATGATGCCAATTAGGCTGAGAATCATTAAAAGAGGAGTAAATTGGGCTAATGCTTGAGGAAAAAGAGGCATTGCCAGTCGAAGGAAACCATAAACGCCCATTTTAAGAAGAATTGCAGCCAAAATAACTGATCCGGCCGTGGGGGCTTCAACATGGGCATCGGGTAACCAAGTATGGAATGGAAAGAGAGGCACCTTAATAGCAAAAGCTAAAGCAAAGGCTAGGAAAAGCCAAGTTTGAACTTTTGGCAAAAGAATTAGTTTAGTCAGGTCGGATATTTCAAAAGAATAGACACCAGTAGCTTTATAATAAAAACTATAAAGGGTAAAGATGGCGACTAGCATCAGCAAGCTGCCAAACATGGTGAAGATAACAAATTTAATCGTGGCGTAAATTCGACGAGGGCCTCCCCATATACCGATCAGAAAATACATAGGAATAAGCATGACTTCCCAGAAAACATAAAAAAGGAAAAGATTAAGAGAAACAAAAACTCCGATAATCCCAGTTTCCAGAAAAAGAAGGAAAATATGATATTCTTTAACCCTCTGGTCAATATATCTCCAGCCAGAGAGAATAGCGATAGGGAAAAGGAATGTGCTTAGAAGGACCAGAAGAAGGCTCAGCCCATCGATCCCGACATGATAATTGATTCCATATCCAAGCCAGGCAGATTTCTCCACCATTTGTGGTTCGGCTTTGGAGGAATCAAAATGGATAAATAAGACAATGGAAAGAGAGAAGGTAATTAGTGAGAACAAAAGAGCTATAAGACGGTGCAAGTCTTTTTTCTCACCGGGGATAAAAAGAAGAAGAAAAGACCCCGCCAAAGGAAGAAAAGTAATTATAGATATAATCGCTATACTCATTCTAGAATAAAATCAATCCTAAAATTATGGCCACACCCAAAATAAAGACAAGAGCATAATCCCTAATTAACCCGCTCTGGACAAGGCTAAGAATTCGGCCAAAAAAGCTCACGGTTTTCGCTGAGCCATTAACTGCTCCATCAATTATGGGCAAATCAAAATTGTAATAGACCATTTCGGAACCTTTAACTAAGGGTTTTACAAAGAGAATGTTATAAATTTCATCAACATAATATTTATTAAACAAAAGGCGATAAACGCCAGGAAAACGCGAGGCTAATTGATGGGGAAGATGGGGCGACTTTAAATAAAAAACGTAGGCAAGAAAGATGCCGACAAAGGCAATGACGGAGGAAATAATAATTAAAAGCCATTCAATGCCCAAAGACAGGTGAGTTTCATAGGCTCGGATTATTACAGGTTCAAGAAAGCGTTCAAAGAAGTTAAGATCGTGACCGAAAACGACAGGTAGGCCTATATAGCCTGCAATAATAGAAAAGAAAGCTAAAATAATAAGAGGAATTGTCATCACAGGCGGCGATTCATGAAGATGGTGGCGAATTTCAGCTGAAAATCTTTCTTGCCCATGAAAGGTAAGAAAGATTAAGCGGAACATATAAAAGGCAGTAATAATGGCTCCAGTGAGGCCAAGCAGCCAAAGAAAATATTTTCCTTGAGCGTAGCATTGAGTGAGGATAGCATCTTTGGAGAAAAAGCCAGAGAAGAAGGGAACTCCAGCTATGGTAATAGCGCCGATAAGAAAAGTGGAATAGGTAATAGGTAAATGCTTTTTAAGGCCACCCATACGGCGCATGTCAAGTTCGCCGGATAACGCGTGCATTACACTTCCGGCTGCCAAGAATAACAGACTTTTGAAGAAAGCATGGGTGTAAAGATGGAACATCCCTGCAGCGAAGGCCCCAACTCCACAGCCAAGAAACATATAGCCTATTTGAGAAATAGTGGAATAAGCTAAAACCCTTTTGATATCAAACTGCGTTAATGCAATTGTTCCGGCATAAACCGCCGTAAGAGCGCCAATAATGGCCACAACCTCAGCAGCTATACCTGAATAGGAATAAAGAACATTTAGGCGAGAAACCATATAAACACCGGCGGTGACCATGGTGGCAGCATGAATTAAGGCACTTACCGGTGTTGGACCTTCCATGGCGTCAGGAAGCCAAACATAAAGAGGGATTTGAGCTGATTTGCCTGTGGCACCGGCAAAGAATAAAAGGGCTATAAGAGTAGCTAGAGACGAGGAGATCCTGCCGTCGGTTAGAGCTCGGTTTATTTCAGGAAAAGAAGCGGTCTTAAAATTAAAGAGAAGGAAGAAAAGTCCAAGGAGAAAGGCAGCATCACCAATTCGGTTGACGATGAAAGCTTTTTTGCCGGCACTGGCGGCTGAAGGTCTTTCAAACCAAAAACCAATCAGAAGATAAGAACAAAGGCCAACTCCTTCCCAGCCAACAAACATCAAAACCATATTACCAGCCATCACCAGAAGCAACATGGCAAAAGTAAAAAGATTGAGCAGACTGAAATAACGGGTGTAGCTTCTGTCCTCAGCCATGTAACCAATCGAGTAAACATGAATAATAAAGCCTACCCCACTAACCACAAGCACCATAACCGCAGTCAGCTGATCGAACCAAAAAGTAAAATCTATCTGGAAGCTTCCGGAATGAATCCAAGAAAAGAGAGTTTTGCTCAAGCCCGCGGCTTCATGTCCTAAACCTCGAGGATAGATTTTTAAAAAAGAAGCCAAGCCAAAAATGAAGGATAAAAGAACAGCCAAAGGGGCTTGAACAGAGACATATTTTTTGGGCAACCAACGACCAAAGATAACGAGAATAAAGGAACTGGCGGCTGGGAATAAAGGAATAAGCCAGAAATATTCGCTCATTTCACCCCTTTAGGAGATTTATTTCTTCCGATCTAATATTCTTTTTCTGGCGGTAAATTAAAAGAATAATGGCTAAACCGACCGCAGCTTCGGCCGCGGCGACGGTGATCACGAAGAAGACAACAACCTGGCTATCTAGGGAAGCCCATGTTTTTGCCCCAGCGACCAAGGCTAAATTGGCCGCATTGAGCATAATTTCGATCGCCATAAATTGAGTGATTAAATCTCTTTTGAATAGAAAGGCCAGAGCACCAAGGGTGAATAACAGGAGGCTCAAAATAAAAAAGGCCACTGGCGACATTATCATCTCTCCTTGCGGCGAGCTAAGTATAAAGAACCAACCATAGCGGCTACAATCAGGATAGAAGTGATCTCAAAAGGATATAGATATTTAGAGAAAAGAAGCTTACCCAAAGAAGCTGGATGACCGAAGTCTAAATTTGTTGCTTTGCTTGCCGTAGGAAATGATTTAATAACCATGATAAGCTCAAAAAAAATAACGACTATTAGCAAGGCTCCAAGAGCAAAAACCCATTTTTTTCTTAAGGGAGGGAAGGGCTGTCGAAGATCAATCATCATAATAACAAAGATAAAAAGGACCATAATGGCCCCCGCATAAATAATAATCTGCACGGTAGCAATGAAAGGAGCTTGGAGCAGGGCAAAAAGACCTCCAAGGGATGTGAAGGCCACAGCCAGCAAGAGGGCATTATGGGCCTGGTGGCGAGAAAAGATCATAGCGACAACTGAGGCAACAGTAATTATGGATAATAAATAAAACAAAAAAGTCGCCATTTTTTAGGCCAAAAATTATATTGATTATTTAAAATCGATGTCAAGAATTTTTATAAAATTTTGGGTAAAAATTTTTATAAGTTAAAATTTTGACAGAATCATTATTTTTGCTATAATTTTTTTGATCGCGGGGTAGAGCAGCCTGGTAGCTCGTCGGGCTCATAACCCGGAGGTCGCTGGTTCAAATCCAGCCCCCGCTATTATTTTTTTATTAACTTCCCGCCTCAATCGACTAAAAAAGATGATAATGAAAAGGAGTATTCTATAAAAAATATTCCTTGATGTAAGCATGAAGGTTCTTATTATTGAAGACGAAGCCATCATTGCTATGGATCTAGCCAATGTCTTTTCTTCTTTCGGGGCCAGGGAAATTAAGATTGTTCCCTCGGCCGAGGAAGGGCTGAGATGGCTTGATAAAGATAAACCTGACCTGGTTATTTTGGATATAAAATTGCAGGGGTCCTTAGACGGCATCAAAGCAGCCAAAATTATTCAAAGGAAAGGCCCTTTTAATCTTATTTACATAACTGGTTATAATGATGAAGCTACATTAGCCAAAGCCGATCAAGTTCCCAATTTGGGAATTATAACCAAGCCTTTTAGTTCCCAAGAGATCTTAAGACTCTTATCTTATTTATAATTCAAAAACCTAACCTAGCAAAAAATTTTTTCTTGACAGGATATCTAATATCTGATATTTTAGATATCAGGAAAAAGATCTATGGCTCCTGTAATCAACCACAAATCGCTTAAAGACCAAGTGTATGAATATCTTCGGCAACAGCTTCGAATTGGAAATCTCCGGCCTGGTGATGAGATAAAAATGGATAAAACTGCCCAAACTTTGGGAATCAGCAAGACACCTCTAAGGGATGCCCTTCTTCAACTGGCTATGGAAAATTTTGTCACCATTAAACCTCGGCGGGGAGTTTATGTCAATCCCTTAACCTTGGAAGATATAAAAAATGCTTATGAAATTATTGGGGCTCTCGAGAGCCTAGCTATTTTAAAGGCAGGCCCGCTTCTGACATCTCAGGATTTCGATAATATGGCTAAACTCATAGAAAGCATGAAAAAAGCCATAGCCTGCGATGATTTTGACACTTATTATGAAAGAAATCTCGATTTTCATAATATCTATCTCAGACCCTGCTCTAACCCAGAATTAATTCGTATTGTCAATACTTTAAAAAAGAGGCTTTATGATTTTCCTCGCCAATCAAAGTTTGTAAAAGAATGGGAAGAAAGCTCCATCATTGAGCACGAAAATCTTCTTTCTTTACTCCAACAGGGAAAATATGAAGAAGCGGCTCGTTTTATTCGAGATGTTCATTGGTCCTTTGAGGTTCAAAAAAAGTTCATCCTTCAGTATTATCCCAATGCTACTTCTTCAGGAAGCAACCAAGGATGATTAAGGGTTTTATTTTTGACATAAAAAAATATGCTCTTCATGATGGTCCGGGTATAAGAACCACGGTTTTCTTTAAAGGCTGTCCTCTTCGCTGTCTTTGGTGTCATAATCCGGAAGGCCAAAATCCTGGCCAAGAGATCATGCTTCGGCCTGGACGGTGCCTCGAGAAGTGTTCAAGATGTGTAGATATTTGTCCATTTAAGGCTATCAATAAAAGCGGGTCTTTTCCGGTCATTAATGCTTCTCAGTGCAATTGCTGTGGGTTATGCGCTGAGGCCTGTCCAACAGAAGCATTAGAAATGATTGGTCGAGAGGTAACTGCAGCCGAGGTTATGGACGAAGTAAAGAAAGATTTTATGTTCTATCAACAGTCAGGGGGCGGGGTCACCTTTTCTGGCGGAGAACCTTTAGTCCAACCTGAATTCCTAAAAGAATTGCTTATCTTGGCCAAGAATTACCATTTGTCCACGGCGGTGGATACCTCTGGCTATGTTCTCTTTGACCTCTTTCTCCATATCCTCCCTCTCGTTGATCTCTTCCTTTATGATTTAAAAATTATTGATGCTGAGAGACATAAAAGATTTACCGGACAAGACAATAGGCTTATCCTTGAAAATTTAAAAAAGCTCGTAGCCATTACCGACAAAGTAATCATTAGAATTCCTATTATTCCTTCCATCAACGACGATGAAAAGAATTTAAAAGAAATGATTGAATTTATTGCTTCTCTGGGCCCGGTTAAGGCCATTGAGTTACTTCCCTATCACACCTTTGGAAAAGATAAATATGCTCGTCTTGGGCGGGAATATCCGCTTGGGGACTTGAAAAAACCGTCGCCTGAAGAGATGAAGCGAATCGCCGATTTTTTTAAACAAAATGATTTTTCTGTTTTAATTGGAGGCTAAAATGAATGAAAGAATAGCCCGTCTTAGGGAAAAGAGTATTAATACCAAACCTTATATCACGCCCGAAAGAGCCCTGCTTTTAACTGAATTTTATCAGCAAAATAACAATCCGACTCTTTCGCCAGCTGTCCGCCGTGCTCTTGCCTTTCGCTATCTTTTAGAGAAAAAAGCTATCTGGATCGATGAGGGAGAACTGATTGTAGGTGAACGAGGGCCGGCCCCTAAGGCAACCCCTACTTATCCTGAGGTTACTTGTCATTCTTTGGAAGATCTTGAAATTCTTAATAGCCGCCCAAAGACACCTTATTTTGTTGACGAGGAAACAAGACGCATCTATCGAGATATTATTATTCCTTTCTGGAAGGGTAAGACAGTAAGAGAAAAAATTTTTGCTGAGATGAGCGACGAGTGGAAAGACGCTTATGAGGCTGGTGTTTTCACTGAATTTATGGAACAGAGAGCCCCTGGCCACACAGTTTTGGATGATAAAATTTATTATAAAGGATTCAAAGATTTTAAAAGAGAGATTGAAGCTTCCAAGCGAAGAATTGATGATTTCCGTGACCCAGAAGCCCTGAAGAAAAGGGAAGAGCTAAGGGCGATGGAAATTGTGGCTGATGCTCTGATCCTATATGCCCATCGTCATGCCGCTAAGGCTAGGGAACTTGCTACCAAGGAGACAAATCCTAAAAGAAAGGCAGAGCTCTTAAGAATAGCAGAAATTTGCTCACATGTTCCCGAAAATCCTCCTAGGGATTTTTGGGAGGCTCTTCAATATTACTGGTTTGTTCATTTAGGAGTTATTATTGAACTTAATACTTGGGATTCCTTTAATCCTGGCCGGCTTGACCAGCATCTTTATCCCTTCTACAAAAAAGGGCTTGAAGAGGGTACTCTCACCGAAGAAATGGCCAGAGAATTGCTTCAGGCCTTCTGGATTAAATTTAACAATCAGCCTGCTCCCCCAAAGGTCGGGGTAACAGCTGAAGAAAGTGCTACTTATGCTGATTTTTGCCTAATCAATCTTGGAGGGGTTAAGAAGGACGGCTCTGATGGTGTCAATGAACTTTCCTATCTTATCTTGGATGTTATTGATGAAATGAGGCTAATTCAACCAAGTTCGATGGTTCAGATTAGCAAAAAGACCCCAGAGGAGTTTTTGTTGAGAGCTCTCAGAATCCTAAAAACTGGCTATGGGCAGCCATCTATTTTTAATACTGATGCCATCATCCAAGAAATGCTTCGCCAAGGAAAATCCCTTGAAGATGCTCGCTGCGGGGGGGCCAGTGGATGCGTTGAAGCTGGAATTTTTGGTAAAGAAGCTTATATTTTAACTGGGTATTTTAATCTACCCAAGGTCCTAGAGATTACCTTAAACAATGGAATTGATCCTCTGACCGGCAAAAAAATTGGCCTGGAAACAGGAGACCCCAGAGGCTTCTCAACTTTTGAAGACCTTATGAATGCCTTTAAGCGACAGGTGCAACACTTTGTTGATATAAAAATTCGGGGCAATAACATAATAGAAAGAATTTATGCTGAATATCTGCCGGCACCTTTCCTGTCGCTTTTGATTGATGATTGCATCGCCAAAGCTAAGGACTATCATGATGGCGGAGCACGATATAACACGTCTTATATTCAGGGGGTAGGCATAGGGACAATCACCGATTGCTTGACGGCCTTAAAATACCATATCTTTGATAAAAAAAATCTATCCATGGATGATTTCCTTAAGATGCTGGCCGTAAATTTCGAAGGCTATGAAGAATGGCGACAGATGCTGATCAATAAAACCCCAAAATATGGAAATGACGACGATTATGCCGACAGTCTGCTCCGGGAAGTTTTTGAAATCTATTATCAGGCAATTAATGGCCGTCCAAACCTTAAAGGGGGAACCTATCGAATCAATCTTTTGCCGACAACGGTCCATGTCTATTTTGGTAAGAAAACAGGTGCCACGCCTGATGGAAGAAAAGCTCATGAACCCTTCTCTGAAGGCGTCTCGCCTGTTCAGGGAGCTGATCGCAATGGACCAACGGCCGTGATTAAATCTGTAGCCAAAATAGATCATCTTCGAACAGGCGGAACCCTTCTCAATCAGAAATTTACGCCTCAATTATTAGCCACGGAAGAAGGTCTGAGAAATTTAGCGCATTTAATTAGGACGTATTTTCATCTTGATGGACATCACATCCAGCTCAATGTAGTTACCGCTGAGACTTTAAGAGATGCCCAAAAACATCCGGAGAAATATCGAGATTTAATCGTCCGTGTAGCTGGATTCAGCGATTATTTCGTTGATCTCAGCAAGGAACTTCAAGATGAAATAATCCGGCGAACTGAACACCAATCCTTTTAAGAAATTGCTAACTTAACTTTTTTATAAAGATAATTTTTTTAATCTTTCCATCTTCGACCTCAATTTGCTTTAAGGCCTATTTCATTTTCAAAGACCGAGGCAATCCTTTTACCTAAGCATCATCGTTAACCCAATCTTTAATCTAAATAATATTTTCATAATATTTTATCGACAATATTTTTATTGCCTCTTTCAATTTGCAATTTAATATTGATTTTGGTATATGAGGCTTGCCAATAAAAAATAAGGGAGGAAAGAACATGTTTGAACCCAAGGTATATCGAGCCCGAAGGCAGGCTTTAAAGGAGAAATTAGGCTCTGGTATAGCTCTTTTTCCTGGAAACAAGGAAGCACCGATCAATTATCCAGCCAACACTTATTATTTCCGGCAAGATAGTACTTTTCTTTATTTTTTTGGTCTTGATAGTCCCAATCTTTTCGGTCTAATTGATATTGATGAAGATAAAGAAATTATTTTTGGTGATGACCTGTCTCTCGAAGACATAATCTGGATGGGGCATCAACCTCGCCTAATTGAAAGGGCCAGGAAAGTCGGCGTCAAGCAAGTCAAGCCGCTCAAAGAACTTGAGCCGACAATTAAAGGTTATCTCGCCAACGGGCGCACCCTTCATTATCTCCCTCCTTATCGGCATGATACTCTCTTTGAGATGGCTCATCTATTAGAAAAGCCAATCGAGGAAGTTAAAGCCGGGGTTTCGAAAGAATTAATTAAAGCCACTGTGTCTTTAAGGTCGGTAAAAGAAGAAGTTGAGGTTAAAGAAATTGAATCAGCTCTGAATATTACTCGGGAAATGTACCTGACCGCCATGAGAATGGCCAAACCTGGAAAAACGGAATGGGAACTTGTAGGAGCTATGGAAGGAATTGCTCTCAGCCATGGCTGTCGCCTGTCTTTTCCAACTATACTGACCATTAATGGACAAATTCTCCATAATCATGATCATAGTAATCGCCTAATTAAAGGCAAACTTCTGGTAATTGATGCCGGGGTCGAATCGGCTGAACATTATGCGGCCGATATCACTCGAACTTTACCTGTAGGCTGGAAATTTTCCCAGAAACAGAGAGACATTTATGAAATTGTTCTCAAGGCTCAAGAAACAGCCATTAAAGCCATTAAGCCAGGAATTCCCTACAAAAATGTTCATCTTGAAGCCTGTCGGATTATGGCTTCGGGGTTAAAAGAGCTGGGGCTGATGAAAGGCAATATAGACGAGGCTGTCGAAAAGGGGGCTCATGCTCTTTTCTTTCCCCATGGCCTTGGTCATATGCTTGGTCTTGATGTCCACGATATGGAGGGTCTTGGGGAAGATTATGTCGGTTATAATGAAAGCGTAAAAAGAAGCGAGCAGTTTGGCCTTGGGTATTTACGCTTGGCCCGAACTCTTGAGCCAGGTTTTGTTCTGACAGTAGAGCCTGGCATTTATTTCATCCCAGCTCTTATTGCCCAATGGAAAAAGGAAAAGAAACATTTTGAGTTTATCAATTATAATCGGGTCATGGAATATATTGATTTTGGTGGGATACGCATCGAGGATGATGTTCTAGTAACCGAAGATGGTTGCAGGGTTTTAGGTCGAAAAATTCCAAAAACGGTAAATGAAATTGAATCTCTCAAGTCTTGATTTTCATCTTGCCAAGTTCAGTTCGGACAAAAAATTGACTTCCCCAGATGCGGAAAGTAGGTCGTCCGTCCGGCTCGTAGCCGCAGGTTAATATTTTGGGACCAAGAGCCAAAAGATCATTTATTTTATATTCTTGACGATTTATTCTTGCTAACCCGTAAAAATCTTTTTCTGGGCATAAAAGCCAAAAGCCAGGCAACTCAATTGTTTGACCTGCCTGATTTATCCTATCTTCCTGGCCGCTTAATAAAATGCAACCATCATGAAGACCGTCGATTGCTCTTATTTCCTTAATTCCTGGAAGCCAGAGGGTAAGAGTTTTTCCGGCCGGAAAATCAATTATTTTTACTCCCCAATTTTCTGTTTCTTTATTAGAAATAACAGCCAGAATTCTTTTTCTTTGTTAGGTATTTGATGCTATGAACTAGCTCTTTGGTTAGTTTTAGTCCGGTTATTTTCCTGTGATTAAGATCAAAGCGTAAGACTTCGTTTTGATTTGCCAGATAAAGTCGATTTCCTAGCTCAATAGCTAGTGAATTTATTGAAAAGGAGAATTTTAGCCTGGAAATAAAGCGGGAAATCTTCTTTTCTTCGAAATCCCAAAGCCAAAGCTCTCCATTTTCAAGGACCAAAAAAGATTTGAAGGAGGAGAGGCCGCCATTTTAACTATGGATATCCTTGGCCCTTCAAATCTGATTATTTCTTCCCGTTCAAAAGAAAAAATTTTTAGCCCAAGTTCATGCCCTTGCCAGCTAAAATTTCGACCGAGAAGACAGTCAGCCTTAATTTCCTCTTCTGGATCAAAGGTGAAAGGACGATGATCGACCAGGGTGAAAACAAAAATTCTGTTTTTCTTATCTATACCTCCAATTTGATCCTGAGCATAAAGACGTAACTTTACAGGTTCAAGATCTAAAGGAAAGACAGTGCCTAAAAGATGGGGCTCCTGGTCTAAAGTTTTTATTTAATTGTGGTTCGAGGATTGCTTCTTCGAAAGAAATAAAATTGCTTTCAGAAGTAAACCAGACCCCTTCTTCAAGAAGAAATTCTGTTTCCTCGGGTTCCATTTCCGCTTCAATTAACGATAAAGATTTTTCAGTTGGAAATTGCCCTAATTGAATCAGTTCTCCCCAATGCTCAACCGATCTCTTGGTGAAAAGCTCGGCTGTTTCTTCGCGGCCAAGCCGGCAAGCTATGGGAATTATCAAGGTCATAGAGAATTTTTTTGCCTTCCTGGTAAAATAATGTATCTTTTAGGTAGGGCATTTCCAGAAAGGAAAGATGAAGCTTTACGCTTTCCAGGGCAATTTCTCTTTCTTCCAAGTTAAGACGACGGGTCGAAAAGTTGGTCCAAAAATTAACGACTAAATCAAGCTCGCCTTTTTCATAAAAAAGATCGACTACGCGCTCAAAATAATGGCGATCTCGACAGCCATCGAGGAGAATAAGCCGCTTGTGTCTATAAGTATTGAAAAATTGCTGCCAAAAAAGCTCGGGGCTATCTTCGTCGGATACATCGTATTGGAAATAAACAGGATTTATATATTTTTTTAATCAGTTCCGGCCAAGAAGACGATTGAAAATCTTTCTGCCTTCTTTGGAGTCTCGCCTTAGATAAAGAATCTCCTCTGGTTTTAAACCGGCACAGCCACAAGCTAAGACCTGACAAAAATAGGTTTTTCCTGTGCCTGAATCTCCGGTTACCGCCATCACGACTTTTTCTTTTTGCTTGATTATGTAATTAAGGGTAATTGATAATTCATTAAGGCCTTTTTCAGCCGGTTTTAAGCTTATAAGGTTTATCGCCCCGACATGATAAAGATAAAGAGAATGGATGAATTCAGGCAGGTTAATCTTTCTGAGAGCAGTGACGGTTTCTTCAAAAATTTCTTTATTCTTTGGCGTAACATTGGTCACTATTCCCATGGGTGGCTGAATTATTTCCCTTATGGCCGCATAAATTTCTTCCTTATCTTCGGCTAAGTCGAGCTTTTTGAGCCATTCATTAAGAGAGAGTGAAATCCTCTGTTCTTCCGCTATGAATTTGGCTAACTGATTAATAAAATTCTGAAAATATTTTTTTAAAAACTGATTTAAAGCTAAAAAAGTAGACTTTTCTTCATTCCCAAAACTTGACAGCAGACTATTTTCGATTTCTTCATCTTTTTGACGGAAGAAGTAATTGAGGGATTTGGCTTGACTATCCCACTCAGCCAAAGGCCAAGAAGCATTTATTTTTAAAGATTCTTTTAATATAGAAAAAGCTAAAACATCAAAAAAAGCCACAATTAAATTAAAGCCTAAACTTTTCCCCTCTGATGGTTCGAGCAAGGAAATCCTGGGAGCAAATTGAGATTGAACTCTTCAGCTCTTATGTTCAGTTTCTCTAAGTTCCAGGCACAATTGCGAAGCGCAAGCTCCACCTTTTCTGAAAAACAAAAATCAATCTTTTCCAGAAAGCCGATAATTACTTCAATTATATTTAGTCTTTTTTGCCTCTTCTCTCCTTTTAGCCAAAAAAGTGTTTCGCTCTTAATTCGGTCTAACCAATTATGGGGAGTTTCTTGCCACTTTCCGTGTTCGTTGAGAAAGAAAAAACCATGAACGGGAAAATCTTGAAAAAGGGAATTGAAAAGATTGATCAGACTTTTTTCTTTAATAAAATTGTCCTTATCTTTAAAAGTGGTCATATTGAGGGAGATTATTTCGCTACAAGAAGTCCTTCTAAGTCCTCTTGAAGTCTCGAGGCTTCCATTTTAAATAAATAGCCTCTTGTAAAGGGAAAACGGCTCAAAGGGGATAAATCTTGCAATAGATCGATATTAATCTCGATTACCCGGCCTGCGACTGGGGACCAGACATGATGAACGAATCGGTCAGAATCGGTTATTTTAGCACAAACTTCGCCTTGAGAGATGAAATCGCCAATTTTCGGCAGCTCAAGATTGGCGATAATTCCTATACTTTTTAAAAAATCGGGCATAACCCCAACGATGCCTCGCTCGTCATTTTCTAACTTGAGCCATGTATGACCTAATAAATAATAATAACCAAACGGAATTTTAGCTTCACTCTCCTGAGCTACCTGTGAAGCTTCAGCTTCCGCTGGTTTGATCGCCCGAGAAACTAAGGCTCGAAGCTCATCGGGGGTAAAGGGTTTAGGAATGTAATCGAAAGCTCCCATTTTAATTGATTCTACAGCTGTTTTTGATGGTTGGATAACCAGTGATCATAACAACCTTCACTTCAGGATAGTAA
Organism: uncultured bacterium; assembly: GCA_938092135.1. GTDB lineage: Bacteria > Acidobacteriota > Aminicenantia > Aminicenantales > CALLJL01 > CALLJL01. Next base: position 49,353 of record CALLJL010000004.1, read on the forward strand.
GCTTTAATTTCCTTTAAAAGATTGAGACCGCACATTCCAGGCATCATGAGATCAGTGATTACCAGGTCATATCTTTTTTCTTTGTCTTTAAGGAGAGCTTCTTCACCACTAAAAGCCATATCAACCTCATGGTCATCAGAGAGAAGGGCTTGGCGGGTACTCTTACAAACCGTAATTTCATCATCTACAACCAAAATTTTCTTTTTACCTGTTATTGACATAATTAATGACCTCCTTTCGGATCGATTCCTATTTTTTCTAAGGGTAAATAAATAGTAAAAACAGTTCCCCGACCTGGTTCGCTTTTAACTTCAATTGCTCCGTTATGTTGTTGAATTATTCCGTAACAAATACCCAGCCCGAGATCTTTCCCAGAGGCCGTAGTTGTGAAAGAGGGATCAAAAATTTTGTTTATATGCTCGGGAAAGATTCCCACCCCTGTATCTATAAATCTAATTTCAATTGCCTTCCCATCTCTACTTAAATCGGTTAGAATTGTTAGTTGCCCACCATTGGGCATCGCTTCGCAAGCATTGATCATCAAATTCCAGAAAACTTGCTGAATTTTGGCTCGATCGACCAGAATTAAAAGTAAATCGGGTTTAAGATTCTTAATTATTTTTATATTCTGAAAGGAAGCTTTGTTTTCAAGCAAAAGCACTGTCTTCTCAATTAAATCATTTATATCAGTATTAGTTTTTTGGGTCTGGCTTTGCCGGGCAAATTCGAGCAGGCCTCGGACAATTTGCGAGCAACGGTGTGTTTCCTCAGCGATGAGACTAAGATTCTCATAAAATTCATCCTTTTTTTTTAATTTTTCAAGTTTCTCAAGGAGCAGGTGAGTATTAATTAAAATTGAGGTCAAGGGATTATCGATTTCATGGGCAATGCCAGCCGCCATCTTCCCCAAAGAGGCAAGTTTTTCGGACTGGAATTAGAAAATCCTGCATTTCTTTTAATTCCTTTGTTCTTTCCTCAACCCTTCGTTCAAGGTTTTTCTCCATTGAATTAAATTTTCGTTGGCCCTTTTAAGATTTTCGGTCATCCGATTAAAAGATTCAGCCAATTGCCCTATTTCCTCGCGGCCATCGACGGTCAACCGATGGTTAAGTTCCCTTGGGCAATTCGCTGGGTTGCTTGAACCATTCTTTGGAGTGGATTGATAATGATTGAGGTAATAGCTGAAAGAATAAGAAGTAAAATGACCGTACAGAGGCCGGCCATCCCAGTAAAAGTAAGCATAACGTTATTTCGCAGATCAATATAGGGCTTTTCAAGCATGTCCACATACAGCATTCCTATGATTTTATCTTTGATGCCCCTGATTGGCTCATAGGCAGCTATATACCAGTGATTGACCACGAAGGCCCGGCCAATCCAAGGCTGACCTTTTTTAAGAACAGTTTCTTACCCGAAGAACGACTATGTCTTTCTCATCCGTAAGGCCCAAAATGTCGAGTTTAAACTCCCGAAGAATAATCGAAAGCAACCGGTAAAGACTCTCCCTGTCCTTAGCTACTAAGGCTCTTTGGATTGAATCACGGAGAGAATTCAAGTGGACTATATCCTGAATATCATTTATTTTTTCTTGATAAACAGACCAAGCTGAAGCCAGGTCATGGCGAACTTTCGCTTCGGCCAGAGAAAAAATTGTCCTGTGTGCCAACCTTGTACCAAAAAAAGAAAGATAAAGCCTCCAGCTACAATAACCACTAGAAAACTTAGAATAAATTTTGTTCTAAGAGGTAAGTCAAGGAATTTTTTAAAAATAGGATTAAATTTAATCATCTACAATTAATTTTATTTCACTTTAACTGATAGGGCAAACTTAATCGTGATAGTATTTGAAGCCTTTCCTAATCTTGATAGAGAAAAATAAAGGGGGTAATATAAAAAGCCTATAAAATTTTTTAAAGAGAGGAAGTATGAAAATAGCGTTAATCCAGCAAAAAGTTACAAGCTTAAAGGAAAAAAACATTCAAAGAGGTTTAAAAGCTATAAAAAAAGCGGCCAAAGAAGGCGCAGAATTAATTGTTTTCCCTGAGCTCAGTTTCCTTACTTTTTTCCCCCAAAGCCCAGGCAATCCTAAGGCCATTGAATTAGCTGAAACAATTCCTGGGCCAACCACCAAAATTTTCTGTGAGGTGGCTAAACAGCTTGGTGTAGTTATCATTATTAATCTTTATGAACGAAAAGGTAAAAATCTCTACGATTCATCGCCCCTTATTGATGCTGATGGTCAGATTATCGGGGTGGTCCGTATGGTTCATATCATGGAAGGACCAGGGTTTCATGAAAAAGAATATTATTGTCCTGGCAATAACAACCAACTAGTTTTCCCTACAAAGGTTGGACGAGTTGGCATTGCTATATGTTATGACAGGCATTTTCCTGAATATATGAGAATTCTAGCCCTCCAGAAGGCAGAGATAGTGGTTGTCCCCCAAGCAGGAGTTAAGAATGAATGGCCAGAAGGAATATTTGAAGCTGAATTACGAGTTGCAGCTTTTCAAAATGGCTATTTTGCTGCTTTAGCCAACCGCGTTGGCCAGGAAAGGGACTTAAACTTTTCTGGAGAATCATTTATTGTCGATCCCTTTGGTCAAGTCATTGCCCGTGCTCCAGCAGGTAAGGAATCAATTCTTCTGGCTGACTGTAATCTTGATCTTATCAGCCTGGCTCCGGCCAAAAAACACTTTCTCCTCGACCGAAGACCTAATTTTTATAAAAAATTTTTTCCTTAAAATAAACATGCGAGGAAAAAGATGAAAGTTCCTTTCCTTGATCTTCAGGCTCAGTTTATGGCCATAAAAGAAGAGATTAGAATAAAAATAGATTCAATTCTTGAATCCCAAAGGTTTGTCCTGGGCCCAGAAGTTGAGGCCCTTGAAAGAGAAATGGCATCTTTTTGTGGGGTTAAAAGGGCTATTGGGGTTTCCTCTGGAACTGATGCCCTTCTTGTTTGTTTAATGGCTTTCGATATTAAGCCTGGAGACGAAATTATCACGACTCCTTTTTCCTTTTTTGCCACCGCGGGAGCAATTGCTCGTTTGCAGGCCAGACCCATTTTCTGCGATATTGATCCTTTAACTTATAATCTCGATCCTAATAAATTGGCTTATCTTCTTGAAAAAGGTAAACGAACAAAAAAAATAGCCAGGATTAAAGGAATAATCCCTGTTCATCTCTTTGGCCAATGCGCCGATATGGATAAGATTTTGGATTTAGCTAATACTTATAATCTTTTCATTCTTGAAGACGCGGCCCAGGCTATTGCTGCCGAGTATCCCTCTAAGAAAGGCGTCAAAAAAGCTGGTTCCATGGGCCTTGCTGGTATCCTTTCCTTTTACCCGACTAAAAATCTCAATGCCTATGGCGATGGTGGAATGGTTTTAACCAATAATGACCGACTAGCGGAAAAAATTATGAGACTTAGGGTGCATGGAGAAAGAAAAAGATATTTTTATGATATGATTGGGGGAAACTTTCGACTGGATGCCCTTCAAGCTGGAGTCCTTAGGGTTAAATTGCCTTATCTTAATTTGTGGCTGGAAAAGAGACAGGAAGCAGCGGCTCGATATGAAGCTTTATTCCAAGCTAGTGGTTTGATCGAAAGGAAAATGATTAGTTTACCCCTAGCTGTTTATAAAAATAAGGGAGTCAAAAATTATCACACCTACCATCAATTTATAATTAGAGCCAAAAAAAGAAATCAATTGCAGGCTTATCTAAAAGAAAGAGGCGTCGAGACTGTTGTTTATTATCCTCGGCCTCTTCACCTTCAAAAATGCTTCGAGTATTTAGGTTACAGGAAAGGAGAATTTCCGGAAGCTGAGAAAGCGGCCAGAGAAGTTTTAGCTTTACCTATATATCCGGAGATCACTCCTGAGCAACAAAAATACATTGTTGATTGCTTCGAGGATTTTTACAAGAAAGATTAATTTAAAATTTTATTTTTTATTTAATCATTTCAGAGATAAAAACTTTATAGAAGTATTTTTAGCTTTGAAAAAATTTATTTTAGTGATCAGCGACAAGTACTGCAGGAACGGGAAGAGCAAGTTGAGCAGCTACTTGGTAAGCTTTCTTTGAGACGATTGCTTCCACCACCAATGCCAAAGGAGGAGAAAATTTTAATGAGATTAGAGCTGCCACAGACGGGACAAATTATTTCTTTTTCCCCGCCGATTTTTGATAAACACTCAAAGCGATATTGGCATTGTTGGCAAATAAATTCATAGATAGGCATTTGTTTTGCCTCTACCTATTTCCCCCCTTTTTTCCTCCGGCCAGGGCGATCGCCTCAATTTCGATTTTGGCTTCCCTTGGAAGACGCGCCACCTGAATAGTGGAGCGAGCCGGATAGGGAGGATTAAAATAGCTGGCATAGACTTCATTCATCTGAGCAAAATCATTCATATCCTGAAGGAAAACCGTGGTTTTAACCACTTGATCGAGAGAGCTTCCAGCAGCCTCAAGGACAGCTTTAACATTTTCTAAAACCTGCTTGGTTTGGTCTTTTATCGATCCAACAATCATTTCTCCAGTTTTCGGATCAATAGGAACCTGCCCCGAAATAAAAATAAAATCTCCGGTTAAAATGGCTTGGGAATAAGGCCCAATAGCTTGAGGAGCCCGATCAGTCTTGATTTCTTGCTTCATGTTTATCTCCTTTTGGCTAGACCATAAAAGTTTGCTTTTTAAGAGCAAAAACCAAAGGCCAATCTGCTTTATCCAAAATCTCCTCTTCATCCCTGAAATTTATTATAGCAAGCTTTCTAAATTATAGCCAGATCTTCCTCTAAGAAAAGTTTTAAAAACTTCAGGCAAAGGAAAGGCTTTCTTCTTTATCTAGTTCTTCAAGTAAGGCCGTAAGAAAGCGCCAGAATTTTTCGACCGAGGGAAGATAAACTTTTTCATCGGGAGAATGGGGAAACTTAATTGTCGGACCGAAAGAAATCATATCCATGCCAGGGAATTTTTCGCCAATCAGGCCGCACTCAAGGCCCGCATGGACTGCTTTAAGGCCTGGCTCAACCCCAAAAACTGATGTATAAACCCTTCGAGCTGTCTTCAATAAAGGAGAAGCTAAATTGGGTTCCCAGCCGGGGTAACCCCCAGTTTGCCTTAGATCAGCTCCAGCCATCTCAGCTATTGCTCGAATCATTGAACGGGTAGCATCAAGTGCTGACTTAACTGAACTCCGACTGCTACAGATTATTTTAGCTACACTGCTTTCTGTTTTAATTATCGCTAGATTTGATGAAGTTTCGACAAGATCGGTAATTTCCTGATTCATCGCCAACACCCCATGGGGAAGAGCCATGAGAAGGTTGATTAATCCCCTCGCCGATTTAGGCGCCAGCGGCTCATCCTGGACTTGAGCCAGCTGCTTAATCGATATTTTCGCTTCGGGCTCGCTTACCCGGTATTCTCTTTTAATAGTTTCAAATTCCTTTTCAAAAAGCAAAATCACATCAGAATAATAAGAAGCATCACAAATAAGCTGAGCCCAGGCCTCTCTCGGAATGGCATTTCTTTTGCTTCCACCTTCGATATGAATTATTCCTAGAGGTAGGCGTTCTCGGGCCGCATGGAGGAGTCTAGCTAAAACTTTGATAGCATTAGCTCGGCCAAGATGAATATCAAGGCCAGAATGACCACCCCGAAATCCAAAAATTTTTACCTCAATTAATACCCCTTTTTCTCCTTCGAGACGATGAAGAGGGAAAAAAATCTCAGAATCCCCACCACCGGCACAACCAATAGTGAATGTTCCTTCCTCCTCACTATCGAGGTTTAGCAATATTTTCCCCTTGACAAAATCAGGTTGAAGCTGGCTAGCACCAGTTAGTCCTGTCTCCTCATCGACGGTGAATAAAAATTCAAGGGGGCCATGGACTAAATCTTGGCTCTCCATTATGCCCAGAGCAGCCGCTACCCCAAGTCCATTATCGGCGCCGAGAGTTGTTCCCTTGGCTTTAAGCCAATCCCCTTCAATTTCGACCTGGATAGGGTCTTTAGAAAAATCATGACTTACCTCCGAATTTTTTTCACAAACCATATCGAGATGAGCCTGGAGAGTAACCCTTTTTTGGCTTCTGGCTTCGGGCCTAGCCGGTTTGAAAACTACAACGTTACCTACCTCATCTCGCTTTTTTTCTAATCCTAATAATTTGGCCTGATCGATTATATAATCACCTATAGCTTTTTCTTGACCTGAGCAACGGGGGATTTTAAGAATTTCGTTAAAATGGCGCCAGAGAGGAAATGGTTTTAGCTCCGCCAAAAATTCATTCATGATAAATCTCCTTTAATTCTCTTTCTTAAATGCTGCCACAAATACCAAAGAAAGATCAACTTTTTTATTGGCTATTTTTTTATTGGCGATGATGGTTAAACTTATTGACAGTTCAAAAATCCTTTAATTAAAATAAATTCCATTGTGCTAGAGTCACTTATCCATCGATTTGAGCAGATTTTCAATCAAAAACCAAAGGTTTATTCTTCAGCTCCAGGAAGAATAAATATTATCGGAGAACACACTGATTACAATAATGGCTATGTCCTTCCTGCAGCTATTGAACGTCGAACTCATTTGCTTTGGGCTCCTAAACAGAATGAAGAGGTATTAGTTTTTAGCGAAAATTTAAATCAGGGTGGAAAATTTAATCTTAAGGATCTTCATCCAAGGTCTGATCGAAATTGGCTTAAATATGTTGAAGGCATATTCTGGGTTTTAAAAGAGGAAGGAGAAGAATTGACGGGAGCTGAGATACTTATCCAGGGAGATGTGCCCCTTGAAGCTGGTTTAAGCTCATCAGCTTCTCTTGAAATAGGCCTTCTTCAAGGCCTTTTAGCATTGATTAAAAGAGAATATCCTCCGCAACAAATAGCCAAATTAGGACAAAAAGCTGAAAATGAATATGTTGGCGTTCACTGCGGCTTAATGGATCAATTTATTGCTGTTCTGGCTGAGTCCTCAACAGCCCTCTTTCTTGATTGCGAAACCCTTCATTTTGAATATGTTCCTTTACGCTTGGATAAAGAAAATCTTGTTTTTCTTGTCTATGATACTGGAGTTCCCCGTTCGTTGGCGAAATCAAAATATAATGAACGCCGGCTTGAAGCCCAGCAAGCCAGGGATTTCCTCGAAAAAAGAGGTTTCCCTTCTCTTAAAACCGCTTACCTCAACCAGCTTGAGTCTTTCGAAAAAGAGATAAATCCTTTGCTTTTTCGGCGGGCAAGACACATTTTAACCGAAAATCAGCGGGTTTTAATGGCCAAAAGAGCCCTTGAAAGAGACGATTTTTCAACCGTTGGAGAGCTTCTTTATGCTTCCCATTCAAGTCTAAAAAACGATTATGAAGTTTCTTGTCCTGAACTTGATTTTTTTGTCGATATAGCGAGTTCAGTTTCAGGTTGTCTTGGGGCTCGATTGGTAGGGGCAGGCTTTGGAGGCTCGGCCATAGCTTTGGTGAAACAGGATGCTGTTGAAGCTTTAATTGATAAAGCTACAAGAGAAGCTTTGAAGAATAACTTTCCTAAACCTCGGTGTTGGGTGGTTTCGGCCGGGTCCAAAGCTTCAGCCTTTTGGCTTTAAATTTTCGCTTCTATAATACCTAGAAAAGTTGTTTCAAAATGAATTATTATAATTATATATGAGGCCCATTATTGATGATTTCAGCTAATAATAGCGATTCAAAATTAAAGATTCTGGCTCAATTCTTTCTTTTTTCAATCTTTTTATTTTTATCTAATGATTTTTTCCCTACTTTTCCATTGAAAGAAAAAAAATCAAGTCCTGTTGTTCTTGTCTCAATTTATCCTCTTTATGATTTTTGTCAGACTATTTCTGGCCATTGGCTGAATATTGAGCTTCTTTTGCCAGCGGGGACAAGTCCCCATCACTGGCAGCCTCGATTTTCTGACTTAATGAAAGTAGAAAAGGCTATGGCTTTAGTCTCCATTGGTCCTTCCTTAGAGCCGTGGATAAAAGATATAATTAAAATGTCGAAAAATCCCCACTTAAAGATGATTTCTTTCGAAGACTTATGTTTTCTGAGGGAAGAAGAAGGCCAACTTGACCCCCATATCTGGCTTGATTTTCATCTTGATATTGAGATCATTAATCGCTTGGCCCATTTTTTTTCAGATCTTGTCCCTGAAGCGACCGAAGAACTGAAATCACGGGCTGAGGAATATATCGAGAGGCTGAGAGAGCTTGATTTAAGCTTTGAAAAAGCTTTATCTTCTTGTCACCAGCAACGTGTCATCATTGATGGCCATGAAGCTTTTAACTATCTGGCTCGTCGTTATAAATTAAAAATTATTAGCCTACAAGGCTTCCACCCGGAAGCTGAACTTAAGTCAAGCCATATTAAGCAAATGCTTGAATTCCTAGCAAAAGAAAAAATAAAGACTATTTTCTATGAAGCTGGTTCCAACCCGAAGTTGGCTCCTTTAATAAAGAGCAAGCTAAGAATAAAAACTCTACCTCTTTATCCAGGTCATAGCCCCATATATGACGAAAAAAGGGAAAGATTAAGTTTCATTGATTTGATGAAGGAAAACTTAAAAAACCTTAAAGAAGGATTAGGCTGTGATTGAAAATGAGGAGTTAATTGTCATTAAAGAATTATCTTTTTATTATGATCAAAAACCGGTACTCCTTGATATTAATCTAACGATTTGGGCGGGAGATTTTTTAGCTATTCTTGGGCCTAATGGAGCGGGTAAAACAACTTTAATTAAAATTATGCTTGGTCTGCTCCCGATAAAAAAAGGTCAAGTTTTTCTCTTCGGTCAGCCTATAAAATCTTTTAAAAACTGGCATCTTCTCGGTTATGTTCCTCAAACAGCCACCCATTTTGATCCTCTCTTTCCGGCGACTGTTGAAGAGATAATTGCCATGGCCCTGTTTTCCAGAAAAAGATTGTGGTCAAGGACAAAGGAAGAAAGAAAAACGATTTCTAAGATATTAGAAATTGTAGGACTTCAAGGAAAAGAAAAAATTCCTATAGGTCAGTTGTCAACGGGAGAGCAACAGAAGGTATTCATAGCTAGAGCCCTTGTCCATAAACCGAGAGTGCTTATCCTTGATGAGCCGACAACAGGCATTGACGCGGAAACCCAGCAACAATTTTATGACATGTTGCAGCAGCTAAATATAAAAAATGGCATAACCATAGTTCTTGTTACTCATGATATAGGTATCGTCAATCGTCACATTAATCGCGTGGCTTGTCTTGAGGGAAGGCTAATATATCACGGTACCCATGAAGATTTCTGTTTCTCTGAATTTTTTAAAGAAATGATTGGCCGCGGTGACCATGTTATTTCTCATCGGCATTGACTGGGGGATCTCCGTGAATATCCTATGGCAATATGGTTTTATTCAAAGAGCTCTCTTAGCTGGTTTGGCTATTGGAGTTTCTTCGGCTCTTCTTGGACTTTTTCTTCTTCTCAGGCGAGAGGCTATGATTGGTCATGGATTGGGGCATATTATTTTTGGAGGTTTGGCTCTGGCCTTTTGCCTTAATTTAGCTCCAGTTCCAGTCGCTTTAATTATTGCCATTTTGGCCTCCTTAGGCATGACTAAATTAAAATCAAGAGCTGGCTTGCATAGTGATACGGCCATTGCCATTTTCAGTAGTGTCGGTATGGCCACAGGAGTTCTCTTGGTTACTCTTGTCAACCGTTATGGAATTGATTTATTGAGCTTCCTATTCGGTGATATTCTGGCTATTGATCGCAATGAAACGATTCTCGCTCTGGCTTTGGCTATCTTTGTAGTTGCCTTTTTATTTATTTTCTATCATCAGCTTCTTTTTCTGGCCTTTTCACCTGAATCAGCCCAAGCTTTCGGTTTGAAAACTAACCAGCTTGAAAGTCTTCTTACCATTTTGACTGCCATAACCATTGTTCTAGGAATGAAGATAGTTGGTCTCCTTTTAATGACCTCTCTTCTTGTAATCCCTGCCGCTTCGGCCCTTCAAATAGCTTCAAGTTTCCGGGCGAGTTGTTTTTTAGCTGTAATTATATCTTCCTTCTCCATTATGGCTGGCCTTTGGTTAGCCCTAGCGACTGATTGGCCGGCCTCGGCCACTATTGTTCTAATTTCCTTTCTCTTTTTCCTTGGTTCCTTTTTTAAGAGAAAACGCCGCTTTTTATAATTTATTTATATTCCTCAAGAAGGCCCTGAGCTGTGGCTTCAAAAATCCGATAGGCTTCCTGTCCATAAAGACAGAAAACGATAATTTTCGGATAATCATGTTTTTTTAGAAAATCAATGGCCACAGGAAGCATAATCTGACTACATCTTTCAAGGGGAAAACCAAAAATGCCAGTGCTTATGGCGGGGAAAGCGATAGATTTAATCTGGCGATCTCGAGCTATTTCCAAGCTCGCTCGAGTCGCTGAGGCAAGCTTAGCCTCTTCATCTCCTTCACCATAAACCGGACCAACAGCATGAATAACATATTTAGCTTTAAGCTGACCACCCCCAGTTATAACAGCCTGACCAACTTCTATTGGGGCTAGGCGATCACATTCTTCTTGAATCGATGGACCTCCGAAAGTTTTTATGGCTCCGGCCACGCCGCCGCCAAGTTTTAAGTTCTTATTAGCTGCGTTGACAATGGCTTCGGTATCAAGTAGAGCTATATTGCCTTCTACAAGGCGGAGAATTTTCTCGCCTATTTTCCATTCTCTCATTATGTTCCTCCAGAAACTAAATTATTTTGGCACCATAAATCTTGTCCATTCTTTTTAAAGCAAAACGATGAGCTTGGGGATCGAAGTCGGCTACTCCGCGGCGGAAAACATAAACCTTGTAGTCCCGATTTCTCAAATCTCCCACCGTGTCCATAACGCAGATTGAGGTGCAAACGCCCGTAACATAAACCTCAGATATCCGCCTCATTTTCAGGATATCTCCTAACTTAGTTTTATAAAAGGCGCTGTAGCGGCTCTTTCGAACGATAATATCTCCACGAGCCACAGGCAATTCCGGTATTATTTCTGCCCCCTTTGTCCCCTTAATACAATGGGGTTTAAAAAGATCAAATTCTGGATCGTTCGGTCGATGGGAATCGCAAATAAAAATGACTGGGTCTCCAGACTGGCGGAAAGCCTCTATTTGTTTGGCGACAAAAGGAATAATCGAGCGAGCCTTTTCCCCACAGAAAAGAGCCCCTTCAGGCTCAAGGAAATCGCGAAGCATGTCAATAACAAGGAGAGCTTTCTTGATTTTTTTCTCATTTTTCATTGCCTTTTCTCCCTCCTGTTTTCAATTTTCGTTTTTTCCAATTTCATTATGAAGGTTTTTTCTGAGTTCGGCTACTTTTTCTTCAACCAAAAAAATAAGGCGACAAGCTTCTTCTTGGATTTTAGATTTAAAATCAAGATCCTGAACATTTGGCAGATTTATCTGGATATTGTAAAAAGTTCCCTGAGCTGCCGCCAGAGCAGCCATTAAAGCGACCCCGGCATCGGACAGAGATTTTTTATTGCCTTTGGCAATGATAATAGAAATTAATTCTAACAAATTATGGGCTAACTTTAATCCTTCAAAAGGGACGAAGGTCGCCTCCTGATTCGCTTTTTCCAGAGCCACCTCTCTAATTTTCTGTTGCTCTTCCGTTGCCTTAGGCAATCGCAAGGCCTCAATTACTCGGTTAAAAGCGCGAGTATCTTCATCTACCAGACGAAGGAATTCATCTTTGTAATTTTGGGCAATCATGGCCACTCTTTTCATTTCTTCCCAGAAGGCCTCATATTCTTTGCGACCATAGGTCAAATTGGCTACCATTGAGGTTAGGGATGCGGCCAAGGCTCCACAGTAGGCAGCGGCGCTACCTCCGCCAGGCGTCGGAGTATCCATTGAGAGTTGATTGGCAAATTCGCGGAGGCTGAGATTGTAAAGAAATGGGCCTGCCTCTTCAACGCGATATTCGATAATTTTTTTCTTTGGATCAAAGGGAGCAACATCATTCAGGCCTAGGGAACGAATGGCCACATAAATTAATTCTTCTTCAGGAACGCCTGGAGACTTACCCTGTTTTTCCAGGAAATATCGACCGGCCATAAGCAAGGCTTCCTTCGGGATCAAACCAACAACTTCGCTTCCAGTCACCCGAAGGCCAAGTTTTTCCGCTTCTTTTATGGCCTCTTCAAAAACTAAATGGGGTGGGGAAATTTTATAATTAGTTAAATTGATAGAAATCTGGGCACAGCCATAGTCTTCAATATACCAACCAACGGCTTTAACATATTTGAATTTTCCTGGAATCATAACTGGCCGGCCGTCGGCATCTCGAATAATTTGACCGCTTTCATTTCTTTTAGCCCGGCCAGCTTCACGTAGATTGAGGGCAATTTCATGGGCCAGTCTCTTATCCCTGGTATTAAGATTAATATTGTATGCAATAAGAAATTCTCTGGCCCCAATAACTGTTGCCCCTGATTTGGGATTGAAAATGGCTGGACCATAGTCAGGCTGCCATTCAGGGTCTTTTAATTTCTCGGGCAGACCTTCATATTCGCCACTGCGAATATTGGCTAGATTTTTTCTCTCAGGTTTACGAGCTGCTTCCTCGTAAAGATAAACCGGTATGCCAAGCTCCCGACCCACCCTTTCAGCCAGTTCATTGGCCAATTGAACACATTCCTCCATTGTTACTCCTGAAACCGGAACAAAGGGGCAGACATCGGTGGCCCCAATTCGTGGGTGGGCACCCTTGTGTTTTGTCATATCGATGATTTCGGCTGCTTTTTTAATGGCCCTAAAGGCTGCTTCCTTGACAGCCTCGGGTGGCCCGACAAAAGTAACAACGGTCCGATTAGTACTTTCGCCAGGATCAACATCCAAAAGTTTCACTCCAGGCGTATTTTCAATTTCTCGGCAAATTGCTTGGATTTTATCTTTATCTCGACCTTCACTAAAATTGGGCACACACTCAACTAGTTTCATTTTTCTTCCCCTTTGGACATTGTATATAAATGTTTGCCTTTATAGTCATAGACTTTAATCTGATCATATTCTTCAAAAAAATTTGTGATAAGACGGCTATCACCGACGACAACTACAGACATAGGAACAGAAAACAGTTTCTGAGCCACTTCAATAATTCGATTAGCCTCGAGGGTTAAAATATTTTCTGGCCATCGATTCCAGTGGTCATCTACGAGTTTAAAAGCAAGAACCTCAGCGGCCCTTCTGGTCATAACTTCAATGGGTTCAAGATCAAGAGGAAAGCTTTCAAGGAGAAAAGATTTAGCCTGTTCAATTTCGGCAGTTGGAATCTTTTCCCTGACAAGTCGATTCATTTCCCGGTCAATTTCTTTAAGGGTAGCGGAAAGAAAGGCCGGAGGCAATTTGACCTTAATAAGAAAAAGCCATCCCCCTTGAAAAACCTCAATTTTACTGAAGGCCATATAAGTTAGCTGCCTAGTTTCCCGAAGATTCATGAACAGGCGGCTATGAGGGCTTCCGCCGAAGATCTGATTGATAACCAGGAGAGGAAACAGGTCGGAGGCAAAGCGATTCGACAGAATATTGCCTATGGCAATTGTAGCTTCTTTAGACCTGGGAAGATCAATAAAACCGAGATTTCTTTCAGTAATAGGCGAGAGAATCGGATGTTCAGGCTGAGCTGACTTTTCGCCTTTCCAAATATTAAAATAATGGCTAATTTTCCGAGAGGCCAGACCTAAGCTTATATCACCACCAATAATTAAAACCGCATTCTCAGGTCGATAATACCGGGTATAAAAAGCCTGAACATCGCGACGGCTTATGAGACGAAGGGAATCTTCATTGAAGAGCCCCCTTTCATAGGGATGACCCTTAAACAGCCAGCGAAGAAGCTGATGCTCAGCTAAAATATCAGCTTCTTTTCGTCGGTCAACAATCTCATAGAAAAGAGCCCGGCGCACTGCATCTAATTCAGTTGAGGGGAAAGATGGTTGGAGAATGATCTGACTCAAAAGAGAAAGAGCCTCATCGAGAAAGGGTTCAAGAAATTTTAAGGAAAAAAGCGTTCGGTCAAAGGAAACATGGATTTCGAACTCGCCGCCAATCGATTCAATTTTATCTTCCACATCGGTCCTAGAAAAAAGGGCTGTTCCCTGACTCATTAATCTGGCTGTAACTGTGGCCAGACCAGGCAAGTTTTCGGGAGAAGAGCCTTCCCCGAAATTTAGCATTAGCTGCAAACTCAAAAAGGGGGAGTTTTTCCTAGAAATAACTCCAATCGTTAAGCCATTGGTTAGAACCGCAGACTCAAGTCTTGGCAATCGCCATTCTTTAATTGGTTCTGGATAGGGCGGCAAACGTCGAAATTTTTCCTGGCTTTGAAGCGAAGTTAGGCAAAGAAGGATAATTTCAACCCAGATCAGTTTTTTTATCATCTGATTCTTACTTTAAGAATAGCCATGTTTTCATCGGTAAAAAACCTATTGGCCAAACCAACAATTTCACTGGGACTTACTTTTAGTGGCCTCTCAATTTGCCTGGCTATTTCTTCAAGAGAAAGACAACGAAAATACATTTCAGCCAGAAAAAGAGCCCGATCAGCCGTTGTTTCGAGACTTCGACGAAGATCAGCTTTATATTTATTGCGAGCTAATTCAAGCTCCTCTAAAGGAACAAGGGTTGATTTTAGTCTAGATATTTCCCCATCAATAGCTTTTAAGCTTCGGTCAATCATAATCTCATTGTTGGCCATCGCAAAAAGGCGCAAAAAGGACAACCTGCCCCTAGTCTCAAGACCGCCATCGAGCCTGACCACAAGCTTTTCCCGCCGTAGAAGACGACGTTGTAACCAGCTGGTTTTACCTTTTAGCAAAAGATACTCCATAATCTTAAAGGCGGGATAATCATCAGAAGAAAGGGAAGCCACTCGATAGGCCAGATGGAAGGCCGGAGCAGGTACAAGGGGATCCACATAAATTTTGAAAATAGGACCTTTGAAACTATCAATAATTTCCGGTTCTGGAGGAAGCTCTTTTCCCTTAGGAATGGATTCAAAATATTTCTCAATAAGTTCCTTGGCTCGCTTCCGGTTAAAATCGCCCACAAGGCAAAGAACTGCATTATTAGGAACATAGTAACTTCTAAAAAAATCTCTCACTTCCTCAACCTTTAACGAAATGATATCTTCTTCATAACCAAAAATAGGATGAAAAAGAGAGAAGTGCGGATAAAGGATTTGATCGAAAAGAAGAAAACTATCAAAGAAAGGTTCCTGAAATCTTCTTTGAATCAATTCATCAAGAGCCTGAGTCTTGGCTCGATCAAGATGTTCTTCAGAAATAGTCAGACCGAGCATTCGGTCTGACTCAAGCCATAGGACCAAGGGAAGCTGATGGGAGGGAATTGTCTCAAAAAAAACAGTAATATCTTCATTTAAGCGAGCATTAGTTCGACCGCCAACCCGACTGATATAGCTGAAGTGTTGCATTGGACCTACATTGAGAGAACCCTGGAACATTAAATTTTCCATCAAAAAGGCCAGTCCAGCATGACCCACCTTATCCTGTTTGGAGCCAACGCCATAGGCAACGGCAATAGTAACTACAGGCAAGCTTGCATCTTCAGCCAGAATAACTGTCAATCCATTTTTAAGATGATAATAAACGAAAGGAAAGGGTTCAGCTACGACTTTCTCTTCAATTTGAGCCAAAAGAAAATAATTTAAAGCTACAGATAAATGCAAAGCAATAAAGAAACAAGTAATTTTTGGGAGCTTAATTTGTCCCTTCATTTAGTTTCAATAAATTATCATATTTTTTTCAAAAAAGGAAAACAACCACTGTCTTTTGACCATTTTATTTTAAACTCTTAATTCCTTTAATTTAGCTCGAGGGATAAATCAAAAATGCATTTAGGGAAAAAGTTAAGTTAATTGCAAAAGGGGAAAGGATATGCTAAATTCTTTCGGTTCTCTTAGGGCAATTTAATTTATGGAAAAGAACTTCTGAAAGAAAGAATGTAAATTTATAGGAGAAGCATTATGACTATGAAAATTAGATATGAAGTTAAAGATCTTAATTTGGCCTCGGCCGGAGAAAAGAAAATAGAATGGGCTTCAAGGTTTATGCCTGTAGTTAGTTCTCTCACTGAGAAATTCAGTCGAGAAAAGCCATTAAAAGGTTTAAGAATTGCGGCCTGCCTTCATGTAACTAGCGAAACAGCCAATCTTATGCTAGCTCTTAAGGCCGGTGGAGCTGAGCTGGCTTTAACTGCTTCCAATCCCTTAAGCACTCAGGATGAGGTGGCCGCAGCTTTGGTCAAAAATCATGGAATATCAGTTTTTGCTTATAAAGGCGAGGATAATAAAACCTATTATCAACATATTCAGCAGGCCCTGGAAATCAAACCGGTTATAACCATGGATGATGGAGCCGATTTAGTCACAACAGTTCATACTAAAAGGCGAGATCTTCTTGAATCTATTATTGGTGGAACCGAAGAAACGACAACTGGTTTAATTCGTTTACGGAGTATGGCAAAAAAAGGTGTTCTTGCTTATCCCATAATCGCCGTCAATGATGCTGACACCAAATATCTTTTTGATAATCGCTATGGAACAGGGCAGAGCACAATCGATGGCCTTTTGCGAGCCACTAACATTCTCTTAGCCGGATTGAGGGTAGTTGTCGTGGGCTATGGCATGTGTGGTCGGGGGGTGGCCATGAGAGCTCGAGGTGCGGGGGCTAAAGTGATTGTTTGTGAAGTTGATCCCCTCAGGGCTTTGGAGGCAGTTATGGATGGCTATGAAGTTATGCCATTGGCTGAAGCTGCTAAAATCGGTGATGTCTTCATTACTTTAACCGGGGATAAAAATGTTATTACCCGCCGTCATTTCATGAGAATGAAAGACGGGGCTATTGTGGCCAATTCCGGTCATTTCAACGTGGAAATAGATATTCCGACTCTTGAATCTTTAGCCACTAGAAAACGACGAGTTAGAGAATTTGTCGATGAGTATACTTTAAGGGACGGCCGCAAAGTATATCTTCTGGGCGAGGGACGCCTGATCAATTTAGCTGCCGCCGAGGGCCATCCAGCTACCGTAATGGATATGAGCTTTGCTAACCAGGCTCTTTCAGTAGCTTATTTGGCCAAACATGGCACTCAAATGGACCGGTCAGTCCATCCTGTTCCCAAGGAAATTGATCGTTTTATTGCTGAACTCAAATTGAAACTTATGGGCGTAAGGATAGATAAACTGACTCCTGAACAGAAAAGATATCTCAGCGAATGGCAAGAAGGAACTTAATTTTTAATTTAATTTTAATTTTTTTATTTCAAAGCTTTTGTTTCTCATAAATTTGTTTTAAATAGGAAGCAATTTGTTGCCTCATTGTTTCATCCTTAACGAGAGGAAGAATTCTCTCAAAAATTTCTTTGGCTTTGGCTAATTGATTGTCATTAAAATAGGCCACGGCAAGATTAAGATTGAAATTAATATCATCAGGAACTAGTTTCACAGCCTGATTGAAACTATCAATGGCCTCAGAAAAACGATTGAGCCTTTGAAAAATGAGACCTTTTAGATTATGGGCTAAGGCTAAACGAGGATTAAAATGAAGAGAATTGTTGACCAAGGCCATTGCCTCCTCAAATTTTTCTTTTAGAAAATAAAGTCGGGCCAAATTGTAAGCAGGTAATTCCTTAGCCTGATAGCCGGGGTCAGACAAAGCCTTTCTAAATTCTTCCTCTGCCTTATCGAGATAACCCAGTTCTTGATAAAGGCTACCTAGGTTATTTCTAGCTTCAGAAAAAGAAGGATTGATTTCAAGACACTTAATATAAGCCTTAAGGGCTTCTTGGAGTTGACCTTTCATGGATAAGGCTAAACCTAAGGCATTGTAAGCGAGATAATGGCGAGGCTCCAAACTGATAGCTCGATTTAAATGAATGATCGCTTGATCAAGATCATTGTTATTTAAATAAAAGAGACCAAGATTGTATTGATATTTAGGATCTCTTTGTCTTTCCTGTTCTATTTTTTTCAGAGCCGAGGAACAATTTATAAGTAGTAAAAGGAAAAACCCAAGAAGAACCAAAGATTTCTTTAAACTGCCTTCCATGGCCAGCTCCTTCAAAAGCCAAAAAAGATTTTAAGCCATTTGCTTAACTTTCAAAATTAATTATTTAACCTCACTTTCTGCGGGTCTTTTCCAAGATTTTCTAATTTATCAATCTATATACAACTTATCAGCCTATATATAAAGGTTCGGTTTTTAAAGATCGGCTCATTAGGTCAATCAATGAATCCTTAGGATTTTTCCCTTCATAAAGTATTTGATAAACTTCATGACAAATAGGCATTTCAATTTTTTCTCTAATAGCTAAGTCTTTAACCGAAGCAGCGGTGGTTATACCTTCGGCTACCATTTTCATCCCAGCCAGGATTTCATTTAGTTTCTTTCCCTGGCCAATCTGATAACCAACCTGGTAATTGCGACTTAATCTCCCTGTGGAGGTTAGCACAAGATCGCCAATTCCTGCTAAGCCATAAAAGGTTTCCTGTCTTGCACCTAATTTAACTCCAAGTTTGGTTATTTCCACTAAACCCCTGGTAATTAAAGAAGCCCGGGCATTATGTCCAAAGCCTAGGCCATCAGAAATGCCGCAGGCTAGAGCAATGACATTTTTTACAGCCCCGGCTATTTCAACTCCTCTTATATCCTGACTGGTGTAAATGCGAAAATTGAGACTTGATAGAGATTTTTGAATCTTTTCAGCTATCTCCAGTTTTTCAGCGGCTACAACCACAGCTGTGGGTAATCCAGCGGCTACTTCCTGGGCAAAACTCGGTCCGGAAAGTACAGCCAGTGAGGGCTTAAAGGGAAAAACCTGAGTCATAATTTCAGTCATTGTGAGCAGCGTTTTTTCTTCAATTCCTTTGGTCAAGCTAACCACTATTTGGTCTTCCCTGACATAGTTGGCCATTTGCCCATAAATATTACGGCAATAACGGGAAGGGACGGCCACAAAAACAGTTTCGGCTTCATTAATAGCCTCAGCCATGTCCAGGGTGAAGATGATATTGGGAGGCAAGATAATTCCAGGCAAGAAAGTGCTATTGCTTCGCTTAGCTTTCAGCTCTTCATAAATCTCCTTTTCTTTTACCCAGAGCCGAACTTTTATTTTTTGACGAAAAAGAAGAAGAGAAAAGGCAGTTCCCCAAGCCCCTGCTCCAATAACGGCTGCCTCTCGAATCATTTTTTCTTAATATTTGACTTTTAATTTGAAACTTTAATTTTTTCCCCCAATTTGTTTTCCTTACCCCGCCAAATTCTTTTTATGTTATCTCGATGTCTTAGCCAGATGAGCAAAGTAAAAAGAGAAGCCACAGTCATTAGGCGAAGATCCTTGTGAAAAATGTAAATGAGAGGAACAATAAATAGGGAAGCCCCAAGTGAACCAGCTGAAACAAACCTGGAGATGGTAACAATCAGAGAAAAAACAAAGATACAGACTAACAGCGAAGGCCAACTATAAATGGCCAACACGCCACAACTTGTAGCTACTCCTTTACCACCGCGAAAATGGAGAAAAACTGGAAAACAATGGCCGATAACGGCTAAGAAACAGCAGGCTAACCCCGTAACTGAAGAAGGAATAAATTTTTTTGCCAAAATTGCCGGCAATAATCCTTTGGTCACATCCAGAATAAAAACCAGGAAAGCAGGAAAAAGGCCAGAAGTCCGAAGAATATTTGTAGCTCCAATACTTTTGCTTCCATAAGAGCGGATGTCTTTCTTTTCTTTAAGCTTAAAATAGATGTAACCTGTGGGGATTGAGCCCAGAAAATAAGCCAGAATTGATAGACCCATAGCCCGAATCATTAGCCCAGCTTTGCCTCCTTTATGACCCGATATTCAGCCCCAGTGGGTCTAAGAATGCTTTCAAAAAGAGTAAGAGCTTTTACCTCCATTTGCCCAAAGCTTTTATCTTCATATTTTTTCAAAATTCTGATAGCAGCATCAAGATTACGATGGCTTTTAACTCGACCAAGGGTTAAATGGGGATGGAAATCTCTTTCTTCCTTTGGAAATCCAATTTTCTCCAAAGCTAATTCCAGCTTCTGTTGTAAAGCCTTGAGTTCTTCAGTTAGGACAACCCCTGCCCAAAGAACCCGAGGCGTACCTTTTTCTGGAAAATAACCTGTTGATCGGCATTCAAGGGAGAAAGGGCGGGTTTGTCGAGCGACAATCTCCATATTGGTCACAACTTGGCCAAGCTCTTGCTCGGTAATTTCGCCAAGAAATTTCATGGTCAAATGAAAAGAGTTTTCATTCACCCATTTAACCTCGGCTTTGGTCTGCCGCAAGTCCTTAATAAGAGCAGCCAGCGCCCCTTTTATCTCAGGACTTAAATCAACGGCTATAAATGTTCTCATATTTTTTCTCCTGCTATTTTCAATAAATATCGCCGGAGCATATCAAGCACTTTTTGAGAGGTTTGAAATTTAATCTGTTCTCGACCGCCAAGAAACCTATTCTGGATAACTTCGGTTCCCTTTGCATGGGCTAAGCCAGTAAAAACTAAACCCACAGGCTTGGTAGCAGTGCCTCCACCTGGTCCAGCGATCCCGGTAGTTGATAATCCAATAGAAACTCCAGATTTAAGCCTTATATTTTCGGCTAAAGATCTAGCCACCTCAAAACTTACTGCCCCATGCTGCTGAATAAGCTCAGCTGGTACACCTAAAGTTTTTATTTTGGCCTGATTGCTATAGACAATATATCCCTCCATAAAATAATCTGAACTTCCAGGAACTGAGGTCAAACGATGACCAACCAACCCACCTGTACACGATTCAGCCACAGCCAAAGTCATTTTCAGGTGTCGTAAAAGCTGACCAACCACCTCCTCAAGTTCTTCTCCTTGAGTACTGAAAATATTAATTCCCAAACGATCAATAAAAGCCTGGAGAAGAGGAAACATTTTTTGTTCGGTCTCCTCCTCGTTCTGGCCAAAACTCATAAGATGAATTTCTATCTGTCCTGGATAGGCAAGAACGGTTACCTTTAAATCCTTGTCTCGGGGATATAAATCTTTAATTAAATCCTCTACCTGGCTTTCCGTAAGACCAGAAATCTTTAAAACCTGACGCCTTAGACAACCTCTTTGCCAGATCTTAAGCCTTGGAGCCACAAATTCATTAAACATGGTTTGTAGTTCTCGGGGTGGACCAGGAAGAAGGATTATTTTCTTGCCATTAACTTCAATCCATTGACCAGGAGCTGTGCCGACTTGGTTGGGTAAAACTTCTGCCCCTTCAAGAATATAGGCCTGTCGCCGGTTTGACTCCGGCATAACCATTCCTCTCTGCTCAAATCTGGCTTCAATAGTCGCCAGTATTTTGGGATGAAAGATTAATTTTTTATGGAGAACTTCGGCCATAATCTCTCTTGTTCGATCATCTTCGGTGGGGCCAAGACCACCAACAACAAAAACAAGGTCAGCTCTATCGATTGCCATCTGAAGGACCATTTTCAAATTACTAGGATCATCGCCGACTACTATTTTGAAAGCTGGCTCAAGACCAAGTTCATTTAATTTTTGAGTTATAAACAGAGAGTCAGTGTCCTGATAAAAGGGAGTTAAAAGCTCTGAGCCCACGGCAACGATGCCAATGAACATTGTCTTGCCTCCTAAAATATCAAAAAATAAATTAATAAAAGAAATCGAGCGAAGAGGCCAGCGGCCACATCATCAGCCATAATCCCCCAGCCACCTTTTATCTTCTCCAGCTTGTTTATTGGATAGGGCTTAATTATATCTAGCCCACGGAAAAAGATGAAGGCTAAGAGAAGATTTATAGGGGAGGAGGGCAGAGCCATAATCGCTAAGGATTGACCACAGACTTCATCGATCACGATTTGTCTTGGATCATTTTTGTTTTTTAAAAGAGCAAAGACCTGGCTAGCCCAGGCTCCTACTAATAGGAAAATAAAAAACAATCCCAGATCCAGGGAAAGAGGTGGGAAGTAAGGTAAAAGAAAACGTCTTAATAGAAGAAAAGAGAGGGAGGCCAAGGTTCCAGGAGCCACAGGAAAATAGCCCAAGCCAAAAAAAGTGGCAATCAGTTTAGCTAAAGTTTTCAATTGACCAATCGTCCTTTTAAATCATATCGACCACATCCGGTTATCTCTACTATGGTTAAACCTGGCGGAGGTGGATTATCTACTCTTTCCAAGGGAATCTTAACCATGCCATCGACTTCAGGGGCTTGATAGCGGCTACGACCAAGAAGCACTGTTTTTTTCTGGTTACTGGAGCCATCAAGGAGAATTTCTAGTTTTTGACCAATAAAGCGACGAAGCCGTTTTCGGGAAATTTCAGCTTGAAGCTGCATAATTTCATCCCTTCTTTTTCTCTTTTCTTCCAGAGGAATGGGATCTCCCAAAGCATAAGCGGCAGTACCAGGCTCAGGGGAATAAATAAAAACACCGAGATGATCAAATTCAGCCTCAAAAACAAAATCAACAAGATCCTTAAATTCTTCTTTTTCTTCACCGGGAAAACCGACAATTAAGGAAGTGCGGATTGTAGCCTCGGGAATTTTTTGCCTGATTTTTGATAGCAGTTTAATTGCTCGACGGCGATCGAAGCCACGCCTCATTAACCGTAAAATGCGGCGATGGGAGTGTTGGAAGGGAAGATCAAAATAAGGACATATTTTTGAATCAGTCATGACTTCAAGAAGGGCATCATCAATTTCTTCAGGAAAACCATAGAGCCAGCGAATCCAGGCAATTTTGGGGATTTTTATCAGCTCCTCCAAAAGGCGGGGAAGTTGTGATTTTTGACTGCGATCACAGCCAAAATAGGTTGTATCTTGAGAAATAAGATTAACCTCCTTTATTCCAAGATCAGCCAGTTGTTTAACTTCCCGGACAATAGAGACTATGCTTCGAGAACGATAGGGGCCTTTTATAGAAGGAATGGTACAGAAAGAACAATTATGGGAGCAACCTTCAGCAATCTTAATATAAGCCCAAACAGGGGGAGTAGATAAAATTCTAGGCTTTTTTTCATCATAAAGAAAAGAATGGCGGCGGGGTCTCACTTTTCTTCCTTCAAGGGCTTCAACCACCTTGTCCAGTTCTTTAACACCTAGCCAAAAATCCACTTGAGGGAAAAGGCGGGATAGCTCTTCTCTGGCCTTTTCAACGTAACAGCCTATTATGCCAATTATTTTAAAAGGATTGATCTTTTTCTGTTTCAAGACTTGGCGAATCGTCCTGAGGCTCTCTTCTCGAGCCTCTTTAATAAAACCACAGGTATTAATGAGGATAATTTCAGCTCTGTTTAAATCAGTCATAGGAATGTAGCCGGCCTCAGCCAGTTGTCCAAGAATAACTTCGCTATCAACCAGATTTTTCGCACAACCCAGATTAATTAAACAGACGGTTTGGTTTCTTTTGGTAACCATTTTTATTTCCCATTAGTGTTGGTATTGCCAGATATTCTTCTTTAAGGATAAATGCGATAAAGGAGACGGGGAAAGGGAATAGCCTCACGAATATGTTTCAATTTGCAAATCCAGGCAACCGTTCTTTCAAGGCCAAGGCCAAAACCGGCGTGAGGGACCGAACCATATCGCCGAAGATCAAGATACCATTCATAGGCTTCTCGGGGAAGGTTGAATTCCTCAATTCTTTTTTCTAAAAGCGATAAGTCATGAATTCTCTGGCCACCACCAATAATTTCACCGTAACCTTCAGGGGCCATAACATCAACTCCAAGGACTACCTCAGGGTTGTTTTCATCGGGCTGCATATAAAAAGCCTTAATTTGGGCAGGAAAATGGGTTATACAGACAGGCTGATCATAAAGTTGGGAGAGAAGAGTCTCTTCAGGAGCACCAAAATCATCGCCATAAAGCATTTTAGAACCCATCTGCTGCAGCTTTTTGACTGTTTGCTCATAGGTCAGCCGAATAAAAGGTTTGGCGATTTTTTCAAGAGGGCCTGGATCTCTTTCGAGAATTTCCAATTCAGCTCGCCGCTTAGTTAAAACTCTTTCAAGGATGAAAAGGATTAAATCCTCTGCTAAAAGGATGATATCTTCAAGGGTGGCAAAGGCCACCTCTGGTTCAACCATCCAAAATTCAATTAAATGCCGACGGGTTTTGCTCTTTTCCGCTCTAAAGGTTGGTCCAAAACAGTAAACTTTACCAAAGGCCATGGCCGCCGCCTCCATGTAAAGCTGACCGCTCTGGCTTAGATAGGCCTTCTGATCAAAATACTCAGTTTCAAAAAGAGTGGTTGTGCCTTCGCAAGCACTGGGGGTAAGGATGGGCGCATCAATAAGACGAAAACCAAGACCATCAAAGAAATCTCTGATGGCTCGAATTATTTCCCAACGAATTTGAAGAATGGCGTGCTGCTTGCGCGAGCGAAGCCAAAGGTGCCTGTGCTCCATAAGGAAAGGAACGCTGTGTTCTTTGGGAGTGATAGGATAGTTTTGAGCAATATGAACAGTTTCAAGGTCATTCACCGCAATTTCATAACCTCCAGGAGCCCGAGGATCTTCTTTAACCTGGCCACGGACAATCACTGCCGATTCCTGGGTGAGATTATCAAAAAGCTGAAAAAGGGGGTGGTCTTTTTCAGGACTGAAAATAGTGGCTTGAATAATTCCAGTTCCATCACGTACCAAAAGAAATCTAACCTTGCCACTTGATCTTTTGTTATAAACCCAGCCTCTAATTTCAACTTTTTCGTTTTTATATTGACTAACTTCTTCAATATAAATTCGCTTCATGTTGATTGAATTATAAGTCATCCTTAAAGCTGGGTCAATTTAACTTAATTTTTCTATTTTCTAAAGAAAATATTTTTTAGATTATATTTTTTAGGATTAATAAATATAAAAGACTTGGAAGAAGAAAATCTTTGATTTAAACTTAATTTAGAAGCATGGCCGAGATTAAACCTTTTTTGCCAGCTAAATTAATCTGCGGTCTTATCGCCCGAGAAGAAATTTATTTTGAGGAAGCTGAAAGCCAGCTTGTTCAACTTTTTGGTCCCGTCGACTTGAGAAGCTCTTATTTCATCTTTAATTTTACTGATTATTACACCCGAGAAATGGGACCAGATCTCAAAAGACGCTTCTTAAGTTTTATCCATTTGCAGGATCCCTCCGCTTTAAGCCAGATAAAACATCAAACCAATGATTTAGAAAAAAAATTAAAACAAAAATTCAAATCTTTCGGGAGAGTGGTCAATCTTGATCCAGGAATTTTAACTCCATCGGCTTTAATTATGGCCACGTCTAAAAATTTTGCTCACCGCATTCCTCTTCAGGACGGAATTTATGCTCATCTTGAATTCCTTTTCCGCCGTAATTCCATTAAAACCTTAGACTGGACTTACCCTGATTTCAGACAGGAAATTTATCATTCCTTTTTCCTTGAAGTGAGAAAAATTTATTTAGGTCAATTGGCGTCACTCGTCAAAAAAGATTAATTCGACTTTTTAGGCTTGTTATCTCTTATGTATTTTAGAAAATTTTTTAAATTTCTATCCTGACCGCTTATCGCCTGAGCAGCTCTCACAGCTGCCAGCATTTCGCCATCGCAGGGATCAAAAATGGCTGCATCCAATCCAGCCTCAACCGCTAAGGTCAAAAGGGTTCGATTAAGGAGAGATCGGTGGGGTAGACCGAAGGAGATATTACTTATTCCAGCTACCGTTTTTAACCCTGGCAATTGTCGTTTGATCAAGCGAAGAGATTCAAGAAAAAGGGAACCAGCCTTAAAGTTGACTCCCAAGGGCCGGACCAAAGGGTCAAGGAAAACATCATGCGGATCTATTCCTTCTTTTTCCAGGCCATCAATTATTTTTTGAGCCAATTCGAGGGTTTTTTCGGGAGAAGGCGGCAGTCCAGACTCATCCAAACAAAGCGCAATAATGAGGGGCTTATAATCTTTAATAAGAGGAATTGTTAAATTCCATCGCTCTTTTTCGAAAGTCAAAGAATTAAGAATAGGACGACCTCGGTGAAAGGCGAGACCTATTGCGAGGGCATGAGGGTTAGGTGAATCGATAGCTAGGGGAACGTTAATCTGCGATTGGATAAGGGGGATAGCCCATTTCAGTAATTCAATTTCCCTTTCAGGTAAAGCAGAAACATTGAGGTCTAAATATTGGGCTCCGGCTTTGACTTGATCAAGGGCTTCCTTTATCAGGAAATCTTCGTCCATCTTTTCAAGGGCAAATCGAACTGTCCTCCGACTCGAATTGAGCCTCTCACCGATAATAATCATCGTGGATTGAGTATTTGAGCTAATCGTCTAATATATTCAGGTGTTGTCCCACAACATCCCCCGATGGCCTGAACGCCAGCTTCAATTATTTTTTCAAAGGGGGCAACAAATTCCTCAATCGATTGAGAATATTTGAGCTCGCCTTTCTCATCTAAAGCTGGTTGGCCTGCATTAGGTTGAATGATAAGGGGTAGGGAAGTGGCTTGTCTTAAAAGAGGGGCTAGTTCAGCCATATCCGCACTGGTCAGAGTACAATTAGCTCCAACGGCATCAGCGCCCTCCCTCTCAAGTAATTGCATACACTCAGTTGCCTTCTGGCCCATAAGGGTAAAAAATCCTTTGGGAGTACGCTGAAAGGTCATGGTCACCATAACCGGAATTTTTGGACATGCTTTTTGGCAAGCTCGTAAGGCCACGATCGCCTCTCTAAGGTCATACATAGTTTCGATTAGTAAAGCATCTACTCCTCCGGAAGCCAGAGCCAAGGCTTGAAGGTAAAAGCCTTCTTCAAGTTCATTTTCTTCTAAAGGCCCAAAGGGTTTAAGAAATTTTCCAGCCGGTCCTAAACTACCGGCCACAAATTGTCCCTCGCCTTTAATGGCCACAGCTATTCGCGCCGCTGCCCTATTAAGCTCCTCGGCCCTGTCCTCAAGACCATAAGCTTTTAACTTAACTGGATGTCCTCCAAAACTATTGGTTGTAATCACCTGAGCCCCGGCCTCAAAATAAAGCTGATGAATCTCTTGAACCTTTTCGGGAAAACTTAAATTCCAGGTTTCAGGACATTCCCCTTTGGAAAGACCACGCCTCATTAGCTCAGTGCCCATAGCCCCATCAAATAAAATCCGCTCCTCTCTCATTCTTTTAAGAAATAGTGAATTTTTCAACTTCAGACCTCTTCGGGATGAAAAGCAGAAATTGATCTTAATTTTTCAATTATTTCAGGTAGCTCCTTTAAAACTATTTCGATATCTTCTTCAGTATTGAAGCGACCGAGGGAAAAACGGATACAGGAACGAGCAATTTCAGGTTTAAGGCCTATACTAATTAAGACGTGGGAAACTTCTTCTGATTCCTCGCTACAGGCCGAGCCTGTTGAAACATAAATTTCCTTTGTGGCTAAAGCAAGCAATATAGCTTCCGCTTCGAGGCCAGGAAAGGCAAAATTGAGGGTATTTTTAACTCGATTTTCTGGATGGCCATTAAATTTAACGTGGGGAATTTTGGTTTCTATGCCCTGCTTGAGCTTCGCGGCGAGCTTTTCAATTTTTTCCTTATCTCTTTTCCATCTATCCATAAGAACTTTGACCGCTTCGGCGAAGCCCACGATGCCAATTGTATTTTCGGTTCCGGCCCTGAGGCCTTTTTCCTGATGCCCTCCATGGATAAAGGGACAAATATTAGTTCCTTGGCGAATATAAAGAGCTCCAACCCCCTTAGGGCCATAAATTTTGTGAGCAGAGATCGAAAGAAGGTCAACCCCAAGCTTGTCGACATTAACCTCAATTTTGCCAAAAGTCTGAACAGAATCAGTATGAACCAAAACTCCCTTTTTTTTAGCTATTTCTACTACCTTTTCTATGGGCTGAATAGTTCCAATTTCATTGTTGGCGTGCATTATGGAAATGAGAGCTGTCTGAGGTGTAATGGCCTCGCTGAGGAAATCAAGGTCAATAACGCCGTAGGAATCAACCGGCACATAGGTCACCTTATACCCCTTTTTTTCTAAGTACTGGGCCGTTCGTAAGACCGCAGGATGCTCAATGGAAGAGGTGATAAATTCTTTTTTGTCAGGAAAGGCATCCATAATGCCGAGAATGGCGAAATTATCCGCCTCTGTTCCAGATCCGGTAAAAATAATTTCAGACCGATGGGCTCCTAAGGCCTTAGCCACAACCTCCCGGCAATCATTGATTATTTCTTTTACCCTGCGACCAATGGGATAAAGTGAGGAAGGATTACCGAAATTTTCCATAAATTCAGCCATCGCTTTAATGACTGCTGGATCGATTGGGGTTGTAGCATTATTATCTAAATAAACCATTAAATCCTCCTGTTTCTAGCCTTTTATTTAATTTCGAGTTGCTAATGGCTAAGCTTTAACACCTACATTTTACTGCTTTTTGACTTCATAATCATTAAATTTAAAGGTAGTTTAGATTTTCGGCAGGTACTTGTCTTTCAGAATTTTCACCACTTCCATTCCAGCTCTTCTTTGTCCTTCTTCAGCCGCTGCCCCAATGTGAGGGGTAGCAAAGACTTCAGGATGATCAATCAGGCTGTAATCATCAGGAGGCTCTTTTTCAAAAACATCAAGAGCAGCAGATTTAACCTGGCCGCTATTAAGAGCATCGAGCAGAGCGGCTTCATCAATTACTCCACCCCGGGCAGCATTAATGATAACCACTCCTTTTTTCATTTTTTCGAATTCAGACTTACCGATAAGGTGCTTTGTTTCCTTGGTAAGAGGAATATGAAGCGTTATAATATCAGACCTTTTAAGAAGTTCGTCAAAAGAGACCATCTCGACCGGCAAATCGGTTTTTATATCAATAATGTCATAAGCAATAACCTTCATCCCAAAAGCAAGAGCTCTTTTGGCTACTTCCTGACCGATTCGGCCAAACCCGATAATGCCAAGGGTTTTATCATAGAGTTCCGTACCGGAAAGGGCTTTTTTCTCCCATTTATGTTCCTTCATTGACATGTTTGCCCGTCCAAGCTTACGGACCGCTGAAATCATAAGGCCAAAAGTCAGTTCAGCCACGGAAATAGAGGTAGCCGCAGGAGTATTGACTACTTCAATACCCTTTTCCCTGGCAGCTTCGACATCAATGTTATCCAGACCTATTCCTGCCCTGATTATCAGTTTAAGCTTATTAGCGGCTTCAATAACTTTTCTTGTCACTTTGGTTGCACTACGAACAACAATAACCTCATAATCTGGAATAGTGCGAATCAGTTCAGCCTCATCCATGCCTGTTTTAAGAGTTACTTCAAATTCAGGAATGGACCGAAGTTCTTCCAAGGCTTCTTTATCAAGAGGATCAGCCAATAATATTTTCGTCATTTCCAGTTCTCCCTTAAAATATTTTCTGCGGCGGCCACTCCTTTGCCCATTTCTAAAGGATAACCGAGATCAGCCAGCGTCATTTCTAAAGCCGCCAGAGCAGTAATTATTTCAAAACCGCACATATAGCCAAGGTGAGCAATTCGGAATATCTTCCCCTTATAAGGCTCCTGCCCTCCGGCAATATAAGCATAGTACTTGCTCTGCATGATTTTGACTAATTTAACGCCATCCAAGCCAGCCGGAACTTTAACCGCCGTTAATATATTCCCGGGCCTTTTTGCTAAAAGCTCAAGACCTAAAGCTTTAACTCCTGCCCTTGTCGCCTCAGCTAAAATCCGATGATGCTCGAGAAGTGCCTCTAAACCTATAGCTTTAATCCGATCGAGAGCCTTTTTCTGTTGAATTATAAGAGAAACAGCCGGTGTCCACGGGGTAGTCTGTTTTTCCAAGTTCTTTTTAGCGGCTAGGGCATCAAAATAAAAACGAGGTAATTTAGCTTTTTCAACCATTTTCCAAGCCTTAGGACTGAAAGCAATGTAAGCAAGACCAGGGGGAATCATAAGGGATTTCTGGGAACCTGTAACCATAACATCTACTTTCCATTCATCCATAGGGCAAGGTGTAGCCCCTAAACCGGATATGGCATCGACGACCAAAATAGCTTCTGTTTCCGCTACGACTTCACCAAAACCTTGAATATCATAAACCGCCCCCGAGGAGGTTTCAGAGAGTGTCGTGAAAACAGCTTTTACTTGAGGATTAGCCTTAAGCTCAGCAGCCAGCTGTTCTTTGGTAAAATCTTCTCCCCATTCAAGAACTATCTCCCGGACATTAAGCCCATAAGCTCGACAGATTTTCCCCCACCGTTCACCGAATTTGCCGCCATTGATGCTTATGACCGTATCGCCAGGACTGAGGGTGTTAACCACAGCGGCTTCCATGGCCCCAGTTCCAGATGAAGTAAGAATGAAAACATCCTGCTTGGTGCCGAAAACGTACTTCAGGCCTTCTGAAACTTCCATAAAGATCGCTGAAAATTCAGGAGTACGATGATGAATTATAGGCTCAGCAGCTACGGAAAGAACGTCTTCAGGGATTGGGGTTGGTCCTGGAGACAAAAGATAATATTTTTTAAACATATAAATCCTCCTTTATAAAAAGATTATTAACTCATCTTAAATTATCAAAATAAGAAAAATGAGTCAATTTAAAGCAGGCGCATTAATTCAGTTAGAAGCGCAGTTCTCTCAATAAGGGAGGGTAGAAGGAGATGTTCGTGGTCAGCATGAAGACCATCGCCGTCAGGTCCTAATCCATCAAGGGTAGGCACACCCGTTGAGGCAGCTATCGAGGCATCAGAGCCGCCGCCAGTTTTGCCCTCGTCTAATTTTAAGCCAAGGCCTTCGGCGATACTCTTTACCTCATTAAAAAATTTAGAACTGGCTTCGGTTTTTTCCAGGGGAGGGGTAAAACTTTTCTGAAAATATTTAATTCTTGTTCCTTCCAAGGTTGGTTTTAGAGCACGAAAGAACTCAAGAATCCTATTCTTTTGGGAACTTGTCCAAAAGCGCAAATCAATAACAGCCCAGGCTTTATCGGGAACAATGTTGGGTTTTTCACCTCCACCAATTAAGCCAACATTAGCTGTAATTCCTCCCTTTTGAATTTTTTTCAATTTTTGTAATTGATTAATAAGCTCAATGATAGCATTAACCCCTTTCTCAGGAGTACCCGCATGAGCCGATTTTCCTTTGATTTCAACTCTTATTACCATTCTTCCCTTGCGCTGAGTTTTTAGAGCTCCGCCTGGTAAGGCTGGCTCGAGGCAGAGAACGTAAGCTGCTTGACGGGCCAGTTTTAGAATTACCTCATGGGCAGCTTGGCAACCAGTCTCTTCGGCTGAATTTATAAAGATTGATATTGGTCTTTGAGGTTTAATATTTAAGTCAAAAAGGGATTTGATGGCCGAATAAATCATGACCAAACCAGCTTTCATATCGAGGACACCAGGGCCATAAATTTTATCCCCCGAAATATAAAAAGGCATTTGGTTGATTTTGCCGACAGGCCAAACAGTATCAATATGGGTAAGAATGAGTAATGGACCCTCTTTTTTACTCTTTAATTGGCCATAATAATTAACGAGATAAAAATCGCCAAATTCTTTCTGGGGAAAACGCGTTAACCGACAACCAAGTTTTTTAAATTCTTCCACTATAAAGTTAGAGCAGGCATCCACCGCTTTCTTGTCATGAGTGGGCGATTCACGGATTACTAACTCTTTAAGAAGACGGATCATCTCTCCTTGCCTGGATTTAAAATATAGAAAGAAATCCATTTTACCTCCTTGGCTCCTCTAATAATAATTAATTAATTCTCAATCTCTAAGCAACTTCTTTCTTTTTGAAGAGCAAATATTTATTTTGATGTTGACAAAAATTTTATTAAATTTCAATATAAGAATAGGAAAATGAAAAGGTGTTGGATTTTAAAACAAATAATTTATTTAGCTTTATTTTTGCCCTTATTTTCACGAGATGGTTTTGCTTTAACTACCTCGTCCCTTTTTATTGATTTAGCCAGGGTTATGTCGGGTCAGAAAGGCTGGCAAGAAGCTTGGGCAGCCGGTTTTGGCGTCTCTTTCCCTATCACTTCTAATTCAGCCTTCTTCCTTAACTTTAACCGCTGGCGATTTGAAATTTCTGGCCGCGACAACCGGCTTTTGGGAGGAAGATTGACTCTATCGCCCTTGAGCGCCGGATTTTACTTTTTAATTCTACCCCGCAAAGTTATTTCACCCTTATCCTCCTTAGGAACAGGCTATTTCTTTTCGCAATATCACTTCGATCAAAAAGATATCGTCACCATTCCTGAAATAATTAAAATAACCAAAAAAATTAATGGCCATTTTAGCTGGCAAACTGGAGCTGGTTTGAGATTACAATTAATAAAGCGAGCTTACTTTTGGTTTTTAATCGAGCGCTATCAAACTTCTTTATCCATAGAGACAACTATTGTTGATCTCAATCTTGGAACAAAAAAATATATAGAAAACTTCAAGTTCACTCCCTTTCTATATAGGGTAGGACTGCAACTAAATATTTAATTTTTATAATTTTTCATTTTTTAAAATTATCCTAATGTTATAATCTAAATTCCTAAATTCTTATTCCTTTTTATAAAGTAAAATTTTTTTATTTAGAAAATTTAAGCCTCTTTATAAAAATGAAGGGAAATAAAAAACAAAAGGCAATTAAAGTTTTTTGAGGCATTGATAATTTTCATTTCTAAAAATTTAGTTATTAAGAGACTATAGAGAAAGGGCGGTTCTTCAGGAAACAAGGGAGCGCGTCCGATGCCAAAGACTTGCGGCCACCCGGATGATTCGGCCAGCCGGTTTCTGCTTAAGCTTAATTGAATTATAGGCACAGCTTTCATGACAACATAAACAATGAAGACATTTCTTTTCATCTATCTTGGCTTTCTGCTCGACCATTTTTACAGCAGCTACGGGACAGGCCCGTTGACAATCGCCGCAGCCAATACATATTTCCCTTTTTATTTGAGGAATAAAAGCCAGTTGTTCTTGGAGATAAGCATATAGAAAAGAGGGCAGATAACGTCGAAAAAGGCCAACGGCAATGGCCGAAAGTTTAAAATCGGGAACAATAACTTCTTTAAGTTTTTCGCCTTCAATTTTAATCAAGCTAAGTTTTCCCACGCCCAAGCCACGACGATGGCTTTGCCAGGTAGTAAAGACATCAGTTGGCTCCAGGCCGATTATTTTACCAGCGACAGCGTCAAGGGCAACGGCATCCTGGCTAGCCAAAATAAGATTGAGATTTTTGGGATTACCAGAAGAGGGCCCCTCTCCCTCCATGGCCACAATAGCATCCATAATATTTAAATCAGGCTTTCTTATATTGAAGATATCAACCAAAGCTCTTGAAAAATCCTCATTCCAAATGTGTTCTCGATGACATTTAAGTCTTAAACCATGAGGGATAAGTCCAAACATGTTTTTAATTGCTCCGGTATAAATGGTAAAAGAATGGGTTTTGAGCTTGGGAAGATTGATCAAAACATCAGCTTCTAGAGCTTCCCGAGAAAAAAGAATTTTATCAATAACTTCACCTTCAACATCAACCTCTTTAAAGCCTTTATCTTTTATATTAGTGAGTTCAACCTCAAACTCCTTAAGCGCCTCTTTTAGACCACAGAAAACAAAGGGATCTCCCCGCCTTTTATCCACATCATCACCGCAAGCAATGGAAACATTCCAATTTCGGAGATATTCAACGACGCTGCGAACAAAAAGGGGGTGAGTATAAATGCCTCTTTCTACAGGAGAAAAGGGTGAAAGTAGATTTATTTTAATAAAAACTTTTACCTTCCCTCGCAGAAGAGAATCTATTCCCTTAATAAAGGAGCAGGCTTTTTCTATGGCTGAAGAAATAGTTGTTGGTTCATAGGCGTCGGCTCTTACAACTGATACCAAAGCCATAAGCGTCCGTTAATTTTAGCTAGCCATTAATAAAAAAACAATCAATTAGATAATATAAATTTAAGGCAAATTTTTTAAATTCAAGTCATCCCTTTTTAGGTAGCCTATTTCAAAATCAAGTTCTTCTAAGTAAAGTCAAAATTCCACCTTGAATTCCCCAAAATTAATTTGATATGACTTAAACAAAATCTAATGGAAAGGAGTCACCGATGAATTGGCGAATTAATAGACGCAATTTTCTAAAAGGCCTTGGTCTGGCCTTAGGTAGTTTGGAGTTTCTTAACCTAAGAAAATCAGCTGAAAGCAGCCCCCTTGAGCTTAAATTAAAAGAGGTTGAAGATGTTGATCCTGTGGAGCTAGCTAAAGATGAAAGCTTCTGGTTTCATGTTCAAGAAGCCTTTGATGTTGATCGTAGCCTAGTTAATTTAAATAATGGTGGCGTACACCCTGCGCCTCGCCTAGTAATGCAGTCTTTACATCGCTATCTTGATTTCGCCAATGCTGCCCCAACTGTTAATTCATGGGGTTATATCAGAGCCCGTCGTGAATATATTCGTCAAAAAATAGCCGAAACTTTTGGCTGTACCCCTGAAGAAATAGCTATCACTCGAAATGTGACCGAAAGCCTTCAAATTGCTCTCTTGGGGATTGACCTTAAACCTGGTGATGAAATCATCACCACCACCCACGATTACCCTTCGATGAAAAATGCTCTTTTTCAAAGAGAAAAAAGAGAGGGCATCAAGGTTAAGCTTGTCTCATTTCCTTATCCAGCCCAAAATAAACAGCAGCTAATTGATTGTTTTAGCCAGAACATAACTTCCCGAACCAAAATGATTCTGGTCTGTCACATTACCAATTTGACTGGACAGATTTTTCCAGTACGAGAAATATGTCAACTAGCTAGAGAAAGGAATATAGAAGTCGTTATAGATGGGGCCCATTCTTTCGGTCATTTTGTTTATCAGCAAAAAGATCTCGATTGCGATATTTATGGAGGCAATCTTCATAAGTGGATGATGGCGCCTATTGGCACAGGTTTTCTTTATGTTAAAAAAGAAAAAATAAGTAAAATCTGGCCCCTCTTTCCTTCACCCGATCCTCAGGGAGACGATATTCGTAAATTTGAACACTACGGTACCCACCCTGAACCTATCTGGCTAGCCATAGGCGAAGCTTTAACCTTCCATCATATCCTGGGTCCGAAGAGAAAAGAGGAGAGGTTGCGTTATCTTAAAAATTATTGGGCCGAAAAACTGGCTAAATTTCCAAAGGTTAAAATCCTTACTTCCTTTGATCGAGAGATGTCCTGTGGCCTAGCGTCTTTTACCGTTGAGGGCTTCGATATGAGCCGTCTTGCTCAAATATTAATGGATAAACATCGAATTCACACGACCGCCGGAGTTTTGCCTGAAGGGATTCCCTTCATGCGAATTACGCCCTCCATTTATACTACTCTTAGTGAACTTGATTACTTCCTTGAAGTCGTTAGCCATTATATTCAGTCAGGTCTTCCAGCTTAATCCTAAAAAAGAAAAGACTGAATAAATGAACCTGATTTTTTGGGAGTAGCCCAAATATTTTATTCAAGAGATGAACTTGACAATTAGAAGTAAAAGTATAAATTTATAATTGTTAGGGAAATGAAAAGAAGGGATTTTATAAAGGCCTATCTTTCGGCCTCTTTTCTTTTTATAACAGGCCGGGAAAAGGACTCAATTAATCAGGTAAGAGAAGGCGAAAAAAAGCTCTACCCATCCTATCTTCAAGCCCTAAGGGAAGGCTATCTAAAGGAAAGAGTGGAAGCCCTTATGGCCTATTATGAAAGCTGCCATCTCTGTCCGAGAAATTGTCGAGTAAATCGTTTTAAAGGCGAAACTGGCGTCTGTCGGGCAACAGCTAAAGTTAAAGTATCCAGTGCGTTTCCCCATTTTGGTGAGGAAGCGCCCCTAGTAGGCCGGGCAGGATCAGGTACAATCTTTTTCTCCAACTGCGGTTTGAGATGTGTTTATTGTCAAAATTATACTATCAGTATTAATGGCGAAGGAGTGGAAATCAGTGATCAACAGTTAGCTGAAATTATGCTCAAGGTTCAGGGGTTTGGCTGTCATAATATTAATTTAGTTACCCCCACTCATTATATTCCTAATATTGTTCGAGCTTTGTATTTTGCTTGCCAAAGAGGCCTGAAAATTCCCCTTGTTTATAACACCGGCGGTTATGATAATCCCGAAATGATTAAACTTCTCGATGGCCTCGTGGATATCTATCTCCCTGATCTGAAATACAGTGAGCCGTCTCAGGCAGCCAAATATTCAGAGGGAGCCTATAATTATCCTTATTATGCCAAACTGGCGATTAAAGAAATGCATCGACAGGTGGGTGACCTGGTGGTCGATGAAAAAGGAGTGGCTAAAAGAGGGTTACTCCTTAGACACTTGGTTTTACCCAATAATGTATCAGGCCCAAAGGAAGTAATTCGTTTTATTGCCGAGGAGCTTTCGCCAACAACTTATGTTAATCTAATGGACCAATACAGACCCGAACATAGGGCCCATGAATTTCCGGCTATCGCGAGACGGTTGAAAAGGGAGGAATTTCAAGAGGCCTTGAAATGGGCTCGCCAGTATGGGCTGAAAAGGCTAAGTCGCTCCTTTTAAAAAGTCTGTTTGATTTCTTTATTTAAATCGCTTAGATTTTTAATCGCCAAAAAATGATTCTAAAGGAAAGGAAAAAGAGAATATTTACTATTTTTTTTCTTATCTTTTTTTCTTTTTTTCCTTGCCTTAGATCTGAAATTTATTACCCCTGGAAGGAAGTTTATATTGGAGCTCTCGATAATCGAGCCTTGGCTGGGCTTGCTCTGGTAGTCACCTCCACTCAGGGCTTTGCTTTTCGCTTTCGACTGAATAAAAATGGGGAAGTAGCTGATAATCTTGACTGGCTTGATCTTGTAGCTGAGGTTGGACCCCATTCGCCTGATGGTCAGTATGCTCGCATGAGATTCGACGTTTATCTTCCCTTTCAGAAAGGAACTGAGACTCCTCTCTTAATCAAACCGCCTCCTAAAAGTAATACCCTGACCTTTGAATGGTCAAGACTTGAAGAAAAAACTGTGGTTGGCCGAATAGAAGCCCCAGCTTTTATAAATCTTCACTTGATCCATTATTTTCCCTGGGATTTTCATGGGATCTACCGGGCCTTACCCACGGGAGAAGTAATTGGAGAAAGTGGTGGAAACCTAAAACAATATTATCTCCTCTGGACCGATCGTCCCGGCCTTCCTATCTCTCCCAGTCAAGGAACAGAATTAATTCATTCTTTTTCCATGGACAAAATTTCCACTCTCCATTTTGTCGCTGGAGTAGAAAGCGATCTCGATTATCTAATAAAAAAATTATTTCGTTATCGCAATGCCCGAACTATTGATGCCTTTCTTAAAGAAGAAGCTGAACGCTACGAACGAAAAAGGGTTAAAATAGAAGGTTTATATGAGGGAGTTCCGGAAGCGATAACTAATAACATATTCTGGACAATTCTTTATCAGGCTGGCTATCATCGTTTCTACTGTCCAGCTGGCCGAAAATGGATATTTCCTAATGCCAAGGGAGAACCAGACGACTGGACAATTTTTGAATGGGATTCCTTTTTCAATGCTTTAGAAGCCTCAGTAGAAAGCCTTTTCCATGCCCGCCAAATAATAGAAGCCGTTCTGGAAACTCAATATCCCAACGGTAATATTCCTAATTGGAGAAGTCGGACCAATGGAACACCTGATAGATCGCAGCCTCCTATAGGTTCTTATATTGTTCTTAAGCTTTTCCTAAAAACAGGTGATTTCGATTTTCTCCGTCATTGCTATCCCTATCTTCGAACCTGGCATGCCTTTTGGAAAAACCCAGGTTCATCGGGTTTTCCCCGCCGTGATGGAAATAAAGATGGCTTACTTGAATGGGGTTCTGATGCTGACCTTGTATTGACCAGAAAATTTCCTACTTGGGAAGAAGGAGCGAGCGGCAAACAAAGAGCTATGTGGGAAAGTGGCCAGGATGATTTACCTAATTGGGATGATGCTGGTTTTAATGAAACCACTGGAACCATGACTATGAATTGCCTTGACCTTAATAGCCTTTATGCCCTTGATGCCTGGTCGCTCGCTCAGATTGCCCGTTTTCTCAAGGAGCCAGAGGCCTATGAAGAATATATGAAGGAATATAATGAAATTCGGGACCTGATCAATAAATATTTATGGAATGAAACTGAAGGCTTTTATTATGATCGCCACTGGAATGGTCAATTTTCCAAGAGAAAAGCTGCCTCAAATTTTTATCCCCTTTTAGCTAAGATTCCCGATGAGAACAGAGCCCAAAGAATGATTCGCCATCTTCTTAACCCGAAAGAATTTTGGGGCGATTATGTAATCCCCACTATTTCCCGAGATGATCCGGCTTTCAAGGACCAACAGTACTGGCGAGGAACTATTTGGCCACCAACCAATTATCTTATTTATCAGGGTTTGAAAGCTTACGGATTTGATACTGTAGCCGGAGAACTCGCAAAAAAAAGTGCCAGGCTCTTTCTAAGAGCCTGGAAGACCTATCAGATATGTCCAGAAAATTTTGATTCGAGAACTGGAGAGGCTGGTGGCCAGAAATTTCAAAGTTGGGGTCCGCTTTTCGCCTTAGTTGCTTTAGAAGAATATCTCGATTTTTCTCCTTGGGAAGGTTTTCGTTTTGGCATGATTTCTCCGGAAAAGGAAGGTAAGCTTTCTCGCCTGGCTATTCAGGGGCGCCATTATGAAATTGAGGTTTCTCGAAAAAAAATTTTATTAAAGGAAGAAGGCAGGGAGATCATCAGAGCTAATGGTCCGGCTGTTTTCAGACAATTCTTATATTCAGACAGTGAGGTTTCTTTTAACCTTAATACCCTAAAAGAGAGAAAAATAAAAATTAACTTTATTAAAAAGGGAAAATATCAATTGATGATAGATAATGTTGTCCAGCAGGTTTTCCGGGGAAATGAAGTCAGCTTTAATATCCCCGCTGGTAATCATTCGGTTTCAATCTTTCTTCTTGAAGAAGATTGATAAATCGGTACCGAATTATTCAAGTTTTAAATTTTGAATTTTTTATGATTAAAAAAATTTTTTATTGATCCATAAAAATTTGAGCTAATTATTAAAAAGCAGGTCCAAAAAAATTTTTAAACAAATAAACTTAGCTTAATTTAAACTCCTTTAACCGCTCTTTTTAAAGTATCGCCTCTTAAACCCTGTCTTAAGGCTTCAACAGCCAAAATCTCTTCCGGTGGAATATTTCCAAGATTAACATTACAGCCAAGACGAAGAATTAAATCCTGCTGTTGATTTTTTAAAGGCGCTTCCCATATCAAAACATCAGGATCACCTATAGCTTCAATAATTTCTTCAAGCTCGGCCATTTTCGTTTTTCCTTCCTGGTCAAAAATGCCAACGCCGCGCCCAGCTTCTCGAGCCTCAATAATTACTTTAAAAGCTCCATTCGCCAAGTCTTGCTTGGCCTGGTCAATAAGAAAGGATAGGGGAGGGGCTTCCTTAGGGTCTTTTTTGCCCACTTCAGAAATAACCATGAATCCCCTTTTCAAACATTCCTTAATTATTTCCTCTCGAAGTAAAGGAGAAATATCCAAAGTGCCATCGGAAACTTCAATCGCTGTAAAGCCTAATTCTTGAGCCCGGTCTAAATAGGCTTTGAATCGATTCTGCCAAATGGCAACTTCAAGAAAAGTTCCTCCCGGCATAATTTTTATTTTAGCTTGATTAAGGAGTTTGTTTTTTTGTCTGATAAGATCGTAATCATAGAAAGCTGAAGTTCCAAAAGTCAGCTTGATAATATCTACATAGTCTCCAGCAGTGCTTATGAGTTCTTTGGTCTGATTCAAGCCAAGTCCTTTGTCAATGACCATGGTCAGGCCAACCTTTCTTGGCTTGGTACTTCTTCCCTTGACCGGAGGTTCAATCACTCCCTCCCAGGCTTTCGGCTTCATCGGTCTTCTCCTTTTTTCAATTCTTATTGATTCTTTACCTCAAATAGCTATTTTAGGGCACATTCAAAATTTTCTCTTTTTATTTTTCGATTTTTTTAATCTTCCGATCTTGAAATTCCTTTTGGGTTTTAAAAAAAAATTATAAATCAAAATAAATCAATTGACTAAAAGGTTACCCCAGCATTCTTTTGGACTGGCAAGAATTTCTATAAGAGCCTTCGTCTGGGGATGTTGCAGAAGTTTCACCACAGCTTCAAGTCGCTTAGAAGCTAAATCCCTGTGATCAAACCCGGCTACTGGTAAAACATCGTAGAGAATGAAAGAAGTGGCTATTTTTTCCGTCAAATTCTGAAAAAGAAGGCGAGCTGCCTGTCTTCGATCGCCAATCTCGTTGATTGTGCATTCAGTCCGGCCTTCTTCAATATGGGGAAAAATTATCCATAATTCAGGAGAATTAAGAACAGCTGAAGAGAAACGAAAAGCTGAAAGATCAAGAGCTATCTTTGTCTGCCATTCCTTTGACCAGTCAGTCAAACCCCTAAGTTCAGAAGATAAAAAATCGGGAAAATCATGGCGGAGACTTCCAAGACGAACATTATCAATGAGCGAACCCATAAACCAATGAATTTGATCATCGACTATTCGAAAATGAACTGTCTCCGTGGAAAAGAGTTTTAAACCCCGGCGAAGACCGCTTAAAAGAAAGACTGTTTTGCCACTTCCAGCTCCTCCTGCCACCACAATCAATTTTTTCCCGGTTTCATCAACTAAACCGCAGGCATGGAGACTATAAACATCGTGATTTTTTTCGAGACAGGTCAAGGTAAGACGATAAAGAAATCCCTGGTTTCCCCAGAAGGAAAATCGCCGGTCGGAAGCCAAATGGGCAAGATCAACGAAAGGGCCTTCAAAAAACCATTTATTACCTTCAATTTCATAATGGGGTTTTGAACCTGACGAATTCTGAATATAGATATAAGCATCGGCTCCTCTTTGGGGCCAGTCAATTGGAATAACTTCATGAAAATCGGTTAAAAGCGAGGAAACCTCAATTTTCCCTGGCCATTCAGGCAAAATTTCCAAGCAATTTGAGGAGAGTCCGAATTGACAAAAAAGAATTTTGGCCCCTATTCGGTAAGGCCAATCCCTGTTCAGCCTATCCATTTTTTCTTGAATAAAAAGAATAACCCAGGCCTCCTTTAAAAACAAGAGGGTTTCTCGCCTTGATTTAACATACCCAACGGCTGATTGAACTACTTAAAGGCAAGATGAATAGCCACAATCCCTCCACTTAAAGGAATAATTTCAACTTGAGAAAATCCAGCTTCAATCATTAGATCCCTCAATTGTTCAGCCCTCAGGAAGCTAATGATAGAATTAGAGAGGTATTTATAAGCAGGGCCATTTCCGGAAACAATTTGGCCAATAGGTTTGACCAAGGTTCGCACATAAAAATGGAAGAGCCGGAGAAGAAAAGGATGATCAGGCTGGCTTGTTTCAAGATTTAAGTAGAGACCACCTGGTTTTAAAATCCGGTAAAACTCTCGGAAGTAAACAAGCCCATTTTTAGAAGAGGAAAAAAGATTTCGGGTGGCAAAAGCTAAAGTTATCAAATCAATGGAATTGTCTTTAAAAGGGAGATGAGCAGCATGGGCTAAAAGGGGCGAAATAAAAGGAAAGAAATTTTTTCTTTTTTTAAGCTCAGAAATCATCGGCCAACAAAAATCTATAGCTAAAATTTTCCCCCTTCCCTTTAACTTTCTGGCTAATGAACGAGCCATATCTCCCGTCCCTGTGGCTAAATCAAGATAAAGGGGGCCTTTGAAATTCAAAGCAAGACGGGCAGCTTGATTTCGCCAATAGAGATCAAAACCAAAGGTTAAAAGGTGATTTATTAGCTCATAGCTAGATGAAATTTGGCCAAAGAGCTGAGCCAGTCCTTTTCCTGTGCTTGCGGTTAGTCTGTTTTGATTTGATTCAGATCGCAAGCTGCCCTCATTTCTAATTTTCTTTAGTCTTTCTTTTCCTTTATAGCTAAAAATCATTCATTTTTCCATTAATTCTATTTTTCAATCAGATTAAAAAAAATTTTCATGACAAGTGAATCAATTCTGGATTGTGTACTTTAATTTCGCTTTGATCCGACCATTATTTAAATTAACCCCTTGAATAAATTTTCAATTTATGATTTTTCTATAAATCCATTTATGACTATAAGCCAACTTGCGGGCGGTAGAACGCCAGAAAGGAGGACTATGAGGGCCAAAAAAATCTGCTTTATTTTCCTTCTATCTCTTTTCTTGTTTTCAACTATTTCGGCCTTGAAAGGACCAACCTATGCCATCATCAACTGTCGCATTGTTTCTCCGCCGCTTCCAGTAATCGAAAAAGGGGTAATAATCATTAGAGACGGTTTAATTCAAGAAGTTGGTGTTCAAGGAAAAGTTAATATACCAGAAGATGCCGAGATTATTGAAGCTGAGGGAATGATTGCATATCCAGGCCTAATCAATGCTCATACCAATCTCTTCCTTGAGCCAATTCAAGAACAGGCTCAGCAGCCTGGAGCTCCTCCTCGTGCTCAGACCCCAGCTGAAAGAAGACCACCTGAACCTGATCTGCTCGTTTTAAAACAGATTAAACCCAAAAAAACTGACCTTGATAATTTCCATAAGATAGGAGTAACCACAGTTCTTATTGCTCCCCAGAGAGGAATATTCGCCGGACAAAGTGTTTTAATCAATCTTAATGGCGAAAAAATTGAGGAGATGGTCGTTAAAAATCCAGTGGCCTTACATGTGCAATTAGTAACGGAAAGAGGAGGGTACCCTAACAGTCTCATGGGGACAATGGCTTATCTTAGGCAATCTTTCCTCGATGCTAGCCATTACGCTGAACATTTAAGCACCTGGAGTAAATCGCCTCGTTTCCTGATGCGTCCCCTTTACAACGCTTTTCTTGAGGCGCTTATTCCTTATGTCGTGGAGAAAAAACCAATTATATTTACCTGTAACAATCAAGAGGATATTAAAAGGGTTATCCGTCTAAGCCAAGAATTTAAATTACGGACCATTATAAGTGGAGCCAATGAAGCCTGGCGGGTTGCCGACGACCTCAAGGAAGCCAAATTGCCTTTATTAATCACGTTAAACTTTCGGCCACCGACAACTAGTATTTATGCTACCCGGGGCGAAGCTTTAAGGCGACAGGCAGAACAAGAAATTTATCCCCGCAATGCAGCTGAATTACAAAAATTAGGTCTCACTTTTGCGCTCACTTCCTTCGGTTTGAGTGACGCTTCTGCTTTCCAGAAAAATATTCAACAGGCAATTAAAGCTGGTCTTACGGCCGAAGCGGCTCTGAAAGCTCTAACCATAGTTCCAGCT
Source organism: uncultured bacterium (assembly GCA_938092135.1). Lineage (GTDB taxonomy): Bacteria > Acidobacteriota > Aminicenantia > Aminicenantales > CALLJL01 > CALLJL01. The sequence continues at coordinate 92,637 of CALLJL010000004.1, forward strand.
CAAATCCTGGGAGTAGATTCTTTTATGGGCACAATTGAAGTCGGGAAAATAGCCAATATTGTTTTATGCAAAGGAGAAATCTTTGATCCGAAGGGACAGGTGGAAAAAGTCTGGGTTGACGGCCGACTTTTTAAGATTGAAAAGGCTCCAGAAGCAAAAGCTCCTGCGGCTTTTTCTGTTGCTGGCTCTTGGCGGGTAACAATTGCCAGTCCTATGGGTGAAATGGAAATGACCATGGAGCTTGAGCAGGAAGGCTCCTCAGTTCAAGGTCAACTCATCAGCAATTATGGGCGATGGGAAATTAGAGATGGACACCTTTCAGGACAGGAATTAAATTTTTCCGTGTCCATAGAAATAATGGGGCAGACCATTGAGGCCGCTTTCCATGGACGAGTAGAAAAGGATTTGATAGAAGGCACAGTTCAAATACCCGGTGGATCAGCTGATTTTCGCGCTATCCGCATTCCCCGATCCCTGTGAGGAGGTGAGAAAATGAGAAGAATTTTTGTTTTTATAACCCTTATAATTATTTCTACCGCTTCCCTTATGGCAGGCGGTAGCCTTTTATTGAAAAATGGGACGATTTTGACTGTAACCCGGGGAGTAATTCCTAAAGGGGATATTTTAATTATCGATGGTCTGATCAAACAGATAGGTGAAAACATAGCTCCTCCACCTGGAGTCAAGGTCATTGATTTAAATGGAAAATATGTTATTCCAGGAATCATTGATTCCCATACCCATATCGCTTTGGCTGGGACCAATGAGACTGGAGATACTATAACCGCTGAAGTTAATATGAGAGATGTTATAGATGCTGAAGATATCTCAATCTTCACAGCCCTTAGTGGTGGCGTAACCACAATTCATACTCTCCATGGAAGCGCCAATCCTATTGGTGGCCAAAACATTACTCTGAAACTTAAATGGGGAAAAAAAGCAGAAGAAATGATTTTTTCTCAAGCCTGGCCAACTCTCAAATTTGCCTTGGGTGAAAATGTGACTCAGGCTAATCGGCAGGTTTCTCCAGGCGAAGAAAGGCGTTACCCTGCTTCAAGAATGGGGGTCATGGCCATAATTCGGAGAGAGCTCGAAAAAGCTAAAAATTACATGGCTGAGTGGGATAGATATCAAGAATTGAAAAAAATGAAAATTTTAAATCGACCTCTTCTTCCTCCAAGAAGAGATCTGCGCCTTGAGGCTCTGGCTGATCTTTTGAGGGGCAAACTTGTCGCCCGATGTCACAGCTACCGAGCCGATGAAACGATTGAATTTATAAAACTCAGCCATGAATTTGGCTTTCGCATTGCCTGCTTTGAACATATCCCTGAGGCCTATAAAATCGCTAAGGAGTTAGCGGCAGAAAAAATAGGCATTTCAGTTTTTATGGATAACTGGGCATATAAAGTTGAAGCCGCTCAAGGTATTGCCACTATGCCTGCTTTCTGCACTCAGCAGGGTGTCCTTGTTTCGCTAAATTCAGACAGTAATGAAAGAATCAGAAGACTTTTTAATGATGCTGCCAAAGCCATCAAATACGGCGGACTTTCAGAAGATGAAGCTCTAAAACTGATTACCCTTAATCCAGCAATTCAGCTTGGTGTAGATAAGTGGGTTGGGTCAATAGAAGTTGGCAAGCACGGAGATCTCGCTGTTTTCAATGAACATCCCCTTTCATCCTATACTAGATGCGAAATGACGATTATTGAGGGGGAGGTTTATTTTGATCGAGAAGCCTATTTGCGAGAAAGAGAGGAAGCTCAAAAGGCAGAACCAAAAACAAAAGCGCAAGGAGGTGTCCAATGAGGGGTAAGATTATGGGGTTACTTTTTCTATTTTCCCTTTGGTTAATTTTATTTAGCCCAATTAGGGCCGAAGAGGTTCTCGCCATAACCAATGTTAAAATAGTTCCAATTATAGGTAATGATATCGAGAAGGGAACAATTATTATCCGAGGCGAGAAAATTGAGGATATAGGTCCAAATCTTTCCATTCCTGTCGGAGCGAAGATCATTGATGGTCAGGGATTAATTGCTTATCCTGGCTTGATTGACGGCTATTGCCAACTTGGCCTTTATGAAATTGGTTCGATCCAAGCCACTATTGATTATCGGGAAACTGGCCGAATCAATCCGCAAGTTCTAGCCACTGAAGCTTTAAGACCTGACTCGATGCATATTCCTGTTGCCCGTTCCAATGGAATAACCGCGGCTTTGGTGGCTCCATCGGGAGGCTTGATTGCTGGTCGCAGCGGTCTTATTCAGCTTTTTGGTTGGACCCCTCCTGAAATGGTCATTAAAGCTCCTGTCGCTCTCCATGTGGAATTACCCGCAGCTCGAGCTGGTTTTCGGCGGCAAGCCGATCAGCCCGCTGAGGGTTCTCGATTGCTCAATGAAGTCAAAAATCTGATGGATCAGGCTAGGTGGTATGAAAAAAGAAAGGTTGCAGCAAGCAAAAATAAGCTGATTGGTTTACCCGAATTTGATGAAAAATTAGAGGCTCTTCTTCCAGTCATTCATGGAGAGCTTCCGGTAATGATTTCTGTACATTCAGCTAATGATATCAGGGCCGCAATTCAATTTGTTCAAGATCAAAAAATTAAGGCCATTTTCTATGGAGTCAGTCAGGGATGGATGGTGGCCAAAGAAATAGCCCAGGCTGGCATCCCCGTTGTTTTGGCCTCTCTTCATCAGTTGCCACCGAGTTGGGAAGATGGTTATGATGCTCTTTATCGCAATCCAGAGGTTTTACATAAAGCTGGAGTCAAAATTGCCTTTTCCTCATCAAGCGCTAGCCTAGCTAAAGAATTGCCTTATCATGCAGCCAAAGCCGCAGCCTTTGGACTCGACAAAAGAGAGGCTCTGAAAGCAGTAACTATTTATCCGGCCGAAATCTTTGGCGTCAGCAACCTCATGGGTAGTCTCGAAAAGGGCAAACTGGCTAATATTGTTTTAGCTGAAGGCGACATTCTTGAGCTGAGAACCCAAATTCGCCACGTTTTTATCAAAGGCCAAGAAATGGATCTCTCAAGTATTTATGATGACTATTTAGAAAAATTCAAAAAAAGATATGAAAAAAGAAATAAATAAAATTTAAATAAAAGGCGCCGAGCTCAAGGAAAAAAGCTGGCAATAATTTTTGAGAGAAATTTTTAAGGTTAGGAAGAATTCTTAAACTTTTGTTTCGTAAATAATTAACAAAAGGAGGCAAATGGTGAAAAAAGAAAAAAGGTTTTTTGTTTTTACGTTTCTTTTTCTTTTTTTAATTTTTTCCTCTTTTAATCTAAATTTATTAGCCCAAGAAGGAGAATACGATCTCCTAATTCGTGGAGCTTTGATTTACGATGGTTCACTTAATCCACCTTTTACTGCCGATTTAGCCATAAAAGGGGAGAGAATAGCTCGAATTGGCCCTAAACTGACTATTAAGGCTAAAAAAATAATTGAGGCTAAAGGCCTAATAGCAACCCCAGGTTTTATTGATCTCCATTCCCATGTCGATGAAGGTATGTACTTCCCTGAAAATAGAGCTTGTTTAAATTATTTATTTCAAGGAGTAACCTCAGTTGTGGTAGGACAATGTGGCTCAAGTGCTTGGCCTTTATTTGAAAAAGCTTCAGATATCATCGAAATGTGGACTAAAGAAGGGATTGGTCCTAATGTCGCATTATTGGTTGGTCATGGCACAGTTCGACGACTTGTTTTAGGAATGGAAAATCGGGCTCCCACCCCAGAGGAGCTTGAAAAAATGAAAGCCCTTGTCCGCGAGGCCATGGAACAGGGAGCCTGGGGGATGTCCACAGGATTGATTTATCTCCCGGGCTCCTATGCTCGCACCGACGAAATTATTGAGCTTGCAAAAGTAGTGGCTTCCTTTGGCGGCCTTTATCACACCCATGTCCGAAATGAGCGGGAAAGGCTCCTTGAAGCTATCAGCGAAGCCATTTATATAGGCGAAAAAGCCGGCCTGCCCGTCCATATCTCCCATTTCAAGGTGCTCGGTAAAAACAACTGGGGCCTTACGCAAAAAGCAGCCGCTCTGATTGAAGAGGCTAGAGCAAAAGGATTAAAAGTTACGGCAGACCAGTATCCCTTCCGTTTCTCCAACAATTACCCTTATCAATATCTTATCCCTCGCCAGGTTTGGGCTGGAGAACAGGACGTAAGATTGCGCCAAGAAGATATAGAAAAAATTTTTGATTATCTTCGTGACGCTGAGCTTATAGAAATATATAAAAAAATTACTCCTTATTTCCCTCTCTCGACTAGCCATGAACAGTTTCTCCAAAGTCTTCCTCGGAAAAGGCTTGTTAGCTTCGTGGCCAATCAATTTATAAACTTAAGAGACTTTCAAGGACCAACTAATCTTCGGGAACGCCGTTTATTTTTAACCAGGTTAAACCATCCTGAAGAGGGGAAGAAAATTAGAGCTGCTCTTCGCCAGTATCTTGAAAATCTGGGTCCGGAAAATATTCTTGTCGCTATCTGTCCCGAAAAACAATGGGAAGGCAAGACGCTTCTTGAGGTGGCCAAAATTAAAGGTCAATCAATCGAGGACGCCGCCATTGAACTTGATCTTATAGATGCTAAATGTATTCCCCTATCAATAAGTGAAAGTGATATTGAATATATAATGAAAAAAGAATATGTATGTACAGGCAGCGATGGCGAGGCTACCTTCTTTGGCCTCGGTCTACCCCACATTCGCTCTTACTCCACTTTTCTATATAAGATTAAAAAATATGTTCTTGAAAAAAAGGTCATTTCTCTTGCCCAGGCCATTAGATCTCAAACTTCTTTACCTGCTTCGATCATGAACTGGCCCGATCGGGGCTGGCTGAAAGAGGGTTATAAAGCAGATATTGTTCTTCTTGATCTAAAGCGCCTGGAAATCCCAGCGACCGTAACCAATCCTCACCAATATGCTCGAGGTGTTATTTATCTTCTAATCAATGGTCAGCTAGTAATCGAAAGAGGTAAATATATTGGTTTGCTCCCTGGGCGCGTTCTTTTAAGAAAAAATTAGCCTAATAAAGGAAAAGTTTTAAAAGGAAAAGGAATCGGGGAGAAGAGAGAGAGGAAGAAAAAGAGAAAAAATTAAAAAAATTAGAAGTTAGTTAAGTTTAAAATTAAGTTTTTTCCCTTTGGCTTTTGAAGGCCGAATTTTGTAATCCGCAAGCCAGCAAAGCAAAAATAGCCATCATCAAAAAAGGAGCTTGAATTGAAAAAAGGTCAGAAATAAAACCAAAAAGAAGCGAAAGCATGGCTCCTGAAATTATTTGCAGATTAGAAGCTAGACTAAAAGCCTGGGATTGATTTTCTCGGGGAATGTGTGAGCCTATACTGGCTTGAATAGCCGGAAAAATAAGGAATAGAAAAAGACCAAAAAGATATAAGTTTATTTGAGCTAACCAGACTCGGGGAGCTAAACCAATCAAAATTAAGGAAAAAACTGAACCGCCAAGGCCGGCTAAAGCCAGTTTTTCCCGACCAAAAAGACGGCTGAGACAGCCAAATAGATAGGTAATCAGCGTTCCTAAGCCAATCCAGGTAGCTAGAATAATTCCGGTTTTTCCCATACTGACACCGAAGCGATGATGGAAAAGGGAAGGGGCAAAATAGACTGTTAGTCCCCATCCGCCGCCGGCAAAGATAAGTGCAGGAAGGTAGGGAAGAATAGCCTTAAAAGTTACCTTCCAGTAAGTCAAAGTTAAGACCTCGGTTTTATCCCGGGGTAAATCTAATTCTCTGACAAGAAAATAGCTAATGAGACCAAGGAGAAAACAAAAGGCAGACCAGAAATATAAAGGTGCTTTCCAAGAAAATTGTTGAGCCATTGAACCTGCCGTAAGAAAAGCAATGAAAACTCCAAAATTGCCAGAACCGCTTTGAATGCCCATAGCCAGATCCATGCCTTCGGATTTATGAGCTTTCGAGACTAAAGCTAAACCGAGGGTATGATAAAAACTATCAAAGAGCCGGAAAAGAAGATAAATGAGAAGAAAAATCCAATAGGACCGGGCCTGGGAAAAAAGAAATAAAGTTGTGCTGATGCCCACAAAACTGGCCAAAAGAAAATGCTGATAGCGAGCTAAAGGGGAAATTTGGACAATGACAATTTGAAAAATGAAGGTCGTCAGCAAACCAAGATGAGACATTATTCCTATTTGACTATAATTTTTTAGAAGGTATCCCTGACTCAGAAGAAGGGGAAAGGTCATGGGCACAGCAACAGTGGCTCCGTCATTAAGGCCATGGAAAATGGCCGAAGAGGCCAGAATCCTCGAGCGATTCATGAAGGGGTTTTTATAAATCTTAATGGGCAGCATGTCAATAAGGATGGATGAAAGTAATAATTAAAAATCTAAAATTCCTAAGCTTCATGATTTATCTTAGTTGGAAAGTCCAGCTTAGATTGAAATCGTCAGGGCTTGTTTGACAAGACAAGGATTTTTCCATTAGGTTAATTTTTTAAAAAGGAGGTAAAAGGTGGTCAAAATTTCAAGAAGAGACTTTATTAAAAATGGCCTAACCCTGGGCGCAGCGGGATTTTTTTTAAATAATTCGCTTCTTGTCCAGGGTCAGGGGGAAAAAAGAATGATTGTTATTGCCTCAAGCAACGGTCTCAAAGCAACCGAAAAAGCCATGGAACTTTTAAGACAGGGTTACGATCCCTTAGATGCAGTTATTGCCGGCGTTAATATTGTTGAAGAAGATCCGGAAGATACCTCCGTGGGGTATGGCGGATTACCTAATGAAGAAGGGGAAGTCGAACTTGATGCTTCAGTTATGCACGGCCCAACTCATAATGCCGGAGCAGTGGCAGCCCTAAAGGGAATAAAAACCCCCTCCAAAGTAGCCAAGTTGGTAATGGAAAGATGCGACCATGCTCTTCTTGTTGGTGAAGGAGCTTTAAAATTTGCCCGGGCTCATGGGTTTAAAGAAGAAAATTTACTTACCGATAAAGCTCGGGAAATATGGCTTCGTTGGAAAGAGACCCTTTCTGACCGAGACAATTGGTTCCCGCCCAAGTCAGAAAAATTACCGGCCGAGGTCAGATCATTTGTTGAATCCTATGGCACAATAAATTGTTTAGCCCTCGATAGCCATGGAAACCTGGCCGGCGTAACTACCACCAGCGGCTTGGCCTTCAAGCTTCCCGGAAGAGTAGGCGATTCCCCTATTATTGGCGCTGGTCTTTATGTTGATAATGATGTCGGGGCAGCTGGTTCCACTGGTCGAGGCGAAGCTAATATTCTTAATTGCGGTAGCTTTCAGGTAGTCAGTTTCATGGCTCAGGGATTTTCGCCTGAGGAAGCCTGTTTAAAAACTCTTGAAAAAATTGTTCAGAAAACAAAATTTCAGCCTCATCTTCTTCAGAGCGACGGTCTTCCCCGTTTTGGCCTTAATTTTTATGCTATCAATAAGAAAGGAGAATTTGGCTCGGCTTCAATGTGGAGCGGAGCTTATTATGCCGTTCATGATGGCCGAGAAAACAAACTTCGAGAAGCGGCTTATCTTTTCAAAAGAAAAAAATAGCTAATTAGCTTAAGCATTTAAATTGATTTTTGAAAGTATTAGCTTATCCACAAGTAAATTTTCCATAAAATAAATTTTCAAAAATTTAAATAAAAGAAATGAGCCAAGGGAATTAGCTTTTTTATTTAAGAACGCTATTCTTCAATAATAATCACTGGATGACCTTCTTCACTGAGAATCTGGGCTAGCCTGAAGGCCTGGTCTCGATCTTTGGCCCTTATTCTGACTCGATAATAAACATTTTTTTCAGTTTTAAAGGAGGAGATAAAAACATTTGGGTACTTTGTCTTAAGTTTCTTATAAAGCTTTAAAGCATTGGCTTCGATCGTAAAAGCTCCGACCTGAATAAAATAATGGGGTGAACGAATAGGAGGGGAAAGGCTCGTAAGAACTTCTAAGCGGACAGGAACGACTCCAGGTCCAACGGCGCCAATAACCTTGGCGGCCGCATAAGATAAATCAATAATTCGTCCCGGAACAAATGGTCCTCGATCATTAATTCGAACAATCGTGGATAGACCATTATTAAGATTGGTGACCATAACATAAGTTCCAAAGGGAAGAGTGGGATGAGCAGCCGTCATATCATTCATGTTATATATTTCTTTGCTTGAAGTAGGTCGTCCATGAAATTCAGGCCCGTACCAAGAGGCTAATCCTTCTTGAATAAAAGATTCCGGCCTTGGTTTAAAAGTAGCACAGCCAGAAAGTAAGAAAAATAAATTAAGAGCCAACCAAAAAAAGTCTTTTCTTAAAGCCAAACTGAACTCTCTTAATTTTAAATTTCTATAAATCAACCTTTAGCTTGCCAGAAAAAATTCCTAAGAACTATGATTTAAGAAAGCCAATTAACTTTCGTCTTAAATAGCGAAAGGCTTGAAGAGGTTTCGAGCAAAAGACAAATAACTCTAAGTCTTCAGGCGAAACGAGCCCTGCCTCAAGGAGCGCGTCAAAATTGATAATTTTTCGCCAGAATTCCTCGCCATAAAGCAATATTACCAGATCCTGACGATTGATTTTACCTGTCTGAACAAGGGTCAGAGTTTCAAAAAGTTCATCAAGGGTTCCAAAGCCGCCTGGAAAAGCAACAACAGCTCGAGCTTTGTAGATTAACCAGAATTTCCGGGTGAAGAAATAATGGAAGATGAAAGACAGCTCAGGCGAAATATAGGGATTAGGAATTTGCTCATGGGGAAGAGAAATATTCATGCCTATGGATTTACCTCCAGCCCGAGCTGCTCCCCGGTTAGCTGCTTCCATTATCCCCGGACCGCCACCGGTGCAAATAACAAAATTCTTGCCCTTCGGTTTAAGCTTAATCGCCCATCGGGCAAGAAGATAGGCTAGTTCTTCGGCATCCCAATAATATTTGGCCATTTCTGATTTTTCGAGGGGATTAACCCTTGAAGAGCCAAGAAAGAGAACCGTTGTATGAACTTTATATTTTTCGAGTCGATACCATGGTTCAAGAATTTCACTTAAAATCCTGATAACCCGAGCTGGTTCAGAATGGAGAAATTCTAAATTTTCATAGGCCTTTTCAGGGAAATAGGGTTTTTCTAGTCTTTCCTCGCTCATGGCCGGCATTTTATCTTAATTTACTTTAATTCTCAAGAAAAATGGATCAAACAATTTGCTATTATAAAATAAAAATTAAATTTGGCGATCAATCCGAAAGAATAAAAATATCGCTTTTTGATCGTTTTGACATCAAAAAGATAGTATGTTTAAATAAATTGAGGTTAAAGGTGAAGCGTTCTTTACCTGATTATCTTCGAGAGGGTGAATATTTTGGCCGCCTTCTAGCCATTGCTTCAACTTCTGATAACGAAAAAATTGTTATCCTTTATGGCCTTACCGGTCGATCAAAGTCTAGCCAAGCCCGTCGTCTCGTCCGCCGGGAAAATGGTCTTTATACAGAGCCTTTACCTGAATCTTCCTTAACTGCTCAGCAAAGGGAGTTACTAGTCTATCCGGTCATTCTTTTTAACCGTGGGGTGGCGGCATCCAATGGTCAACAGACAAGAGAAATTTTTAAAAAATTATCCTCGGGCAGTAATGACCCTGAATTAATTCTTAAAGAAGCTCTTGCTGGCTGGTCCTATGAGCCTGATTTTCCTACCTTTACTCCCAGAATAAGTGCCTGTCTTCTACCTGAAGGCCGTCTGGCTATGGCTTTGATCAGAAGGGGAGAAAATGGTCAATCTATTCATGAATATTATTCTCTCTTTTTAACTCCTGGCGAAGGCTTTTTGCTAACTACCTATAAAGGACCCAATCTTAATCCACCTCCTTCCTTTTCAGGTCCGCCTGTAAATTTCAAAATGACCGAAATTCAGGCGAAAGAAATATTAAATGAATTTTATGAGGCCCTGGCCCCGCAGCCGGGAGAAAAAGATTGGCGAGTTGCTGCAGCCGTAATTACTTTCAGCTTATCACGATTGGAATTATTAGAAATGGAAATTATCAATCGTTTTTAAAGCAGGGAGGAAATTAAAGATGAATTCAAAGAAATTTCAAGAAGCTCGACGACAGTATTTAACGAAAATTAAGGAAGAATTTCCAGATATTATGATGGTGGGTGAAACACGATTCGTTAAGAGAATTTCGATGCGCTATGGCGAAAATCCAGGCTATCCAGCTGCTTTCTATGTGGAAGATGGGGCTTCAGGTCCTAATATGGCCACTATGGAGGTTCTTCAAGAGGGGTCAAAAGGCTTAAGTTATATCAATGTAGCCGATATGGATCTTGGCCAGCGACTTTTGATTAAACTCAGTTCAATTTATCCTGGCGAGGCTATCGCCGTCTTGATTAAGCATGAAATGCCTAGCGGAGTAGCCAAAGCTAAAAATGGCCTGGAGGCCTTTCTGAAAGCCTGGGGATGCGATCCTCTTTCCAATTTTGGCAGCGTTAATGTTTTTAATTTCGAAGTCAACGAGGAGCTAGCCGCTCTGCTTATTGAATCATCTCGGAATATTGAAGTTGTTTACGCCCCTTCCTTTACGCCTGAAGCCCTGACAATTTTAGCTAACCGAAAAACCCTACGACTTTGCCGGATGGCTTCAATAAATGAACCAAGCCATGACAATGGCCTTGAATTTAAACGATTAGCCGGTGGGCTTTTGATTCAAAGAAGATTTGATTCAAAAATAATCAGCCCAGCTGACTTGGATGTAGTTTCTAAAAGAAAGCCTAAGGAAGAAGAGATGGAAGCGGCTATCTTCAACTGGATTGTGGCCTGTTTTACCCGATCTAATGCAGTCATTATTGGCCAGAAGGATAAAGTTCATGGCATCGGTTCAGGTCAAAGATCAAGAATTGATGCGGCTGAAAATGCTATTCGTCTTTCAAGAAGAGGCTATGGCCCTGAGGGGTGTATTTTAGCTTCTGATGCCTTTATGCCTTTCACTGATGTTGTTGAGCTTGCAGCCTCATCCGGCCTGACAGCGCTTATTGCCCCCCTCGGTTCAATTCGGGACGAGGAAGTTATTCGCCGAGCAGACGAGCTCAATCTGGCCTTTATGGTGACGAGAAAGCCTGGGGAAATTGATTCTGAGCGAGCCTTTCTTCATCGTTAAAAGGGGAAAAAATGAGTTTAAAAGAATATCGAGCTAAAAGAAATTTTTCTCGAACTCCTGAGCCTGAGGGCAGGGAAGAAAAATCCGAAAGGAAAAAAGAGGAGCTGGTTTATGTCATTCAAAAACACAGGGCGACCCATCTTCATTATGATCTTCGCTTGGAAGAAGAGGGCGTCCTAAAAAGCTGGGCTATTCCCAAAGAGCCTCCCATTAATCCTGGAATAAAGCGTTTAGCTGTAGAAACGGAAGATCATCCATTGGGTTATGAGGATTTTGAGGGAGAAATTCCCGAAGGTGAATATGGAGCCGGAACAGTGGAGATCTGGGATAAGGGTAGCTATATCCCTCTTGAAATTGCTCCAGGGAAAAAGATAATTGAAATCAAAGGGAAAAAACTCAATGGAACTTATGCTTTAATCAAAATCAAGACAAAGGAAGGTAGCGAGAAGAATTGGCTTTTTTTTAAAATCACTGGCGAAAAATCAACGTCTTCAAATTTAGAAAAAATAAATAAAAAAACGAAGAAGAAAAATAATAAATAAATTAAAACCTCTATTTTTTAGGCCTTAGAAATTCAGCTGCCGCTTCAGGTGAGATGGGATTGATATAAAATCCTGTTCCCCATTCAAAACCCGCTACTCGACTTAAAATAGGAATAATTTCCAGATGCCAGTGATAATATTCCTTCACACCATTAGGGCAATCGCGCCCCGAATTGGGATTTGGTCCCTGATGGATATAAAAATTATAGGGAGGATCGGCCAAGACTTCTTTAATTTGATAAAGAACCAGCTTCAGTGTCCGAGCTAAGCTATTTATTTCGGCCATGTCTATTTCTGAAAACCAGGGAGAATGGCGCCGGGGATATAGGCGGAGTTCAAAGGGAAAACGGGAGGCAAAGGGAGTAAAGACACAGAAATGATCATTTTGGTAAACCAACCTTTCCCCCCTTTTTAGTTCTTCCTCAATAAGCCGGCAGAAAATACACTGCCCGAAACGTTCCTTTAACTCGCTTGAACTTTTAAGCTCTTCAAGGTTTCTTTTAGGAACAATGGGTGTAGCTACAATCTGGGAATGGGGATGGGCAAGGGAAGCTCCGGCTTCAGGTCCTTTATTTTTAAAAAGATGAATATATTTATACTGTTTTTCAGCCTGAATCTCAATCATTCGGGAGCGATAGGTTTCAATAATTTTTTCTAAATGTCCAATGGAAAGATCAGCCAATTCTCGATTATGGTCTGGACTCTCAATAATGACCTCATGGACTCCTATCCCTTCCATCCAGAAAAAAAGACCGTCATCACTTTTTTGAATAAAGGGAGTTTGGCCTCTTTGTAAAGCTGGAAATTTATTGGGTACGACCCTGACGAGCCAGCCTGGCTGATTGGCCTTTGTCCCCTTTTCTCTTACAGCAAAAACTTCTGGTGGTGTCTTGTTTTCATTACCAGGACAGAAGGGACAGAATTTTCCTTTCTCCTTTTTTTTGACTTCAGTTGATCGTCGAAAATCATCGGGCCGTTTGCTTCTTTCAGCCGCAATAATAACCCATCGCCCACCTATAATATCTTTTCTGAGTTCAGACATGCTCTTTTATCCTATCAGTTCTTTAATTTTGGCCTTTAATTCATCAAGAGAAGCTGATTTGATTAAATAGGCCTCAGCTGCCCAGGTCATAAAATCATGGCGATAGCTTTGATAGGCGGTATTAATAATTACCGGAATATCCTTTCTAATACCCATAATGTCCTCAATCAATTCCAGGCCATCCTTTACAGGCATTCTAATGTCGGTGATTATAAGATCAAAATGACTTTTTTTAATAAGATCCAATGCTTTCTGGGCATTTGTTACAGCAATTACTTTATAACCTTCTTTCTCCAGTTCCTCGCGATAAAGTAAGCATAAATTTTTCTCATCCTCAACGATAAGAATTCTTTTCTTTTTTTTCATTTTCATCTAGCCTTAAAATAAAGTTTAATAATCGTTCCCTCACCTTCCTGACTCTCAACCTTTATGTGGCCACCATTGGCCTCCATAAATCTTTTAACATAAGCCAATCCCAAGCCTAGCCCCTTTTCCTTGGTGGAAGTGAAGGCTTCAAATATCCGTTCTTTCAAAGCCTCAGGAATACCTTGACCATTATCTTCCACGGAAATAACAATCCAATCATTATTCTCTCGAAAGGCCCTCAATCTGATTACGCCTTTATCTTGGAGAGCTTCAAGGGAATTTTCGACCAAATTGCGCAGAGCTTCACCAAGATAAACCGGATCAGATAACACATAGACGAGCCCAGGTTCAATCTCGCTTTCAATGATTATTTTTTTCGATTTAATAAAGGGCTTGATGTTATCCATAGTAATTTTAAATATCTCCATAAGATTGACCGGCACTTTTTCTTTGATTTCAATCCGGAAAAATCTCGTCAAGCGATCCATTATTTGTTCGAGCCGCAAAATTTCTTCTTTGATGATTTTAAGATTCCTCATCTTTCTTTTCTCGTCAATATCCGATGAAAGAAGCTGATCGACAAATCCCCCGATGATAACTAAGGGATTTCTCAACTGATGGGTAACAAACATGGCCATCTCTCCTAAGGCCGCCTGTTTTTTCATTTCCATCACCCGCTGCTGAAGTCTAGTCACATAAATGTAATTACCAGCAGCCAGGCCGCAGAGGCTCGCTAGTTCTATATCCTGAACTTTTATCGGCTGACGAGTAATGGCATTATCGAGAATTATCTCACCAAAGATTTCATCGAGCGAAAGAAGGGGGATACAAAGAAATTCATCGACGTTGATAATTTCAAGAAACTGACGATCCACCAGCGGCTCGTTAAAGGCATCTTTAACATGAATGATTTCTCTTGAAGACGCGGCCAGAGCGGGCAGGGAAGGCTCAGCAGCGTAAAGAGGGAAACTCATCTGCCTTATTTTTTGGACCAGGGGATTGTTCTCATCCATTAACAGACGACGGTTATAATCTATGATTTCTGAATAGCCGATTTCATGATTTGAGAGAATCTGCCATAGGGAGGCCGCTTCTTCAGCTGAAGCTGGACCGAGCCAGAATTCCCCTTTAAGCTCGTTGCCATCGACAAGAAAAAGCATCGCTCGATTGAACCCGAGACCAGAACCGGCGGTCAAGGCAGTAAGAATAACAAGTAAATTATCTTTAAGAGAAAAAGGTTGGAAGAAACTCTGGGCCAGAATAGAAAATATTTGCAACTCCTTTGAACCAGACTGGGGGAATTGATGGCGAAAGGGGTGATATCTTTCAATCAAGGGATTTTAATCCTTGAATAGAATTTTCCTCTTTTCCAAAATCAATTCCTTTTCGGCAATTTTTTATTTATTTCTTTTTGGTTACTCAATTTTCTTTTTCAGTTTTCAATTTAATAATAGTCAACGATCATTTTCAGGTTAAATAAAGTTATTTTGATTAACAGCTATTTCCTCAAAAAGACCATCCTCCTTTTCCCATCTAGCCAGCATTTTTTCTTCATCGGGAGAAAGTTTATCATTTCGATTTATCCATGCCAAGAGTTTTCGGGCTCGCTGATAATGTTCGGAAGCCCGATTTTCGGCATAATCGCGAGCCGTCCAAGTAGAAATTAAAAAGGGCCAGTCCGAACTTTCAAGAAGAAATTTTTCTCTCAAAAGTTGACGCCAAAGCCGACGCTTCTTCCAGAGCCATTTCTTCGGCACTCTAGCTAGCTCATCTTCGAGCCAGTAAATTTTTTCCCAGATCCAGGATGTATTCTCATTAAGCCAAATCCAGTGAAAATTGCCCGAACCCCAAGAACCTTCAGGTAGTCTGACTGAAAGCCGCGGTCTTAGATTTTTGAGGCAATCACTGGCCTTTTGAATCCTTATCGTCTTTCCCGATAATTTCTTAATTACCCTATAAAGCCATTCTGGACCTTCAAACCACCAGTGACCAAAAAGTTCGGTATCATAAAGAGAAGCTACAACCCCTTCATCTACATCTTTCAGAATTTCTCCCAAAAGATTAACAAAATGCTGGGCGTGGTCTTCAATCCTTTCCTTAACTTTTTCAGGCTGATAGATCGCTTTCTCTCCGAGATCGAGATGATTGGCTGTGACCCGCCAATAACGAAGCCCTCCGGGAAAGTGCTTCTTGTGGAATTCGAGATACCAGCCATCGCCAGGATAACCAGCCGAGCTACTCCAGACTTGCATCCCGGTTCGGTCATCACGGGCAAAGAAAGCAAGTCCAGAAGGTTCAGAGAAATAGGGAAAATAGGGAGAAAGGTCAACTTTTTCTTCGAGCTGCTTTCCCTTTATTGATTTTTCCCAAAGCATCCTGAGCGCCGGGAAGCGCTCAAAATAAACTCCCTTTATTTCTCCACCCCGGAGCAAAGGAAAATCGACAAAAAAGTAATCAAAACCTATTTCTTTAAGGAGCTCATCAAGAGCCGGTCGCCAGAAGGAAAAGGATTCTCCGAGCGGTCTCTTCCAGAAATAATCTGGACGATAAGCGCATTCTGGCAACCAGAATCCTGAAGGTGATTGACCAAAATGCTTCTCATAGACATACTTTCCTTGTCTCATTTGAAGTCGCACGCTGTTGTCATTACCGAGCAAAGGTAAGTAGGCATGAGTAGCTGCAGAAGTTATAATCTCAATATGGCCCTCCCTTTGGAGCTCGCTAAAACCAGATAAAATATCTTCTCGCCAGCGATAGATAAAATCCTGATAAATATTTTCATACCAGACTCGCCAAAATTCAGCCAGCCGAGCAAGGTCAGGTTGACCTGATTTTTCAAAATATTGACGGTCCTTTAAAGCCACATCGATTTTCATCTGCAGATATTTTTTAAAACCAGTTTTGAAGGACAGACTTCTCAATTGCTCAATTAGCACTGGAGTAAAAGAAATATTTATTCCAGGAGAAAGGCCTTCCTGGCTAAGCTGGGAAAAAACTCTAAGCAAAGGCAGATAGCTTTCAGCTGAGGCTTCATAAAGCCAATCGGTTCCGTGGGGCCAGGTTCCGTGGCCAACAACATAGGGAATATGGCTATGGAGAACAAGACAGAAAAATTTATTGGCCATCTTTAAAATACAACCGAACAAAAAATTTAAACTTTTCTCCAGGCCTTAGCTGAAGCGGCCATAGGGCCAGCCAGCTAATCCCCTGATAAATTATCTCAAAAGCCTCTTCTGATTGCGAGAGAGTCTCAAGGGGCATTATCCATAATTGAGGATAAGGCTGAAATTCAAGTTTAATTTTTCCTTTAAAGAGAGAAATTGTAGCCTGGTTTAATTCCCATTCTTCGGAAAGGACAAAAAGGTTCCATTCATGACCAAAATAACAAGTCAAATTTTCTTCATCTTCATTAATGATAGTTTGCTCAATTATCACTTGATCAGACTGGGGAGTTATAATTTTATTTATATTTACCCGATAATCTTTTTCCTCAAGGTGGACAATTCCCTTTTTTTGAAGATAGAGGTTACTTTCTTTAATAAAATATTCATAAACGCTATTTATAAAATCTCCGGCCTCCTTCACCTCTCTCTGACTCCATTTTTCAAAGGTAACTTCCGAGCTAAAAAAGTGGTCAAGGAGAGAATATCGAGGATAATGATCATAATGAAAATATATTTCAAAATTTTCTGGTAACTTCCGAATCAACTCGTGAATACTCTTACCTTCCCCTGTTTCGGTTGAATAATGATGATAAGCTTCGGGCCACCTTGAAAGCACATTGCTCAAATTCCTTGATAAATATTTAAGATCAAGCTCAATGAGGCTTCCACCAAAGGAGGGTTTAATAATTAAATTAAAAGATTTATCATGATAAAATAATTCCTCTTTTCCATCGAAATCATAATCGACTCGTTCCCATCCCGATCCTAGATCAATTTTCTTTTCGGCCTCAAGGAGATGAAAATAGACTGCCTGGCGAAGGTGGGGCAAATAAAGGCCACCGAAGATCCCATGCCAGTAAGCATCATTACATTGACTGCGATAAAAATTCTTTAAAATCTCAGGGTCATCAATTTTTTTTTGGCTAACAATCTTAGAAAGGTAAAGCATCCTTTTATGGAGATGATTACTTTCAGGATATTTAAGGAAAAATTCTCGGAAAAAGCCTCCCCGGAGCAAACGTCTGAATTGAGGGGAAAGAGTTTTTTTGAGCTCCCGCAATTTTTTCAACTGGTCTAAGGGGAGAATCCATTCCATCATTTCTTCATAGGAGGCTGGCGGAAGGTAGGCCAAATTCATTTTGGGTTCGGTTGAGAGAAATTCGCTAAAGGTCATCATCTTAAAAGAGGATTTCCTTAAATAATTAAGGAAGGATTCAAGCCAGCCAGCTTCATAAACCCAGTTTTTTGTCCCCGGCCAAAGACCAAATTTTTCGCCGTCATCTCCAAGAATAGCTATTCCGTCCGAATTGACTATTTCTTGAAAATAGGTGTCTATTTCTTCAAGGTTTCGAAAAGGGATAAGATACCTTAATTTTTTATCAATGGGAAAAATTACTAAAGAATAACCCTGATCCTCGGTTATATAAGGAAATCTCGGTTGATTTATCCCAGCATAATGGAAGTGTTCTTCATCAAGGAGAGTGTAACTATAACCTGCCTTAGCTAAAGTGCTCGCCAACTGAGGTTCCCAGACTCTTTCAGCCAGCCAGGCTCCCTTAGGTCTGACCCCAAATTTCTTTTCCAAATAATCAGCCATCATAAGAAGCTGCCCCTGGCGATCCTCTTCAGGAATTGTAGCTAAGATAGGCTCATAAAAGCCTCCACCAAGAAGCTCGACTTGTTTTCTTTCAACCATTAAGCTAATTAAATCCATGACTTCAGGCTGCTCGGTTTCCATATATTCCCAGAGGGGGCCGGAAAAATGGAGAGTGAATTTGATTTCAGGATAAAGGGAAAGAGACTTCAAAAATGGCCGATAGCTATCAGTGAAAGCCTTTTCCAGAACAGAGGGAAAATTTCCTACAGGTTGATGATTATGAACAGCTAGAAGAAAAATTTTTTCAGCCATTATTTCCATTCCTTCGGCCAATTCTTTCCGCCTCTTGAAGATAACTATGGAAAAGAATCTCAAACTCAGCCACTCCCTGTTCTCCAAACCACCAGAACCAATCGGACCCCTCAGCAATCAAAATAGCCTGATTTTGTCCATATTCTTTTCTGATTTCAGCTAATCTCTCCCAGGCAGCATTCTTAGCTGGATGACCGACCCAGCGGGAAAAATTGCCGAGCCAGGTCCCAGGGACAAGCTCAATTTCTTGAGGTTGAGGCATCATTTGAAAATAATCTCTAAGGCAAATGGGTTTAATCCCAGGCATTTTTTTCAATCGGGAATAAAGCTCTCTCAAGAAATGAATTCCATTATCACGATAACCGGCCCAGGGATTTTCGCCATCAAGGGCGACTACTAAAAGGTCTTTATCACTAAGAAGATTCATCCTTTGCCTAATTTTCTCTTGAAAATGGTCAACGGCCACCTTTGCTTCCCAATGCTGGTATTCAAAACTTATTAGATCAGAGAGCTCTCGATCTCGGAAGAATAAAGTTAGTCCCCGGCAGCTATAAGGTCGGCCGAGAAGTTTAAAATCCGGCCTTATTTTAAGACTTTTCCAGAGAATATTTTCATCAGTAACTAAATAGGAATAATTAAATTTAGCGATTATTTCCGCCACCTCTTGACTGACTCCGCCTTCAGGAGGCCAAAAGCCTAGGGGTAGCTCACCGAAAACCTCTCTAAAATAATCTCGTCCCATTTTTATCTGAAGGGCTGCATCCTCGGGATAACGAAAGGGAAGGGATGGTTTAAGAGGCTCGTCGACAATAGAAAGATCGACAATTAGGGGAAGGAGGGGATGATAATAGGGTGAGGTGGTTAGCTCAATCAAGTGGTTGAGATAAAGTCGGCGATAAAGGGGAATAATCTCAGCCCAAAGGTTCCTTTGCTTTTCAAGAAGGGTTTCTTTGGCCTGAATTCTTTTTATTTCGGAAGAAAAAAGAGGTGAAAAAAGGGAACGTAAAGCCTGAATTTGTAAAGTCCTTTTATCGATTCCTTTCTCTTCGGCCGAAAGGAAACGGTGAAGTAGGGCCAATTCATCGCTGGTTAATTTTTCTGGTTCTTTTTCGATGGCCAGCTGGAGAGGGTCCTTTGCTTGACCTTGAGCATAGACCTCCATCTGTTCGAGCAAAGAGGGAACAAGATTGAAAACACAGGGAAAACCTTGTTCTTCAGCCAGGAAAGCCATGGAATAATAATTTTTTATTAAATGATAGTTTAAATGAGGAAGAATAATCTCCTCTGATTTAGGGAGGCGATAAATCGGTTGATGATGATGCCAGAATAAGCAAAAATACATTTTTGAATCTTAGAAAATATCAGCCTTTCTGTCAAGCAAAGATCGCTAAACTTTTTCGATTGCCAAAAAAGGATTTAAGGGAAATTTAATCCTTCTTTCTTCAAATAGCTTAAAAGTTGTTTTGCTGTTTCTATTTTTGGATCATTTGGCGAGGCTAATTTAAGAAAGGTTTCCAGATAGTTAATGGCTTCGGGTACACGATTTAGACTAATATTGATCGTTCCAAGCTGATAATAAGCATCTGGATAGTTTTGATTGAGCGAAATAGCCTTTTCAAAATAGGGAAGGGCTTTCTCTGGGTCACCGAGATTAATCAAACAAATTCCCAGATTATACAGTGTATCCACATCCTCGGGATTTAGAGCGACTGCTTTTTCATAAAAACCAAGGGCTTCGTTAAAATTTCCCTGTTTGGCCAAACTTTCTCCGAGTTCCTTGTTGGCGCTAAAGCTTTCAGGGTTAAGGGACTGGGCTTGGCGAAAAGAGTGAAGAGCCTTTTCATTTTCACCTTTTCTTTTATAAGCCAGGCCCAGATTAAAGTGAAAGGCCCAATGTTGTGGATTAAGTTTGATTGCCTCTTGATAACTTAAAATAGCCTGATCATAATTTTGTTCCGAATAAAATTTATTTCCCTGGAGAAACAGACGGTCGGCTTCAGATAATTTTGGTTCAACTATTTCCTCAGCTTTTTCCAGCCTTACTTCAATTTTTGTCACCTCAGCAATGCTTACTTTTACCTCTAAGGATTTTGGACTGAAACCTGTTTTTCTCACTTCAACAAGATAGAAACCAGGTCTTAAACCGATCTGAATAAAATGACCATTTTTATCGGTCACTAGTCGATAATTAATTGACGTTGACATTTGCGAGACAATAATAACCTCAGCCTTTTCAAGAGGATTACCGGCCATATCATAAATAAAACCCTCTATCTTTCCCTGATACTGAGCTGAAAGAGTTAAGGACAAAAAGGTTAATCCGATTAAGCCAGCGGTCAAAAAGACAAGTCTT
Source organism: uncultured bacterium (assembly GCA_938092135.1). Lineage (GTDB taxonomy): Bacteria > Acidobacteriota > Aminicenantia > Aminicenantales > CALLJL01 > CALLJL01. Next base: position 113,130 of record CALLJL010000004.1, read on the forward strand.
TTGGATCTGCAAAATAATCCCTCTTGTTTTTTTACCATTTTAAACCCCTTAAATCTCATAATAAGTTTATGGTTATTTATCTTTGAGATAATTCTAAACAAATTTATCATTTTATGTCATTCTAAAAAAATAGGGTTAAAGGCCATATTTTTTAGTTTATCAACAAGCGAAGGCATATTTTCTTAAATTTTACTTTATTTTTGCTTTTATCATTTCCTTCAGCTTTGCCATCTCAGGCTGATTTGGTTCTAATTGCAAGGATCTCTCTATTAAGGTTAAGGCTTTTTCCGATAAGCCGAGATTAAGATAACATTCAGCAGCAAGATTAAGTAAACTCAATTCGGTGGCTTCTTGAAGCATATTTTCTAAATAATTAAGGGCCTCTTTCCATTTTTTAAGATGAAAGAGGTCTAAAGCAATAACTTTTCCGGCCTCTCTGATTTTATTAACTTCGTAAAGAGGCTGAAGAACATTGATCGATTCGCTGTATCTTTGCAAGGCAAAAAGAGATTTTCCAAGTAGAAGCCGACTTTCGGTATCTTCTTTAAGATTCAGAATCTGCTGAGTTAACCTGAGAGCTTCTTCATACTGACCTGAAAGGAAGTATTGGGAAGCCAAGATGCGGAAGCTCTCGAGATCAGGATAGGCTGGATGAAGTCGGGATAAAATCCGGGGAATGGGAGGATAGGCTTTCTCTAAGAGGATCATTCCTTCCCTTCGACTGGCCAATAATTTTCGGTCACTGGAAAATAAAGATATGTCGAGATAATAATAATCTGGCTTCAAACCGTCAATGGCCATATAGCCTGTATCAAGAACATTTTCAGTGATTTCAAGGCTGTTTATATCTTTTTCCCAGGTCTTAACAACTTCATTGTCGGTCGCTCTTTTTATAGAAAATGACAGCAAGGAGGGTTTCTCTCCTTTATCGGCGGAAGGCCAAAATTGAATGAGCAAGCCAATTTTAGCCCCGGCCGGGATTTCAGAGCGAGCATTTAGGCGATAAAGCCATTGTCCAAAAGAAAAGGCTTGAAACAGTGATTGCTGGGATTTTGGTCTCTCTTCTCTTAAGAAATAAATCAAAGGTTGGCTTAGGCCAAATTTAGCCTTCGGCTTCGGGACTTCAATTTCTATAGAAGAGGAAGTGAACTCTTTGACTGTCTTATTTTTCAGCAAAAAATGAAGGTTGAATTGTCCAGGAATTATTGGAAAAAGGTCCTGAAAGGAGAAAATTCTTCTACCCTGAGCTTCAAATTCTTCTTTGGTTAATCGAACCGGTATTTCTTCATTTTTTTCCCAAATAATTCTTTGTTTCTTATCTTCAATTTTAATAAATAATTCATAGATAGCATAGGCTTGGCCATTTTCTTCAGTAAAGCTCATTATTTCTGGTTCTAAGGCCCAATGAAGGAATGGCTGTCCCTGATGAATGAAGACCGCAGCTCGGAAATTACTTTCCACATAACGGTCGGCATAATCTACTTCCACTATTCCCTGATAATTTATAAAGTGGCGGGCATAGGCTTCATTGAATTTTCTTTCAGGAAGAGAACGGATTGAGGCAAGAAGAGTTTCAGAGGAGAGAGAGGTCGCTGAAGCTAGGTCCGTTCCAGGAACAAAACTTAGGGAAGCGTTAGCCAGCTCAGGTGAAATTTTTTTTAGAAGGTTATAGGCCGCCTCTCGGTTGAATAATTGGCGATTAAGAGAAGGAACAAGTAATTTTTCTGGGCCCTCTATGCCAGGATAATAAAGCCGATAATCACCCTGACCTTGGGGCTGGTAAAAAATTAAGTAGAAAAAGGGGGGAAGACCGTATCTTTCATCTCCCCTATAGAACCACAGTTCGGCCGGCCAAAGCTCAGAATGGGTGGTAAAGAGTTGCCTTTCTAGGGGAGGCCCAAGCAATAGATAATAATAGCCCCGCTCGGTAAGACTCCCCCTGATTGTGGGCCCGGGACTAAAAAGCCGATCAGCCTGCTCAATTCGAGCCATATATTCTTGATAAAATTCATTTTCCCGAGTGTCTGGCCGCGGATCTCTTTGTTTCCAGAAAAAAGTTATAAATTTGTCCCTTTCCTGATCTGTTTTTAACTGGAGGAAAACTTCTTTTTCGAGGGAAGTAATTATGGGCCGTACCAAATCAAGCCATTCTTTGTATCTAAGTGGTAGTTCAGATTGGCCTATCAGATAAAGACAAAAAATTAATGCAACAAAATTGATTCCACCAATTTTTTTGAACATTATCCCGATTTTAAAAGCATATTATAGCATATTTTACTTGACAACAAATGTTAAAGTCGGTACTAAAAAAAATATGATTCTGCTTTCATCAATTCAAAAAATTGAATTAGAATTCAATTTTTTGAATTTTTGGCTAATTTTGACTGCTTTAATCGCTGCTGATCAGGCAATATTACCCCGATATTTTGGTACAAATTTTGCTTAAGTTATTTTGGAAGGGAGGTGAGATTCAAGAAATTAAGCATGTTCAAATCATCGGCAATCTACAAAAATCGGGAAGGAGGCTTAAATGAAAAAGACACTCTCTTTTATAACTTTAATGCTTTTATTTACCTGTCTGGCTTTAAGCCAGTCAAGAGAAACAGGGGCCATTGAAGGGACGGTCAAAGATGAACAGGGTAATCCTTTGCCCGGCGTAACGGTAACTATTTCCGGCCCCAGCCTCATGGGAATCCGCACTTTCATTACTGACGCCGAAGGCAAATTTAGATTTCCAGCCCTTCCTCCTGGAGAGTATACAGTAAAGGCAGAGCTCCAGGGCTTCGTTACGGTGATGAGGGAGAATATCCGGTTAACGACCACTGTTCGACTAACCGTTGATTTAGTAATGAGGCCAGCGGCCATTGCTGAAGAGGTGACAGTTCTGGCTAAAGCACCGACGATTGATGTTAAATCGACCGAAACGGCCTCGGTAACCTTAACTAATGAAGTTTTGCGGAATATTCCCTATAGCCAGTTCACCACTGATATAGTCAATTTAGCGCCAGGGGTTGTTAGCAATGTGGCCTACGGTGCCTCAGCTGGAACGGGTATAGCCTGGACTGTCGATGGCGTTAATGTTTCTGATCCTGACGCTGGCACAGCCTGGGTCTTTCTCGATCATAACATCATTGAAGAAGCCAAAATAATGGGAATCGGGCTACCCGCAGAATATGGTAACTTTACTGGAGTTATCTTTAATTTGGTGACCAAGTCGGGAGGTAACAATCTTTCTGGTCATATCGAGGGTGTCTTCCAAGGGAAAAAGGACGACTGGCCAAAAAATTTCTGGCAACAGGACAATAACAAAAAATATCTCGATGATTTTCCCACGTTGACTTCGCCTCGCTATCGTTTAATTGATGTTAATGCCCATCTTGGTGGTCCTATAAGGAAAGATAAGCTCTGGTATTATGTAGGTACTCAATTCCAACAGTTTGGTGACTGGGTAACTGGTTTCCCAGAACCAAGACAATATAATCAGCCCCGGCTTTTCACCAAGTTTAACTCCCAGATTAACCCAACTCTGAGCCTGATTTTCTCCCTTGAAATCGATACTTATGACGGCAAAAACCGCGGCGCTGGCGCCAATGTCGCCCCTGAAGCCTGTGTCAACCAGAAATCGCCCGAAATTGTAGGCAATTTCAGTCTGACCAAAATTCTTAGCCCAAAAACTTTCTACGATATTAAAGCGGCTTACTTCTGGGGATATTATTATCTGGACCCTGAAGTGGGTAAAGATAAGCCTTTTTATTTCAGTCTAGATGAAAACTTCCGTTACAGCAGTGCTGGATATTTCTTCTACGCTGACCGGACAAGATTTCAGGGTAATGCCAGCTTGACCCATTTTGCTGAAGACTTCATCAAGGGCGATCATGATTTTAAATTTGGAGTTGAGGTCGAAAGGTCAACCGTGAGAAACAGATATGGCTATACTGGTCCGAATCATATGAGATATTTTGGTTATGGTAATCCCACTAAAGGCTGGGAACATTATCTGGCTTATCAATATGAAGGCTATGATACTAATACCCGATATACTCGCTTCGAAGCCTTCGCTCAGGATTCTTGGACAGTTTCCTCTCGCTTGAACATTAGCGCTGGTCTTCGTTTCACCCAAAACTGGGGAACAATAAAGAACGTTGAAGGCATCGTTTACAATACTCGAAGGATAGCC
>CALLJL010000005.1 GCA_938092135.1 uncultured bacterium
GCCAATGAAAATCCAGTATTAGTTAGGGCTTTTGCCATCATATTGCCTAGAGCTAGCCTGAGGCTTACAGTCACCGCTAATTCCGATTTCCACAGCTCAATTCCTGCTTCAACTGTCAGCTGGACTGTGGGTTCTGGCTCCGGGTATCGAGATGGCCAGTTACAAACAGGAACAGCCGTTACGGTCGGCGAATGGACTGGTTCTATCCTTCACTGGCATGAAGGACAGTTGAATTTTTCGTTCTCACGTGATTACGTTAATCAAGAGCCTGGAAATTACTCTATAACGGCTACTTTTACTCTGTCTAAAGTCTGATTCATGTTTTATTAATCCCGTCTTCTTTTTTAAGAAAAATGGGTGGGGTAGGCTCGCTGAGGAAATTGAAAAGTAAAAGGGCCTTTAGGTTAGCCCTCATCCTCATCCCTCTCCTTGGGCTCAGCCTAAAGGCCCAGATTTATTTTGGTATTACGCCAATCAGGGTTGAATTAAAGGCCAAGCCAGGAAGTCAGATTACCGATATTTTTTATGTTCGAAATAATTCCTCCCAGCCGGTGAGAATCAGGGTCTATGTGGAAAACTGGAAGATGCAGGATGACGGAACGCCCCTTTTCATTGGCCAGCAACCGACGAGTTACTCCTGCCGAGATTGGATAAAAGTTAACCCGCCTGATTTCAGATTGAAACCAGGAGAAATAAGAACAATTCGGTTTACCGTTTCAGTACCTCAGGAGTCGGAACCGGCTGGCTATCACGCGGCTGTTTCCTTCGAAAATGTTCCCGAATCACCGGCTGAAACCAAACAAAGCCGCGTTGGTCTCATCGGTAAAATTGCCGCCGCCGTATATGTTGTTATAGGCAATGTCCAGCCTGAAGGCTCAATTGAAGATATATCCTTGGAAACTAAAGATGAACAACAATTTATTAAATTAAAAATTAGAAATCAAGGCAAGACCCATTTCCGTTTAAAGGGAGAAATTGACCTGAAATCCTCTGAAGGAAAGAAAGTGGCTTCCCTTCCAATTCCGGATGAACCTGTTTTGCCTGAAAGTAAACGCTTTGTTCTGATTCAGCTAAAAGAAAAATTAGCCGCCGGAAATTATGAAGCTGAAGTCAAACTGGATATTGGCCGGGAAGAGCTTTTAGTCATGGTTAAGGAAATATTAGTGAAATAAATATAAAAAATTTGGGGGTACTTTTGTTTTCTTTATCTGGCTGGGAAAAAAGAAAACTTTCTTCCCTCCTTAGCCCCCTTTTATTTTTCTTTTTTATTTTATTTTTCTTTTTCAGTTATCTTTTAGCTCAAAGAGAAAGTACGGCGACTTTAAATCTTCGAGTCTTTATTGAGAAAAGATGCAAAATTGAAATTAGCTCCTCTTTAATTTCCTTTGTCCGCACCTCCACTCAAGGAAATCCTCAAATTATTCCAGCTAACGAAAATCCTGTTGAGGTGGCCATCAAAACCAATCTACCTAAAGGTGCTGAAGCCAGAGTCTGGTTCCTGGCCACTTCGGATTTAGTCGATAATTCCGCTGGTTACACAATTGAGGTCGAAACCATAAGCTGGGAAGCCAAAGGCGACGGCTTCTTTTCCGGCCAATTAAGTAAATCGTCACCATCTCTTTTAGCCAGAATAGGGGGAGCTGGCAAAATTAAGGGGCTTCTTAATTTTTTCTTTGCTGAAGATCCGAATTTTGCACCTGGAAATTATCAGACTACCGTGACCTTATTTGTGGAGGCCCTTTAAGGTTGGAAAAAAATGATAGCCATCAAAATTTTTAAATTAAATATTATTAAAGCTTTTCTTTTTCTTTCCTTTTCCTTCTTTTTCCTCTTGTCTTTTCCATTGACTCCGAGAGCTGATTGGCCTCCAAAAAAAAGTCTTCAGCTTGGGGGGATATATCTTCAAATAAGTCCTACCGCAATCGACTTTCCCTCGGCTGACCCGGATCTTGAGCCTCTCGTCGCGGCTAACAGCCCGGTGAGAATTACAATAGGCACCTGGCCCCCTCGCCGTAACTGGATTTTATATATTAGAGCTGAAGGCAATTTGATTAGCTCTGAAGGCAATATTATTGATATAGCCAATATTTCCTGGAAGGCCATGCCTCAACCTCCCTTTAATGATGGGTCGCTCGTGGCTGGCCAGAATATTCTCCTTGGTCGAGGTCGAACCGATACCAAGGGCATCCAGGAAGGAGAACTTTCTTTCTTTTTCCGTAATTCCTGGGATTACTATGCCGGAGAATACAGGCAAATAGTGACCTTCATCGCTATTTTACTTTAGGAAGAAGGGGAAGATTTGGGTAAGAAATTCGCTCGCAATAGTCAGCGAGGCTTTCTTAAAAGCGTTATCTATTTTCCATCGATTTTTAGCTTTTTATTAATTCTTTTGGTTTTAGCTTTCACCAATCTTATAGCCCAGCAGGGATATCTCCATCTTTCCTTCCGCAATCGAAGCCATATTTTTGGATCTTCTCCAGGCTATCCTCAAATCGAAAACGAATATGAAAATATCTGGCATGTGGCTTTATTTCAGAAAACTTTTAATTACGGTCAATTTCAGGGCTGGTTTGATGGCCGTTTCCTTGATTCGTCACTCCAGGCTGCCCACTGGTATCTGAACTGGCAGGATTTTAAAGTCGGCCCCTTCAGTCTTGGTTTTAACCTCGGTGATTATAATTTCCAATTCACCACTTTAGGTTATCGCTTTACCAATTATTTTCCAGTCTTCAATTATTTGCGGGGAATCACAACCAGCATCAGCCACCCAAAATTCAGCTTTAATTTTTTCAGCGGCCGGATAGCCCGTTTGACTGGTCTTCTGGGAATGGTTTATTCCTTAACCGAGCAAACAGCGACCGGCTTCCTCGCTCATTTCAAGCCCACTAACCGTTATTATTTTGGTTTGGGCTTTCTTCACAGTGAAAATGAAAGGGATTGGTCGGGAAACCCTTTGACCCGGAGTAACAACCTCCTTCTTCTTGAATCAGAGTTCAAGATAAATGAAAGGATTAAGCTGGTGGCTGAAAGCAAAACCAGTGAGGCCAAAATGGGTGAAGATGCCCATAAAAGGATAGGCCATTCCCTCCGCTTCGGTCCTTTTTTCAGTTTTGACCGATGGCACCTGGAAGTTAACTATCGCCGAGTGGAGGCTGATTTTCGAGGTCTCCGCAGTGATTTTATCCTTGACCGGGATCAGGAAGGAATATTCGCTACCTGGCGATACCAGCCTGGAAGGGGATTCTATCTTTTCAGTGCTTTTGATTATTATCACGATAACGTCGGCGAAAGCAGGGACAAAAATACCACTGACTTTTTTCAGATCTTCGCTGGCTTTTCGCTTTTTTCGCCCCCTTGGCCAAATATTAATTTCCGAATAGAACTTCGAAAGGCCGAATCAAGAATTCATGACGCCAACTATCAACATTTTCTTTCCCCTGGCTTTTATCTTGAAATTGCCAAAAAATTTAATCGCATCGACCCTTATTTAAGAATAATTTTTCGCCATCACGATGACCGCGTGAATGATCAAAGAGATTCCAACCTGCCCTCAGTTTATCTCGGATTGAGGTATAACTATCTAAGAAGTGCCTATATTTTAATTGAATTAGAAAATAGTCGCTTCTATGATTATTTGGAAAGGCTAAGCTGGGCCTTAAATCGGTGGCGCTTGCTCCATTATTCGCCCTTCTTTTTGGGCACCTATTTTTACAGCGAAATAGCCTATTCAGACCACAAGACTTGGGATCACAGAACATATTCATCTAAACAGCTGGAACTTTATTTGGGTTTACAGAAGGATCTTCCCTGGAGAATAAATCTTCGCTTTGATTTCCGCTCTACCTGGTCTTTAAAATCAAAACAACCAGCCAATTACTGGCTTACCCTCAAGGTAGATCGGAGATTTGATTGGGGTCAGATTCAAAATTTTCAGGGGAAAGTGGCTGGCTCAATGGTGACTGGAATTGGCAAAATAGAAGGCTTGATTTTTTTAGATCAAAATCTTAACGGTCAATTTGATCCAGAAGATAAAGTCTTTTCTGACATTTCTTTCTTTTTAGAAGATGGTAGCCAGACCTACTCTGATAGATATGGTAAATTTATGTTTAGCCGAGTTCCCGAAGGGTTGCATTCAGTCAGCCTCGATTCCCGGCATATACCGGCTGATTATTATTTGCTTAGCTCCGAAAGCCAAAGTGTGGTCGTCGAGAAGAGAAAGACCTCCCGAGTGGAATTCAGACTGGTGGAGGCATCGACAGTGGGTGGCCAGGTCTTTCAGGATATGAATAAAAATGGAATTCTTGATGAGGATGATATTTTGATGAAAGATGTTCTCATCATTTTAAAAGCTCTTTCCGCTGAGAAGCTTCCCGAAACAGCTCGAGAAATTATCCCTCAGGAGCTCAATTCCTATACAGATGAAAAAGGACAATTTATTTTTGAAAATATTTTGCCTGGAGTTTATGAACTATCTCTCGACCAAGAAACCCTACCTAAGGGAATTAAGGTTCAAATTGAAATGCCCTTAAAAATTGAACTTAAGCCTGGCCAAAAAATTAAGGACATTCAGATAAGATGTTTACCCCGACCAATAATTTATATTAACAATGGAAAAAACGACCGAAGAAATAATAAGATTTGAGTTCAATTTGCTCAACTTTTGTCCCAAAATAGCTATTGCTCGCTGTAATGGATTCTAAATAAGGATAATTAGACAAATTCAGCCAACCCAATTATTTAAAAAGATAATGTTTCTTTAACTAAAGATAAAAGGCTTAAACGAAAGGAAAAAAATCTTCCTTCTCCATAAATCGAGAAGCGTCATAACTCAGCCTAAATCTTTTTTCTGGATCGATCTATGAAAAATTTCCCTCTTCTGATATCTGCTAGGTCTTATCTGGTCCTTTTAAATCAGATTTCAATTTTATGTATAATAATAAATTAATAAATTTCTTAGGCTGGAGAATGGATAAATGTCAGCAAAGAAAAGAAAAATAAGAAAAAGTCTTTTTCTTGCCGCTATAGTTTTTGTAGCAATTATTCTGATTTTATTTTTATCTCTTAGAAAAAAAGAGGTAGACTTTTTCATCTTAAAGCCTGTCGATTTCAATTATACCATTCTGGCCAGCTGCTCAGTGGGTTATCCCAAACCCCTTGATATGAGTTTCCAGCAAGATGGCCTGATTAAAGAGGTATATGTTAAAGAAGGAGATGGGGTAAAAAAAGGCCAGAAACTCATTCAACTTGATGATTTTAAACAGAGGCAACAGCTGGCCATAGAACAAAATACCCTAAAATCAATAGAACTAAAATTGAAAAATGCCAGAGAAGAAATTCTCCCCAATCTCAAAGAAAAATTAAGAGAGGCCGAATTAAACTGGCAGCAGGCCAAGTCGCTTTATGACCGGTATCGTCAGGTGGAGGCAGCTGGCGGAATCACCAAATCAGACCTCGATAAAGCCGAGAAGGAACTGGAAAAAGCTCAGGCTCGATATAATCAGGCTAAAACAGAAATGGAAAATTTTGAAAAAAGCGGTCTTCTAGCCAGTCTTCAAAATGAACTCGAAATTGCCCGCGCCCGCGTTGAATTGGCCCAGCGCCAACTGGAAGAAACTGTGCTCACCGCACCTTTTGACGGCCGAGTCATCGGAATTGATGTTCAAGTTGGCGAAAGGGTAGCGCCAGGACGAAGGGTTTTAACCCTGATCGAAGATAAGAAATGGAATTTTGTTTTAAATGCCGATCAAAAAGAATTGCCCTTTCTCAAACCAGGCCTTAAAGCCTATGTTGTCCTTGATGCTTTTCCGGAGAGAAAAATTGAAGCAGAAATTGTCTATGTCTGTACAGAGGTCAATCGTGAAACCAACACCTGTGAACTGAGGATTGAAGTGCGAGAAGATGTGTCTTTCATCAAATTCGGAATGGCCGGAAAGGCTGAAATTATGGCCAAGAGATTTGAGCAAGTGTTGGCCTTCCCTTTTCGCTTGATAAAAAAAGGACCAGAAGGAGAATTCCTCTGGCTTTGGGAGAATGGCCAGGCCAGAAAACAAAAAATTAAATATCAGAGGGTAGGCGAGCGTCTGGCCATAGCCCAAAATTTAAAGCCTGGTCAGATTATTCTGGAGGCTTCGGCCGACGCCAATCCTAAGAAATTAAAACCAGGAAAAAGAGCTTTATCCCTATGATTTTTAGACCTTACGAAGTTTATATTGCCATCAGATTTCTGATTAAAGGAAAATTCCAGACTTTATTGCTTTTCGCCGGGATTGCCCTTGGCGTAGCTATTCAGTTTTTTTTAAATTCATTAATTGGAGGTCTTCAATTAAGTTTGATTGAGCGCACTGTCGGGACATCTCCCCACATCATTATTTTACCGCCAGAAGAGATGCCAACGCCGATCATAGCTGAGCCAGGTCAGATTTTTGATTTCAAAAAAGCTCCCGTCATTTTTGATAAAGAAATTCTTTTATGGGAACAGTATGTGGAATGGTTAAAGAAACAACCAAATCTTAAAGCTGTTTGTCCTGTAGCCACAGGGCAGGGGTTTATTGAAAGGAATGGGACCGATCTGGCGGTTTCAATAAAAGGACTGGATCAAGAACAGGGAGCAATCATCTATAAATTTGATAAAAATCTGGTTACGGGCGAGATTTCGCTTTCGGGCGAGGCGGTACTTATCGGCTCAGTCTTAGCTGATAAGCTTCAGTTAGGGCCAGGTGATCGGGTGTTCATCCGCAATAACCGCGGCTCAGGCAATTTTTTTACCGTTAGCGGTATTATTGACCTGGGTTCAGCTTTGGCCAATTCGATCGTTTTTATGTCTCTTGAAAGAGGTCGAAGTTTTCTTTCTCTGACCGGAATAAATATGATCGAGATTCAGATTCAGGATGTTTTTCAGGCCGAAAAGCTCGCCTCTTCCTGGCGTGAGGAATTCACTCGGGTTAAAGTTGAATCCTGGCAGGAGAGGAATCGGGAGCTGTTAACAGCCCTTCGGTCTCAAAGCAGTTCCTCTAACCTCATTCAATTTTTTGTCCTCTTTGCCATCTCTTTAGGCATAGCCAGTGTTTTAGGAATATCGGCCATTCAAAAATCGAAGCAACTGGGTATTTTGAAAGCCATCGGAGTTGATAACCGGGGCGCCGCCAGAATCTTTTTAATTCAGGGCTTGGCCCTTGGTCTTGGTGGCTCTCTGACCGGGATAATCATCGGCTATGCTCTCAGCATCTTTTTTATCAATGTTTTTGGGACGGGGACATTTAATCTGCAACTGGAAGCCAGCAATTTCATCCTGCCAGCAATCCTGGCAATAGTTATTTCCGCTTTGGCCTCCCTTTCACCAGCCCGGAAAGCAGCCCGCCTATCTCCTATTGAGGTTATCCGTTATGGCTGAAATCATCCTTCTGCGGGATCTGACCAAAGTCTATGGCGAAGTAGTCAAAACTGAAGTTTTAAAGAAAATAAACCTTTCTTTTGAGCAAGGTGTTTTTACGGCCGTTATTGGTCCATCTGGCTCAGGTAAAAGCACCCTTCTTAATATTATCGGGTTGTTGGAGCGGCCAACTTCGGGACAGCTGATAATCGATGGCCAAGATTTTTCTGAAGGAGACGTTAACGATTATTCCCAGTACCGGAATAAAAATATGGGCTTCATCTTCCAATTTCATTATCTACTGCCTGAATTTACGGTTTTAGAAAATGTTCTTCTGCCGATTTGGATAAATAGCGGCAAGCCGGAAGAGAAAATGGTTAAAAAGGCCCTGGATTTAATGGCGGCTATTGGCATCGCTCATTTGAAAAACAAATATCCCATGGAAATAAGCGGTGGCGAACAGCAAAGAACAGCCATCGCCCGGGCCCTGATTAATGACCCTAAGATTGTCCTGGCTGATGAGCCCACAGGCAATCTCGATCGAGAAACAGGCTTTGCGGTTCTTGAAGTAATGATGAAAATGATAAGTGATTTGGGCACAACTTTAATCATCGTTACCCATGATCGCGAGATTGCTTTAAGAGCTGAAAGGATTGTTGAGCTGGTCGATGGCCAGATATGTCGATCCTTTCGTGTGAAAGAAGTGGGAGAAGAAAAAGTTAGGGAGCTTCTTGAAGACCGCAGCTGTCTTTTTTCTGAAAATTAAAATTTTTCAGAAAAATATAAGTATTAAGGGCGAGCGCTACGTTAATTTTCTGGCTATAAAAGTTTAAGGATAAATTAATGATTTAAAAGCAGTTGAAAGAATATTTATATTTGGATATTTATTCAGGCAATCGAATCTTTAATTTGCTTTTTTCCCAAAGGAGCAAAAGAATGGAAGAATATATTTTTGAGCCAATTGGCTATATCCGGACAGAAGCCAAGGAAGTTCCAAGGCACTGGTCGATCTCGGAGGTTGAAGGGGAAATTGTTCTCAATCCAGAACTTCAAGTCGGATTAACCGGGCTTCAGGCTGGCGATAAAATAGTTGTTATTTTCTGTTTCCATAAATCGCCACCTTTTTCGCTTGAAAACTTACTTCAAAAGCCACCCCATCAGGATAGTCCTAAGGGAGTCTTTAGTCTTTGCTCTCCCCTTAGACCCAATCCCATTGGCTTTTCGATATTAAAAATAATGGCCATCGAAGAAAATATTATCAAAGTTAAAGGCCTGGACATCCTCGATGGCACTCCGGTTCTCGATATAAAACCTTTTAAAGAGATTTATTTTGAATCTAATAAACCCTGCTAAAATTGATGGGAACAGGAAGCTTTATTTCTTATCGCAGTGGACTTTCTACTTCGGCCACAGGTCGCGATTCATAATGATAGCCAAAAATTAAATCCGCCCTTGGGGACCTCCCTTTTAATTGACCTTTTTTGTCGTCGCCTCCGCTTCAAGCTCAATAGCTGACAATCATCTGCCTCACTCGATCTTCTTAAATTTCTCTCCTTTTGTGCCGCAGACAGGACAAATGTCAGGCGCCTGTCGCTCGACAGTATGTCCACACACAGGACAGATAAAGTAAGGAAAATCTTCCTGAGTTTTTCCAAGATTGTTTAAAAGATTTTGAAAAAGACTGGCATGGACCTTTTCGGCTTCGATGGCATAATGAAAAGATTTTTCTGCTTCCTGGTGGCCTTCCCGACGGGCTTCTTCAATCATTTCTGGATACATCTTTTTGAATTCATGGGTTTCTCCCGCGATGGCCTCCTCAAGATTCTCTTTTGTTGTTCTGATCCCCTTAAGAGCTCGCAAATGGTTGTGGGCATGAACGGTTTCGGCCTCGGCCGCTGCTCTGAAAAGACGGGCAACCTGAGGAAAGCCTTCCTCTTCGGCTTTGGCTGCAAAGGCCAGATATTTGCGATTTGCCTGGGATTCCCCGGCAAAGGCCTCTTTTAAATATTGTTCTGTTTTGGTCATCTCAATCTTCCTCCTTTTTGATTTATTTTTTTATCTTCTTACAATGAGGACATAGCCCAATAAATTCGACCTGACTTCTTGTTATTTGAAATCCCTCCTGTTCAAGTCGTTCAAGGGGGACAGAAATTTCATAGAGAACATCAAAAATCCTATGGCATTTCTCGCAGAGAAAGTGGTGATGAGGTTCAGGATTTGGATCAATCCGCTTCTTATCAGGATCAAGGGTAAGTTCCCATATAAGTCCTTTTTTCTTTAAATTTTCTATGGTGTTGTAGATGGTTGCCAAGGACATGGTGGGGAACTTTCTTTTTAAGGCCTTATAAATCGTTTCAGCTGAGGGATGCTCTTTATTCCCCTTAAGATACTTGAGGATGGCTAGCCTTTGAGGAGTTAATTTAAATCCTAAGGATTTCAGTTTTTCCATTTCTTCTGATGAATTTTAACAGATTAGAATAATTATTGTCAAGTAATAATTATTAAAAACAAACAATTATAAAATGATTTGGCACACCAGGCCATAATCGCGGGGAATATTACCCATGAAAACGTCTTTTATCGCCTTTTGGTTTTCGGGAGGTTAAACATGAAGGCCCGTTGCTTAAAATTGGAAAAGAAAAATAGACCATAATCCAAACATCTTCCCAAAGCAGGAATCTTGGCTGGATTTCCCAAAAATTGCCGGGGAAACACCTGGTAGCTTTTTTACTTCCGGGCATTTGATCCGTAATGCTTAAGGAAATCTTATAGAGTTAGGTCGCTATGAATTTAATCCATTTATCCTTGCCGACATTTGCCTGTATCCTGACCATAGTAAGATTGTTTTTATAAAGACAAACTTAATAAATTTTTCTTGACTAATTTATTTTTTTATCTAATTTTAAAGATAAGTTTGGCCATAAAAATATGAAGTCCTCAAAAGGGGATTAAGCTGAAGAACAAAAAATTCCATTTCCCGTGGGGGGATTTTGGCTTTTTGCCAGAAGGGGGAAAGCTTTCATTGCCCTCAAGACGAGATTCTTATGCGATAAAGGGAATTGAACCGGTGGAGGAAATGAGATGTTAGTGGGACTTTTTTTAATATCCATATGGTTTTTAATATTAATTTATACACTCATCGAAGTTCTTTTTGATGACCGGGAAAGAAAATAAGACGCAACGACAAATGAAAAAAATTTTTTTAGATTCAATGAAATAAAACATATAAAGGGTCATATAAAGAGAAAGCTTTCTTTCGCTTCCTGCTTCCGCTTCTAACATCGATAATAAATTTTATTCTTTGAATAATCTATTTCCTCATAAGGTTCAGTTTACATATCACTTCTCACTGGAAACAGTATTTTTGTCTAGGACATGGGCAATCGAAGGCTATCAGCTTAAACTCTGGTTATGGAGAAACCAAATTTATTAAATATCGGCTCGAGTCTCTTTAATTAATTCTTCATTTCTTCTGAATAGTCGTAAAGAAAATCTTCCCCCTTTTCCCGGGCTAAGTGGCCTGAATAGACTGGCAGTTTAGCCCAAATTCTCTGGAAATAGGCAAGCTCCCCTTCTCATAGAAAAATGTATGTGTCCCCATTTTCGCAGGGACGAGGATTGACGCTGATGGTCACAAAACATAAAATACCTTCGTGCCTCTTATGAAAAAAATTTTACAGCGAAAAGTTTTATAGGCTCCTGAAAGAGGAGTATCGGGTCATCACATCATTTTACTATCTTATCAAGGTGGGATCGTTTGTCTGAACCTGAAAGGGAGAGACTAGCATGAAACAAATCGCTAACATTTTGATAATTCTTGTTTTTTCCCTTCCAACCTTTCCCAATGCCTACCTCAACCAGGGACGAGCTGATGGCCAGCTCTTACGTCGCACGATGTTTCTTGAGGGCAGAGAGCGCCTTTACTTTGTTTACTCTCCCCCCAGTCGTACTTTAAAGGCGACAAGGCCCGTTGTTTTTGTTCTTCACGGCGGAGGCGGCGCCGATGCCTATGAGATGGCAAAACGCACTAGAATGAATTTCATCGCAGATCGGGAAGACTTTATTGTTGTTTACCCCTATGGAGTCGACGGTCAATGGAATGATGGCCGCGGAATATCATTCCGACGTCTGGTCAATAATAAAGATATTGACGATGTGGGGTTTATTTCGGCCATCATCGACGAATTGATTCAAACCGCAGGAGCTGACCCCCGTCGGATTTATGTTGTAGGGATGTCAAACGGTGGGATGATGGCCTATCGCCTGGGTATCGAGCTTGGTCACAGGCTAACTGCGATTGCTGCTATCATTGCTAATCTTCCTGTGAATCTATCAAATCAGAAACCGGTTCGTCCTCTTCCCGTGCTCATCATGAACGGAACAGCTGACCCTATGATGCCCTGGAAGGGCGGGCCCGTTCGGGTTCTGAGGAAGGAATATGGCGAGGTCCTCTCCACCGACGAAACAGTTCAGTACTGGCTAAGGGCTACTGGCCTGGAAAAAGTACAGCCAGAAACAAAAAAGCTTGAAAATCGGACTTTAAATGATCGTTCTACAGTGGAAGTGGATATATATCGAGATTCACAAAGAAGGCTCGAAATAGTTTTATACCGGATCGTCGGGGGTGGACACAATCTCCCTGGGGGGCAAACACCAGATCGGCCTCTCCTTCTTGGACCCAAAAACATGGATATTAATGCCATGGAGGAAGTTTGGGCTTTTTTCAAAAGGCACATTAACGAAACTCCAGCCAAACCGCCCGAACCTGCCTTTAATCCCCAGACATGGAAAATAAAGATTGAGCAGGTGGGCGACCCGAAAGCTAACTATTTAAATGTCGAGTTCACAATGAATGGCCGATACATGGTCTGGTTTGAAGGCAAGGACGAGATACAGGTTTTGCTCGCTGGATGAGGCATCGTCCGCTCCTCACTTACGGCGCAATGTCAAAAATTGGTAAGGTGGAGGTGCGTTATTTTGATGCTGATCATCCAGAGCTCGGAGCCCGAGACCTAATCATTGATGGCCACACAAAAATTGATCCCTATGGGCTCCACCTGAGAGATTTTGAGTTCATTTTTACGGGCATTAAGGCCACGGCGACAAGTCATATTTATCGTCGCCCAGTGAGCCAGGGAGATGAGAATCCCTTTACGCTCTGGAAAAAATTGCCCCTGAGCCGAGCCAGCTTCGCCGACCAAGCTTGGCCCAATCCCATGAGCCCTTTGTCCATAAGGATAGGTTATATACGGTATATCAGGTGAATGAGCAAGGAGTGGGATTCTTTGATACAACTTTCCAGAGACCTGGCGAAATATGGTTGGCTGATGTTACGGCCAATCCTGTAAGGCAATGGCGGCTGGCACCATCTGGCCAGGCCCTGGTGGCTGAGCCTGAGCCATTGGTTTCAGGAGACCGCCTCTGGATATTCTACACTCAAATCCTTTTTGAAAATATTAAATCTAACGAATAGAACATAGGGAACTTGATTAACCCCCAGAACCGATTAAGGTTGCAAAAAGATTCTCGTCGCCTTCTACGGTTCGCTCTTTATCGCGTTGAATTATCGACGGAGAATAATCAACGATAAACAGATAGATAAGCCTCGTTCAGATTTATTCCCTGCGGGGAAAAGATATTTAGTAGGTTGTCTTCTTCTCGTTCGGTCCCTGCCCTGACCGATTTCACTGAGAAAGAAATTTCTTGTTCATGACACCGCTGACCTCGAAACCGGCTCGGATTTCTCGTTTCTGGAGGGAGCAATTCTTAGGCCCCTCAGGAATTATCTCTCGGACCTCTTCTTCAAGAGAATGCCCTTATTCTTAATTATTTATAAGATATCCTTTGCTGAGATTTTCTTCCATATATTTTATCGTTTGAAGCAGATTGGCTGGTAATTTGCTTGTTACTGCCGCTGGGAGCTCAGCGACGGAAAGCTCTATTTTCTTCTGATTCCTTTCTGTTAAAAAAGGAAAGCGCTTTTCTTTGGCTCGGCGCTTTAAATTGAGAAGCGGAATTATTGCTTCTCTAAGTTCAACAAAATTTAAAGGCTTTTATAAAATTAATTTTTCAAATTTTGCCTATAAAAAAATTTATTTTTTAATCAATTTCCTGAGGTAAACAGGAAATAATCGTAGGCAAAGCGAGCGATCTGAGCGATGACTTCCTCCACATCTTCTGTTTTTTCTTCATCGGCCTTCTTAACAAATACGGTTATAGCCACTCGGCCCAAATTATAGGGAAGGAAAATTAGACCAGCATCATTCACTGTTCCTCCGATTGTTCCAGTCTTATGAGCCACTTTCACCCCAGGCGGTAAATCACCCTTGAGTCTCCTTTCGCCTGTTTGGCAGCGAAGCATCACTTCGATGATAAAATCACAGCTTTCTTTATCAAGGATCTGACCTGTAGCCAAAAGCTCAAGCAGTTTGTTCATGGCAAGAGGTGTACTCTGATCCTTCATCACCATCGAGAAGTTTCTCCGCGCTTGTTCAAAGGCCTCAGGATTAGTCTCCCGCTCCTTCATATAAAGCTCTTCTATTTCCTTCAAGGTGAGGTTTTTGAAAAGCTGGGGATTCAAGCCTCGATACTCAAGGATAAGCTCTTGGCAGCTTCGATTAACCGTAATCCCCTCGAGCCCATAAGAACGAAGGCGTCGGTTAACGTTTTCTGCACCTATCTTGCTTAAAAGAAGGTCGGTCGCCGAATTATCGCTTATAAGCATCATTAAATAAATGATGTTTTTTACTGAAAGCGAAATCCCCGGCGCTTCGAGGCTGTTCAGTATGCCGCTTCCGAGGTGAAGGTCAACAGGGGATAGAGACCACATATCATCGAGGCTGAAGCGCCCCTCCTTAATTTGAGCCATAACTTCAACCAGAATGGGTATTTTAAAGACGCTGGCCATAGGGAAAAACTCATCGCCTCTGATAGCCATCATCTCTCCTGACTCAAGATGCTTAATTGCTACCCCTACATCGCCCCTAATTCTTCTGGCCACTTGCTCGATGTGGCCTCGTAGCCTTTCGATTCGGGGAACGGCCCTTTTTTCGCTGATAATCTGAACTTCCCGGGCTGAAAGGAGGTCATAAAAAAAACAGAGAAACATTAATAAAAAAATTATCAAAGGCCGCTCCCATTTTGTTGGGCATGGCCGGAAACTTTTTGTGCTCCTCATTATTTTCCCTCCTTTATACTTATTTTGTTTGAGGCTGTAATTCCCTAATTTTTTCCGCTATCAACAATTCATCTCTTAACTAAACTCAATCTAAAATAAAAAATCAAATGGCCACATTTCATCTGATTTATAGCTGGTGTATATTTGCAATTTGATGTAGAGGAGGGAGCGATCGTAAACTCTCCTTTTAAAATGAAAATCTCAAAAGAAAGGAAGTTAGCTTTACGATGGCTCAAAGAAATTATAAGGCAATTTTCGAGAAATTGATTTCCGATATTTAATCGAGGACGATCCCATCATAATGGAGGACAATCCCAAGATAATAGAGGACAATCCCATAAAGGCAGGGTAAAGGAGGAAAAGGCCCGAGTGGGAGTTTAAGCCCTGAGATAATATAAGCTGAGGCCAAGGTCGGGGCTGCTAAGGTTAAGCCCTCAAACAAGGTGTCAGACCTTTTCTTCTGGGTGAGGATGACAAGGAAGCTTAACCCGAGGGTTGGGACTTTGTATTTGGTCATACCTAAGTTAAGGAAGGGAGGGTACATTCCTGTTTTTCTGACGGAAAGGAAGCGCCCTGAGGTGGCGCTGATCAGTTTGGTCTTCAGTCGGCGATAAAGAAAGAGTGGTTAGGGTCGACATCGAAAACGCGCCAGGTTCATTTTATGAGGAATGTGTTAGCGAAAGTATCTTCTCGGGACAAAGCTCGATTAGCTGAGAAGTTGAAGCAGATCTGGCTTCAACCCGATAAAGCCGGTGCTGAGAAAGTGGCTCCATTGATTATTGAGGAATATGAGGAAAAATATCCTGAGGCGATGGGTTGTTTGGAAGAAGGATTAGAAGATAGCCTTCAGTTTTATTATTTTTCTGAAATAGATAAAAGAAAGATCTCATCCACCAATGTTTTGGAAAGGACGAATCGAGAGATTAGACGGAGAAGTCGGGTCGAAGGAGTGTTTCCTTCGGTGGATTCCTATTTAAGGCTGGTTGTTTCTTATCTTATGGAGTCGACAGAAGATTGGGCTAACGATTATGCTTATATCAAGGAAGCTAAGCTTGCTCCGGTTTTAGAAAATGAAATAGCCCAGGTGGCTAATTAAGAGGGAAAAAAATGGAGAGTTTACGATGGCGAATTTATGAACAAAATTTGACATGACCTCATAGGTTCAGATAACAATCCCTCTGTTTTTAAAATATTAAAAAAGAGATGTTTTGAAAATAATTA
>CALLJL010000006.1 GCA_938092135.1 uncultured bacterium
GCCTGGTATAACGATATTGAGTTATTGAATAAGACCTATTATCTTTCGAGCATCATTCTAAAAGAAAACCATAAGCCAATCCATGTTTGCCGCTCGCTTGGGAAAATTGAGGCCGAGTTTGGCATCTTGATTGAGCCAGCAATTGGTATCCTGAAGCAGATAAGCCAGCTTCCTATGCCTGAACCGTGGCGCTATTATTATAGTGATGTAAATTTTGCCAAAATAGTTGCGATAAGCAAAAGCGAATTTATTTTTTCATAGGGTTATCCCTATCGTCTCATTAAATATGATATTAAAGGGAATATACTGAAAGACATAATGGGTGAAGTCGATTTTAATCCTTATCAAGATGTGGAATATAAAGTCGATAAACTTGGAACAAGTATTATAACTTATCCTCCTGGTGTAGGTTGGATACTTCTTGATGTCGCCGTTAAAAATGATAATCAAATTATTGTCCCTTTTTTAAATCCTGAGAAAAGTATTTTTTATTTTGATGTCTAAGACGTGCAATTGACATTGCATTCAAGATATAAGTTCTTAAATAAAATAGTAGATTTTAATAAGGGGGAGTATGTTTACCAAACTTTTGTCGATAATGATGATAAATTTTACGCTATGGTAATACATAAAGGAGATTAGCCTGAATTGGTTAAATATAAACTTTTATTTAACAGATGTTAATTCAGCTTACCGTTTCAAGTCTCGAGAGACAGCGGGCCTCGCCTTTGCCTCATCAAGGGGGGTCCATTTACCCAGTAGGCTGAACCAACCATGCCGTTTGACTGCCTATGCTCGAAGAAAGCTGGCGCATGGTGATATTCGCCTGCATCAAAGCGCTGAGTTAAGTGCCGTCTTTCTTATTAACCCATTTTCATCCCCGGCTCATTTACCCGTTTAAGAAGATGCATGTATTCGCTTTTATAACAGCACAAGCCTGTTCCCCAGGTTTTTTTCGGACCGAATTCCCAGGGTTAAAGTCTCAAGCGAACAAAGGCGCTTACTTCTGGTTGGATGAAACAGGTTTACTATCATTTCTTTAGTATCATCTCTTTCTCTATATGGTTCTCTTTTCTTTAAAACCCGGGACAAAGCTTCAGCCCGAAGTCTTGCCACGGCGATTGCGACTTCGCCATGTCCCTCACTGGGTCTTGATCTGAAGTAAAGCTTGACTGCATGTTTATTTGCCCCAATCCTTATGAAAGATTACCATCGTCCTATGTTCCCTCCGGCATCCAGTCGGCATCCAGGACCAATTGCCCCCAGTCTTCGAAGCAATAGGAGATCCCAGTGGAGGAGCTAAGATCATCTCTAAACTCGCTTCGCTCGTTTTTGACCCGAAATAATGGTCCTGACCTTCAGAATTGTAAACCAGGTGAATAAAGAATAATTCTTATGAGCATTGAATCCATAATACCTGGTCATTTCGCCTTACCTCCTTTTCTTTTAGGCCATAAGGAGCTCAGGCGCTTTCCTATTATTAATTTCGCCGTCGTAATCTCTTCATTTTTTTCCTCTTAATTAGCTACCTGGGCTATTTCATTTTCAAAGATCGGAGTAAGCTTATCTATCTTGATATAAGCATAGTCGTTGGCCCAATCTTCTGCGTACTTCCTATTAAAAGAAATAAGGTGAATATAAAAGGCGGTGCGAAATAAAAATAAATAGAAATCCTACATAACAGGATATAGAAAATAAAGGTTATATGTAAGGCGGTACCAAATAGTGGAGGCGGTACCAAATAGAGTACCAAATAGAGAGGGAGGGGAAGGTTATTTCAGTTCGAGGATGGCTAAGGTTTCAATGTGCGGGGTGTGTGGGAAAAAATCATAGAATCGCAGCTCTTTAAGTTTATAGACGTGAAGAAACTGACCTAAGTCACGGGCTAAAGTCGTTGGATTGCAGGAAAGATAAAGAAAAAAACGGGGGGGATAAGACTTGATAGCCTCGATCACTTTTTTCTCCAGGCCCCGACGGGGAGGATCGACAATAATAACGTCCACTCCTTGGGCAAGAACCGATAGAGCCAGTTTTGAGGCCTGACCAGCTGCTATATTAAAATTTTTTATTTGGTTCATTTCCAAATTCTTTTTAAGAAAGCTAATATTTTCTGGCTCGAGTTCAACTCCATAAACTTCAGCTACTTGAGAAGCCAGGGCCAGGCCAAAAGTTCCCACTCCGCAGTAAAGATCGGCCAGACGCTCTCTCCCAGAAAAAGGAATGAAAGCTTTCAGGTCCATGATTAAGCGAGCGAGAATGGAGAGATTTACCTGGAAAAAACTTTGAGGACCAATGGCATAGAATATACCCTCAATTTTTTCCAAAAGAAAATTACGGCCAAAAAGGAGATACTCTTCCTGATGATCATTTTTTCTGATAATGGCCACTGCGTTCGCGGAAGGTAAAAAAGTAAATAATTTTTTAATTTTCAGCCACTCCTGCTTATTTTTTGACTTATTAGTTTTATTGTATCTTTGTCCAGATGAATTTTTTTCATCAATGAAAAAGACTAACAACACATCCCCGGTAGTGAAGCTGAAACGAATTTCAATTTCCTTAATTTCAGTTAAATTTTCTATTCGGAGGAACTCTAAAACTTGATGGAGATAATCATTAGCCTTTTCAGGCAGGAGAAAACATTTATCCACTGGAATGAATTCAACGAAGGAGCCAGGCTGATGATAGGCGAGTAAAGGGGCTTTATTTTCCCAGATCAAGTGAAAGTGGGCCCGTTGGCGATAGCCCCAGATAAGGGGACTTGGAACGACCTCGAGCGAGGGTAATTCAAGGTGAAGCTGACGAGAAAAAATTTCTTTTATCTGTTCTTGTTTTAATTCGAGCTGATCTTCATAATCCATAATCTGATAGGGGCTACAGGCCCGATAATGACGGCAACGAGGCTCCTTACGCTTGGGGGAGGTTTGAACAATTCTTTTAGTTATGCCTTCAATATAATTTTTTTTAATCTTTTTCGATTCAACCTCAACGACTTCGCCGGGAAGCCCCTCATCGGTAAAAACAGCTTTGCCTTCAAAATAGCCCAGGCTTTTGCCAGGATAAACAATCTTACAAACCAAAATTGGGGACACAAACATTTTTCTAATTTCTCGCTCGCTTAAAAAGGACACCTAAAAAAGGGGACACAAACTAATTTCCCTCTTTTTCTTGCTCAACGGCGGAAGCTCTGGCTGATAAATTTCAGAGCCTCGAGGAGGCCGCCTCTCCAGTAGCTCCAGGTATGACCGCCATCTCTGACCCTGAATTCATGGGGAATCTGGCGATCCCGCATGGCCACATGCAAGGCAACGTTGCCCTTATAAAGAAAATCATCATCGCCGCAATCGATATAAAACCGGACAGTCTTAATTTTATCCACAGGGAGGGTTTTTATCAGGTCAAGGGGATTATAACTTCGGAAGTGCTCCGTGAGCCTTTCTTTTCCCTTAAGACCCGGTCCGAATAGAGGTGCCATTATCTGCCCATAAACTTTTTCGGGCAGATTGATTACTTCCTCGTCCGTCCAGCAGGCCGCACTGAAAGCGGCGGCAGCGGCAAACATTTCGGGATGCCGTAGAGCATAGATTAAAGTTCCCCAACCTCCCATGGACTGGCCGGCTATCCCTCGAAACTCTTTAGCGGCTCTTGATCTATAAGTGGCGTCAATATGGGGAATAAATTCCTGGAAAAACATATCCTCATAGCGGACTTTATTCTGATAGTCGTTGATATACCAGCTCGCTCCGCCATCGGGCATGGCAATAATCATTGGCGTTATTTGCTGATCAGCAATCGCCTTATCAGCGATGAGATTTACCTCTCCGAATTGAACCCAGGCCATGTCATTATCTGTATAGCCATGGAGTAAATAAACAACTGGATAACGGCGAGTCGAATTCTGATAATCAAAAGGGAGATAAATTGTATAGCGAACATCTCGGTTTAAAATCTGGCTAAAAAACTTAATTCCCTCTAAGACCTGACCTCTTTCCTGCTCAGCTCTGGCAGGGAGATTGTTGATTAGACTGATGAAAGATAAAAGAAGAATTGCTTTTATCAAAGGACTTATTAAATTTGGTTGCTTCATTTTTACCTCTAATTTAAAAAATATCATAAATTCAGCCCGATTTTCCTTTGGGGGCTCACCTCATCCATTTCCGAGTCTTTAGCTTCCTAAATTTTATTATTTATGGCCTGATTTCTAAAGGGAAAATTATTGGGGGAGAGGCAGGCCTCATCTAACTCTTTAAGAATACTTACCAATCAACCTTTTTGCCCAATTCTGAATATTAACTAAGTTGAAATTTCCCGAAAGCATAGTATTTAGTCGAATCTAAAAATATATGAAATTTTTAATCAAATTAATTTTACTTTAGTTTTAATTAGTTCTCATTTTTTTAAAAATACAGCAAGTTTGTATGCACAGAAAAATTTTAGTTATTCCCTTTGCCTATAATAGTCCCTACTTGCTAGGGAAAAAATGTTTGTGTCCCCATTTTTGGTATAATGGGCAGGATGAATGCGTTATTTTTAATTGCTATTGGCTTTTTGGCGGGTATATTTGCTGGTCTCTTTGGCATTGGTGGCGGTATAGTCATGGTTCCGGCTCTTGTTCTTTTCGCTGGTTTTCCCCTGGTTAAGGCCACCGGCACATCGCTGGCCGCAATCATGCTTCCTGTGGGCATTTTAGGTGTCGTGGCCTATTATCGGGCTCGCATCCTCGATCTCAGAGCCGCAGCTTTTCTTTCTACAGGCCTTTTAATGTCAGTTATTGTTGGCGCCTGGCTGGCTCATACTCTACCCGCTGATATTATGCGAAAACTTTACGCCCTATTTTGCCTTTATGTGAGCTGGACATTCATTAAACCAATTGAAAAACTTAAAAAATTTAGGGCAGAAAGCTATCTTCCCCAACCCGAGCCAGATGAAAACAATTTACCCAGGCCCCATTTTCTGGCTCTTATGGGCATCGGTCTTCTGGCCGGGGTGATGGCTGGAATGTTTGGCATCGGCGGTGGCAATATAATTGTCCCCTTTCTTGTCCTTTTTCTTCGTTATCCGCCCAAAAGAGCGATTGCTACTTCCTTAGCTGCCTTACTTCCACCAATAGGTTTGCCCGGAGTTATCTATTATTATAAAGCTGGTACTTTGGATGTGAGGATGGCCATTTTTCTGGCCGTAGGACTTCTTCTGGGAACCGTTTTTGGGGCCAAAATTAATATTCGTCTATCGGGGGCTAAAGTGAAGCTTTTCTATGGTCTTTTCCTTATTTTTGTTGCTTTCCGCTTCCTTTTCTTTTAAAAATGATGCCAACTAATATATTTACTTTATTTTTCTAAAAGGAGCCATCTGTAAATTTTCCCATTTTCTAAAAATTTTAAGATTGCAGCGATGCCTGCAAAGAAGTATTAGCTCGTTACCAAATATAGCTCAAAATAAATCTTGGCTTCTGCTATTGGTCAAAAGGGGCGATAAAATTGATGAAAATTAAAATTGGCTGCTAATTATTTATTTTATTATTGACCATTAAGGTAGCTAAAAGCATGAGCGGGAAGCGTTAGTCCTCCGTAGCCATGGTTAGCGTTTAGCCGTTGATGCATCGAATTTAGGAAGGTCAAAAGGCCTCGCCGGCTGTGAAATAAAAACCTGAGGTTCCTTTGCCCCAGGCAAAGTCCAATCTGAGGTTAGTACCTTCCTTAGGGGCAATTTTGAAACGAAGGCCGAAACCAAAGGAATATTTAAATCCCTTAAAATTAAAATTTCCCAGACCTTTGGAAACATCGCCTATTCCGGCAAAGGCAACCATACCCCATCGTCGCCAAAGAGGCAGGCGGTATTCTCCCTGTAAAGCCAGAAGACATTTATCCCGATAACGACCCGAGTAATAGCCACGCATAATAGAGTTGCCGCCCAGCTTAGCATAATTTTTGAAGGAAGGCGTCCCATTGATTGATTCGAATAAAATCTGCCATGCCAGAACCTGATCAGAAAAGAGAGGAATAAATTTTCTTAAATCAAATTTAAACACGGTGGTTTCAAAATCGCTCCCCAAAAATTTCCTGCTCGTCCGGATCACAAGTTGGTAATAATGGCCACGTCGGGGAAAGAAAATATTATCCCGCCTGTCCCAATTCAGGATAATCCCTAGGCCGGAGGTCGTTCCGCCCCGGCTTCCTGAATAAATCTCTTTAGCCAGCGATTTTCCTGTTTCGTATTTGATAATTTGGTAATTTTCAAAAAGGCCGAAAAGACCAGCATAAAGATTTTGCTTCGACCATATTCTCTTTTGCAAGGAGAACTCGAGGTTAAAACTCCTTGGAGTATATTTCTCTTCGGCCTCGTCTTCAGTTTCATTCCCAATTCCCCAGAACTTATCTGGAAAAGTCTCGGCGATGATTGTCGCCGTTAAAAGATAACCTTCGTCTTTAAAGTAAAGTTCAGGATTCATCTGAGTAGAAAACTGTTTTAATTGAGTGTAAATCGCATAGAAATTGAGGGAAGAAGGCCTACCTGCAGTTTGGCTTCGAGGCGGCCGGTAGGTGATAAGCCCTCCCGCTCCTCCACCCCACTTGGTTTCAGGCATATAAAAAAGGGCGGGTAAAATAATAACTCCCCATCTTTTATCTTCATTTTCTTCTTTCTTAGTTTCCTGGCTGGTGATAGCCAAAACTAATCCATTTATAACTAACAGCATAAAAATAAAAAAAAGAACCCATCTTTTTTTATTGGCCACTGAAACTTTCTTCCTTTCATTTGGTGATGACCTGCGGAAAATAAAAGAAAAACAAACTATTCTAAAGACCCTCATATCTCGCCCTAAATTTAAGAAAATTTGAATCCATAAGGATAATTAAGAAAAAGATCAAGAAAAAGGAAACTGAAAGAATCGTCGCTCTCAATGTTATCTATCAGCCAAGAAATACACGGCTAAAAGTGACACCTGGGCAATGCTGGCCATGATCTCAGGATTGATCCGGTAAATGGTGTCACCAATTTGATGATAGGCCAGATGAGGCCCATTTGAACTGAAGCTTACGACCGGAATCCCCTGACGGAAAAAGGGGGCAAAATCAGAAGAGCGAACTCCCACTTGCCGGATAATTCCCATGGCTTTGATGATATTTATTTCTTTATTTGCCCTTTCCAAAACTTCTTTAAGCTCAGGGGGCTCTGCACTTAAGCCACAAGAAGCCCCATCCCCTTCTCCAGTCATATCATAGTTAAACATGGCTACAACCTTGTCGAAGCCAGTCGGTAAGTTTTGGGCAAAGTAAGTTGAACCCTGCAGACCCATTTCTTCGCCTCCAAAGAGGACAAACATCACTGACCTTTTTGGCTTTGGTCTCAGGGAGGCAAAGGTTTTAGCCATGGCCATAACCGTAGCCGAGCCGCTGGCATTGTCATTGGCCCCTGGGAAAAGAAAACCCATGTGTTGACCACAATGATCGAAATGAGCCCCAACAACAATTAGTTCCTTTTTCAGCTTTGGGTCAGACCCCTCAATCCAGCCAACAATGTTATAGCCAATACCATCAGGATAATGACGGGATGAAACAGAATAGGAAACTTTTGATTTAAGGGGAAAAGAGATAGGCCTTTTATAGGTTTCGAGAGCCCTTCTGAGCTCAGCTGAGGAGGAATTAATTTCTTTAAAGATAAGGTCGGCTGTTTTTTCGCTGATCATGCCCGGCAAAAAATTGTCTAACCAATCACCATTAGGATTGGCCAAAACTTCCGGGTAAATATAAAGTAAGCCTAAAGCCCCCTTTTCTTTGGCCACTTTCATCCTGGTTCGATGCTCATCGTGATATTGGAATTCAGATCGAGCTGGGTCAGGTGTACCCCGGAAAGAGAGGACAAACTTTCCTTTCACATCCATTCCGGCATAATCATCATAATTGAGCTCAGGAGCGGAAATTCCCCAACCGACAAAAACGAGCTCAGCAGTATGCTGGCCACTAGCGGCAAAAAGAAGGGGCAAAAAATCAATCCCCGGATTTAACTTGATCTCTTTAAACTCGCTTTTTCCACCGGCGCCCGGGGAAGCAATTTGAAGGCTCATTTCAGCTTTATCAATAATGGTGTAAGGAGAAGGATAGGTCTGGAGATAGCCTTGCTGGGAACCAAGGGGTTTTAGCCCCCATTCCTTGAACTTACGGGCCGCCCATTTTGCTGCTCTCGTGTAGCCTTCATCGCCAGT
The DNA here is from genome assembly GCA_938092135.1 of uncultured bacterium. Classification (GTDB taxonomy): domain Bacteria; phylum Acidobacteriota; class Aminicenantia; order Aminicenantales; family CALLJL01; genus CALLJL01. Next base: position 8,198 of record CALLJL010000006.1, read on the forward strand.
CAGGCGACCGGCCATTTCCGATGAGCTCAAAACTTTAACAATCTGATAGGGCAAAAGGGGGTCGAAAGAATCAAGGGCTTTTCGAAGATGGGGATTAAGGGCCGATGAATTAGAGGTATCCGCAAGAGAAAAAATAAAGAAGGTTGAAAGGATAATTGATAAAAATAAAATGGTTGATTTTTTCATGGGTTAACCTCGCTAGGTATTATTCATCGATTTGCTTACTTAAGCCTCAAATAAAGGATAATAATTGGCCTTCAACCAATGCGGCCGATGAAATTTCTTTGTCTCAATTTCCTTCTCCAACCATCGTGAGGAAGGATAAATCGAACCTTTAAGTTCTGTCAAGGATTAGTTAGTTGAGTTAAGGGAGCAGGGAGTTCTAATTGAGGCCGTCGCGGCGGCCAAAGGCGCCAGAAATGAGGCAAACCCCTGATAGCGGTTAAAAAGAGAATCATGAAAAAAAATTGAGGAAGAGCCTCATGAGCTTCCCAAGATTTCATGATAAATTAGCGAGGTCACATAGGTCATCTTGACGTAGATGAAGATGAGGCCCAGACAGCTTAGTCGATGAGGGTGGCAATGAGGCCTATATTTCTTTTAATCGAGGATAAGGCAAGGGATTAACTCATTAATATTTTAATAAAAGAAAAAAGAAAAAAGGAGAAAGGAAAAATGAGAAAAATTATTTTTTTTGATATTCTTTCCGATTTTTTTGTTCTATGGTCAGGAGCTGGTAAAACCATGGAAGGAAATCCCTCAAACTGAGAAAGAAACGTTGATCGCTTATCTTAAGGCAAAATGGAAAACACCTGAAGATTATGTCATTGAGAAATTTTCTGACTATGACCTTGTCTTTATCGGCGAATACCACCGAATTAAACACGATGTGGAACTGATTCACCGTCTCATCCCTCGTCTTTATGAAGCAGGAGTCCGAAATTTGGCCATTGAGTTTGGTTGCCACGAAGACCAGGATAAAGTGGATAAGCTCATCAATTCTGACGAGTATGACGAAGATTTGGCGCGGCGATTGATGTTTAATTCTGATCCCTGCTGGGGTTACATTGAATACATGGACATATACAGGAAAGCGTGGGAGCTGAACAAATCTCTACATAAGGATAAGCCTAAATTCAGAGTCGTTCATCTTAGTTATCGGCCTGATTGGTCTGGGCTAACTGAAGAGATGACCCCTGAGCAGAGGGAAAAAATGTGGCATAAAGGAAACCCGGACGAATTTATGGCCCAAGTCGTCCTTGATGAATTCGTCAGCAAAAAAGAAAAGGCCCTTATTTATTCTGGCTCCCACCATGCTTTTACCCGCTACCAACAGCCTATTTATGATTTTGAGAAAAAAACTTTCATTGGATTCGTTACTAACCGGATGGGAAATATTGTGTATCAAAAGATTCCAAACAAAGTCTTCAACATTTTTCTGCATTCTCCTTGGATAACAAAGAAAAATCCAAATGAACACAATTATCCTGTGGGAGGTGTGATTGACCTTGTTATGAGCGAATTCGATGAAAAGCGCGTCGGTTTTGATGTCATAAACTCACCTTTCGCCAAGATAAAGGATACCGAGACTTATTATTCAATCGGGTATACTGAATTTACTTTGGGCATTTTTTGCGACGGCTATATTTTTCAGAAGCACTTCAAAGACTATGAGGGATGCACGGTAGATGAAAAGTTCATTACACCTGAGAATTTTCCTGAAGCCATCACTTCACTTCCCAATCTCCAGGCCTGAAAACTTATCACAAAACCAGAGATGTTGATTCAGGCGATGAAAGATGATGCCAATATGAAAAAAAGATTTCGTGACCTTAAGTAATTAGAAAAAGGGACACAAACTATTTTTATAAACATCCATAGGGTACATTGCAATTCATAGAGTATAAAACTGGTTTTTACATGCCTCTTTTATGCCCAATTCTTATCCCTTTAAAAGGAAGAAGCACCCTTTTTAAACCAAATTTCTTGATCTAAAATTCTAATAATTATCTTTATTAAAAAGCAAATGTTAAGGCGAAAAATTTTAGCCAAGAAGAAATTGAACTTAACAGGTTTGGCTACCAACCTCTGCCTATGGCCAAATAGGGTCAATTGAAAGGGATAAAATGGGTAAAAAAGGACAGATTATTTTTAAAATATTTTTTGTTGGTTTATTAATTTTTATTATTTCTTATATTTTGAGTTCAGAAAGGGTAGCTCTATCTTTAGCTTTATTTACTGAAACCAAGTTCTCTCATTTTCATGAAAAAGCTTTAAACTTGGAAGATGGCTTGACTGTTCGTTATACGCTTTATCTGCCGCCTTCAATCGAAAAGAAAAAATCTCTGCCTTTAATTCTGGTTCTTCATTATGGAGGCACTGTCACCCCCTATTTTGGGAAAGATATTCTGGTTTATCTGGTTGAACCGGCTTTTCAGTCCCTTGAGGCGATTATGGTTTCTCCTGATTGCCCGGCCCGCACCTGGAATAATCCCATAAGCGAAAAAGCTATTCTCGCTTTAATTGATAATCTCCTAGCCAATTATCCTGTGGATAAAAATAAAATAATTATTACAGGCTACAGTATGGGAGCGGTAGGTACATGGTATTTTGTTTCTCGCCATCCAGGACTTTTTTCCGCGGCCATTCCCATCTCTGGCGTTCCGAAGGAAGCTATTTCCCTCGAAAATAATCCAACTCCCTTTTATGTTATTCATAGTGAGGATGATGAATTAATCCCACTGGCTCAGGTTAAGAAGTTTGTTCAGGAAATGAAAGCGAAAGGCGTTAAGGTTCACCTTGAAGTTATAAGGGGCGTTGGCCATTATGAATATGATGGATATGTTGAAGCTCTTAAGAAAACTGTTTTCTGGATAAAGAAGCAATGGTCATGAAATTAGGAATTTTTCTCAGCGTAAAAGCTGGGTAGCGATTGCTGTTCCGATAACGAGAACGCCTGTCAAAACAGTGAGATCGCCCGTATGACGACTCCAGACTTTACCGAGGCAAAAACCTTAGATAAAAGCAACTACGCATTGATAAAATTAAATATATCAGTTCTTTTATAAAACCAAATTATTTATTTAAAACAAATACCCCAAAGAAATAGTATAGACGTAATTATTCATTTTGAGTTCATAGGTGATATCTTGAGCCATAGGAAAGCCAAGGGTGGCAAATTGAGAAGCCGGGACGAGAACCTGATAGTGGTTGGCGTTCAGGCCGAAGAAAAATCGCTGGTCAATAATTATCCGACCCTTAGGTAACGGGAAATCTAGCCCGCCGCCAATGACCAGGCTCCACTCCAAATTGTTAGCTTCTTTCTTGAGGTCTTTCTTTTCTAAAAAGGATAGCTGGAAATCAGCGACTTTAACTCGAATTCTACTTTTTAAGTTGCCTGTAAGATTAAATCCAACGGAAGGACCAAATAAAAAAGTGGGTTGAATAGTCGAGGAAAGCGGGATAGATAATTTTACGAGGAGCGGCACTTCTAGATAATTTAAGCTGCGGGTATCATTAACTTTAATTTCAACGTTTGGAATAGGGATGGACACATCAACCCCATACTCGCCTCCCTTCTGAAAATAGAGAAGCTCGGATTGAAGAGATAGAAAATTGTTTATTTTATAAACCGAAAGAATCCCGGCTGAGAAAGCAGAAAGAGAAAACTTTTCTACTTGAAATCCTGGCTCTGTTTCCTGGCCCCGGAGTTGTCCCTGGTTATAGCCGACTTTAATCCCGAAATTCCAACGGCCAGTAGCCTCGCAGAAGGTAAAAATTGACATTAAAACTGTTAACACCAAAAAAATTGAAAGCAAGCTATGCAAAAAAGAATCAAACCTCTGTGTTTCTTTTTCTCTTTCTCCATGTTTTGGTCGCTCTTTATTTATTAATCTCAATTTTTTAACCTCATATAAAGTTAGCTTAATATTAAAAAATTTTACTAACATTTTATATAATGAAATGACTATAAGTAAAGTATTAAGTAAATTTTTACTCTTATTTTAAAATTAAAATTCAGGGAATTCGAATGAGCCTATTTCCCCTTCTTTTCTCTTCTTTTCTTCTCTCTTCTCTATCTTTTTAGATGTTTTCTTGAAGATGACCTCTTTAAAAAAGCATTGAAAAGATAGGTATTTCCACTCAAAGAGCTTGGTTGGGTCTAAAGTTAAAAATCTCTTAAAAGGGTTGATCGAGCAAATAGCTGAGGGCAAGAGAGGTCATCAAGAGAGTGGCCGCAGGCAAAGCCCGTTCATCGAAATCAAAGGCCGGATGATGGTGGGGATAAGGGCAATTGTCGCCAGCGCCGAAAAATAGAAAAGCTCCAGGAACCTTTTGTAGATAATAGGCAAAGTCCTCACCGCCCATAACGGGATTGATCAACTCCAAGCTATTTTCGCCAAAAAGCTGTCGGGCGACCTCAATGACAAAATCAACAGCCTTGGGATGATTGATGACGGCCGGAAAACCCCGCTTGTATTCAAAATAAGCTGAGGCGCCAAAAGCCTGGGCTGTTCCTTCGGCAATTTCCCGAAGGCGCTTTTCAGCCAAAGCCTGGACATCAGCTTCAAAGCTGCGCACTGTGCCGCGAAGCCTAACTTCATCGGGAATAATGTTAAAGGCTGTTCCGCCATCAATGGTTCCGAATGAGACAACACAAGGTTTAAGAGGATCGATATTGCGACTAACAATCGATTGAACATTAACGACTATTTGGGAGGCCACCAGAATGGGATCGACGGTTTGATGGGGCATTGAGCCATGGCCACCTTGGCCTCGAACCAAAATAGTAAATTCATCGGAATTGGCCATCATCGCGCCTTTAACCAGGCCAATTTTTCCAGTGGGCAATGGCTGCCAGAGATGAAGACCAAAGATAGCCTCCACGCCTTCTAATACCCCCTCGCCAATTATACGAGCAGCCCCGCCAGGGGGCCTCTCTTCGGCTGGCTGAAAGATTAGAACAATGCGGCCAGGCAATTTGTTTTTCAGTCCAGTTATTAGTTTCGCTGCTCCCATAAGAATGGCCATATGGCCATCGTGAGCGCAGGCATGGGCAGCTCCTCGATGAAGCGATTTGTAAGGTTTATCGCCTTCTTCCTCAAGGGGAAGAGCGTCCATATCAGCTCGTAAGGCCACTGTTTTCCCCCTTTGAGCGCCTACAATTGTGGCCACAAGACCCGTTTCAGCCACAGGGCGCACCTTGAGGCCAAGCCCTTGAAGAAATTTATAGATGACTTCCTGAGTCCTTTTTTCATTAAAGGCGATCTCGGGATGCTGATGGAAATCCCGGCGCCAGGCAATAATCTCTGGAGTTAAAAGGTTAAGCTCTTCTTTGATCATCTGCTGTAGTTTATTTTTTGCTTCGTTTTTGTTTTTATTTGGCTTATGACCCTTATTTTTAGTTTTAATTTTTTTATTGATCATTGTTTCATCCTGTTTTTATTTTTTCTTTCTTAACTTTTTAAAACCTAATCAAGTTAATCAAATTGATGACCCTGAATTCAGAATTTCCTTTTTTTCAGCATGCAAAAAATTATTTATAAAATAATTTATAAAATTCATGAGAAATTAACCAAAGATAACTCCATTCTTTTAGCCTCAATTAATCTAACCGTCATTCCTGATTCTTTGATGACTCATCGTTATTTATATTAGATTGGGTTAACAAGCTGATAATAATAGTTATTGTTGTATTAATAACCAGGGCAACGAAACCGGCGTTCATTCCCAGGAAGGGATCATGGCCGCTAAAGACGAGAGTTGCTGCCAAACTGAAACCAACGACAAGGCCGCAGACGACACCGAGGCGGGTTGCTTTCTTCCAGAATAAACCAAAGACAACGCCAGGGAAAAATTGGCTGACCCCGTTATAGCCAATAAGGAGAAGATTAACAAGAGCCTGGGGATAGTAAAAAGCCAGAACAAGGGCTATAACCATAATGATTAAAACCAAAATTCTTGAAAGCCGGAGAACTGTAGTTTCCCTTGCCTCAGGGGCGAATCCGGCTTTATAAACATTTTTGGCCAGAAGAGTGGCAGCAAAAAGAACAAGCACCGAAGAAGGCACCATGGCCGTAACCGCTCCGGCTGCACCCACGAACCCCAAAAACCAAGAGGGATAGGTTACCCGAACCAGTTCCAGAAAGGCCATGTCGCCATTTTTCAGGTCAGGAATAACGAGAAGGGCCGTAAAGCCGACCATGAGAACAAGCAGAATAGGAATCTGATAAAAGGGCATAATGGTGGCATTTCTTTTGATGGTTTCAGCACTTTTGGCCGAGAAAGCTGAACCGAAAACATGGGGCCACATGTAAAATCCCAACCCAGTAAGGAGTGCCGTCGACATTACCCAAAGCGTGTCCATATTGGAAGAAGCACCTGGAAAAATGAGATGGCCGGGATGTTTTTCCATCAGAACCCGAAACATTTGACCGAATCCGCCAAAATAGATATGGGGAACGCCAATACCCACAATTCCCACGGCCAGAATCATCATGATATCTTTGATGATGGCGACCCAGGCTGCTCCCCTGAGCCCACTGGTGTAAACGAAAAGGCAGGTGAGAACAAAGCTGATTAAAATAGCTGTTTTCGAGCCGATAGCACCATCGCTTGCCACCTCAACAATCAATCCCAGACCGGTGAGCTGAAGCTGCAAATAAGGCAGGATGCAGAGAACGCCGATGGCCGCAACTAAAACACCTAGCCAGCGGCTTTCGTAGCGATGAATGAAGAAATCAGGCTGGGTATGGAGGCCATAGAGTCGTCCCACCTTCCAAATTGCAGGTAAGATAAAGAAGGAAACCGTATAAGCAAGGGTTCCATATATGAGAATATAAAAAGTAGGCGCCCCTCGGGAATAGGCCCAACCGCTGGCCCCAAGAAAGGTGAAAGTGGTGTAAATTTCTCCAGCCATGAGGAGCCACATGATGATGACCCCAAAGCGGCGCCCGCCTACAGTCCAGTTTTCAAGATTCATTTTTACGCGGCTTCCGGCATAAACACCGAGCGCCGCGGAGATGATGATGGTCAAGAGAATAATTAAGAGGGCCGGGCTCATTTATCTTAAGCTCCTTCCTTTTCCTTCTCTTTTTCATTCCCTTTATCTTTTTCTTTATCTTTTACTTTCTTTTTCTCTTTATCTACCTCTTTTTGGCCTTCATCTCCATTGATTCTTTTCTCAATCTGGTAAGCGGCCATCAAGATAAAGGGCGTAAGAAATACCCAGAGAACAATCCAGAAAAGAATGAAGGGGAGACCGATAATAACTGGTTCGAGGCGATTAACCAGCGGCAAGGCAAAAACCAGGGTTAAAAAAGGAATAAAACCCAGAAGTAGCGCCAGCCTTCTTCCCTGGCTCATTAATTCCTCCTTTTTCTATTATTTTTTATTTAAAAATCGATTCTTTATATTAAGATTTAAATTCTGGATAAATTTCAATAAAAGATTGCGATTTTCGGCCAATTTTTAAAAAATTAAAGGGAGAAAGACCAAAGCCAGAAAGAGAAAGTTATGCAATTAGATAATTTTTCCAAATTCATTGGTTTAATGGGGCTTTTAATTTTTTCTTTTTACCTCCCTGGGTTCACTAAGAAAAATGGGATAGTTTCCCTGAGAGAATTAAGCCAGTTCTTTGTTGATCCGCCGCCGGAATTCAGGCCGATGCCTTTTTGGGTGTGGAACGAAGATATGACCATGGGCAAAATAACCGAACAACTTCAGGATTTTAAAGAGAAAGGCTTTGGCGGGGTCTTTATCCATCCCCGACCCGGCCTGATTACTCCTTATTTATCAAAGGAGTGGCTTTCTCTTTTTAAAGAAGCTGTGGCTCTGGGTCGCCGGCTCAATTTGAAAATATGGATTTATGACGAGAATTCTTATCCCTCAGGTTTTGCTGGCGGTCTTGTTCCTGAGGCCATGCCTGAGGCGAGCAATCTCGGCCTTAAAGCCCGCAAGATAAAAGGGGAGGAGCTTGCCGAAGCTATTTCGCAGGATATGGTTTGCCTTTTAAAAGAGGAGGCGGGAAAATTTATTGACCTTACCGAGGCCGCTAAAAGCGGCCAGAAATCTTGGCCTGAAGGCAATTACTGGCTTTTGGAATTAAACCGGCCTGAGCCCTCACCTTGGTATGGTGGTTTCACCTATGTTGATTTAATGAGGCCGGGGGTAACTCAAACTTTCCTCCGCATCACCCTTGAGGCTTATAAAAAAATCTGCGGCTCTGAATTTGGCCGAACTGTTCCTGGAACCTTCCAGGATGAAGCTCACATTGGTCCTCCTGGAAATTCCTGGACGGTCAATTTCACTCCCGCCCTTTTTGAGGAATTTTCGAAGCGATGGGGTTATGATTTAAAAACAAACCTCCCCTCCTTATTTGAAGAGGTAGGCAACTTCCTCAAGGTGCGCCATGATTTTTATTTAACTTGCCTCGAGCTTTTTATTGAGAACTGGGCCAGACCTTATTTCAATTATTGTCAAAAGAACAACCTCCAGTTAACCGGCCATTATTGGGAGCATGATTGGCCCCGGCCCCGCCTCGTGCCCGATAACATGGCTCTCTACGCCTATGCCCACATCCCCGGCATCGATATTCTGATGAATGAATGGAGTTTAAGCCCCAATGCTCAATTTGGTAACGCCCGAGCAGTAAAAGAAATAAGAAGTGTGGCCAATCAACTGGGTCGCCGTCGAACTCTTTCGGAGACGTATGGCGCCAGCGGTTGGGATCTTACCTTTTTTGATCAGAAACGAATTGGCGATTGGGAATATGCTTTGGGAGTCAATTTATTGAATCAACACCTCTCTTTTTCGACCATCAAGGGCGCCAGGAAAAGGGACCATCCCCTGTCCTTTTCCTATCATGAACCATGGTGGCCTGCCTATCCTTTGATGAATGATTATTTTGCTCGCCTTTCCCTAAGCCTTAGTTCGGGTGAACAGATAAATCGGGTCGTAGTTATAGAGCCCACAACTTCGGCCTGGATGTATTATTCGCCGGTAAATAAAAATGAAAATTTTCTGGCCATAGCCACCAATTTCCAGAATTTTCTCCATGAACTGGAGCGCCTTCAGGTTGAATATGACCTGGCCAGCGAATTGATTATTAAAGATTATGGCCAAATAAAAGGGAAAAAATTCCGAGTCGGGCAAAGATATTATGATATCGTTATTTTGCCACCTGGCCTGGAAAATCTTGAACCCTGGACCGTGGCTTTAGTCAAAGAGTTTCTTGAAAAAGGGGGTTCAGTTATTTCCTGGGCAGATAAGGAAATTAAAGAAGGGGGAAGACCTTCCCCCCTGCTGGAATCGCTCAAGAAATTTCCCCATTTTAAGGATTTTTCAGGCCAACCTGTGAGCTCTCTTATTTCTTCCTGGCCTGATCTTATTCAGGCTGAAATTAAATTCGAAAACCTCACCGGAGAGGAAAAGCTTTTTCACCACCGCCGTCAATTTAATGACGGTCAACTTCTTTTCCTGGCCAATATAAGTGATGAAAACGTAGCTTCGGGCGAAGTTCGACTTAAAGGTCAATGGATTGAGAGATGGGACGCCCTGAGTGGACGAATCGAGCCTTACCCAGCCCAAGCTGAGGGCGAATGGCTTAGCCTGGACTTTTTCTTAAATCCTGGGGAAAGCCTTCTTTTGGCTATCTATAAAGAAAAAAGAATGGGCCAAGAAAAAAAATTGAATATATCAAAATTAAAGGATAGGCAAATTGAGCCTGAAAATATATTTTCTTCGACGAAAAACAAGAAATTTCAAGGGAAAGGATTCGCTCAAATTGAGCTTAGGCCTAAAACAATAAAAAGGCTTGATCCCAATGTTCTGGTAATTGATTTCTGTGATTTAATTCTGGGTGACAGAACTGAAAGGGACCTCTATTTTTATGAAGCGCAGAAAAAGACTTTCCTTTTCCACGGTTTCGAACGTAATCCCTGGGATTCGGCTGTTCAATTTAAAGATTCTCTTTTATTGAAAAATAAGTTTCCTCCTGATTCTGGATTCAGGGCCGATTTTCATCTTGAGGTAGCTTCTGGAGTGAAGCTCAATTCTTTGAAGCTGGTTGTGGAACGGCCGGAGATTTTTAAAGTGGCGGTCAATGGCCAAAGGCTTGAACCTGGAGCTGATTCCTGGTGGTTAGATAAAAATTTCGGAATATTTGATTTGAGCCAAGTGATGCAAGAAGGTCACAATCTGATTAGCCTGATGGTTAGCCCTTTCAGCCTGATGGCTGAACTTGAGCCAATTTATATTCTGGGAGATTTCGCTGTGGAGAAGGCGGCCAGAGGTTTTGTTCTTAAATCTGAAAATACCCTTGATCTTGGCTCCTGGAAAGACCAGGGGCTTCCCTTTTATGGCCATCGAGTTCTCTATGAGGCCGAATTAGATTTAACAGAGGACAATGTCAGCCAGGCCGAATTCTATTTTCAGGCTCCCAATTGGCAAGGAGCTCTGGCCGAATTGGTTATAAATGGGAAAAAGGGACAAGTTGAAAATTGTCAGGAAGGAAGTTGGTCTCCCCATCAAGAAAAAATCTTTAATAAAAATATTTATCTTAAAAAAGGAAAATATCAATTTCAAAAATCGGGGCAAGCACCTAACCGGGAATTTCCTCAAGCTTCGCAATATGTATTAAGTAAATATGATCTTCTGCCCATTTCCGGGCGACTCAAGCCAGGCAAAAACGTAATTCAATTGATTATTTATGGAACTTTAAGAAATACTCTTGGGCCTCATCATCTTAACCCGCCGAGAGGAAGAGCCTGGCCCTTGGCTTTCCAGCAAGCCCCCCAAGGCGGCCAGCCTCCAGGTCATGATTATAGTTTTCTCGATTACGGGCTATTTGCGCCTTTTCAGGTCAGAATGATTAAAAAATAAAGGTTATCCTCGAGAGAATTATATTAGGCAAATTAAAATTAAGGGATTCTTTTAATAAAGCTTGAGAGACGAAACGATCAGATGATTTAGCTTGAGGGGCCTAGAGGAAGGTTAATTTTTGAAATCAGCTCTAATTCCCAAAAGAAAAAAGGTTTTTGATTTTTGGAGGCTATTCTAAAAGATATCATCAGAACATATTAAAGATATTACCATTTTACTCCCTTCCTTTCCCTTCCTTTTTCCTAGATAATTGAAGGGTCAAAAATAAATGACCTGGAAGGCTTGAGGGAAATTAATTATTTAAAATGAGCAAGATCTGATCGATTATAAAAATCATCAACTCGCCTCCAGGGAAGTTAAATATTAGAACAATGCGGTAAGCCACCCAGGGCAACTTAACTGCTGGCGACTTCCCTGCCGCCTCGCAATTCCGAGATCATAATTGCCCATGCGCAACCTACACCTGGACGGACGGCGATGGCTGAAAAAGGACAATTTCGGGCACAAGCCCCACATTCCATACATAAATCGCGGTCGCCAAGTTGAGCCCGACCATTCTCTATTTGAAAGAGGCGATGGGGACAGACCTCAACGCAGCGGCCACAACCAGTGCATTTCTCTGGGTAGAATCTAAGGGTTGAAACATTCCTTAAATAGCGATGGATTTTCATCTTTTTCTTTGTCTAATTCATCCCTATCCGATAATGGAAAGGAAGATCCCCAAAACAGCCGAAAGAATAATTGCCGGCACTGCAATTTTCATCTCTTTAACCACGCCTGAAAGAGAGGTATAAGTCGAAGAACCAGTAAAATTCATGGCCAGGAAAGCAGCCAGCGCCGGAAGGAGAAGGAAGTTTGCCGCGGCTTTAACCCCGTCAGAAAATAATAAACCCTGGCTTATATTTACTCCTGTCGCCCAAATTAATCCGAGAAGCCATCCTTTCCAGGAAAAGGCTCTGCCTGGAATCCAAGGTAAAAGAGCAGGGACGATGATACTACCGGTTACAATGGCCCCAAGGTAAGGATAAATTGTTCTCCAGTGGAATAAATTCATACCTAGAGCCCGCAGAATTAAAAGGATTACGGTGGCGTATAGGAGATATTTGAGGAGAAAAACAAGCTCCACGGGAACAAGAATTAGCCTGTCCACCAGATTGAAACGAACTCGTCTCATTTCCTCCGAGGCTTTTAACCCATTCTGTAAAAAACGCTTAATATCGACCGCCCTGACTGGGCCATAGACAACCTTAAACCCAGTTAGTCTGGAAACCTCATGGGCCGCCACCCCCGGGGCGCTAAGCTGAGGAAGAATCAGGGTGCCCTGGGGGACAATCCGGAAAAGTTGGGTTTTCCTGATGCGTCGGACTATTTCCTCAGTTCCAAATGTCCCCTTGCCAGCGGCACACCAAACATTGATTCCGGCTGTATCTAAAACTAGAACCCAAGCATTGAGACCGGTTAAATGTTTACGCAGGAGATCAAAACTCAACTTATAATTGGCCGAAACAAAAATATAGGAATTTCTACCAGGATGCCCCACAGCATAAAGACCTGGTCTGATAGCATAGCTCATCCTTCTTATACCTAACCTGACGGCAACCATCCCGAGTTTGTCCCTCCATGTCAGACGGGTAGACACGACGGGTACAGGGCCAACAACTGTCTTTAGGTGGGTGGAGACCCAGTTATTTTCAGAGACATATTTCTGCTTAGTTTTTGATGGCTGGTCGGAAAAAGGACTCCCGCAACAGCCCTCGAAGCAGCAGCTAATGTCGATTGGCCTTTGGTTCCTTTCGTTCATTTTGAATTCTTTCCTTTTCTTTTCGCCTGGCCTTCTTTATCTATATTAAAAAGCAATTTGTTTTTTCGCAAATTTTATTAAGAGCCTAAAAATAAATGGAGCTAGAGCTAAAGAAAAGTTGGACCGAGATGGGAGGAAAGAAATCTGCTTGGCGGAGAAAATCTATAAAAAATTGATCGGTTGCTTGTGGGTAGTTCTTTAACTGCTCAAAAAGGCAAGAAGTTGGATCTGCAAAACCTCTTTTTCTAGCTACTATTATTTTTCTAGCTACTATTAATAACCAGGGAAAAAGGATTTTTATATCTTTCATCGTTATCTTTTTCGGAAAATCCCTGTAGCTATAGCTTATTTTTGCCTTTAACTTTTAGCGAGGCCATATTATTTTCAGTGAGAATGAGTCGTCTTTTTATGGGTTGCCTTTTCTGGACAATTATTAAAGCTGCTTTGAAGAAAAGATGGCATTGAAAAAGGGGGAATCTTTTTGGCTCCCAAAGATAACCTTTTCATCTTGACACTTTTTTAATTCCCAATTTATCATTTTGGCGAGGTAAAAAGAGATAATTTATATTCAGGCGATTCTCCGAAGAGTGATAAGTCGTTTCCAAATCAGATTTTCTCAGCTTCACAATCTTCGCGGTTGGAAACGATTGCATTCGAAAGGCGCAGACTGATAAAGTCTGTTTTAAAAACTTTCTTGCTGACCATCCTGGTTCTTCCCTTCATTGTTGTCTTTCTAAGTTTATTTGAATACCTTGGATTTTTTCTGGCAGCTCTTATTGTCTTTTTCATTCTGATTAAATCAATCTCCAGTGGCGATACTATTCTCGAAACAATTATGGACCAAATCACTCTTATCCCCGTCCATTATTCTGAGAAGGAATGGGTTCTCGAGCGACAGCTTCGAGCCACTCCTGTTTTGATTCTCCTCAATTTGGCGGTTCACTACACTTTATTTCTCTTCGACTCCCCAGCCCGAGAAGCTTTGATGGATAGTCTCTCTTTTTTGCCTGAAAAGCTGCATCTCTTGAATCTTGTCCTGAGTCCCATTGCCTCCATGTTTCTCCATGCTGATGCCGACCATTTGTGGTGGAACATGATTTATTTTTGGATTTTCGGTCTTACCCTTGAGCGGCGTATAGGCTGGCGACAATTTGCCCTTTTCTATTTATTAACCGGAATTCTTTCCAATATTTTATCTGCATTCATGCATATCCTATTCCTCCAGAAAATACCAGCCGGGATTGGCGCTTCGGGGGCTCTGTCAGGCATCATTGGAGTTTTTGCTGTCCGCCTCTTTTTTAAACGCCTGGTCTTCCCCATCCCCATTTTTGGCCTTGCCTCTTTCATTCTTCCCCTCAATTTCAAAATCAGGGTGAACTTTCTTTTCATAATCGGACTTTATTTTATTCATGACCTGTTAGGTGGTGGGGAAACTTTATTGGGTTTGCCAAACAGTATCGATTACTGGGCCCACATAGGTGGGATGATAGCAGGCTTTGTTCTCGGTTGGCGCTCAAAGCTTCAGGATACGGCAATTCAGGATATGTACATACAGAAAAGCTTGCAGGCCATGGAAAGCGAATTAGATGGCCCTGAGGCAGAGAAGTTTCTCCGCCGGGTTCTTGAATTAAACCCAGAAAACGAAGAGGCCCTTCTGACCCTGGCTTGGCCGAAATCGAAGCCCGTGAAAACTGGGGAGGGAATGGCCCTTTATCAAAAAATCATCCATATGCTCCTTGAAACCAGGCCAGAAAGGGCGGCTGAAATTTTTGCTGAATATTTTCCCATCTACCGCATTTCTCTTGACCCAGCTGGGCAGAGCAAGCTGACGAGCGTCCTCGAGCAAAGCGGTTGGCCCCATATAGCCGCTAGGGCATTGGAAGCCCTGTCCGATGACCCGAGAACTCCGGCGGTATGGGGAGGACCCATCCTTTTCCAGATGGCTCGCCTACTTGAGAAGCTTCAGCTACGGGAGGCGGCCTGCTTTCGGTATGAACAGCTACTTGAGCGCTACCCAAATTTCAAAAAAGATCGCTTGTCCTTTATAAGCTAAATAGGTTAAGGAGCCAATAAGGGGACACATACCTTTTTCCACCAAAATTGATAGAATTATTTCTTCCTACAAAAAGGGAAACATATTTTTTGATCAAGTCAAATTTTGTTTGCTAATTCGCCATCGTAAACTCTCCATTTTTTCCTCTTAATTAGCCACCTGAGCTATTTCATTTTCTGAAACCTGAGCAAGCTTAGCTTCCTTGATATAAGCAAAATGGTCAAAACGCATCGCCTCAGGATATTTCTCTTCATATTCCTCAATAATCAATGGAGCCAGTCTCTCAGTTTTGGCTTTATCCAGTTGGAGCCAAATCAGTTAAAACTTCTCTGCTAAACGAGCTTTGTCTCGAGAAGATACTTTCGCTAACACATTCCTCATAAAATGAACCTTGCACCTCTGCCATGTCGCCCCTAACCACTCTTTCTTTATCGCCTGCTGAAGACCTTGATGAGCATCGGAAATAAACATCTTGACTCGCTTTACCCCTCGGCGTTTAAGCTTCCTCATAAAGTCCCGCCAGCAGTCTTCGCTTTCATCCCACATGGGTTCAACTGCCAATACCTCCCTCTGCCCCGAGCTTGTTACCCCATAGGCAATCATTATCGCTACGGCCACCACCCGACCATCACGGCGGACCTTCTCATAGAGCGCATCAATCCAGACAAAAGGATATTCCTCAGACAAAGGCCTCGACCGAAACTCCTTCACCCTCTCATCCAACCCCTTCGTCATCTCTGAAACCTGAGAAGCGGAAATCCCCTCTATCCCTAAAGCCCGCGCTAACCGCTCTATCTTCCTGGTGGAAACCCCATTAATAAAGGCCTCCTGGACCAAACTGATCAGCGCCACCTCAGAGCGCTTCCTTTCCGTCAGAAAAACAGGAATCAACCCTCCCTTCCTTAACTTAGGTATGACCAAATACAAAGTCCCAACCCTCGTGTGCAGCTTCCTTATCCTCACCCCAGAAAAATAGGTCCGCCGCTCCCTGGAATGCTTACCCTTGGGAGCCCCGACCTTGGCCTCAGCTTCTATTTCCATCAGTTGATTAAACACCCACTCCACCACTGCCTTTATGGGATCGTCCTCCATTAAAAATCCCGGTAGCAATTTCTCAAAAATTGCCTTATAATTTCTTTGAGCCATCGTAAAGTTAACCTCCTTTCTTTTGAGGTTTTTATCTTAAAAGGAGAGTTTACGATGGCTCCCTCCTCTAGATCAAATTGCGAATATTTTTGTACACCAGCTGCCTAATGGATCATGGGAAACTGTTAAAATTGATTTTATTCTTCTAAATTAATAGAAAGCTATGACCTCGGTTAATAGTTTATTCAATCCTGAAAATTCAAAGAAATGATATTTCTCTTACGCCTAAAACCTTAAAAGAGAAATGAATATTTTCGTTGAGATCTTTAAGGCCGTATCGGGCTAATAAAAAAATTCAATTTTTTGAATTCATAAAATTGGAGAAATTCAAAATTTTGAACATTTTTCTATCCATATTTAGGTTATAGTCCCCTATGTTCAAAAAATTGTAATTGGTACAAATTTTGCTAAAAATAAATCAGAGGAGGTGAGATATCGAAAGTGAAAAAATTCAAAATTAGGCAAGGGGCAAAGGATGAGAAAAATCAAAAAAGGAGGTTTTAAATGAAAAAATTTTACCTTTTTTTGTTAGTTCTTTATTTTAGTTCAGCTTTATTTGCTCAGGTTCAGACAGGAAATATCTACGGGAAAGTTGTTGATCCTGAAGGTAATCCACTTCCGGGGGTTACCATAACCTTAACCGGACGATTAATCTCTCCTATGACTACGATTACCTCCTCTGAGGGAATGTTTCGCTTTCTGCGCCTTGACCCAGCTCGAGATTATGCCATCAAGGCTGAGCTCACAGGTTTTAAAACGCTCGTCCGAGAAAACATCGTAGTAACCGTTAATGCGACGACTGAATTAAATTTGGTCATGGAACCCGGTGGATTAGAAGAAACGATTATCGTAACTGCCCCCCTGCCGGTAGTGGAGACTAAAAAGCTAAGTGTAGGAGTTAACGTTGATCATGTGGCCTTACAGTCGATGCCGACAGCCCGTGACCCCTGGGTAATTCTTCAGATGGCGCCAGGAATAATGGTCGACAGGGAAAATGTGGGTGGCTCTGAATCTGGGCAGCAATCAGCTCATTATGCTAAGGGTGGAGGTTCTACTGTCTGGAGTATGGACGGTGTGGTAATCACCGATCCCGCAGCGGTAGCCTCTCCTTCTTATTATGACTTTGACGCCTTTGAGGAAATTCAGATTACTACTGGTGGTGCTGATGTTACCCAAATGACTGGAGGCGTAGGGCTGAATCTGGTCACAAGGCGCGGTGGCAATAGGTTAAGCGTTGGAGCGAGATTTTATTATACCGATGAGAAATTTCAGGCCGATAATTTAACGGAAGACCTCAAAAAAGAAGGAGTTCGGGGAGTTAACAAAATCAGGGCCATTAAAGATTATGGAGTTAATGTGGGTGGTCCCATAATTAGAGAGAGACTTTGGTGGTGGATTTCCTATGGAGTTCAGGATATTTGGACCAACAATATTTATGGAGCTAAAGACGATACTTTGCTTCAGAATTATTCCTTCAAGATTAATGCTCAGCTGATTCCTCAGAACCGCTTAGAAGCCTTCGCTCATATTGGCGCTAAATATAAATATGGCCGCGACTCCAGTTATTCTTTCCCCGGTGGGTATTATCAGTCCGGAAAATATCACTTCGGTAGCCCCATTTACAAAATTCAGGATGATCACATGTTCGGGGACAATCTTTTCGTTTCTGTCCGCTACTCCTTTAACGATGCTGGCTTTAATCTTACCCCTATGGATGATCTCAATTTAGAAAAATGGGCAGCCTATGATGTGACAAGAGGCATCTGGTATAATTCCTATAGCTATTATCGCGCGAGCCGTCCCTCTCACTCGGCTTATCTCCAGGCCAATTATTTCAATGATTCTCTTTTAGGAGCCAGCCATGAGTTCAAAATCGGAGGCGAGTGGCGTTTGAGCAACGGAGCCCACACCTCCACTTGGCCAGGAAACACCAGACGTCGCTATAATTACAACACTCTTACTCTGGACATTACCGGAGACAATAAGCCTGACCTTGTTCCTGGAATTCAATTGATTGAAGTCTGGCGAGGAGGGCAAAGCGATAATAATTTTGTTAAGCAATATACCGGCTATATTAGCGACACCATAACCTACAAAAGATTAAACGTAATTATTGGCTTTCGCTTTGATTACCAGAGACCATGGATTGAAGAATTCACGCGAGTTGCCGTTGATAAAGAGAGCAAGGTCTGGAAAGATAATTTTGATCCCAAGGTGATTCAGGCCATTGATAAAGTTCTGCCTGGACTTCCTGTTAAATCTATTAAGCCTGACTGGAGCTGGAAAGTTCTTTCGCCTCGCTTAGGAATAACCTATGATATTACCGGCGACGGCAAAACCATGGCCAAATTCTCCTTCGCTCAATATGGAGAATTTATGGGCACCGGTTGGGCCAGCTATTTCATGCCCTACGCTACTGGTGGATCCATGAATTTCTGGTGGTTAGATAGTAATGGTAATAACAAGGTCGAACTCAATGAGCTTTTCTGGAGAACGGCTACTAATTATGCTCCTCAGAGGGTCTTTGATGATGCCGGCAACCTCATTGGCGACGTAACCGGCGCCTATGGAATCATGTGGTCAGGCTATGACATCAATAATCCCTTTGTTCTCGGACCGTCCCGCTATACAGTTGATAAAAACGCCACTTCTATGAGAACAACTGAATTTCTATTAACCTTAGAAAGAGAGCTTCTCCCCGACTTGGGAATTGCCCTTGATTTTGGTTACCGCAAATTTGATCACTTTAACTGGGCCATTGAGTATGATCCCAATACCAAGCAGAAAGAATCTCAAGCTGAGTATATTCAAATAGGAAAAGTTCCAGCGACTGTTGGTGGAAAATCCACAGAGGAAGCAGCTGGAAGACCCTATTACTTACGAAAAGGTGGCATTCCCTATCGCTATTTCCGTTATCTCGAAAGAATACCCGATTACTATCGCGACTGGTATGGCACAGAACTGCGGGTAACCAAGCGACTTTCCCATCGCTGGATGCTCAACGGTTCTCTTACCCTCCAGATGCAGAAAAATCATTATGGCCAAAGGGGTTATATGAATCCCACTAATCTCTGGGCGATCGATAATAAGATATATGCTCCCTATATGGGTGGTGGCAGTGGCAAGATTTCCATTCCGGGATTTTCTCGAATTTTGGTGAAATTGTCAGGGCTCTATCAGTTACCCTATGACTTTAATGTATCCTTCAACTTTAATGCTCGAGAAGGCCATCTTGTTCCTCATACCCTAACTATAGTTGATTACAATGCTCCCAACCCATACAACCAGTCGATTACTATTTACACCCAGGAATGGGGCAAAGAAAGACTGCCCTTCTTCTGGAATTTCGACATGAGAATTGAAAAAGTCATTAGAACTCAAGAAGGGGTGAAGGTTTATCTAAGCGCCGATATTTTTAACGTCTTTAACCAGAACCACATGAACCGTCGTTATGAAAAGTTGTTAGGAACCTACTATATGCACAATGGGTATTTCGCGCCGAACGCAACCTATGGCTTGGCCAACGAAGTGTTGAACCCAAGAGTAGCTCGTTTTGGAATAAGATTCGAATTCTAAAACAAAACAGAAAAGTTAATAGAAAGAAATGGGGGGGCAAATATAGGCCCCCCCATTTTATTTTAAATAAGATAAAAAATTATTTTTTGTGGGAAAACAAAGAAAGCGAAAGAGATTAAATTAAGTAAGCCCTAAAGAAACTTCCTATTTATTTTGTAATTTTATTATTTAAATTCATCATTTTTTATTTTTAATAGCAAGAAGCAATAATTCGTCTTTTAAAATAGGAGCGTTTATCTGTCCTAATAAAAACATCATGACTAAAATGTATCGCCTCAGGATATTTTCCCTCGTTTTTCCCCATAATGAAAAAAGACAGCTTTTCTGCACCGGCTTTATCAGGCTCGAGCCAGATTTGTTTAAACTTCTATTTGAGCTATTGTAAAGTTAACCTTCTTTAAGTTTTTCCTTTTAAAAGGGAAGTCTACGACAGCTCCCTCATTTAGAATCAAATTATGAATATTTTTGTCCACCAGCACGTTTCTTATCTTTCGATCAGAATAGATTAAATTAGCTTTTTATTAACAAAGGTTCAATTTTAGGCCTCTAAAAATCCTTTTTTTGTCCCCTCCGGCTTCATCAAAGCAATTTCATATTTAGCAACATTTATTAATTATCTGCGGGGTAGCCTATAATCAAAGTTTTATGTTAAATATTATAAAAAGTTTCATGATGATAAATTCAACAAAGAGGAGGGGAAATGAAAAAAGAAAAACGTTCAATATTACTGATGATCAGCCTTATTTTGCTTTATCTCAATGGTTTAAGTGAAATCAGCGAGAATAAAGCCAGAATCAGGATCGAAAAATTGGTTTTAAAGACCTATGGTTTTTCTGATCCTGACCCTGTGGCTCGGCCTGGCCCAATTTATCCTTATTTTCGTTTTCATGGTTATAGCCTGAAGGGTGAACCAAAAGCCTGGAATATGGTTCTGATGGAAAATCCTTATTTGGAATTGATGATTGCTCCAGAAATTGGTGGTAAAGTCTGGGGAGCTCGAGAAAAATCAAGCGGCTTTGATTTCATTTACTGGAATCCGGTGGTTAAATTTAGGGAAATAGCTTTAAGGGGACCTTGGACTTCAGGGGGGATTGAGTTTAATTTCGGAATTCTCGGCCATACGCCGACAACCGCAACACCTGTAGATTTCCTTTTAGAAGAAAATAATAATGATGGGAGTGTGGCCTGCATTGTGGGGACGATGGATTTGCCTTCGCGAACTCGCTGGTATGTGCGAATTCGCTTGCCCGGCGACCAAGCGATAATTGAAACTGAGGGCTTCTGGTTCAATCCTACGCCCTTCCATCAAAGTCTTTATCACTGGATGACAGCCGCTGCCGCCGTTGGTCAAGACCTTCGTTTTTATCATCCCGGTCAATATTTTATTGGGCATGATGGAATTCCCGCTCCTTGGCCACATGGTCCTGATGGACGCGATTTATCTTATTATCGAAATAACAATTTTGGAGGGAGTAAATCCTATCACATTCTCGGTGAATACAGTGAATTTTTTGCTGGCATCTGGGAGGAAAAAGCTTTAGGTTATGGCCATTTTGCCTTTTATCCCGACAAGCCCGGAATGAAGCTCTGGCTCTGGTCCCAGGCCAGGGATGGCGAAATCTGGCACAATTTACTGACCGATTGGCCAGCCCCTCAGTATATTGAAATGCAAACCGGTTTCCTCTATAATCAAACGGCGGCGGCCTCAAGTCTAACCCCTTTCAAGCATGCCTTTTTTTCTCCCTATCATGTCATCCATTGGAAGGAATTTTGGTTTCCTCTAAAGGGATTGAGGAGAGTCGTAGCGGCATCGCCATCGGGCGCCCTTAATGTTGAGGTTAAGGAACCGGGCCATGAAGAAAAAAATGGGGAAAAAAATGAAAAAGTTTTAAAAAGGCCAAGGTTTCAAGAAAAACAGTATGAGCCTCTTGAGATCAGGCATGAAATTAAAAAAAACGATTTAAAAAATAAAAAATTTGTTATTGAATTTTGCCCGACTCTTTCCGGCGAAAAAGACTTAAGGATTGAAGCTAATGGCCAGCTTTTTTTTCAAGAAAGGATGGTTCTCAGACCTCTGGTTTTGTGGCAAAGGGAAGTGGAATTACCGGAATCGGCTGAAAATCTTAGGTTGATTATTGGTGATGGCGAAATTATTTGGACCTATGATCAAAATTTTCGACGGAGCCTCAGCCGGCCAATCCATCCGCTTGAGGATTTCAACTGGGCTTCAGCTGAGGGACAATTTCAGATGGGTGAGGAACTTTTTCGTCAGCGCCGCTTTGGCGAGGCCTTTCAGGCCTATCAGAATTGTCTTAAAAAGGAACCAGGTCATCTTAAAGCCTTAACTCGTTTAGCCGAACTTGAATTGCGAGCTGAAAGGGTTAAACCGGCCCTTGAATTTGCCCGAAAGGCCTTGATGATTGATGCCTATGAACCCTCGGCTAATTTTATTTATGGGGTAATAAATAGGCGTTTGGGCAACTGGGCCAATGCTCTCGATGGATTTAGCTGGGCGAGCCGTTCTCTTGATTTTCGCTCCGGGGCTTTTACTGAAATGGCGGAAATTTTTTTCGTTCAAAACGATTTATGGCGGGCTAAGGAATATATCAACCGAGCTCTTAAAATCGAACCCGAAAATATGTCCGCTCGGGAATTGGCCATCATCATCTCTCGAAAAGAGAAGAAAAAAGAGGAAACAGAGGCTAAGATAAAAGAAGCTCTAACGATTGATCCCTTAAATCATTCCCTTCGCTTTGAAGCTTATCTCCTTGAGCCGAATGAAGAAAAGAAAAAGCTCTTTCTTGAAGCCATTACCCATGAACTTCCCCATGAAACCTTTTTAGAGCTGGCTTTTCGCTATGCACGGCTTGGGCTTCTTCATGAAGCGAGGACTTTACTTGAGCTTGGACCGGATCATCCTTTAATTCTCCTGACCTTGGCCTATTTCTTAAGAGATTCAAATGAATCGGAAAGCCAATTTTTATTAAATCAAGCTTTATTTTTAAACAAATCGTCAGGGCCGGCATCTTCTTCTCTTTCTCCCTTTTTTGTTCCCGTTTTTCCCTACAGACCAGAGATGATTCCTATAATTGAATGGGCTAAAGAGAAAAAGCCCCACTGGAAATTAAATTATTGGCTGGCCCTTATTTTCTGGAATCTCGGAAGAGAAGATGAAGCTGAGAATCTTCTCCTGGCCTGCGCTGATGAGTCCGATTCAGGGCCTTTTTATTTAACTAGAGCTCAATTTTTAATGGATCGAGGGAAAGAGGAGAAAGCCTTAGAGGATATAGAGAGAGCCATCAAATTGGAGCCTAAAAACTGGCGGGCCTGGCATAGGCTTGTAAATTATCTCGAAGGAAAAGGTGAAGACCAACTGGCTTTTGAAAAGGCTAAGGAAATTTATCCTCTTTTCCCCGAGAATTCAATTTTAATCCTTGACTTGGCTCGTGGTCTCCTTCGCACCGGGAAATTGAAAGAAATGCTGAATTTTCTTTCGAAGGTTACTATCCTTCCCTATGAAGGTGCCTGGGAGGGACGCGATCTTTATCGACAAGCCAATCTGCTTTTAGCTGCTCAGGCTATGGCCAAATCAAAGTGGAGTGAGGCTTTGTTCTTTCTTTCCGCGGCCCGAAAATGGCCTGAAAATCTGGGTGCTGGCCGCCCCTATGAGCCCGATGAAAGAATTGAACTTTATTTAGAAGGGCTAATTTATGAAAAGCAGAAAAAATGGCAGAAGGCGCGGAATCGCTGGCAGAAATTAGTAGCTTTCTCTGAAAAAAAGCAACAGGAAATTTCTCTTTTAAGTCTCCTCAACGCTTTAACTTGGAAAAAACTTGGGGAAGTAGAAAAAAGTCAATATCTCTATGACCAATGGCTCACAAGGTGGTCTGAAAGAGTCCCTTTCGAGTGGGCAGCGGCTATTTTTTCCGAGGATTATGAAAAAGCTAATAAAGTTGTCAGGCATTGGCTATTGAGGCATAAAAAGAAAAGTCTTTGGAATTTAGCTGAGGCTGACCATTACTGGCCCCTTTTTGTGGAAATTTTTAATCTGACCTCTAAAATTCATTCTGACCGTTAATATTTCTCTTGACCCATAGATTAGGTTGAAACTTTTAGAGGGACTGTCATTCAAATTTAATAAAAATGATTTAAAAGAATTTAAATTCATTCTACACCAAAATTGTTTAAAATAATTCTAAGCTAAAAAATTGGTATAGCCCTTTGAGCTTCCCTTTTTCCATATATTTACTCAACAATAAAAAGGCTAAAGGCCTTCATCAGGGAAAAGGAAAAGGGGAAAAAGCAAGGGCTAAAAAATTTTATTAAATAATCACCTAAAATTGTTAAATATGTGGTTAATACCATAAATTAAAATATTTATTTGCCTATCTTTGGAAAAATATTAAAATAATATCTTGATTCATATTGGGGCGATGAGGAAGAGAGTCTTAAGATATAGCAAGAAGAGGAGATATCAATTATTTCTCCCTTTTTATTTTTTGGCCCTTTCTTTAACCTTATCCCTGATTTTAGACCCAGTTCTTGGAAAATATCTTTGGCTCGAACATCGACAGAAAATGATAAAAAGGCAAGTGGAGGAACAAGTTCTGTATGGTCTGGGAAAAGAACGACTGGTTCTTCTGGAATTTACTACCCAAGAAGTTAATACAAAATTAAAATGGCGATCAGCCAGGGAATTTGAATTTAATCATGAGTTATATGATGTGGTTGAATCGATTTTAGATAACGAAAAAATTTTATTCTGGTGCTGGCGTGACCATCCTGAGACCAGGATTGAAAAAGAAATAGAAGCATTGCTTTCTAGCTTTCAAAAAAAAGGGGGAAAATCATTAATCTTAGAAGAAGGCTCGAATTCTTCGAATTCAATGCCTAAAATTTATCTTTTCTTTCCTTCTTCCGGCCTTTCAGTAAACAGGCCTGATTTATTTTCTTTCTTTAATTTAATGACTTTTAAGGCCCCTTCTTCGCTGAATAATCAACCTCCTTCCCCTCCTCCCCGTTGGTTGACCTAATTAAATTGGTCAATCGACGAAGGAAAAATCTGGCTGAATCAATTAACCCTTTAATTCTAAAAAAGCTAAAGTTATCCAATCTTAAGAGGAATTAGATGAGAGAGGAAAGGAGGAAAGGTGGAAAGAATGACTTTTAGTGAATGGAAAGGAAAAAAATTATATGAAAAGAGATTAATAAATTTTATAACCTTCATTAGTCTTATTTTAATCTTATTTTCAGCTGCTTTGGCCCAGATTATTAATGTTAGGGACAAAAAAACAGGGGAACCAATCCCCTTTGCTCAGATTGAAAGTCAGATTCCCCAGGCTTCAACGAAGACTAATGAAAAAGGGCAGGCCGATATTTCTACTTTTAAAGGGGCGGCAGAGATAACTATCAGTCGTCTTGGTTATTTTCCCTTGGTTATAAGCTATGCCGAGCTTGAAAAACTTTCCTTTGAAGTTTTTTTGACTCCAACCCCCTTTGAAGTTCATGAAATTGTTGTCTCCGCCTCTCGCTGGCAGCAAACAACTAATGAAATTCCTATTAGAATATTTACTCTTTCCCCGATGCAGGTGGCCTTAGAAAGCCCCCAGACGGCAGCTGACCTTCTTGGTATTTCAGGTAAAGTTTTTATTCAGAAAAGCCAACAGGCTGGCGGAAGTCCTATGTTTCGCGGATTTGCCACCCATCGTCTTCTTTATAATGTTGATGGCGTTAGAATGAATAATGCCATTTTCAGAGGTGGCAATATCCAGCAAGTTATCTCTCTTGATCCCTTTGCCATTGAGAATACAGAAATCTTTTTTGGCCCGGGCTCTCTCATTTATGGAAGCGACGCCATAGGTGGAGTCATGAGCTTTCAGACCATTGTTCCTAAATTTTCTTTGACCAATGAGCCCTTAATAACCGGTCAAGCCGTGGCTCGTTTTTCCTCGGCTAACAAGGAAAAAACTGGCCATTTTGATGTCAATGTGGGATGGAAGAAATGGGCCCTGGTTTCAAGCATCAGCTATTTTGATTTTGACCATTTGCGCCAGGGAAGCCATGGTCCAGACGATTATCTTAAGCCCTTTTATGTCGAACGAATTGACGGAGTTGACCGGGTCATTACCCAGTCCGATCCTCAGCTTCAGATTCCCTCAGCTTATTCCCAGATGAATTTGATGCAAAAAATTCGGTTTAAGCCTAATCCCCATTGGGATTTTCAATATGGCTTTCATTATTCCGAAACTTCCCCTTATGGTCGCTATGACCGCCATACCCGTCTTCGTAAGGGACTGCCGAGATATGCTGAATGGAATTATGGCCCGCAGAAATGGATGATGAATTGCTTTCAACTGAAACATGAAGACGCAAAAGCTTTCTATGATAAATTTTCCCTTCGCTTAGCCCAGCAATTCTTTGAGGAAAGCCGGATTGACCGTGATTTAAATAATCCTGAAAGACATACCCGAAAAGAAGAGGTTGATGCCTACTCGGTCAATCTTGATTGGGTTAAATCAATCGGAGTTAAAAACACTCTCTTTTATGGATTCGAATATGTTTTTAATGATGTCACTTCCACCGGAATCGATGAAAATATCGTCACTAAGACAAAGTATCCTGGTCCCTCTCGCTATCCCCAATCCAAATGGAAGGCTGGTGGCTTTTATCTTATGGGCCATCGTCGTTTTTCTGAGAATTTCTTGATGCAGACCGGTCTTCGCTACAGCCGGTTCGTCATTGATTCTAAATTTGATACTACTTTTTATCCTTTTCCTTTTACTGAAGCTCATCTTGACCATGGAGCTTTGACCGGAAGTCTTGGAGCTGTTTACGAGCCTTCGCCGACTTGGGTCATAAGCGCTAATTTAGCTACGGCTTTTAGAGCGCCTAATGTGGATGATATGGGTAAAGTGTTTGATTCTGAGCCTGGGAAAGTGACGGTCCCCAATCCTGATCTTAAGGCTGAATATGCTTATAGTGCCGATTTAAACCTAACTAAAGTCGTTGGAAATTTCCTGAAAATTGATCTAAGTAGTTATTATACTTCCCTTACAAACGCTATGGTTCGTCGTGACTACACCCTCAATGGCTTGGAATATATTATGTATGAAGGTGAGCTCAGTCGTGTGCAGGCCATTCAAAATGCCGCGGTAGCCAATGTTTACGGGGTTCAAATAGGGGTTGAATTGAAGCTTCCAGCTAACTTTGATTTAATTTCTGATTTTAATTATCAGAAAGGCAAAGAAGAACTTGATGATGGCTCAAAAAGTCCATCGCGTCATGCTCCGCCTTGGTTTGGTCAGACTCGCTTGCTCTATTCAGCGGAAAAACTCAATCTGGAATTATCCCTGATTTATCAGGGTGAAAAGAAACATGAAGATATGCCTGAAGAGGAGAAAGGTAAAACCGAAATATATGCTCTTGATAATTTAGGTCGAACCTATGCTCCTGGTTGGTACACCCTTAATTTCAAAGCTCTTTACCGTCTGTCATCGCAGGTAAGTCTTACAGCAGGAGTCGAAAATATTACCGATAGGCGGTATCGTCCCTATAGCTCGGGAATTTCCGGTCCCGGCCGAAATTTTATTTTGGCGGTACGCATCACCTTTTAAAAGACGTTTTCTTAAAGAAGAAATGCGATCCTAAAAAAAAGGGGGAGGACTTTGGCCTCCCCCTTCTTTTTATTTCTTCGAGCTTGAACTTACTTCACTTTAAGGGGGGTAAAGGGAGCAAAGAGGGTGAACTCGGCTTCTTGAAGGAGCTTTCTGAAGTTTTCCACATCCTTCTCAAAAACTTCATTAAATTCAACAAGGAATTTTTCCAAGGCCGCTTTAGCCTTCTCGTAGCGAACCATGGCTGCCTGGGAGATGGGATAATAACCAGTGCGGGTAATGCCGCCAACTGCCGAGGTCACCTGGGCCATAAGGCCTTCCATGCGACCACCGCCTTGCCGGATTGGAGTCGGACTAAGAGTTTCACTCAGCTTCTTAAGTTTTTCCTCGAGGCTATTGGCAGCAGCAAGAACATCTTTCATTTTGGGCGAGCGATTAAACCGAGCAAAATCCCGCACAGTCTGAATAGCCCGCTGAGCATCCTGAATTTGCCGCTGGACATTCTGAACTGTTCTGGTCAATTCCTGAGCCTGTTTGGCTAAATCATAATTTTTCTTAAGGAGAGCCAGATCAACTTTATACCTTGGATCTGGCTTGACTTCAAACTTTTGGCTGACCTCCTCACCTTCATATCGAATTTTAACTGTATAAGTTCCAGGGAGAACAGCTAAGCCCCCAATTCCTCTAAAGCCGAAAGCTGCCGCTGGGGCCGCTATCTGAGCTGCCTCTTCGCCAGGAGCGGATTCCATCATATTCCAATAAACGCGGTTGATTCCCTTATTCTCAGTTCCGTTAAGGCGGGCAACAACGCGGCCTGAAGCATCTTCAATGGTGATCTGAACTCGGGCGGAAACTCCAGCAGCAGGACCTCTTGGCCCGAAGGGGAACTGACCACCGCCTATAAAGCCAGCAAATCCCATCTGCTGGGCTCGCTGCAGCATTTGCTGGCGGGCTTGTTCGAGCTTTTCCTGTTCAGCCTTTATTTCCTCCGGTTTTCTTTCTACCGGATTCAAGTAATAGGTGAAGCAGGCATTGAGATTTTTATTCTCACCGGTGAATTCAGCATCGCCCATTGTCTGATAAGGGCTCATTCGGCCAGTCTGCCATTGAATGGCATCGCGAACAGTGAAGAGATGGATTCTCTTTTTTACTATTTCATCAGTGAGTTCGCGAAGCGGAGTAATATCGTCAATGATATAAATAGAGCGGCCGTGGGTGGCGATGATTAAATCGTTTTCTCTCGGATGAATGGCTAGGTCAAAGACGGGCACGGTCGGTAGACCGTGGGTCCACTTCATCCAGCTCTGTCCGCCATTAAAGCTTACATAAAGGCCAAATTCAGTTCCTAAGAAGAGGAGGTTGGGATTGACGGGATCCTCTTCAATAGCCTTGCACCAGCCATCAATTTCCGATGTGGCCAGGTTCTTCCAGGTTTTTCCAAAATCGCGGGTAACTAGAAGGTAAGGGGTGAAATTGGAACGCTGATGGTCATCATAGACAACATAAGCGGTGGCAACATCATGTCGGGAGGCTTTAATATGAGGGATTAAAGCTCCAGCCGGGGCTAAAGCTGCTTTTCCACTGGTAAAATTTTTGGAAACAAGTTCCCAGGTTTTACCGCCATCGCGAGTGAGCTGGACATTACCATCGTCAGTTCCTACCCAGATAACTCCAGGCTGAAGTGGACTCGGAGCAATGGCCGTTATGGTGCAATGATTTTCGGCACCTGTCACATCCAGGGTCAATCCGCCGCTTTCATGTTGCTTTTGTTTTTCCGGATCATTAGTGGTCAGGTCAGGACTGATGATTTCCCAGGTAAAGCCTTTGTCGCGGCTTCGATGGAGAAACTGGCTTCCATAGTATACGGTTTTCGGATCAAAAGGATCGAGGGCAATTCCGGCATTCCAGTTGTAGCGATGACGAACATCAGATTCAGTGGGCACACAGGGACGGCTTGAGCCAGTTCGGATGTCATAATAATAAAGATTGCCTCCTTGGGACATGCCAAAGCCACACATGGAATCTTCAGGATCGGGTTGAACATCAAAGCCGTCGCCACCACCCACGGTAATCCAGTGATACATCATAACGCCCCGGTCAGTTAAAGAATAGGCCGCCCCACGCCAAGAACCATTATCCTGAAGACCGCCATAAACATTGTAGGGGACTTCCATGTCATAGGCGATATGATAGAATTGGCCGAGGGGAAGGTTTTCGCAATAACGCCAGTTTTCACCTCGGTTATAACTAATGACGATGCCTCCATCGTTGCCGACAATCATCATTTCACCGTTGGGATGAATCCACATGACATGATGGTCAGAATGGGCTTGGCCACCACGGATAAGGGGACGAACAGTCCGGCCGCCATCTTCACTTACTCTGAGTTGTGTCCCCATAATATAAAGAACGTTTTCATTGACTGGGTTAACATAGATGCGGCTGTAATAGAAGGGCCGGTTGTGAATGCCGCTTTCGTCATTAACTACCTGCCAAGTAGCTCCGCCATCATTGGAACGCATAAGGCAATTTTTCTCAGCTTCGACGAGAGCATAAACCACATTGGGACGGCTAGGCGCAATGGCCACGGCAATGCGGCCGAGTTCTCCTTTAGGCAAACCTTCCTTATCGCTGAGTCTCTTCCAGGTTTCACCTCCATCAGTCGTGACATAAAGGCCACTTCCAGGACCCCCACTTTTGAAGAACCAGGGCCAGCGTCGATGCTCCCACATGGCCACAAAGATTTTTTTCGGATTGCTGGGGTCCATGGCCATGTCGGCCACTCCAGTTTTCTCATTCACATAGAGAATTTTCTTCCATGTGCGGCCTCCATCGGTCGTTTTGTAAACTCCGCGTTCGGGGCTGTCGCCCCAGGTGGCTCCTAAAGCCCCGACATAGACGACATTGGAATCGGTGGGATCAATGAGGATGTCAGAAATCTTTTCGGTTTTTTCAAGGCCCACGCGTTGCCAAGTACGGCCAGCATCACGGCTGACATAAACGCCTCGGCCAATGCTCACCGAATTGCGGATGAAGGATTCGCCAGTTCCAACCCAGACAATGCTGGGATTGGATTGATCGATGGCGATGGCGCCAATCGAATGATCAGGCTGATCATCAAAGATAGGTCGCCAGCTGACTCCACCATCATCGGACTTCCAGACACCGCCAGAGGCTGCGCCTACATAGATGATTTTGGGGTCAGAGACAACGGCATCCAAGGCAGAGATGCGGCCGCTCATATTAGCCGGGCCGATTGATCGAGGGCGAAGAGCAGCAAACACTTGAGGATCGGGCTTGGCTAAGAAAGGGACTGGTGAGGCGGCTTTGGCTGGCGCTTTTTGCGCCGGTGAAGCCCCGGTCATTAGGAGCGAGACAAAGACGATAAGGGTCAAAGAAAATAAACCTGTCCTTTTAAACAATTTCACCCTATAAACCTCCTTTCATGGAATTGGGATTCTTTAAAATTATATAAATCATCCTTTTTTAAGACGTTGCTATTATTAACTTTCTTCCCAGCCAATGCAACCCCTTACTTTTTGGAAAGGAGGAATTTAAAAGAGATGCCGCCAAGATCGGTGATATTGCTATTTGTG
Source organism: uncultured bacterium (assembly GCA_938092135.1). Lineage (GTDB taxonomy): Bacteria > Acidobacteriota > Aminicenantia > Aminicenantales > CALLJL01 > CALLJL01. The sequence continues at coordinate 38,864 of CALLJL010000006.1, forward strand.
CCCTTTATTTTGATAAAGGGAAAGCGGAGGTAAAGCCAGAACGAGAGCCTTTTCTAAAAGAAATAGCCAAACTTATTCAGCCCAATCTAAAGTTTAATCATAATGTTGTTTGACATATGGACGATGGGGGTAGCTTATAAGCTGATATGAAACTTTATTAGCCCAGGCTGAGGCGGCGATATCAAAGTCCTTGTTTCTCCTTAGGGGGATAGAATTAAAGCGCCTCATGGCCTGCGGGGTTGGGTCTTTTTCACCTCTGGCTTCCAATCAAACCGAAGAAGGCCGCGCTAAAAACCGCCAATTAGAATTAGTAAGAATAATAAGTTGGCAGAAAAGGTTTGGGTTTCCCTTAAATGGACGGGTCGACCGGTTCCAGAAAGGGAAACCGATGGAAATCAACATCTCGAGTATATATTCTTTTAATTCCGTGCTCTTTCATTAAAATGGCGGTATGAGCATCATAGAGCAAATGGCCATATAAAAAAGATAATTCTCGAATTACTTCTGAAGCAACTTCAACAATTTCAGACATGGTGGCCCACAACGAAAGGATTCTTTTTTATACGGGCCATAATACTTTCGTCAAATTTTAATCTTGTCCTTACTTTCATACAAGCATATAAAATTTATGTCTGTATAACTCTCTCTTAAAAATTAAGGTTATAGGAGGATAGATATGGATAAATTGAAGAAAAAAATTTATTTTCTTGTCGAAACATATTCTACTGAAAGCTTAAAGCCCCTTAGGTTGAGTTTGTTCGATATTTTTATTCTTACTTTAATATGCTTGAACATGATTGCTGCAATCCTTGAAACGGAGAAAAGGATATATATTTTTTTGGGCTCGCCTTTTAGAATATTTGAAGTATTTTCCATTATCGTTTTTACTATAGAATATGCACTTAGGCTCTGGACATGTACGCTTAATGAGAATTTTAAAGATCCTATAAAAGGCAGAATAAAATTTATATTTTCACCTTTAGCGCTTGTTGATTTATTTGCTTTTCTTCCTTTTTATATTCCCATGCTTATTCCATTTGATCTGCGCTTTCTAAGGGGCTTTAGACTTTTAAGGCTGATTCGAATGTTCAAGCTCGGCCGCTACTCTGAAGCCTTAAGACTATTTATTCGTGTTATCAGGGCTAAAAAAGAGGAGCTCATTACTTCAATTTCCGTGATATTTATCCTTCTAATAATCTCCTCAAGTGTTCTTTATTATATCGAAAACAGCGTTCAACCTGACAAATTCTCAAGCATACCGCAATCGATGTGGTGGGGCGTCGTCACATTAACAACCGTTGGATATGGCGACATTTATCCTATTACCTCATTGGGAAAATTTTTCTCTTCAATAATAAGTCTTCTTGGTATTGGTCTTTTTGCCCTTCCGACGGGAATTCTAAGTGCAGGCTTTATCGAGGAAATTCATTTAAGGAAAGAAAAGTGCATAGTATGTCCTCACTGTGGAGGGATAATAAACTTGAGATAAAAAAGATTTCTATCTATTTGGCAAATTTAACAACAAGAAGAAATGTTTTTTAATATTTTATGGGGAATAGGAAAAGGGGAAAGAGCAATTTCAAGATAAAAATTTTGCTAAAAGAGAATGAAATATAAAAGAAACAAAATGAAAAAAGATTATAAAAATTTTCTCAAATTATCGCTGGCTCTTTTCTTTTTTATTGTATTTATATTTTTCCCGCAGCAGTTATTCAACGCTGCGCTTCAGCAATTAGAAAATCCTCTGGAAATACATGTAATAAATGTTGGGCAGGGTGATTGTTTTCTTATTATTTCGCCTTCAGGCAGAAAAGTTTTAATAGATGCGGGAAATACAGGAAAAGGTGCAAGCACTGTCCTTCCTTATTTGAGGAGCAAAGGAATTTCTGCTCTTGATTATATAGTTGCCTCTCACTTTCATGCCGACCACATTGGTGGAATTGATGAGGTCGTCAATGGCTTAGGAGGAAGCTCAAAGATTCTGGTAGCAGCCTATGATCGAGGTGGTTCTTACAGTTCGAAGGCCTTTGAAGAATATATATCAGCTGTTGGTTCAAAGAGACAGATAATTCTGCCAGGCCAGACAATCGACCTTGGATCAAATGTAATGATGAAATGTATCGCTTCAGGTGGATATACTGAAAGCGGTCGAGTTTATTCAGGAAGCGATGAGAACGCTCTGTCTGTAGTTTTTCATTTAAAATACGGGCATTTCGATATGTACTTTGGTGGAGATAGTAATTACCTTATAGAGAATTATATAGCAGAAAGAGCTAAAGACGTTGATGTTTATAAAGTCAGTCATCACGGAAGTAATACAAGCTCAACTCAGACTTTGCTTAATAGATTAAAACCCGAAGTCTCCGTTATTTCGGTGGGAAATGGAAATACTTACGGCCACCCCCATTATGAGACAATCACGAGGCTTATAAATATGAATAGCTATATATATCAAACGGAAACAGGTTGGAATACTCCACCAGCAGGAAAGGGAGAGGTAGCTAATGGAAGTTTTTTTATAAGCACGGATGGCTATTATTACACTGTTTCAGGCTCAAATCTTGTTCCTCAGAAAAGGGCGACAGATACTTATGTGCCGGGTGCAAGCGCACCGCCTTTTGGCTTTGTGGATACTCCTCAGGAAGGGGCATCTGGGATAGAGGGGGCGATACCGGTAACTGGCTGGGCATTGGATGATATTGAGGTGGTGAAGGTGGAGATAAAGAGAGATCCCCATCCTTTGGATAACCCGGTAGTTATTGGGCCTGATGGTTTGGTGTATATAGGGGACGCCTGTTTTGTTGAGGGGGCAAGACCCGATGTGGAGCAAGCATATCCTTCATATCCTCTGGCTTACAGAGCAGGCTGGGGCTATATGCTGCTTACGAATTTCTTGCCCAACCAGGGCAATGGGACCTACAGGATTCATGCTATTGCCTATGATAAAGAGGGCCACAGGGTGACTCTGGGAACTAAGACCTT
>CALLJL010000007.1 GCA_938092135.1 uncultured bacterium
TTTCTATTTCGTAGCTCATGATCCTGACCGCAGGTTCGGCCAGTGTAGCTACTAGCCCAAAACAGAATCCCAGAGGGATGTTCAACCACTTGTAACTCATGGTCCCGAGAAGCCGGCCTACTTCTGAACCAGTGGGCAGGAAACCGACTTTCACGCCCTGGAGAAAAAGGATCAAACCTAAAATAGTCAGAAAGATTCCTCTCAATATGATCAAGATGGATTCCCAGGGTAGCCGGAGGAAGAATATTTGAAAGATGATAAAGATAATCAGCAGCGGAACTATGGCAATTAGAACTTCGAGCAGGATAGGTCCGAAATCTAAAAATCCCAGAAGCTCTCTCATTTAAAAATAATTCCGAGGATCATCACGCCGATAATTGGTCCGATGGAGGCTATACCGATCAAACCGAAGCCATCCCTAAGGGCTGATTTGCCCCCCAGAACAGAAACCATTCCTATCCCGAGGGACAGGATGAAAGGGACAGTAACTGGACCTGTGGTTACCCCGCCAGAATCAAAGGCCACCGGAACAAACTGGGGTGGGACAAAAAAAGCTAATAGAAATACCAAGAGATAACCGGCCAGAAGGATGGAGGCGATTGAGATTCCCAAGACTATCCGGAGCATTGCCAGACTGACTGAAAGCCCCACTCCGAGGCCCACGGCCAGAATCAGTATACCTTTATTTATTTCGCCTCCGGAGACCAAATCCACTTGGTAGGCCAGTACCCTGACATCAGGTTCAGCCATGGTTACAATCAATCCTATTATGCCTGAAACGACCAGGATCAGGCCAAAAGGCAGCCTCTGCGGAAGCTGGGCCCCGATGGCTTCACCCATGGGCAGGAGGCTGATTTTAACCCCGTAGAGAAATAAAAAAAGGCCCAGGATGACCAACAGCGCTCCGATTAAAAACCTCAGGATAGAAACCAGAGGCACGGCCAAAATAGTGAACTGAAGAATTAGGACCAAGACGGTTATGGGTAGCACCGCCTGCAAAACCTCACCCAGTTGCTTTTTCATTTCTTCCATTTTGGTTTTGAGTATAACCCAGGCTGTCCCTTAAAGCAAGCAAAGCCTTGTTTCCCGATCAGTTAAAGCCGTCTTCTTTTCCAAGTATCTCTTCCCCGTTGCCTGGGTACCACGTCTGGGCCTGAAAGAGAACTGGATTTGACAACTATAAAGAATTTCAAATAGCATAAAGAGGAAGTTTTATTTTTTTAATGGGAATAATTAATCTCATCCTTTATTTAACTGCGATTCTCCTGGGATATATCTTAGGTAGTCTTTTGCCTTCATACTTTCTTGGCCGAAAGCTAAAAGGAATTGATATTCGAGAACAGGGGACAAGAAATGCCGGCACAGTGAATGCCTATCATGTTCTTGGTTTATTTCCCTCAATTATTACGGCCTTGTTTGATGTTAGCAAGGGAATAATTTCTCTTTACCTTGGCCAGCTGATAACTGGCTCTCCCCTTGGCGGCTATGGGGCAGCCGCGGCCTCGATAGCCGGGCATGTCTTTCCCTTTTATCTCCGCTTTCGCGGCGGCCAGGGTGTGGCCACAGCTACTGGCCTCATGCTCTATTTTCTTGCTCATTATTATGCTCTTGGGAATCTTCCCTGGTTTTCTTTGCTTCTCCTTGCTTTCATAGTCTTGATTTTTAGCTTGATAACTAGAAAAGGAGAATTTGTTGGCCTTATTATTTTACCCTCTCTTATTTTTCTTATACTGATTTTTGTTCCCTTTTCCTCTGAAAAAATTTTTACAATGCTCGTCATTGCCTATATTCTATCGATTAACATTTTAAATATCTGGAAATTAGGGCTGTGGAAACCTTCCGATTTTGCCCACAAGGGACTCATTTCTTGGCGCCTTTATCTACGTCCTTTAGCCTTTCTGCTCATTCTTCTTTATTTAAAGTTGGAAAAAAGGCTTATCCTCGTTATTGTAGGCAGCCTAACTCTTTTCTTCTTAATTCCCGATCTATTGAGGTTAATTTCAAATAGGGTCAATCGCTTTTTCTTCGTCCAAGTTCGGAAAATATACAGAGAAAAAGAAAGAAAAAAATTCTCTTCGATGACTCTTTTTTTGCTGAGTTTTTTTCTTACCCTTCTTCTCTTTGAGCGAGATATTGCCATTTTAGGCGTATCCTTTCTTATCTTCGGTGATTTTTTTAGCAAGATCTACGGACTGCGCTTTGGCCGGACTCCCTTTTTCGAAAAAACCTTAGAAGGAAGCCTGGCCCATCTTTGCTCCTGTCTCATGGCCGGTTACCTTCTTCAACCTCTGGTTAATATTTCTCTCCCCGTAATTTTTTTGGGTGGCCTAACTGCGTCTATGGTTGAAGCTCTGCCCTTAGGAATTGATGATAACCTGAGCGTTGCCTTAATCAGTGCTTCGGTTATTTATATTACCCTCCTTTTCTGAAATTCTGACCTAACCTAAAAAAAGGGCATGATAAATTTCACCCAATTCACTTATCGACCGAAAAAAATAATCGGCAAAGATATTTCTTTAAAGAAACAGGAAAAGAAATAGCCATTTTTGGGATAATAATAAGGCGTTTTTTGGAAGAATCATTTTCTTGATTAGCAGGAAGATTTTATTCTGCTGAAAATATACCAGAGGCAAAAGAAAATAATTTTTTTATTTTATCTTAAAAAAAGGCCTTTTGATTAAATTAAACTTTCGAAATTAATTGATTAAGATTGTTACTTATGATACTAATTAAGATCAAAATATTGATTAGGAGGAGGTATAAATATGGCTATCCGAGTCGGCATAAACGGCTTTGGTCGCATTGGTCGGAGTCTTTTCCGAGCCGCCTATAAAGATCCAGAAGTGGATTTTGTGGCGGTTAATGATATTACCGATGCCCGAACCTTAGCTCATTTGCTTAAATATGATTCAATTATGGGCATTTTTAATGAAGAAGTCAGCTGGACTGATAATTCCCTCATAGTCGGTGGCAAAGAAATTAGAGTTTTGGCTGAAAAGGATCCGGCTAATCTCCCTTGGAAAGACCTTGGAGTGGAAATTGTCGTTGAGTCGACGGGAAAATTCAAAACCAAAGCTGATGCTAATAAGCATCTTCAAGCTGGGGCCAAAAGAGTTATTTTCTCAGCCCCGGCGACGGATCCTGATATAACCATTGTCATCGGGGTCAATGAAAAGGCTTTCGACCCTGAAAAACACTTTGTCCTTTCGAACGCCTCCTGCACAACCAATTGCGTGGCTACTGTAATTAAGGTTTTGCATGATGTCTTTGGTATCGAAAAGGCCTTTATGACCACTGTTCATGCCTATACCAATGACCAGAGAATTCTTGATCAGCCCCACAAAGATCTAAGAAGAGCCAGGGCAGCAGCCATTAGTCAGATCCCTACGACGACTGGAGCAGCGAAAGCGGTCGCCCTGGTCATTCCTGAACTCAAGGGAAAAATAGACGGAATAGCTATCAGGGTGCCAACCCCTAATATTTCCCTTGTCAATTTAGTGGCTCTTTTAAAAAAGAAGGTTACCGTTCAGGAAGTCAATGAAGCCTTTAAGCGAGCTGCCGCCAATGAGCTTAAAGGCATTCTTGATTATACTGAAGAAGAATTGGTTTCAATCGACTTTATGGGCAACCCCCACTCAGCCATTGTTGATGGTCCTTTCACCCGATTGGTTGATGGAAATCTGGTGGAAATTCTAGCTTGGTATGATAATGAGTGGGGCTATTCTTGCCGCCTTTATGATCTTATAAAATACATAGCTAGGTAAATCAATGAAATTAATTAGGGAAATTAATTTTGAAAATAAAAAGGTTTTCCTCCGGGTAGATTTTAATGTCCCACTTGATGAAATGGGTGTGGTTAAAGACGATACTCGCATTCGAGCAGCTTTACCCACAGTTCGTTATCTTCTTGATGCTGGAGCGATGCTCATCGTGGCTTCCCATTTAGGCCGTCCAAAGGGTAAATACGATCCCAAATTAAGCCTTAAGCCAGTGGCCCAAAGATTCCAGGAGCTTCTGGGGCAACCTGTTACGTTAGCCCCAGATGTAATTGGCCCGGAGGTGGAGCGCCTCAAAAGCCAGCTTAAACCTGGCGACATAATTGTCCTGGAAAATCTCCGGTTTCACCCTGGAGAGACGGCCAATGATGAAGCTTTTTCGCGAGAATTAGCCTCCCAAATAGACGTTTATGTCAATGATGCTTTTGGAGCTTCCCATCGATCCCATGCCTCAGTCACCGGGATGGTTCGATTCGTTCCTGAAAAAGCAGCTGGCTTCTTAATGGAAAAGGAAATTACCTATCTCCGAAAAGCCATCGAAGATCCCGAAAAACCCTATGTGGCAATTCTTGGTGGGGCTAAAGTCTCAGATAAAATTCCAATAATTGAAAGTCTTTTGGATAAAGCTGACGTCATCCTGATTGGTGGAGCTATGGCCTATACCTTTTTTAAAGCCATGGGTATGGAAGTTGGTCGATCTCTGGTCGAAATGGATCAGCTCGAAAAAGCCCAGACTATCCTCAAAAAAGCTCAGGCAAAGGGAATTGGTTTTCATTTACCCGTAGACCATGTGGTAACACCTTCTCTTACTTCTGAATCCATACCAACAATTGTCGAGTCTTTTCCCATCCCCTTGGAAATGATTGCTGCTGATATCGGACCAAAAACAATTACCATGTTTACCTCCCTCATTAATCAGGCTAAAACAATTTTTTGGAATGGCCCTCTGGGTGTTTTTGAAATCGAGGCATTTAGCCAAGGAACAATGGCCATAGCCAAGGCTATTGCTGCCTCTTCTGCCATTTCGATTGTTGGCGGCGGCGATTCAATTTCTGCGCTAAAAAAGGCTGGTGTAACCAGTCAAATTACCCATGTTTCAACCGGAGGTGGAGCAAGTCTGGAATTCATCGCTTATGGCACTCTTCCTGGAATTGAGGCTCTCGAATAGAGCCAGTAATAAGAATATTGCCAAATAATAATAAAGAAGCCAAGCAATAAGCGGGACATTTAAGAAGGGTAAAAATCAGGCGATAAGAGGAATTGATTTAAACAAATAAAGAAAGAGACCATGATGAATAAGGAAAAAAAGAGAAAGGGAAGATCTCCCTTTGTAGCTGGCAATTGGAAAATGAATAAAACTTTAAGCGAGGCCCGAGAGTTGGCTAAATCTATCGTTAAAGCTTCATTTAATTTGGCTGGCGCAGAAATCGTGCTTTGCCCTCCTTTTACTGTCCTTTATGAAGTGGCCAAACTCATTGAGGGTAGCTCAGTTCAGCTGGGAGCCCAGGATATTTTCTGGGAGGATAGCGGAGCCTTCACTGGCGAGATTTCAGGACCAATGCTTCTTGATGTTGGCTGTCAATATGTCATTGTTGGTCATTCAGAAAGAAGACAGATTATTAAGGAAAATGACGATATTATTAACCTCAAGATCAAGGCGGCTCTAAGAAATAATCTTTTCCCGATTTTATGTATCGGCGAAACTCTGGAAGAAAGGGAAAAAGGCTTGACCTTGAGCCGAATCGAATCACAGATTGAAAATGATCTTAAAAATATCAACCAAGAGGAAGCGGCTAAAATCATCATTGCCTATGAACCTGTCTGGGCCATTGGCACGGGAAAAAATGCCACCCCTGACCAGGCTGAGGAGGCCCATCAGTATATCCGCAAAATTTTAAATAGAAAATATGGCAATGAATTGGCTAATTGTGCTATAATTCTATACGGCGGTTCGGTTAAACCAGAAAATGTTGTTTCGTTGGCTGAACAAGATAATGTCGATGGTTTTCTCGTTGGGGGTGCTTCCCTTGACGCCCAAAGTTTTATTAAAATTATAGAAAAATCAATTGAGGTAAAACAGAAGTGAGCACGCTTTTAATTATTTTGCATGTGATAATTTGTATTATCCTTATTGTTGCTGTCCTCCTTCAATCGGGAAAAGCTGCTGACCTTGCTGGTTCCTTTGGTGGTGTGGGCAGTCAAACAGCCTTCGGGCCTCGAGGAGCAACCACCCTTTTAGCCAAAGTAACCACCGCAGCTGCGGTGATTTTCATGTTGACTTCGATTGGTCTATGGCTCGTTTCGACGAGAGGTGAAAAATCAGTGATGAAGGCTGTTCCGGCTGTAACTGAAACTCAAAGGCAGACAGGAGAAAAGACAAGGGCGCCGATAGAAAAGAAAGAATCGCCGGCTAATCCGGAACAAAAGAAAGAGGAAAATAATTCAGACAAATCCAGGGCTGGAAAATAGTGGAATGCCGAAGTGGTGGAATTGGTAGACACGCTAGCTTGAGGGGCTAGTTCCCAGATTTTGGGAGTCGGGGTTCGAGTCCCCGCTTCGGCATTCCTTTTTTTATTTTCAGGCTCGACTGGCTACCCAGAGAGAAAAATCCATTTCATCTAACGCGCCAGAAAGGCGGTCGATTTCAGTTCCTTGTTTAACAATAATAAAAGTTGGAACTGAATTAATGCCAAAACCAGCGGCGAGCTCAGGGTAATGGTCTACATTAACCATGATAGCCATTATTTCTCCGGCCCGTCTTTTAGCCAATCTTTCAAAGATTGGCTTCATTCTGAGGCAATGGGGGCAATTATCAGAATAAAATTGGATAAGAATAGGAATGGAACCATTTTTTATGAGATTGTAAATTCTCTTAGGAGAAAGCACCAGGACCGAACCCGGCTCAGGAAGGGCATTGTGACACCGACCGCAAAGAATCTTTTTGCCCGGAGCTAAATCTTTTTCTTGAACGCGGTTGGTGGCGCCACAATGAAAACAAATAATTTTCAACTCTTTCTTTTCTTTCAAAGACTCTTTCCTTTCCTGATTTAGAAATTAAACTGGCTTAATAATTAAAAGTGATTAGTCCTTTGCTTTCACTTATGGTTTTTCTTATTTCTTCCTTGCTTATTTTACCCTCCTTTTCTGCTTTAATAGCCCAGAAAAGATCAGCCGTGGTCATGAGACCATTGCCGTCAGCAATAGCCTCTTCAATTTGTTCCTGGGTGAAAGGAACGGGTCTTGTCCGGGCATCCTGGCGGAAATAATAATTACCTAAAAGGATAGACTTCATTTTAGTATTATCAAATTCCTGCATTCTTCGAGCTTTAAACTTTTGTAAACAAATAAAGTCATTTTCATTGGCTGGACCTGGACCGCTTCGAATAATTACAAGAATAATTGGACTTGTCCTGAGCTTTTCTTCCACTGTCTTTTCCTCGCAATCACTGATTAACCAAATGTCCTCTTCTTTTATCCTGATAACCCTTTTCCAATATTCATCAACATCAATAACTAAAGGCCATTCAAGGTAATTAAAAGCATGAACCGCAGCTTTCTTCAGAGATTCATTTTGACCTGTAATGAGCTGGAAGAAAATTTCCTGTTCTGTTTTCCTTAACTCCTCCGCCTGATTTCTCAAACGGAAAATATTTTGTCGATGGCGCTCTGTTTCTTCTTGGATTTGCTGAAAGAGGGATTTAAGAGAAGGAAAATAATAATCTGGGCTTTCTATCCAGGCGAAAGGGCTTTCCTCAAAAAGATAAGGGGTCATAGGAGGTAGCACCTGACGCAACATGTAGCGCACAACATCAATATTATTCGGGCCAAACCAGGGTAAAAGAAAAAGATATCCCTTGCCTTTGCGAAGGCATGCGGCGACTGGTCGACGTCGATAATTTCGGGCCAGAACCTCAATCTGATGAAAGCCTGTTCCTTCTTCCGGAATGGACAAAAAGTTGCTGGCTTCATCTTCATCCACAAAAAGTTCAAAGGATTTGACAATCTGGGGCATAAATTCTTCAAGGAGACGGCCGGCTGGGCTGTCGGCAATTTTGTTAATAAAAGACGGCCGCTTATTAACTTCAAGTTTCAAACCAGGAATTGGACCAAATAAATTGGTTAAATGAAATTCTTCGCCAGCCCCAAGAAAACAAGTGATAACACCACCATCGAGTAAAATGGCTTCAAAATTAGCGGCATCACCAACATGTAGGCCGGAGCCAGAGTCACCAAGGTTGAGTTGGAAAAAGACAAGGCGGCAATCAAGGGGAGGAACTAAACTAGTTATTTTGCCTGATTTCCAGTTAGTCTCCGCTCCTTCAACATCCCATTTTTCCGCCTGAAGCCGCCTGATTTCTTCCTCTGAAAAATCAATCATTAAGATTTTCGCCATCCTTACCCCCTCTTCTTCCTAAAGGGTTTTTATTAATATCATTATTTCAGAATAAAATGTCAATCATCAGACAAGAGGATTTATAAATATCACCTTCCCTACCTGAAGGGATTAACTTTTCTCTTCCTTCATAAACTTCATCCCCAATTACACTCTATACCATTTTCGACATAAAAAAACGTTTATTTGACAAATTGATTGAATTATCAGATAATAATAATTGGTGCTGGCCGAAAAATAATTATAACCCCCTCCTTTCGCTATATATCCCCCAAATCCCCCTATGGCCAGCACCTATTTATTTAAATGGGGACACAAACATTATTTCTCTTTAATCTCTATCCTTTAGCTTAAAAAAACTGATAAAAAGTAAACTCTATTAAAGATAAAGACCACCATTTTTTAACCTTTTCACTCTGTATTCTTATCTCTCTCCTTCTTTTTTTTAGCTTTGATCTAAAAAAAGGAAATATCGCCCAAATCCTCATATTGACATCTTTATGGGGATTCAGTTTAATATTAAAGACGCATGAAAATTAGATTAAATTTTTAAAGAGCCACTAAGAGGCGACAGATTATTAAGGGTTTGCTAAGGGCAATAGTGGGAGTTATCACCTTACCTTATCAGTTAATAAAGCTGCAGGCTAAGGGAGTAACGGAGTCAGAAAAAACCTGGGAAATGAAAATTCAAATGCCCTCCAGTTTTCAATAACGGAGGACAAAATGGAAAAACCAGTCAAATACATTGAGGTGAAAGTATTGAGTGTTAAGGGAACTTGCGCCATGGGGCATAAGGTTGGCGATTTGATCAAGATCAAAGAAGCCGGAGTCGAGGGAAAGATATGCATCCATGCTCTTTATAGCCTGCTACCAGCTGCTTTTGCCATGCTTTATGAGGCGCATTTTCCTTGGCTGAAAGAAAATCCTGATCGAAAAACTCATCCCTGCCCTGACGCCACTAACCCGGTGGTCTTTGAAATTACCCGAATCCGCAAATAAATATTTTTTTCTTATCAGAATAGAGATGCTCAAATACAAAAGCTTAATTGCTCCTTTTTTAATTATAAGCTTTACCTTTATTTCCTCAGCCATCGATTTATTTCATAATCACAGGATAATTCAGGAGCCGAGCAATTGCCCGGCCGGGCAATTTTTAAAAATTTTTCTATCAGCCGGCGCAGTGTGGCTAATAATTCTGATTTTCTTTATCATCCTAAAAATTACCTGGGCTTTTCATTTAAATAAATATAAAAGTCTTTGTACCAAATCTGGATTAACAAGGTCCCCTCCATTTATCTGAACAAAAAATAGCTTATTTGTAATTCGCCTTTATTCCACCTTTTTAGATTTTTCCTAGTTGGAGGTAACATGAAAGAAAAACTGTCCATCACTTTTAAAAAGCTGAAGGGTTTTAGGCTTAAACCAATCTTCCTCTCATTACTAATGATGATATTTTTTTTCCAACTTATCCTGACAACTTCATACCACTTCCTAAACGCGGCTTCCCTCAGTCAAAAGCCATTTGTGTCTATAATTAAGGATCAAGAAGGCGAAAGTCAAATTATTTTTATGCCCATATTAACGCTTGAGCAATGCCTAGAAATATCCTTGGCCAACAATCCCCTTCTTCTCTCCTATTATGACCAATACCAAGCAGCCCAAGCTAGAGTCAACATAGCCCGTTCATTTCCTCAGCCTGAAATCCTTGTCGATTATCCCTTGCAGCCCAGATTCTTTTCTCCATGGAGGTCGGAAGAAAAATTTTTCTGGGTATACCAGACCATTGAATTTCCTGGACGGCGTTATCTACGGACCATAGCCGCTTCATTAGAAGCAAACGAAGCCTTTCAGGATATCCAAAGTCTTAAGTTGTCCATCGCTTATCAAGTAAAAGAGGCCTTTTTCAGCTTACTGCTAATAGAGGAAAAGTTAAAGTATGCTAAAGAAAACTTGCAACTCAATAAGGATTTTACCGATTTAGTTGAAATCAAGTATTCCTCTGGAGAAGTTTCCAGGGCTGAAGTTTTGAGAGCTCGGGTAGAACTGGCCAAAGCAGAAGCCATGGTCAAACAATATGAAATAGAAAGAAAAATCATAGCCGCCAGACTGGCCGTTCTCATGGGCAAAGATAAAAATTTGGATCTTAAGATTAGAGGGCAGCTTCGGCAACCGCTTTTGAGCCTTAACCTTGAAGAAGCAAGAAAAGAAGCTTTATCCTTACGACCCGAAATCAGAAAGGTTGAATATTCTCTCCACAAAACAGAAACACAAAAGAAACAAGCCTACCTCAGCTACTTCCCTGATTTTAACCTTGGCTTTGCCCAACACCAGGTAGAAGGAATTAAATATTGGGACTTCAGTCTGTCTCTATCAGTTCCTCTTTTCTTCTGGCAAATCAAACGTGGCGAAGTGGCTGAAGCTGAGGCTCAGTTAAGATCAAGGCAAAAAGAACTTATTTACTGGCAGAACCTCGTTTCTCTAGAGGTAGAAGAGGCTTTTCGTCAAGTTCTCAGCTGTGAGGAACAAATAAAAATATTTGAAGAAAGTATCTTGGATCAAGCTGAACAGGTCTATGAGCTTTTTTTATTTAGCTTTAAAGAAGGGCAAATCGGCGGGCTCGATTTGATTGAAGCTCGCCATACTTTAATCGACTCCAGACTCGCCTATGCCGAACTGCTCTACCAGCATGCGCTTTCGCTGGCAGCTCTTTCGAGAGCCATGGGAAAAATTCAGTGAGGTGAAAAATGAAGAAAAAGAAAGAAATAATTGGTTTAATAATTTTAATAATTTTATTTTTTTGGGGCTCCTGCCAAAAATTACGGGATCGCTCTGAAGCGAGGAGTCCAAAAGGTCACGTCACCGGCTCGATTGAATCAGATCAAACCGAACCGCTCCAATTCAGAGGCCGACATGGCCGGAGATGGAAGTTAATGGGGTCTGAAACTGTGACCCTATTAGAAAAAGAAAGAGAAGCAATTAAGATAGAAACTGCCCCTGTCGTTTATAAAAATATTAAAGCTCAAGTAAGTGCCAATGGAAAGATAATTCCACCAAATAATCGTATTTTTGTAGTTAGTTATGCTTTTCCGGCCCGGGTAAGCAAAATCATTGTAAAGGTAGGGGACTGGGTGAATGAAGGTTCGCCACTTGTAATCCTTCAGAGTGAGGAAGTAGGCAAATCCAAGGCTGATTTTTTCCGAGCCCTGGCTGACCTCGAACTGGCCCAAGCAAATTATGAACGTCAGAAAAGGCTTTTTGAGCGAGGAGCAGGCGCTCAAAAAGATTATTTAGTGGCCGAAGCCGAGTACAAGGTAGCTAGGGCTAATCTTGAAGCCTGCGAAAAAAAACTCCATCTTTTAGGTTTTTCCGAAGAGGATGTCAAACAGATAGCCTCTGCCCACCAGATTAATCCCATAATCACTCTTTATTCTCCGATCAGAGGCAAAATAGTAGAAATAAATGTATCTCCAGGTGAGATGGTAGATCAGACGAAAGATATGATGATTATCTTGGACCCAAGAATAATGTGGGTCGATGCCGATATTTTTGAAAAGGATATAGCTAAAATTAGGCTGGGTCAGAAAGTAGAAATAAATGTGCCGGCTTATCCTGAAAAAACATTTCTAGGCAAAATCAGTTATATTGGCGATGTTCTGAAAGATGAAACCCGGACAATTACCGTTAGGACCGAAGTAGAAAATCCGGACCTACTTCTTAAGCCCGGAATGTTTGCTAGCCTTAGGATAAATATCAATGGAGAACAGCCGGTGCTCGCTGTTCCAGAAACTGCAGTCTGCGATCAGCAGGGAGAGAAATTTGTTTTTATTCCCAAGGGTGAAAAATTTGAGCTGAGAAAAGTGAAGCTCGGAGTTAGACAGAATGGCCATTATGAAGTTATTAGTGGTCTCAAAGAAGGAGAGGTGGTGGTAACAGTCGGTAGTTTCCAGATTAAATCAAAGCTTCTTGAATCAATTCTTAAAGAGGCTGTTCATGATTAGAGATACGCTCTTATCTGGAGGCTCTAATGATTAACAGATTGATAGAATTTGCATTAAAGCATCGAGTGCTAACCATTTTTTTGGTTATTCTTGTCTGCTTGTTTGGTGTCCTATCTTATCTGCGTCTGCCCAAAGACATTTATCCAGATCTAAACGCGCCACTTGTCAACATAATCACCGAAAATCCTGGAATGGCTCCCGAGGAGGTCGAGCGCTTGATTACTTTCCCTCTAGAAAGCTTAATGGCTGGCACACCTGGCGTTACTCGGATACGTTCTGAATCAACCACAGGAAATTCCCTGGTCACGGTGGAATTTGATTGGGGAACTGATATATACCGGGCCAGACAGATTGTTTCCAGTAAATTAGATCTCATTTCCGGTCGCTTGCCGGCTGGAACGATAGGTCCTACTCTTGGCCCGGTCAGTTCCAGGATGGGCGAAGTTTTTGAATTTGTGGTCACGGGTGAAAATGCTGATCCAATGGAACTAAGGTCAATAGCCGATTGGATGATCAAGCGTCGTCTCCAAGGTGTTCACGGGGTGTCATTTATCATCAATCTTGGTGGTTATATCCGTCAGTTTCAGATTTTGCTGAATCCAGAAATGCTCTACAACTACCGCCTGACCATAGAAGATGTCCGCTGCGCGGTCGAAATGGCCAACAGAAACTTTTCCGGTGGCATCTTAAAACAAGGCTCTGAAGATATCTTGATCAAGGGAATTGGCCGCATTATTACTCTGGAAGATATTAGCCGCACCGTTATCGCTTCCAGAAACAATGTCCCTATTTGTGTAGGCGATGTGGCCGAGGTAAAAGTAGGACATAAGTTCAGGAGGGAAGATGCTAGCCATAATGGGCAAGAAGCTGTCTATGTCACCCTGGAAAAGCAGTATGGCTCGGATACACTAAAAACCATCTCTAACATAAAAAAAGCTCTGGCTCAAATTAGCCAAGACCTACCTGCTGGGATAAGCCTTAAGCCGATTTATGACCAATCTATATTAATTATCAAATCCATTGAGCATCTTGAATTTTCTATTCTGGAAGGCATTATCCTAGTAATCTTGATCATGATTCTATTCATGGGGGAAATCAGGAGCGCCTTGATTGCATCCCTAACCATTCCTCTTTCCATTTTGATAACATTAGTAACTATGCAGCTTTTTGGAGTAAAACTTACGGTTATGTCTATAGGCGGCCTAGCTATTGGCATTGGCAAAATGGCTAATGGTTCCATTATTCTTGTCGAAAACATTTTGCGAGTAATGAAAGAAAAAAGAGGTCAAGCTTCCATCATAGAAAATGTAGGGGAGGCAAGTCGCGATGTTGGCCAATATCTCTTTTCAGCTAGCCTTATAATTATTCTGGTTTTCGTTCCCATGATGACTATGAGCGGACTCGAAGGAGCCATGTTTCGGCCAACAGCTTTTGCCGTCGCCGCTTCGCTTTTTGGAGCTATGATGCTGAACATTACTTTTCAGCCAGTGCTGGCCACCTATTTTCTAAGTGAGATAAGAGAAAAAAAGAAAAGACAGATTACAGATATTCTGCGAAACTTTTATGGAAAATACTTAAAGAAAGCTCTCGACAGAAAAAAAATTTTATTAACAATTTACGCCATTCTGATAATGGTTGCAGTAATCAGTTACACTTTTTTAGGAAAAGATTTCGTGCCACCCCTTGATGAAGGCTCTATGATCGTTTCAATTACTATGTTGCCTGAAACTTCGCTCGAAGAGTCAGTTCGAATAGGCAAAGAGCTCGAAAAAGTCTTCATGAAATTTCCCGAAGTAGCCTCTGTTTCTCGGATGACTGGTTCGGCTGAAGGCTCTGAACATATTCACCCTGTCAACCATAGTCATTTCCTGATTGAATTGGTGCCCAAGGAAAAGAGAAAAAGGGATTTTAAAGAATTGAGCCAGATTTTCAGGCAAGAAATGGAGAAATTTCCAGGGATGTCCTATATTATTGAGCAGCCAATTGCCAACAAGCTGGCTGAAATGTTGACTGGAACGGAGGGACAGCTTTCTATTAAGCTGTTTGGCCCGGACTTAGATGTCCTAAATGAAAAAATTGAAGAAATTAAAGAAGTTGTGGGGAGCATTAAAGGGTCAGCCGATATCAAAGTAGAACAGACTCGCGGCATTCCTGAACTGATTATTCAACCTAATCGGGAAAAGCTGGCTCGCTATGGCCTATCCATTGGCCAAGTGGCCGAAATTGTTGAAACAGCCTTTAATGGAATAGAAGTCACAGATATCTATGAGCACGACAGAATTACTTCGGTGCTCATTAGGCTTCCAGAAAAATATCGTCAGGATGAGGAAGCTTTGAGAAATCTTCTACTTGATACACCATCCGGTGAAAAAATTCCTCTAGCCCTGGTAGCTGATATCAGAAGAAGTGAAGGTCCCCAGACAATTTTCAGGGAAAACCTGATGAGGCGAAAAGCTATTATATGTAACGTTATCAAGCGCGATGTTGGGGGCTTCGTAGAAGAAGCCAGAAAAGTCATAGAAGAAAGAGTAACTTTACCTCCAGGCTATTTTGTGACCTTTGGCGGCCAATATGAAAGTCAGCAGGTTGCTATCAAGCATCTTACCTTGCTCATGGCTCTTGTACTCCTGATTATTTTTGTTATCCTTTTTTCTTCTTTTGGCTCAATCTGGCAAGCTCTGCTTATTATTATGAATATACCATCGACTTTAATCGGTGGCATCCTTGGCTTGCTGATTGCCGGCCAATCCCTTAACGTTTCCTCCATTATTGGCCTGATTGCCCTTTTTGGAATTTGCGTTCAGAATGATATTGTCTTAGTGGGGAAAATAAATGATTATCGGAAAACCGGTTTGTCCATTCGTCAGGCAGTTGTCGAAGGCGCTCTGACCAAATTTCGGCCGATATTTATTACTGATATGGTTATGATAGTTAGCGTTTTGCCACTCGCGTTGATCAGGGCTACTGGATCCGAACTTCATCGTCCGCTGGCCACAGTGTATATCGGCGGCTTCCTTTTCGCCATCTTTCTTAGGATGTTCGTGGTGCCGGTCATGTATGAATTATTTGCCAGAATATCAGAGAAAAAGTGAAAATTTACGCAAGGAGTGTGCGAAAAGCCTAAAATAGCGGAAATAAAAAGGCCGTTACTTTTTAATTTAATATTCCAACTGTTCTGGTTGGCCATTAGCTTCAAGCCATTGCTTCAATTCTTTTAGACTCCCAGTGGCTACGGCGATGGAAGTATCGGCTGCTCCATAATAAATATGAATTTTATCATCATTTTCGATTATATAGCCACAGGGGAAGACCACATTATTAACATCACCAAAACGCTCATAGGGAGCTTCAGGACCGAAAATCCAATGGCGCCCTCGGAGCAGACATATTTCCGGATTTTCTTTATCAAGCAAAGCTAAGCCGAGGCGATAGATGCAACCTGAAGCCGTAAAGCGCACCCCGTGATAAAGAATAAGCCATCCCTCAGGAATTTCAATTGGCGGTGTGGCTAAACCTATTTTTCCAGCATCCCACCAGGCCCCTTTGCGGGCTTGAAGAATAAGTTTATGGCCACCCCAACTCTTCAAATCGGGCGAATAAGAGATCCAAATGTGGGCCCCCAGATTGGTTATCGGCCTATGGATCATAGCCCAAGAGCCCCTAATAAGACGAGGCAAAAGAGCGGCATCTTTGTCTTCAGGAGGCAGAATTACGCCTAATCTTTCATAATTTATAAAATCCGTCGTTAAGGCCAGGGAAACTCCAGGGCCACCCCTGGAGAAAGAAGTGTAGACAATTGCATATTTATTGAGGGAATCTATATAGGTTATCCTGGGATCTTCAATTCCCCATATCTCCTCTGGATACTCCTGAGGATTGGGATGGAGAGAGGCCAAAGGATCAATTTCCCAGCTATCAAAGCCATTGGGCGATCGGGCTGCACAGAGGTGAGAAAGGCCGCTCTTGTCTTCCACCCGGCATAAAAGAAGAACGGTACCATCCTTTAGCCTGGTCGCACCAGGATTAAAAACAGTATTGACAGGATAGGGCCAGTCTTTCGCCGTTAAAATTGGGTTTTTAGGATATCTGGTGAAAAGTTCTTTAGAAATGAAAAATGATCCTTTCACTTTAAACCTCCTCTTTTTCTTCAATGGTTTCGCCTTCGACAAGCTTTATTTCAACCAAGGAAAGAAGAAAAGCTAAAGTTGATTCAGCTCCCTGATTGAGATTAACCCTGTCAGAATGAAGGCCGTCGCAGCAACCTCCTGAAGTAGGATCATAAAGAGGAAGACGGAGATCATTTTTACCTAAAAACCATTCAAAGGCTCTTTGGGCCTCATAGAGCCACTTTTTATCTCGAGTGAATCTATAGGCCTCAAGACAGGCGGACAAAGTTGTGTAAACCTCAATAGGTTGCTGATCAAAACGAGCCCGCGGGCCACCATAACTATAAAATCCATTAGTGCCTATGGGCATAAAATGTCCTTCCGGAGAAACCTGAATTTTAATTAACCAATCAAGACTCTTAAGGGCGATATCAGTGGCTTCTTTCCTGCCCAGAATTTGGCCAGCGACAAGCAAAGCGTGAGGGAGCTTTGCGTTGGAATAGGTTAGGCTTCTTTCAAACCAAGGCCAATCGGGCAAACTGGCTTGCTGATAGAGATTGATTAGCCGATCAGTTAGAATTTCCAAAAGGCGGCGGGCAGCCATATCCCCAGCATAACGAGAGAGATATTCCTTTATTCCAATCAGGGTGAAGGCCCAAGCCCGAGGGGAAGTAAAATTTTCCACAGACGGCAGAGCCTGTTCCCAGATCCGTCCAGCCAGATTTCTAAATCCCTCCACCTGGCTTCGCCCAAGAACTATGCCTAAACTCCAGAGGGCTCGGCCATGGGCATCTTCTGAACCAACCTCATCTAGCCAGCGGCGATCGTAGCTTAAAAGATTGCGGAATCGCCTGGTTTTAGGATTGAAGGCATGCCAGAGAAACGCCAGGGTTCTGGAAGCTAAATCATAGGAAGAAAAGGTTTTCTCTTCCCTTAAAAAAGCCAGAAGAATGGCGAGAATTAAAGCTCGGGCATTGTCATCGGTAGTGTAACCTTCATTATAATTAGGAACGTTATAAATTGAATGCTGAAGTACACCTGTATGATCGGTCAATCTCCGGAGATGATCTAATTTTATAGGAGGTAACTCCCTTGGTCTTGAATCCATAGTCATATAGGGCCGAACTAAATGAAGGGAAGAAGCTCTTTCTTCCTTTATTTTTTCAAACACTTCCATATAGCGATTGGCCACGGCTGGCCAAATCATATTTCGACCATAAAGATAAGCATTTTTACGGAGGGTATGGCGTTCAGCTTCATTTTTTATAAGTTGAATAACTGCCTGAGAAATAGCCTTTTCATCTTTAAAAGGAACAAGAATCCCTCTTCCTTCAGCCAGCATCTCAGTGGCATACCAATAAGGCGTGGAAATCACCGCTTTGCCCATGCCCATAGCATAGGAAAGAGTCCCGGAGACAATTTGGGCTTCATTCAAATATGGGGTGATAAAGATATCGGCTGCCCCAATGAATTCAGTTAATTCTTGCAGACTAACAAAGCGATTAAAAAAAATGACATGCTTATCAACTCCGAGATCCTGAGCTAAACGATGGAGAGAAAGACGATAGGTTTCTCCTTCTTGCCGCAGGATGTTAGGATGAGTTGCTCCGAGAACAATATAGACGACATTTTCCTGGAAATTCAGGATTTCAGGTAAAGCTTTGATAACATATTCAATTCCTTTATTCGCTGATAGCAGTCCAAAAGTTAAAAGAACAATATTTCCCTGAATTCCAAATTGATCCTTATAAAAATTGGGATCAATAAAAGGAACATTAGGGATTCCATGGGGAATGATTTCAATCTTATTCTCAGGAGCTCCGTAGACCTCTAAAAGAAAATCCCGGGCCCTCTGACTCATGACTACAACCCTTTCTGAAAGTTGAATGATTTCTTTGAGAACGGCAAATTGGTGGCGGTCTGGATTTAAAAGAACAGTATGAAGAGTTGAAACCAACGGAACTCTCAAGTCCCGTAGGAGAGCTAAAAGATAATTGCCGGCAGACCCGCCGAAAATACCGAACTCATGCTGTAAACAGACGACGTCTGTCCCATGGATATTCAAGAAATCGGCGGCTTGATGATAGGTAGTTATATCCTTTTCGATAATTTCATATCTAACTCGGGCGGGATAATTATATCCACCTTCAATATCTGTTACTGGAATAGCAAAACAATAAACCCCTTCAAATAAATTGGCAATGGTTTCGCATAAATCAGTGGTAAAAGTAGCGATGCCGCACTGCCTGGGTAAATAATTGCCGATAAAGGCAATTTTTCGCGCTCGCCTTCGGGGTTGCTCTGTCTCGTTCCAAAAAAATTCTTTGGCTTTCAATGTACTCACCTCCTTGGCCTAATTTAAATGTTACTCATTTAGTAAATTATTAACATAGAAAAAAATACTTTAGGGGTAAATTATTATATCAATTTTGATACTTTTTATGTGTTTCAACGCAAAATAAATAACCTTAAAATAGCAATAAATTTAAGTAAGTTTAATTTTCCCTGCCATCCTCAAAGAGCTCTAAGATTAATTACTCTTTTCAATTTAGTTCTTTTTATCCCGCCATTTATTCGGCCAACGATGCCTAATTTTTTTAGGAAATGATAAAAGGTAGCTTGCCAAAAGCATATGTTGCTAAAAATAAATATTATTCATTAAAATAAAAATTTTCTTTTAAAGGAGAAAAACATGTTTACACCTGACTTGCTAGCTAAGTTTTATTCCTGGTTAATGACCACCGGGGCTAAAATCTTATTGATAATTGTCGGTACCTTATTTTTAATTCGAATTGGAAAGATATTTAGCCACCGGGCGGAAAAAGTCTTTCTAAGGGGTCGGGAAGATGAAGAATCAATAAAAAGAGCGAAAACTCTGTCGATGCTTCTTAGACATTCGCTTAGAGCCATAATCATAATAATTTCTTTAATTACTATCCTAGCAACGCTCGGGATTCAAATAGGTCCGCTCCTGGCTGCGGCCGGAGTCCTTGGATTAGCTGTTGGTTTTGCAGCTCAATCACTTATTAAGGATATAATTAATGGTTTTTTTATCATTCTCTGGGACCAAATCAGGGTTGGCGATGTGGTCCAGATTGCCGGCAAAGATGGGGTTGTAGAAAGCATTAATCTGAAGATGACTGTTCTCAGGGATTTAAGCGGCAATGTCCATTTCATCCCTAACAGCATGATTGATCTTGTCACCAACATGAGCAAAGGGCATTCGAAATATTTGTTTGATATTAGTGTTAGCTATTTTGAAAATATAGACGAAGTCATAGCCACTTTGAAAGAAATTGACGAGGAGATCCGCTGCGATCCTCTGTTCTCTGAAGATATACTTGAGCCTCTTGAAATCCTCGGAGTTGACCGTTTTGATAATTCGGCTATAGTCATTAAAGCCAGAACGACAACCAAACCAAACAAACAGTGGCGGATTGGTCGAGAGTTTAACCGGCGTTTGAAACTAGCTTTTGACCGTAAAGGTATCAGATTCCCCTTCCCCCATCTAATCGTTTTTGCTGGGGAAGATAAACAGGGTCAGGCCTCCTCCTTCAGGGTAAGGCTTATGAAAAATAAAGTTGATCCAGGCAGTAATCTAGATGATAAAAAGGATAATTAGATTCTTCAGCTTATATTACGGATCGTACTTATTAAAATTTTTTAATCTTAATTAGATAACTTAGGGCAAAAACAACTTATTGGGTCACTAATTTCTTAGCTTCCATATTATTCCAATCTTGTCATTAATTATTATTTCCAATCTTGTCATTAATTATTTATTGCTTTTTCAGGCTTTCTTTCTGACTATTCATCGAGCTAAGGGAAAAAAGAAAGCGCGCCCGGAGGGATTTGAACCCCCGCCCTTTGGATTCGAAGTCCATATACTTATTGAGCTAAGCATTTGATTTTAAAGGAGTTATAAGCGGCTTAATTTCTATAGTGTCGACTTTTTGACGTCCTTTTTCAAGCTTTTGGCCTAATTTCTGGACCGCAAGCTTCATATTCTCCTGTGTTGGATGAGCATAGCGCATCGTCATTGTGATTGATGAATGACCCAGTATTTTTGAAATGGTGACAAGGTCAACGCCTGCTTCGACCATCCAGCTGGCGGCAGTATGGCGAAGGTCATGCAACCTCAGCCCTTTTATCCCGGCCCGGCGGCAGGCTGCTTTAAACGCTGTCTTTATGTCTTTCACCCGGTCATTTGTTTCGGGATTGAAAAAAACATAATCACTTCGCCGAGGCATATTCTTAAGCATTTCATAAACCTGGACATTCATAGGCACGTCTCTGCTCTTTCCGCTTTTAGAATCCTCTATATGAATAAACCCTTTATCAAAATGAACGTTCG
>CALLJL010000008.1:0-212500 GCA_938092135.1 uncultured bacterium
ATAAGTTGATAGTTGTGCTTACTCTTCATTCTTTAGATTGTTTGGATTGCCTAAAAGAATCTATTTTTTTAAATAAGCTTAGCAAAAAGTACCAATAGCAAATTTACTTTTGTTGTATTGGGCCTAAAATAGGACCAACTGTAATTAACAACTTCAAGCAAAGATATTCAATTGTTTATGATATAATTGAAAATCCTTATTTACTTAATTATAGTATTTTTAGTCGATATAAATCTCTAAAAGCAATCATTTCCGGGGATAGACACATACTAAGAGTTGATCCCATATCATTTAATATAAAAAAGTATAAAAAAGAATACGAACAAATTATTAAATTATTCCTAAATAATCTTAAATGAAGGTTAATGAAATTAACGTGTTTAAACTGAAAGGAGGAAATTATGTCAATCAATTTAAAAAAATTTTAATTCTCACCCTGATAATGTTTATTTTAGCATGGATTACAGTGGCTGTTCAGGCTCAATTTGTGCCCCATGCTTGTTATTGCTACGGGGGCTGTTATTATTGCAAATGGAATGAGCCAAATCAAAATTACGATTGCTTGATAGCCCCTGATAACGGGCCTGGGGGATGCTTCTGTTTACAAAACCCCTGCCGACTAAGGTTATTATGTTGCCAAGCTCACTAATTAATATTAAAATTTAAATAAATTTGAAGGGGCTCTTTTAATGAAAAAAGAGATAAAATTAATTTTTTATCTGAGTTATATTCTTTTTTATAAAATCCAAAAATTTTTTCCAAGAAAAGATAACTTATTCGATAAAAGATATTTCAGGAGAAGATATCTGGAGCCTCGGGTCTGATAGGCCTAATTAAGATTTTTATCGGCCTAATTTCTTTGCTTTGGGTGAAAAACAGGGGTTTATTTATTTACTTGACTCCGAAAATAGCCGAATCCTTTGCTTTTCCAAGAATGGCCAATTTCTATTTAAATTTGGCCGGCAAGGACAGGGACCTGGAGAACTATCACCAAGAGCCAAGAAAATCAAAATATTGAGGGATGGTAAGCTGTATATAATTGATAATCCTAATTACAGATTCAACATTTATGACCCAAAAGGAAATTTTATATCCTCAGCCAAAACTTCAGCCTATTATGACGATATCGAACTAATTGAGGGGACATATTTTCTTTCGAATATAATTCTCAAAGAAGACCAGAGGAAAACTATCTTTATGGGTTGATCTCTTCAGCCGAAAATTATTTTCGTTTAATAAAACTTAAGTTAGTTTATTAAATTGCCTCTAGTTTACATCTTAATTTACATCAACTGATTTAGCACTTTTTTATTTCACAAGCTTCATTTTCCTTCTTTCCCTTCGCATTTTTATTCTCTATCGGTTTTTATTTTTCTACTTGTTTTTATTTTATGAAAATTATTTTATGAAAATTAATTTTTTTACTTTGAATAATGAATTGATCTGAACTTTAGCTCCTATAGCCAGATCGACAGCCAAAAGATAAAGAAGCAGAAAATTTTTTCAATCATCTAAAGTTTGAAGCTCGGGGACAAAAGGGATCTGGCTTGGAAATATCGCCCAGGCAGAGATAAGAGCGGGCATAACAACCGGCCCGGCAGAAGTCAATCTCCGGGCATCCCGAACAAACTTTTGTTCTTTCTTTGAGCTTTTGGTAAAAAGGATGATTATTAAGATCATTCAGAGCTTCTTTCAAGGATTTTGTTCTTATCTCGGCGAGCGGTACATCAAGGACATCACAGATGAGAATATCCCCTGCTGGCGAAATATCGATCATTTCAAAGGAAGGGCAGGCTTCGATGATTAAATAATTGGATAAAGGAAAAATTTTTAAAAAAGGACAATCGAGAGCATAAATTTTATAATTCAGTTTTTCGGCCTCTTCGGCAACCTTTTCCATACCTTTTATAACCAGTGACGAATCAATCCAAATACCTGTTTTTTTGGCCTGTCCAGAAGGAATAACGGGAATAAGACATAAAGTTTCAGCTCCATTTTTTTGAGCAAAAGAAACCATCTTTTGAGCCTCCGAAAAATTGATTGATGACAGAGTAAAAAGGATCGAAAACTTGAGATTATATTTTTCTAGGAGCTTTAATTTAGAAAGCAATAGTTTATAGTTGCCAAGACCTCTAATTTTCTCATAGGCTTCTTTGGTCGCTCCATCGATTGAAATATAAAGATAAATATCATAGTCTTTAAGAAACTTAAGATTGTCCTCATTGAATAAAAGTCCGTTTGAATTTATCGAAGCTCTCAGCCCAAGCTTCCTAGCTTTTTTAAGATAATCAAATAATTCGGGTATCAAAAGGACTTCACCACCACTGAAATCAATCTCTCCTATTCCCAGCTCTTTGACTTCATCAATTAATTTGAGAGCTCTTTCCTTAGTTAATTTTTTTTGCCATTCCCGGGAATGGACATAACAATGAGGACAGTTGAGATTGCATCTTGTATCCAGAATTAATAAAATTTTTTTATAAATAAGCTACCTCCTTTTTTCTGAAAGTATAATTTTTTTTAAAAAATTATAAATCCGAATTGCCATATTTTTTAAATCTTGATCTGCCTCGAAAAACATTCCAGTTAGTTTTATTCTTAGGTCTATTTTGATCTTTAAGGCTCAAACTTAAAGGCTATAAAAAAGAACCAAGACTGGAATCTATTTTTAATCTTCCCGGACTTTGGCCACAGAACAAACCCTGTCCCCTTCTTCAAGATGAATGATTCTAACTCCTTGAGTAGCCCGACCCAAAGCTCTGAGCTGCTTGGTTTTAAAGCGAATGACCTTTCCTAATTGAGTAACAAGGATGAGCTCATCTTCACCTATACCTACTAGGCCAATAGCTGCTCCAACTTTATCATTCACTTTAAGATTAATCACTCCTTTCCCCCCACGGTGATGAAGGGGATAAAGCGAAATTTCCGTCTTTTTTCCATAGCCCTTTTCTGTAGCTGTAAAAATATATTTATCATCCTTAGTAATAACCACCATGCCAATAATCTCATCCTTTTTCTGAAGTCTTATCGCCTTAACGCCAGCCGCCTGCCTGCCCATCGGCCTTATATCTTTTTCCGAAAAGCGAAGAGCCAGACCTTTTTTGGTGCCAATAATAATATCGCTCTTACCATCTGTAACTTGAGCGGCAAAAAGCTCGCTTCCTGGGCGCAAAGTCATGGCCACAATGCCCCCACGCCGAATATTTTTGAAAGCTGCCAGGCTGGTTTTCTTAATCAGCCCATCTGTGCTCAGCATGACCACGTACTGATTTTCAGGAAAATCTTTGACCGAAACGATAGATTGGACCTTCTCTCCAGGCTGAAATTCTATTAAATTGTGGATATATTTTCCCCGCCCAGTCAAGCCCACATCGGGAACATCCAATGCTTTGAGCCAGTAAAGCCGGCCCTGATTAGTAAAAATTAGCAAATAGCTGTGGGTTGAAGCGATGAATAAATTTTCCACGACATCTTCAGGCTTCATATCAATGCCCTTTCTGCCTTTACCCCCTCGACTTTGATATCGATATGAACTTAACCCAGTTCTTTTTATATATCCAGAAGCAGTATAAATAATAGCTACATCTTCCTCTTTAATTAAATCTTCTGGCCGAATGTCAGTTATTTCCTCATCCCTGATTTCAGTTTTTCTTTCGTCAGCATATTCTTCCTTTATTTTCTTCAGCTCCTCAACGATTATTTCCTGAATCAGTTTATCACTGGCTAAAATCTTTCTTAGGTGAGCAATGGTCTTTTTTAATTCTTCATATTCACTAATAATCTTTTCTCTCTCTAACCTCGTCAATCGCTGCAATTGCATTTCCAATATTGCTTGGGCTTGAATATCGGTTAATTTATAACGGCTGATTAATTCCTTTTTAGCCTCCTCAGCCGTTCTCGATGATCTAATAAGTTTGATAATAGCATCGAGATGGTCCAGGCAAATCGTCAATCCTTCGAGAATATGAGCCCGGTGCTCAGCTCTTTTGAGCTCAAAACGCGTTCTTCTTCTGACCACATCTTGGCGATGGGAAATGAAATAGCGCATCATCTCAATCAAACCCATGAGCTTGGGCTGGCGGTCAACAATAGCCAAAAGGATGATGCCAAAAGAGGTTTGAAGAGCTGTATGTTTGTATAAATTGTTAAGAACAACCTCGGGCAACTCACCCTTCTTTATTTCAAAAACAATCCGCAATCCTTCCCGATCTGATTCATCCCTGATATCGGCAATTCCTTCAATCTTTTTCTCATTGACGAGGGCGGCCACATCCTCAATCAACTTAGCCTTATTGACCATATAGGGAATTTCAGTAACGACAATTCTCTCCCTTTCACCTTTGGCTCCTCTTTCTATTTGAGTTCTAGCCCGCAGATGAATTATTCCCTTTCCATGACGATAGGCTTCAATTAAACCCTTTTTCCCAAAAACATAACCGCCGGTGGGAAAATCAGGCCCTGGAATGAAGCGCATAATCTCTTCAATGGTGGCCTCAGGATTTTCAATTAAATAAATCAAACCATCGATAACTTCACCAAGGTTGTGTGGGGGGATATTAGTGGCCATACCAACGGCAATTCCTGAAGCCCCATTGATCAGAAGATTGGGAAATTTGGCTGGAAGAACCTCTGGCACTTCAAGCGTCCCATCATAATTGGGAACAAAATTAACCGTATCTTTATCGAGATCATCCATTAGCTCCTCGGCCAGTTTGGTTAATCTGACCTCGGTATAGCGCATAGCAGCCGGAGGATCGCCATCAATGGAACCAAAATTTCCCTGCCCATCAACCAGGGGATAACGCATGCTGAAATCCTGAGCCATGCGCACCAAAGCATCATAAACGGCTGCTTCTCCATGGGGATGATATTTACCGATGACGTCACCAACAATGCGAGCTGACTTTTTATGGGGTTTATTCCAAGTAGTTCCGCTTTCATACATGGCGTAAAGGGTGCGTCGCTGAACCGGCTTGAGACCATCTTTGATATCCGGGATGGCTCGACCGATGATTACGCTCATAGCGTAATCAAGATAGGACCGTTTCATTTCTTCTTCTAAGCTGACAACAATCTCCTCTTTTGCCATGGCTTCGCCTCTAAGGAATCAATCTCTTTTTAGATATCAAGCTGCGCCTCGAGGGCATTTTGTTCGATAAATTGACGGCGACTTTCCACTTCGTCGCCCATGAGGATGGTAAAAATTTTGTCAGCTTCAACGGCGTCCCGGATGGTTACCTGAAGCAAAGTTCTTGTCTCTGGATTCATCGTGGTTTCCCAAAGCTGTTCAGGTGTCATCTCACCAAGTCCCTTGTAACGCTGGATGCTTATACCTCTTTTTCCCTTTTCAAAGAGAACATCAATTAATTTAGTTTCATTTTCCACCTTGATGACTTCATGATCGGAAATCACCTGGAAGGGCGGGCGAATCCCTTCAAGTTCTTGATAAATTTTAACGAGGTTCTTATATTCAGCCGAGGTGATAAGGTCGGCATCCACTTTGGTCTTCAAACTTAGACCGTTGACTTGAAATTGAATATTAATTTCATAGATACCGTGTTCTTCATCCTCGCCCAAGAAAGCCTCAATTCCTTTGGCCAGAAGGAGCTGTCGGATTTTTTCCATACGCCTTTTAGCGCGCATATCCTCGAGGGTTTGAATGCCCTCATTAAGAAGAGTCTCAATAATAAAGAAAGGATGGTTCTTTCTCTCGAGAACTTGAACAAAATTTTTCTTGGCGAGAAGAAGCTTTAGAAGGCGCCGACACTTCTCCCCTTCAATTAGCTCGCGTTGACCACTAACTTTTATCTTGAATTCTTCAGAAATCTTTTTAATCATAAACTTCTCAAAATCTCTTTCTTCCTTAAGGTACTGAACCATTTTCCCTTTGGTGATTTTATACAATGGTGGCTGAG
Organism: uncultured bacterium; assembly: GCA_938092135.1. Classification (GTDB taxonomy): domain Bacteria; phylum Acidobacteriota; class Aminicenantia; order Aminicenantales; family CALLJL01; genus CALLJL01. The sequence continues at coordinate 5,916 of CALLJL010000008.1, forward strand.
CGATATATAGATGACCCCGTTCAATTAGTTGTGGCATCTGGCGATAAAAAAAGGTCATAAGAAGAGTTCGAATATGCGAGCCATCGATATCAGCATCAGTCATAATGATGACCTTATGATAACGCAATTTGGAAATATCAAATTCAGACTGCTCAATCCCCGTTCCCAAGGCCGATATAATCATTCCCAGTTCTTCGCTTTTAAGAACTTTGTCATAGCGAGCTTTTTCGACATTTAATATTTTCCCTCGCAAAGGTAAAATGGCTTGAAAGCGGCGATCTCGTCCTTGCTTAGCCGAGCCGCCGGCTGAATCTCCCTCAACAATAAACAGCTCACTTTTGGCCGGGTCTCGTTCCTGGCAATCAGCAAGTTTCCCAGGAAGGGAGCTTGTTTCAAGCACACTTTTTCTTCGGGCAAGTTCCCTAGCTTTGCGCGCCGCTTCTCGCGCCCGGGCCGCATCAAGACATTTCTGAACAATTTTTTTGGCGACTGTAGGATTTTCTTCAAAATAGCTCGTCAAATACTCATTAACCACTGACTCAACAATGCCTTTAATTTCGCTGTTGCCGAGTTTGGTTTTAGTTTGACCCTCAAATTGGGGGTTGCGCATTTTTAAGCTGAGAACGGCGCAGAGACCTTCCCTTGTATCTTCGCCTGAAATATTTTCACTTAAATCCTTAACCAAATTATGAGCATTGGCGTAATTGTTGATTGCTCTGGTTAAGGCTGATTTAAATCCGATAACATGAGTTCCGCCCTCGGTAGTATTGATATTATTGACGAAAGCAAATATAGTTTCAGAATAGCCAGTATTGTACTGGAGGGCTAATTCAATGATAACTTCATCCTTATTAGTCTCAAAATAAATTGGTTGAGGATGGAGAACGGTTTTATTCTGATTAAGATATTTAACAAACTCGAGAATGCCCCCATTATATTGAAAAGTGTGACTCTTATTTATTCTTTCATCGGTGATGGTAATTTTTAAACCGCGATTCAGGAATGATAGCTCCCGCATCCTCTGGGTTAGAATTTCAAAATTAAAATCTATGGACTCAAAAATTTGCTTATCAGGCTTAAAAGTTATCTTGGTTCCAGTTGCTTTTGTTTTACCGACTTTCTTGAGCTTAGTAACAGGTTTACCCCGCTCATAACTCTGAACATAGACGCCTCCATCCCTTCTGATTTCAAGATCAAGCCATTCGGAAAGGGCATTGACAACGGAAACGCCAACACCATGGAGACCACCAGAAACCTGATAAACTTTAGAATCGAATTTGCCACCTGAATGGAGGGTGGTCATAACCAGTTCGGCGGCCGGTTTTTTCTCTCTCTTATGAATATCTACGGGTATTCCACGACCATTATCAATTACCGTTACCGAGTTATCCACATGAATGATGACTTCAATCTCCGTGCAATAGCCGGCGAGAGCTTCATCAATGGAGTTATCAACGACTTCATAAACTAGGTGATGGAGGCCTTCAGGACCAGTGCTACCAATGTACATGGCCGGCCGCTTGCGAACGGCCTCAAGCCCCTTCAAAACCTTAATGCTATCAGCCGTATATTTAGCTTCCTTCATCTTTACTCACCACAAGAAAAATCTGGGTTATGCGGGCAGGTCTTAGGCATAACCCTGAGGGCATATTTTGTATAATCAAATAAAATTATATCTAAGTATTGGACGCCTGTAAAGAAAAAAGCATCTCAATTATTAATTTTTTTTAAAATAAAATGACCAAAAAGAGACCTAAAAGCCCATAAAAAAGGCATTTTTAATTCTCCTTCTGGATTATTTTCCTTGCTCCTCGGAGCTTGCTCGTTAAAACCGAGCTTTGAATAATTCAAAGATATCCCCTCTTTCAATAAAATATATCTTGCCCTGACCATCCATAAATGATATTTCCCCTGATAAATCGAGAGTTCTATTTGCTTAATTTCTAAAAATATATCAAATAGATAGTTTGATATTTATCAAGCTTGATCTGGGGCAAATAAACCAAATGAATTTCTCGGAAGAAGAGGAAAATTAGAAAATCAAGCGGGAACTCCAAGAAGAGGAAAACAGCCAATTAAAAATAAATGAAGGTTAAAAGAAGTTAAAAAGAGAGTTTTCTTTTTTCCATCTCGTTGTTAGCCATCCTCTTACTTGATCAACACTTTTAATTGTGAATCATTTTTTAAATTTTTTTAAAGAAAGAAATTCACCTCTTCATTAAAAATAAGGCAGTTGTTTGGCCTTCTCTCATTTTTTATAATATTTTAAGGGAAAATTATAAGGAAGCTAAAAATGCCAGCCAATCTTCCACCCGAATACATAGAAACTGAAAGAAAACTCAAGGAGGCGAAAACCCCTCAGGAAAAGCTGGAAATCTTGGAGCAGCTTTTAGCAATCGTTCCCAAGCATAAAGGAACAGAAAAACTTCAGGCTCTGCTCAAGACGAAAATTTCTAAATTGCGACAGGAAATGCAGCGCCGTCCGCAAGTTGCCCGGCATAGTCCCATCGCCCATCTGGAAAAATCAGGAGCTGGTCGGGTGGTCATCCTTGGCTCCCCCAATTCAGGCAAATCTATGCTTATAAAAGGGCTAACCGGAGCTAATCCTGAGGTCGGCGACTATCCCTTTACCACGAGAATTCCAGCCCCCTACATGATGAAATATGAAAATATTCAGATCCAGTTGATAGATACTCCTCCCTACCTAGATGATGACATCCCCTCCGTTCTTCCCGAGCTTGTCCGGTCTGCCGATGCTGTCCTTATCTGCCTTGATCTGACCCAAATGGATGATGCTGCTCGCCTAGAAACATTTTTTGAGGCGATGAAAAAGAAAAAGATTGAATTTGTAGGCCAGGAAGAGCCAATTAGTCCAGCTGAAAGACCAAATAAAAAACGCACCCTTATTGTGGCCAATAAATGCGACCTTGATGAAAGCCAGCAAGCCCTTGAAGACCTTCGTTTGCTTTTAGGTAATCGCTGGCCCCTTCTTTCTGTTTCGGCCTTAAGAGGCGATGGCTTGTCAGAATTAAAAGCCCGTATTTACGATCTTCTGGAAATAATAAGGGTTTATAGCAAGGCTCCTGGGAAAAAGCCCGATTTCGATGAGCCTTTCACCTTAAAAAAGGGTAGCTCGGTTATCGATATGGCCAGAGCCATTCATAAGGATCTCGCTGATAATTTTAAATATGCCCGGTTGTGGCGCGGTAAGACAATTCAGGGTCTGGTGGTCAATCGCGAACATATCCTTCAAGAAGGAGACATTGTCGAAATTCACGCCTGAAAAAAATTTAATTCTGAAATTCAATTCTTGAAATTCAAAGCTGGTTCATCAGCCATATCCAAAATAGCGATAAAAAGAAGCTGAGCCAGATCTTCAAGAATTTCGGGCGTTATGGTTTCATAATTATCTCTTGTAATATGATAATAAGAAGGGGCTCCTGAAACACTAAAGGAAAGGCTGGGAATTCCTTTCCAGAGAAAACGGGCGGCATCAAGACGCGGCCGGCCTAAATTGGCAAAAGCCTGCGGAGTAATTACTCGATGGATATAACGATTATTGGCCCGGTCAATGAAATCAAAAAGAGAAGGGAAATTCTTACCGGAGAGAACAGAAATGCGATCGCCGCAGCCCACGCCATCAAGATTAAGGAAACATTTTGTCTTTTCTAGAGGCCAGGTGGGATGTTCAAGATAGTATTCTGACCCATAAACTCCCTGCTCCTCAGAGCCAAAAAAGAGGAACATAATGGAGCGAGCAGGTTTAATTGCTCCTTTAGCCAAAGCTTCGGCCACGCCAAGAACAACAGCTACTCCTGAAGCATTGTCATTTGCCCCAGGCATAAGTTCCCAGCAGCGACCAAGATGATCCAAATGGGCGCCAAGAATAATTAGTTCCTCCTTAAGCCTGGGATCAGAACCAGGCAGAAGAGCGATAACATTTTCACCTGTGCCATCTGGAAAATGTTTGGTTACATTCTTTATTGTCACGGTTTTCCCTAGGGGAAAAGACTGGGGCTTTAGATTTTTTTCAATTGCCTGAACGACATCCCGATGCTTCTTGCCCGTTCCAGTAAACAAATCATTGACTACAACGTCACCGACATGACTGTAAATAAAGCCATCGATATATGAATTATTGGGATTACAAATTGGTCCATAATTATAAAGCATGCCTTTAGCCCCATGTTTGAAGGCATTTTGAAGTTTGTATTGATGAAAAGAATAGGGCCTCCATTTTAAAAAGAGTTCGGGATCTCGGTCAGGTGAAACTGGCACTTCTCTTTCCATGAGCACTATCTTACCCCGGACATCCACTGAAGCATAATCATCATAGCCAAGCTCAGGAGCAGTTATTCCATAGCCAACATAAACCACTTCGGCTGTGATCTCACCTGAAGCCGAGGTAGCCCCTGGTATAAATTCGCTTTCATAACGATAAAATTTCTTTATTACTTCTTTACCTACAGGAAGATGAAGAAAAAGTTCACAGCCTGGGTAAACCTGAGTATAAGCAAGTGGATAAGTTTGGAAAAAGGAACCATTTTCGCCGCCTGGAGTAAGTCCCCAGGACTTGAGGAGGCTGACCACCCATTCGGCACAGGCTTTATATTCTGCTGTTCCGGTGAGGCGGCCACCATATTTTTCCGAAGTGAGTTCTCGAACGTACTCAGCCAGCTTGTGACTGGAGATACTGTGCATTGTCTGAAGAATTTTGAGTTCATCACCCGAAGAGGATTGAGGTAGCTGTGGCCATAATAATCCATGGCAATAAAGGAACACAAAAAATATCAATCTAATAAAAAATTTGATATTTTTCTTGAAAATTTTCATTCTAACCTCCCATAGATTTTTCATTTTTGACCTAATTTTTAACATAAATTTTCATTAAATCACAATCATCTTTCAATAAAGCCAAATTTTTTCCTAATCAGGACTATTTGCCCTGCGAACAAATCTATTTATTTAAATCTATTTAAATTTATTTTCCATCCAAATGAAAATTAAAAAGGTGAAAGCAAAAGACAGGCTTAAATTCCTTGAGCTGTGAGTTTTCTGAAAATAGGCTTTTCTATAAAAAATTTTATAACCTTTTATCTGTGGCCAGATCTTTGGAAACGAAATTAGGTTTTATTATTTTAAAATTAATCTTTAAAAAAAATTGATTTTCCTAAAGCAAATCTGTTATTTTTAATAAGCCAGTTTCTTTAGGAGGCAAAAATGACGACACGGTGGATGTCAATATTATTTATGTTAATCTTTTTGACTTCCCTTTTTTCATCGCTGGCTGCTCAAAATCCCCGGGTGTTAATGAAAACAAGCAAGGGTGATATTATTATTGAACTTTTTGCTGAAAAAGCACCTATCACCGTAAAAAATTTTCTTTCCTACGTAGATGAAAAATTCTATGATGGAACCATTTTTCACCGAGTGGTTAAAGGTTTTGTCATTCAGGGAGGCGGTCTGACCGCTGACTTTGTCACCAAAAAAACCAAACCTCCAATAAAAAATGAGGCGACCAATGGACTGAAAAATTTAAAGGGAACAATTGCCATGGCTCGAACCTCTGAAGTCGATAGCGCCACCTGTCAGTTTTTCATTAATCTCGTGGATAATCCTTTTCTCGACCACAGAGATAATACTCCAGAAGGCTTTGGCTATGCTGTTTTTGGTCGTGTCGTTTCGGGTATGGATGTGGTTGAGGCCATCGGCAATACTCCCACGATGACTTATCGTGGTTACCGGGATGTTCCCCGCGAAACCATCACCATCATTTCTGTAACCCGATTGTAGCCATTTCTAGCCTAAAATCTGTTTTTATTTTTAATTATATTTTTAAGTGAAGGATAGATGGCTAAAATGCCTATTGCCACCTTTGGCTTCAATTTTATTTTGCCCTCCCTTTCGCTTGCAATTGTCTCTCTTATTTTTAAAATATGGCCTCTCGCTCTCATTTTTATATTTCTAACAGCCTCTTTAATTTTCTTTTTTCGAGATCCAGAAAGAAAAATCACCTTCAGACCAGGCTGCCTTCTATCTCCGGCCGATGGCCAAATTATGGAAATTAAAAGAGAAAATTCAAGGCAGAAAGTCAGTATTTTTCTTTCCCTATTTGATGTTCATATTGTCCGCTCCCCCCTTGAGGGAATAATTACCGCTATTGAAAAAAGGACTGGTAAAAAATTTCCAGCTTTCAAGGAAGAGGCTTCAAGACACAACCGAGCATTGATTCTCACCATTAAAAACCAACAAGAGGAAGTAGAGCTCAAAATGATTGTAGGAGTTGCTGCCCGTCGTATCCGGTGTTTTGTCCAACCAGGAGATAAAGTTCCAGCTGGTTTCAAGCTTGGGCTTATGACCTTTGGCTCTCGGGTCGAAATTTTCTTCCCCAATGATTATTCTTTAAAAGTTACCGTTAACCAAAAAGTGAAAGGAGGATTAACAGTCCTGGCCGAAAAAGAACTAAGAAAAGAAAAATAAAAAGGAAAGATTAAAATGAAAAAAAAGATAATCCAAAACCGGAGTGTTCTTGTCGCCCTTCCCTCAATTTTAACCCTCATTAACCTTTGTTTAGGTTTTTTTAGTCTCCAGGCTTCAGTTCATGGGTATTTTTTAACGGCTGCCTGGCTCATCATTCTTGCGGCCGTGGTTGATGGCTTTGATGGCGTTATAGCCCGGCTTGTTCGAACCGATTCATTATTTGGGGTCGAACTTGATTCCCTAGCCGACGCCGTTTCCTTCGCCACCAGCACCTCTCTCCTTTTTACCCTTTGGTCAACCAAAGAATTGGGCAGAATATCGATAGTCCTTGGCTTTATTTTTCTTTCCGCTGGTATTTTAAGATTAGCCCGCTATAATGTGCTTCAGGCCAAACAGAAAAATCGTTCATTTTATCTGGGTTTGACTGTACCTTCTGCCTCTTTCTTTATGGCAGCCCTAATTATCGCTTTTTCTGAACCCCCTGCTCATTTTATGCCTAAATTCTTTTTAATCCTCGCTGTCCCGCTAATTTCTTACCTCATGGTTAGTCGAATTCACTATCCCAATTTCATCTATCTTATTTATCGGCATCGAGTCAATTTCCTCCTAATCCTTTCAATGGCTATTATTATCCTCAGTTTTTATCTTTATCCATCTTTGACTCTTCTAATTATTGCCTCAATTAATGTCTCTTCAGGGCCATTACGAGAAGCCTGGCGGTTGACTCAAAAACTAATTCTGGCCAGAAATAAAAGCAATGAATTTCCCTGGTCTTGAATCAGATAAAGGTCAGCTTAGAATTTTTGAAATTGAAAAGGATAAAGGGGTAAAGAAGAAGTTCTTTATCATTATAGCCGCGATAGTTCTTTTGGCTATCTTGGCTGGCCTGACTGTTTTTTCCAGCTTTTTAGCTAAATCTCATCTAAGTAACCAAACTTTCATCAATCAACCAATTTCTTTCCCCGAGCCATCTGAAAACAAAGAACGACAGGAGTTTAAAGAGCTTAGCTTGATAATTCCGCCTGGCAAAAGTTTAGCCGAATTGCTTTCTTCCTTTTTACCTTATCGACTGATTCATGAGCTTATCAGGGCCTCTTTGCCTATCTACAATCTAAACCGAATAAAAGCTGGACACAACTTAGTCATTAAAACTCTTGCCAGCGGCGAATTTCATTCCCTTGCTTATGAGATTGATAGCAGCCAATATTTGGAGATAAGAAGAGAGAATAAAACCTATTTGGCCTCCCTGCAAAGCTTACCCGTTGAAAAAAGGCTTTGTTATCTCACCGGAGAAATTAAGGGAAGCCTCATTGAGGCTTTGAATCAACTGGGCGAAAAAGATTACCTTGCTCTTTCTCTGGCCGAAATCTTTGCTTGGAATATTGATTTCTATCTCGACCTCAGAGCCGGTGATTCCTTCTCCCTTATCTTTGAAAAAAATTTCCGGAGCAACGAATTTATTGGCTACGGTGATATCTTGGCGGCTCAAATAATCAATCAAGGAAAGAAATACCAGGCCTTTCGTTTCCTTAATCCCCGTACGGGTAAAGTTGATTATTTTGATGCTGAAGGAAAATCCTTGAAAAAGGATTTCCTTCGATCCCCGATCAGATATGCCCGCATAACCTCGCGATATAGTTATCGAAGACTCCATCCCATCCACAAAATTTATCGGCCCCATTATGGAATCGATTATGCCGCTCCCTTAGGAACTCCTGTTCAGGCCACAGCTGATGGGGTGGTGACTTTTGTCGGCTTTAATGGTTCCTCGGGCCGGATGATTCGCCTCCGCCATAAAAATGGCTATGAGACCCTTTATCTTCACCTGGGGAATTTCGCGCCTGAAATAAGGCTGGGTCTTCAAGTTAAGGCCGGAGATGTTATTGGTTATGTAGGTTCCTCAGGTGAATCAACAGGGCCTCATCTTGATTATCGAATCATTTATCATGGTCGCTATATAAATCCTCTCGCCTGGCGATTTGAACCTGCGGCTTCTCTTCCATCAGAGTATCTGGAAACTTTTAAAAACAGTATAAAAATTTATGAATATTTATTATCAACTCCCCTTCACTTAGCTAATCTTATAATATTTTAAAAAATGCTTTTTGTCCTCTTTATTTCTTTTCTCCTGATCTTCCGCCTCCACTTTCTCTTCCAGGGGAGCTTGCGCCAGTTCTATCGGCCCCGCCAGTAAAAGTTGGCGATGGACCTAAGCCGCCGGAGGATGAAGACATATTGGGAGAAAAGGGGTTACTTATCATTGTAAAGCCACCCATAGGCGAAGGAACCATTATTCGGCGGAAAGCTAAATCTCTTGAGCCGTAACCAAGCTGGGGACAACGAACTTCATTTTTCTGGCTGTCGTAAATGATGTCATAACCCAATCGATAGGCAATTCTAACATCAGGATTCCAGTCCACAGTTTTAATTCTTTCCGGTAAAACCTTGCTTTCGCTTGTAAGCGTGATTCTCTCTAAATTTTCCTTCTTACCAGGAAGGGAGGCCACTGGTTCTGTCACTTCTTTTATTGTTATAATAGCTGGCCTTTCTATTGTCCGAGAAGATTTTATTATCTCTTGAGGAAAGGTCGGGCGTTCAGCCAAAGCTGAAGGCGATAAATTAATTTGGCCTCTTTCGATGGCTTCATTAAACCTCAGGAGTTTCTCTCGGGGAAAATCAGGCTTGAAATCTTCTTTCGAAAGCATAACAAAGCTGGTAATCGAGCGTCGCAAGGACTCAACCGCTTCCGGATCTCCTCTTTTAAGGGAATTCAAAACGATATCGGTTATTTTTTTGACTTCTCTCGGAGGCGAAATTTTTTCACTTGAAGAGGCCTTCTTGAGCTGGTCCTTGCGGATTTTATTGAGAACAGGATTAATTTCTATTTCGGGAATTTGACTACGAGCAAAACGGTAATAATACTCGGCTAAGGCTTGGTTATATCCAAGAGGACTGTAGTAGGTAGCAAAATACCAATCATAAAGCGTCCAGGGTCTCCAGGCATAATAGCCATAAAAGAAATGCCAGACAGCCCAGGCAGGGGCAAAGACACTCCCTGGAATCCATATCCAGCCCTTGTTTTTGTCCCACATCCAGAAACCGAGATGATAGGGAACCCAGCCCCAGGGTTCTTCAGGAATCCAGAAAAGACTGCCGCCAATATTCATCCAGCGTCCATAAATATAGGGCATCCATGAGCCCCAAGGATAATAATCATTGAAGAAGGGTCGCCAAACGTACCCGTAAAGGTCATGCCAAATCCATTCTCCATAGAGGGAGCCGTATCTTTGAGCAAAATAGTAAACAGCTTGAGGGAGATTGCTTAAGGGCTTGGGCAGAACGCTCCCCTCATGATAAAAAGCAAAATTAGCGTTGATTTCTTCATTCCAGGATAAGAATTCATCGCCTTGGTTATAGGGCTCAGCTTGAACTTCTCCTAAGGGAGCTGAGATTATCGCCCGCCAGCCTTTTTCAAGCTTCATTTGAGCTGGATCCTTTTTATTGGGATTGGGCGGAACCATTAACCAGACTCGACCATTCATAACGACAACTTCACTCGATCCATCTTCCATTGCTTTGATAATTGAAACACTGTTATGGTCAAGCTTAACAGCTGATTTGTTAGTCAAAACCTGAAAGAGTTCGGAGGAATCGTATTCTTTATACATGACATAGATAGCCCCTTTAGAAAGAACTATGTTGGAGACTTTTTTATTTGAGCTTAAGGTCGGGGCCAGAACTGTTTGCAAAAAGAGCTCTGAATGACGATCAAGGCGAAGGAGCGTCCCATTGTCGAACTGGAGCTCCAGACGACCATCGTGGGAAAAAACCGTGTCTCCCGGCATAAGGGGAAAATTGAGCACAGCCTCAGTGAATTCCTCGCTTCCCCAGTGTTTGATTACTGATGGTTCTCCCTGATTTTTAGGTTCGAGATAAGTAATATGGCCAAAATAAATATCACCTTCATATCCGATTACCCTATAATTCTTTTGAGCGGCTAAAAGACAAATCGAAAAAACAGGCAAAATCAAAAATATTAATAAATAAATTTTCTTTCTCATATTTTCCTCCCCTTAAATTGAATGCAACTTTTGTTCCAATTTTCTTCTTTATAACCTAATAATAGCTTCTAACAATAATTATTGTCTCTCTTTTCCAATTTTATCTTCCAGTTTTTGCTAATTCCATTTTATAAAAATAACCATTCCTTATTCAAGTCAACAATTTCTTGGCAAAAAAAATTAATTTCCAAAGTCATATGTCCTTATTAAAGGACATATGATTTTTTGGCCATAAGCCAGTTTTTAAGTTCATAATAGAAAGAACAGCAAACAAAAATTAAAAGGTTGACAGATTTCCGGATTTGAATTTAACTATAATATAAAATTGATTTAAATTTAGCGAAAAAAGGAGGATAAATGAAAATAACCTTGAGTGTTTTAAAAGCCGACATTGGGAGTATCGGCGGTCATATCAGGCCAAGTCAGGCTTTACTCGATGAGGTTAAAAATTTTGTCCGAGAAAATGGACGAAATTTATTGATTGATTTCTATATAAGTTTTACTGGTGACGATATTGCCATTCTTTGTACTCATGAAAAGGGTGTTCTTAACCCTGAAATCCACAAATTAGCCTGGGAAGCTTTTTTGGCTGGAACAGCTGTGGCCAAAAAGCAGGGGCTTTATGGAGCTGGCCAAGATTTATTAAAAGATTCTTTCAGCGGCAATATTAAAGGTATGGGACCAGCGGTAGCGGAAATGGAAATAAATGAAAGGCCAAGTGAGCCCTTCATTTTCTTCGCTGCTGATAAAACCGACCCTGGCGCCTACAACCTTCCCCTTTATTTAGCTTTTGCTGATCCCATGTACAGCTCAGGGCTGCTTCTTAGTCCGAGGATAAGCCAAGGTTTCACCTTTAGGATAATTGATGTGAGCCATACTGAAAAAGATAAAATCATTGATCTTAACGCCCCTGAAGATCTCTATGATATCGCTACCCTTTTAAGAGATACGGAAAAATACTGTATTGAAAGCATTTTCGCTCGCAGTAGCGGTGAGCAAGCTGTGGCTGTTTCCACTACTCGTCTTCATAATATTGCGGGCAAATATACCGGAAAGGATGATCCTGTGGCTTTAGTTCGTGTCCAGGGAGATTTTCCAGCGACAGGCGAGGTTCTTGCCCCCTATGAAATTGGTCCCTTTGTTGCTGGTTTCATGCGGGGAAGCCACCATGGCCCCCTGATGCCCTGTCGTTTAAATACCACCATCAGTTATTTTGATGGACCGCCTGTAGTTACCGGAGCTGCCTTTTGCTTAAAGGAAGGAAAGCTTACTGAACCCGTGGATGTTTTTGATCATCCCTACTGGGAACACGTTCGGGCCAAGATTGCTGAGAAAGCCTCGACGATAAGACGGCAAGGCTTTTTTGGTCCAGCCATGCTCCCCTGGAGCGAACTCGAATATGGTGGTGTTGTTGAGAGAATCAATAATCTGGAAAAAAGATTTCGTTTCAGGGAATGAAAAGTTCTTTTTCAGACTCAAAATTTATTGCCTTCGGCCGCCACCTCAGCCAATTAATTAATTTTTTCATTAAGGCCATCCTTAAACGACGCAACCCGTTCCCAACTGTTGATTTAATAATTGAAATAAGAAGAAGTGATGGCCGGGAGGGAATAATTTTGATTGAAAGAAAGAATCCGCCCTATGGGTGGGCTTTACCTGGTGGTTTTGTGGAATATGGAGAATCCCTCGAAGAGGCTGCTCGAAGGGAAGCTAAGGAAGAGACCTCCTTAGAGGTTGAACTTATCCGACAGTTTCACACCTATTCAGCTCCGGACAGAGATCCCCGTTTTCACACCATTTCCACAGTTTTTATTGCCAAGGCCAGTGGTCAGCCAAGGGCTAAAGATGATGCCCGAGCTATCGGCATCTTTACCCCTGAGGAAATAACTTTTCCTCTGGCCTTTGATCATGGCAAAATCCTTGAAGATTATTTTAGGGAAAAAGGGCAAATTAAATGACCAAATTCTCGTCTGAATCCAAGTTGAAAGAAGTAAGAAGGGTCTGGGGCCCAGCGGAAGCTGAGGTGGTCAAAAGCTTTTTAGCCAATTATGGTCTTCACTGTGTTTTTCTCGGTCAGGCCAACCCCACTTCCTATCCGATAGCCACTGATGGGCTGGGCGAAATAAGAATTATGGTGGCTGAAGAAGATTATGAACTGGCCATAAAATTGCTTAAAGATATACCTGAATAAAATAGGTTAGTCTTTTTCTGAAATTTTTTCTATTTCCCTTTCTTTTTGAATCATAAAGATGAATAAATCCTTATTAAGTGCTGAAAAAAGGATTTCCCTCGTCCTCAACGGTAATGGCTTTTCTATATGCCCATCTTTAATTATAAGTACCGTTTAATTAATAAAATAGAGCTAAAAGGGTAGAAAAATTTAATTTTCTTTAGCTTTTCTTTGTTTTTTTAGATTTTCTACCAGCCTTCATCCAGAAAAATTTAAAAAAAAACTAAATTTCTCTTGACATTTCCTTATTACAATTTTATAAATAAAGCAAATTGGGAAAAATTGGGAAAAAATGGGAAATTTATTAATCGGCAGCGCCCCTGCTCGAATCGACAATGCTGGCAGAATTAAAATTCCTGAAAAATTTCGCAGTCTAATTGAAAAAGAATATGGCTCAGAGGTTTTTATCACTTCCCTGACTGATGAAGCCCTACAGCTCTATCCTCTTCCTGTTTGGGAAAAAATTTCCGGGATGTCCATCAATGGCTTTCTTCATCTTAGACCTGAGGTTCGCCATTTTCTCATTCGGGTCAATCGCAAAGGAACGCGCTGCCAGATTGATAGTAAAGGCCGGGTCCTCATAAGCCAGCATCTGCGACAGCTGGCCCAATTAAAGGATGAAGTTGAGGTCATCGGTCTCAATGATCATCTTGAAATTTGGAACAGGGAGCGGCTGGATGAAATTATCGAAAAAAGACCTCTTACGGATGCTGATTTTAAAATTCTGGCCGAGCTTCTGCCTCGGGGAAAAATCGAATGAAAACTCAGGGTTATCATCTGCCCGTTCTCCTCGAGGAAGCTCTAAGCTACCTCGATATCCAGCGTCCGGGTATCTATATTGACGCCACCGTCGGCCTTGGCGGTCACTCTTTTGAGATCCTCCGTCGCAATCCTCAAGCCCAGGTTATTGGGATTGATCTTGATGAGACCTCTTTGCTTGCGGCCAAAGAAAGACTTAAAGAATTCGGACCAAGAGTTAAACTCATTCAAACTGATTTTCGCTTTTTACCTGATCTGGATATTGATTTCTCTAATGTCCGCGGCCTTCTTCTCGATTTAGGTCTTTCCTCTTTTCAGCTCGATAACCCCGATCGCGGTTTCAGCTTCAATCTTGAAGGCCCTCTAGATATGCGATTTGATCACCGCATCAAAATTACGGCCGCGAAGATTCTCCAAAAATATCCCGAGAATCATTTAGCTGCTATTTTTGCTAAGTATGGCGAACTCAAACAGGCTCGACAACTTGCCCGGGAGATAGTTTCGCGACGGAAAAATCAGCCCTTTAAAACCACAACCCAATTGCGACGGCTGGTCGAGGAAGTTTGCCGTTGGCGGCCTCAACCGGGAAAAATTCATCCAGCCGCCAAAGTTTTTCAGGCTCTCCGTATTGAGGTCAACAACGAACTTAAGGACCTTGACAAATTTCTTGAAAAGATGGCTTCGCTTCTCCCAAAAGGAGCCCGGATTGTTGTTATTTCCTTTCATTCTCTTGAAGACAGAATAATTAAACATACGATGGCCAAACTTGCTCGGATCGATCAAAAAAGGGCAAAAGTACAAATTTTAACAAGAAAACCGGTGACACCAGGAGAAGAGGAAATCAAGCGTAATCCAAGATCACATTCAGCTAAATTAAGAGCGGCTGAAATTATCTAATATGGTTAAAAGAAAACTTCCTAAAATTGAAATTTTCTTAATCGTTTTTATCCTTTTCATAGCTCTTCTATTTTTGACCTTTTATATCTGGTATCAGGCTGAATTAATCAGAATTGGATTAGAAAACCAAAGAATCCAGGAACAAATCAATCAGCTCGAAGAAGATATTAAAAGGCTTGAAGTCCTTCGTTCGTCGCTTCTTTCGCCCGAGAGAGTTGAAAAGATCGCTCGAGAATATCTCAATTTAACCGAGCCAGATCCAGGTCAAATAATTTATGAAGAACTCTTTACCGGGTTTAAAAAATGAAAAATCAAAATTCAAAGCAGCTTCCGAAAAGAAACCTGATAGTTACGATAGGTCTTGTGCTTTGGTTTCTTCTAATATTAGGCCGTCTAGTAGAGCTTCAGGTTTTTAAGCATGCCCAACTTAAAAATGAGGCCATTGACCAGAACCGCTATCTTCGAGAAATTTGGCCCACAAGAGGTACAATCAGAGACTGCCAGGGAAAAATTCTCGCTCAAAGTCTTTCTGTCCCTTCCCTTTTTCTGGCCCGCGGAAAAAACGAAGAAAACTCTTCTCTGCTTGAAAAAATAACTGCTTTAAAATCCCTAATTCCCTTATCCTCCCGCGAATGGCAACGTATTCGAAACCGGATCGATAATGGAGATAGGTTCATCTGGATAAAGAGAAAAATAAGCTGGGAAGATTGTGAAAAAGTTAAGCAGGCTAAAATTCCTGGAATTTTTGTCCAAATGGAAAGCAAGCGCTTTTATCCTCTGGGAGCCCATCTAGCTCATGTTTTAGGGGGAGTGGATATAGATGATCGAGGTTTGAGCGGTGTTGAATATAAATACAATAATTTCCTACAGGGAAAGAAGGGGCGGATTCTTATTCTTCGGGATGCCCTTCACCGCAAATACGATCTTGAAGTTATCGAGCCTGCTCAGCCCGGACAAGATTTGATTCTCACAATTGACAGCAACATTCAGTACATAGCTGAAAGGGAGCTCGAAAAGGCTATTTTTGAGAATCAGGCTTGCTGGGGAACGGTAATTGTTTCAAGGCCATCAACTGGTGAAATTCTGGCCATGGCCAGTTACCCTGATTATGACCCAAATAATTTCGCCACGGCTGAGCCATCGGCCCTGATTAATCGGGCTATCCAAGAAAATTTTGAACCTGGTTCAGCTTTTAAATTAATTTTGGCGGCCGCCGCTCTCGAACTGAAACCTGATATTTTCCATCGAACTTATGATTGCTCCATAGGCTATTTTTCCATTGGTGGCCTCTCCATAAGGGACCATAGAAGATTCAATCTGCTTTCCTTCCCCGAGGTTTTTATTCATAGCTCCAATGTTGGGGCGATTCAAGTGGCCCTTGAAATTGGTAGGGATTATCTCTATTCTTGGATAAAAAAATTTGGCTTGGGGGAGAAAACAGGTATTGATCTTCCCGGTGAAGAAACTGGAATATTACGTCCCCCTAATTCATGGACAGTTCATACCCTACCTTATCTAGCTATTGGCTATGAAATTTCCGTTACCGCCATTCAATTACTTCAAGTTATCAATGCCATTGCTAATCAAGGTCTTCTCTTTCCGCCACGAATATTAAAATCCTTAGAAGGACCAGAAGGTATCCAAAAACTGCCAAGTTCTCCGCCTGTCCGGATTCTATCCAGCTACGTAGCGAGAGAAATTACTGATAATATTCTGGCCAAAGTTGTTGACTTAGGCACGGGCAAAGCAGCTGCTATCGACGGTTTCCCGCCTGCTGGAAAAACCGGAACCGCCCAGAAATACGATCCCTGGCTTAAAACTTATAGCTCGTCCCGTCATCGTTCAATTTTTATAGGCTTTGCTCCTTTCGATAAACCCGCCATCTCCATCGTAGTGGTAATAGATGAACCTAAGGCTGGCCGATATTATGGGGGCGAAGTAGCCGCCCCGGTTTTTAGAGAAATCGGTCGTCGGGTGCTTCTTTATCTCGGCGAAATACCTCGCTTTAAACCCGAAAAAATAACTCTCGCTTCCAGTGAAAATTGGAGGAATCACCATCAGCCATGAAACTTGACCAGCTTTTAAAATCTATTCGTCCCCTTGGTCTCGTCGGATCTGAAGAAATTGAGATTACTGGCCTTGCCTGCCATTCCCAGCAAGTTGAGCCTGGCTTTCTCTTCGCTGCCTTTAAAGGGCAGAAACATAATGGCCTCGATTTTATTGAAGAGGCCGTAAGGCGCGGAGCCGCAGCCATTCTCAGCGAAGCTCCAGCCCCGCCTAATTGGCCTGTTACCTGGATTCAGGTTAGTAATGCTCGCCAAGCCTTAGCTCTTCTGGCCGCTGAGTTTTACGGCCATCCCTCGGCTTCCATGAGGGTTATTGGGATAACTGGAACTAAAGGAAAAACAACTATTACCTATCTTATTGAATCCATTCTGACCAAGGCCGGGGCTAAGCCAGCGGTTATCGGAACAATTAATTATCGAGGCCCAGGACTATTCAAGGAAGCCAACCGAACCACCCCCGAAGCTCCTGAATTGCAGCGGATGCTCCGAATTTTTCTTGACCATGGAGCTACCCATGCTATTTTAGAAGTTTCATCTCATTCGCTCAGTCTCCATCGAGTTCTCGGGATTAATTTTGATTTGGCTATTTTTACAAACCTTAGTCCCGAGCATCTTGATTTTCATCCTACAATGGAAGATTACTTTGAAGCCAAAAAGCGACTTTTCTTTCTCAATAAAAAAAAGAGAACGGCTATCGTCAATCAAGATGACCCCTGGGGCAAAAAATTAATTGGCGAATTGCCTATGACGACCATCACCTTCGGTCTCGAAGCAGCCGCTTTGATTCAGGCTGCCCAAATCGAACTCAGCGAAAAAAAGACAACTTTCCTAATAAGCTATCCTGGGGGAGAAGTTGAAATAGAAACAGCCCTTTTAGGCTTGCATAATGTTTACAATATTTTAGCCTCCTTCGCAGCTGGTCTAGCTTTAAACGTTGACCTTTCAGCCATCTGCGAAGGAATTAAAGCCGTTAAGAACATTCCTGGCCGTCTTGAAAAAATAGAAAGTCACCTAGATTTTACAATTTTCGTCGATTATGCCCACACCGAGTTAGCTCTAAGGAGTGTTCTCCAGACATTGCGAGGGTTTAATCCCAGACGTTTAATAGTTGTCTTTGGTTGCGGTGGCGATCGAGATCCTAGCAAGAGAGAAAAAATGGGTCAGGTAGCCGGCGAATTAGCCGACTTAATTTTTGTTACCTCCGATAATCCCCGAAGTGAAGATCCTCTCTCCATTATGGCTCAGATTGAGAAGGGCATTTTAAAAAATGGAATAAAAAAGTATTTTCTTGAGCCGGATCGTCGCCTAGCCATCAGGAAAGCTCTCCAAGTTGCTCGCAAAGGTGATATTGTTCTTGTTGCGGGCAAAGGCCACGAAAATTATCAGGAAATCGCCGGGAAAACAATTCCCTTTAACGATAGCCTGGTAATTCGTGAGCTCATTTCCGAGTTAAAAGAGAAAAGGTAAAAAAATGGAATTAAGCCTTGGTCAGCTCAGCCTCTGGACTGGGGGAGAAATTCTCCGTGGTTCCCCTGAAACCAAGTTCAATCATTTTAATTTTGATTCCCGGATGACCAAAGCGGGAGAACTCTTCTTTGCTCTCCAGGGCAAACGCGATGGCCACAATTTTGTTCTTGATGCTTGGAAAAAGGGAGCAGCTGGAGCTGTAGTCAGTTATCCCGTTGATGGTTTGCCTGAAAATTTTGCTTTACTCAGGGTTGAAGATACTCTAAAGGCTCTGCAAACAATTGCCAGTTATGTTCTTCTCTCCACGAAAGCCAAAGTAATAGCTATTACCGGCAGTGTAGGCAAAACTACAACTAAAGAGCTAATAGCAGGTATGCTGGCCACTAATTATCGGGTTCTTAAATCAGAAAAAAATTACAATAACGAAATTGGCTTACCCATGACCCTTCTTCGCCTTACGCCCCAGGATGAGATTGTTGTCCTCGAAATGGCCATGAGGGGACCAGGTCAAATTAGAAGACTTACCGAGATTGCTCCTCCTGACATAGCAGTATTGACGGGAATTCATCCTGTCCATCTTGAGTTTTTCCCTTCGATGGAAGCTTTAGCTGAAGCCAAAAAGGAAATACTCATGGGGACGAAGGCTGATGGAATCGCTGTTCTTAATGGCGATGATCCCTGGGTAATGAAAATAGCTGTAGACTGGCCCGGCCAAAAAATTCACTTTGGCTTTTCCGAGCACTGCCGGATTAGATCGAGGCCTCCTCAGCGTCTCGGCTTCGAAGGTCTTCAGGTGCATATCGAATTGGACAGGCAGAGCCTGGTCATCAAATTTCCCTTTCTCTATGAAGGCTCTGTTTATAATCTATTAGCTGCCTGCGCTGTGGCTTTATTATTTTCCATTCCCATTGATTCCATAGCTAAGGTGGCCCAATCAATAAAGCCAGAGATTGGGCGAGGAGAATTAATCAATCTTAAACCCGAAATCAAGTTGGTGGACGATACCTATAATTCTAATCCCCATGCTCTCGAAGAAGCCCTTAGATCTTTGGCCAAATTGCCTGCGTCCCGTCGGCTAGCCATTCTTGGTGATATGCTCGAACTTGGCCCTCAAGCACCTTCTTTCCATCGTGAAGTCGGAAAAAAGTTTGTCGAATATGGTTGGGATTTCTTATTTACCGTCGGCGAAATAAGTCAAGAAATAGCCAAGGGAGCTAAGGAGGCCGGTCTTAATGAAAATCGGATCTCCAGTTTTAAAAATTGTTTGGAAGCGGCAGAAGCTGTCGAATCAGTTCTTCAGCCTGGAGACCTTGTTTTGGTTAAAGGCTCCAGAGCTATGAAACTTGAAACCATAGTTGATTTTCTCAAAGCCCGAAGAGGAGAAGGTTAAAGTGTTAACCTGGATTTTGGTTCCTCTAAGACAATTTCACATTTTTTTCAATGTCTTTCGCTATATAACCGTCAGGACAGCATTGGCTGGAATAACCGCTCTTTTTATTTGCTTTGTTTTTGGGCCGCTGCTGATACGCTGGCTAAAAAAGCTCCAAATAGGTCAGGAAATAAGACCTGAAGGGCCACCAACCCATTTCAGCAAGCGGGGCACGCCCTCTATGGGCGGAATCCTCATCATTGGGGCAACAATTCTACCTACCCTGCTCTGGGGCGATCTAAAAAATATATATGTCTGGCTCGCCATGGCCACAATGTTTCTCTTCGGATTGATAGGTTTTTTGGATGACTTTATTAAAATTCAGAAGCGTCGCTCTCTGGGGCTTAAGGGCAGAACAAAGCTTATCTTTCAATTCATTCTGGCTTTGTTCTTCGGATTTTGTCTTCTTTATCTTGGTTTTAAGGACTACTTCAGCTTAAAACTCAATTTTCCCTTTTTTAAAGCTTTTACTCCCTATTTAGGTTGGTTTTATCTCCCCTGGATTATGTTTATTCTGGTTGGCTCATCCAATTCGGTTAATCTAGCTGATGGACTTGATGGTTTGGCTATCGGACTTATGGCTATCAGTGCCAGCGCCTTAACTGCTCTAACCTATATCAGCGGCCATGCCCGATTTTCTGAGTACTTAAATGTTACCTGGGTGCCAAGGGCGGCGGAATTGACTGTTTTTGCGGGAGCTTTAGCCGGAGCTTGTCTTGGCTTTCTCTGGTTTAACTGCCATCCCGCTCAAATTTTTATGGGCGACACAGGGGCTCTTTCTCTTGGGGCAAGCCAAGCCATTATCGCCTTGCTCATTAAACAGGAATTTCTTTTATTTACAGTCGCAGGCGTTTTTATTTTGGAAGCTCTTTCAGTCATCATTCAGGTGGGCTATTTTCGTTTTACCGGGGGCAAAAGGGTTTTTAAGATGGCTCCTCTCCATCACCATTTTGAACTGTTAGGATGGCCTGAGGAGAAGGTGGTTGTTCGATTTTGGATTCTTGGCATTATCTTCGCCCTTTTTAGCTTAACAACTCTGAAATTGAGATAAAAATGATGGATTTAAAGGACAAAAAAGTTCTTGTAGTTGGCCTGGGAAAAACAGGTGAAGCCCTGGTTGATTTTCTACTCCATATGGGAGCAGAGGTTTGGGTGAGTGAAAAAAAGCCCGTCTCAGAATTAAAAGTTGATTTAAAAGAGCTCGAGAAAAGGGGGGTTCGGGTAGAAACAGGTGGGCATCGCCTCCAAACTTTCCTGGAGGCTGATCTTATCATTCCGAGCCCAGGAGTGCCACCCCTTCCTGAAATCAAATCGGCCCAGGAAAAGGGAGTCAAGA
Organism: uncultured bacterium; assembly: GCA_938092135.1. GTDB lineage: Bacteria > Acidobacteriota > Aminicenantia > Aminicenantales > CALLJL01 > CALLJL01. Next base: position 26,641 of record CALLJL010000008.1, read on the forward strand.
TTCTGGCTGAAATTGAACTGGCCCGAGCTTTTATTCCTGGAAAAATAATCGGTATTACAGGAACCAATGGCAAATCGACGACAACTTCACTAATTCATAAAATTTTAAGGGCCGGTCATCGACGTTCCCATCTTGCCGGTAATATAGGTATACCTCTCATCCGCTATGCCCTATCTAAAAGAAAGGCCGATATTTACGTAACTGAAATCTCAAGCTTTCAGCTTGAATACTGTCAGAATTTTAGATGTGAGACTGCTGTTTTTCTCAATTTTTCGGCCAATCACCTTGACTGGCACGTTTCTCTTGAGGCTTACTGGGCAGCAAAGGAGAAGCTCTTTCTTAATCTGACGGAGAATGATGTAGCCATCTTGAATCGCGATGATCCACGAATTTGGGACTTAAGGAAAAAGATCAAGGCGCCTGTTTATTTTTTTAGCCGGAAAGCCAAAGTAAAACCTGGTCTTTATGTTGAAGGCGAATGGATTCACATAAATATAAAAGAAGAAAGGAAACTCCTAATGCCTTTGAGGGCCATCAAGCTGCCTGGAGCTCACAATCTCGAAAACATCATGGCTAGCCTGCTTGTGGGCTATCTTTTCCAAATACCCGAATCGACCATGAAAAAGACCGTCAGTCAATTTAGCGGACTTGAGCACCGCCTTGAAAAAGTAGCCACTTGGCGAGGTTTAACCTTCTTCAATGATTCTAAGGCCACAACTGTTGAGGCCACCATCAAAGCCTTGACTTCATTGAAGCCTGGCATTGTTCTCATCATGGGCGGAAGAGATAAAGGGGCTGATTTCAGCCTTCTTAGACCCCATCTCAAAAATAGAGTGCACCATCTTGTTCTTATTGGCGAGGCTAAAGAAAAAATCAAAAAGGTTTTACAGGACATAGTCCCCATAAAAGAAGCGGCTAACATGGGAGAAGCTGTTAGACTGGCGGCTCTTTTAGCTCGACGCGGGGAAACCATCCTCCTTTCTCCAGCTTGTACCAGTTTTGACATGTTTCACAATTTCGAGCATAGAGGCAGGGTTTTCAAGCAAGAAGTCCGGCGGTTGATCCGCCATTGGTCGGGAGGCAGCTCGAAATGAAATCAAGGGAAATTTTTCGTCGTGGCTCCTTCGATCGTCCCCTTTTTATCATTACTCTTCTACTCATCATTATTGGCCTAATTATGATTTTCAGTTCATCAGCGCTCGTGGCGGCCGAAAAATATCATCAGCCCTTTCACTTTCTCATCGAACAATTAAAAGGAGCCATCCTTGGTTTCATTCTCATGGCTATTTTTGTTTTTATCCGCCGGGACCTTTTCCGCTGGCCGGCTTTCATCTTTGGTCTACTCATTCTTTGTCTTCTGCTTTTATCCTTATGTTTTCTCATGCCTCCTCTCTCTGGAGCTAACCGCTGGGTGATGGCTTTTGGGATAACCTTCCAGCCTTCAGAGCTAACAAAAATAAGTTTAATTCTTTTTATCGCCTTCTATCTCGAAAAGAAAAAGGACAGGTTGGACGAATTAAAGACGATCCTGCCTCTTCTGGCGGTAATTGGCCTTTTTGTCTTGCTTATTTTAAGAGAGCCTGACTTGGGGACAGCTGTCCTTATCCTTTTCATCAGTTTCCTTCTTCTTTTTATTGGCGGGATAAGATTCCGTCATTTAGCCGGGGCCGGAGCTTTGGCTTTAACCCTATTTCTGCTCTATTTCTTGCAACTTCCAAGGGAAGATTATCGCTGGCAGAGATGGGAAGCCTTTATTTCGCCTGATCTCCATCGCGATCGCGCTGCCTTTCAGATTCTGCAGTCCAAACTGGCGGTAGGTACGGGTGGCCTCATAGGTGTAGGCCTTGGGGAAAGCACCAGAAAACTCTATTTTCTTCCCTGTGCCCATACAGATTTCATCTATGCCATTATCGGCGAAGAATTTGGTCTTATCGGTTCTCTCTTAGTCTTGGCCCTTTATTTGCTTTTCTTCTGGCGTGGCTGGCATATTGCTCGAAATGCCACTAATTATACCCATCGACTGGTCGCCTATGGCCTGACTCTTATGATCTGCTGCCAGGCTCTTCTCAACATCTCTATTGTTCTGGCTATCCTGCCAACTAAGGGGGCTCCTTTACCTTTAATTAGCTACGGAAGGTCAGCTCTTCTTTGTCAGCTGGTCGCTGTTGGCTTATTATTAAATATTTCCCAGAGAAAAGTAAGTTCCTTGATCATAAAATGAAAGAAAAGAAGACGATTTTTATTTGCGGCGGCGGAACAGGAGGACATCTTTATCCAGCCTTAGCCATTGCTCAAAAATTAAGGCAAAAGGAGCCAGAACTTGAAATTATTTTTATCGGCAGCCAGCGACCAGTAGAAAAAGAAATAATTACCAAGTATGGGGAAAAATTTATTGGTTTAAAATTAGGTGGTTTAAAGGGAAAAGGTTTAAAATCAACTAGTAGTATCTTTTTAATTCCTGCAGCAATAATAAAAGCAATTTATCTAATCTTAAAGTATCGGCCACAGCTGGTCATTGGTTTTGGCGGGTATAGCTCCGGGCCAATGATCCTGGCTTCTTGGCTTTTAAAAAAACCAAGATTTATTCTCGAGCAAAATGTCCGGCCCGGCTTTACCAATCGTCTCCTTCGCCCTTTTGTGCCCCTAGTCATAACAGCTTTTGAAGCCACCCTCGTCTACTTCAAGCCAAAAGGAATTTTCCTGGGCAATCCGGTAAGGCCCGACTTCCATTCGATTGAAGCCAAAAAACAACGTTCTCCTTTCACCTTGCTCATTTTTGGGGGAAGTCAGGGATCGCACTTTCTTAACCAACTCATGACGCATACCCTGCCGCTGCTTAAACCAATTAAAGATAAAATTCATATCATCCATCAAACCGGAGCGAGGGATCATGCCTGGGTAAGAAAAGCTTATCTTGATCATTCTTTTATTTCGGCCGAGGTTGAGTCCTTTTTCTTTGAAATGCCTGAAAAATATCGTCAGGCCGACCTCATTATCTGTCGGGCTGGCGCAACTTCCATTGCCGAAATAATTGCCTCTCGCCGAGCTTCAATCCTCATTCCCTTTTCCCAGGCGGCCGAAAATCATCAATACTGGAATGCCTATGAACTTTTTTCTTGCGGCGCTGCTGATATGATGCTTGAAAATGAAGCGACGCCCGAAAGGTTGAGCCAGAAAATTTTTGATTATTTTAACCATCCTGAAAAACTTAAGGCTTTGGAAACCAAATTGGCTGAGCTAAAAACCTCAGAACCTGAAGAAAAAATTGCTTCCCTCTGCCTCGAAATGATGGGAGGTTAAGGAGAGCTCCCCATGGTTAAGCAGGTTTATCGCCGTCTCAAAAGAATTCATCTTGTAGGCATTGGCGGTACAGGAATGAGTGGCATAGCTGAGGTGCTTATAAATCTGGGTTATAAGGTCTCTGGCTCCGACATTCAGGCCAACGAAGCTACCGAGAGATTGCGTCAGCTTGGAGCTGAAATAAATATTGGCCATAAAAAAGAAAATGTTCATGGGGCCGATGTTGTTGTTATTTCCTCAGCAATCAAACCTGACAATGTCGAGGTTAAAGAAGCCAGACAATTGAAAATTCCCGTCATTCCCAGGGCAGAAATGCTGGCCGAACTCATGAGAATGAAATATGGAATAGCGGTCGCTGGCTCCCATGGGAAAACCACTACCACTTCAATGATTGCCCTTGTCCTTGAAGCAGGCGGATTTGATCCCACCATTGTCGTTGGCGGCCGTTTGAATAAGATTGGTTCTCACGGAAAACTCGGAGCTGGTGATTTCATGGTCGCTGAGGCCGACGAAAGTGATCGCTCTTTCCTTTATCTTTCGCCCTTTATCGCTGTTTTAACCAATATTGATTTGGAACATTTAGATCATTATCAAAGTATGGACGATTTAAAAAGGACATTTATCGATTTTGCAAATAAAGTCCCTTTTTATTGTCCCGTTATCCTCTGCCTTGATGATCCCAATCTTCAGGACCTTATTCCCAAAATTGAAAGAAAAATAATCACTTACGGCTTTTCAGCTCAAGCTGATATTTTTGCTCGTTCCCCTCGCTTTGCCGGCTTCGAAAGCTGGGCTAAGCTCTTCTATCTTGGTCAACCTCTTGGCGAGCTCCATCTTAACATTCCCGGCTGGCATAACATACTTAACGCGCTGGCTGCTGTTGCAGTTGGCCTTGACCTGGATATTCCTCTTCAGGCAATCCTCAAAGCCCTAGAAAATTACAGTGGCACAGGCCGACGTTTTGAACTTAAGGCTATGGTCGACCAAATTATGATTATTGAGGACTACGCCCATCATCCCACAGAAATTAAAGTCACTCTGGAAGCTGCCAAAGAGGGTTTTCATCGCCGGGTTGTCGTTATATTCCAGCCTCACCGTTACACCCGTCTCTATCATTTGCTGAAATCCTTTGCGATGTGTTTTAATCAGGCCGACCTGCTTATCCTCACGGAGGTTTATCCTGCCGGCGAGGACCCTATCCCCGGCATTAACGGTCAGACCCTGTATGAAGCCATTCATGAATACGGACATAAAAATGTTCTCTATGAACCCGACATGAATCGAATTCCAGAAATTCTCCCCAACTATGTTTTGCCTGAAGATATGATCATAGTTCTTGGAGCCGGGAACATTTCCAGAATTATTCCTGAAATAATTAAACGACTCGAGGCGGAGGTGAGAAAATGAGGGCTCACCCACTTTCCCCACCCTTAACTCTCCAAACCTATCCTTTTCAGCGAGGCTCCAATCGCTTTCGCCTTCGTAGAGTTACAAAGAAAACCCGCCTGGCTTTAAAACACATCCTTATTATATTAATTCTAGCCGGGACACTGAGTTACCTTGCCTCTCGGCTTTGTCTTTTTTTAACAACTTGGGAAGGGCTGACGGTTCAGCATATTCAGGTTAAGGCCAAAAGGCCTCAAGTAGAAAAGGAGATCAGAAATCTTTTAAGTCCAATTTATCAGCAAAATATTCTCAGGCTTGATCTTTCTCTTGTAGAAAAAATAGTTCTCGACCATCGCTGGGTAAAAAAGGCCATGGTCAGAAAAATTTTCCCTTCGGTGATTGAAATCAGTCTTGAAGAACGGGAACCTTTAGCGGTCTTTAGAAGGGGGGATCAGGCTTACCTCGTTGATGAAGAGGGGATGAAACTTGAAGCTATCCAGAGCAATGCTGAATTGGATCTTCCCTCGATCCAACTCGTCGATGAAATAAGAGATCTAACCAAAGAAGATATGCAACTTATCAGAGAATGTCTTAAGGTTTTAAGCTCTGAAGAAAGAGCCTCAGCCCGGATATTCCTCTATACCCATCCAGTTAACTTAATTTTGCAATTCCGCCAGGATTCCCTCCGGTTAATCCTTGGGAAAGACCATTTTCAAGAAAAATTTCAACTCTATCGAAATCGCCTCCCCTTCCTCGAAGCCAACTTTGGTCCTGTCGAATATATGGATCTAAGATTTTGGGAAGACAGAATCTATTTTAAACTCAAAGAGCCTTCTGAGGCTTCTAACCTTATTAATCCTGAGGAGGAAAACTAATGCCCAAAGGTGGCTATATAGTTGGCTTTGATCTTGGAACAAAAAAGGTTTGTTCCATTATTGCCGAAATAACCGAAGAAAAAAAGGTAGAAATTGTGGGCATTGGTCTTGTCGATTCCCGCGGCGGAGTTCGTAATGGGGTTGTCGTCAATCTCGATGCCGCTACTAAGGCAATTAAAAGAGCAAGGGAGGAAGCCGAACTTATGGCTGGAATGGAGATTTCTTCCGCTTATGTGGGTATTTCGGGCTCTCATATAAAAAGCTTTAATAGCCGAGGAGTGGTAGCTGTTTCGGGAAAAAACAGAGAAATAACTCGGGAAGATATCCATCGCGTAATTGACCAATCCAAGGCGATCTCAATTCCACCTGATCGAGAAATAATCCATATTATTCCCCAAGAATTTGTGGTCGATGAACAGGACGGAATTAAGGATCCTTTGGGTATGTGCGGGATCAAGCTCGAAGTTAATGTTCATATTGTCACGGCGGCCATCACTTCAGTCCAGAATCTAAGGTCCTGCTTCGAAAGAGCAGATTTGGAAATAGAAGAAATTGTTCTCAACCAAATTGCTACCGCAGCCAGCACATTAACTCCCGATGAAATGGAATTAGGGGTTGGCCTTATCGATATTGGCGCTGGGACCACTGAAGTTGCCATATTTGAAAGGGGCAGCCTCTGGTATACCTGCACCATTCCTCTTGGCGGTGATAATTTTACCAATGATATCGCCGTTGGTTTGAGAACGCCGATTTCAGAGGCAGAAAAAATTAAAAAGAAATATGGCTGTGTTCTTGGTTCAGGATTTGACGAAGCTGAAACCATTGAAGTGCCCAGTGTGGGCAAAGGCAAGAGGCCCCGGATTCTTTCCCGTCAGATTTTGATTGATATAATTCAGCCCCGAGCTGAAGAGATTTTTCGTCTCGTCGACAGTGATATAAAGAGAATGGGGTTTGAAAAATCTCTTAATTCAGGACTAGTGCTCACAGGTGGAACCGCCCTTCTTGATGGCATTGAAGAAATAGCTGAGGAAATTTTTGATTTGCCTGTAAGACGGGGCGAGCCTTCAGGCGTTGGAGGTCTGGTCGACAGGGTTAGTACCCCAGATTTTGCCACCTCCGTTGGCCTGATCCTTTATGGCTTTAACAAGTGGCGGGAAAGGGGTATGATCCGAGAAAGAAAAAAGGGGCTCTTTGCCAAATTTTTCGATTGGTTGAAAGAATAGAGGAGGTGAGTCATGGCCGAGGAAAGGTCAAATCGACTCAAATTTCATTTAGTCGAAGAGAATCCCGGAGCCAAGATTAAAGTTGTAGGCATCGGTGGCGGTGGAGGCAATGCTATTAATCGTATGATTGAAGCCAATATTGAAGGCGTAGAATTTATTGCCGTCAATACCGATCTCCAGGCTCTTCAAAATAATTTGGCTCCTTTAAAAGTTCAAATTGGCGCTCAGCTCACCAAAGGCCTTGGTTCTGGTGGGCATCCAGAAATTGGCCGGCAGGCCGCGCTTGACGATCGGGAAAAACTCCAACAAATTCTGATGGGAGCCGACATGGTCTTTCTCACCGCCGGTCTAGGTGGGGGTACTGGCACCGGAGCAACACCTGTCATTGCCTCTCTGGCCTCTGAAATGGATATTCTGGTTATTGCCATTGTTACCCTACCCTTCGCTTTTGAAGGTAAAGTACGATCTAAACAAGCCGAAGAAGGTTTGAAAGAATTAAAGTCTACGGTGGCCACAGTAATTTCTATTCCTAATGAACGCCTGCTGGAAACAGTTAACCTCGATACTTCCATTCAGGATGCCTTTCGGCTGGCCGATGATGTTCTGCGGCAGGCGGTTCAAGGTATATCCGATTTGATTACTAAACCGGGCCTCATTAATCTCGATTTTGCTGATGTTAAATCCATTATGAAAGGGATGGGCATGGCCTTTATGGGCACCGGAATTGCCTCTGGAGAAAATCGGGCCTTAGAAGCAGCTCAAAAAGCTATCTCCAGCCCTCTACTGGTTGATACTTCTATCAAAGGAGCAAGGGGTGTTCTTATAAATATAACTGGAGGCAAAGACCTCACCCTCCATGAAGTCTGGAAAGCTTCAAAACTAATCAATGATCTAGCCCATCCTGAAGCTAACATTATTTTTGGGACGGTCATCGATCCAAATTTAAAGGATATGGTAAAGGTTACAGTCATCGCTACTGGCTTTGATCGAGTTGAAGAAACCGAATTTGTCCGAGAAAGAGACCAAATTTCTGTCAACAAAACCCATCCTCCCTTTCCCGTCTTTACTGAAACCCCTCCCTATCCCTTTGAGCCTAAAGGAAATGAAGAAATACTCTGGAATAATACCTCAAGCAGCCGGCCTTGGGATATATTTAAGACGCCAGCCTATCGTCGTCGGCCCACGCCCCATAAGTTGACTCAGAGTGGAAATAAAGCCTCTTCTTCTCCTTTTAAGAAAAACCATGGTCTCAGCTGATCTCATTATCAGGCGTATCGCCCAGCTTGTAACCTGTTCTGGTCAGGCTCCGAAAAGAAAACAGGCCCTCGGCGAGCTAGAAATTATTGAAGAGGCAGCTATCGCTTCCTATAAAGGCAAAATTGTTTTTCTTGGTCCTGACAAAGAAGTTGAAAAGAGGGTTAGACCTGCTGCGGGGGCAATTATCCTTGAAGGGGAAGGCCTTGTGGGGCTTCCCGGCTTAATTGATCCTCATACTCATCTTCCCTTTGCCGGCACAAGAGAACAGGAATTTGTGCTCAGGCTAAAGGGAGAAACTTATCAGGAACTGGCGGCGAAGGGAATGGGAATCCAGACAACCGTTAAGGCGACACGAGAAATTTCCTTCGACAGGCTTATCGATCTCTGCGTTGAGCGTCTTAACACGATGCTCCTCCATGGGACAACTCTGATCGAAGCCAAAAGTGGATATGGCCTCGATTTCGAGACAGAAATCAAGCAGCTTGAGGCTCTTAAAAGGTTAAAGGAAATTCATCCTGTAGAAATTGTTCCCACCTATCTTGGAGCCCATGAAATTCCACCTGAGTTTCGTCAGATTAAAACGGGCTATATCCAACTTATGATTGAAAAAATAATGCCAGAAATAAAGCGAAGAAATTTGGCTGAATATATCGATGTCTTCTGCGAAGAGGGCGTTTATTCAATAGAAGAAACCAGAGTTTTAGCCAATGCTGCCAAGCAACTGGGATTTAAAATTAGGCTCCACGCCGATGAATTTTCCGCTCTTGGCGGCGCCGAATTAGCTGTTGAGCTCGAAGCGGCTTCAGCCGACCATCTCATCAACATAACTGATAAAGGAATTGCCGCCTTAGCCCGTAGCTCCACCGTGGCCATACTCCTTCCTCTCGTTCCCCTCTTTTTGAGATTGGAAAAGAGACCTCCGGCCCGTCGTCTCATTGAAGCGGGCGCCGCGGTCGCTTTAGCCACAGATTTTAATCCAGGAAGCTCTATGACTGAATCTATGCTCCTTATCCTTCAATTGGCTGTTTTTCTTCTGGGCTTTCAAGTCGAAGAGGCCCTTCAAGCAGCCACCATTAATGCGGCTTTTTCTCTTGGAAGGGAAAAATTGGTAGGAAGCCTTGAAGTGGGCAAAAATATGGATCTTCTTCTTTGTTCAGTCCCCAATTATATTCATCTCATCTATCATCTTGGCTTAAATCCAGTTCGCCATGTATTTAAAAAGGGGAAATGGGTAGTTAAAGATGGAAAAATTTCTTTCTCTTAATCCTTCCTTCTTTAGAATTTAATTGGTGCTCTTTCCTTTAATCTCTTTTTTATTGAGACGAAAAAATCTAATCTCTTAAACTTATTTTTTACTTAAACCTATTTAATTAATTGGTTTTTTTGAGATAATCCTTTTATCCTATTTAACTTTTCTGTTTAAATTTATAAGCTCATATATAATTTTCAATTTCTATTTATTTTCAGAAATCTGGGATTCCCGCAACCGGCTTTTTTTTCTTCCATAGAAAAAATAAATAATCAAACCGAGCAATATCCAGCCAAGCAATCTCATCCAGGTATCCCGAGGCAGTCCGGACATTAAATAAAGACAGGAAATTATGCCCAAAAGAGGAACAAAGGGAAGACCTGGCGTTTTAAAGGGTCGCTTTATTTCTGGATGAGTATAGCGAAGAACAAGAACTGCTCCGCAAACGATGACAAAAGCCAGGAGGGTACCAATGCTGACTAATTCGCCCACAATGCCGATGGGAAGAAAAGAGGCAGCCACAGCGACTAGGGTACCAGTGGCAAGGGTGGTGACATAGGGGGTCCGAAAGCGGGGATGAACTTTCGCCGCCACTGGGGGAAGCAATCCATCCCTAGCCATTGAAAAGAAAATACGAGGCTGGCCCATAAGTTGGACAATCATGACGGAAATAAGGCCGACAATAGCTCCAATTTTAATAAAAGGAGAAAGCCAATAGAGTTTCATTGCATCTATGGCCACGGCTACAGGAGCGGGCACATTAAGCTGGCTATAATGAACTACTCCAGTTAGAACAAGAGAGAAGGCAATATAAATGATTGTACAAATTCCCAAGCTGCCAAGAATACCCACAGGCATGTCTCGCTGGGGGTTGCGGGCCTCCTGAGCTACTGTAGAGACCGCATCAAAACCAAGATAGGCAAAAAACATAACTCCGGCTCCCCTTAAAATTCCACTGAGACCAAAAAATCCAAATTCACCCTGATTGGGGGGAATAAAGGGCTTCCAGAGCGAAGGTTTGATGAAAAAGAGACCGGCTCCAATAAAAATAAGAATTACAGAAATTTTTAATATGACAATAATCGTATTAACAGTAGCTGATTCTTTTATGCCTATAACCAGGAGTACTGTTAGAAGGGCAATTATTAGAAAAGCTGGAAGATTAATGATAGCTCCGGTTGTCTCCCAGGTATGGGTTTGAGGATTGAAAGCCAGGGGAGAAGATGCAAGGGCTGCAGGAAAATTAATTCCTAGGTCTTTAAGAAAGCTAACAATATAACCTGACCAGCCAATAGCCACCGCTGTGGCTCCAAGGGAATATTCAAGGATGAGATCCCAGCCAATAATCCAGGCAAAAATTTCTCCAAGGGTAGCATAAGCATAGGTATAAGCGCTTCCAGCAATGGGAATCATTGCGGCAAATTCAGCATAACAGAGACCTGCAAAGGCACAGGCTAAACCGGCCAGAATAAAAGAAAGGGTAACGGCTGGACCGGCATATTGGGCAGCAGCATGACCCGTAATAACAAATATGCCTGCTCCGACAATCGCTCCAATGCCGAGAAAAATCAGCTGCCATGGACCGAGCACTCGCCTAAGCCCTGATGTTTCTCCATAGGCTTCGGCGGCAATGGACTCCATACTTTTTTTCGCCAGAAGGGAAGAACCCATCATTCCACCTCCTGCTTCCATTTTACTTACATATATTTTTGGTTATATTCTTCTTTATAATTTCCCTGTTAATATAAACGGCGAGAATTCTATCAGAATAAAAAGGAAAAGGCTATAGAAACCGGTCAAGAACCCGGTACTGAATGGCCTCAGCTAGATGGGCCAATTGAATTTCCTCCTCTTCAGCCAAATCAGCAATAGTTCGGCTCACTTTAAGAATGCGATCAAGAGCTCGGGCGCTAAAACCAAATTTCTTCATAGCTGCCTCAAGCATTTGCTCGCCTTCCGCTTTAAGCCGGCAAAAACGCCTAACCTCTTTTGTTCTCATTTGGGCATTAGCATAAATGGGCAAACCTCGAAAGCGACGAAGCTGTCGCTCCCTAGCTTTAATCACTCTGGCTCTAATTTGGGAAGAACTCTCTTCCTGGACTCGATTAATATATTCGCTAAATTTAACTGCCGGCACCTCTACCTGAATATCAATTCTATCTAATAGGGGACCTGAAAGGCGAGAATAGTAACGGCGCTTTTCGGCCTCTGAACAATCTTCAGTTGAAGAAATATGAGGGAAGGCTAACCCGCAGGGATTCATAGCAGCTACTAACATAAAAGAACAAGGAAAGGTTAGACTCGTCGAGGCTCTTGAAATGACTACTTGACCATCCTCCAAGGGCTGCCGCAAATCTTCAAGAACCTTTCGCTTGAATTCAGGTAATTCATCAAGGAAAAGAACTCCATGGTGAGCTAAACTTATTTCTCCGGGCTTAGGGATAAGACCTCCACCAATCAAACCTGCATCAGTAATCGTATGATGGGGTGCCCTAAAAGGCCGATGGCAGATAGCGGCTTTTCCCCGAAGCAAACCTGCAGCACTATAAATCTGAGTGACCTCTAATATTTCTTGCCAGGTCATGGGTGGCAAAATAGAAGGAAGTCGCCGGGCTAACATGGTTTTGCCAGCTCCGGGTGGTCCAATAAGAAGAACATTATGAGCTCCAGCAGCCGCCACCTCTAAAGCCCTTTTAACGTGAAATTGACCCTTAACCTCACTAAAATCGGCTTCTTCTGGGTTCTGGCGCAAAATAGATTCAATATCTACCTGACAGGGCCTGAATGAATCCGGTTGTCTTAAAAAATTGATTACTTCCGGTAGGTTTTCAAGGTTATAAACTTTTAAACCTTCAACTAAAGCGGCTTCAGGACCATTTTCAGCGGGAACAACAAGGGCATCGAGATTCATTTTTTTCGCTAGGAGAGAAACAATCAGGGCTCCCCGAACAGTTTTGAGTCGTCCATCAAGGGCAAGCTCCGCTATGAAAAGTTTTTTTTCGAGAGATTGGGGCGGGATCAGATTTAAATAGGCCAAAAGGCCAAGAGCGATGGGCAAATCAAAGGAAGAACCCTCCTTACGACGGTCTGCGGGCGCCAGATTAACAATTATCCGGCGCCTGGGAAACTCATAACCACAGTTTTTTAGGGCTGACCTGATTCTCGGCTCGCTTTCTCTAATTGTAGCATCAGGCAAACCAACCACAACAAAATTGGGTAAACCGTTAGTGACATCTAGCTCCACCTCAACGGGAAAAGCCTCGATACCCTGGAGCGAAGCACTTAAAATCCTAAAAAGCATATAAAATTGTATTTTTTAAGCTAACAATTTTTCTTTATTTTATAAACGAAGAGAAAAGCAGGCTTGCTCAAACTAAATTTACGCTGGAACCTCAGCTCTTTTTTCCGAGGAATTCGCGGGCCAGCCTCTCCAGTTCCTGTTCAATTTCTTCGTGGGTCCTGACTTTACGCTTTTTCTCAGGAGTTGTTGGCGGCAGGGGCTCAGAAGGTCTTTCCTCGAGCCGAGGAGTCTGAATTTTGTCATAAATTTCTCTTTTTATGGCCTCTTCCTCTTCCTCCTTCTCTTCAAGCCCTATCTCTTCAAGTTTAAAGATGACTTCTTTAACCCTGGGTACAGTCAGCTTGGCTATTTCATGTAAAGTTTCAAAAACACCCCAGCCATTAATGGCTGACGATTCCACATAGGGGCAACCCTGGGGATTAAGCAAATTATTAAAAGTTTCAACTGGAATAAGATTCTCCAAGTCACGCTTATTATATTGAAAAACCAGAGGCATCTGATTGAGGTCCATGTTATTTTCCAAAAGATTTCTTCTTAATCCGTCAAAACTTTCAAGGTTGGCATCAAGGAGAGGAACCTGAGAATCGGCAACAAAAACTATGCCATCAGCTCCCTTCAAAACTGATTTACGACTTGCTTCATAAAAGACCTGACCCGGAACAGTCAAGAGCTGAAAATGAACTTTGAAATCTCCAATCAATCCAGCTTTTATTGGTAATAAATCAAAAAAAATGGTTCTTTCTGTATCTGTCTCCAGACAGATTAGATCCCCTCGATAGGCAGGGTCAAGCTTATAATAAATATACCTTAGATTGGTGGTTTTACCGCTTAATCCTGGCCCATAATAAACAATTTTGATGGCCAGATTTTTAGTTACATAATTAATATAAGCCATTTTATTGCATTTCCCCTTCTATCACTACTTCAAAATTTTTATCATAGTTTCTTATTCAATGTCAAAATATGATGGGTAATTCCATTTTTTGCCGAATTGAAGCTCTTACCTTTAATCAATCCTTCAAGAACTTTGTTTTAAATTTGGACCCTCTATTGTCTTAAAAATTCAAAAGCCTGATGATATTTTTTAAGGACTACAGGCCAGGAATAGTTTTCTTCCACATATCGCCTTCCATTTTCACCCAGGCGAGCTTTCAACCGTTCATCTCTCAAAAGAAGACTCAAAGCCCAGGCGAATTCATTAGAATTGGCATAATAAAGACCGCATTGACCTTCAAGGCAATGGCGACGAAGCGGCTCAGCTGCCTCCTGAACAAGAATAGGCGTCTTCACCGCTAGAGATTCAAGAGCAGCCATACAGAGACTCTCATAATGGGAAGGATGGACGGTAATTTCAGCTGCGGCCATGGCTAAGTTTTTGTCTTCAGGAGAAACAAAGCCAAGATAAATAATTCTGGGATCATTGGGTAAAGGCATTAAAAGATGACCGATCAGAACTAATCGCAGACTTGACTCTTCTTTTAAAAATTCAAAAAAATAGTCAAATAGCTCCTGGCAGCCCTTTCCTGGTTCTATTCGACCGGCATAAAGAATATAGGGCCTACTGAGCCCAAAGCGATGGAGGAAGGAACTTACATCTTTAATTACAGGGATTTCGATACCGATGCCCACGACATCCTGATAGGTTCCTTGAAGATTAAAGAGACGGGTGAGCATCTCCTTTTCAGCCTGGGTATTGAAAAGAAAAGCATTAGCTGAAGCAAAAACCCTTTTCATTATCGTCAGATACAGGGCTGGTTCATCATGGGCTGTGGGCACAAGAATCTTTTTCTTTTTTATTAGCTGTAAACCATAATGCGTGGGGTAATAAAGATAAGTAAAAAAGATAAAAATGTCATAACTATCCTGCTCCTTTTCTATGGCCTCAAGCAAAGAGGGAACAAAGGGCCCTTGTTTTTCAATCCAGAGAATTTCATCGGCTTCGTTATGGGGATTAAAAAAAAGCCAATCTGAATATTCATTGAAAGATTCTATATCTCTCTCCTTTTCAACAGGAAACCGCTTGATCACCACTCCATTTAAAATACTTTCTCCAGGAACATATTCATTTTTCCAGGTGATATAATCGCGAGCCGTAGTCGTGTAAACAGTGACTTCATGACCAACCTTAAATAGCCGCTCGGCCACGAGTCGGCAATGAAGTTCAGAGCCACCCATTACTTCCTGGCCATAACGTTGAACGACGAAGGCTATTTTCATTTTGATCTTATCTTGTTGATCTAATCTTGCCAGAGAATTTTCAATAAAGAAAGTAAATATTTTTCTCGAGGAAAGGCACGAAAGCGTTCAAGTCTTTCCCTTTGCCCCTGAATTATTTTCGCTTTTAACTTCTCATCATGGGTTAAGATATCCACCAATTCGGCCATCTCCGCTACTCTTTTCTCTCGGAGAAGCACTCCAGCACCATCAAGGGTTGAGGCTACGGCTCCGGCCGCATAGGCAATGACGGGGACATTAAAGATCATGCTTTCAAGGAGAGGTAAACAGAAACCTTCATGTTCACTCAAAGAAACAAAAACGTCAGCAACTTGATAATAAGCAAACATATCTTCGTCCGGTACATGACCGGTGAAAAGAACCTCTTCAGGCTGGAGATAGAAATCATCTACCAATCTGACTAAGCTCTCATAATATTTGGGCAAGGAGGTGGTTTTGCCGACGACAATCAACCGCACAAGAGGGGAAATATATTTTTTGAAATAAAAGGTTAATTTGATTAGGTCCTCAATTTTTTTATTAGGAACGATGCGACCGACAAAAAGAATATTTGTCCTGTCATCTCGATAAATTTTAGATATAAATGGATTTGCCGGCTTTTGGTAGCGATTAAAATTTATAAAGAGAGGAAAAACAGCCGTGCGCTGGAAACCAAGACTTTCAAGTTCCTGGCGATTAAATTCAGAATCAGCCAACCCGAGATCAACAAAGGGAGCAAGTAGGCGCAATTCCCGCTTTCCCTGACTGGCAATCTTCACCATTTCCTCGCTAAAGCCCACGAAAAATTCAGGAGAGGTTACATTGTGGTGAATTATCACTCTCCGGCAGGGAAGCCGAGTGAGCTCATAGGAAAGAGGTGAAGGTAAGGCAAAATGAAGAATAACTACATCCTTTTTCTCTCCAGGTTTAAATTCAGTGAAAAGCCGACTTTCCTCTTCCAGTCCTTCATCCCGATTAAGACAATATATATCGGACTTGAAGCCCTGCTGCCGGAAAAAATCTCTCAAGTGCCGCGCTTCATCACCAATAGCATCACCACGATGGAAAGCTGGAACCCACTGGTCAATTCTCATCCCTTAATAACCTGGTCAATATAATTTAAAAGAAGTGGGGCTATTCTTTCCCGGCGATATTTATCTAAAGCTTTTCTCTGGCTTTCAAGAATTCGATCTCGAAATTTTTCATCTTTAATAATCAAGTCAATTAAAGCTGCTATTGACAAAAAATCCTTGCGTTGAAGCAGAATCCCTGCTCCATTCATTGTCTCGGCGACAGCCCCGGCCTTGAAGGCTACGACCGGCACATCCTGAATGAAAGATTCAATGAGGGGCACGCCAAAGCCCTCATGCTCGCTGAGGCTCAAAAAAACATCGGCGGCTTCATAACAGGCTCTGAGTTCAGAAAAGGGAATATGACCGGTGAAATGGACATCCTGAAGCTTCAGCCGATCAATTAGGTCAAAAAGGGAAGCCAGATAACGTTCAAGGCCTCGATGATCGCCGGCCAGAATCAATTGTGATTTGGGCTCAAAATAACGTCGGTAAAGGGCGTAAACTTTTATAATATCCTCGTATTTTTTATTGGGAATCAGGCGACCGACAAAAAGAATTGTCCTTCGACCATTATCATAAATCTTTTTGGCGATGGGATCAGGGGGGGTCTCAAATTTTTTAAAATTAATTAATATAGGCAGAACGCCTGTGCGGCGATAGCCTAGGGCCTCAAGCTCCTGCCGATTAAATTCAGAATCGCCAAGAACAAGATCAACCTTATCAATAAAGAGCTTGATTTCGAGACGGCCTTTATAGCATTCCCGGGCTAAAATCCGATGATAATCAATAAAATATTCATGAGGGGTTATATTGTGATAAATCATAATTTTCTTATCAGGCAAACGAAAGAAAAGGCGGGAAACAGGAGAACCAATGGAAAAGTGGAAAATAGCCACATTATTTTTAGAGCTATATCGCCAATATTCGCGGAAATCATGGGCCAAGCCTGCCAGTCTGGGATCACAGAAGCGAGTAAAAATTTCTGATTTAAAACCGTGGGCTCGCAAAACAGTCTGGATTTCAAGCATTTCATCAGAAATGGCGTCGCCATAAGTTAAAGAGGTAGCTAATTGATGAACCTCCATCAAGTCCTTTTCTCCTGCTCCAGTTTTTCAACTATTTTTAGATATTTATTTTCAATAATCTCCCAAGTGTAATTCTGTTTAAAATACTCGTAACCTCTGAGTCCAAGAACTTCTCTCAGTCTGGAATCAGAGATAAGCAGGCCGAGAGCCTCTCTAAATTCATCGTAATTCTCATAATAAAGGCCACCATTAGCCCTCAGGCATTGCCCTTTAAGAACAGCACACCGACCATTAACCAAGACAGGTTTTTTAAGAGCCCAGGCTTCTAGGGTAACCATCGATAAACTTTCATAAAAACTGGGCATAAAAAGCAAAAGGGCTCCATCGAGAGCCGAAAATTTATCCTCCTCAGAAGCGAATCCAAGATAAATAATATCGGGATGAGACGGTATTTTGAGAATTGTGCTGCCGATAAGAACAAGCCGGAGGGGTGAAGAAGTTTCTTCCTTGAAGCGAAGAAAATAATCGAAAAGCTCGAGGCAGCCCTTATTTTCATCTATCCTTCCTATATAAATAGCGTAACAACCATCCAGTCCATATTTTTTTCTGAATTGTTCACCGGAAAAAAGCGGGGGTATTTCAATTCCCACCCCAACCACCTCGCCAGGTATATGTTCATTATTCGCTACTTTCTGGATCATCTCTCTTTCTTCAAGGGAGTTATAGATGAAAGCTCGGGGAAGGCGAAAGAGATCCCGAAAAATTCTTAAATAAATCACTGGATCGTGCTCCGCGGTGGGAACCAGCAGGCTTTTATGAGGAACAGCTTTTATTCCCCAATAGGAATGATAATAGCGATAGCTGAAGAAAATGAAATAATCATATTTATTTTCATTTTCTTTGATGTAACTAATAAGCGAGGGAGCGAGCGGACCTTCTTCCTCAAGCCAGCGCAGTTCATCCTCAATGGTGTGTTCATTCTCGAAAATATAGTTCTGAATTCGCCCAAATCTTTCAGGATGGCGAGGTCTGACCACAGGAAAACGCCTAACTTTTATCCCGTTGATTATTTCTTCATCACGGGGAAAATGATTTTTCCAGGTAATATAGTCAAGAGCCTTCGTCGTCAGAACCTCTACTTCCCAGTATTGGCTCATATGCTCGGCCACCCAGCGGCAATGGAGTTCCGCGCCGCCACTGATCTCGAGGCCATAACGTTGAACTACAAAAGCCACTTTCATTGAACAATTTCCTTTTCGAGTAATCTTTCTCTCTGTTCGAGATGACGAACATCTTTTTCAAGAATTCGGTGATGAATTTTCAAGGTATCAAGTTCAATCTTCAATTTGCTCATCTCAACTACTAGATTGTGTGCTAGATTATGCAACAGCTTGGTATATTCTTTTAATTGATCAATTTCCTCAAATCTCTTTTCTACCCGGTCAATTCTCTGATTCAAGAGCTGACTCAATTTAGCCAGTTCAGTGTCCATTTTTGAAGCCAGGTGATCAAGACGAGTGCAGGCATAATCGATTCTCATGTTGGCGTGATGGAGTTTAAGTACTGTTTCTCTCAATTCGTAATAAACAGGAAAAATTAACAATTTAATCAAAGGAGAAAGGGGTCTCATAAGCTTAAGAAGAATCCTCTTCGCTCTGGCCTTCCAGCCATAAGTCGCTTCAAGTTCCCAGGGAGATCGAGGTGGAGGGGGGATAATTTCTTTGTCTTCAATTATTTTTTCAGACGGCTTTGGCCTCGGCTGAGTAGCAATTTTCCGTCTTATTTGCTCCATGATCGAGGCCACATCTATCCGGTCATAATCTATATAAATCTCCCTTTCCCCAGGAGTTAATTTTACTTTCTTTTCATTTTCTTCTTGGCCCACCATCGCTTCCTCCTCATAGGATCATTTTTTAGGGCGAAAAAGATGATCCTCATAAACACTCTGGACATCTTGAATATCAGGTAAGGGGCGAAGCTTCATCGCCTCTATCTCAAGAATTTCCCTTTCGCTTAAAAGGCCAAGTTTCTTTTTCTCTTCAATTCGTCGTTCAATTTCTCGATGAATTTCTTCTTGTTCTTCTTGGGTTAAGCAGGCTATTTCGAAAAATCTATTCATTTTTCATCTCCATAAAATTAATATTAATGAATATATCCTAAAGCGCGCAGCTTCTCCAGTTCTTCTTCGCTGAGAAAAACCTTTACCTTGGTTACTCGGTTAAGAAGCTCGTAACGGGCTTGAAGGCTTTTCAAAATAGAGCCTATCTTTAAAGGCGGGCTTGAACTAAGATCGTTCCTTTCGGACTGATCGGAGGAAAGATTATAGATTTCCACCGATTTCCAGCTCATTGGTCCAGGCTGATAAATTTTCGCCAGATGTTCACTCCAGGGACGATTAAAAATAATTTTTTCTTTTCCCCGGTTTGTCGCCACAGAAAGAGGAAAACTGGTTTCATCCTCATTCTGACAAAGTTCTCCAGAAAGCCAGCAAGAATCAGCTAAAAAGCAACGATCGGTTTTCTCTTTTTTCTCCAAAAGAGGAAAGAGAGAACGACCATCCCAGCCAGCTGGAATCAATTTTTTTAACTTCAAATATTCAAATATTGTCGGCGCAATGTCGGTAATTCTTACTATTTTATCAACTTTTTCCCCTCGGAAAAGACCTTCAGGAAACTTTATAATTAAGGGAACACGGATTGATTCCTGATAAAGGTGAGCTCCATGAACCCAAGCCCCATGATCATAAAATTCTTCCCCATGGTCACTCGTTAGAATTATCATTGTTCGGTCAAAAAGTTCTTTTTCTTTAAGCCACTTTAACAAATTACTGATAAGAGCCTCGTCGGTATATCTTATTTCAGCATCGTAAAGATCAATAATAGCTTGCCTTTCTTCGGCCGAAAGGGGGCGAAAGACAGCTCCTTTCCCGCCGAGATAGCGTTCAACATTAATCTGATCAAAGGGAGCTCCGGAAGTGAGCCAAAGTCGCCGATAAGGCTCAGGAGAAAGGTAGGGACTGTGAATCTGATAGGTATGAAGAAAAAGGAAGAAATCTCTTTGCTGATTATTCTCAATCCAATCGATCGCGGCTCTAAACACGAGTTCAGCCGAATTAATATGATTGATTGCTCCCTCCCCTTCATTATAAAAATCAAAGCCCCGGGCAAATCCATATTTCGGGCTAACAAAGCCGCCACCGGTTATGGCGCCGCAGGTAAATCCGTGCCGGCTTAGAACTTCGGCTAAACTTAAGAGCTCCTCGGGAATATGGTCATCGGCAGCCATGACTCCATGCCGAACGGAATCAGAGGAGGTCAGCAGAGAAACATGAGCCGGTAGGGTCCAATTAGAAGTAGAAAAGGCCTGAAGAAAAAGAGCTCCCTCCGAGGCGAGAGCATCGATGGCTGGGCTCGTCGGCCTCTCATAACCATAGCAGCCCAAATGATCGGCCCGCAGGGTATCAAGAGAAATTAGGATAATCGCGGTCGGTTTTTCTTTTTCCGGAACAACAACTGGGTTGATCCAAAAGGCAAAGGCGCCATTGCCATTTTCCGTTTCAAGGCTCAAGCGAAAGCGGCCTCCCTTGGCCGGAAGCTCAATTCGATGAAATCCAAAATTTATTGCTCGAGCTTCTTTCTCTTCAGGTATTTTTAGAAATTTCTGGAAAATAACCCAATCTTTTTCTCGATTATAAAGCCGAGCGATAAATTCAACACCTTCGGGTCGTTCCTTTTGTCTTTCAATTATTTTTTTGTAATTATTGTCAAAAATTAGGCCCACTCCCAATTCAAGATGACTTCGAGCTGGAATATTAATTTCAAAATCGTAACGACTTTCAGGAGGAGAAAAAATTATGGAAATATAATTGGGCCCTAAATGTAATCGCCTCTTTAAATTATATGGATTGGCTCCGGCTTCCGTAAATAACAGGGGATATGATTCAGCGGGAAAAAATGTATCTTCAACAGCCAGGGCCGGATTGTTTTTAAAGGGGCTTGTAATTATATTTGGCTCTTCAAGCAAAGACAATAGCTTTATGGCTCTGAATTCCCTTGAAATCGCCTTATGGCAACCCGAATGAGCTCCAAAAAGGATGCTTATAACGACTGTAATTTCAAATAAAATCAATAAATTAAATAATTTTTTGGCTAATATTTTGACACCCATTCTAGCCTTCTTTTTTATTTTTAGCAACTGATGACTCTAATATATTTTGACGCTAGAAAACCAAATTTTTTGATCAAATTATAAGCAAAAGCAAAAAATATTTTTTCCAAGCCCTTAAGTCAAGTGACCCCTAAAAAATTTTTCGCCCTTTCTAATTGAATCAGCCACTCTTATGTGTTAATGAATAAATGAAATCATGGAAAAATTAAGAAAGATAAAGCGGGTGGGAATTATCGGCGGTAGCCGGCCTCAATCTCACCATTTGGAGATGGCTCACCAGGTCGGCTATCTTGTGGCCCGCAGAGGAGGTCTCCTTATTTGCGGCGGCTTGGGTGGAGTTATGGAAGCAGCGGCTCGTGGAGCTAAGGAAGCCGGCGGCCTAACCGTGGGTATACTTCCCGGCTCTGATTATAATGAAGCAAACCCTTATATTGACATCTCCGTAGCCACAGGAATTGGCCATGCCCGAAACGCTTTAGTGGTTATGAATAGCGATGTTCTAATTGCGATCGGTGGAGAATATGGCACCTTGAGTGAAATCGCCTTTGCCTTTATCTACAATAAAAAAATTATTTCCTTAGATAGCTGGAATATTCCTGGGGTCATTCAAGCCAGAACCCCTGAGGAAGCCTGTGAGCTTGCCTGGGCTTAAAAATGCCGACATATAAAATGGTGATTGCCTATGATGGCACAGATTTCCATGGTTGGCAGCGTCAGAAAGATTTAAGAACCGTTCAGGGAGTAATTGAAGGAGCTCTTGAGCAGATCACTGGTCAAAAAATAAGTTTAACTGGAGCTGGCCGCACCGATGCCGGAGTTCACGCCCGAGGGCAAGTAGCCCATTTTCGGGCTGATCTTTCCTTAAGTCAAGATGACCTCTTTCGGGCCCTTAATGCCGTTCTTCCCTGGGATATCCGAATTATTTCTTTGCGAGAGGTGCCAGATTATTTTCATGCCCGCCGCTGCGCCTTCTCTAAAATTTACGAATATAGAATCGCCAATTCCAGCCGCATCAGCCCCTTTCTTTTTCGTTATGTTCTTCCTTGGCCTTATCCTCTCGATTTTAAAAAGATGGAAGCAGCGGCAAAGCTCTTTGCTCGGGAAGCTGATTTCAGAGCTTTTACTCCTGACACAACTCGAAACCCTGTGCGCCGCGTCTATCATTCTGAGCTAAAAAAGCGAGGCTCTCTGATAATTTATCGGATTGAAGCTGACGGTTTTCTAAGATATATGGTTCGAAACATAGTCGGAACGCTTCTTGAGGTAGGACGGGGTCGTTTAAATCCTGAAGAAATAGAAAAATTTTTTAACCCCCCTCATCCTCAAGCCGGACCGGCGGCTCCAGCCAAGGGCCTCTGTCTTGTTCGGGTTCTCTATGAGCCTAAATCTAGAATCATAACCAAAGCGTCTTCGACCGGGTTAGAATAATAAAAGCGCCTTAAGCCAATTGTCCTGAAGCCTAATTTTTGATAGAGAGCCCTGGCAGCTAAATTGGAAGGCCTTACTTCCAAGGTTATAAATTGAGCGCCCTCTTTCTTTACCCAAGAAATAACTTCTCTTAGGAGAGATTCGCCTAAACCCCGGCGTCGGAAATCAGGATGAATGGCAATATTATTTACCTGAACTTCTTCACCTACCTTCCAGAAAATAATATAACCCACAACTTGATCACCGGGCTCACGCACCATAACCCAAGGAAAGGAAATAGATTTATTCTGAATTTCCCCGCGAAAAGTGCTTTCATGCCAAGGATTGGGAAAAGAGACTCTTTCGATGGCCAGAACTTCTGGCAGGTCTCTTTCCTCCATACGGCGAATTATAAATTTTTCCTTTGATTTTTCATTGATGACCATTTCTCTTCCGCCTGGGAAGGTCGGTAGTAAAGGGGTTCAACTTTGTCTGGATCCTGCCCTTTTCCTGCTTTTAAAACTGCCCAACCGAGCAGACCTATTTCATGGGCAATAAAAAGAGAGCGACGGCTAAGGACTGCCCTTTCACCTAAAATATTCATAATTTTTTGATAATAAACCTTTGTTCCGCTTCCAATTAAATAAATTTTTTTTCCATTGGGAAGAAAATTAAGAAATTCCTGGGGCTTATAAGCCCCTTCAGGAACAATTTCCCTCAACTCTTCGCAGTTCTTTCCTTCAAAAAAAGCCGCAAAGACCTCTCCTTTCTTGGCATCCATCATTACGGCCACAGGTGAACCTTCGGTCGAAATAACCTTATAAGCCAAGGCTTTTAAAGCTGAAATCGGGGCTATCGGCCGCCCAGAGGCAAGGGCTAAAGCTTTGACGGAACTTAAGCCAACTCTAATTCCGGTAAAGGAACCAGGGCCGGCTGCTACGGCATATCCTTCAATTTCATTAATGGCAAGGGAAAAAAGATTGAGTAAAAAATCGATGGACTTCAAAAGGTAGAAACTTGGCGATTTCGCTCCGGCTAAGGTTATTTCCCCTAGAAGTTCATTGTCTTCCAGCAAGGCCAACGAGCCTTGGGGGGAAGTTGTATCAAAGGCCAAAATTTTCATTTTAGCCCTGTCTGACCATTTGCCGACCGTAAGCAAAAAGGTTGCCAGCAAGGTAAATGGCCAATTGAACAGGACTCATAGGTTCAATTGAAAAGGCGATCTTCTTCGTTATATTAAAAGCTTCACCTGAATGAACATTCACTTCTAAGATATCCCCAGATTCAAGTCTATGATTTGAAACTAGATCATTCAAATGGTGGCAACGAAGAACAGCCAAACCTGAATTGATTGCGTTCCGCCAATATATCGGCGAAAAAGAGGGCGCAATGATGGCCCCAATTTTAAGCGCTAAAAAACAATCAACGGCTTGCTGCCGCGATGAGCCAGCTCCGAAGTTCCGGCCAGCAATAATAATGTCGCCTTGGCCAACCTTCAAGGGAAAATCTTCATATCCCTTTAAATTGCCCAAGGCGTACTGACCCATCTGAGAAATATCAGTAATATGAAGATAAGCATTATGATAAATCTGGTCTGTATCAATATCCTCAATTAGACGGCCCTGCTCATCAATTAAAATCCAGACCCTACCTTTAATTATTTTCATTATAATTCCTCCGGTGAAATAAGATAACCGGCAACACAGGAGGCAGCCACAACTTCCGGACTGGCTAAAATAATTTCACCTTTACCCTGTTTTCCAGGGAAATTACGATTTCCAGTACTAATCTGGACCTCTCCTCTTCCGGTTAACCCCGAGTGACCCTCGGCGCAACCCCCGCAGCCGGGATTCATCACTATGGCACCGCTTTGCCGAAAAATTTCAATTATTCCCTTTTGCAAGCACTCATCATAGACATGACGAGTGGCCGGAACTATTCTTAGGATAATTCCTTCCTTGATTCTCCGACCCTTAAGAATCCGGGCGGCTGCTTCGAGGTCTTCAAAGCGGCCATTAGTACAGGAGCCAATAAATCCGGAATTAATAGGCCGGCCAGCTACTTCTTTTAAATCATAAACATTCGCGGGTGATGGTGGTAAAGCCACCTGAGGCGTAAGACCAGCCACATTTATTTCAATTTCTTGACAATAAATAGCCCCTGAATCGGCTTGGAAAGGAAGCCAGGGCTCACCGCTGAATCTTTCTATTTCTTGGCGAGCCGCTTCATTGGCCTGAGGAATGAAGCCAATTATCCCAGCCATTTCGGTAATCATACTGCAAAGGGTGATCCGACCAGCCAGACTCAATGATTCCACAGCCGGGCCGTAGAATTCAGCTGCCTTTTCAGCTAAGACCTTTGTTCCCAGCTTCCGCAGTAAAAAGAGGGTAATATCCTTGGCTGAGGCCGACGGATCAGGCTGGCCAATCAATTTAATTTTCACTGTTTCTGGAACCTCAAACCAAGTTCGGCCGGTGCGAAAGGCAAAGGTGATATCCACATCTCCCATTCCCTGGCCAAAGCAGCCAACTGCACCCAAAAGATTCATGTGGCTATCTGTCCCCACACAGGTCGTATTGGCTTTTGCCAGTCCCTCTTCAATTAATACATGGGTACCAATTCCCCAATCAACATCATAAACTTTAAGGCCCTGTTTGCGAGCAAAAAGACGGCAGATCTGCTGATTATCAGCATAGCGGAGTAAACAGCCGGTCGTGCACAGGTCAAAGGTGAAAAAAGTTCGAGCGGCATCGGCTACCGGCTCATCATCATATTCCCGCTCATAATTTTTGACCACATTAGGACCGCCAAAATCGCGGGCGGTCCTAAGATCAAGCTCCATCCAGACAATTTGACCAGGCTTGACTTCATCCTGAGTGTGTTTTTGAATAATCTTTTCAATTATTGTTTTCGCCACATTACTCTCCATTCCTATAATTTAGAAAATGTCGCCTCTTCCATTTTTTATATTTGACTCTTTTAATTTCAACTTTTTTCTTAATCCTACATTAGGTCATCTCTAATGGAATTAAAGGCCGATTCTCTTCCTCTCTTTTTCTTTCTAAATCGCTAATTCTCTTATTTTTTAACGGTCCAAAATCAGATTCTTAAATTATTCTAGCCTCTCAGCTACAGCCCGGGCCATATCCAAGGTGGAAGCGTTGCCTCCCATGTCGTATGTTCTTACTTTACCTTCTTTGATTACCGAGGCAATAGCTTTTTCGAGCGACTGAGCTTTTTCTTCCTCTCCCAGCCACTCGAGCATCATTTTAGTGGCCAGCAAGGTAGCTGTTGGATTAACTTTATATTGCCCGGCATATTTGGGCGCTGAACCATGAACAGGTTCAAAAATAGCGTAATTATCTCCGATGTTACCGGCACAGGCAAAACCCAGGCCACCCACAAGTTGACCTGCTAGATCAGAAATGATATCGCCAAAGAGATTTTCGGCTACAAGAACATCATAATCCTGGGGATTTTTCACCAGCCACATGGTCATAGAGTCGATATTAGCCTCACGGAATTCAATCTCCGGAAATTCCTTGGCTATTTCTCGAGCCAGTTTTAGGAAAAATCCGCCCGTTTCGCGCAGCACATTGGGTTTTTCCACCAGAGTGACCGAGCGGCGTTTATATTTTCGAGCAAATTCAAAGGCCCGGCGGAGTATCCTAGTACAGCCATGGCGCGTCATTATCCTCGTCGAAATAGCCACATCCTCAGCCGGCAAATCTTTGAAAGGAGCCATTTTTGGATGAATGAGCAAGGCTTCCCTCACCTTATCGGGAAGAGGATAAAATTCAACGCCCGCATACATGCCCTCGGTGTTCTCTCTGAAGATAACGAGATCTATATTATCACGATAATTGAGAGGATTGCCGGGATAGGCTTTACAGGGTCTCAAATTAACATAAAGATCAAACTCCTGGCGAAGCCTGACAATGGGACTGAAATAGGAAAGCCCTTTACCCTGAAGCGAAGGGATAAGTTCCCTTTCAGCGTCTTCCTTGGGCTTGGAAGTTATAGCTCCAAAAAGGCAAACATCTGTCTGCCGGAGAAGTTTCAACGTTCGATCAGGGAGAGGATTGCCTTCTTTGCACCAAAACTCCCAGCCAATCTCACCATAGCGATATTCAGCATCAAGCTGAAGCTTATCGAGAACAAGCATCGCTGCATCAATAACCTCTCGGCCGATGCCGTCCCCAGGAAGAATAGCTATCTTGTATTTAGCCATTTATTAACTCCTTTTTTATATAATAAGACAAAACTGATTCTAAATTATTCCTTTTTCCCTGAGTTTTTGCCTGGTGAAAGCGATAAGGCCACCAGCTTGTAAAATTCCAATAACGGATTCTGGAAAAGGAGGAAAACGAAAATTGCCCTTATCGCTACGAATTTCGCCTGCTTGAAGATCAACTTCAATCTCATCGCCCTTTTCCAAAGCCTCCACAGCCTCCGGGCATTGAATTACGGGCAGCCCGAGATTAATGGCATTACGGAAATAAATGCGAGCAAAGGAGCGGGCAATAACCGCCTGAATGCCAGCAGCCTTAAGGCAGGCAGCCGCCTGTTCCCGGGAACTACCGCAACCAAAATTACGGCCAGCCACAATAACATCGCCAGGCCTAACCTTTGAAGCAAATTCAGGGTCAAGATCTTCGAGGGCATGGCGGGCCATTTCCTCAGGGGGCATTAACGTATAAGTATATTTACCAGGGAAAATAACATCAGTATTAACATTATCTCCGTATTTCCAGACCTTTCCTTTCATAGATAGCTCCTCGGGTCAACTATTTGGCCCTCCAGGGCTGAAGCGGCTACCGTCGCCGGCGACGCCAGATAAATAGCGGAGTCGCGACTGCCCATCCGGCCCTTAAAATTACGGTTAGCGGTCGAAAGAGCCACTTCCCCTGGAGCCAGGACTCCCATGTGAGCCCCCAGGCAGGGTCCACAACCGGGATTCAGAATTACAGCGCCAGCTTCGGCAAGAATTTCAAGCCAGCCTCGTTTAAGAGCTTCAAGGTAAACCTGTCGGGAAGCGGGAAGAACAAGCATTCTGATCCGTCGATTAATTCGCTTGCCCTTGAGGATTCGCACAGCCATTTCTAAGTCTTCCAGGCGTCCATTCGTGCAGGTGCCAAGTAAAGCCTGGTTAAAACTGGTACCAGCTACTTCATTCACCTTTTTTACATTATCTACTGAATGGGGGCAAGCCACTTGTGGCTCGAGAGAAGAAAGATCATACTCATAGATTGCTTCATAATTAGCGTCTGGATCAGAATAAATAACCTCAAATTCTTTTCTGGCGCGGCCTCTTAGCCATTCAAGGCAAAGGGCATCGGGTTCAAAATAGCCATTCTTGGCGCCCATTTCTGCGGCCATATTAGTCATAACCATTCTCGATTCCATAGAAAGAGAAGCCACGGCTTCACCTGCAAATTCAACAGCTTTATAATTAGCCCCTTCAGCCCCCAAATCTCCAATGAGGCGAAGAATGACATCCTTGCTCATAACTCCAGGCTGAAGCTTGCCTTTTAAATTGAATTTAATTGTTTCTGGGACCCTAAGCCAGATCTCATCAGTCGCCCAGATTGAGGCCATTTCAGTCCGACCAATGCCAATAGCCATAGCTCCAAAGGCCCCATAGGTGGTTGTGTGTGAGTCACTGCCAGTAATTAATAAACCAGGTAGGGCAAATCCCTGTTCGCAGAAAACCTGGTGGCAAACACCAGCTTCAATATCAAAGAAATGGGGCAACTTCTGTTCCTCCACAAATTCCCTGATAATTTTGTGATTAAGGGCATGCTTTTCTGAGGCAGCTGGAACGACATGGTCGAGAACAATGACAATTTTCTCCGGCGCGGCCACTTTTTTAAGGCCGATCTGCCTGAATTCTTGAATAATGGCTGCACTGTTATCATGGGAAAGAACAAAATCAGGAGAAACAGTTACTACCTCATTGGCCTTTACCTCCCGGCCAGCTTTAAGACTTAAAATTTTTTCGCTTAGCGTCTTACCCATGGCTTAATCCTCAGCCTTTAAGAACTTCAAAATTAACAAAATCAGCATGATGAATGATAATACCTTCAAGCGTCCTTTTCCAGCTTTCACCTTCTTTAGAATGGCCAGCAATTATATGGATGATTTCAAGGGGAAGATCAAAGCGAGCCGCCAAGGCCGCACCAGAAAAGGGATGACGAAGCAACTCTCCTGAACGACTTTTAACAAATTTGCCCCCCTCGAAACCAATTTCCAAGAGTTTACCCACATCATGAAGGATAGCTCCAGCCAAAAGAATGTCCCGGTTGATCTTGACTTCTTGGCCATAAAAATTGGTCAACACATCAGCAAGGCGCAGAGCACACTGGGTAACAGCTCTCACATGATCAATAAGATTAATTTTGGTTCCGGGAATAAGCAGAGTGAAAGGAATTTTTTCCAAATCATCAAAATTCCAGCCACTTTGTCTTAAAGCCTCGAGCCAAACCTCAATTGTTTTTTGTCGTAACGAATCATTCTGGATAAGATTGATTTCGGGAAGGAGAACTTCGATCTTCTTCTCCATTCAGGCCTCCTTTCCAGGACCATCATATTCAAAATCCTCGGGATGAATTTTTCTCATAGGTTTCATCCTTGTTTTTTCCTCATGGACGTGGGCCACAAGACCTGGGACACGGGCAATAATAAAAAAGGCATTACCAAGCTCAGGCGGAAAGCCAAGATCACAAAGAACGGCCGCAATCGCGCCATCCACATTAATGGGTAATTTCTTACCGATTTGCAGGGACAGCAGATCTTCAACTTCTTTGGCTATTTGGACATATCGTCCCGCCAGACCTAGTTCCTCGGCCAGGTTGAAAAGCCTGGTTGTTCTGGGATCCTGAGTGTGGAGACGATGGCCAAAACCCGAAGCCCTCTCGCCTCTAGCCTTCATTTCCTCGAGAATTTCCGAAGCTGCCTCTCTATCGGAAATCTTTCTTTCCTCGGCGCGACGAGCAATATCCAGAAAAAGACGCATTCCTTCCTCAATGGCCCCTCCATGATAACGAGAAATGGCCAGCACTCCCGCAGCCACAGCAGCATTCAATTCGGACCCAGTTGAGGCCACAGTCCGGGCGGCTAAGACGGAAGGAGGACTGGCGCCATGGTCAATGGAACTGACAAAAATGGCCTCAATTAGTTGACCAACCTCAGAGGAAGGCATCTCACCTTTAAGAGCCAGATAGATGGCCTGGGAAAAAGTTATACGGCCCATTAACTCATCTATAGCGTGGCCGCGCAGACGGATTTTATTTGGTTTGACGTCAGTGATGGCTGTTTTCCAATGTAATTCAGAAGACATTTTTCTCCTCCTAATGTTGAGAAAATTAATTAAAGAGAAGATTCGAGAATTTTTTTAACTTTAATGGGAATTTCAGCCACTGTTTCAACCACATGAACACCAGCTTCCCTCAAGCGCTGGACTTTACTTTCGTAAGAGCCACGGCTCCCTTCGATAATAGCGCCAGCATGGGAAAAGCGAGTTCCGGCTTTAGCGGCTCGTCCTCCAACAAAGGCAACAACGGGCTTACGGCATCTTCCTCTTTCAATTAAATCGGCTACCCTTTCCTCCTGGGTTGTGCCAATCTCGCCAAAAAGAACGATCACCCTAGTTTCAGGGTCTGCCTCAAAAAGCTCGACCACTTCGGGCAAGGAAAGGCCCACAATGGCATCGCCACCAACATGGATTATGGTTGACTGGCCAATACCTGCTTCAGTCAGATAATAGGAAATTGCTGAAGTCATGCCTCCACTTCTTGAGGCCACACCGACTGGCCCAGGTTTAAACCACTCCCTTGCCCTTTCCGCCCGACCACCGATCATCCCTAAAACGGCCTTTCTAGGACTGATCAAACCAAGGGTATTGGGACCGACAAAATTCGCACCTTTCTCCCTGGCAAAAGCAACAATTTCCAGAACATCATAAATAGGAACCCTATCAGGAACGATAACTAATAATTTAATGCCTGCCTCTAAAGCTTCCAGGGCAGCCTTTTTTACTCCAGTGGCAGGCACAAAAATTACGCTGATATCTATTGGCCCTGCTTTATCCCAAGCCTCAGCAATCGTATTATAAACGGGAACGCCATAAACTTCCTGTCCACCTTTGCCTGGCGTTACCCCGGCTACAACATTGGTCCCATAATCCTTCATCAGTTTTGTTCTGGCCATTCCCTCTCGGCCAGTTATTCCTTGAACCAAAACTCTTGATTTTTCATCAACAAGAATAGACATAATTAAAACCTTCTGTTTTAATGACATTTGAAAAAAATATTTTTTCCCACTTAAATTTAATCATTTATGGTCGATCTTACTTATTGGTCAAACTATTATAAATACCGATTATTTTTTGGCGGTATTCTTTGAGCCCCGGAATAGGAAGCCAAAGGAAAAGACCTTGCTGGCCATGGAAACGGCAGGCAATCTCACAGGCCAAACATTCTGTACATTTTCCTTTCTGGGCCTCTTCCTCTGATATGATCAGCCTTATTTTGTTTTCGACTAGACCTAGGATTCGGGGCGAGCAGGCTTCAAGGCATGGCCGAGTCGCACATTCAGCACAGCGTCGATCATCGATGATCACAGAGCCTGTCATGGTAGCGAAAACATAGGCCCCAGGAGGGATGAAAGGATCTTTAATTGGCCGAACTTCATGTCTGATTAGGGTTCGGTTTTTAATCAATTGTTTCAGTCTCGTTGCGCAAAAATCGGGAGATTGAGCCCGACCATAGCCTTCAACCGGTGCCGGAATTTCCTTTAAATAGGTGCTCAGAATTTCAATCGCCAGCTCTTCAAAATTTCCTCCGAGCCTGATGACAGCCGGAATTTCCAGTTTTTCTTCGAGAAAAGCCTTCACCAGGCCCCGAGCTGAATGATATTGCTCTTGACTGGCGACACCTGAGCCAGAGGCAAAATAGCCACAGAGACCAGGCTGGGAAAGAA
Organism: uncultured bacterium; assembly: GCA_938092135.1. Taxonomy (GTDB): domain Bacteria; phylum Acidobacteriota; class Aminicenantia; order Aminicenantales; family CALLJL01; genus CALLJL01. The sequence goes on from CALLJL010000008.1 coordinate 58,097, forward strand.
TGATTTTCGCTGCCCGATAGACTTTGCTCGCTGGGGGATTGCCACTTGTATCACAATAATTGGCTAGTTTAAAACCTTGACGAAGCAAAGCATCCATTGACATCATGGAACCCCCCCCACCAGCTCCATGAAAGCCAACGACCAACTCGCCTTCGGGAATTTCCTCTATCATTTGGAAAAAATAAAAGGTTCCCCGATAGTCCCGTTCCTCTACCTTGTAAGCTATCTTTTCAAGTTCAGTCGGCGGGCGGTCAAATTCTCTGGCCACCTCGATTCCCAGTTCGGGATGGCGAAAAACAGCATAATCATCTATAACCAAATGAGCATCCGCCGCAATCAGATCATTTTCGGTGGTTATAACGAGAGGATTAACTTCCAGGGAACGGGCTTCATATTTTCTGGCCACTTCGAAAAGACGAACCAGGAAATGGGCGATTTTATTCTGAATCTCTCCAGAAAAACCGGCTCGCCTGGCCACATCCAGAGCTTCAGCTTCAGTTAGCCCACGCCTAAGGTCAATAATTTGGCGAACTATTTTTTCAGGATGACGGCTCGCTATTTCTTCAATCCCCCTTCCACCAACTGAGCTAAAAATGAGCACAGGTGCTTTTAAGGCATCGTCAATGACAAGTCCAGCAAAAAGCTCTTGAGCAATTGCCAACTTCTCTTCAACCAAAATTTTTTCAACTTTAAAATTTTTAATATTTAAGCCAAAAAGCTGGGCGGCTAAGGAGGCCGTTTCATTAGGATTGGAGGCGAATCGTATACCTCCCAGCGAGGCTCTGCTTGTAACCCAGGCCTGAACTTTAAGAACAACCTCACTCCCCAATTCGCGGGCAATTTCAGCGGCTTCTTCGGGGGAACAGGCCACCCGGCCGCGGGGAATTTTTATCCCGGCTTGATTTAAAAGTTCTTTGCTTTGATATTCAAAAAGACGAGCCATTTTTCTCTTCCTAATTATTTAAAAACGTCTCTTCTATGTCAATAAAATAAATAAAAAGGTTGAAACATTATAAACTAAAAGCCTATAAGAAGAAAATTTTTTCGTTTTTAGAGAATCCTAAAGGGCTTTAAAAGCTATTTTATTCGAGCCAAATGCGAACAAAGGCGGAGTCGCCTTTTAATTCCATAAGATAACCTGGCCCCATTTTTTTCAGCTCGGTCCAGAGGTCAATCAATTTCAACGGGTCCTTCATCCATCTTTTATCCTGGATAAAGGAAAAATCATCTTTTATAGATAGCGAACAATCTTTTTTTCTCCTTTCCATCTCAGCTTTAATAATCAATAAATCAACCAGGGCTATAGGCAAACTTATTTTAATCTCTTCATTTTGGCTCGCTTCGTCCTTTATCCAGATTTTCAGCCACCGGGGCGCCGATCTCAACTTCTGGTCATAAAGTTTATGACTGGCCAGCGCCTGGCGAATGACTTTAAGATCATCATCCCCAAAGCCTTTCTGAGCAAAAAGACAGTCAGAGGCTAACCCGAACAGACCGAAAAAAAATAGGATTAGGGAACAAAAAAGGATTAACTTTTTTTGACCAATTAATTCTTTCATTTCCATGTCTCCATCTCTTAATTAATGTCTTTTTTATTCTCTTTCCAGCCAAATTTTAATAATTGTATCCTCATCGCGAATTTCAATAATTTGCCCTCCAGCCTGGCTCAAATCTCTTTTCAGTCTTTCGATATCATAGCCCTGTTGACGGAGCCTTTCTTTTTCCTTTTCCGGAATTGACCGAAGGGCCAAGTCAGCTAGAGTCCAGGGAATTGAAATATAAACTTCAGGTTCCTTTTTCCCCTTTTTTTCTACTTTAATTTTAAGGACGAGGGGTTTTTCAGCTCTATTTTTTTCCTCCAGCTCGCTTAGCTCGCGGGGTGATACCCGGAGCAAGGCAATTTTTGCCCGATCTCGAAGCTCTGCATCTTTTTCTTGGCTTATAATTTCTTTTAAAACAGGAATACTCTTCTCCGCCAAACTTTTTTCCTTAAGATAGCTTAGTTTAAAGGCAGCATAATAACGAACGACCTTATTGGGGCTAAGGAGACGGCTTTCAATTTTAGGGGCATATTCTTTTTTCCCTTGAGCTACAAGATCGCCGGCCAAATTGATAATTGCCAGCTCGGCTTCCTCGGTCAAGCTAATTGAACCAGGTTTGATTTGTAAATAATTTTCATACGCCATTAAAGCTTCTTCAGTTCGACCTGGAAGCTGAGCGAGGGAGCGGGCCCGCATGAAAAGGGCCTGAGGCTTCAAAGGACTCGATGGATATCGCTTCAGAAATTCATCGAGGCGGGTTAAAGCTTCATCCCATTTTTCATCAAATATAAGCAGCTTAATTGCCTGTAAATCAGCTTCATCGGGTTTCAAGGGCTTTTGACTGGAAAAGCAAACATAGGTTATGAATAAAATTAAACCTGAAATTAAATAAATTTTTATATTTTTATATTTCATCTTTTTCATGTTATTCCCTCTCCTTCTTTAAGCTCCTGCAGGAGAAGCTGGATTTTTAAAAGCAATTGCTTTTCATCAATCAAACGAACAAGGTGCCTAGCTTCATCGGAGGAAATCTTTTCCTCCGTAAGGGCTAATTCAAGCAGGAAAGCGTCTATTTCTTCGAGAATTTGTTTGGCCTTAGCCAGGCTAAAGGAATCCAGCTGAGGAGAGAAATATTTTTTCCGCCAAAGAAGGTTTCTTAGTTTCTCCGGGGGGAGCGGAATTACCTCCGGCGAGACCTCCACTGCCTGTTTCATCGAAATCAGAATTAACCGACTCTTTTCGAGATAATCTAGAACCTCTTTTCTGGCCATTTCTTCGTCAACCCTTTCAAGAAAAGGGTCTGGAACCTGATACATTAATTCGGCTTGAGTCCATTTCTTCTCTGGCCTTAACAAATAATGATAAGATATAAAACCAAGAAAAAGGCCTATTATCAAGCCGGCCAGCGTAGACCATCGAAGGAGAAAAACCCAGGGCCGGATAATTTGTATATGCCTTAAAACTGACCTGTTGATAAAGCTAAGGCCTTGAAAAAGCGGTGACCATGGCCATGCGATTTGTCTGGGTCTTGAAACTGCCTCTTGAATTTTCTTCTCAATGGCGATCGGCAATCCCTTCCAATCAACCTTTTCAAGTTCAAGTTCTATCTCTTTTTTAATCTTCTCACTCGTTGCCAGGATAGCCTGAAGGATGGCCAAATCCTGTTGGCAGGATGAACAGGTCCGAAGGTGAACTTCTATCTGAGCGGCAATGTCACCCGAAATTTCACCTAAATAATAGGCAAGTAAATACCGCTCACCAAAAGGACATTTTTTCTTCAAGGCTGGACTCCTGGCTCAAGATTTTTTTTATAAATAACTTTATTTTATTAAAAGCCTTAAAATGGAGAGATTTAACTGTGCCGGTGGCTAAGCCCATTATGGCCGCTATTTCCTCAAAAGAAAAACCCTGGAGATGGCGAAGAAGGAAAACAAGCCTCTGTTTATCCGCTAATTTAGAAATGGCTACCTCCACGAGCTGCCTCATTTGATTCTGACTATGACTTTCAGGTTGAGTTGCTAAAAAACTTTCTATCGAAGAAAGTGACTCCTTTTCTTTATCAGAGCGGCGCTTACAGCGCTTCCGACGATAATGGTCAATGGCGACATTTTTGGCGATGCGAAATAACCAAGCCTCAAAATTCCTTCCTTCTTGATAGGAATTAAGGCTTAAATAAACTTTCATGAAAGCCTCCTGAACAACATCCAGGGAGTCCTCTCGATGACGGAGGATTGAAAAAGCCAATATGAATACTTTTTGTTGGTAAAGATAAACCAGCCGGTTAAAAGCATCTTGATCGCCCTTTTTGGCCCGTTGGCAGAGAGCCTCCGGGTTTTCATGCTCATCAGGCCTCTCTCTTTCCATTAATCTTTCGGTTCAGCTCTAATTTACCTTTTCGAATACATTCCTTCCCAAAAGAACCTAAATTTCCACTGAACTTTTAACCATAATTTTAAATACCAATAATTTTACGAAAAGATGGTCAATAAGGTTTACCTCGTTAAAATTTAATAAAAAAGACTTTCTGGCTTCCTATATCTTTATCAGGCAAAAGGAAAAAGATTAGAAAAAACTAAAATAATGTTACTTTAAAATGAGAAGACCACAAAAGAAAAAATATTACTTTCTAAAATAGCTAAACTGGATGTAATTTTAGAGATCTATTCAAAACCGCTGAAAAGGTTTACGTTTCCCCGATCTTTCGCCCCGATGCTCACTCCTCGGTCGAGCTTCATTGACAATAATGCGTCGGCCATCAAAATCAGTTCCATTTAGCTTTTCCTTAGCTTGCTGGGCTGATTCAGCTGAGCCCATTTCGACAAAACCAAACCCACGTCCCTGAATGATATTGACTGAATTAACCTCGCCAAATTGAGAAAAGAGCTCTCTCAATTTTTCTTCCGTTGTCCTGTAATTCAGGTTGCCCACATAAAGCTTAGTCGCTGACATAAAAAAACCTCCTTGACCTTTCACCTCGCTTTTCCACCCTTTAAAATCAAGAGCGGCTCAAGTCGATTAGAAAAGTCAAGGCTATTTTCTCTTAAAAAAATAAAAAAATCAAGTTAAATTCAAGGCAGGCGATGATATAATTATCTGGTGATTATTCAAAACCAAAATTAAAACAACTTTACTTTGACTTTTTTTAAGAGGTTAAGTCATGAATAAAAGAAAAATTGTGTGGTTAATTATTTTCCTTTTCTTGATAATTATTTTTCTTGGGACCATTTCCTTTCTTTATTTACTAATTAAGCCACCTATAGTTATTCCTAACAAAGCCTATTTAGAAATTAGCCTCTATGGCCAAGTTACCGATAGACCTCCTGTTGATCCAATAGAGGAATTTCTTTCTGGCTCTACAACTATATCGCTCCACGATCTCTGGCTGAATTTGCGGAAAGCCAAGGATGATAAGCGGATTCGCTGTCTTTTAATTCGCCTCGGACCCCTTCTCTGTGATTGGGGTAAGGTAAATGAAATAAGAGAATTTATTAAAGATTTTCGCGCTTCGGGGAAAAAGGTTTATTTTTATCTTGAAGAACTGCCTGAAGCTGACCGGGAATATTATCTCGCCTCGGCAGGTGATAAAATTATTCTTCATCCTTTGGGCTGGCTGGGAATAAACGGACTCGGTGGTTACACACCCTTTTTCAAGAATACTCTCAAGAAAGTAGGGCTTAACCTCGAGGTTGAACATGTTGAAGAATATAAAACTGCCTATAATATTTTCACTGAAAATGGATTCACTCCCTATCACCGGGAAATGATCGCCTCTTTGAGCGAAAATATTTTTAATAATTATGTAAGGACTGTCTCTCAAAGCCGCGGCCTAACGGAAGCCCAATTTTACCAGATTCTCAATGAAGGTCTCTTCCAGGGGAAGCAGGCTAAAGAAAAGGGGCTTATCGATGAAGTCCTCTTTCCTGATGAGGTAAAGGAGCTTCTAAAAGAAGAAGGTCAAGAATTATCTCGGGTCTCTTTAAAAACCTACAGTCAAACAACCAATAAAAGAAAGGGGTTCTATCGGGGAAGGAAAATCGCCCTCATCTACGCTCAAGGGCCGATTATTACGGGCGAAGGCTTTACCGCTGTCTTAGGGAGTGAAACTGTAGCTCGGTGGCTACGCCTGGCCAGAGAGGATTCGCGGATAAAAGCCGTAATCTTAAGAGTTGACAGTCCAGGCGGCTCCGCGGTCGGCTCTGATATTATCTGGCGCGAGGTTGTTTTAACTAGGAAAAAAAAGCCAGTCGTTGTTTCCATGTCCGATGTGGCCGGTTCAGGCGGTTACTGGATAGCCATGGCAGCTACGAAAATAATCGCTCATCCCCAGACCTTGACTGGATCAATTGGTGTCTTGGCGGTCAAATTTGATCTTTCTGAGTTCTACCAAAAGTTAGGCATTACGTCCGAAAGACTCGTCTTTGGTGACCACGCTGACATGTATACCACTTTTAGACCATTGACTAAGGAAGAAAGGCAAAGGATTAAAGAACAAATTCGTTGGACCTATGAGCAATTTTTAATCCGAGCGGCTGAAGGCCGAGGCAAAAGCAAAGAGGAAATCGATAAAATCGGCAAAGGTCGGGTCTGGACGGGAGAGCAGGCCAAGGAAATCGGCCTGGTAGATGACCTTGGTGGCCTGAGCCGAGCTCTCGATTGGGCGCGTCAGCTCGCTGGGATTCCAGCTGATGAAGAAATAAAGCTCGAAATCTGGCCGAAAAAAATTTCACTTCTCACCTATTTTTTCAAGAGATCAGAAGAAAAAATTTCTTATTTCTTCAATAATTCTTTTCCTTCTAGATTTCTGGCTGGGGCAGGAGAAAATATTCTAGCTATAATGCCTATCTGGCTATTACCACATTAATTAAAGTTAAAAAATTTTTTGTGGCTAAAGGCCGACAAATAACTAGGAGATAAAGGAATTTATTCTTTTTCTTTATCTTTCGATTTAGGAAGAATTAAAATTTTTTCTTCCGGTTTTGTCAGCCAGAGTCTTTTTCGCGCTTCTTCCTCAACCATGGCCGGGTTGTTACGGAGCTGTTCAACCTCTTTTTCCAGCTTTTCCTTCTCTTGCTTCAATTTTTCCATCTTGACCAGAAGTTCTTTCTGAAGATGCCTAGCTTCCCGTATCTGGAGCAAACCCTTTTTGCCAAATAAGGTGCTTAAGATCAAAACAACCAGAAGAATAACTACTCCACCTAAAAGGATTTTTCTTTTTGCTATCATCACTTTCAATCTTTCATTGGAAATAATCCAAAGCAAACTTTAAAAGCCTTTCGAGTTCCCGAATCGAGTCAGCTTCGGCATAAAAGCGGATGAGCGGCTCTGTGCCTGAAGGTCGAATTAAAATCCAATCATCATTATCAAAATCCCATTTAATTCCATCGACTGTTTCAATATGATAGGCTTGGCGTCCAGCAAATTTCTCAGGTCGGCTGGCAATTAAATCATTTAACTTTTTCTTTCTTTCAGGAGTTAACGAAAGATTTCGATGAGCATTTACTTTACGGCCATAGGTCCGGAAAAAATCATTTTTTAATTGGGAGAGACTCTTGCCTGAAACAGCTACCATTTCAGCGACAAGAAGACCGGCATAAATACCATCCTTTTCAGGGAGATGCCCCTGAAAGGCAATGGAAGCACTTTCTTCACCGCCAAAAATTATCTTTTTTTCAAGGAGGAGCTTAGCTAGATATTTAAAACCAACGGGAGTCCTATAAAGGGGCAAATCATATTGTCTGGCAACTCTATCGATGAGGTGAGTTGTAGCTACCGATCTGGCCACACCGCCACGCCAGCCTTTGAATCTAATTAGATAGTCGAGCAATAAACTTAAAATAATATTGGCATCAACAAAATTGCCCCTTTCATCGATTATGCCGAAGCGATCGCCATCAGCATCAGTTGCTATTCCTAAATGACACTTTTTTTCTTTAACCAGACGTTTTAATTCTTTTAAATTTTCTTCTTTACAGGAGGGCACAACGCCCCCGAAGTAGGGATCAACATAACCATGAATTTCCTCAGTAATAACCCCGTTCTCTTCCAGAATCTCATCGATATATTCGCGGCTTGTCCCATAAAGAAGATCCAGGCCAATCCTAAGGCCGGATTCTCGCATGGCTGCAAAATTGATTTTCGGCTGCAAATATTTGAGATAATCAATTTGCATATCAATTTTTTCTATGTATCCAGGGCGGGAATAGTATGGACAAAAAGCCTGATTTCGCTGCAAACGAGTTACCTCGGCTTCAATTTCATCAGTAATTTCGGGCATAGCTGGGGCTCCTGAGGCTTCATTGAATTTTAAGCCATTGTATTCGGGGGGATTAAAGGAGGCCGTAAAATTTATGCCTCCTTTGGCCTTGCGTTTAATAATTTGCAAAGCCTGAGCCTGAGATGGGGCATCTCTATCAGCTAAAAAAACTCTCATTCGATTATGGGAAAGAATTTTAGCTGCTTCTAAAGCAAATCTTTCGGAAAGAAAACGGGTATCATAACCAACAATTACAGCTAGCTCATCCTGACCATATCGGCGGCGGAGGCAATTGGCAATCGCCTGAACCACTAGGCGAACATTATAAAAAGTAAATTCTTCCCCCATTATGGCCCGCCAGCCTGATGTTCCGAATTTTATCATTGGCTCAATAAAGCCTCCTAAAACTTATCACTCCTGGGGCCAGTCGTCAAGAAAAGGTTAAACTTTACGATTGACATGTTTTTACTTCTTTTTTAATGTCAGGTTAAGAATGGAAACAATTCGCCCCTATATTCTTTTAGGTACTTTTTTTCTCACTTCAGCTAACATAGCCCTTCAAATTACAGCTAGTCGATATTTTTCAGTTACCCAGAGCCATCATCTGGCCTTTTTCGTCGTTAGCACCGCCTTTCTTGGCTTTGGGGTTTCAGGATGTCTTCTCTATTTCACAAGGAGGCAGTCCCAGATTCCTTCAACTTCAGCTTTGTGTTTGGCCAGCTTTCTTTTTAGTTTGATGATTATTTTTTGTGTTCCAGCTCTTAATGCCTTCCCCTTTGAGATTTTTGAACTCCTCTGGTCAAAGGGCAAAATAATTAACCTTTTTTTAATAAATATTATATTAGGCTTGCCTTTCTTTTTTTCCGGCTGGACAATGGCCAGCCTGACGACACTTTACGCTCCCTTCATCCGTTATTTATACGCCGCTGATCTAACAGGTGCCGCTTTTGGAGCATTTCTACCTTCGCTTATCTTTCTACCTCATGGAGATCGATCTTCTTTTTTACTCATAGGTCTTATAGCCATTACCGCCTCTCTATTTTTCAGCTTAACTTTGGAAAGAAAGATGATTCTTCCAATTTTAACTATTCTTGTTCTCATCATTATCATGGCGATTCACCCTGCCCAATTTTTTGAGTTTCGTCTTTCACCCTATAAGCCTTTGAATCAGGCCCTAATGCCTTCAGGAGCTAAAATTCTTTTAACCCGATGGAATTCTTTGGCCAGGGCTGATCTGGTCTTCTCCCCTTCTTTAAAATTTGCGCCTGGTCTCAGCTTAATTTATCAGCAGGTTCTCCCTCCTCAATTAGGCCTCTTTATTGATGGTAGTCAACCGAGCGCTTTAACTTGCCTAAAAGATCTTAAGGAACCGGATCTAGCCTTTCTTAAATATCTACCCTGCTCGCTTCCTTTTTTCCTTCTCTCAAGGCCTTCTGTTCTGATTATAGAGCCAAGAGGTGGACTGGAAATTCTTCTTTCCCTTTATTTTGAAGCCCGGAAAATCAAGATCATCGAAAATAATCCACTAATCCTCTCCATTCTTAAAAAAGATCTGCCTGAAAAGATAGGTCTTCCTCTTCTAGACTCCGGAATTGAAGCGGTAGCAGCTTTTCCCCGGTCTGAAATAAAAAAGGAAAAAAATTTATATGACCTGATTATTTTTTCTTTGCCTGACGTTATGGCTGCCATAAGCTCAGGATTAGCTCCATTACAGGAAGATCATCTGCGAACCAGGGAGTCTTTAACCTGGCTTCTCCATCGTCTCTCTCCGGGAGGAATCCTCATGGCCACCCTTGCTCTTTTACCTCCGGCTCGTCAAGAGTTGCGTTTTCTTGCTACAATTATCGAATCTCTCGAAAAGGTAAACCTCAATCCCCAGGAATCGCTAGTTGTAGTTTTAAGCTGGGGAACAATGAGCATTCTCGCCAAAAAGGGCTCTTTTTCTTCCGATGAATTAAATTTCATCCTGACCTGGTGTGAGGAAAGGCTTTTCCATCTGGCCTATTTTCCTGGGAAAACAACCCAGATTGATTTAGAAAGCGAGAAAAAATATGGTTTTCCTCTTGAGCTTATAGACAGGCTTCTGGATCCATCAAAAAGAAAACAGCTTTATAAACAATATCTCTTTAATATTAAGCCGGCTAATGATAACCGACCTTTTTTTCAGCAGACCATCAAATTAAGCCGGCTTAAATCAACTTTTCTGGCCTTTGGGAAAAAATGGTTGCCCCTAATCGAAGCTGGGGGTCTTTACCCCATCCTTCTGCTTCAGGCTCTCATAATTTCTTTCCTTTTTCTATTTTCCCCTTTTTTAATTTTCAGACAGCGATTAATCAAGACCACAAGAAAAGATTGGGTTAATCTTCTCTATTTTGCTTTTATAGGATCTGGTTTTATGACGGTTGAAATCCTGTTTATCCAGAAAGGCATTCTTTTTCTTGGTCATCCCACCCAGTCTTTTTCGGTCACCCTCTTTTCCCTTCTCTTTTCTAGCGGGCTAGGCAGCTTGATTTCATCCAAATGGAGACAAAAAAGATTACTCTCCACCGGCCAATTCCTCCTGGCTTGCGGATTCTTAATTATTCTTGATTTCTTCTTCTTAAATAAATTTATTGATCTTTTCTTTTCCCAGCCTTTTTCTTTCCGCCTATGCCTTTTTTTTATTTTTATTTTTCCTACCGGCTTCTTTTTAGGTTTTGCTTTTCCAGCCGGGATAAGCCGCCTCCATCAGAGACGCCCCCATCTAATTCCTCTTGCCTGGTCAATTAACGCCTTTTCTTCAGTTATTACCTCAATTTTAGCCATAATTTTAGCTTTGTTGTTTGGCTACTCTTTTTTATTCATTTTTTCTTCTATCTGCTATGGCTTAGCGTTTTCTTTTTTCCGCCTCGCCAATCATGGGAACAAAGCGTACCCCTGAAATATATTCTACTCGAGGCTTTTTGCCTTCCTTGATCACCAAAGTCAGAGTCTGAAAATAAAGGGTGCTACCGAGAGGAATAACCAGTCTCCCCCCTTCTTTCAGCTGTTCTAAAAGAGGGGGTGGCAGATGATTGGCGGCGCAGGTAACAATGATTGCATCGAAGGGGGCCTTTTCTGGCCAGCCGAAGTAACCATCAGCCCATTTAACATGGACATTTTGATAGCCAAGTTTGGCCAAAAGAGCAGCCGCCTTTTTGGCCAAATTTTCCCTTATTTCAATTGTATAAACCTCCTGGCACAGATGGGCCAGAACAGCTGCTTGGTAGCCCGAGCCAGTGCCAATCTCCAGAACCTTTTCATTTCCCTTTAAGTTCAAACACTGGGTCATCAAAGCCACGATGTAAGGTTGAGAAATCGTCTGCCCTTCTTCAATCGGCAAAGGAGTATCCTCGTAAGCCATGTTCATGTATTGGGGAAGTACAAATAGATGACGGGGGACGCTAAGCATAACCTCCAAAACCCTACGATCGGTAATGTCTCGGCTAGCCAGTTGCTCCTCTACCATTTGCCGTCTTAACTTGGCCCATTTTTCCTCTTGAGCCCCCGGTAAAATAGAGGAAATTGCAGCCAATAATATTAAACAATATGCTTCAGCGCTTATTTTATGGATAAAATTCATTTTCTTTTCCTATTGTTGCCTGATATTAAGACTAAAATCAAGGGATGGATGATCAATCACCCATCGTCCAAGGCCTTTTCACCTCAGCTTTCGCCGAAAAGGGTGATTGACTTTTGAATCTAGTGGCAAGAAAGTATAAAAGGCTAAAAAAGGAGGTTAAAAAGGAAAAGTTTGACAAGTCCATTTTTTTCTGATAAGAAGTTAAACAATTTGAAAAAGGATTCAGGTTGGTGAGGGAAAGGCGAGCTATTTACCCTGGTTCCTTTGATCCTATTACCAATGGGCATGTGGATATTATTGAGAGGGGATTAAAAATTTTTGATCAAATCATCATCGCTGTTCTGGAAAATCCAAAAAAGGAATCGCTCTTTACGACTGAAGAAAGAGTGACCATGATTAAGGAAATTTTTGCTTCTGAACCTAGGGTAAAGGTCAAATCCTTTAACGGGTTGCTGGTTGATTTTGCCAAAAAAAATAAAGCTAGAGTTATTATAAGGGGTTTGAGAGCAGTTTCTGATTTTGAGTATGAGTTCCAAATGGCCCTGATGAATCGCAAGCTTTATCCGGAATTAGAAACCCTTTTCATGATGCCAAACTTGAACTACATTTTTTTGAGCTCTCGATTAGTTAAGGAAATTTATATGTTTGGCGGTTGCCTAAAAAATTTGGTCCCCGAAATAGTGGAAAATTATCTTCGAAAAAAATTTCAAATATAAAAAATTAATAAGAAATTAAGAGGAAGGTAGAGAAATGTTAGGCTTTCAAAAAAGCAAAAATGTCGTCGGCCTGGATATCGGCTCTCACGCTATAAAAGCTGTCGAATTAACTTCCAAAAAGAAGGGAGGCACAGAAATTTATGAACTGGCCAAAATTGGCTACGAAGTTTTGCCCCATGATAGCATAGTCGAGGGAACTATTATTGATTCTACGGCCGTCGTTGAAACTATTCACTTAATCTTTGAAGAAAACAAAATTAAAAACCGAAATGTGGCTATTTCAATTTCGGGCAATTCCGTGATCATCAAAAAGATCTCCCTGCCTCAGATGGAAAAAGAAGAACTGGCTGAATCAATCATCTGGGAAGCCAAGCATAATATTCCCTATCCCTATGAAGAAACCAATGTGGATTACGCCATTCTTCGTCCCCCACGAGGAGTAGAAACCAAAAGCTTGGACATTCTATTAGTGGCGGCTAAAAAGGATAAAATTGCCAACTACAGCAATGTTGTCCATCAGGCTAAAAAAAATCTGGTGGCTATCGAAGTGGACGTCTTTGCCCTACAAAATGCTTTAGAGGTAAATTATCCAGAAACTTTTGAAAATAAAACAATAGCTATGGTCAACATTGGGGCTAACATCACCAACATCCTGATTCTCGAAAAAGGCCTACCTCAACTTTTTCGCGATCTTTCCCTCGGTGGAACCTTTTTTACTGAAAATCTGAGGAAGGAGTTAAATATAGGCCTTGATGAAGCCGAAAGACTTCTAAAGGGCATTCCAGTTAAAAATATTGATCAGGCCCACGTAGAAGAAATTCTTAGTCAAAACATTAGAGATCTTGTTGATGAGATTGACAAAACTTTTACTTTTTATGAAGCCGGCGATAAAAAAGAAAGGAAAATTGAGCAGATTTTTATTAGCGGTGGTCTGGCCAACTTAAAAGCTTTGCCTATAGCCTTTGAAGAAAGATTTGCTGCGCCAACGGAAATTTTTAATCCTTTCCGAAATATTCATTACCGAGAGAAAGATTTTGATTCTGTTCTTATAAAAGAAACACCCTCAATTTTCGGAGTGGCGGTTGGTTTAGCCCTCCGGAGAATGGATTAACAACCATGATTCGAATCAATCTTTTAAAACCGGAAACAAAGGAAATAAGAGAAACAGTTCCGGCCGCTCCAGTCGCTGAAGTCAAAGAAAGAAAGGCTCCGCCTCTTGCCAACATCATTTTTATTCTGGCTATCGTCTTGTTCGCAGCCCTTTTCTTTCTTCAAAAAAGAGCCTTAGACCAAGAAAGACAACGACTGGCAGCGGCTCAGGAAGAAAAAAGACAGTTGGCCTATGTCAGCGAAAAGCTTGTGGAGTTACAAAAGCAAAAGGAGATTTTCGAAAAGAAAATCAATCTCATTACTTCCCTTAAAGCTCAACAGCCCATTGCCGTTATTTTGCTCAATGAAATCAACCGATGTCTTCCTGACTGGGTTTGGTTGACTGAAGTCAGCTATGAAAATCGCCTTCTTCAGATAAAGGGAGGTGCTCTTTCCAATAACTTGATTGCCGACTTTATCCGCAATCTTGAGGACAGTCCCTTTCTGGAAAATGTTGATTTAAGAAGTTCAGTTCAAAGAACTACCGCTAATCAGATCTTTCTTGAATTCTCCTTAACCCTCCAGTTAGTTCAGCTTCAAACTGAAGTAACAGGTTCAAGTTTGCCATCCACGGCCAAAGGCCAGGAGGAGAAGAAAAAATGAGAAGACAACCTTGGCTTAATTATATTATTTTAATAATAATTTTGGGTGGCGCTTTTTATTTTCTTTACTTTCGACCTAAATCGGCTGAACTGAAGAACCTACGAGCTCAAAGGGAAAAAATAGAAGCTGAGCTAGTTGATCTCCGGGCAAAGAAACATCAGTTAGATCAAATCGAGCTCGAAATCGCCACGATGACCCAGACCCTTAAGGAACTTGAAGCTATAATTCCTTTAAAAAAAGAAATCGATGTTATCCTGCGCAAAATCCAGGAGATTGCTTTTGATTCCAAATTAAACATTTTAAGATTCGCTCCTCAGGGAGAAGTCTTCAAAGAATTCTATTCTGAGTGGCCTATCCCCATTGAAATTTCAGGTAACTTTCATAATCTGGGGTTATTTTTTGATCGACTAAGAACCTTCGCCCGATTATTCATTATCGATAAATTTTCTATTAAAGCCTTATCCAATCAGACCGATGACCTTACTATAACTAGCTCTTTTACCGCCAAAACCTATATGTTTGTTGAGGAGGCTGCCTCTGAAACGGCAGCCAAACCAAAACCAAAGGCGGGGAAAAAATGATGAAAACCAAATTTATTTTTTTAATCTTTGTCTGTTTATGGATAAGCGCCTTTTTGCCCAGCCAGGAAAAGAAAGAACCAGCAATCCCTTCCCTAATTTCCCTTCAGTCCCAGCTTTCCTTATACAATCCAGAGGGAAGAAGGGATCCCTTTAAGAATCTACTGGCTGGGAAGGAAATCAAAGGGAAGACAACGCCTTCGGGTGGACCTGAGCTTTTTATTGAAGATCTCAAACTCATCGGCATCGTTAAACATAAAAATCAATATGTGGCTATTTTTTCTGGGCCTCATGGCTTTCCTCTTTATATGCGAGTTGGAGACAAACTCTCCGATGGATTTATTCTATCGATAAATGAATTCCAAGTTGTTTTCCGCAAGACTAATGAGCGAGGCCTCCCTTTGATGCGTCCAAAGGATATAATTAAAGAAATTCATCCAGAGGAGCGTTAAAATGAAAAAGAAAAGAATTGGCTTATTTTTAAGCATCATTTTAATATCAGCTTCCCTTGTTATGGCCATAGAAGCTCAGGTTGCTATCCAACGAGTAACAATTGAGCCTGGTTTGCTCCAAACCAGGGTGATTATTCTGGGATCGGTAACTTTGCCTCCTCCAACTGTTACCTATTCCAAAGAAAATCCTCGGATTTTAATTCTCACTTTAAATGGGGTTAACACCGAAAATCTTCCTTCTGTTACTTCCATAGATGATCAGTTGGTTACCTCAGCGGAGCTAAGGCGAGACGGAGAAAGAAAAGTCAGCTTATTTCTTCAGCTTAAGGAACCAGTTCCTTTTAGTCTCATCCACTCGGGCAAGGAAGTGGACCTTAAATTAACTCGAATTTTACGGGGCGAAGCTTTACAACTTCCTGAGCAGAATTTGCTTTTTCAGGGGACTTCAATCAAAGAAATCTCGCTCGAAAGAGCTTTCTGGGATAAGTCTTCGCCTACTCCCAAACTTCGGCTTCAGGTGCCTGGTGAAGTTCCGACCAGGGTTTTCGCTCTAGATCGCCCGCTGCGTCTTGTAGTTGATCTTTTGGGAACTCACTACTCTTCCTTTACAACTTTGCCTCTTAATAAGGACGGAATTGAAAAGGTTAGAATAGCCCAATTTAAAGAAGGCAATCCCCTTTCGATAACCCGCATTGTCTTTGATCTTAAAGAAGTTAAGCCTTTTAATATTATCCCAAATAACAATGAATTAATTATCGCTTTTCCCTCTTATGAAGCGGCTTTTGCGACCGATATTTTCTCACCCGAAATTAACCAGCCGAAACCAGAATATAGGGAATCCCCTTCTCCCAAGGAAATGAATGCAACTTCAACTGCCTCCATACCTGAGACCAAGGTTAAAAATGAAGAAACAAATCAAGGAGAAGTAGTCAGCGAGAAAGCCGGACCTCAGGAAAAACGAAAAGAGAGCGAGCAAGCTCAGGTGCCTAAGAAATTTGAGCCTAAAGTAATTGCAGCCGTTGAAGAAAAATATACGGGTGAGCTCATTACTCTCAGATTTAAAGATGCCGATCTCAGGGATGTCATCCTTTATTTGGGCGAATTTGCTGGATTGAATGTCATTTTTGATCCAGAAGTTCGAGGGCAAGTTACCTGTGACTTGAGGGACCTCCCTTGGGATCAGGCCCTCGATTTAATTCTTCGCAATAATAAACTTGGTAAAGTTATTGAAGGCAATGTGTTGAGAGTGGCTCCTATAAGTACCCTAACCCGCGAAGATGAGGAACAGAGAAAACTCAAGGAAAGCAAGGAGCTTGCCGGTCCTCTCGTGGTTAAAACTATTACTCTCTCTTATTCCAAAGCCAGGGACGTCCAATCTTTACTGATGACCAAGAAATCACCTCGGGGGGAAATAATAATTGATGATAGAACCAATACTTTGATTATTTCTGATGTGAAAGAAAATCTCGATCTCCTCGAAAAGTTAATTGCTGTTCTCGACACTCCCACCCCCCAGGTCTCTATTGAAGCTCGAATTGTTGAAGCTACATCAACTTTTATTCGAAATCTCGGTATTCAGTGGGGTTATCGGGCAATTGCCGATCCCTTCTTTGGCAATGCCACCTCCCTTGAGTTTCCCCATAAAATTCTCGCCGATGGCTCAATTATTCCCCAAGGCATAGTAACCAAAGGCATAGGCGGACCCCTAGGAGGCTATGCTATTAATCTGCCAGCGCCGGCCTTCACCACTGCTTTAGGCTTCTCTCTGGCCAATGTTCTTGATACTTTCCGTCTTGACCTGGCTCTTTCTGCCCTTGAAACTTCAGGGGAAGGCCGAATCATTTCTTGTCCTAAAATCACTACTCAGAACAACCAGGCTGCTGAAATAATTCAAGGTCGTCAGATTCCAGTTCAAACCGTAGCCAATTTCACAGTTACAACAAGATATGTTAATGCTGCCCTCGAATTAAGAGCCACACCTCAAATTACGGCTGAGGGAACAATCATCATGACGATCGAAATTCAAAATAATGCAGCCGACTTTGCCAATCTCGTCAATGGCATCCCACCAATTACTACTCAAAGTGCCCGAACCACAGTCATGGTGCCCGACGGCGGAACCACGGTTATCGGAGGCATATATAGAAGCGAGGATTCTATAACTAGAGAAAGAGTCCCCTTCCTTCATCAGATTCCCATTT
Source organism: uncultured bacterium (assembly GCA_938092135.1). Taxonomy (GTDB): domain Bacteria; phylum Acidobacteriota; class Aminicenantia; order Aminicenantales; family CALLJL01; genus CALLJL01. The sequence continues at coordinate 75,191 of CALLJL010000008.1, forward strand.
TGGGGAAACTCTTTCGCTCCTTTGCCCGGACAAAACAAAATCGGGAGTTACTTATATTTATAACTCCCAGAATAATTAAATAAGGGGTAGGAAAATGAGAAGAATAAAATTAGGCTGGAAAGCGGTTATAACTTTATTGGCCTTAGTTTCCCTTTTTGCTTGTAATCCAATTGAAGACGAAACCAAATCTGACAGCTTGCTCATAGTTGAAAGAATAACTGGAGTAGATGCTGAAGGCAATGAAGCCGATTTTCTCCAGTCTGATGTCATCAAAGTTAATACTGAAACCGGCGAAACCTATGTTACTGCCGATGTGGCTAAGGCCACTTTGAGAGCAGTCCTTCTGGATCCTGCCCCACTCATGGGAGCTTCGACTTATAACGATATTTTGGTCAATCGCTATGTTGTAACTTATACCCGAACTGATAATAAAAATACGCCGGGGGTCGATGTTCCCTATCCGATTGAGGGTACGTTGAATGTCTTGGTAAAGATTGATCAATCAGTTCAGGTGAGTTTCATCGTCGTCAGGGAAACTGCTAAACTTGAGCCGCCCTTACGCAATCTGGCAGTAGGCCGAGCCGAAGGGGTACTAACAGTTAACGCTAAGATTGATTTCTATGGTGAAGACATGACCAGGCGAAAAGTTAAGGCAACTGGTTATTTAACCATAGAGTTTGCCAACTATCTCGATTAAAAGGAGGGGAAACCCATGAAAAAAATAATTCTTTTTCTTTTGGCTATAGCTGTTGTTTTAATACTTTCCCCCGCATGTAAAAGAAGTGACATTTCCCCTCCGGAACCCTTCGCCCCCTCTTCTCTGACAACACTTCTTAAACTGACAGCCAGCCCCAATGCTCTTTTTGCCACCAAAAATACGCGAGGGATGACGACAGTTACAGCTCGGTTAACCAAATATAATGGTAATCCCCTACCAAACCGAACCATATATTTTGAAATTATGGATAGTAGTTTTCAAAAAATCAATCTCGGCTATTTTGAAGGTAATCAATCAATCGCTGTTAAGACCACCGACTCCAATGGGATCACTCGGGTAAATTATTATGGTCCCTTAAGTATCGAACTAAGCGAGAATATAACGATATATATAAAAGCTACAGTAGCCTGGGAGGGAGTAGAAACCATTTTCGAGGTAGCGCCCATTATAATCATAACTGAACCGAGCGACCTTTCTTTCTTAGTCAAGGCTGATCCAGATGTTCTTCTGGCAACGAATGAAAAGCCCAGGTCACTTCTTTCAGCAACAGTCAAATTGGGAGGAAAACCTCTGGCAGGCGTAAGGGTATATTTCCTAATCCAAGCTGGTTCTCCCGGAACCTTTGAGGACGGATACAAGGCAACTTATCGAGATACCGATGTAACCGGAACTGCCAGCATTAATTATATCGGTCCTACAAGAGATGAGATTGCTGGCGATACATCAGTCATATTGCGAGCCCAGCTGACTGAAAGTATCTATGAAGAAGTTTACCTTCGGGTAATAAGACAGAGATAGAAATTCTAAATTTTAGATTTAATCAATTAACTCGATAAAGGAGAAATTTCTGGTCCCTCTTAAGAAGGAAAGAGAGGATAATAACTTTTCTTTTTCTTTTGCCTTAAGCCATAGCTGAACCTGATATTTCCCCTTAATTGAGGGCAAAATTGATGGACCAAAAATCTCTTCTATTCCGAAAGAAGCGGCCATTTTCATCCTTATTTCCCTGGCCAAACGCCCTAATTCCCTTAGATTTCGTCCAGTCAAAACGATTCTCGCTAAGCATTTCCAGGGTGGTAAGCCCAAGAAGCGCCGGAACCGCATTTCAGCCTTAACCAGTTCAAAATAATTATTTTCGGCCAGAGCCTTGATGACATAATTTTCAGGGATGGCTGTTTGAAGAAGAAGTTCTCCCTGTCCGTCCTGGTCCATCTCCTCTTGGAGTCGGCGAATTAAATAAAATAATTTTTCCCCCGATCGAAAATCAGGATAAGCTAACATTATTTCCGGAAAAAGAAAAGCGGTCAAAGAGATTTGCCGCCAGTTTATATTAGGAATGAGGAATTGGGTACCAATGATTATTTCCAGTTTGCCTCGATCAAATTCTTTTTTGAATTTTAAAAGCTTTTCTTTTCCCCGCAAAATCTCAGCTTGGATGGCCCTTATTCCAGCTTCAGGCCAAAGTCGTTTTGCCTCCTCTTCAACAGCCTCAAGCCCATATCCTTTGGTTCCTAATGATGGACTTTGACATTCAGGGCAACGATGCCATTGAGTCTCGCTGAAGCCACATTGAGGGCAGATAAGCTTTTCTCTTTGGGCATAAAGGGTCAGAGGCCGTCGACACTTAGGACAGAGAGCTAGATGCCCACAGCGAAGGCAGATTAGCAATGAGGCATAACCACGCCGATTGACTAAAAGAGCTACCTTTTGCCCCATGGAAAGACGTTCGCTGATCATTTTCTGTAAATCTGGACTTAAAATTTTATTTTCAACAGAGGAATAAGAAATAATTTTGATTTTTCTCTCTGGTTGGCCTAAATTAAGCAAAAAACCCTGGTTTTGGGCTTTAGCAAAAAAGCTCACTGAAGGAGCTGATGAACCATAGAGAATAATTGCCTTTTCCTTTTGAGACCTTAAGCAAGCGGCTTCGCGGGCATCATAAAAAGGGCTTGGATGAACATAAGCCTCATCAATCTCTTCGCTTAAGTAAATTAGCCTAATTTCGGGTAAAGGGGCAAAAACGGCCGACCGGGAACCGATAACTAAGCTAGCTTCGCCTCGCCGAATTTTTAACCAAGTATTTTCTCTTTTCTGAACGCTCAGCTCACCATGAAGAAGGGCGATCCTCTTTGGATCAATCAGGCCGGTTATTTTTTCAAGAAAAAAGGAAATTTCAGTTATTTCGGGCACAAGAATGAGGATAGGGGGAGGGCAGGAGCCCAATTTCCTTAAGAGTGACAGCAAAAAATTCTCTCGCCTTGCCTTTGGGCCAAAGAGGAGAAATTTTTTGAACTCTCTTTTTTCTAAGGATTTCTCAATCTCTAATAAGTAAGGTTCAAATTCCTTCTCGTAATGGAAATCCAATTTAAGCTGAGCGACTTCTTTTTGAGCGGACAAAGCTTTTCTCTGGCCTAACTTTATTTTGCTTTCCCTTTTCACCCAGCCCAGTGACTCCAAGCGTCGAAGCAGAAATGGCAAACCTGAATAATCTACCTTCCTTTGAAGATAGCGCCAGTTTAGGGCTTTCTTAGAAGAGAGGTGATTTAAAATGGCTTCAACTTGACTGTATCTTTTTTTAAAATGCTTTTTTATTTCATCCCTTTCTGGCCTTTTAACTAAAAGATATTTCCCTTTTTCCTCAATAAAAAAAGAGGGTGGCAAAGCTGCCTTGAGTAATTCTCCGGGCGCCACAAAGCTAATTCGGCTCAAATCTTGAAAGAAATCCATGAAAAAGGAATTAACAAGGGGCTTTTCATCCAGCACTGAAAGAATAGGCTTAACTTGAATCCCCTTTTCGAGAGGTCCTTCTCTAATTTGGCAAACAATACCTGTCAGAATTCTGGTTCGAAAAGGAACCAAGACTCTGACTCCAACTTGAATGGCTGAGACCAATTCCGGCGGAACAGAATAGATAAATGTCTTTTCCAGGGGAAGAGGTAAGATTACCTCAACATAGGGCATCATCTTCGACCAAGCAGAGCCATTACCTTTTTCATGTCCTGCCAGACTCTTTGCTTGACTTCTTTCCGGCCTTCATTTCTTAAAACATAAGCGGGATGGTAAGTGGGCATAACGGGAATTCCCTTATAATCAAAAAAAGTGCCTCTTATCTCGCCCAGGCCCAAATTGCCTGGCCCAAAGAAATCAGCGGCCACCTTGCCTAAGGCCACAATTACTTTGGGCTTGATGAGATTAATCTGAGCTTCAAGATAGGGTGAACATTTAATTATTTCTTCCTGTTTTGGGGTTCTATTTTCAGGCGGACGGCATTTGACCACATTGGTTATAAAAACCTCTTCTCGTTTGAAGGTCATAGCTTCAATGATTTTTGTCAGCAGCTGACCAGCCCGGCCAACAAAGGGCCTTCCCTGTTTATCTTCCTCTTCTCCTGGAGCTTCTCCCACAAACATCAATTCAGCCTGCCAATTTCCTTCGCCCGGAACAGCCTTTGATCTTGTCCGAAATAGGGGACAACGTTCACAGCTAAGAATTGCCTTTTCAATTTGGGGCATTAACCAAGAACGAGGTCCTCGTTCACAATAACTATCGAGAAAATCGATACCAATTTCGTTCAAAAACCTTAGATATTCCTTTAATTGATCGAACGTATTTTCAGGTGGCTTTTTCAAGGTAAGCCTCAAGAACATCAAAGATTAATTGACTGATTTCTCTTTTACTCTTTACTCCAGAACGAATGACCTGACCTTGGCGATCAAGGATAAGAACATCATTTAAATCAGCTTCAAAGCCAATCCCGGGAATTGAGACATCATTGGCCACAATTAGGTCAAGACCCTTCTTCTCCATTTTTTCCCTGGCCGCATCTTCAAGCTCTTGAGTTTCGGCGGCAAAGCCCACAAGGATTTTCTTTTTTCTCAAGGGATGGGTAGCCAGAAAATCCAGAATGTCCTCAGTGGCCACAAGTTTAATCTCCGGTATTCCTTGATTTTTCTTCCATTTTGAAGTCATTGCCTCAGCCGGGCGGAAGTCAGCCACAGCGGCCGCCATGATAACCACATCTGCCTCATCAAAATACTTTTCCACTTCCTTTTTCATTTCGGCCGCTGTTTCAATCCTGATTACTTTAACTCCATAAGGAGAAGGTAGATTAACCGGTCCGGAAATAAGAATGACCTCGGCCCCCCTTCGGCTGGCTTCACGAGCCAGTTCATAACCCATTTTCCCCGACGAACGATTGCTTATGAAACGGACTGGATCAATAGGTTCTCTTGTTGGACCAGCGGTAATAATAATTTTTTTATTTCTCCACTTGAAGCTTGAAGTAAGAAGGCTTTCAGCCAGGGCGATAATTTTTTCGACTTCAGCCAGCCGGCCCCAGCCCTCATCCCCACAGGCTAAAAGCCCTCTTTCCGGTTCACAGATGATAACCCCCTGCCGCCTCAATTCTTGAAGGTTGGCCTGAGTTCGGGGATGGAGATACATAGCCTCGTTCATCGCCGGAGCAACAATTACTGGACAATTCACCGCCAGATAAAAGGTCGAAAGAAAATCATCGGCAATTCCTGAAGCCATTTTAGCAATAAAATTGGCGGTAGCCGGGGCAATAAGGAGCAATTCAGTTTTTCGAGCAAGCTCGATATGCTCGATTTTTTCAGTCTCCTTTGTTTCAAATAAATTAATTAAAACGGGATTTCCAGTCAGGGCCTGAAAAAGAAGTGGGGAAATAAATTGACTGGCCTTTTGAGTCATAATGACTTGGACTGAATGATTTTTCTTTTGAAGCTGGCGGATGATCTCACAGGCTTTGTAGATGGCAATTGATGAGGAAACCCCAAGAACTATCCTGGCCATCTTCACCTCCCCTGAGATTTCGCCTTAAAAGAAGCTAACACTGCCAGAATCTTTTTTCTCATCCTCAATTGCCGTCTATTTTCAGCCTTTACAATGGCTTCGATCTCCTCAAGGGCTTGATCAACCTTTTCATTTATGATTACATAATCGAAAAGATGATAATTCTTAATTTCTTGTTTGGCTCTTTGGAGTCGCCTCTGCCTTTCCTCAGCGGCTAGATCTCCTCTTGCCAAGAGCCGCTTCTCCAGGGATTCTCGATTAGGGGGTAAAATGAATATAAAGACAGCTTCCTTTAAAGCCAATTCTTTAACTTGTCGCGCCCCTTGAACATCAATATCAAGAACAAGATCCACCGATTGGCTCTTCTTAAATTCCTTTTTAGATGTTCCATAGTAGTAACCGTGGACAATAGCCCATTCAACAAAAGCCTTTTTCTTTATAAGTCGCGAAAATTCAGCTTCGCTGACAAAATGATAATCAAGGCCATCAACTTCCCCGGGACGAGGGGGTCTGGTGGTGTGGGAAACGGAAAATTTCATTTCCGGATGTCTTTCGAGGAAGGCTCGAATTAAGGTTGTTTTGCCAGCGCCAGAGGGACCGGTAATTACCAAAAGCATAAATTCTGACCTATTTTATTCTATATTTTGACTTTGCTGGCGAATGGCCTCAATTTCTGATTTCATTTTTATACTTTCTTTAATTATTTCTAAGGACAGGCTCTTTGAGGCCAGGGTTGATACCTCCCTTAGAAGCTCTTGGGCTAAAAAATCAATCTGTCTTCCCTTTGACTCCTGGCTCTCACTCGCCAGGATTTCCCTCAGAGAAGATAGATGAGCTTCAATTCTGGCTATTTCTTCCCTAATATCACCTTTAATTAAAAGATAAGCCACCTCTTCTTCAAGCCTTTTTTCGTTAATTTGGTCAGCGCCAACAATTCCCTTTAATTTAACCCTGAGCTTTTCCCGCCAATTAGTCTTTTCCTGGCTTGTATATTTCTTGATTATTTTTACACTTTTTTCAAGGTGACCAAGATAAGTTCGAATAGTTGCGGCTAACTTTCTTCCTTCCCTTTCTCGCTGCTCTATTGCCTTTTCAAGGGTTCTTAGGAAAATTGATTTCAGAAATTCTTTGGTTTGAGAATCAAGTTCTTTTCTTTTAATCGTTACAAGGTGGGGAATCTTAAAAAAAGTATCGCCGCTAAAAACCAGTTTCTGGCCGAGACTCTTTTCGAGTTTCCGGCTTATCTCACCTATCTTCTGAACTAACCCACTCTCTATTTTTACTTCCCAGCCAGAAGCCTCGGTGGCCATTAATTCAAAAGAAACCTCAACTCTTCCTCGATAAATATAACTTTGGGCAAGCGAACGCAGCTCAATTTCGAGCTCACCCCAATCTGGCCCATGAAAAAACCAGTCAAAATAACGATGATTGAGAGTCTTCAGGCTTAATTTTCCTTTTAGTTTGTTTGTTCTTATCGTCGCCGAAGCAAAACTGGTCATGCTCCGAATCAAAATTCCGCCTCCCCTTCTTCTGGAAATTGAAGATCATATAATTTGCGGTAAATTCCATTGAGGGTATAAAGTTCTTCGTGGGTTCCCATTTCCACAATCCTACCCCTATCAACCACCAAAATTCTATCGGCATGGCGAACCGTCCAGATTCGATGGGCAATAATAATTGTCGTTCTTTCTTTAACTATATTGCTCAAAGCAAGTTGAATAAGCCTTTCTGATTCTGAATCCAGAGCAGAAGTGGCTTCGTCTAGGATGAGGACAGCAGGATTTCTGACAATTGCCCGGGCCAGGGCAATTCTTTGCCTTTGTCCGCTTGAAAGCAGCCCCCCTTTCTCACCAATTAAAGTATCATATCCCTGAGGTAGGGCCATAATGAAATCATGAGCCATAGCCAATTGGGCAGCGGCGATAATCCTCTCGAGGGGAATATCATTCTGGCCATAGGCAATATTATTCCTCACTGTATCATTAAAAAGAATAATGTCTTGAGTAACCAGACCAATTTGACGTCGCAGGCAAGATAGCTTAATTTTCTTGATATCCAGACCATCAATGAGGATGCGACCGGAAGTGGGTTCATAAAAACGAGTCAATAAATTGATGATGGTCGTTTTGCCAGCACCGCTTAAACCAACAATCGCTACCGTCTCCTTAGGCTTAACATCAAAGCTCACATTCACCAGGGCTGGCCTATCTTGATTATAGGCAAAACTAACATTTTCGAAGGTGATCCTTCCCTCAACCTTATCCAGCCCTACAGCTTCGGGATGATCCTGTATCTGGGGTGTCATTTCGAAAATTTCTTTGACCCTCTGATAACAGGCTACAGCCTGTTGGAGGACATTGTTCGCTCGATTAAGTCGATTGATGGGCGTGTACATCATGAAGATGGCCAGAACGAAGGCACCAAAATCGCCAGCGGAAATAAAGCCTTCAGCAATTCGTCGGGTGCCAACAAAGAGGATAAAAGCCCCTACAGCTCCTCCAATGAATTCCATGAAAGGGGAGGAAAGGCTGCCAATCCAAGCTAATTTAAGCATGGTTTTAAAATAATCACGGGTGGCGGCAAAAAAGCGCTTAAGCTCAAATTCTTCCGCGGTGAAAGCTTTAACAATTTTGTTTCCAGTAATTGTCTCATGGATAAGATTATAAATCTGGCTCATTTTTTTCTGACCGGCCAGACTTTTCTTTTTGAGCTGATGACTAAAAATGGCCAGAGGAATGATGGCTAAAGGAGTTATCACCACCGAAGCCATAGCTAGACGAAAATCAATGATAAAAACGCCTATGAGCAAAGCCAGAAGAACAAAAATTTCTTCAATAAAATCAGCCAGACTGCCAGAGATCGCTTGATGAATTTTATCAATATCATTGGTCAGTCTGGTCATTAAATCGCCCGTTGGAATTCGATCAAAAAATCCAGCTGATTGACGCATCATATGATTAAATAGATCATCCCGCAATCTCTTGATTACTCGATGGCCGGCCGCCTTCATTAAATAGGAAGAAAGAAAAGTAAATAAGCCCTTTCCAAAAACGACAACTAAAACCAAAACAGGTAAAAACCAGATGAGCTCCTCTTTCGACAGCTGGAAACGCTGGAGAATAAAATTCATTAGCCTGAACTTCCCTCCTGAAGTTTCAGGAACGAGGGAAGAATTCTGCCCTGATGAAATAATGAGCTCATCAACAATTGGCTGAACCAGGTTAACGAAAAGATAAGTAAAAGCGGCGACAAAAAGAGAGCAGATAAAAGCAAAAAGAAGATACTTTTTTTCCTGCCAGACTAATTTAATTAAATTGAAAACATCTTTCATGATACCGGGGAAACCTCATCCCGGCGATTGAATAAAAAGCGAGCAATTTCTAGGGCATTGAGGGCTGAGCCACAGATTAAATTATCAGCAATAGCCCAGATCCAAAGGCCCTGAGGAAAAGTCTCTTCCTGTTTGAGCTGACCAATAAATATTTCTTCTTTACCAGCAACTGAAACGGAATTGACGGTTAGTCGTTTTCGGGCATCGGCCAGTTTGAAAAGGGGATTGGTCTGAAAAAGGGCTTCTATTTCTTTAATGCTCACCGTCTTTTCAAATTCAAGATAAGTCATAATGCCATAGGTATGAAAAACGGGCACTTGAACTAAAGAAAGAGAGATGGGAAGCTTGGGATCGCGCAGAACTCGCCTCACTTCAGCCATAATCATCTTTTCATTGGCCGTGAAGCCGTCAGGACCGGCTTTTTCAATGGGCGCGAGTAAATTAAAGGCTACTTGCTCCCGAAAGACTTTCTTTTTTAAAGAAGCTGCGCTGAGAAGAGAAACGCTCTGATTCGCTAACTCCTCAATGCCCGGCTCACCAAAGGCGGAAGCAGGTTGCATCACAAAGGCGAGGACTTTAGCCAGCCCAAATTTGGGCTTGAGGAGATGGAGAAGATGGGACAGGATAATTGTGGCCGGATGGGGATTACTGATTAGAAAGGCATCCTGTTCAATGATAACTTCTTCATTGATTCCGGCCACGACGACAGGAATTTTCTCATCCATGGAGAAGGTTTGATGAAGATCAATGGCCCGGAACTTTTTCTCAAGAGCCAATTCTCCGCACCGGCGATTAGTAGCCTCATCAGCGGCTAAAAAGACAAGATCGAGACCTTCGAGCAAAGAAAAATCAAGGTGATGAATCACCCTGGGCTCAGCCGCAAATTCCGTGAGCTTACTATATTCTTCTTCGACCTCAGGATCATAAAATTCGATGGTCGTCAGAGGAAAACGCTTTTCAGCCAAAACATTCTTTATTTCCTGGGCTCGCAAGGAATCTGTGCCCACCAAAGCTACGCGAAAGGGCTTCCTTTCAACCATGGCTGTGAAATTAAAACGATTTCTGTCTTTCCTGCATCATAAAATACATTTTATCTTTTAGAGCTAACTTTTTCTTCTTGAGCATCCTTTCTTCCACCGCCTCCTCTTCGGTCAAAGCGCCTTTGTGACGGAGAAATTCAAGCCTCTCTTCGCACAGGCGATGTTCTTCCACAAGCCTCCTAAATTCTTCGCTTTCCTGAAGGAGACGCTCTCTCAGCCTCTTTTCATCCATCAGAGCCTCACCTCCATCGAAAGAATATCATAAGGCCTGGAATAATTCAAACCAGCGAAACCTCGAAAATTTTCTCCAATCGCTTGGCCAAAGCTTCCCAGGTAAATTCCAGGATTTTCTGGCGGCCGGCTTCGGCTAATCGGCATCGAAGGTTTTCATCGCGGATAAGCTTTTCTATATTCTTGGCCAAAAGAATGGGAATTGGCCAGCGGACAACTAAGGCAGTCTTCCCAGGAAGGGCAAAATCTTCGGTTCCGCTAGCTGTACAGACGACAGGCACCCGGCAGGCCATAGCTTCAGCAGCGGGATTAGACCAGCCAGCCCGCCATTCAGCACTGACGAAGAGATCGGCCTGGGAATAAAGCCAGGCCATAGAGCTTTGCGGCAGATTCCAGAAAAAATCATGGGGAACTGAAGTCCTGATAAGCTGACGGGGGTCCCGGGTTTCACCCTGAACCGGCGAATCAAAAAGGAGAAGCTTTATCTGGGGGTATCTTCTCCACAGCTTTTCCACGGCCCTAATAACAAGATGAATCCCCTTTCTCCGGCGATAGATCCGGCCATAGCAGAGAATACGAAATTCCTTTTTCGAACCTTCCCTTTCGACGGGATAAAAAATCTCAGGATTTATTCCCCCAGGCGCGAGCTCACAATGAAGGCCGTATCGCTTCTTAAGGCGGCGGTAAAGACCGGTGGAATTAACTAAAAACCGAAAAGGAAGTCGGGCAACATGCTTTTCCAGACGATGACCCGCGAGAACAAAGTAGAAAAATTTTCTCCTGGCTCGAATCCCCTGAAATTCTCTCAGAAGGGAGTATTCAGAGCAAAGGGCAATATCATGATCGTCCTGGTTTAAAGCCGAAAAAGGCCTTATTTCTCCATTAAATGCGAGCCAAGAAGGGGGCCGGCCTTCGGGAGTGTAAAGGACAAATTCGTGACCAAGACGGACAAATTCATTCCCCAGTTCAAGGTAGCGCCGCACTCCTCCATAGATTTCCATATGAGGAAGCAGAGCAGCTATTCTCATTTTGGAATCAAAAATCTATTTTTCTAATAGCAAAAGCATAAAAGAGAGGCAACCTTATTTTTTCTTTTTATTTCATCAATAATGTTTTGCCGTCGATTCTATAAAAAAGTCGTTTTATTTTAAAATTATAAAAAAATATTATCGCTCTTCTTTCCTTTACGAGAAAAATTGAACAAAATCCTAATTAATTGCCTCAGGCAAAAACAAACGATAATTTGGATATTTCTTGGCGGCGTTATTTTTAGCCATAAGAAGATAATATTTTCTTAATAGCAGTTAAGTTGCTTTTATTTTCTTAGCTCCTCTTTTGATTAATATAGGAAATAGTTTAACAAGATATTTTACCAAGCTTCAGGCCGCCAAGCTAAAAGGTCAAAGCCCGAGCCCAGTTGCGCCTCTTAATCTCTATTCAGATGAAATTCCTATTTATGGCGTTCTGGTTATTTTGGTTGCTTAATTCTCACCTCTAATCCGATAGTTTGCCTCTTGGCTATCTTCATCCAAAAATTTATCCACCTCCAGCCAGAAAACAACTCAATTTCGCATCGATTTTCAGGGAGGAGCCGAATCGGTTTTTAAGTAGATTTTGATTTGGGAAACATCATAATTATTCCGCTTTAGGCGATGTCTCTATAATCTTGACAAGCTCTTTTTTTGTTAGCCTTTTTATGGGAAATTCCCAAGAATTGGGGTAATTATTTTATTGTTTTCTTTTATGACCATCATCATAGCTCAAGGAAAAAATGCTCGATCTATTCCCTCTTTGTTTAAGCACCTGGACCCCTATTTGAGGCAGGATGAACCGGCAATTTTTATGATATATTAAGTAGATACTTTCTTTTGTCCGATTATTCATCTTGATGAGATTCTAGCCAAAAAAAAGTTAATCCTTTTGATATTTCATCCCGGTTTCAGCGAGGAAGATATAGAGAATTTTAAATATGCCTTCAAAATCCCATCTGAAGCCCGCTTCCTTAGAATGAATGAGAGGTGGCTGAAACTTTTTTGAAGTTGCAGGAGAATAATAAAGATAAAAACAAGGGATTCTTCAACTATCACCTTGATATATCCAGAGGAAAAATCAAGGCTATCGAGGCTTTCTAATGAATATTCGTTCTGTTATCGTCTTTATCCTATTTTTTGTGTTCGAATCTATCTTTTATTATGACAAGACCAATCTTCAATGCGTTGATGTTTATTTTCTGAGCTTTATCAATACAACCGTCGAGGAATTTTGGTCAGAAAAATGACAATTGAAGAAGATGACCATATAGTAAAAGAAAGTAAAAAATATTATCTCAGCCAGGGTCAAAAAAGGACACCTGACAAAGGAGGATTCCATTTCTATAAAAATTGATTTTTGATCTTGGGTGCATGCTCCTTTGAGGATAGTTTATTTTTCTTGCAAGAAGAAGGAACTGACGTAAAGGCCAAGAAAATGAGAATATTGGAATTCCACGAAAAAGACATTGGTCAATTGAGAAGGTACTTATTTGAGATTGGAACTGGAGATGCGCTTGAAGATTTTGGCGTATGGGAGTCGACCAAATTTTCATTAAATTTTTATTTTTTTATCTACGACGATAAACAACAAGAATTTTTAAATAAAAAAATTTAAGGAGGTTGGAGAATGAATCGGATTTGGCCAAAAAATCTGTTATTGTCCATTATAATTGCGGCTTGATTCACAATGTTTTCTATTTATTTTGTTGGGATAATAAGCGCTGATGAGCCCGTTCCCGTAAAATGCAAGGAATATTTTTCACGCTAGACTGACGGTGGAGGCCATGCTCAAAGAGGCTTGACAGCCCAGAATTGCCAAATCAGATAAGGTCCTCCTGGATCTGAGGTAACTGTGTGCACAGTTCCCCAGTATTAACAATATCTTTCACTAATTCTATGACAATAAGAATTTTTTAACGCAGAAGGACAAGACTAAGAGGGATTTTATTCAATTGTTTCCCCTTTTTCCTAAAGTTATCAATACTTATTGTCGTAATAGGCTTTGGAGCCTAGGCCGTCGACTCTTTAGCCAGACAAAGAGGCTAACTTCGAAAAAATGGTGGCTTTTTTGCTTAACCCTAAGCGACTAACACTTCATCAACCAATTACCAATCACTTAAATTTGACCTTTGTTGCCCTGGGGCCTTTGTTGCCCCACTTGATCTCTCAGCAGCTCTCGATGGCCACTTAGGCAATTTTAATTTTTTTACAATTTCCTCTCTGACCTAAAAGCAAAGCCAATCGTTCTTCCGTTTTTTTAGCTTGTCTGCGATGTTTTGGCTACTCTAAGCTCCTTGCACTTAAATATTGTTGCCTCTCTAGAAAATCTATTTGAAAACCAATTATTGCCTAAAGTAACAAGAATCTATAAGAAAATTTAGGCTTTTTTTCATGTTTTTTTGAAGCGCCAGACTTATCCCTGGGCGGGTCGATTTCTGCCATTTAGCTTCACTAAATACAGCTCCTGATAGGTTAACCGGAGTCGGTTCTTATAGATTTTAAGGGAGGCAATTCTCCATATTGACAAGAAAGGAAAAGAAAAATATACTTTTTAAAGAAAGTAAGTTATAGTGGCCAGGTAGCTCAGTCGGTAGAGCGAGGGACTGAAAATCCCTGCGTCGGCGGTTCGATTCCGTCCCTGGCCACATTTTTTATTTAAGAAATTTTAAAACTTCCTCAGGAATCAAAGTTTAAGAAAAAATATTAATTTTCTTAAGTCCTGAAAATTAAATTCTTTTTCGTTGTCTGTTTAGGTTCGAAAAAACAAATTTAGATATGCCTTTCTCTCGCCTCTTGAAACCGACAAAAAAGGAAAACTTAGGATTATAAAGATTAAAAGCTTAGGCTTTAGAGTTAAAAGCTTATATCTTGATCAAATTATTTATAGCACCGACATTTTCTTTCTAATTAAAATTAAATTGGCCTGAAAAAAGCCAAGCCAATCGCCGGCATCAAGACGCCTGTAAGGGCAGAGAAGCCCATAAAGAATTCTTTCCCTCGTCCATTGCCTTAAAGCATCTGTAAGTTGAATCTCTTGATTTCTATCAGGACGAGTCCTTTCAAGGTAGGCCATTATCTCTGGCTCAAGAACTGCTCTTCCCCAGACACCAAAGCGAGATTTGGCTTTCTGAGGGCCAGGTTTTTCCTCAACATCTTTGATTAAATAAAGACCTTCCTGCTCCTTTGGCTTAACCTCGGCAACAGCCACTTTCTCTGTCTCCTCTTTTTTTATTTTTCCCAGAAGAATAACTGAGGCCTTCAGCTCGGCCCAGGCTTCAAGGAGAAGGCTTAAACAGGGTTTCCGGCCAAGATAGATATTATCAGGGTTAAGGAGGGCAAAGGGTTCATCAGCAATAAAATCACGGGCGCTCAGGAGGGCGTGGCCTAAACCACGCCTTTCCGATTGATAAATAAAGGTTATTTTAGCCCGGCGGGGCATGGACAAAATTTCCCTATATATTTCCTCCTGTCCCTTCTTTTTCACAAGCCTCTCGAGTCGTTCATCGGGAAGGAAAAATTTTTTTATGGCTTCCTTTTCGGGATGAATGATAATCCCAATTTCCTTGAGACCACAGGCCAGGGCCTCCTCCCAGGCATATTGAATCATAGGCTTTCCAGCTACGGGCAATAATTCCTTGGGTACTGCCTTGGTCACCGGAAAAAGCCTTAGGCCATAACCGGCAGCAGGGATAATTGCTTTCCGAATTATTCTTTTTCCCATCCTTAAAGACAAAAGTTTTATTTAAAATTAAAGTTTCAGTCTCTTTTACTTATTCAAAATTTCCATCATTTTTGAAGCGGCTCGCCTAAAGTATTTTTTAAATTGAATTAATTTTTCTTGCTTATTTTCTTCTTAGAAATTATTTTCTTCCCTTTAATTTTAATTAATAATGGAATTTTAAAATTTCCAAATTTATTTAAAGGATTCAGCCGGATTTTCGGCCAACAAATCGGCTAATTTAGTAATCAACCTGGCTAGGGAATGATCAGAAACGGTAGCTTATGGAAAGATTGGGAACGATGAGGGTCATATTGTAAATTCCGGGCATAGCTGAATGATACTCTGGCTTCGTCAAGACATCAACATAGCTTATCTTTCTTTCCTGCCCCTGAAGATATTCAAATCCAAAATCAAGCTTTAAATCACCAAGAGCATAGCCGACACCAAAGGTAAGGACATTGAAATTGTAGCTCGGCAGAAGGACATTCATTGTCGTATCAGGCGCGGGGGAAGGATCCCAGTAATAACCGGCTCTAATAGCCCAGTTATTGGGCAAAACATATTCAGCTCCGACTCTCATCTGCATCACACTTTTCCAGTGCATTTCTCTCACGTCATCGCCGCTTAAAGCCATAAGCAGTTTCCAGCCGGGATCAAGAAAATCGGTCTTCATAACATCGATGGTTTTCCATTCTGACCACTGAAGATCAGCCGTCAGCGTGAGGCGGTCCACCGGTTTAAAGGCTAAACCGAAGGCTAACCAGGTGGGCCAGGTGACATTCCTCTCAAGATCTGATTCCTTGCTCAGCCCAAGAAGATAGATGTTGGAGATGGAAGCACTTCCTTTAAATTTCACTGTGCTTCTCGTGCGATAGGTAGCTCCGAAGCTCACCTTTTCGGTCGGCCTCACCAGAATACCCAGGGTTGCTCCAATCCCCCAGCCACTCATGCTTTCCTCATATTGCCCGAGATCAACTTTATAAGGCGGAACTGGAATAGCAGCTGAACCAGCATGGGTTGCAATGTCGAAGGAACCATAATTAAAATTCAGGGTTGCTCCAACGTAAATTTGATCGCTAATCTTATAAGCAATGGCCGGGGCGATACTAACGACACCGATGCGACTTCTCCAGTCATAAGTCTTGTTTTCAGCAATGGCTGCAAAATCAGAGCCATCCCAGCTGGCTCCAAGCCCGGAAGGAACATAAACTCCGAATCCGGCCACAAGGTTATCAGTTAAGGGCTGATAAAAGGCGGCCAAGCCGGCTAAATAATGTTTGGACTCGGTTTTGGCATTGACTATGGTCAATGTGCCCACCCCAGCCACAGGCACCTCAAGTTTATATTTTCCTGAAGGAATAAGATCGACGCCATAAAAACCGAAATAGCGAGTCTTAAAAAGAGCAATGCCAGCAGGATTCCAGTAAATGGCGCTATAGTCATCAGCCAGACCAACAAAGGCACCACCCATTGCTAAAGCCCTAGAACCTAAACTATTCAGATTAAGACCATTGGCTAAAAGAGAAAGGGGCAGGAACAGGAAGAGGACGATGTAATAAAGCTTAAATTTTCTCATGGCTATCCTCCTTTCTTCAATTTTTTTTGCTTTTATCATATTAATCAACATATATCAAGACGAAATTTAAAGATGGCGATTATAAGAGCAAAGCATTGGCCAACTTGCTTATTGTTTAAATTTTCATGAAAGAAATTATTAATTAAGTAAAAAAGAATAATAAAAATTTTGTTTGCCTAAAATTATCAAATGAGCAGAAAAAAGATAAAGGAGGTAAAAATCAAAACTTTTTCCATCAGCTCGGTTTAGTAAAAATAATCTCGCCCCTTTCGTTGCCATCGACAACCACGCTCTCTCCTTCTTTAAATTCTCCTTGAAGGATTTTAAATGCCAGGGGATTTTGAAGGAGCTGCTGGATTGTCCTTTTAAGTGGCCTGGCGCCATAAACTGGATCAAAACCTTTTTCGGCAAGAACCTCCTTAGCCCGTTCGGTTATTTGTAGGTTGATTTTCTTATCTTCAAGCCTCGATTTTAGAAGATTAATCTGAATATCAACTATTTTCTTAATAACCTCTTTATCCAGGGGCTTGAAGATCACCACCTCATCAATTCGATTCAGGAATTCAGGCCGAAAAGATTGTTCAAGCAGCCGGCGAACCTCCCGCTGCATTCGCTCATAATCGTGACTGAGCTCTTTGATGAGGTGACTTCCAAGATTTGAGGTCATGATGATTATCGTATTCCGGAAATCAACAGTTCGGCCTTTGCCGTCGGTTAGGCGACCATCATCGAGAATTTGAAGAAGAATATTAAAAACATCGGGATGGGCCTTCTCAATTTCATCCAGAAGAATGATTGAGTAGGGCCGCCTTTTAATCGCCTCAGTCAATTGACCACCCTCTTCATATCCCACGTAACCAGGAGGAGCACCAATCAATCGGCTGACTGTATGCTTCTCCATATATTCAGACATATCCAGCCTAACCATGGCGCGTTCATCATCAAAGAGAAATTCAGCAAGAGCTCGGGCTAATTCAGTTTTACCCACACCGGTAGGTCCTAGAAAAAGAAAAGAACCAATAGGCCTAGATGAATCCTGGATACCGGCCCTCGCTCGCCTCACTGTGTCGGCCACGGCTCGCAGGGCATGATCCTGGCCAACTACCCGCTGAGCAAGCTTCTCTTCCATGCGAATCAATTTCTCGACCTCTCCCTCGAGCATTTTTGAAACCGGAATACCCGTCCATTTGGAAACAATTTCCGCTATATCCTCCTCATCGACCTCTTCTTTGATCATTTTGCCTTTCTTCTGAATTTCCGCAAGTTGAGCCGAAAGATTATCTAACTCCCGACGTAACTCAATCATGCGGCCATATCTAATTTCAGCTACCTTTTCGAGATCACCCCGGCGTTCTGCATTTTGCTCCTCAATTTTTAGAACATCAATTTGCTCTTTAAGCTTATTCATCGCCTGAATAAGTTCCTTTTCCCTCTGCCACTGACCTTTCAGGGCATCGCTTTTTTCTTTAAGTTCAGCAAGCTCCCGCTGTAACTTAGCGAGCCTTTCTTGAGAAGCTTCATCCTTTTCCTTCTTTAAAGCCTGGCGCTCTATTTCCAGCTGGCGAATTCGCCGCTCAAGTTCGTCTATTTCTTCTGGCATACTATCAATTTCAACTCTAATGCGGGCTGCAGCCTCATCAACCAAATCTATCGCCTTATCAGGAAGGTATCTTCCAGAAATATAGCGATGAGAAAGAACAGCCGCGGCTACAAGCGCCGAATCTTTTATTTTAACTCCGTGATGCAATTCATATTTTTCTTTAAGACCCCGCAAAATAGAAATAGTTTCCTCAACGGTGGGCTCATCCACAAAGACAGGTTGGAATCGCCTCTCGAGAGCCGGATCCTTCTCAATATATTTTTTGTATTCACTTAAAGTGGTGGCACCGATACAACGGAGCTCCCCCCGGGCCAGGGGCGGCTTAAGCATGTTAGAAGCATCGACAGCACCTTCGGCTGCCCCAGCTCCAATGATTGTATGCAACTCATCTATGAAAAGAACAATTTCTCCCTCTGCCTCTTTAATTTCCTTAAGAATAGCCTTAAGTCTATCCTCAAATTCACCGCGGTATTTTGTCCCGGCAATAAGAGCCCCAATATCAAGAGCAATGAGTCTTTTATTTTTCAGGGATTGGGGCACATCCCCGTTGGCAATTCTCTGAGCCAGTCCCTCAACGATGGCTGTTTTGCCTACCCCGGCTTCACCGATGAGCACGGGATTATTCTTAGTCCGTCGACTTAAAACCTGAATAACCCGTCTGATTTCATCCTCCCGGCCAATGACCGGGTCAAGTTTCCCTTGACGGGCCAGATCAGTCAGATCCCGGGCATACTTTTTCAAAACTTCATATTTGCTCTCAGGTTCAGCATCGGTAACCCGCTGAGTTCCTCTGATTTCCGCAAGGGCCCGAAGCGTCTTCTCCTCATCAACTCCATGGCTCTTAAGAATGCGGGCAATTGAGTTTGATCCATCTTTAAGCATGGCTAGAAAAAGGTGTTCGGTCGAGATATACTCATCCTTGAGATTGGCAGCCACTTGATCAGCTTGATTTAAAATCTGTCTTAACTCAGGGGAAATATAGATTTCTCCTGCCCCCATCACCCGCGGCAGTTTATTAAGAGCCGCTTCAATTTCGTCATTAATAGCTTTAATATTGACCCCAAGTTTCTGGAGAATAGAGACGACGACATTTTCATCTTGCTGAAGAAAGCTCCAGAATAGATGCTCTGGCTTTATCTCTTGATGCCCGAGCTGCTCAGCCTTTTTCTGAGCGCTCATTAAGGCTTCCTGAGATTTGATGGTAAATTTGTCCCATCTCATTTTTTTCTCCTTGGAAAAGGGGTAAAATTTATTAAACCGCCCTTTTTTTTGGCTGTCAAGTTTTAAAAAAATCTTCTTGACAAGAGAAAAAAAATTGATATCTATTTTTTGGAGAGTTAACCATGGAAGAAATCGAAATTTCAAGCTGGCTAACCTTAGATGCTATTAAGAAAAAAGCAGACGTGGTGGAAACCGTAGGGAACCTCCAGACCGGCCACAGCATGTCAGTTTTCTGTATCATCGAGGATGATTATCTTGAGCTCTATTACAGTGATTCCGGACCTAACTATCTGCGCCGCTTTGAAGACATGGATGAAATGGAAAAAGCTATTGAGGAAAGAAAGGAAGAGGTTGGTGAGGCTCCCTACGATGAAGACCTGGATTTTAACGAAGAATATGAGGAGGAAGAAGAGGAAGAGGAATTTGATTTTGAAGACGAATCGGAGAATTATTGATTTTCGGCCGAAAAGTTAATTGGCCCTAAATCTTGCGTTGAAGTTTATTTTTCCAATGATGGAGCCATTCCAGGGCTTCAAGAGGGGTCAAACGATCAAGATCTTGAGAAATTAAGTTTTCTTCTAATTCTTCAAGTAACTGTCTTTTTTGATCTTCCGAGAAAAGCCAGAGTTGTTCCTTTTGACCGCTTCGGAGTCGCCGGTGACCCAATCTTGGCTGGCCCGAAGAGTCAATTGCCTTTCTTTCCAGGTTAAACAGAATCTCCTTAGCTCGAGCAATGACCGAAGGTGGAACACCTGCTAGTTTGGCCACATGCAAGCCATAGCTTTGATCCGTGGGCCCTGGAGCGACTTTCCTTAGAAAAACAACCTCACCCTTATATTCCTTAACCATTACATGATAATTCTTAACCCGCCTTAATGCTAGCTCCAGCTCAGTGAGTTCGTGATAATGAGTGGCAAAAAGGGTTTTTGGTCTTGTTTCCTCATGGTCATGGAGATATTCAACCACAGCCCAGGCAATACTCAGTCCATCAAAGGTGCTTGTTCCCCGACCGATTTCATCAAGGAGAACAAGGCTTCGGGGAGTCGCATGATGCAAAATATTCGCCGTTTCTATCATTTCGACCATAAAAGTTGATTGTCCTAAGCTTAAATAGTCTGTGGCCCCGATCCGAGTAAAAATACGATCAATAAGGCCGATTTTGGCCTCAGAGGCTGGAACAAAAGATCCCATCTGGGCCATGATACAAATTAGGGCTATTTGTCTGATATAGGTAGATTTTCCGCCCATATTAGGCCCAGTAATGATTAAAATCTGCCTCTCCTCCCTGTCCATCTCCACATCATTGGGAACAAAAGGCTCAGCCATCGTCTTCTCAATAATCGGATGACGACCATTTTTAATCCAAAGGCGATCACTATCGTTAACTTCAGGTCGAACATACCGTCTTTCGACGGCAAGCTGAGCTAGGGAGGAGAAAACATCGAGCTCGGCTAGTCGCCGGGCGATTTTCCTTAGACGGGATGCTTCTTCGGCTACCTTTTCCCTGACTTCAAGAAATAACTGATTTTCCAGCTCCCGGATTCTTTCCTCAGCTGAAAGAACCTTTTCTTCATACTCCTTGAGTTCTGGCGTAATAAACCTTTCAGAATTGACCAGGGTCTGCTTACGAATATAATCAGGAGGAACAAGAGGAATATTAGGTTTGGTAATTTCAATGAAATAGCCAAAAACTTGGTTGTAGCGGACTTTAAGGGAAGCAATACCCGTCCTTTCCCTTTCTCTTTTTTCCAGATTAGCAATGAAAGCTTTGCCCGAATGGCTAATCTGCCTTAGCTCGTCAAGCTCCGAGGAATACCCCTCTTTAATTATGCCGCCTTGATCAATAATAGTGGCTGGCTCTTCCAATATGGATTTATCAATGAGGTTGGCTATTTCAGTGGCTTCATCCCATTGATTCTTGATCTCCCTAATCCACATTGAATTCAAGGGCTCAAGGAGTTTTCTGATTTCAGGTAACAGCCAAAGAGATTTTTTAAGAGAGATTAAATCCCTGGGATTAGCGACTCCGAGAGATATTTTACCCGTGAGCCTTTCAAGATCACCTACCTGCTTCAATAATTTTCTCAGCTCCTGACGTTCAATGGTGTGATGGTAAAAATCTTCGACAACATCCTGACGTTGCCGAATTTGTTCACAATTGAGCAGAGGTTCGAGAAGCCATGAGCGCAGTAATCGGGCGCCAGCAGCTGTAACCGTCATATCCATTACATCGAGAAGAGAATCCTTTTCTCGGCCGTCTCTTATATTTCTAATAAGTTCAAGATTTCTGATAGCCGTAGAATCAAGAATCATAAATTCACTGATTTCATAGCTCGATACACCTTCGATGGAGCGAAGTGATTCGGGCCTTAGGGTTCTCAGATAATGGAGGAGGGCACCTGAGGCTCTAATTGCCAGACCTTTACCTTCAAGGCCAAAACCCTCAAGGGATTCGACGCTAAAATGAGAAAAAAGGAGGGAGCGAGCGTGAGCCAGGTCAAAAATCCAGTCTTCGATAGGGCTTATGGTGATAGCGTTCTGAAGCGAGGCCTTAATAAGAGAAACAATTTCCTTTTCCTGATCTAGGGGACAGATAATTTCCCGAGGCGAAAAACGGAAAATTTCATCAATTAGCCTTTCCCTTGACTTTTCTTTCTTCTGGGTAGCTTTGATCCGGCCGCCAATCATATCAAGAATTGCCAGCCCCCAGCTTTCCTCCTCAACAAAAAGACTCATCAAAACTACCCCATCCCTGGGTCCTTCAGGCTCAACTTCAAGAGCTGTTCCAGGCGTCAAAACTCTAACCACTTCTCTTTTAACCACTCCTTTGGCCAGCTTAGGGTCCTCCACCTGTTCGCAAATAGCCACTCGATATCCATGCCGCAACAATTTGTTTAGATAGCTCTGAACTGCGTGATAGGGAACTCCACACATGGGCACCTTCTGTCGCGATGTTAGGGCAATATCGAGAATTGAAGCCGCTACTTTAGCATCTTCATAAAAGAGCTCAAAAAAATCCCCTAGCCGGAAAAGGAGAAGACAATCTTGATATTGTTTCTTAATCTGCAGGTATTGCTGCATCATCGGGGTGATTAAATTTTCCCTTTGCTCTGTCATGTCTTCAACTATAGCCCCACTCCTGGCTATTTTCAATATCTCATATCTTAAAGGCCCGGAGGCCTCCTTTCCCTGTGGCTTTTTCTAACTTTAATTATTTTCTTTTGAAGTTCAGAGGGAAGAAGGCCTTTCTTGACAGCCATAAACAGGTAAATTATCCTTCTTAGGTTATGAATTTCCCTAATTTTTTAACTTTTCTACGAATCCTTTCTATTCCTGCCCTTGTGGTCACTCTTTTGATTTCCTTTCCCAAACAAACATGGTTTGCCTTTGCTCTATGGTGTCTCGCAACCTTTACTGATACTCTCGATGGCTATTTAGCCCGCCGGCGCAAGCAGGTGACCATTCTCGGCCAGCTTCTTGATCCCATTGCTGATAAACTTCTTATCATATCTGCTTTTATCTGTTTGGTTCAGCTCGGACGCGTTCCGGCTTGGATGGCTATTATTATCATTGGTCGCGAGTTTGCTGTTACTGGCTTGCGAGCTATTGCCTCTTCTCAGGGCTTGCATATCAAAGCCTCAAGGCTAGGAAAGGCTAAAATGATTTTGGAAACAATTACCGTTGCCCTGATAATTTTAGGCCGAGAAATAATGGGGCGCTTTTATTTTATAGCGACCCTCGGCCTTTGGGCTGTCGTTCTGGTTTCGATTATTTCAGCCCTTGAATATGGCTGGCGTTATATTCCCAGGCTTTCAAGCCAGATTTGAAATTTCCTCTTTCGTCTTTATGAGAGATTCAGGATTCTCGACAGAATAGATAACCACAGGTCTTCCCCATGTTCTAACAATTCTTTTCATTAGATTGGAAAGAACCTTGCCCGCTCCAACCTCTACAATGATATCGACTCCTTCTTCTCTGAGAACCTCCATGCTTTTCCACCAGAGAACAGGCCGGCTAACCTGTCGCTTCAAGGCATCCAGTGCTTCTTCAGCTCGATAAATGAGCCGGGCATCAACATTGGTAATGATGGGAAATTTCAAATCCCTAAATTTCGTCTTTTCTAGCTCAAGAGTCAGCTTGATTTCGGCCGGCTTCATTAAACTCGTATGAAAGGGGGCACTTACCGGCAAAAATACAAAGCGAGGGGGCTTTAATTTTTCAATGGCCCTTTCCACCGCCTTTTTATGGCCAGCAATAACAATTTGCTCCTGACTGTTCCAGTTAGCTACTTCGACGATTCCATCTTCTATATCTTTCAAAACTGAGGCCACAGTTTCGAAGGGCAAGCCTAACACCGCAGCCATAGCCCCCTCACCCACCGGCACAGCTTCCTGCATATATTCTCCCCTTTTGCGAACCAAAAGAAGGGCTTCGGAAAAGTCTAAAGCTCCTGAGGCCACTAAGGCTGAATATTCCCCCAAGCTATGACCACAGGCAATGGCTGGCTCAATTCCAAGCAATTTATAGGCAATAAAACTTACAGTTAGCAGAGCTGGCTGGGTATTGGCTGTCAGTCTGAGCTCTTCTTCCGGGCCTTCAAAACACAAACGAGAAAGAGAAAAACCTAGAACCTCATCAGCTAAGGTAAAAACTTCTTTAGCCTTTTCAAATTGGTCATAAAATTCTTTTCCCATGCCGACATATTGCGAACCCTGTCCTGGAAATAGAAAAGCTATTCGGGCCATTTCTCCTCACCTTCTAAAATCTTAAGGCAGGATTTATTTATATTTATTAAGGCTCGATCTTTCAATCCCTTTATCCAGATAATTACCTGCTCTCTGATTTTATCCTGACGAATTTTACTCTCAATTTCTCCGATCACTTCCACAAGCGGCCGGACCTCCTCTTTTCTCGCTTTCTGATCAGCTACATATTTCTCAAAATAATAATTTTCAATTTCCTTCAAGGTAACGCCTATTTGCAGGCTTGTTCTAAGAGCCAACATCTTTTCATAAAGCAATTTCTCCCGCAGATAAATCTCTAAGTCGTTTAAAGATAAACCATAGGCCTTCATTTTTTCCATCACCCTTTCTTCGCCCATCAATTTAAAAAGATTATCAAAAGCCTGAAGGATTTCGTCTTGATTAAGGCTAATTTCTTTTCTGGCTTCTCTAGCCACAAGCTTCATTTCAATTATCTTTTCCAAAATTTCCTCAGATTTAAAATTTTTTTGGGCTATTAGTATAAATTCTCTATAAATTTTTATATCCAAAAGGGTAATTATCTCACGATCAACAGTGGCCGCTAAGCAATCGACGATTTTTTGTTTATCAGAATTCAAAAAAACAGGCAAAAGCAAGATAAATAAAAAAAATAAGAGGGGTATCTTTTTCTTCATTACATTAGAAGATTTGTCCGATAGTTATGAAAAGGAGAGGCCGGGCTTTCCTCTCCGAAATATTCCAGCCCAACTCAAGCCGCAAAGGTCCAAGGGGAGTTCGATATCGAAGACCAAAGCCAAGGGCATGCTCTAAAGAAGCTAGATTAAATTGACTTCGTTTACTAAAAACATTGCCCAGGTCATAAAAAATTGCTGCCTTCATCTCGGGAAAGGAAGCAATAAAGGGAAAACTTAATTCCAAATTAAATAGGACCAAAGCTTTGCCCCCCACCGGCTTCTGGGAAGAAGGATCTTTTGGGCCAAGCTCGTCGAATTGTTGACCCCGAAAAGAATTGCTGCCACCAGCAAAAAATCTTTCATGAATTGGCATCCGGCCGCGACCCAATCCCAAACGAAAAGTCCCAGAAAGATTCCACCTTGCTGCGGGCGAATAAAAGCGCTGATATTTAAAAAAAGCTTTCAAAAAGTCCGCTTCTGAGCCAAATAAGGGAAAGGCCCACTCAAAAACTCCCGAGGCAAAATATCCCCTTTCCGGATTAAAAGTATCATCACGGCGATCATGGATGAGACTGATTGAACAAGAGGTCGAGGAAAAGGGGAAAAACTGGCGATCAACTTCCGATTCGGTGATTTCAAGATGGGTAAGAACGGTCCGAGCGTATCTTAAAGTTAAAATGGTCATAAGATCGCCTTTCAAAGCCTTGATGCCGGTGAGACTCAAGCCGCGCCGGTCAAAACCGAAGCTGATCCTCTCTTCCCTTTCTAACCACATATTCATGTAGCCTCGGATTGGCAATCCAAAGAAATAAGGTTGTTCCCAGGATACAACGCCTCTCGTTTCTTTTAGACTCATCTGACTAATAAAACTAAGCTGGGAGGCATCGCCAAAAAGATTGCTCCGGACAATTTCAGCTGTGCCTCGCAAACGGAGGACATTATTCCAGATTTCAAAACTACGGGGTTCATTTCTCGTCTCAAGACCTATTCCTACACTGGCTAAACTTCTTTCACCTTCAGACAGACGGAAGACCAGAACGAGCTCATCTTTAGAGACTGGCACTTCTTCAACCTGAACTGAGGTAAATACCCGCAGTCGCTCCAGATTTCTCTTGGACTCCTCGATTAGGGAAGAACTGGCCCAATCTCCTTCTTTAATCCTCAGTTCTTTCAAAATCGTTGCTTCCTTAGTTATAAGCGCTCCAGTGAAAAAAATCTGGCGAATTCGGTAACGCTCGCCTTCCTTTATCTCATAAACGAGGGAATAACTTCCTAGCGTTGACTCGATTTCTTTAACCTCAACGGAAGTTCCTCTGAATCCTTGCTGATGAAAAAACTCAACTATTTTTTGGCCAGCAATTTTTATTCGAGGCGGATAATAGGGATCCCCTGGTTTTAGATCAATTACTTTTCTTAGAATTTCTTCGGAAAAAAACAATTTTGGTTCAAACCTAACCGAAACTATTTTCTCTTGAGGCCCCTCATGGATGTAAAGATGAGCCAGGGCTCTTTTCCCCTTTGACTCTAGTCCTAAAAAAACACGGGCTTCAGGGAAACCCCTCATCTGGTAGAAAGCTTCAAGTTTTCGCGGGAGTTCATAAAGCTTTTCACCATCGATGATCTCAGTTAATAAGGCCCGGGCTGGAAGACCAAGGGCAAGACGAAGTTCCTTATCTTGAAAACTTTTATTTCCTGAAAAAACAATTGCAACTATAGACTGTTGTGGGCCTCTCTCTATGTTGTAGGTAACCTGAATAAAGTTATCTTGTTTAAAGAATTGCCCCCTGACCTGGGCCCGTAGGTAACCTTTTCGTCTTAAATACCGGAGAAGACGAGCTTCTCCCTCACTTAAAGCCCACTCCTCAAAAAATCTCTCTTCCCATAGGGGAATAACCAAATCCTTAGGCACCTGGGCGCCTTTGATTTCAATGACAATATTTTCATAAAGCCTTGGTTCTATCTCGATATCGGCGACTTCCCTTTCTCGGTCAACCGAAACTAACCAGTTGACTTCAGCTCGCAAAAACCCCCGACGTCGCAGCCGCTGCTGCAGAGCCAGGCAAAGAGACTGCAGTCTTCGGGGATTATATTCGTCGCCGGGAGAAAAATTAATGATTTTCTTTTCTTTTTGATTTAATTCCTCGACTTGGCCTTTCCATTGAATCTGTCGAATCTTCAATCTTTCTCCAGGGTTTATTTTCCAGATAAGATCGATAAAGCTGCTCGCTTTTCTGACTATTTCAACCTCTATTTCAGGTTCAAAAAAGCCTTCTTGGTGGAGAAAACGGATTATTTCAGATCGGGCTGCGCTTAAAAGATTCTCATTAAATGCTTCACCTTGCCTTAAAGCCTTGACTTCAGCTTCTATCATCTCCGACCTTAAACCTTTTTTCACCAGGTAAAAAGATTGACGTAAATAAAGCTGCCTTTCCAGGGAAAAGGTTAGATCAATGGGATTGACTCCTTTTTGAAAAACTAAGATCTGTGAAAAAAGACCGGTAAAATAGAGATTTTGAATAGCCCGTCGAACCAAAAGAGGAGAAAATTTATCCCCTCTCTGGAGAGGAACTAAATTTCCGAATTTAGCCGGCGCAGCTTCACCATCGATGAGAATTTCAATTTCGCCAATAATTGGCGTTTCCTTTTCCTGAGCATAAACCAAATTAACCAAAGCCACTATTAGAAACAATAGAAAAAAGAAATCTGTTTTTCTGTTTAAAAGATTCATCTCTTTTACCACCAAATCCTTAGAATCTGCGCCTAATTTTAAGATCGAAGCTGAGCCGGCCTAACTCATTTCTAATGCCGACGATTGACAATCCTGGCTTTAATTCCCATTCTATCCTAACTATCTCCTCTCTCTGGGTTGTTAAGTTGGTGGAATAAATAATGAAAAGGTTTTCTGATATTTTTTTCCCTACAGTCAACCGGGCCGTCATTTCAGCTGATGACCCCAGGACAAAGGGATCAATTCGCAGATGATCAAGGCTGAGAACTTTCTGGGCCCTTCTTCTAGCTTCCTCCATTATTTCTCCTGAAAGGAAAGAGGCCGTGCTCACCTGGGCAACCACGTCGGTCGAGGTAATTTTCTTGAAAGATTCGCCCAAAGCCAGGAGGGCAAGGATTTCCTCTGAAGCCAGCGGCGGTGAAGAGCTGAATTCTGGCTTCAACCGGTCAACAGGTCCGCTTAAGGAAAAGGTAACCCTGTAATCCTGAACATAGGTTTCACCCATCATTTCAAGGTAGGGGGGAGAAATCGCTGGATTGGCGAAAACAAGTTTCCCTTTCAAAAGACGAAAATTTCTTTCTTGAAAAGAGATTGAGCCATCCAAAGCTTCTATCTCGCCAAGAAGAAATGGCGCTTTAATTGAGCCGCTAAGCATAAGATCGAAGCGGCCTCTTATTCGTGCCAAGGAGTTTTCCACCCAAACCTGATCATCAGCTTTTAGGCGAATTGACAGATTTAATCCTTCAAGGAAAGATGGCCATGAGGTCTTTTCTTGATAGGCGGAAAAACTGAGTTTTTCAAAAAAATCCCGTCCCCAAAAAGCTTTTTTAATGGCAAACAGTCCTTCCAGGGTATAACGTTCTTGATTTTTGAACAAACGCAGCGAGGCATCAGTTAAAAAACGGCTCCGGTCAACGGGCGAAAGCACCAAATCTTGTCCATCAAGCTGAATGTTGGCCATTACCTTCCTGCCTGGACCAAGTTTAATTTCGCCAAAACCACTGATTTCACCGCCGCCTAATTTGCCCCGAAAAGAACGGATAGAAAAAATCCGGTTATTAAGAAAAACAAGAAGGGAAAAATCGGTCAAAGGTTGGGGAAAACTGGGAAAAGGCAAAATTTTTCCCGTGGCTTCTAAAACACCAGTAATTTCTTCATCCTCCTTTTCTTTTTTGATTTCAAAAAGATAATTGAAATTGCCTATAGTTCCTTTCCAAGGAATGATGGTCAGAAGATTGTCCCGGCCTTTACCTTGAACTGAATATTTGGGCTGATTAAAAGAAGAAAAAATTTGAATCTCAAAATTATCCTCTTTCTGATCGTTGGGAAATAACCTGGCTTCAAGCCCCTGACGGCCAATGAGGATATCGGCCAAGCCTTTGAGGAAGGGTTTCTTATATAAAAAAATCGAGAAATCATTAATTTCAAAATTGCCCTTAACTCTTTCTTCCCCGAGAATTCCACCACCCTTAAGGTTAAAAGTCAATTGACCTTCTAGGCCCGAAATCAGTTTCTCAATCTGAAGATTATGGCCAGAAAAATCAACGGAATATATTTCCTTTGAAAGATCAAGACTAAGTTCTCCCGCAATCCTGCCTTTGGCCAGCTCGCCCTTGAATTCCTTTAAACTAAAGTTTCTCTCGCTATAATAAATCTGGCCAGAAGCTCGAGTTATTGATTGCCCCCAAAAAATCATTTCAGAACTTAGAAATTCGCCATTAACTTTTGATTTTCCCCAGGAATCGATAGCTAATCGAAAGAACCCTTCAAAACTTCCCTTCAGAGGAAATCTTAGCTTCAGTCCGTCTAAGGCCTTGGACCAATCGCCATTTTTTATGGTGAAAAAGGCGGAAAGACCTAAGGAATCAATCTTAACTTCTGATTCGCCGGCCAGACCGGGATCTTTAAAGCTGAATCGACCATAAAATAGATTGGAGGCAATCCGGAACTGGCCTGCGGCTTCCTTGACTTCGAAACGGCCAAAGCTAAAGGGACAGCCAGCAAAATTGACTTCAATTTCTGGAGATGAAGGATGGCCGACAATATTAACGCTGGCTTCAGCCTGACCTCTTACCAAAGGAAAATTCCATTCTTTCTTCAGAAGATTCTGTAAAAAAAGTCGGGTTGTGGCGACATCGGTAATCTCACTTGTTATGCCTATTTCCAGATTTTGGCCGAGGTTAATTCTGGCCTCAAGATCAAAGCGAGCAAAAAGGCCTAAGAACTCCCGAGCTGAAATCAATACCTTTTTCTGGGTATCCCAGATAACCCGATAATATCCCTGAAAGGGATAGCGGCCCTGATCAATCTTAAAATCTCTTTCTCTCAGTTCTCCCTCGACAATGAGCTCTCGGTTAGCCAGAAAAAATTTTCCCCATGAAGGGGATTTAACTGGCCAGGGGAGATTAAGCCCTTTGAGTATCGGATCAAGGTAAAAATTGGCAAACCGCCCGGCTATTTTTCCTCTTTCCCAGGATATTGAAAATTCCTGATTCCTTCCATCGAGCTGAAGCGTCAAAGATAGATCGCCCCTTATGCCCGGAGTCGTTTCCAACCAGCCTTTGGCCCTCCCAATAGAAAGGCCATTGAGCTTCAGATCAGAACTTCTAATTTCTCCTTGATAGGACCATCGGCCGAGTCGACGGCTGATCTGCCCCTGACTATTAACCATTCCCTGCCAGGAAAAAGGAAGCTTAAGCCAGGCGTCAATGGCTTCCATAGGAAACAAGAAAATACCAGAAAGATTAATTTCAGGATTATTTAGATTTTTAATTGTTCCTTTAAGCTGCAAATAGCGATTGGCCTCGGACATTAAAAAACGTTTTACCTTTAATTCCTCCTTCCCCCCTTCAATCGCCATTTTAAGTTTGGCTGAAGACAGGATCTGTCGGTCGGATAAAGTTAGAGATGAATTCGAGGCCTCAGCTTCAAGATCAAAACCCTCTCCCCTTTTCTTCCAGCGAGCCTTAAATTCAGATGCCCAGAAAGAATGATTGTCTTCTTCCAAGAAAAGCTCAGCTTTTCTCACCAAAATCTGCTCGCAGAGAAAAGGAGATGGCAGTTTAAAAATTGGCTGTTTCTTTGCAGTTTCTACAAATTGATAATGAATAACAGGTTCTTCAATTATTAATTTGAGAGGTCGACGACGAAGAAAAGGTAAAAGTTTTGTTTCAATTTTCAGTTGCCTGGCCTTAAAGGAAGGATTTTCGGCCGTCAACTTAATATCTTCAAAAATCAAGCGAGAGGGCCACAGGCTAAATTTGACCTGGGAATAGGTAAAATAAGAGCTTAATTTTATTTGTAATTGTTTTAGAAGATAATTGCGAAGAAAAATTCCAGAAATTAAAATTATTCCCATGAGGAGAAGAAAGACAAACCATTTAAGAGTGTGGCGAAAAATCACTTTTGATCTCATGAGATTAAAAGCGACTTACTCTAGAGTAAACAAAATTGTTCCTGTCTCGACCGTATCACCTGCTTTTACATTTAAGTTAGTTATCCGGCCATCCCTTGGAGCCCTAATTTCATTTTGCATCTTCATCGCTTCCAGAATCAAGATAGGTTGTCCCTCTTTGACCTGACTTCCATTTTCCACTCGCACTGCTACAACTTTTCCGGGCATGCTAATCTTCACCTCAACCTTCTTCCCAGCAGCTTTCTGATCTTTCGAAGAAACTGAAGAAATTCTTTTTTCGACTTGATATATTCTATCGCCAATAATGACATTGTGGCCAACAGAATTGGATTGGACAAGGACATTATAAACACGGCCATTAATCATCAATAAAACTTCTTCTTCAGTGATAAAGGAAGCGGAAA
The DNA here is from genome assembly GCA_938092135.1 of uncultured bacterium. Lineage (GTDB taxonomy): Bacteria > Acidobacteriota > Aminicenantia > Aminicenantales > CALLJL01 > CALLJL01. Next base: position 106,417 of record CALLJL010000008.1, read on the forward strand.
CTTCATAGGTTTTCCCCTCATGAGAGATAAGAATAGTATTTTCAGTCTGAGGCTCAAGACTGAGATTGTAACGTTTTCCCTTGAACCAGAAGCTCAGGTTCATTTTTAAAGCCGATTTTTAAAAAATTCAATTCGACCCATTAATTTCCAGGGATTACCCCTTGGCTTAGACAAACTAGCTCCTTGTTTTTTGGAATCATAATAAGCCTTGACAGCCGCAGCCATAATAGCAACTAGATCTTCTCCGGGCACAGCAGGCGGTTCTTTTTCCAGACGCTCAAGGAAATGGGTAGTGTAATTCCCGGCTAGAAAATCAGGGTGATCCAGAATCCGGAGGAAAAAGGGAATAGTAGTTTTGATACCATAAATCTGATATTCCTGTAAGGCCCGACGCAATCTCAGGATCGCCTCTTCTCTAGTTCGGCCCCAGGCAATGAGCTTCGAAAGAAGAGCATCATATTCGATTGGTACTGTATACCCCTCAATAATCCCACTATCATCTCTAATTCCTGGACCGCCCGGTCGATGTAAATAAAGAATTTTTCCGGGAGAGGGGAGAAAATCCTGAAAGGGATCCTCGGCCATAATTCGGCATTCAATCGCCCACCCTTGAGGTCTGATTTCCTCCTGGGTAAAGGGAAGGGGTTTACCCTGGGCAATATCTATTTGGGCTCGAACAAGATCAATTCCGGTAACCATTTCCGTTATGGGATGCTCCACTTGAAGGCGGGCATTAACTTCAAGAAAATAAAAATTTTTATTTCTATCAACGATAAACTCAACGGTCCCGGCATTGCGGTAATTGATACTTTTAGCTGCGGCCACAGCGATTTCACCCATCTTGCGCCTGGTCTCATCATCAATAAAAGGGGATGGTGTCTCTTCAAGGATTTTCTGGTAACGACGCTGCATCGAGCATTCCCTTTCACCTAGATAAACTCCGTTACCATAATTATCGATCAATATTTGAATTTCAATGTGATGGGGTTCATCGATATATTTTTCGAGATAAATGGCCGGGTCACCGAAGCTTGCCTCGGCCTCCGAAGCGGCTAAATGAAAGGCGGATAAAAGCTCTTCTCGCTTCCGGACCAAACGAAGTCCCTTGCCTCCGCCGCCAGCTGAAGCCTTAAGAAGAAGGGGAAAACCTATCATTTCAGCCTGTTCAAAAAGCTCCTTTTCGTTTTTAACGGGCTCCAAAGTACCTGGAATTATGGGCACCCCGGCTTCTCTCATTTTCTGCCGGGAAATAGTTTTAAGCCCCAGAAGTTCCATGGGGCCAGAAGGTGGGCCGATGAAGATGATGCCCTCTTCTTCGCAGCGCCGCACAAATTGATGATTTTCAGCCAGAAAACCATACCCAGGATGAATGGCGTCGGCTTGGCATTTTTTAGCTAGGGCGATTATTTTTTCAATATTCAAATAACTTTCAGCGGGTAAAGCTTTGCCCAAGGGATAGGCTTCTTCGGCCAGACGGACATGGAGAGCCTGTCGGTCCACTTCAGAATAAACAGCCACAGGAGTAATTCCCATTTCCCTGCAGGTCCGTATCACTCTAACCGCAATCTCGCCTCGATTGGCAATAAGAATTTTTTTAATTTTCTTCATTGCCCTTCCCAATCAGAGGGGAATATTACCATGTTTTTTGGGCGGATTCTTATCTTTTTTATTTTCCAGCATTCTTAAAGCCGCAATAAGTTTGGGTCGGGTAAATCGGGGTTCAATTACTTCATCTATATAGCCTTTTTCGCAGGCAATATAGGGATTGGCAAATTTTTCTCTGAATTCAGCGATTTTTAGGCGACGGAATTCATCAGGATTAGCTGAAGCGGCTATTTCTCTTTGATAAATGATTTTCACAGCGCCTTCAGGCCCCATGACCGCTATTTCAGCTGTGGGATAGGCATAATTGATATCAGCCCGGATATGTTTTGAGGCCATAACGCAATAGGCCCCTCCATAGGCTTTCCTGGTAATAACAGTGATTTTGGGAACAGTCGCTTCGGCGAAAGCATAAAGAAGTTTGGCCCCATGTCGGATAATGCCACCATGCTCCTGGGCAACCCCAGGAAGAAAGCCAGGCACATCCTCAAAGGTGATCAAAGGAATATTGAAGGCATCACAAAAGCGAACGAAGCGAGCCCCTTTCACTGAAGCATCAATATCCAGGGCACCAGCCAGATGCTCAGGCTGATTGGCCACTATGCCCACCGCTTTGCCATCGAGACGGCCAAAACCGATAACAATATTGCGAGCAAAATCGGGCTGGACCTCGAAGAAATAATGATCGTCGAGAACCTCTTTGATGATACGGCGGATATCATAGGGCTGGTCAGGATCCTCGGGCACAAAATCATTCAGCTCGTCGCTTGTTCTGTCCCAGGGATCAGAGGTTTCCTTCTGAGGCGGATCCTCCAAATTATTGCTGGGAATGAAAGATAAAAGCTCCCTAATAATCCCCAGGGCTTCCTCTTCCGAATTGGCAGCAAAATGGGCCACCCCGCTGATGGAATTGTGCGTATCAGCCCCTCCTAGCTCTTCCATCGTTACCTTCTCATGAGTTACAGCTTCGATAACTTCAGGACCGGTGATAAACATATGGCTTGTCTCTCTCGTCATAATGATGAAATCAGTTAAAGCGGGTGAATAAACGGCGCCGCCAGCACAGGGACCGAGAATGGCTGAAATTTGGGGAATAACTCCTGAGGCGAGGACATTGCGCAAAAAGATGTCGGCATAGCCCCCTAAGCTAGCCACGCCTTCCTGAATCCTGGCGCCACCTGAATCATTAAGACCGATAATCGGGGCACCGACTTTCATGGCGAGATCCATTATCTTGCAGATTTTGGCCGCGTTTGCCCCGCTCAGGGAGCCTCCGAAAACGGTAAAATCCTGGGCAAAAACGAAAACTAAGCGACCATCTATTCGGCCGTATCCAGTGACTACCCCATCTCCGTAAATTCGTCTTTTCTCCATCCCAAAATCATAGCAATGGTGAACAACGAGCTTGTCCATTTCTTCAAAGGTACCAGGGTCAAGAAGAAGATTGATTCTCTCTCGGGCAGTTAATTTCCCTGCTTTGTGTTGCCTTTCGATTCTTTCCTTACCACCCCCCTCCTCCGCCAATTTTATTTTTTCTCTCAATACTTCTATTTTTCGGCTAATAGCCATTTTTCCCCCAATTTATTTTTTCATTTTATTTTTATACCTTTTATTTTTTTACCTTGGCCCAATCCTGTAAAAATTTTTCCAAGCCGGCATCAGTTAAAGGATGGCGAATAAGTTTTTCCATGACAGCATAGGGAACGGTAACAATGTCAGCCCCCAGTAAAGCGGCTTCAACAACATGGACGGGATGGCGAACCGAGGCCACAATCACCTCGGACTCAAATCCATATTGATTGAAAATCGTCAAAATCTGTTCGATGAGTTCCATGCCATAGTGAGAAATATCGTCGAGCCGACCAATAAAGGGACTGACAAAGGAAGCACCGGCTTTAGCCGCTAAAATAGCCTGAGATGGGGAAAAAATAAGAGTCATATTAACTTTTATGCCTTCAGAGCTTAAAATTTTGGTCGCTTTCAAGCCCTCAATTGTTACCGGAATTTTAACCACCACATTAGGCGCGATTGAAGCAAGCTCCTTGGCTTCGGCAACTATGGCCTCGCATTCTGAGGACACACATTCGACACTTACCGGTCCAGAAACAAGATGGCAAATTTCAGTGACCAATTCCTTAAACTCCCTCTTTTCTTTAGCAATTAAAGTGGGATTGGTAGTTACCCCGTCCAAAATCCCCCAGCTGGCCACTTCTTTTATTTCCTGCGGATTCGCCGTGTCCAGGAAAAACTTCATTTCTTTTCCTCCTCTTTAATCAATTTTTCCTTAAAATAATTGATTTTTTAAATCTTTTCTCCTTAATGTCTTTTTCTTATATTCTTATCTCACTCTCAAAACCACATTGGAAAGGGTGCCAATGCCTTCAATCTGAACATCAACCCGATCGCCAGGATTCATCGGACCAACTCCAGCAGGTGTTCCTGTGGTGATTATATCCCCTGGATAGAGAGTCATTATCTTCGAAATGAAGCGAATTAATTGAGGAATCGAGAAAATCATCTGACTTGTGCTTGCTGATTGTTTTAGCTTGCCATTAAGGAAAGTTTTAATCATTAAATGAGCCGGGTCAACGTCTGTGGCAATGCAGGGTCCACAGGGGGCAAAGGTATCAAAGGATTTAGCTCGGGTGAATTGGCCGTCTTTTAACTGGAGATCGCGGGCCGTAACATCATTGAAACAGGTATAGCCGAGAATTACCTCCCTAATATCTGAGGTTTCATCGAGTTCATGGACTTCTTTTTTAATAATAACCGCCAGCTCTCCTTCATAATCAATCCGATGGGCCATGCGGGGAAAAATAATAGCTTCATTGTGGCCGATGATAGCTGAAGGCGGTTTAAGAAAAATTAAAGGCTCTTCAGGAAGAGTTCGGCCCATTTCTTGGGCATGGTCTCGATAGTTAACGCCCACACCGATTATTTTTGTTGGCACGACGGGTGGCAATATTTTTACTCTTCCAATTGGAACACCAAAATTTTCAGCTTCCAGAGATTCGAAAACTGACCCCTTTAAAGGATAAAGAAGGTCTTCCTTAAGGATTCCATAATATTCCTTATTTTCCCAGAGGTAATGGTAAATTTTCATGGGTAATAATTCCTAATCATACTAACCCTAATTTCAACGGGCTGGCTTTCATTGCCGGCTTGATCACAGGCAGTAATAGCATAATGATAACTTCTCCCCTTTTCAACTTTACGATCCTCATAACTTGTAACCATAATTGGCTCTGGCGTTAAAAGCTCAAAGGAAGTCTCTCCCTCTGTTCGTCGCCGGATAAGATAGCCAGCAACATCAGGGGCAGGGCTTGGCTCCCAGGTAATAACTATTCTATCTTCACCGGCAATCGCTATGACTCCTTTTGGTGAGGGAGGGGCAAAAATGTCCTTAATTTCTACTTCTATCTGTTCTGAAGCCTCACTTTCACGCTCAATGGAATCGACTAGCCTGATCGTCCTGACCAAATAATAATAAAATCTCCCAAAAATTATTTCCCTGTCCTCAAATTTTTTTTCGCTTAAGGGGTCTGAATTAAGGCGCTTCCAGGTAGAGGACTTTTCCTTTCGGTATATATTGTAATTTTCAGCCATCCTAGTCTCTGGCGTTTTGGAATCTTCAGAAGAGGATTCCCAGCGGAGCACAACTTTATCTTCCTGAAGCTCGGCCTTTAAATTCCGGGGAGGAAGGGGGGGCTCAACAGGAATAATAAAAACCGGCTTCGAAAAAGACGATTTCCGGCCTCTTTCATCTTTAAGCCGCAGCTCGAAAAAAAAGACTATCCGGCCTATTTTTTCAGATGGAACTGGAAATTCCCAGCTGGCTTCAAAGGACGCAGGTAAAGATAAGCTGGATTGATTTTCTTCAAGCTTTATTTCAGCCAAAAGCTTTTTTTCCCTTCGCCTTTCCTTGGCGAAATTATCCAAAGGCTCCTTTAGAACAGATTCAAGAGATGATTCAAATCCCCAGATTTCAACAGAAGGCCACGCCCCCATGGCCACTCCGTTTTCATAAACAAGAGGAGTAATCCATCTTAAGACTATTTTTTTCCCCTGTTGATAAAGGCTAAGGGATTCGATTTTTTGAGGAATTAAAATAAGGGGGGGCTGAAGAGGGCCCTTAACTCCACAGGAATAGATCAAGAAAAAGATGAGAAAAAAAGCCAGACGGCTTATTTTATTCATTAAAGAATGAAACGCCGCAAATCCTGATTTTTGATAATATCCTGGAGCTGTTTTTGAACATAACTGCGGTCGATGATGATCCTCTTAGAGGAAATATTTGGCGCTTCAAAAGAAATCTCCTCCATGACCTTTTCCATCACTGTGTGAAGGCGGCGAGCCCCGATATTTTCATCTTCCTCATTTATCTTTTCCGCGATAGCAGCGATTTCTTCAATAGCATCGGGAGTAAAATCAACTTCGACGCCTTCGGTGGCTAATAAAGCTTTATATTGCTTGATGAGAGCATTTTCAGGTTCAGTGAGAATACGAATGAAATCCTGTTTCGTCAGTGGAGTCAATTCCACTCTAATGGGAAATCGACCCTGAAGTTCAGGAATGAGATCGGAAGGCTTGGAAACATGAAAGGCACCTGCTCCAATAAACAAAATATGGTCTGTTCTAACCAGGCCATAACGGGTGCTTACAGTTGTTCCTTCGATTATGGGCAGAAGATCTCGCTGAACTCCTTCCCGGCTCACATCAGGACCGAAACCCGATTCTCGCCCGGCAATTTTATCGATTTCATCAAGGAAAATAATTCCTGACTGTTCTACCCTTTCAATGGCCTGCTTGGCTACTTGATCCATATCGATTAACCTCTTCTGCTCTTCTTCCATCAAATATTCCCTAGCTTCATGGAGCTTGACTCTTCTTCGCTTTGATCGACCACCCAGAAATCCTGGGATAATTTCTTGAATCTGAATACCAATTTCTTCGTAGCCAGTATTGGAGAAAATTTCAAAGGGAGGAGAAATTTTCTCCTTCATTTCGAGCTCAACCATCCGCTCTTCAAGCAGCCCATCTCTTAACTGTCGCCTGAGCTTTTCTTTTGTTTCCTGAAAGCGAACCTGATCGCTATCGTAATAAACATTATCTCGCCGTTTCGATGAGGGCAGTAGAAGCTCAAGAAGTTTCTCCTCTACATTCCTTTCAGCCTTTTCCCTTATTTCCTCTATCTTTTCCTGCCTAACCATGTCTACAGCAATACGGACGAGATCACGAATCATAGATTCAACATCACGGCCAACATAACCGACTTCAGTAAATTTGCTGGCCTCTATTTTAAGAAAAGGTGAGGAAGTCAATTTAGCCAGCCGGCGGGAAATTTCAGTTTTGCCCACCCCTGTTGGCCCAATCATGAGAATATTCTTGGGGGCAATCTCATCAGCTAATTCAGGAGGGAGCTTGCGGCGACGATAGCGATTCCTTAAGGCGATAGCCACGGCCCTTTTGGCCGCCTGCTGGCCGATAATATATTTATCTAGCTCGGCAACTATTTCCTGAGGAGTAAGCTCCTCGTCACGACGCCAGGGTCCGGTCGAAATAGATTCATTTTTCTTGGGTAAAGTTAGGCGCATTTATTTCAGTTCCTCAACAATAATATTATCATTAGTATAAACACAAATTTCTGAGCTAATCCTTAAAGCCTCGAGAGCAATTTCCCGGGCAGAAAGATTGGTATGCTTGACCAAAGCCCGGGCGGCAGCAAGAGCATAGGGACCGCCAGTCCCAATAGCAATGATGCCATCATCGGGTTCAACTACATCTCCTGTGCCGCTGATCAGAAAGGAAGATTCTTTATCAGCGACAATAAGCAAAGCTTCAAGCTGACGCAAAGCTTTGTCCATCCGCCATTCCTTGGCCAGCTCAATCGCTGCTCGAGATAGGTTGCCCCGATATTCCTCAAGCTTGCTTTCAAATCGGGAAAAGAGAGCGAAAGCGTCCGAGGTGGCACCTGCAAAGCCAGCCAGGACTTTATCTTTATAGAGGCGTCGAATCTTGCGAGCAGAATGTTTAAGAATGGTCTGGCCAAGGGTAACTTGGCCATCCCCGGCCATGGCTATCTCCCCTTTATGGCGAACACAAATTACTGTTGTGGCTTTAACCATAAGCGTTACACTTTCCTCTTATGGTTATAATAAATCATATGGTCAAGGAATTCAATTAAATCCCTCCTTCTTCGAGTTTTTCCTGAAAAATAGAGGTAAATAAATTAATAACAGAAAATAGAGAAAAGAGGAGAACAAAAAAGAATAAAGATTTGAAAAAAATCAAGGAACAAAAAAAGAAAGGAAATAATCAGGCCTGTTGAATTTCTTAGGCCGGATAGACATCATACTTCGCTACCAAATGACAGGGATGGTAAGAAAGTTTAGCCCTTTTCAGGCCCGGATGTCCTAGGTCTTGTTCAAGATTGATCAGAGGAAAAGGGGAGAGTTTTTGCCGACAGGCTTCCCATAAAAGGGTCTGGGATGCTCCTGGCAATTTTAAATCAGCGTAATGAAAATGAATGACAGCAGTCTGCCTGTTGAGGCTTGAGGCAATAAAAAAACCTTTTATTTCTCCCCTGATAATTAAAGCTCCCCCTATTAGGTCCAAAGCAGTCCATAATTCAAAGGCAAGCTCCAAGGCTCTAGCCTGATCCTTAAAGTTCAGAGGAGAGAGGGATTCCTTACCTCCTTTTTGTTCAGCCCAGCAAAGGAAAAAGTTCATAGCCTCCCGTCGCCAGTTTTGGTCCATCGATTTGATTTCATAATCGGGAAAAGAAGATTGAAAGCGACGGATGAGATTTCTTTTGCCATCAAATTTCTTACCCTTGAGGCTGACCATTTCCTCCCGCCAATAAAGATAATCAAATTGATCACGGTTCTCCCGAATAAGCACTTTATCTTGCGGGAAATAGGAAAGAAAATTTGCAGGTAAACGGGAAAAACGACCCACCTGGTGAAGAAGCTCCATAAGAAAAAAAGGCGAGGGAGGTGGACCTAGGGGCTCAAGAAGAAAGGGTAATTCATTGGGCGGGCTTAACCAGAGGAGAAGATAATCTTTATAGATGGCGAGTTTAGGCCGATCAAATTCCTGCCAGATAAAAAGATTGGCCAAACTAAGCTCACTCACCTCCGGATTTTTTGCGGCCAGGGCCTGACGAATAAAACTTAAATGATTAAGATCAAGAGGCTTCCAGGATAAATCAAGCTTCCAACTCATTCTCCAACGTTAAACTTAACCGTTCTTTTCTTTTCTTATTTTATCATAATTATTTTTTAAATAAAAAATTTTTAATATTTTCAACTAATGGACCTCCTACGGCTTTCTTCTAACTAAGCAAAGGCATTGATTAGGCCTGCAGCCTTGACAGTCAAGAATACTTCTAGAAGGGAGAAAGGCGGGTGGATCCACCTTTTGGAAACCAAAGTGAAAGAAAAACTCGGGAATAATGGTATAAAGATAAACATCTTTATCCCTCTTCTTTAAAACAGCTTGAAGCAATTGCCTGGCCAAGCCCCGGCCCCTTTTTTCGGGGAGAAGACCTACTGAACTTAAGAAATAAGCCGGGCCAAGGTCAGTGATTCTGGCCAGACCGACAAGTTCCCCCTTCTCCTCAATGACCCAGGTTTCGTCAGGTCTCAAAGAGGGTATCTCAAGATCGAGTTTTCTTTCAAGCTCGGCAATTAAAGACTTTTCCTCTGATTTAGCCAGTCGTATCTTAATCATAAAATTTATTATATCCTAAAAAATTATCGTTTAAATTGTCTAAAATTTATCTTCTCGATAAATCAAGCCTTTTGGCCTGAAAAATTTCGATCCAAAGAGTATTTTGAGAAAAAAAATTGAACCATTCGTTTAAAGAAATTAAGGAAAGGGAAGAGAAAGACGGAGGTATCGATGAAATTTAAGGTTCGTTTAATGAAAATAGATCAAGAGGGCTATGTTGTCTGGGTCCCTGGACTTCCTGGATGTTCAGCCTTTGGGCGGACCAGAGAAGAGGCCCTTGACAAAATCAAATCTGCTCTCCTCGATTATCTAGAAGCTCTCGATGAAGACGAAAGAGAGCTAGAATCCGGCTTCGTGGAAATTTAAAAAAGATAAATAAAATAGCCCCCAAAAAGCTAACCAATTTAAAAATCGCGTTGATTTATTTCCTTTTTTTCTTAATTTTTAATTAAATTCTTTCATTAAAAAAGGAGTATTGAGAGGAGGTTAGATTATGACCAACAGGCTCAAAGAATTTCAAGCCTATCGGGAGAAGATGAATCGCCAAATTCTTAACTGTGGCCATCTTGGCCTCAAAAGATTTTTCAATCTCGATTCAGCCGCCTATCGCGATGGAGCTCTTCCGGGGAAAATCAAAGAATTGCTTGGCCTGGTGGCTTCAACTGTTTTGCGATGTAACGACTGTATCGATTATCATCTTCTGCAATGCGTTAAGGCCGGTTGGAAGGATGAAGCTATCTATGATGCCCTAAATGTTGCTCTTGTTGTTGGGGGAAGCATTGTCATCCCCCATCTGCGTCACGCCTTCGAAACGCTTGAGCTTATCCGCCAGGAAAAATAGGAATAAACCAATTCATCGAACATAGGGCAAGAACAAAAGGAACCAGGGAAGTAGTTTATCTATAAACAAGCATTGATAATAAAGTTGGTCGCATTGCCCGAGAGCCAGGGCCGTTTTGATCCATCCCCAATCCTGCATAAGAACCTCAGAGACACATTTCTCATGTACTCTTTGGCAGAAAGAATCGTCTTCACTATAAGAAATGATGGGGCTAAAAATTAACCAGAGCCAAAGAAAAATTAAAAGGCCTGCCTTTCTCATTGTTTTCACCTCCGCTATTTTTATAAGCAATTTTTAGGCCAAAGTTTCTTCTTTAGGCAAGGATAATTCCAGGGAAAAATTTCTCTTATTTGGAATAAAGAGAAAGTCTCTTACAACCAAAAGTCACACTTTGTGATCTTACGTCACAGCTTAATAAGCTCGTTATTTTAAACGAAACCAATTAGTTATAAATGGGCTGTCTCTAAGTGAGACCTAGAGGGGGAAAAAGGACTAAAGTGAATTTTCCTACAATTTTTTACAATGAATTATTTTTCGTTTTGATTTTATTTTTCGCTTCGATTTTTTTAAACAGCTCTTAATTAATTGACGAAAAATGATCAGAATGTATAATAAAAGAAAAATTAGGGAGCTTAAAGGTGAATAACCAAAATAATTGGCGGCGAGCCGGTATTTTCCTATCTGGAATTGGTCAGATTGTCTTTTCTCTGCTGACCATTCGCCATTTTTTCCTAGCCAATTTTCCCGAAACCATTTTCCGCGGTTCTTTTTGCGATATATCAGCCTTCCTTAATTGCGATAGTTCAGCCTATTCGCCAATTGCCCATTTCAAGGGTGTTCCTCTTGGTTATTTTGGCTTTGTTCTTGGAATTATTTTCTGCCTCGGAGCAGTTTTCCCTTCTGGCCGCTGGGAAAGGACAAATTTTTTCCTGAGTTTCTGGAACTTACTGGCGGTAATTGGCCTTTTCATCTATTCAGTCTTTTTTCTAAAAAGTCTTTGTCTTCTTTGCAGTGGCTACTATTTCTTTTCAATTATCGTCTTCATTCTCTATGTTGTCAGCCTCCGGCCAGAGGGCTTTAGTTTGCGTCATCTTACCCGACCCTCTTTGGCTTTACTTCTTACCTTGGCTATTTTCACAGCTTCAGGAGCTTTTGGCTTTCATCTTTATTATAAAGCCAAGGATGAGGCCCAGACAGGCCGGGCAATGAAGGCAGTCAAGGATTTTTATGAATTACCCTTTACCCCTTATCCCAGTATTCTTTCGCCGGCCTGGATCATTCGTTCCACTGAACGTTTTGAGGATGCCCCCATCCAGATAGTCGTTTATGGCGACTTTCTTTGCCCCGATTGCCAATTTTTCGCCCTACAGCTTGAAAAAATGCAGACCGAATTTGCGGGAAAAATTAACGCTATCTTTCAATTTTTCCCCCTCGAAAACCGGTGCAATCAGGTTGTTAATAAAAATCTTCATCCTGGCTCTTGTGAGCTCTCCTATCTTGCCGCTTATATTGCTTTATATCGGCCGGAAAAATTTCCTGAACTCCATCATGAAATTTTTGCCAATTTGAGAGCCGCCCGAAGCCCTGATTGGCGTCTTGATCTGGCTCGTCGATACGAAGCTGAAGAAGCCTTAACCGATTCTCACATTCAATCGCTCGTTCATCAGATTATTGAAACCGGTAAAGAATATGAACGAACTTCAGATCGTTATCCCTATGGTATTCGGTCAACTCCCACAGTAATTTTAAATAACCGCATGATTATCGGTACTCTTCCCGACTATCAACTTCGAGCCATTTTTAAAGCTCTCATCGAAGAAAAAGAAACGGGCACTCGCCGTTTCCTTGAGAATTGGGTTCCTCTACGCTGAAAAATGCTTTTTACATTTAAGCTAATTACCTCATATATTGAATAGTTAAATCAATCGAGCTTTCATAGTTTCCCTTGACAGGAAAAAAGAAAGTTTATTTTTTAAGAAAGGTGCAACCTCAGAAAAAAGAAAAAGTCCATCTTCATTGCCATGACGGATATAAAATGGACACAAATAGATCATTTATTTGGATATGATTTTTCTATTTTTCTTTATCATAGATATTTCCTTCGCCTGGGCTCCGCCTTCATCCCTAGGAAAAAACATTCTTGGCCAGCCCTTTCATCTTTTGGTTGAAAAAAATATATTTATCCCGATCGTTGCTTCCGTCGAATCTTCGAAACCTGTCTAATATGTTTAAATAATCTGAAATTAAAAGCGACAGCTTTTATCAACGAAGAGCATCTTTTGCTGGCCCTGGCCCGGACTAAAATTAATCAATTCCGATTTATGGGTCAGGAAAATCTTGGTACAAGAATTCCTGACCTCGGATGGATTGGTAACGGTCTTCTCTTTCTTCAAATCCATATCAGTGAGGAAATTTACGGTCTTGCCATCATTTTCAAGGTGGGTACCGATAGGAGTTTAAGTCCGAGTCAGGCTTCAGTGGCTAAGGCTGAAAGAATGGTGGATGCTTTCATTAATTCTTTAAATGAGATTTTGAAAGATTTTTCTAAAGGGGTCTATTTCCTTGATCAGATAAAATTGGTGACTCCGGCATCTTTATAAAAGCCATAGCTTTGAATTTTTTCCTTTCTAAGAGAGTTTCTGTTTTGGCCCTAAATCAGTCTTTTTTTGCGATTTGTTGGCCTCTCTTATTAAAACTAAGGTTTAAAAGAGTCATTAATTTCCTGGACCTGGACACCATTTGACTTAAATCAAAACAAGAGGCTATACTGATTTTTCTAAAGGAGCAGAAGAAAAATTACCTGATTTAAATCAATTGGTTAAACTGAAATATTTCTCGGGAAACTAACGATGTCCACAGCCGTCGAAAAATGGGTAGAGGAACAGGCCAGAATAGCCCAGCCAGCCCGCATCCACTGGTGTGACGGTACTGAAGGTGAAGCCCTTCGTCTCTTAGAAATTGGTCTAAATGAGGAAAGGCTTAATGGCCCAGTTTTTCTTGAGCTAAATCAGAAAAAATGGCCAAAGGCCTTTCTCCATCGAAGCCACCCTACCGATGTTGCCCGAACCGAACACTTAACTTATGTCTGCCATCCTAGTCGAGAGATGAGCGGTCCCAATAACAATTGGATGGAGCCAGGAGAGGCCAAACGTCTTCTTATGCACCTTTCGAAGGGATGCATGAGGGGCCGAACAATGTATGTTCTTCCCTATATGATGGGACATCCTGACTCTCCCTATGCCAAAGCCTGTGTCCAAATTACCGACAGCACCTATGTGGCCGTCAGCATGAGAATTATGACCAGGCTGGGCAAGGAGGCTCTCAGAAAACTCAAAAATTGTAACGATTTTGTTCGTGGCTTCCATTCAATTGGCGACCTAAACCCCAAGCGCCGTTATATTATGCATTTCCCCGATGAAAATCTTGTCTGGAGCATCGGCTCAGGCTATGGCGGCAATGCTTTGCTCGGTAAGAAATGTTTTTCCCTGCGAATCGCCTCCTGGCTCGGTTATCGTCAGGGCTGGCTCGCTGAGCATATGGTGATCATGGGAGTAGAAGATCCCCAGGGAGAAATAACCTATATTTGCGGCGCCTTTCCCAGTGCCTGCGGCAAAACCAATTTGGCTATGATGGAGTCGGCCCTAGGTGGTTACCGCGTCTGGACTCTGGGAGATGATATAGCCTGGCTGAATATTGGACCTGATGGTCGTCTATATGCTATCAATCCTGAAACAGGCTATTTTGGTGTTGCTCCCGGAACTTCAATGGCTTCTAATCCTAATATGATGCGCACTTTACGCCGCGGTCTCTTTACCCCAACGCTCTTCACCAATGTGGCCTTAAACCCAGAGACTAATGAGCCGTGGTGGGAGGGACTCGATGGTCCTGTGCCTGAAAAACTCCTCGATTGGCAAGGAAGACCTTGGAAACCAGGTTCAAAAGAGAAGGCAGCCCATCCCAATTCACGATTTACCGTTTCAATTTATAATACCCCAACGCTTTCACCTGAATTCGACAATCCTCAAGGTGTTCCCATTTCTGCCATCATTTTTGGAGGCCGCCGCGCCCATCTAATTCCCCTTGTAGTTGAAAGCTTTGACTGGACCCATGGAGTTTTTCTGGGGGCACGAATGGGATCAGAAACCACAGCTGCTGCCACCGGCGAAGTGGGTGTTGTTCGTCGTGATCCCATGGCTATGCTCCCTTTTTGTGGCTACAATATGGGCGTCTATTTCCGCCACTGGCTGAACATGGGAAACAGACTAACCCATCCACCTAAAATTTTCTCTGTCAATTGGTTCCGGGTCGACGAGAATGGACGCTTCATTTGGCCTGGTTTTGGTGAAAATATGCGAGTGTTAAAATGGATTATAGACCGAGTAAAGGGGAAGGTAGGTGCCAGGGAAACTCCGATAGGCCTTGTTCCCCATCTCCATGATCTTGTTATTGATGACCTTAATCTGCCCTGGGAAAGACTGGCTAAACTCTTTGAAGTTAAGATGCCTGAATGGAAGAAGGAAGTGGAGGAAATCCGCCAATTTTTCAAGCAATACGGCCAGCATATGCCGCGGGAACTCTGGGAAAACTTGGAAGCTTTGGAAAGAGCTACCAAGTCCTGATTTCTAGCCCTTAAAAAGGGCAAAAAGCCATTATCAGGCAATGAAAAGCTAAGGGCTGAATTTCAACTAATGAATTATCTTTGGCTAGGAGCTAATTATCGATATCAGGACTCTAAAAAAGCTAATAAAAACAATCCTTTGATTGGATAAAAAAATACCAAATATTAAAATTAAAAAATATGAAATTAAAAAAAGAAGGGAAATGTTAAAAGAGGAGTAATAAAAATATGAGAAAATATCCTGAGATTGCCTTAGCTATTCCCGAAATTCTTTTACCCCGACCCGGGATTGATCTTACTCGCTGGTCGGTTATTGCCTGTGACCAGCATACCTCTGAACCTGAATATTGGCAGGAGGTTGAGCGACTAGTTGCGGATTCGCCCTCTACCCTTCGACTTATATATCCTGAAGTTTACCTAAAAGAAAAAGACCAGGAAGCGCGAATCAAGCAGATCAGAGAAAATATGAATCGTTACCTCGAGCAAGACCTTTTTGTTTCCTATGAAGGTCTGGTTTATGTGGAAAGACAGGTGTCTTCAGGCAAAAGAGGGGGTCTTCTTCTCTGTCTCGATTTAGAGCATTATGATTTCAATCCTGGGGCCAAAACTTTGATCCGGGCAACCGAAGGAACTATTCTCGAAAGAATCCCACCCAGGGTAAAGATAAGGGATGGAGCTCCCCTTGAACTTCCCCATGTCCTTGTTCTCATCGATGATCCTGAAGACCGGGTGATCGGACCTTTGAGGACAATGGCTGAAGAGGGGCATCCTGGGCTAAAAAAACTTTATGATTTCGATCTTATGCTCAACTCAGGTCATATCCAGGGCTGGCTCATTGCCGAGCAAAAAATTGAAGCTAAAATTGTTGAGAATCTAAAATATCTCGCTGAACCCACCCACTTCATCTCTCGATATCAGGTGCCACCTGGAACTTCGGTTCTTCTCTATGCCGTCGGCGATGGTAATCATTCCTTGGCAACAGCCAAAACTATCTGGGAGAAGAAGAAAAATCTTCTCCAGGAAAAGACCTCTTTCTTAGAATCTCCTTTGCGCTATGCTATGGTCGAAGTGGTCAACCTCCATGATCCAGCGCTTGTCTTTGAACCTATCCATCGAGTGCTCTTTGAGCTGAAATCGGAGATTAATCTACTTGAAGAAATCAAGACCTTTTTCCATGGCCAGATAAGGGTAACTAACTTTTCCTCTCTCGGAGAAATAAAAGAAAAATTGAAGGAGCTACCCGATTCAGTTCACGGTTTCGGTCTCATCGATAGAAACATGACCTGCCTGGTAGAGCTTCTGGCTTTCCAGAGCACTTTGCCGGTGGGTTCCTTGCAAGCTTTTCTCGATGACTTTATAAAGCAGAATAAAGCCAGTTACATTGATTATGTTCATGGCGATGAAGCTTTAATCAAACTTGCCTATCAGGCTGGCAATGCCGGTTTTTATCTTCCCGCTATGGACAAAAATCAGCTTTTCAAAACAGTTATTGTCGAAGGAGTTCTTCCTCGAAAAACTTTTTCCATGGGTGAAGCTTGGGAAAAAAGATTTTATCTTGAGGCCCGTCGATTAACCTGACAAATCTGTGCCCAAATTGGTACCATTTTATATATTTACCTAATTTTTAATAAAGAAAAAATTATTTAACTCAAGGAAGATGAAAAGTAAAAGGATAGGAAAGATTATTTTTTGGGATTGGACTGGGACACTGGCTGACGAAGCCAGCCTCGATCGGGCAATCTGCGAGGAAATAGAAAAAGCTATAGCTAGGCAAAGGCTTATTCCTTTGTCCGAGGCTAGAAAGATTTTTCGGAACTATTTAAAACAGCTTGAAGGAAAATGGGAATGGCATGATTATGTTCGCCACGGAAGGAAATTTCATCTTCCCTGGGAAGAAATTCAAAAAAAGCATCTTCATAAGCTTAAATTATTGCCAGGGGCTTTGGAAATTCTCACTTGGGCCAGAGATAAAGGTTATTTAAATGTCTTAGCGACTAACGCAGTCCGCCCAGTGATCAATCTTAGACTGAATTATTTAAAAATTTCTTCCCTTTTTGAAGCGCTTATTACCAGCGACGATGTTCAGGCTCTTAAGGCTGAGGGCCGTCATTTTGAGCGGGGCCTTAAACTTTTTGAAACCAGCCCATCGATTTGTTTCTCCGTTGGTGACAATCCGGTGCAAGATATCGCTTCCGCCCGCCGTCTCGGTCTAAAAACCATTTTTTGCTGCCTCGGACCCAACTATACTCATTATCATACCACCCATCTTGCCCTTAATCATCAGGAAAAAGTGAACGCGGATTTCACGATTTTCGAATTAATGGAGATTAAAGATATTCTTGAAAATATCGATTGAAACTTAGGCTAGGATATAATGCCCAATTTAAATTTTGACATGAGAGGGTTGTACGTGGACTCCAGTTTTGTTTAAATAGTTGCTTAGCTTTGAAGGTAAGAAGCTGGTCGAATCCCTTATTTCTTATGGAAAATTTTAAGTATTGTAAAGGAAATTAAAATTAATCTGTAAACAGAAAAAGGTGATTAAAAGGACTAAAATTAACTAATAGGAATGCTAATAGGAATAAAAAATGGCTGAACCTCTTTGCCCCTATTTCCGGCGCTGCGGGGGCTGTCTATATCAGCACCTTGATTATCAAGATCAGCTCCAAAAAAAAGCTGAGGAACTCCGCCGGGCTACGGGCAGCCAAAATATTGAAATTTATTCAGGTGAACCCTATTTTTACCGCACTCGAATGGATTTTATTTTTCATTCAAATGGCCTCGGCTTAAGAGAGAGACATCGCTGGTGGCGAATTGTTGATGTCGAACAATGTGTTATTGCCAATAGCTCTATTAATCAGCTGGTTCGGGAAGTAAGAGATTATTTTCAAAATGTCGATGCCTTTGATGTCCGCCTCAAAAGAGGCACATTTCGCTTCGCCGTTATGCGAACTCCTCCCGGAGATTCGGCTATCTCCTTTGTATTAAATAAGGTATCTAGTAATTTACCCCTTTCCCTTGAACAAATTGCCGATTTTTCTAAGAAAACATCAGCCCAAAATATTATCGTCACCTTTGTTCCACCTAATCGCGATGTGAGTGTCAGCGATGATTTTCAGGTCATCAAAGGCGAACCCTATTTAAAAGAAGAACTGCTCGGCCTTAAATTCCTTTATCCTGTTCAGGGCTTTTTTCAGAACAACCACCAAATGACGGAAAGTCTTCACCGTTATTGTCGGTCTATTCTTGAGAAATATGCCGGCCGTCGAACCTCTCTTCTCGATCTCTATGCTGGTGTCGGCACCTTTGGTCTTCTGAATGCGGATCTTTTTCGAGAGGTTTTTCTCTTTGAAAATTATGAGCCTGCCATCGAAGCGGCCAAAAAAAATATAACCTCTTTCGGTTTGAAAAACGTCTCGCCTATCCTTGAGGATGCCAAAAACATTCATAAATTAACCTTGCCATCGCCTCTTATCGTAGTCGCCGACCCACCACGAACAGGTCTTCATCCTCGGGTTCTAAAATATCTCAACAATATCCGTCCAAAGGCCATTCTTTATATCTCCTGCAATGTTGAGAGATTGCGCCACGATTTGCAGGCCTTGCCTATATATCGATTGAAGCGAGCCGCCCTCTTCGATTTCTTTCCTCAGACCCCACATTTAGAGGCTGTGGTCGAATTAAAATTGAAATAGGGTATCCTCCCTTTTTACTCAGCTCTTTTTAATTGAGCTCTTTTTTACTGAGCTCTTTCACTCAGAAAAACCTCAGCTTTCTGCCTTGCCTCATGGCCCAAAGAGCTACATTGAGATGAAAAGTGAAAAGCCACCACCCTCGCCAAATCGAGGGTTAACAATTTTACTAAGGATCGAACCAAAGGAATAATTTAGACTTATGGAAAAATAATAATCATAAGTCGTTTCAAGCTGACGACGCCTGAGGATAACTTCCTCCAGGCTGGCGCCTCGCCGGGGTAAAGAAAGCTGATCATGGAGGCGGGAGTAATTACCATCAAGGCTTAAAGACAAGCCCCGAAAGAGGCGAAGGGAAATCTCCCCAGAAAGAGTTAATCTATTCTGGCGCCAGTCATGAAAATAATTGGATCCCTGAAGCGAAAGGCTTACGGTCCCCCATCGCCGTTTAAGTTCCAAGGCAGCGGTCAGGCTCTGCCTCCAGAGAAATTCCCTGGTTTTTAAATAAATGGTTTCTTCCCGATAATAAGCCGAAGTAAAGCTCAGACGATAAAGGAAGCGGAGCTGTCGTCGCGTTGATTCCGAATAAGGGAAAAGATTATATTCAATCGCCGGAGCTGGGGCAAGACTCAATTTAACATTTTCATAAGTTGAGCTGGTAGCTGAAAAATAGGCGCCGATCGACCAGTGATCATTAATTGCCCGAACAACAAGAGCCTGAAAATTTTCGCGCTCATAGGTACTACTAATCTTCCTCGGGCCATACTGATATTCATTCTCAGACCAGGAGCCGCTAAGGGCCAGTCTGATTTTCCACTCCGGAGTAACTCGATTAGCACTGAAAGAACCATAAAGACTTTTGAAATTGGACGATTTTTCACCATTCAAGAATGAACTTAAGTTGAGATTAAAGGTCCAGAAATTCCAGGGATCGGTAACGGCGGTTGGCCTAACCTGCTGACGGAATTTAATCTGGAGACGACGGGAAATGGCTGATTGGCCCACGAAGCGCATCAGTGTGGTTTTTAAAATACTTAAAAGTTCTGCTTTAACCTCTTGCTGGGACAGGGATAAAGGAAGCTCAACTTTGAGTTCATCGCTTTCGCCGCCCAGCTCTTTCAGCCCCTGAAGCCTTAGGGTAAAAATCTGTTTATCCTCCCCCATTTCTTTTCTTATTAAAAGGCTAACTTGAGCTTCAGCTTCAGAAGAAACGATTGTGACATAGGGTATTTCTTTTGGGAGCTCAGCCACAGAGATTATTTCAGTCGCCACATTTTCAGTCTCGACATAAACAGCGGGCGGCCGATTGAGTCGATAGCCTGAATGTGCCTGAGGAATTTCTTGAGCTGGGTAAGAAAAGATAGCCAGAAAAAATAAAGCTATAAAAGCTAAAAACAAAGGCCAAAGATGTCCTTTTAAACTTTTTTGATCTTTTAAATCCCTTATAGACTTGTTTTGCTCACCTTCATCCTTTTCTTTGATGCTCATTTGGCAGAGGCTGAAATTATCTTTCCCTTTTATTTGAGCTTTCTTTTTTCCTTTCATCTTCTTTTATTTCCCCATTTGGATTTTTTATAAAGTCATAATTTTAAAAAATCTTATTTTTAACTTTTCCTCTATATTAATAAATCTGAATCCTGACACCGCCACCTCCCTCTGTCCCAAACCTGGGGTTGACCACATTGGCAAAAAGAGAGCCAAAGGTATAGCTTAGGCCAATGGAAATAAAATACTGATAGCTTGTTTCGAGCTGACGACGCCTCAGCAGAACCTCCTCTAAGGAAGCGCCTCTTTTGGCCAGAAAAAGCTGGTCATGAATCCGCGAACCTCCACCCAGAACATAAAAGCTGAAGCCTTTGAATAAAAAGAGATTAACTACGCCGTAAAGAGTTAGCCGGTTTTTCCGAAAATCATGGAAATAATGGGAGCCGCTTAGGGAAAGCGAAATTGTCCCGATTTTTTCTTTTAAATCAAGGGTGAGGGAAAGAGATTGACCCAAAAGATTTTCTTTGATTCGATCGTAAATCGTTACCTCGCGATAACGAAGGGCTTTAAGATCGAGACGATAAAGAAGCCGCAGCTGCCTTCTTGAGGCCAGAGAGTAGGGAAAGAAGTTGTATTCTATAGCCGGAGCCAGATCAAAGGAATGTTTAATATTCTCATAGGTCGAACTATAACCCTCAAAATAGCCTCCCATCGACCAGTGCTCACCCAGACTCCAGACATAAAGACAGGTCAAACTGCCGCTTTCGGAAAGGCTGGTTATCTTTAAACTATCATATTTATAGATATTGCGGTTTCGGCTGTAATAAAAGGCAAGCTTAAATTTACTTGCCGCTGTCGTTCGATTGGCCGAAAGAGTCGTCGAGATAGATTCATGACGGTAATTTGATTCGCCGTTAAAATTTCCATAGCCCCTTATGTTGAAAACCCAGTAATTCCATTTATCCCTGACTTCCTGCGGATTAGTCTCAGGGAAATAGTTAATGGCCAGATGCCGGCGAATCGGAGTACGAGCTATATAAGTCATCAGTCCTACCTTAAGGGCATTGGTGAGGCCTTCTCTAATTTCATCCTCAGTATCAGTTTGAGAAGAAAAATATTTATGGACCACATCCACTCCCTGAAAATCCTGCTGTCCCATAAAAGTAAGGGTATATTCCCGGCCACCGCTTCCTGTTCTCTGGGTAGTGACGAGAATGTAGATCTGGGCCTCTTTACGGTCTCGAACATAGTTAACAAAGGTAATTTCCGTCCGAATGTAATCAAGGTCACAGGCTGCACAATCAAGATAAACTCGCGGCGCCTGCTTTTTCAGCTCCTCTATCTCCGCCAGCTGACTCTGGGCAGGTGCCTTTTCCTGAGGCCAAAGATTAAAGGCCGGTACGAGGTAAAGAATTACAATCACTAATCTGAAAAAGGCTAAAATTAAACGCTGATAACCTGGACGATTAATCATTTTTTAACCTTTATTCCTGAAATATATTGGTTAATTTTAATAATTAATCTCTTTCATAAATAATAATACGCTCGTTGAAAGTAAAATGTTACTTTTGGATTAAAATTTTTTCAAAAATTAAAAAAGCCGTTTTCTACATAAGTGCGGCTTCTGGACTAAATTGTTCTCTATTTTATTAGAAGAAGGAGCCATCGTGATTTAAGATAAAAAATTCAAAGGCCGGTTTACAAAATAGTTTGCAATTTGATCTAGAAAATGGAGCCATCGTAAACTCTTCTTTTAAGATGAAAATCTCAAAAGAAAAGAGGTTAACTTGACGATGGCTCAAAGAAATCGAGAGGCAGCGCTCTGAATTAGAACTGACTAGTTTTATTGAGGGGGCTTTTATTAATTAGGTTTCAACCATGAAGAAATAGAAGCTAGCCAGAGCGTTAGGGATAGAGGGGATATCAGCTTCTTAGGTCTGAGAGAAGACAAAGGGATTGGATGAGAGGGCGAAAGATTTTCGGACTAATCCTTTATCTGAGGAATATCCTTTTCTGTGGATTAAAGCTATCTATTAAAAGGTATGCTGTGATGCTTGAGTGGTGGACATAACAATGATGATTGCCTATTGGCTAACAAGAGCAAGGCAAAAGGAGGTTTTGGCAGTTGAATCTACAAAGCTTCCTTTAGCTATGAGGCTGAAAAAGTTTTGGCTCGAACCGGATAAAGCCAGTACCGAGAAACTGGGTTCCATCATCATTGAAGAATAAGAGAGGAAATACCTGGAGGCAATGCGATGTGATGACTATGCTTATTATGCTTTTAATAAAGCTGAAAAGCTAGCCCTGGTTTTTGGAAAATTAAGTAATTTAAATAGTTAATCAGGCCAATTAAGAAAGGAAAAGGGAGAGATGGCGATAGCCAAATTAAAAACAAAACTTGGCAGGGCAGAAAATTGTTGCTTTTAGTTTAAATTTTAAGGATGGAAAATACCGAAGGAGAAAATATTAGCTTAAAAAAGAGAAGCAGAGAAATTTCTGTCGGATTTAGTTTTTATTTTTAATTTTCAGTCTAAGTTGCGAGAAGTTTAGCTTCCTTAGGAGTTTCTCCAGAAGACAACTGGTAGATTAGCCAAATTTTTAGAGGCTGAGGCATTTCTTGTCTTGGACCAAATCCACCCACTCTTGCTTGTGGTCCAAAGCCCTCTCCTGAGGGGGGTCTACCCATGCCTCCACCGGCCCTTAACAACGGTTGTCTTCCTAATCTCAGCTCTCCGATCTCTAAGCCGAGACTAATTATTTTTCCAGGTTCAGCACCAACCGCCAGGAGGTTTTTTTCAGACAATCTTAAAGGGATTTTGAGCTCATAAACAAAGACACCCGGTTCAAACGAGGCCTGGATTTCAAGCCCTTTTTTCTTAGCCTGCATAACCTCAATCCTTTCAGGTTCTTCTTTTCCTGATTTTATTATTTCCAGCTCGGAAGGCAGCATCATCGGCTTTTCTTTTTCCCTATCTTCAGGTGGGCCAAACATTCGGGGAAATTGTCTTCTTTCTGGGATAACGCCAAGAGGATATTTAATTCCCCAATTCTTTTTCTTTTTACCTTTCTCATCAAACCATAATATTAGTCCCTGGCTTATAATTTGAGACACTCTTGGGCGGCTATGAACTACAAAATTAAAATAAAGAAAATCTTGGTCATTGAGAAGACCAAGAACAATTTGTTCCTTCTCTAAGAAGAATTGGGTGCCCTTCCAATCATCAGCCTTGCCGTCGACAAAAATCTGTCGATCGAGCCACTTGCTTGGTGCTCGATAGGTCCTAACGGTGGCGCATCCTGCCATTAAATCAAGGATAATTAAAATGAACAAAAACTTAAAATTCTTCCATCCTCTAATCATTTTTACCTCCACTTTATCAAATTAAAAGACCCAATTGCACAAAACTTATCTTCTTTAAGGTTAAACTTCACGATAATTTTTTTGATGCCGTAATAGTTAATTATGAGTCTGAAATTAATCTTTCTATCCACTTTGAATTTTTACTTTTATGAATTTCATTATAAAAACCCATTAAAGACTAATTCATATATTCCAAGGTTCTTGTTGTTTATTGAGTTTTTTAAAAGGAAAGCAAATCAGGGCCCTGTTTAGAGGTGAACCAAATTTAAATAACTCTCTTTGCATTATTAGCAGAAAAGCTAACATAAACGGAATTTCTTTATTTAATCTCTTTAAAATCTTTTCTTCTTTCAGTCCTTCAAAAGGAAGGAGCCATATCTGTTAAAGCCCTTTAAAATCTGATATCAAAAAAGATGTTGACGGTAAGTCCCATGTAATGAAAGTCATTCTCAACAAGCTCCCCAGCCATGATCTCGAATTCCTTATACCAGACATTTTTCCGATTATAGACATTGAAAAGAGTTAGCCCGGCTAAGGCTTGATATTTGTCAACTGGAAAGCGAAAGGTTGCCGCTAAATCAAGCCGGTGATAATCAGGCAAACGGCCACTATTTTTTTCGCCCATGATTGGACGCTCTATCGTTCTTTCGCCGATAGTGACATTTTCAACTCCAGCGAGAGGCGTGTAGGGTTTTCCGGTTGCATATATCCAGGTCGCGGCAAATGTCCATTTTTTCCATTGATAAGAATTTACTAATTTTATCTCATGTGTCTGATCATGATTTGCAGGAAAGGGCTTAGAAGATAAATCCGGGAAAAAGTATTCTACCCGGCTAATAGTATAACTTAACCAGCCTGTATAGCTTCCATATTTTTTTTGGATTAAAGTTTCGAGGCCCTTAGCTGTTCCTGTACCATTATAAATAAACTGGTTATAATTTGAGCCTTCCCGGGGAGTTCGGAAGCGAATGGCCAATTCTGAAAGACCGCTCAATTTTTTATAATAGCCTTCGAAGTCAATTAGAAAAGTTGGATCTTCTATACTTATTCCAATAACGTTATGAATGGCCGAACCTGCAGGAACATTGGTTGTCCCCGATAAGGCCCAAAATTCTCGATTACCTCGAAGGACATCCTCTCGAGTTACCCGGCTAACAAATTGATGATATTTTCCCCAGGCTGCCTTCAATCTAATTGGACCGAAAATATTCAGGCTTAAGGAAAGGCGAGGGTCATAATAAATCTTTTTCGTCAGATCAAAATAAGATATTCGAAGACCTGGAGTTAAAGTCAACGGAGGAAATGGCGCCCATCGGTCTTGAAGGTAAGCCTCAAAGACATTGCCTCGGTCGTCTCTTTCAAGTAATCTCTGCAAACTCATAGACTGAGAAGAAATGTTTCCAAACCATCTTACCGGTGTTTGGCTCAGATTTTCATTCGAAGTTTCATAATCATATTTAATCCTGATAGAGGTAGCCTGAAGCCCGAACCCAAGCTGGTGCTTTCTTCCTAACCAGATCTCATTGTCAAAGCGAACTGAAAAATCATAAAGATTATTCTTTTCGACCAATCCAGCTTCTCGGTTAATTTCAAAAACTTCTGCTGTTTCAGGATCGGTGCGGCTGATTTTGACGCGAGATGCCCTATCTTGAATATCAAAATAATTAGAGTAGGAAAAGATAAGATTAGATTGGCTAAAGTTGTTCCAGCGGCGAATCCAGTTAAGCGCAGCTATTCCTGTATTCCCCCATTTCCGAAGGTCGCTTATATCACTTTTAAACGAAATAGAGGCTCCGCTCTGAAAGAAACGGGGTGGCGACATCTCCTGGGTTCTTGAGTTGTCCAAATTATCTTTGCCATTATATAAGCTAAAAGAGAATTCATCTTTAGAGCTCAAATTAAAACTGGCTTTGGCATTGATGTCATAAAAATAGGAGCGAGGTTGCACCTCAAATTGGGAAAAAATCCCTCTGCCGCCACCAGGACCTATTGGTCGCCCCTGAAGAATAGGGTTTTGCCTGAACATATTCATTATTTTTTCATAAAGGGGACTCTGAAATGATCTCCGACCGGCAATGAAGATTGAGCCCTTCCCCATCAACGGACCTTCAGCATGACCGTCGAAACTGAGCAAACTGGCTCCACCGCTTGCTCTCCACTGCCCCGCATTCCCTTTTTTTCCTGAAAGCTCTAAAACACTCGAAAGCCGTCCTCCATATTTAGCCTCAAATCCGCCTTTCATTAGTCGGGCTTCTTCTAAAGCTTTCATGTTGAAGATGCTAAAATAACCAAAAAGATGATCAACATGATAGATGGTAAATCCATCATAAAGAATAAGATTCTGATCAGGTGTTCCTCCCCTAATATACAAACCTGAAGAGGCTTCATTACTTCCACTTACGCCAGGGAGAAGCTGGAAAGCTCTGAAAATATCCTGAGCTCCCAGACTTGGCAAAGACGTTATTTGAGTAGGGGTCAGAGCCACTTCGCTTATTTTATTAGGAACTGTCAATAGGGAAAGCTCAGCTATTACTTGAATTTCTTCTTCCATTTTGGCTGGTCTTAAAACAATAGTCACCACGGTCATTGTTCCGGCAGCCACAAAAATTGTCTTTGTTTCAGTTTCAAAACCAGGAAGAGAAGCTATTATGGTGACGATACCAGAGGGGGCGTTCCTCAATAAAAACTTTCCATTTTCGTCACTGACGGTGCTGATTCCTGTGCCTTTTATGGCTATGTTTACGCCAGGAAGCTTCGTTCCATCATCTAGCTGAACGGTGCCAGAAATCGTTGTCTCTTGAGCTCTAAGGAGACCGAATATGAACAGTATAAATACTAACAAAAGAACCCTCTTATTCATTATGGCCTCCTCTTCTTAAAAAATAACCAATTCGATTCCTCCTCGCTAAATTCAGTCCACCTATTTAAATATTTCCAATTAATAAAAGGTTTCATTCTTTCAAAAAATAATCTGGCTTAATTTTCAGGTTATCGATGGTTTGATTTATACAGGGTAAAGGTCAGCTTTTTGATATCCTTCCTGAACAAAATTACCAGCGGGATTTAATCAGAATCTCTGCCTTTCTCTCTCTTAATAAAATATGAGTAAATTTCCAGAGCCAGGCGATAAATTTAGAGAACCGTGATAAAAGGACAAAAATTTGAAAAAAGAGATAAAAATGATGGAATTGACAGAGACAATTAAATGATGACAGAATGAGGGCGATTTAAAGAGATATGAGGGAGGTGTAAGGTGAAAGCTAAGAAGACCTTTTCCCTTGGCCTTATTTTAATTATTTCTCTTCTTTTTCTCTCCTGGCCAGGCCGCGAGCCTGCAGCCTCCTCCGCCCCTGATGATAGACTCGATGGCTGTACGGTAATTATGGTCGGGAAAAAGGCTTCGACCGATGGCTCAGTCATGACCACACACACCTGCGATTGCGGTACCTGTGACTGGACATGGCGTTATGTTCCGGCAGCTGACCATCCACCAGGATCGACCAGAAAAATCTATCACATCAATCAATTTGGCACTGTTCCTCCTGAACAGGGATTGAAGTGGGATGTCCTTGAAAAGGATTTTACTGGTCTTGAAATACCCCAGGTTCCCCATACTCACGGCTATCTTCATGGTGCCTTTGGTTACATGAACGACATGCAAGTAGCTATCGGCGAATCAACCATCGGCTGCCGCAAAAAACTTGAAAATCCTACCCCCACGGCCAAATTTGATATTACCATGCTCACTCTAATCGCCATGGAAAGGGCCAATACAGCTCGGGAGGCCATAAAAATTATGGGCGAGCTCGCTGAAAAATATGGCTATGGTTACACCGATACTGGTGAAATGCTAGCTGTAGCCGACCCCAATGAGGTCTGGGTTTTTGAAATCATGCCCGTTGGCCCCCTTTGGACACCGGAAAGCGGTAAGCCAGGGGCAGTCTGGTGCGCCCAGCGTGTCCCCGATGACCATGTTAGCGTCTGTCCCAATGAAAGTCGTATCGGTGAAATTGATTTAAAAAATCCTGATTATTTCATGGCTTCACCCAATGTTATTTCCTTTGCCATTGAGCAGGGTCTTTATGATCCCAAGAGCGGCCAGCCCTTTAATTGGAAAAAGGCCTATTCGCCCACCGAAGGCAGTGCCGTTTCGACGGGCGGCTCAAGAGTCAGGCTCTGGCGCTTCTTTGACCTCGTCGCTCCCTCGAAAAAATTCAGCCCGGAAACGCCCAACATGGATCTTCCCTTTTCGGTTAAGCCCGATCGGCCGCTCTCCGTGGATGATGTCATGCAGCTCACCCGAGACAAATGTGAAGGCACGGTCTTTGACCCGGCTCGTGGTCTTCAAGGTGGCCCTTTTGCTAATCCAAACTTTTTACCCTATGGTTTTGAACTCGAAGGCAAAAGATATGCTCTACCTCGAGTTATTGGCGTCAACCGGGCTGAATATGTTACCGTTACTCAGAGCCGCGGCTGGTTGCCTAATCCCATTGGCGGCATTGTCTGGCTCGCTTGGGGCGCTCAGGATACTTCCTGCTTCTTACCCTTATATATCGGGATTACCGAGATTCCTCGCTCCTTCCAGATTGGCGACCACTGGGTTTTCAGTCGTGAATCAGCCCGCTGGGCCTTTGATTATGTAGATTTTCATACCCAAATTCTATACTCTTATGCCATTCAGGATGTCCGAGAAGCCCAGAAGAGATGGGAAAAATCAGCTGTTGATCGTACGCCCGTCATTGATCAGACAGCCCTGGCTCTTTATAAAAAGAGTCCTGAAGAAGCTCGTCGATTCCTGACCGATTATTGCCTGAGTAACGCTAATCAAGTCATTCAGGCCTGGTGGAAACTCGGCGATGATCTTTTAGTAAAATATAATAAGCTCTGGATTTATGATGCGAAAACCAGGCGCCGCTTGCCCCTGCGTTTTCCCGATTGGTATTTAAAATTGCTCGTCGAATATAATAAACTTCAACCTTTAACAGCGGAGAAAGAAGAATAGATAGATAAACCTCACAAACTAAATTTGAAAAAATTTTTTAGAAGCCAGGGTCGGTAATTTTTTTCTCCTTAATCGGACCAAGCTGGCGCAGGGCTTCACGAACTTCCTCGGCTCGGCCAACCACGACCAGAACAAAATTTTCTTGGGGAAGCAATCTGACCGCAGCCCAGTTGACTTCTTCCCGGGTGATTCTATCAATCCGGTCCAAATAACGATCATAATAATCAAATCCGAGTCCATAAAAAGCTAACCGAACATAGGCCATGGCTTTACTGGCGTTGGTTTCTAAAGTAGGTGGAAACTGACCTAAAACATAATTGCGAGCACTCTCTACTTCTTCAGCGCCGAAACCTTCTTTTCGGCCCTTTTTCAATAAATCCATTGTGATAGAAAGCATTTCTTTAAGCTGATCATTTTTGGTATAAGAGGAGGCTCTAAAAATGCCGCCTGGCTTCCAGCTTTGGAGCGAACTGGAGGCACCATAGGTCAGCCCTCTTTTTATTCTCAATTCCGTATTGAGCCAGGAGGTGAAGCGTCCTCCCCATAGGGTATTCATAACTTGAGCCGCAGGCGAAATCTCATCTCCCATTCGATGGCCTGGACTTCCCAGGATAAAGTAGGCCTGAGTGGCATCGGGTTTGTCTACGAGAACAATAGTTTTTCCTTTGGGCGAAGGTAAAGGAGGTAAAGAAGCCGAGGGAACAGGACCTGTAGCTTTCCAGCGACCGAAACTAGCTTCGAGCAATTTTAAAAGCTTTTCTTTTTCAATCTGGCCAACCACGG
The DNA here is from genome assembly GCA_938092135.1 of uncultured bacterium. Lineage (GTDB taxonomy): Bacteria > Acidobacteriota > Aminicenantia > Aminicenantales > CALLJL01 > CALLJL01. The sequence goes on from CALLJL010000008.1 coordinate 135,532, forward strand.
CCATTAAGGTTTGATCAGGCCGATAACGCTGTTTATAAAAGGCCCGAATATCTTCAAGTTTTATTTTGGCTAAGGAAATCTCGGTGCCTACAGAAATATGGCCCAGGGGATGGGAATCAAAGTAAGCCTTGAGGAAATAGTAGCGGACAGCCTGGCCAGGATTATCTTTGATGGCTTTGACCATATCAATTCGCCTTGTTTGTTCTTTTTTGAATTCTTCTTCCTCAAACCAGGGAGAAATAAGACAATCGGCAGCAATTTGAAGGAGACGCTCCAAATGCTCGCTAAGGCATTCGCCGCTTCCCAGGATATATTCTTCGGAAGCGCTGAAATCGAGGGAAGCGCCCATGAAATCGATCGCCTCAGCTATTTCTTCGGCGGACATCTTCCCAGCTCCTTTGAGGAGCATATCGGCTGTCAAATTAGCTAAACCGTCTAATTCGGGTTGTTCAAAGGCGGTGCCTGTACCGGAAATAAGAAGACGGAAACTCACTAGAGGAAGCCCAGGGTTATAAAGATAAAAAACAGTTAGGCCATTTGACAGCTTTAATTTTTCTGGTTGAGGCAGCTTAAAAGCACTCTGAGCTCGGAGAGGGAAAAGAAAGTAGAGACAAACAAAAATGAGAAAGGATAAAAATCCATAATATTTAAAATATTTATTCTTTTTCATAAGCTTTTTTCTTATTTTCCTTTCCTGCCTGAGGATTTTCATTTTTCACCTCCCAGGGGTAAAAGCCAGCCCACAGTTTTTTTATTTTCATCAAAATATTTCGCGGCTAAAGCGGGCAGAGTCTCTCTTTTGACCGCTTTATACTCATCGATCACGGTAAAGAGCTTTTCATAACTTCCAAGAATTAATTCTGCCCAGCCAAGAAGATTAGCTTTACCGGAAATAGTTTGGACTTCGCGATAAAAGGTGCTGCGGATGATATTTAAGGCTTTTTCAAATTCTTTAGCTTCAATTCCTTCAGTTTTTATTTTAGCCAATTCTTCCTCAATTACTCTTTCAATCTGGTTAAGCTCGACTCCTGGTCGTGGCTTGGCATAGATTAAAAAAAGAAAAGGGTCGATGGTTTCTTCAAGACCACCTGAGACAGCAATTGCTAATTGTTCCTCTCTCACCAGTCGGCGATGAAGACGGCTGCTGTCACCGTGAAATAGAACTTTTTCTAGGATTGAAAGACCATAAAAATCAGGATCGAGCCTTCGAGGGGCATGAAAAGCCATAAAGAAAGAGGGGGTTTGAGCTTCCTTCCTTATTTCGATCCGACGGGGGCCCAATTGAGGCGGCTCGGCTGTGGTAACAGGCACAGGCGGCGGCCCAGGTTTTATCGACCCGTAATATTTTTTTATTAAATTAAGAGCTTCTTCTGAGTTGAAATCTCCCACCATTACGAGGACAGCATTGTTTGGCGCATAATAGGTCCGGTAGTATTGAATTACATCCTCTCGCCGCCAGCTAAGGATATCACTCATCCAGCCAATTACATCCCAGTGATAGGGGTGAGCAAGAATAGCTGTAGCCCGAACCTGTTCATAAAGAAGAGCATCATTGTTATTCTCAACCCCCATCCTTCTTTCGCTGGCCACCACTCCCCGTTCTGATTCAAAAACCTGGGGATCAAAAATTAGTCCCTGCATTCGATCAGATTCCATTTCTAAAACTGTTTCCAAGGCTTCAGCTGGAAACCAATCGGTGTAAACCGTCATGTCATTGGAAGTATAAGCATTATTTGAGCCTCCTTTGAACTCCATGATTCGATCAAATTCGCCCGGCCCAAATTTTTCAGTTCCATTAAACATCATGTGCTCAATGAAATGGGAAACACCCGTTAGCCCAGGACGCTCATTACGTGAGCCGACGCAGAAGAAAGTGTAAAGAGCGATATTGGGAATAGTATGATCTTCAAGAAGAAGAATTTTTAACCCATTTTCAAGCTGATGAACTTTAATCGCTTCTTTTTGAAATGAAGCCAAAAGAAATGGGGCAGATAAAAAGCAAAGACTGAGGAAAAAGAACCAACCCAATTGTCCTCTGCCTTTTCTTTTTTTCATTAATTTAACCTCCTTTATTACTTCCTTTCTTTGATAATTTGAATCATCTTCCACTATAGTACCGATTGAGTTGGGATGATAATTTGAATTTTTTTATTTTAAAAAACATTTTTTCTTTTCTCCTAGCTACTTTTAGAACAATAAAATTAAATTTCAATTTTAGCCTTTCCCAAAGGTTTACGTTTCCTTAAGCCCAAATGATAATATTTCAATCATTTTTTATAACCTCATAATAGCTTTAGGTCCTTGCCTGATTATAGCTGCCAGTGTCCTTCCCTGCGACTGTTTAATTCAAGTCCAATTTTAGCGCTCGCCATAATACGCTCTTTTAACCAAAAGGCTAATTTCTAAACTGAATCGCCCGAAGAGCTTTGGCTAAAAGATCAGAAGCTTCATCGCTCCGAACATGAATTTGCCAGAGATCAGTTCCCTGAAAGAAAAAGGCTACCGCCTGATTCTTATTTTTTAACCGATAAGCTTTCTCTCCATGATAGATAAAAGTCTCAACTTTGGCCCGGTCAAAGTCTGGACCGGCAATTTGTCGAAGATAATTTTCTAGATTCTCCACTGGCCTCCAGACCTGTTGAAGAAGGCGCACCTCCTCCTTTCCATTTCTCATTACAAGAATAGTATTATCTGGCCAGGCTTTGTTTAATTCAGCAAAAGCAAGGGAATCAATTTGATTAACGGTTAAGCCCAGGCCAAAATTGATATATTTTCTTTCTTTTATTTCATATATTTTAGGTGGGGCTTTAAACATCCGGCCATCGAGCTGATATTCCAAAATTTGAATATCAATTTGGGAAAAGAAAAGTTGGCCGGCCATAATCACCTCACCCACACCCTGATTCAAAGAGCTTGCAACCAGAGCAATTCTGGCAGCATCGGCTACATCAAGCGAAGGAAGGGCAGAATCAAAGGGAAGCCAGGTGCCATCGACATAGATTTCAGACCAGGCATGGCCGCCCCAAACGCCGTTAAGATAGGCATAACCCATGACGAAGCGAGCTGGCAGACCACAGGCTCTTGCCAGAGCTGTTAATAAAATGGCAAAGCTGACACAGGTTCCCCGCTTCTCGCGAATAACTTCAGTGGAAGGGGCGAAAACAATTCCTGGATCAAATTTTATTTTTTGGCTTACCCAATCTCGAAGCCTTATTACCTTTTCCCAATCGCTCTTAAGATTTGAAGTTAGCTCCTTTGCTGTTTTTTGAATAAGCGGGTCATCTATGTTCAGATAAGAGTTGGCTTGAAGATAGGCCTTTAGGTTCTCTTTTTCTTCCTGTTTTTCTCTATTAAGTTCAGTCTTTTGTTTAATTGGCCTGACGGGCTTTTCTACCTCCAAAATCAAAGAATTTTTATCGAAGGAAATCACCCTTTGATAAAATCCGGTGAAGGGAGGTAAACTTGCCTCGCCTCTTTTAAAGCTGAGACGAAGCTTAATTTTTTCAATGGATCTGGCTTTGGGAAGACGTATATTTGAGCGAATCAGGGTACTTTCAAAGGGAATTTCGTTTATTTCTTGAGCGGTTTCGACAGCCAGAGCCTCTTCCTTAGAAGATAAATAAATTTTCAATTCTCCAAGAGGGCTTGTTTCTTCGGACTTGATAAGTTTTCCTTCCTGGTCAAACCATAAAGTTCTCTTAGTCGTTAAAGGGTCCAGGGACTCAAGGACGCGCAAAGTTTTAAAAGAAGAAAAGAAGCCAGGAAGACTGATTTCTTCCCAGCTTTCAGCCTTTCTTTTTCCCTTAATAATTTGGTTAATCTCAGGTAAATAGGTTAAATATTCAACTTCATCCCCGGGTTTTTTTAAAGACCTTAAGGTGAGACGGACAATTCCTTCAGGTCCAAGGAGGCGCTCATTAATATCTATTTTTTGGGTATATTCTTTATCGCCCACAGAAGTGCAGACAATAATTTCTTTTTCGCCCACTTCAACCTGGGTTTTTGTCTCTAAAGTTGAAAGTTTCATGGTCAATGAAAGGCGAAGTAATTGCCCTTTTTCTGTCTCTTCGACTTCTGAATGGGAAAAAAGCTCAATTTTAGCGCCAAGACGCCGGGCCTTAATTTTGACCTCTGAAATGCTTTTAATTATTGGCCCTTGAGGGGTCATCACTTTAGTCGTTTGTTCCCTGGCATAACCCGCCGGCACCTCACCTAGCTTTATTACATACCAAAGGGATTTTTCCTCCGGAAATTTTTCTTGAAAAAGGAAATTTAAATAAAAGGATTTGGATTTGAAAAGAAGCGGCAATGAAGGCAGATAGAAAGATGAAAGAAGCGAGCAAAATATAAAAACGTTAAAAAAGAAAGCAAGGAAAAATTTCCTTTTTGAGAGTTGGAAACTTAAAACCTTTTTTATCCTTCGTAGCTTTTTCATTTTGGCCAGCGATCTTCTTGATAATATCTGAGTCTTTTATTATAAATCTTTTAGATAAGTTATTCTATAAACCATTTAACCAATTAAGATGTGGAAGGAGTAATTGATAAAAATTTAGGTGAATTAAAAAGAAAAGTCCTCATTAATTAAATCGGAGCTGGCTATGTTAAAATTGGTTATGGCCTTTAGAGCTATAACTTTATTCTTTAATCTTTGGATTCAAAGTCTTTAAGGAATTTTTTTATTTTTAAAAACATAGAGAAAAAAGATGACCCTAGATAGAGTTTTCGAGGTCAGGACGGAGGATAAAATTGATCGATCTCGCTTTGCCGTAGTCCTGGTGTCACCGGAGAGCCAGGAAAATATCGGCCTTGTAGCCCGAGCAATGAAAAATACTGGTTTTTTTGATTTGCGCCTCACCGGAATTAGCGAATTGAATGAAGATGCTTTCCGAACGGCAGTTCATTCGGCCAATATCCTTCGCTCGGCCAAATTTTATCCGACTTTACAAGAGGCGGTAGCGACTTTTAATTTAGTGCTTGCCTCAACCGCCAGGCGCCGCGAAAAATTTCGGGTTATTTCCTTAGAGGAGGCTATTGATATCATCCTTCGCTATCCCATTGAAACCAAAATTGCCCTTGTCTTTGGCCCTGAAAGAACCGGTTTAAGCTCTAAAGATCTGGAGATGGCCAATTTTGTTTATTCCATTCCCCAGGCCTCAAGCCAGCCTTCCTACAATCTTGCTGCGGCCGTTTTGCTTACCCTTTATTCTCTTTTTATTCGCTCCGCCGAAGTAATCAATCCCAAGGAAGAGCGACCGGCAACTCGGGCTGATCAGGAAGAGCTAATTCAGGTTGTCCTGAGGAAGCTGCGCGAGGCAGGTTTTATTAATGCCGAAAATGAAGGCCATATTTCCAATAAAGTTCATGATCTTTTTGGCCGAATGGCCTTGACCGACAAGGATAGAAAATTTTTAACCGCTATCTTAACCAGAATTATTACCCACAAGCCACGCCTTTAATTTTTTTATCAGAATAAAATCTATTATCAAAAATCCATCTCTTTACCGAAACCCCACGGAAAATTTTCCTCATGAGGAAATGAATGATGAAGAATTGCCTTCCCGCTCCAATCTGGAACTATATCACCCTGTAAAATCTCGAAGAGGCCAATATGAACACGGTAAAGACAAGGTTAAATAATCGGCGAATCAAATGATTTTTCTGCTTTGATTTTAAAGGTAACTTGATTATGAATTTAAAATTAAGAAATTTAAAATCAGCAGACTTAGATAAAACGCCTTATTCAAGGAAAGAGAGACTCGGAAATAAAGAAAAAAGGTATTTTCAGTTAGGCTTTCCTGCCGCAGGCAGGAAAATTAAATGAATAGGAAAAAACTTTTGGCCCAATCTCTTTCCCTTTTCTAACAAAGTGAGATCTATATCTCTTTAAAATTTTAGAATAAATTAAGTTCTTTTTAAAATAAATTTTCAATTATAAAAATTTACAATTCCAATTAAAACATTTTAAAATATTTGCGGTGAATATTCTTGTCAAGCTACTTTAATCAATAAATTTAATAAGAGGACATAAAAAATGTTTGTGTCCCCATATGAGAAATTAGGTCTTTTTTATTTGGGCAAGGAGATTGACCCGGAAACCATGGTTTTAAAGCCAAATTATGTTCTCTACGATTCTAAGGACTTGGTTACCCATGCAGTTTGTGTGGGCATGACGGGAAGTGGAAAGACTGGTTTATGTCTTGCCTTGCTTGAAGAAGCAGGTATAGATGGAATTCCGGCGATTATTGTTGACCCCAAGGGCGATCTTCCCAATCTGATGCTTCTTTTCCCCGAGCTTAGACCGGAAGATTTTCGGCTCTGGATTAATGAGGATGAGGCCGCTCAAAAGGGCCTTTCCCCCGATGGTTATGCTGCTAACCAGGCTGAATTATGGCGAAAAGGCCTGGCTGAATGGGATCAGGAACCGGCCCGCATTCAAAAATTGCTGGATTCCGTTGATATTTCTATTTTCACTCCAGGAAGCAATGCCGGCCTCCCCCTTTCGATTTTAAAATCCTTTGAAGCGCCGCCCCCTGAGTTAATTGAAGAAGCAGAGTTATTGAGTGAAAAAGTCTCATCGACCGTCTCCGGTCTTTTAGGTTTGCTTGGAATTCAGGCCGACCCTCTCCAGAGTCGGGAGCATATTCTTATTTCTAATCTTTTCCAGGCTGCTTGGAGAAGTGGCCAGAGTCTGGACCTGCCGGCTTTAATTCAGCAAATCCAGAATCCCCCTTTAAAAAGAATTGGAGTTTTCGAGATCGACTCCTTCTATCCAGCTCAAGAACGTTTTAAGCTGGCTATGATGCTCAATAACCTTTTGGCGGCTCCTGGCTTTGATCTTTGGCTTAGCGGAGAACCATTAGATATTAATTCCCTTCTTTATACCCCTTCTGGTCAGCCACGCCTTAGCATCATCTCCATTGCCCATTTATCTGAAGCTCAAAGAATGTTCTTTGTTACTATTCTTTTGAATCAACTTCTGGCCTGGGTTCGTCAACAGAGCGGGACTTTGTCTCTTCGGGCCATTTTTTATATGGATGAAATATTTGGCTTTTTCCCACCAACAAGTGACCCACCGGCCAAACGACCTCTGCTGACGCTGCTTAAGCAGGCTAGAGCTTTCGGTCTTGGTTTAGTTCTAACGACACAAAATCCAGTTGATTTAGATTACAAGGGTTTGGCTAACGCTGGCACCTGGTTTGTTGGCCGACTTCAAACCGAAAGAGATAAAGACCGCTTAATGGAAGGGCTGGCCAGGGTATCTGGAAATATCGACTTAAAGAAAATTTCAGAACAAATTAGCAGCCTGCAAAAAAGAGTTTTTCTGATGCACAATATCCATGAAGAACGGCCTGTATTATTCAAAACGAGATGGCTTCTTTCTTATTTGCGTGGCCCGATGACTCGACAACAGATAATGACTTTAATGAAAGATAAAAAAGCTCAAAGGGAGGCAAGGCCTGAAAAACCTTTTCTTAAAATTAGCCAAAAGGTCATCAGCCCTCCTATTGCCCTAAGCAATCTAAAGCCATCGCTTCCGCCTGAAATAAAGGAATTGTTTTTCCCTGTTACAACCCCACCGGCCAGCCCTACCCGTTTGATTTACAGGCCGGCTATAGCCATATTAGGTCAAATAACTCTTTTGGATAACCGCCTTGGCCTTTCTCATATCTCTGAGGTCGGTCACTATGTTGAATTAAAAGAAGGGACGATAAGTTTGTTTTGGGACGAGGCCATTCCTTTCTCTTTAAAATTAGAAAACCTGGAAAAAGGACCCCGTCCTGGAGCTGCCTTCGAGGCTTTACCCCCACGGTCGCTTTCCCTTTTAAAATCAGCCGAAGAAGATTACCGCGAATATCTAACCAGAAGCTACCAGCTTAAGCTTTTAAAAAGCCTTATCTTTCAAGAAATCTCCAAACCAGGCGAATCAGAGCTGGATTTTAAAATAAGATTGAGCCAGCTGGCTCGAGAGAAAAGGGATGAAGCTCTTGAAAAGCTAAGGCAGAAATATGCGGCTAAAATCGCCTCCTTAGAAAGGCAGTATTTACTCGCCGAGCAGCGATTGCAACGGGAGCAGGAGCAATATAAAGAAAGGCTGGCCCAGAGTGCCATTTCTATGGGGGCAACTATCCTTGGCGCTATTCTGGGAAGAAAATTCTATCAAGTCGGACGGGCCACCACGACTGCTCGCACGGCGAGCCGGGCTTATTATGAAAAGATGGATATCAAGAGAGCTCAGGAACAGGTAGAGTTAGCTAAAGCAAGATTAGCCGAGATGGAACAAACCCTTCAAAAGGAAGTTAATAAAATTGTCAGTCTCTATGATCCGGAACGCGAACAGCTTCAAACGCACATTTTACGTCCAAAAGAGAAAGATATAATTATCCGCTGGTCAGGTCTCCTCTGGCTTCCTTACTGGCAGCAAGATTCAGGAGAAATAAAGCCTGCTTTCCAGCTGACTTGAAGGCATTTTTTTCTTGACCCTCCAGTCCCTACAAACTGTTTCATTACAATTAAAAGAAAGCAACTCGTTAAAGATAAATATTCTTTATTTTTTAAATTTTTTTATCCCTGAATAAATAAGCAGGATTATATCGATGGAAAGAACGACCCATCGAAGCGTCAAAGGGACTAAACTTTAGCGGTTCGCGATGACAAAGACCGTTTTATCGACAATTAGACCTACAAGCGAGCCCACGCGGCTAACTTGAGAAAAAAGAGTAAAGCCGAAATAGCCAAAGCTAAGAAAATCAAGAAATATAATAAATAGAACCTAAAAGAAGAGAAAAATTTTTTTTGCAAGAACAATTAATGTTGCCAGTCATTTCAATTATAATTTAATACTTGTAGATTTCTGATATATTAAATATCATTGCGTTTATTGAGACTGGACTATTTTGTAAGGAGAAAGTTAATGACAAGAACTGGATCCGCAAAAAGAAATAATCTCTTTAAGAATTTTAAATTGAAAAAAGATGTTTTTTTCTTCTTAAGGTTATTTTTATTTACTTTATTTTTATTCGCTTTTTTATTAATTTTGGTTTTTCATTTCTCAAGCGGAAGCTTCTATAATCTAAACGAAAATTTTCCGCCCCCCATTGACCCCCAGCAGGTAAAACATCATGAAGTCATGACCTGGGATGATTATCGGCCTCTTCCTGGACGCGACTGGGCTGATCCCTCAGTTAAACCTGAGAAGGGATATCGTCTGGCTGTGGTCGCAGTAGATTTTCCTGATCAACCTTTCGTTATAACTCTGCCCAAAGGTTCAGACCCCTTCGGCAATCCTCAAATTGATCCAATACCCAGAGAAAAGGTTCCGCAATTCTATGCTGATTTCTTTACTAAGCCCACTGAGCATAACCATGGTTTAAACATTCATCTCTACTGGATGGAGCAATCGAGGGGTAAATTCGGTCTAATCCAGGTAGATGCTTTCGGACCTTATCGAATGCCCAAACCCCATTGGTATTATGGCCTCAATGAATATGGGCAAAATGATTACACTCCTGATGGTTCCAGGGCAGAGGGTCGCCTAGAACAGGATTGTGATGCTCTCTGGATAGAGGCCATGGGTCAGGATTTAAGAAAAAATTATGACGGCATTCTTCGTATTTATGCTGGCTATGATGAAACTGGAGTCTGGATGGAATTTGGTGTCATGAAATTTAAAAGCAAAGAAGATATCCCACCTGAATGGGGCAATCCCAATCCGGCTATGCCCCGTTGGGTGCCCACAAGATATGTGGAATGGACAAGCTGGCTCGCCGGCTCTCAACAATGGGGGCTTTCCTCCATGCGCCAGGGAGAAAATTCAGGCACGATCGCCCACGAAATGGGCCATCTGGTTTTTCGCTTGCCTGATCTCAATAATAATCCCTATGTCAAACCTTATCGTCGAGCCGCTACCGGAACCTGGGATCTCATGGACCGAGGATGCTTTAATGGACCTGGTGGCCTTCACTGGCGCTGGGTTGTTCCTCCTGTGGCTGGAGCTGCAGCTCCTCCAGGATTAATGATCAGAAATAGAATGGCCTGCGGTTTTATCCGGGATGGAGAGCTCCTCAATTTGAGCCGCACAGGCTTAGCTCAAAGCGGTTTAGTTGTAGCTGAAGTCACAGCCCGGGCAGTGGATCCTCTCCCAGGTACATTCACCGGAATTACCGTGAGATTCGATGGCTCCGAGCCAGCTGATCGAACTCCAGCTGATGATCCAGCGATAAACCCGCTGTCCCCTGGCATTCCCAACTATAATTTTTATTCAATTGAAGTTGTACAAAGAATTGGCTTCGATTCTTTTTGCCCCGATAATGGTGTTTTAATTGCCAAAAATAAAGATAATTTGAGAGGAAATAACGGAGGACCCAATGCTTTTAATAGCTATATTTGGGTAATTGATGCTCATCCTGAAGACATCAACATGGTGGATTATATCAGCCCAGCAGGTGAAAAGGTGATGGCCACCATTGCTGATTATCGTCAGCTCAATGATGCCCTTTTCCACGCCGGAACGAATTCGGGAAGTAAATACGAATATGTGGATGAACCCAATCGTCTTCATTTTTATGTCATCGATCTCCGTCGGGATGAAAGGGGGGTTCTTGTTTATAAAATTGGCGTTCGCTCTCTTGATGGATCAGGGCCGCATGTCCGGGGAGTTACTCTTGAGGCACCCAAAAAACAGAGATTAAAAGATGGCCTTAATACCATCACTGCGATATTAAGAAACACGGGCCAATTGAAGGAAGTCGAGTCATCATTACATCCCTCAAATGCTTTAAACTTCATCAAGTATGATATTTATCGACTTTCAGCCTCGATCGAAGGAAAGGGCTGGAAGGTTAATCTTCCCAACGCTTTAGCGGCAGTCGAATTCGGAAAGTCAGCCCCGATAATAGTTTATGTTTATGCTAAAAAGGATAGCGACAAACAGGCTATTCTTAAGCTTCAAGCTGTTTCTGAAAGCGACCCAAGCCAAAAAACCTTGGCCAAATTGCACCTCTCTCGCTAAATTAAGATTTGGCTAAAGGCCATTTATTCAGGGGATCACGACCAGTTATTTTCGGCTAAAGAATCAACTCTTCAGGTAAAAGTGTTGGCTCTAGGTTTCTCTTGGATTATAAGGCCGATCGTCAAGATAAGCGACTATGATTATTCTGATTAAAAAAATTAAAAACGAAGCGCCTATTTTAAAAATTTTTCCTCTTATTGTAAAGGAATAATTAATCGGCCCTTCGGATGGATCTCAGAGAATTAAGAAATTGGCAGCAGTCCATTCAAGTTATCTAAACGATATGATTTATATATAAGGGCGATCGGAACTAATTCCAAGGTAATAAAGACATTCTTACGCCTACTTAATGAGACCATAAGAATAATAGTCCAAATGAAGATTTACGCAACTCCTACCATAACCTTTATTGTCTTCCCGCCAATTAGTGTTCTTTTGGATGGAAGCATTCCCCATCGCTATGAAATTATCTTCAAGAAACAGACAGAACTGCTATAAAAATGGCATTCAGTATCGACCCTATTTATACCGTTAAATAAAAAGACTTTACTTATAATTGGAAAAATGTTGATTTCATAAAATTTTGAATGAAAATTATAAAAGTAAATTTTCTTAAGAATTTTTTTAGTAAGCTTAGCTTACAAAAGGCATGTAATCAATTTAACATTGAGGTAAAATAGGCTCAGAAAAGGAGGCTAGAATGAACAAAAATAAAAAGACATTATTTAATGTAATTATCATTTTATTGATTATTAATTTCATCTTGTTCATAAGAATGCCCTCGACGGCTGCCGAAGGGGCAAAGGCCCATCCTTTTTCGGTTCATGATTTGTTAGCTATGGAAAGGATTTCAGATCCTCAAGTTTCTCCTGATGGGCGATGGATTGTCTTCACCCTCTGGCGAGCTGATCTTGAGGCTAACCGAGGTCGAACCGACCTATGGTTGGTTGGTTCCGATGGACAAAATCTGCGGCAACTCACAACCCATCCCGCCTCTGACTTCAACCCCCGTTGGTCTCCCTGCGGTCGCTACATCTGGTTTCTTTCAACCCGTTCCGGTTCTTCCCAGGTCTGGCAAATTTCTTTAACTGGAGGAGAAGCTGTTCAGGTAACTGACCTTCCCCTTGATGTCAATAATTTAATCGTTTCTCCTGATGGCCGTTACTTAGCTTTCACTATGGAGGTTTTTCCCGATAAGGGTTGCCCCTATGAGACCAAAAGAAGGCTCGATGAATTAGCCAAAAAGAAAAGCAGTGGCCGAATCTATGACCGCCTTTTTATCCGGCACTGGGATACTTGGAAAGATGGCCGGCGTTCCCACATTTTTGCTTTCCGAATTGAGGATAAAAAGCTCTTTAAGCTCATGGTCGGAATGGAGGCTGATACTCCTTCGAAGCCCTTTGGCGGCCCTGAAGAAATAACTTTTACTCCTGATAGCCAGGGACTAATTTTTACAGCTAAAGACGTTGGCCGGGAAGAAGCCTGGTCAACTGATTTTGATCTTTATTATGTTCCCGTTGATGGGTCCAAACCGCCAGTCTGTCTGACCGAGGCCAATCCTGCCTGGGACACTATGCCTCTTTTTTCGCCCGATGGAAAAACCTTGGCTTATCTCGCTATGAAGCGGCCAGGTTATGAATCGGATCGTTTCCGGATTATTCTGCGAGATTGGGCTTCAGGAAAGGAAAGGGTTCTAACTGAAAACTGGGATCGCTCGCCCGCTGAAATCGCCTGGTCACCTGACGGTCGTCTTCTTTATGCGACCGCACCCAACATCGGCCAACAATCTCTTTTCGCCATCGATACTCAAACCGGTCAGGTTAAAATGATCATCAAAGAAGGCTATATAACTTCACCTAGGCCGCTAAAAGATAAAATTATCTTTGGCCTTGACCATTTAAAATCACCAGTGGAACTCTATTCTATCCGGCCTGATGGCCGGGAAATGAAGGCGATTACCCAGATCAATGCAGCCAGACTCGCCTCCATCAAGATGGGTGATTACGAACAATTTTCCTTTAAAGGATGGAACGATGAAACTGTGTATACCTATGTTGTTAAGCCGGTGGATTTTGATCCAAATAAAAAATATCCAGTAGCCTTTTTAATTCATGGAGGGCCTCAGAGTTCTTTTAGCAATCACTTTCATTATCGCTGGAATGCTCAAATTTTTGCGGGTGCTGGCTATGCCGCCGTTATGGTCGATTTTCATGGCTCCACTGGCTATGGTCAGGCTTTCACCGATTCCATCCGTGGCGATTGGGGTGGCAAACCCCTTGAGGACTTGAAGAAGGGCTTAGCGGCGGCTTTAGAACGCTATCCCTGGATGGATGGCGAGCGCGTCGCTGCCCTCGGTGCTTCCTTCGGCGGTTATATGATTAATTGGATTGCCGGCAACTGGCCCGATCGCTTCCGCTGTCTGGTGAATCATGATGGCAATCTTGATGAACGGATGGCCTATTTTAATACCGAAGAACTCTGGTTTCCCGAATGGGATCATGAAGGAACTCCCTGGACCAATCCTGAAGGCTATGAAAAGCACAATCCCATCAATTATATAAAAAATTGGAAAACACCCATGTTGGTCATCCATGGGGCCCTGGATTTTCGCGTTGTGGACACTCAGGGCATCTCAACTTTTACAGCTTTGCAGCGCCTAGGCATTCCCAGCCGGTTGCTCTATTTTCCCGATGAGGGCCACTGGGTTTTAAAACCTCAGAATAGTCTTCTTTGGCATGAAACTGTTCTCAGCTGGCTTGACCAATGGTGCAAAAAATAGGGCTAAAGCTTGGCTTTCGTATTACACAATTTAAAACAACCTCTTAGCCTAACCTGTTAGCCCGGAAATGTAAAAGGTGAATGAGCCCACCTCTCTTTTATGGGAATAAAGCCAGGAAAGAAAGAAAGAAAACTGTTGAAGCCACTCTTAATTTTGATAATCCCCAGCGGATTCCCCGTCAGCTCTGGCTTCCTTATAATCAAAGCCGCATGAAAAAAATATCGCGGTGGCGAAAATGGCGTTTAAAATTTCCCGATGATTTGGTCTTCTGTCCTAATTTTATTTGGCCTAAGAAAAATAAAAAATTAAAATGGCAAGATGAATTTATCTATAGAGACGAGTGGGGTTGTTTATTTAAAAAAGAAGCTGATAAAAGATGTGATGTCTTAATCTCTCCTGCCATTAAACAATGGGAAAATCTTGAAAACTGGCGACCCCCTGAACAATTCCTCAAACTGGATAAAGAAAGGATTAATTCCTTTTGTCATTCCACTGACCGTTTTGTCTTGGCAGGAAGCTGGATTAAGCTATTTGAACGACTCCAACTACTTCGTGGACCAGAGAAGCTTCTTTCTGATCTTAAAAAGAAGCCAGCCGAATTTTTTGAATTGCTTCATCAAGTGCACGATTTTAATTTAAAGGAATTAGAACTTTGGGCTCAAACAGAAGTGGATGGCCTTTGTCTTATGGACGACTGGGGAGGGCAAGAATCGCTTTTTATTTCTCGCGACCATTTTCGTCAGCTCTTTAAGCCTCTTTATTTAGAATATAGCTCCATCGCCAAAAAATATAAAAAATATTTATTTTTTCACTCTGATGGCTATATCGCCGATTTCTTGCCCGATTTTATTGAAATAGGAATAAATGCAATTAATTGTCAGGTCTTATTGATGGGCATCGAAAAGTTGGTCCACTTCCGAGGTCAGATCACCTTTTGGGGAAGTTCAGATTTTCCAGTTTTTCTGAGCACAGCCCAAAAAAAGGAAATTGTCCGTTGCTGTCAACAAATCTTTGACACCCTCTGGGCGAGGGGAGGATTAATCGCTCAGGTAGAATTAACCCCTGATATTAAAATTTCAGCGATAAAAACATTTTTTTCTGCCTGGAAAAAATTTCTCTGAGTAATTTTTTAAATTAAACCTTGCTGACTCAAAGGTCTTGACCATTCCATTCTTAGAAATTCTTGGAAATTAAAATTTTTATAAATCAAAATTCTTTAGATAAAAATAAAATCAACAAAAATCCAAAATTTGCCTTTAATGACGAAAATAAAGCATAATTTTTATGGAAAAAGAGCTCTCTAGGGGCTGAAATGGTTAAAACCCTGGGGAAAAAGATAGAAAATTTAAGAAAAGAGAGATGGGGCAAATTATTTTTTACTTTATCGGCGGCCACTTGTTATCTCCTTTTTTGTCTTATTAATATCTCTTTTTCCTCATCGGCTTCCTCTGAATTTTCCTTCAAAGAAAAAATTTCGCCTCCTTTATCAAAGAAATTAGCTCAAAAGGAAAATCAGATTCTCAAGGTCTGGATATATTTTCAGGATAAAGGACCGGATTTAACCAAAAAGATCGATGAAGTTCGCGGCTCCCTTTCACGAGAAAATATTAATCGCCGTCTCAAAATTCTTACTTGGGAGAGAATAGTTGATGATTTAGATGTTCCCGTCTGGGAAAATTACATCCATAAAGTCAGGCCCTATCTTTCGCGGCCGCGCCATGCCTCTCGCTGGCTGAATGCTCTTTCAGCCGAAGTCCAGGCCATTAATCTGAAAAAGATTGCTTCTTTCCCCTTTGTTTCCAAAATAGAGGAAATCAAAGCTTATCGATCGAGGCTCCCTTTGCCCGAAAAAAAAAGGGAAGCAATAGAATTTAAGACCCAAAATCATCTTTATGACTATGGACCTTCCTACACTCAGCTTAATCAGATTAAAGTTCCTCTTCTCCATGATCTTGGTTTGACCGGTCAGGGAATAATTATAGCTATGCTCGACTCTGGTTTTAATAACTTGGCCCATCAGGCTTTGGCTCATCTAAAAATTTTAGCCACCTGGGACTTTGTCAATAATGATCCTAATGTAAACGACGAACCCGGTCAGCTTGGTTCTGGCGATCATGGAACTGAAACTTTAAGTGTTATTGCTGGTTTTTATCCCGGGAAACTTATTGGTCCGGCTTTTGGGGCCAGCTTTCTTTTAGCCAAGACGGAAAACACTGACTGGGAAAGGCATATAGAAGAAGACCACTGGATCGCGGGAGTCGAATGGGCTGAAGCCCTTGGCGCCCAGATTGTCAGTAGCTCTCTTGGTTATCGAGATCAGTTTACCCATGGCGAACCCAATTATACCTGGCGGGACATGGATGGCGAAACTACCATTGTTACCAGGGGCGCTAATATTGCCGCCAACAAAGGTATGCTTATCGTTAACTCGGCAGGCAATGAAGGCCAGTCCCGCCCACCTATCTTGAACACTCTGGTTGCTCCGGCTGATAGCTATTGGGTCTTGGCTGTAGGCGCAGTTGATGTCAATGGTGAGAGGGCAAGTTTCAGTTCCGTTGGGCCAACTGCCGATGGCCGGCTAAAGCCTGATGTTATGGCTATGGGTCGCTCCGTTTATAGTGCCTCCCCTTCTAAAATTGACGGATACATATATGTTTCAGGCACATCCTTTTCTTGTCCTTTGGTGGCTGGGGCAGCAGCTTTAATCCTTGAAGCCAATCCCAGCTGGTCCAATTTTGATTTAATGCTGGCTTTGGAATTGACGGCTAGCCGAGCCTCGACCCCTGACAACTTAATGGGACGGGGAATTATTAATGCCTTTCAAGCCGCTCATTTTCCCCTTAAAAGTATATATCCACCCACTCATCTGGCGGTCAAAAGGATAGAAAATAATTTTGGTTTCTTTAAAGAGTATATCAATCATTTGACTTGGCGAAAAAATGAGCGTAATCGGGAGAAAATCATTGCTTATAGACTTTATGCCTTGAACCTCAAAGAAAAAATCAGTTCCTTTTTCCTTCTGGCTGAAATTGAAGCTCAAACCTTTAAATTTGAACATCGGGGACTTCTGGGGGATGAAGAATTTATTTATAAAATTACAGCTGTTAGTGAAACTGGGGTTGAAAGCGATCCTGAATATACCCGAAGATGAAAAAACAAAGGAAGGAAAAGAATCAACAGGATGAAAATATTAAATGAGGCAAAGTAATCGGATTAACCCATGAGCTCTGCCAGGATAGAGGTTAAAGCAATTACCATTTTTTCAGACCAATTTTTAATTCAGCTAAAAAAGCATAAAAAGTTTAAATTAAATTTGCCTTTAAGACCAATTAAAATATTAATTCTATTAATTTTACTTTTTCCTTTAAATGTTCAGGCACTTGATTTTCGCCTGGGTCTCGGGGTCGGGCTGAGAAGAATTAATGATAGTTATTTAAGGCAGGTATATGGTAATGGTTTCATTTACATTCCCCATGTTCAGGTTGGTTTCACCCGATATTTTTCTGCTGAGCTCGCCTATGAAGGAGGATACCAAAAAAAAGCCCCTATTGGTCTCTATCTGGAACCAAGTACTTTGAGGATAAGTGGTTGGGAAATATCAGGCCAACTTCATTATCCCCTTAGGATTATTTCCCCTTATCTAAAAATAGGCTCGGGCCTTTATTTTTATCGTCAAGATATAGACAGTCCCTATGTTCGCCATAAAGTAAATCACCATCATCTATCCTTTCAAGCTGCCAGTGGCTGTCAAATTTTTTTCAAAAAAAATTTCTCATGGCAAGCGGAAATCAAATATGTCTTTCTCCGAGTAAAGCCCTATGAAATTAAAGTTGATTTGGGAGGAATAAGATATATTCTAGCTCTTGGTTTTAAATTCTGAGATCTGAGCCAATGCCCATCTTTTTCTTCTCTTTTTATTAACCATAAAGCGAACTAAGGCTGCCCTTTTTTCGTAATAGAATAACATTAAATTTTTTAATTCATTATGCTATAAAATTGAAAGGATTTTAAGAGGGGAGGTCTCTATGGCTACAGTTCTGGAAGTTAGAGGATTAAGAAAATTTTATGGTCACTTTGAGGCCCTAAAAGGAATCAGCTTCGAGGTTAGGGAGGGCGAAATTTTTGGCCTCATCGGACCCAATGGCGCTGGTAAAACCACCACTTTAAGGATCGTGGCCACCCTCCTTGCAATGTCTGGAGGGCAAGTTAAGCTTCTCGGCTATGATCTCAGGGAAAATCCAGAAAAATTCAGGGAAAATATAAGTTATTTACCTGAGGAAGCTGGAGCCTACCGTAATCTCACCGGCCTCGATTATTTGCGCTTCATGGCCCGCTTTTACGATCGCTCTCCTGAAGAAACAGAACGGTTTATTGAAAGAGCCATGGCCATTGCAGGACTAGGTGATAGATTAAAAGATAAGGTGGGAACATACAGCAAGGGCATGGTGCGCAAATTACTTTTAGCCCGGGCTTTGATGACCAAACCTGTTTTAGCCATTTTGGACGAGCCCACCTCTGGCCTGGATGTGATTAATTCCCTGGAGGTAAGAGACATAATTAAACGATATGCTCGGGAAGGTCTTTCCGTACTTCTTTCCTCCCATAATATGCTGGAGGTGGAGTATCTTTCTGATCGGGTTGCCCTTATTGATCAGGGCAAAATCCTAGACATAGGCACACCCCAAGAACTTAAAGAGAAATATGAGGCCCCAAATTTGGAAGTTGTTTTCAGGAGGATTGTCCAATGAAAAAATTTACCAATCTTTTGTTTAAGGAAATAAGGGAGCTTATCAATAAACAGCTCATTTTTTCTCTTGTTTTCACCTTAATCATTTTTTATTTCATTGGACAGATCGCCCGACAGGAAGCCAAAAGGGCCGAAGGAATCCGCCGCATCGGGGTACTCGATCTTGATCGCTCGCCTTTATCCAGGGGTCTTCTTGATAATCTTCGCCTTGTTCGCTTCAAGATTGATGAATTTGAAACTGGCGATAAAGAAGAAGCCCTGCGCCTGGCCAGGGAAAGGAATCTGGCCTTTCTGCTGGTTATTCCTTCTGGTCTGAGTGAGGGAATTGAAAGGCTCGAAACGAGAGAATTAGAAACCTACTCCTTTCTCCGCAGCTTCTCTATGGCTGAAGCTCGCTATGGGGAAATTTTCCGGGTTATTCTCGATACGGCTAACAATTATCTTTCCAATGAAATTCTGAAGAAAAAATGGCCAGAAATATCTCCTGAAAATTTGAAAAAGCCCCTGAAAAGCCGGGATTTCGTCATTGTCCGGGAAAATCGAGCTGAAGCTTCAGCCTCGGCTATTGCTGGTTTTATGTACGCTCAATCCATCTTCGTCCCCATTATTCTGGCTATGATTCTAATTTATTCATCCCAAATGGTCATCTCAGCCATTGCCATGGAGAAACAAAATAAGACCTTGGAAACTTTACTTACCGTGCCTATTTCCCGCTCCTCCATTGTGGCCGCAAAAATGCTGGCCGCTGGAATTGTTGGTCTGATCTCAACCTTAATCTACTTAGCCGGCTTCAGATGGTATATGCGCAGCTTCACTGGCGATATCGCCGAGGCTGCGAGCAGTATTACTACGGTAATCAAAGAACTTGGCCTCTCTTTAACGACCGCCGGTAGCATAATTCTCTTATTCTCTCTTTTTTTGGCAATTCTCTGTGCTCTCGCTTTGGCTACAATCCTTGGCGTTCTTGCGGAGGATTACCGTAGTGCCCAGAGCCTTATTATGCCTTTGATATTACTCGTAATGATTCCCTATATTCTTTCTATTTTCACTGATTTAAGAACCCTCTCTCTGCCGGCTAAAATATTAATTTATGCTATTCCTTTCTCCCATCCCTTCATGACCACCCAAAATATATTATTTCATAATTATATGGCAATTGGTGCTGGAATCGTTTATATGTTGGTGGTTTTCATTATTTTAGTTATTATTGCTGCTCGTATTTTCTCCACTGACCGAGTTTTAACGATGAAACTGCGCTGGCGTCGGCGCCAAGTCGTTCTTTAAAGACGGACAAACTGATTGATTAAGAGCCTATTTGGCCACAGAACTAAATTTAAAAATAAAGAAAATGAGAATTTAAATCAGTCATAAAAATTAAATTCTTTTTAGGCCTTAGAATGACCTGATGCCTTAAATTCCCGATGATAAACATTTAAATGAAGGAATAGAAAATAAGGAAATTGAAGAAGAGAGGTAAATAAAGAAGTAAATAAAAGCGAAAGGAAATGAATAAAAGTGAAATGAATTATAGCGAAGTAAAGTCCCTTCTTGATCTTCTTCACCTTAAGCCATCAGAGCTTTCTCTTGATTATGTAAAAAATAAAAGCCAATTTCACCTTCATCATCTCCTAACAGAACAGAGACATCCCCTCACCTGGAATCTCAGCCAGGTGATAAAAAAAGACCCTGAAAAAGGCATAAGACTTATTCTCAGCGTAGATGAAGATATAGCCCGTAAATTAGAGGCTATGGCTGAAGATAAAGCCATAATCAAAAAGCTTGAACAGGCAGTTCAAAGCATCATCCAGGCCATTAAAAGAGGAAACAAAATCTTCTTTTACGGTTGCGGCTCAACTGGACGTCTTGCCAAATTCATGGAAAGCAGCCTTTGGCGGCCCTTCTGGCAAAAATTGAAAGCGAACAGCCGTTATAAATTTATTTTACCACCTCGAATTGAAGAGAGAGTTATCGGGGAAATGACTGGTGGCGATCGTGCCCTGATCAGCGCCCTTGAAGGCTTTGAAGATCTTGAGCTGATCGGCCGCCTTCAAGTGGCGGATAGAAAAATTACCAAAGGTGATGTAGTTTTCTGTATAACCGAGGGAGGCGAAACTTCTTCAGTTATTGGAGCGATGTTGGCGGCCGCTGATCTATGGGAAAAGGATAGAGCCAATCAGGCTAAGGCTAGAAAGCATCTTTATTTTGTTTACAATAATCCCGATCAACTCCTGAATTCCCTCGAAAGAAGTTTAAAAATCCTCACCCATCCTGGTATCACTAAGATCAATCTGACTACCGGACCTCAAGCAATCACTGGCTCGACGAGAATGCAGGCCACAACCATAGAAACTTTTGTCCTTGGCCTCATTCTCGAAAAAGTCATTTATAAAATCTTGGCAGCTCATTTGAATAAAAACGAATTAATTCAGCTTGGTTTCAGGAAAAAGGTTTCCTTTAGCCAAGAATTTTTGACCTTTGCCCGAATATTGAAATCCCTTTTTTTTCATAGCCCGAAAATAGCTTCCCTAACAAAACTGGAGGCAAAAACTTATCAAAAAGGGAAAAAGACAACCTATCTAGCCAAAAGGGCACTACTGACCGTTTTCATTGATGGAGCTGAAAGAAGCCCCACTTTTCATCTTTCTCCTCTTGACCCCATCAATTTGAAAAACCGCCGCTGTCTTTTCCAGGTCTGGACTGAAGCCAAAAATCATCTGGAGGCCTGGCAGCGTCTTCTTGGTCGAAATTTTCGCGGCCTTGATTTTAATTTTTATCAACCCTATCTCGCTGAAAAAATCGATGATCCCTATCTTCGAGAGGTAGCCCTTCAAAGTCTCCTTAAAGCAGGTAATGACCAGCAGGACCTTTATGATTTTTCCTTTTCCTTGAAAAATATTCAAAGACGTCCTCTCCATCGTGGCGATCTTGGCCTCATGGTTGGCTTTAACGAGGAAATAAAGGAACTTGGAAAAAAGAATTCCAGCTGGCAGGCTTTTGCTAAGCTTGCCCAGAGGAAAAAAGCTTCCCTCGCTTTACTCTTCACCGGTTCTGAATCAGAAAAGATTTTTAAGGAGAAAATAAGATCATGTCCCTTTTTAAGCCAGGCCGAAAAAATTTATATCCCTTTGCCTCTTTCTCAAGATCCTCTAGGTTTAAGGCAACAGCTTGCCCTGAAGATAATCCTCAATGCTCATTCTACTGGCGTCATGGCAATTCTCGGTCGAGTTGTAGGCAATACCATGACGGCCGTTAATCCGAGCAATCTTAAACTTATTGGCCGGGCAACCTATTTAATAATGAATCACATCAATGATGCTGTTACCTCTGAATTGTGGCAAAAAAAATATGGCCCTGCCAAACCGGTTAGCTATGCCGAAGCCAATGCTCTCCTTTTTGATTGTTTGGAGAGTTCTGTCTGCCAAATGAGTGAAAGGAGCGAAGTTGAACTAAGTATTGTTCGAGCCCTTGAAGCTCTCCGACTCAAAAGATTTGTTCCCTGGGAAAGAGCCATCCGCATAATTGAGAAGCAGGGGCTTGAAGCTTATCTCTGCCGTTTTAATCCAAAACTTCGTTCCCTTCAAACATAAAATAAATTCCCATGATTGAGGAGACCTCCTTATTTACTCATGGCCCAAATTTTCAAATACTTTAATTTGAATTCGCCAGCAGCTTTTCTAGAAACTGAGTTACAGTGGTCCCGGCATAGGTAAAGGAGCGGTAATTTAGATTAATTTTTTCTTTAAGTTATTTTTTCCTCAATTAACTTTTTACGATTAATTCTCTGATCAAAAAAGGCTAAAAATATTTCATCTCAAATTGATTTATATTTATAATCAGAAATTAAAGTTAGGAGGTAAGAGATGCTTTTTAAACTAAATGAAAAATCTAAAACTCTGGCCTCAATAATTTTGGCCCTAGCTATTTCTTTTTTGTATCCCCTTCTTCAGAAATGTGCCTTTAGTTGCACAGTGGCTGTCATTTCGGGTAAGGCAACTTTTGATGGCCGCCCCCTTCTTTGGAAAAACCGCGATGCTTCTGCGGTTGATAATAAAATCGTTTATCTCAAAGGACCAAAATACGAATTTATTGGTCTTATCAATGCCACTGATAAAGAAGCTTCAAGTGTCTGGGCGGGGATTAATTCTGAAGGCTTCGCTATCATCAATGCGGCTTCATCTGATTTAGCTGATGATGAAAAAGGGGGAGCTGAAAATGGCCGCTTTATGCGTCGAGCCTTAGGAGAGTGTGCCAGTGTTGCTGATTTTGAGAAGCTCCTTCAGGAAACAAAGGGCCAACGTTCGGTTGCCGCTAATTTTGGAATAATCGATGCCTTTGGCCAGGCCAGTTTCTTTGAGACAAGCAAAGACAGCTTTGTTAAATTTGATGCTAATGACGTTAGGGTGGCTCCCTTTGGCTATATTGTCCGAACCAATTATGCTTTCACGGCGTCAGAAAAATTTAAAGGCGGTGGCTATATCAGATTTGAGCGCATCTCCCATTTATTTGAAAAGGCCTTGGGTGAGGGAAGACTTTCCCTTGATTTTATCCTTCAAGAAGCTTCAAGAGATCTGGTCAACGAAAAATTACATTCCTATCCTCTGACTCAGCCTCTTCCTGATGATCCTGCTAAACCCCTTTATATTAATACCAATGACACCATAAATCGAAACTCAACGGTAGCAGTAACATTATTTCATGGAGCTTCAAGCCCGGAAAAAACCTATCTTGCCACCATGTGGGTTATTTTAGGACAGCCTATTGCCTCGGTGGCCGTACCAGTCTGGCCAGCAGCTAAGGAAATTCCATCACCCTTAACTGGACCTTCCACTTCGGCTCTTAATGATTGGGCTAAAAAAATTGTTAATTATCTTTATCCTGATAAAAGAGGCCATATGCCTCAGTATTTAAATGTGACAAGACTTCGCACCTATGGGGGTGAAGGGGTCTTGACCAAAATTTTTAAAATTGAAAATGAAGTTTTACAGAATGTTCAGGCTCGAATGATTGCCTGGGAAAAGGCAAAACCTAACCCGAAGGAAATGGCTGAATTTGCCGAGAAGATTGCTCACAGGGTCATGGAATCTCTTAGAGCCGCTTTCCCCGATTTATAGCGAAAAGAAATGAAATCTTTTAAATTCCAATAAATATTTTATCCCCGAAAATAAAGATAAGCCCAAACAATGGCTAGAACAAGAATAACGGAAGCAATGACATCGCCCGTTCCCCAACTGGCTCTGGTTCGAAGCTTATCTTCAAGCGTTCTCGTACCATAGGTCAAACCCTGAATCTTCTTGTAATCAGGTTCCTGGGTTAAATAACTAACAATAATCATAATTAATATACAGATGATAAAAATGAAAATGCTGTAATATTGAAAATAAATATTATTGATGATCCAAAGAAAGGAACCTTCTGGATATGTAAATCCCTTAATCAGCTTAACTGGCGTATCCACCAAAAGTCTGAAAATCCCAAGAATGAAGCCAACAACTAAGGCAGCAAGGCAGCCCTTTCCATTAAGCCGCTTCATAAAAACGCCCAAAAAGAAGACTACAAAAATCGGCGGCGCTAAATAAGCCTGAACGCCTTGTAAATAATCATAAAGGCCTTTGCCACCCCGGATAACTGGAATCCAGGCAAGACCTATCAAAACCATGACCGTAGTGGCCAAACGGCCAACCCACACCAACTTTTGCTGACTGGCTTTTGGATTGATCTTAGTATAGAAATCCATGGTGAAAAGGGTTGAACTGGCATTAAATACTCCAGAAAGAGAACTCATCAGGGCAGCCAGAAGGCCAGCCACCACAATTCCGCGAACCCCTAGAGGAAGGACATGAGCCACAAGAAGCGGAAAGGCTTTCTGAGCATTTTCTCGAATTAATTCGCCAGAGGGGCCAAAGAATTCCTGCTGCATAGCCATTATCTGACCGCTCTTGGCCAAAGAAAAAGCTATTATTCCAGGAATAATAAAGATAAAAACTGGAGAAAGCTTAAAAAAGGAAGCGGTTATGGCCCCACGTCTTGCCTCTCGTTCGTCCTTAGCTCCCAGGGCTCTTTGAATAATATATTGGTCGGTGCACCAGTACCAGAGACCCACAACCGGGGCACAAAAGAGCATACCAAGCCACGGATAATTATCATTGAAATACCAAGCCATGCGGCCGGCCTCTCTAACTGGTTCCCAGGTACCCTTTACCCCTTCAGGAACAAGAGGCTTCCACAGATTGAACATTTCTGAGCCCGCGATGGACCTTAACTCGCTCCAGCCACCAAGAGCCTTCAAGCCAAAAACTGTTACTAAAACTCCACCAAGAATCAGAATAATTGTTTGGACTGCTTCAGTATAAGCTACAGCTCGCAGACCACCGAGAATGGTGTAAATTCCAGTAACAACAATAACCAGAATAGACCCAATCCAGAAGCTATCAAGCCCAAGGAAATGAACCTCAGGAAAAAGGACACTAAAAACGACACCTCCGGCATAAATTCCCACCGCAATTTTCGTCAGGATGTAAGCAACAAGAGAAATAACAGAAAGAAATGTCCTTGATCCGGGCGAGAATCTCTTTTCCAGGAATTCCGGCATAGTGAAGATTTTTGCTCTCATGTAGAAAGGCACCATTACCCAAGCTAAAACCAGAAGGCACCAGGCATGAAGCTCATAATGGGCCATGGCTACGCCATCAGTAGCACCTGAGCCAGCCAAGCCAACAAGATGTTCCGACCCAATATTGGAGGAAAATATTGAGGCTCCCACAATGAACCAGCCTAAATGTCGACCGGCCAGAAAATAGTCAGTGGAAGTCTTCTGGCTCTTTTTAATGGCCACCCAGGAAAGAAAGGCAATAAGGAAAAAGTACAAAGCCACTATTATCCAGTCAAGCCTACTTAATGCGGTCATTTCTTTTCCTCATAATTTTTTTATTTTAAATTAAAATTTAAGTTATCAAAGGATTTTTTAAATTTTCAAGATTTTATTTTTCAAAAATCAATCCCTAAGTTGCTCAAAATCCATATCTCAGGCTAACCATAACTATCATCTAAAATAATTAAGCCGTTTAAATAAAAATTTAGGGAACCAAGTTATTGGTCAGCCTAACTATCTTGTTATGTTAAATTACCTGTTGGCTAAATTATTTGCTCAATATTTTTGATTGAAATAGAATGGGAAACTAATGAGTGGCTTTACCCTTTTAGATTTTTTTATTGTCATCTTTTATCTTATCGGAGTAGCCATCGCCGGCCTCGTTCTAGCCGGAAAACAGAAATCCTCCCAAGACTATTTTCTTGGGGCCCACCAAGTCCCATGGCCGGCCATTATGTTCTCCATAGTAGCCACTGAAACAAGTGCTCTGACAGTGATCAGCGTTCCAGCAGTTGCCTATGCTAATAATCTTTCCTTTCTTCAAATTACTTTCGGCTATTTTCTTGGACGCATTCTGGTCGCCCTTTTTCTTCTCCCCCGTTATTTCCGCCATCATCTTGAAACCGCCTATGCCTTTATTGGTCAGAGATTTGGTTTTGGGATTCGCCGGGTTGCGGGCTTGACTTTCATGTTAACTCGCCTTTTAGGTGATGGAGTGAGGATCTTTGCCTGCGCTATTCCTGTGGCCATGATCTTCAAATTTTTTGGCCTTAAAGCTTCTCCTTTCCTTATTTATGCCGCTTCTATTTTTGTCGTTTCCATCGTTACTCTAATTTATACTTATCTTGGCGGCATAAGAGCAGTTATCTGGACGGATACAATTCAGCTTGGTCTTTACCTCGTTGGAGCTTTTCTGGCCATAATTTTAATTGCGACTCGTCTTCCCCAAGGAATCGCCTCAGCTTGGGCTTTTTTATCTAAAAGCGAAAAACTTCGCCTCTTTTATTTCGGTTCAAGCTTGAATTTTAAAGAATTTATCGCTGAGCCCTATACTTTTTTCATTGCCCTTGTCGGTGGCGCCTTTTTCTCCATTGCTTCCCATGGAACTGATCAGCTTATTGTCCAGCGTTTACTGGCCACAAGAAAACTCGCCGCTAGCCAGAAGGCCCTCGTTGGAAGTGGCCTCTTCATTATTTTTCAATTCGCCCTGTTTCTTTTTGTCGGTCTTTTTCTCTTTGCTTTTTATCAGGGCCAGCGTCCTATGGATCTCGGTCTAGCCACGGCCGATGAAATCTTTATTAAATTTATTGTGGAAGAAATGCCACCGGGCATGTCCGGTCTGCTTATTGCAGCCATCTTGGCCGCGGCTATGAGCACGCTCGCTTCGGCCATTAATTCCCTGGCCTCCTCTACTTTTTACGACCTCAAACTGATTAAGATAAAAGGGGAAGCCCATTCTGAAATTAGGGCGCTTCGACTTTCGCGCCTTTTTTCCCTTTTTTGGGGAGTTATAATTCTAATCTCAGCTCTTTTCTTCGCCCATCTTCAGCTTAATTCTCCGGGAAAAAGACCTGCAGTCGTTGAACTTGGTTTGGGCATCGCTTCCTATACCTACGGCGGACTTCTTGGTCTCTTTTTCCTTGGCCTTTTAGACCAAAAAGCAAGCAAAAAGGGGGCTTATGCTGGCTTTTTTACCGGCCTCATAACTTTGCTCTTTCTTGTTCGGGGACCAATTCAAGCTTGGCTCCCTGGAGAAGGAATAAGTTTGGCCTGGCCCCTTTATGTGGTTGTTGGGGCCGCTATCGTCGTTATTATCGGAAAAGTTAGTTCGAGCTTTAAAATAAAAAAGGAATAAAAGTATTATTCTTTAAAGGATTAAAGCAACTTCTTTGATCAGTTTAGTTAGTTCTATCTGTGGCTGAGCAATTTATAACCGAGCCTTTTTAAATAGGCTGGATTGTTCCGCCAGTTTTTGAGCACTTTTACCCTCAGTTCAAGATAGATTTTCCGACCACTCATGGCCTCAATTTCTCGGCGGGCAGTTATGCCTATCTTCTTGATCATCTGTCCTCCTTCGCCGATAATAATACCTTTCTGTGACTCCTTCTCAACGAAAATAGTGGCCGCGATATAAGCGCCGCTTTCTCCTCTTTCTTTATATTCATCGATGCGAACGGCGACAGCATGGGGAACTTCTTGATGGACATGATGAAGAACAGCCTCTCGAATTAAATCAGCGGCAATATCCCTTTCATAAAGGTCCGTTAATTGATCTTCGGGAAACTCTGGTGGATGAACCGGAAGCAAAGCAACAATAGTCTCGACAAGCTCATCACGGCCATCACCTCGGGTAGCTGAAAGAAGAATTAATTTAGCTTCTGGAAAAAGCCGCGAAAAAAGGGCTTTTCTTGTTTCCAGCATTTCCGTGGTAATTAAATCGACCTTGTTTAGGGCCATAATAACAGGAGGGAGCGGGGTTATAGAGCGGAGAAAATTGGCAACCTTTTGGTCTTCTTCATCGGGATTTGAGGAAATATCTACAATCCAGAGGACAACATCTACCCCCTCACAGGAGGCTTCGGCTTCCTGATTTAAAAACTCACCTAGCTTATGGCGAGGGATATGTAACCCAGGAGTATCCACAAAAATAATTTGAAAGTTTTCCCTGGTTAAAATGCCTAATTGGCGACGCCGGGTTGTCTGAGGCTTTGGGGAGACAGCGGCAATCTTCTGGCCTACCAAACTATTAATCAAAGTTGATTTGCCCACGTTGGGCTTGCCCAAAACGGCGACAAAGCCACACTTAAATTCTTCTTTCTCTTCTTTCAATTCTCAATTCCTTTCCTTATTTCAGGGAGCTTTTTAAGCTAAAATAAGCCTAAAAATATTATTATAATTGAATTAAAAATTAAACTCTGAAAAGAGATCAGTTTTTTCAACAGGTATTTCTTGGGGCTTAAACCAACGAATTTTCCCTTCAAAAAACAAACATTTTGTAATAAGATTAAATCAAAAGGAAAGAACGTGGCTCAACGAGAAGCTCCCTTGCCGCCTGTAATTGCTGAGTCTTCTTTTATTTCCCCCCGTGAAGAAAGACTTCTTTTCCGGCTTTATGAACCTGAGGAAAGGTTTTTATCCCTCGATTTTTTGCGAGGCGGGGCTATCTTTTTTATGGTGCTTCTTAATGCCCTTTATTTCTACGAAGCTGTTCCTCCCTGGCTAAAACATGATCCCGATGATGGTCTCACCTTACCTGACATTGGAGTTCCTATTTTCCTTTTTGCCCTTGGGGTGGCCTACCGAATTTCCTTCGAGAGATGGCTCAAAAAGGCAGGTTTTCAAAAAGCCATTGTTCATTTCGTTCTTCGTTATCTTGTTCTTTGGGCTTTTGGCTTTTTTGGCGAGTTAATGGTTTTCGGCCATTTTACCTGGGGTGTTCTGGCAGCCATTGGGGCAGTAGGCCTCTATTGTCTTCCCTTTCTTTTTCTTCCCCCGTCAGCCCGACTCATTCTATCTTTTTTGCTTCTCCTGGCTTATCAGGGAGCTATTGCCGCTGGAATACCAGTTTACTTTATTCAGGATGGCCTCGGAGGCCCCTTGGCTACTTTCGCCTGGGGCTTTGTAGTTATTTTGGCCTCAAACTGCAGCACCTGGATTAAAGAAAGGTCTATCCAGAAAAAGATGCTTTTGCCCTTGGCAGCTGGAATCGCCCTTGTAGCTCTGGGATTACTACTTGCCTCTTTCCTCCCCTTCAATAAGCATAAAGTTTCACTTTCCTACATTATTTTTACAACTGGACTGAGTTTAATTATTTTTCTCTTCTCTTTCATCCTCATTGATATCTGGAAAATCAAGGTTCCGGTTTTCATTATCCTGGGCAAAAATCCTTTAATCATTTATATGCTTAGCGGTGTCCTCACCTTAGGATTAAAGGCGATCACTCCTCTTAATGCTTCTTTAACTATAATTTTTATCGAGAGCTTTATTATCTTGATGATTAATTACGCCATCGCTTCGCTTCTGGCTCACCTGAAAATCTCTCTGAGGGTATAAGTTTCTTCTTTTTGCCTTATTCCTTTATTTAAATTAAAATATCGTTAGTTGGAATACATTACTAATAATTTATCCCGGCATTCTATGGAAGCAGTGGCCAGGTATAAAATTAAAAACAGGAAAAATATTAAGTCAGATTGTCATTGGCAAATTATGTCCACCGAAAGGAGTAACCAAAAAAAAGGAACTTAAAATAAGGATCTTTTTTATATAAAAAGCTTGCCTTTCCATAAAAAATGAATTTATATTTAACCGCTTAGAAAATGCCTGGAAAATATTCAATAATTTTGCCTACCTATAATGAACGAGACAATATTGAACGCCTAATTAAAGATATATTTTCCATTCTTGGTGACAATGCTGAAATTATCGTAGTCGATGATAATTCACCGGATGGGACTTGGCAAAAAGTTGAAGGAATCATGCCTGTTTATCCTCACCTTAAACTTATCCGGCGATTGACAAATCGCGGGCTTGTTGCTTCTTTGAAGGAAGGAATCGACAAGGCCGAAGGACAGGTAATTATCTGGATGGATGCCGACGGATCGATGCCTGCAGAGAAAATTCCAGAGCTTATTGCCGGCATTGAAAGGGGTTATGACTTAGTAGCCGGCAGTCGTTTCGTTCCAGGCGGAGGAGTCGAACTTATAATCGGAACCGCCGATTTAATTACTGGTTTTTTTCTTAGTTTTCTCCTTAACCGTTGGTGTCAGCTTTTTCTTGGTTCCTGGTTTCACGATTACACCAGCGGTTTTGTGGCTGTAAAGAAAGAGGTAATAAAAAATTTATCCCTACAAGGTAATTATGGTGAATATTTTATTGCCCTTGTTTATCAGGCCTTTCGCCGAAAATACAGGTTGCTTGAAATTCCCTACGTTAATCGCCCTCGCTGGGCCGGACAATCCAAAACTGGCCTCTGCTTTTGGGATTATCTTAAGCGGGGCTGCAAATATTTCTGGTTGACATTAAAATTAAAACTTTTATCTTAGAAAGATAATCAATGTCATCCAGCGAGTTTGAAAAGGTACTATCTGGAAACGAGATTCTGGCCCTAATCGTTCGCAGTGGCTTTAGTTCGCCAGGGCCAAATTTTTTCACTCCTCCTGAATGGCCTCAGCAACTTGGTCTGCTTGTTTATGGGCGAGGTAAAAAAATTCCTCCCCATAAACATAAAAATTTAAAAAGAGAAACTGAAACTTTCACTGAAGTGCTGGTCCTTCTGGCTGGACGGTTAAAAATTGATCTTTACGATTCCAAAAATAGACTAGCTAGAACGGTTATTCTCGAACCTGGAGACTCAATTCTTTTTGCCTCTGGCGGCCATGCCGTTGAAATTTTAGAGGACTCGAAAATTATCGAGGTCAAACAGGGACCTTACATAGGTCAAGAAGAAAAAGAATTTTTTTAATTTATAATTTCTAGTCAAACTTTTAACCGTAGAATTCTCTCTGAAGTCATAAAAGAAAGTTTAGAATCAATTATCTCTGTCTTGGAAACTATGTTTGGCCTGGAAAATGGATTAATAAAAATTTTTTATCATGAAGGCACCGATAGAATAAAAATTACCATAAATTTGCCAAATAAACCTTTTCTTTTTGAGTCTTGAAAATTGAATGGACATGCTTCCTCAGAGTAAAATGGAAAGAGAAATTGTCAATTTAATGAGACAAAGATGATTACGAGAAAGCAAAGATTGAATTTGGTCAAAAGATGAAGTTTTTTAATAAAAAATTCTCCTTCCATCTTGGCCCTTTAACTGGGCTAGCTATATTAACAATTTTGATGACCTATCCTCTAGTTTTTCATCTCAAGGATCATCTTCCCTCCGATCTTGGAGATCCGCTCCACCATGTCTGGCTTATTGGCCGAAATCTAGCAAAATTAAAGGAAGGATTGACCAACTTCTGGGATGGCCAAATTTTTTACCCCCATACTAAAACCGTTCTGTACGGTGATTATGTTCCTGCCCTGACCGTGATGGCTGCTTTCCCCGCTTTTCTCAGTAAGAATTTGATTTTTACCTATAACTTCCTCTGGCTTTTATCCTTTTTTCTCTCTGGTTTGGGGGCATATTTTCTCATTTTTCATCTTACACGCTGTCGGTTGTCGTCCTTCATTTCCTCGTTGATTTTTGCCTTTTCTCCTGTAAACATGGCTCATATCAGCCATCTTGAACTTCTTTTTTCGGCCTGGCTTCCCCTTTGCTTCCTCTTCCTTCATCGATATTTTAAAGAGCCTTCCTTAGCCAATCTGACTTGGGCCTTATTTTTCCTAATTTTTCAAACCCTTTCCTGTGGTCATTATGGTGTTTACGCTGCCTTTTTCATGGGTCTTTTCGGTCTTATTCTAGCTTTTCATACCGGATTGTGGAAAAAACCAGGCTTTTGGGTTAAGACCATCACGGCTATTCTGGGAGCAGCAATTATCTTGATTCCTTTTTTTTGGCCCTATTTCCCTGTCCATGAAAAAATGGGTTTTAAATGGACGTTCAATGACGTCCGGAATTACTCAGCGGAAATTCAAAATTATCTTTCTGCCCCTTCTTGGAATCTCATCTGGGGTCAATTGATTCACCTCAAGGCTCCTCCGGAAAGGCAAGTTTTTCTTGGCTTGATGCCGATCATTTTACTGATTCTTTGGTTAACTTGTCCCCGTTTCTTCAATCCATGTTACAAACCATTTTTTGTTAAAGGATTAGAATCATGGTTTAATTTTAAAAAAAAGTTAACCCCCTTTAATAAAAAATTTGTTTTCATTTATGCTTTAAATATCATCATATTTGTTCTAATTTTAGACATTTTAATCATTCTTACGAGGGGTGGCATAAAGTTGGAGCTGGCCTTTTTTCGCTTTTCTTCACGCCGCTTAATCAATCCCACTCTCCTTCTTTTGATTTTAGGTTTCCTTCGTCTCAACCTTCAACCCGGATGGCGCCAGATTAAGAAAAAAATAAGAGAAATCTTGATCCAAAAGCCAGAAAAAAGTAAAACCCTCCCACCATCAGAATTTGATTTTTCACCTCTCTCCAAACTTCAAATTTATGGTGATCTTTATTTCACTATGGCTATTGTAAGCTGGCTTTTTTCTTTTGGCCCCATCATTTCTTTCAAGGGAAAAGAGCTTCTGATTGGTCCTTATAATTTTATCTACCAGTGGATTCCGTTTTTTAAATTAATGAGAGCTCCAGGTCGCTTTTCAATCATGGTCTCCCTATCTCTGGCGGTTTTAACCGGTCTAGCTCTAGCCTCTTTTTTGAATTCAAAGAATATTTCTTGGCCCAAAAAGCCTTTGCTAGTTATCATTACTGGGCTAATCCTTTTAGAGCAAATCTCAATTCCTTTGCCTTTGGCTCCTTTGCCCAATAAAGGTCAAATCCCGGAAATTTATCAAACCATAGCCAGAATGCCCTCTGAAACTGTTCTACTTGAACTTCCCCTTCCCGATAGCCGGCTCAATTATTATCAGGAATCATTGCCGATGTATTATTCTCTCTTCCATCGTCATCGGATTGTGAATGGCTATAGCGGTTTTATTCCGCCGGCTTATGGCATCCTTCAAGAAGCCATGGAAACGTTCCCTAACGAAGCCACAGTCTCTCTACTCGAAAGACTAAAAATTGACCTTATTCTGATCCATAGGAATGGTTATCGACCTGAAAAGGGCAAGGAAATAGTTGAAGCCCTAAAAAACTGGACAGATAAATTTATTTTAATTGACCAGAAAAAAGATGATTTTTTATACCGCTTTGTCTTTCCGAAAGGGAAAGATCAAATCAGGCCATCTTTGATTGAAGGTTCAACTCTTAGGCCAGAAGAAAGATCTCCAGTCGAATCAAGTTTGCCGATTCAATTATCCTGGCTCAAAAATAAAAATATGTGGAAAGTTTGGTCAGGTTCTAACGTGGTCGAGGCCAAAAAAGCCATCGATAACTCTCTGGATACTGGCTGGCGATCTGCCAGCCGGCAGAAAAAGGACGATTTCTTCTGGATTGACTTCGGTCATGAAGTTATTCTATCTGAAGTCCGCCTTTATATAAAAAATAAATTATTTGAATATCCCCGTCATTTTTTAATCGAAATTTCCTTGGATAATATTCATTGGCAAGAAATTGCCACTTACGAAAATTATTTTCCCTATTTTGACCTCGAAAATATCGAAGATTTGGCCAGCTATCATGTTAAAATTCCCCTTTCAATGGCAAAGCTCCGTTTCCTGCGGATAAAGTTAACCGCCGGTCATCCCATCTATCACTGGTCAATACAAGAAATCGAGTGCCTAGGTAAATCAGATTTTTGGGAAAATTCAAGGAGGGAAAGATAAATATAACCTTATCGATATTTTATTCCAATAGCCGCCTTTTTGGCCGGTACATTTGCTATTATTAGGGGATTGCTATTGTCAGGGGGAATATCTAAAATTAGAGCAGCGCGAAAATTAAACAGAGAAAAGGCCAAATTATATGTCTTCTTTAATCCAAAGGATACCAGTGAGTGAACCCCTCCTTGGGGATCGAGAACTTGAACTCGTAAGTGATTGCCTGCGACGCGGCTGGATTTCCTCAGGTGGAGAATATGTTGAAGCTTTCGAAAGAGCCTGGGCCCGCTATTGTGGCCGCGAGTACGGAATTGCGGTCAGCAGCGGAACGGCCGCTTTACAGGTCGCCCTAGGCTGTCTTAATCTGCAACCTGGCGATGAAATTATTCTTCCGGATTTCACCATGTTTGCCTGCGCTGTAGCCGTTGTCAGCTGGGGAGCAAAGCCCGTTCTTGTTGATGCTGATCCAGAAACCTGGTGTCTTGATGTTTCTAGGATAGAGGAAAAAATAACCCCTCGAACTAAGGCTATTATGGCGGTTCATATTTATGGCCATCCGGTTGATATGGATCCCCTCTATGACCTGGCCCATCGCTATAACCTTATTATAATTGAGGATGCAGCTGAAGCTCATGGCGCTGAATATAAAAATAGACGCTGCGGCGGCTTTGGCGACATCAGTTGTTTCAGCTTCTATGCCAACAAAATAATTACTACTGGAGAAGGGGGGATGGTGCTCACCGACAGGCGTGATTGGGCCGATAGGGCCCGCCAGTTGAGAAACCTTTACTTTGGAACTAGAGAACGTTTCCTCCATGAAGATATCGGCTTTAACTTCCGCCTGACCAACCTTCAGGCGGCGATTGGCCTGGCCCAGCTTGAAACGATAGAGGAGCGACTGGCCAAAAAGCGCTGGCTGGCCATCGCTTACAACGAAAGGCTAAAGGAAGTTTCGGGTCTGCAATTACCGATTGAAAAACCATGGGCTAAAAACGTCTACTGGATGTATGGAATAGTCGTTAATCCTGAAACTGGTTATGATGCCCGACGTCTTGGCCAGAAATTGAATGAATACAATATAGAAACAAGGCCTTTTTTCATTGGGCTTCATAAGCAGCCTGCCCTAATAAAAAGGGGTCTGGTCACTAAAGAAACTTACCCCGTCAGCGATTACCTTTCCAGCCAGGGATTATATCTGCCTTCAGGTTTGACCTTAACAGAGTCCCAGATAGATAGAGTTTGCGAAGCTCTCCGAAGAATTCTTCGATGAAGACATCAGTTTTTGGCCAAGCCTATTCCTCTCTTTATGACCTTCTTTATGCTGATAAAGACTATGAAAGTGAATGTGATTTTATTGAAACCGTGTTCAACCGCTTTTCCGAGAAAAAAGTTGAAAGAGTGCTTGACCTCGGTTGTGGAACAGGCAATCATGCCTGGCGATTGGCCCGCCGGGGCTATCAAGTTATCGGTGTTGACCTTTCAGAGCCCATGTTAAAGATAGCCTACCAGAAAAAAATCTCTTTCCACCTGCCCGCGGGCCTCACTCCACCAATTTTTATCCGGGGCGATATAAGACAACTCCACCTTAAAACGTATTTTGACGCCGCCCTAGCCCTTTTCGCCGTCCTAGGTTATCAGAGCGAGAATGAAGATATTTTAGCTTTTATGGCCACTGTGGAAAAACATCTCACCCCTGGAGGTCTATTCCTGGCAGATTTTTGGTATGGACCTGCTGTCGAAGCTATCAAACCTGAGCCTCGAAAGAAGGTAATTTCTTTCAATAAGAAAAAGGTAATTAGGTATGCTGGTACTGATTTTAATCCTAAAAAACATCAGTGCCTCGTCCATTATCATCTTTTGATTGAACAAGAGGACGGCTCCCTGGCTGAAGAATTTAAAGAAGATCACCTTGTCCGTTACTTCTTTCTTCCTGAAATCAAAAATTTCCTTTCCCTTTCTAACCTTGAATTTCTTCATCTTTCGGCCTTAGGAGACCTAGATAAACCAGCGGGCTCTGATACTTGGAATGTCTTTCTTGTGGCCAAAAAAACAAAAAATTAAATGTCTTGACAAAGAATTTCCTTTAGAAACAATGGAAACGTTAACGCAATTATTTTAATAATTCTCTTTTTTATCTGAGCTAAAGAAAAATCAATCTTAGATGTTAAAAATGAAAGGAGGTCTCATGAAAAAAAGACTTAGGTTTTCGCCTCTGGGAGTTATTGTTATCATTATAATTACCTCTTTCCCTCTCTTCTCTCAGGGTAAACTGGAGGATTATGAGCGGGCGGCCAATCTAAGGGAAAAATTCCAAGGGCTAGCCATCAACGTTCCGGAAAGGGCTAACTGGATTAATGAAACTCCCCGTTTTTGGTATCGAAAAACAGTTAAAGGGGGTCATGAATTTATCTTGGTGGATGCCAAAAAATTAACTAAAGCCCCTGCCTTTGACCATGAAAGGCTGGCTGAGGCTCTAAATAAAGAAACAGGGCGGAAATTTACGGGGGTAACGCTGCCCTTTACAACAATTAGTTTCGTTGATAATGAAAAAGCGATTGAATTTGAATTTAGCGATTCGAGATGGCGCTTTGAGCTTTCAACTTTTGCCCTGAAAAAGGTCGGACCAGCCCGGAGGACGCCTCGAACCGATGGCTGGCAAGATGTCGGTGGGCCTCCAGCCCAGGCAGCTTCCACTGAAGTCAAGACCTCGCCTGATGGCCAGTGGGAAGCCTTTATACGCAATTATAATGTCTGGCTTCGCTCCAAAGAAAAAAAGCAAGAATTTCCCCTTAGCTGGGATGGAAATGAGGGTAATTATTATACTTTCCAATCCATAACTTGGTCGCCTGACTCCAAAAAAATCGCGGTTTATAGAATTAGACCCGGTCTCCATCGAAAAATTCAATATATCGATTCTTCGCCCGCCGATCAGCTTCAACCAAAGTATTTCACCCTTGGCTACACCAAGCCAGGTGATCCTCTGGATATTGAGCAACCAGTTCTTTTCCATATTGAAACCAAGACCCAGATCAATGTTGACCATAGCCTCTTTCCCAACGCCTATGATCTTTCCGACATTAAGTGGTGGAAAGATAGTCGGGCTTTTACCTTCGAGTATAATCAAAGGGGTCACCAGGTTTACAGGGTGATTGAGGTTGATGGTCAGACGGGAAAGGCGAGAGCTATTATCAACGAAGAATGCCCCACCTTTTTCTGCTATTCAAGCAAAAAATTCCGTTACGATATTGATGATGGCCAGGAAATTATCTGGATGTCAGAGCGCGATGGTTGGAATCATCTCTATCTTTATGACGGCCTCACAGGACAAGTTAAAAATCAAATAACTAAGGGGGAATGGGTAGTCCGCAGCGTCGAACGTGTAGATGAACAAAAACGTCAGATCTGGTTCCTGGGAAGTGGAATGTATCCTGGGAAGGACCCCTATTTTCTCCATCTTTACAGAATTAATTTTGATGGCTCTGGCCTAGAAGCTTTCACCGAAGCTGACGCCAATCACACGATTACCCTTTCGCCTGATCTCAAATATTACGTTGACCTCTATTCCCGGGTCGATATGCCCCCTTTGATGCAACTACGAAGAAGTGAAGATAAGAAGGTTCTCATGGAATTAGAAAAAGCGGATATAACCGAGCTCATCAAGGCAGGTTGGCGGGCTCCTGAGGTCTTTGTGGCCAAGGGACGTGACGGTAAGACTGATATCTGGGGAATCATCATCAGGCCAACAAAATTTGATAAAAATAAAAAATACCCTGTCATTGAATATATTTATGCCGGTCCCCATAGTTCCTTTGTTCCAAAAAGCTTTTTCGCCTACAATCAGATGATGTCTGTTGCCGAGCTTGGCTTTATTGTCGTCCAGATAGATGGTATGGGCACAAGTAATCGCTCCAAGGCTTTTCATGATGTAGCTTGGAAAAATATTAAGGACGCCGGCTTCCCCGATCGTATTCTCTGGCATAAAGCTGTGGCGGCTAAATATTCTTACTATGACATCAGTCGCGTCGGAATATATGGAACCTCAGCCGGCGGCCAGAACGCCATGGCGGCCCTTCTCTTTCATCCTGATTTTTATAAAGTTGGTGTGGCCGCTGCTGGCTGTCACGATAACCGCATGGACAAAATCTGGTGGAATGAACAATGGATGGGGTGGCCGCTTGGTCCAGAATACGAAGC
Source organism: uncultured bacterium (assembly GCA_938092135.1). Taxonomy (GTDB): domain Bacteria; phylum Acidobacteriota; class Aminicenantia; order Aminicenantales; family CALLJL01; genus CALLJL01. The sequence goes on from CALLJL010000008.1 coordinate 173,495, forward strand.
TTCCTCTAATACCGTCAATGCCTATCGTTTGAAAGGGAAATTACTCTTGATCGTTCCTGAACTGGATACCAATGTCGATCCGGCAACAACCATGCAAGTGGTTAATGCCCTGATTAAAGCGGGGAAAGATTTTGACCTCCTCGTTGTTCCCGGCGCCAATCATGGCTCGGGCGGACCCTATGGGGAAAGAAAACGCAACGACTTCTTTGTCCGCCATCTGCTCAAGGTGGAACCACCGGAATGGAATAAATTAGATAAGCCCCTACCCGAGCCCAGAATGCCTTTCGAGCTTAGAACTCCAGATATATTGGAGGAAAGCTTTGATGAAAGCCTTTACTCTGATCATCTATTGGAAATAAATTCTAATTAAAAAATTAAGCAGAAGAAAAAGACTTTAAGGCGAATCCTATATCCTCTGAGAACTTAAGATAAAATTTGGTGACAATCTTTTTCCTAAAAAAGGCATATGTTAGTTTTAAAAATATATTTTAAGCCGAATTGATTGCCGCTCTGAAAAATAAATTTTTTTATGGAAAAAATTATTTTTTCAAGATAAATAAAAAACAACTTAATAAAATCCGGAGGCAGGAAATGACTTTCTTAAAAGAACGAAATTTAGATCAGGTTATCCCTCTTTTTTGGGCTTGGATAATCTTTTTGCTTACTTTTACGCCTGGGTGCGAAAAAGTTCAGGAAAATCGAAAGATTCGTATTGCGGTGGCCACTTTTTCCCATGAGACCTGCACTTTTTGCCCAGGAAAGACAACCATAGAAGACTGGGAATACTATGGTCCTCCTACCAGAGATTTTATCCAAAATGATCGAAGCTATATTGGCGGCTTTAAAGCCGTCTGTGAAGAATATGGAAACATTGAACTTGTTCCTCTGACTTCACCTCGAGATGCTCGAGGCGGCTCTTCCGGCAGCTGGATCACCCAGGAGGCCTTCGATAAATATTCAGGCTTGATTGTTGAAGACTTTAAGGCTTTAGGTCCTTTTGATGGTGTTTTTCTCGCTCTTCATGGAGCCATGGCCGTTGAAGGAATACCCAAGCCTGAGGCCGAGCTCGTTCGAAGAATAAGACAGGTTGCGGGCCATATTCCCATCATGGTTACCCTGGATCTTCATGCCAATGAAGATCATGAACTGGCCGAGGTTGCCGACGCAGTTTTTATTTGCAAAAGATATCCCCATTATGACACCTTCCTGACCGGCGAAACCGCCGCCCGAGTAATGATTAAAACCATAAAAGGACAATACAAGCCGGTAATGGCCGTTAGAAAACCAGGAATTATCACTCCCAGTGTTTTCCAAGGAACAGGCACTTCACCAGCCATGGAAATAATGGAAAGAGCCAGAATCTGGGAATGCGAATATCCCGGCACCTATGTCTCCGTTGCCTTTGGCTTTGCCTATGCCGATGTTCCAGACGTAGGAGCAACGGTTATGGTTGTTACCAACAACGATCGAGAGCTGGCCGAAAAAATTGCTCAGGATATGTCTGATTATATCTGGAGACTAAGACATATCTTTGCCGGGAAAAAATTACCTAAAACAAAGGAAGGGGTAGCCTTGGCTATTAAAGCAGCCAGAGAAGGTAAAACACCCGTAATTATTGCCGATCACAGTGATCGAACTGGTGGTTCAACTCACATCCTCGAAGAATTAATCAGACAGGGAGCCAGAAATTTCTGCTTTGCTACTCTTAGAGATGAGCGCGCCCTTGAGGAAATTCAGAATAAATATAAAGTGGGCGATTCAATCGCTCTCAACCTTGGCGGCTATTCCGATGAATTCGCAGGTAATCCAGTTCATATTGAAGGTCAGATTGAATATATCGGAAAATATGGGCGGGAGGCCGTTGCCGTTATTCGCTTTGGAAACAATAATCGAGTTATTTTAACACCCGTTTTAATGCAGGTCACTAATCCCCGCATTTTCGAAGCTCTGAATATCGATTTAAAGGAATTGGAAATAATAGTTCTCAAATCGCGGGTTCATTTCCGTCGCGGCTTCGTTGATACGGGTTTGGCCGCAGCTGTCTTTGAGGTGGATGCTCCAGGATGGGGCCCGGCCGATTTATCTATTTTGCCTTATAAAAATATCCCCAAAGATATTTATCCCATTTTTAGAAAAGAATAAAAAAGGTTTAAAAGACGAAAAAAGAAATTTAATAATTGAAATTAAAGAAAAAGGTTCCTTTGAAATCTCGAGGATTCGGTATAAAACAAAAAAATCAACAAGAAATTTTAAATTTTTGAGATAATTAATCGAACCATAAAACAAAAATAAATAAAAAAATGGAGGGAAATAATGGGAGGAAAGGGAATGACAGCGAAAGAGAGGATAACAGTCAGCCATAAATATATCCGTTCAAAAAAGAGTGTTTTCCTTTTATTTATCTCTGTGTTTTTTCCCTTTTTAATCTCTGGTGCGTGGGGCGAGAAGCCAGGGGTTGCAGCCTCAAAATTAAAAATAGAGAAGGAAAAGAAGTTTGTTCTTGATTGGCTTTCCCAGCCTGAAATAATCGAAAAATTTGGCCGTATTTCTGACGCCATCTGGTCCTATGCAGAACTTGGCCTTCAGGAATATAAATCCTCAAAACTTCTAGCCGATACGCTTGAAAAGGCCGGGTTTACGGTAGAACGGGGCGTGGCCGGTATGCCCACAGCCTTTGTGGCTTCCTATGGATCGGGTAAACCGGTAATTGCCATTTTGGGAGAATATGATGCTTTGCCTATGCTTTCTCAGAAAGGTCGAGTACCCAGGCAGGAGCCGCTAATTCCAGGCGCGCCAGGACATGGCTGCGGCCATAATACCATGGGAACAGCGGCTGCGGCCGCAGCTATAGCGGTTAAAGAAGCCATGGTTCAATTTGGTTTAAAAGGAACTATAAGAATGTATGGTTCACCGGCTGAAGAAACTTTGATTAGCCGTCCTTTTATGGTTCGGGCCGGTTTATTTAAAGATGTCGATGTCGTCATTGATAATCATAGCTCTTCAGATTTCGGTACTGATTATGGAGTGAGTGGAAACGCCCTTTTCTCCGTAATTTTTACTTTTAAAGGGAAAACGGCTCATGGCGCTTCAGCCTGGCTAGGTCGAAGCGCTCTGGATGCGGTGGAATTAATGAATATTGCCGCCAATTATTTTCGCGAACACCTGAATCTTGGACACAGGCTTCATTATGTAATTACTGCTGGCGGTGAAGCCCCAAATGTCGTCCCCGATAAGGCCAGTGTCTGGTATTACATCCGTAACAGCGACGAAAGGGTTGAGGAAATGTTTCAAAAAATTGTCAACTGTGCTAAGGCAGCGGCCCTGGCCACAGAAACTGAGTTGGCCGAAGTTAGGGTTTTGAGTGCTGTTCATCAACGACATGCTAATAAGGCTCTGGCTGAGCTATTTCAGCGCAATATTGAGCTTGTAGGCATGCCCGAGTGGTCAGAGGAAGAGGAAGCCTTTGCTCGAGCCTTACAGAAAGAACTGGGGGTTGAAGAAAGGGGGATGCCCAAAAAAGTCAGCTCCCTCAGGGAGCCCAGGGGAATAGAAATTGGAGGTGGATCTTCCGACGTCGGCGACGTTTCTCTAATCGCTCCTTTGGCCACAATTCGCTTTCCCGGCCAGGTTCCTGGAGCCATTGGTCACCATTGGTCTTCGGTAGCCTGTAATTACGGCTCAACTGCCTGGAAAGGATTAAATGTAGGGGCGAAAGCGATGGCCGCTTCAGCGATTGACCTGCTCCTTAAACCTCATGAGCTCAAAAAAATTAGAGATGAATTTGAAGCTTATTCTAAAAGTCATCCCTATAAGTCTTTTCTACCACCAGAAGCTCAGCCACCCTTAGATCTTAATGAAGACCTGATGAAAAAATGGCGGCCTTTTCTCGACAAATAAGCTGGCCTTTAAGTTAATATTTTTAGCTCTGCTAATTATAGTTAAATAAAAAATAGTCAAAATAAAAGAAAGTCTTTGATTTTACTTTCCCTTTTAGCCAGATTAATTTTCCGCCCTTTCCAGGTTACATTCCTAAGACAATAAGTATAAAAAAGGCTCCGGAAAAAGATAAGGATGAAAAAAATTAGAAAAACTGGGTAAAAGAGGGCTGGAAATGAGCCAAAATTGCCCAATCGGCTTAAAGCAAAATTTATTTGTCCGGCATAAATAAAATAAATAATTAAATTCATTATGACCATTGACCGCTGCGGAGCAATTAATCCTTTTATTAAATTCAGGGGAGCTGAAAGGCAGAAGGTTACATAGCCAAGACAAAAAATAAGGCTTAAGGGATTTGAGGAAAGAGCTCCTAAGGCAAAATTTTTTGTCCAGCCCTCCACAAGCTGCCAAAAACCTTGGGGATACATTCGAAAGGAAAGACTGTCCATGCCACCGTATAAATGAACAGAAAGCCCTTTTTCCTGAAAGCGACGGCCAAGGGCGATATCCTCAAGAATTTTATCGCGAACAGCCTGATGACCCCCAACATTAAAATAATCCTGGCGGTGACAAACAAGGCATGGACCATAAGCACCAGCCGGTTTTAAAATTTTTTTAGCCAGAAAAGAAAGGCTTAAATTAAGACTAAGAATAAGATTAAAAAAGGCTGACAATTTTTCCTCATTCTTCTCCATGAAATGAAAAGGCTGAACCGAAATTAACCCTCTCTTCTCTTCATAGATTTCAACAAGTCGTAAAAGGGCGTCTTTTTCCAGAAAAACATCGGCATCCAAAAAGATCAAGAGGTTGCCTTCAGCTTTAAGGGCTCCAAGCCAACAAGCCCAACTTTTTCCAAGCCAATTTTTAGGAAGCTCGGGAGCTTTAATAACCTTAGCTCCAAAGCTAAAGGCGGTGGCCGCTGTTCTGTCCTCTGAATGATCATCCACAACGATTACTTCATAAGCAGACATCGTTTGTTGTCGAATGGAAGCCAATAATTTCTTAAGATTATTTTCCTCATTTCTCGCCGGAATAATTATTGATATCCGATATTTATAATTATCTATCTTTCCCTTTATGGCCGACTTCAATAAAGGTATTTTAGTGAAAGTAACATAGGCTATCAGGGCAAAAAATAGGGAGAGCAAAAAAACAGAAATATTAAAAATCATGCTTAAATTTTATCAAAAAAAAATTTTCTTTAGATAAGGCTAATTCTAACTCTTCCCTTAGGCTTTTTTTCTAAATCAAAAGCCACAAATCGTTTGGTTTTATTCCCTGTAATTAAAGCGGCCTTTTCCGGCTAGAACTGAATTTTAAATTTCATTGATCAAATAAACAGGAAAATTCAAATCATATATATACTCATTATATTAAATTAGCTAAATAAAAAATTATCTTTTCAAGCAAAGCCTTTTAGGATAATATAAAGGGAAATACTTTTAATAGCTATAAAAATCAATCAATCTATCGGAGTAAAAAATGAAAATTCTATCGGCTTCATTTTTAATCATGGCGCTAATTTTTTCCCTGACAAGCTGTCTTCCCGGGCCAAACCCAGCGGAAAAATCGCCCTCTCCGCAGGGAAAAGTGGCCGGATTCTGGAAAGGACTTTGGCACGGCCTGCTCTCGCCCATAACCTTCATTATCTCGCTGTTTACTAAAAATGTCCGTTTCTATGAAGTTCATAACAATGGTAACTGGTACAACTTCGGCTTTGTGCTCGGAGCTGGCCTTTTTCTAAGAGGAGGAATCTTAGGCTCACGGAAATTTCGTCGAACCAAAAAAGCTAATTTTTTGCCTTGAAGATACTCCCTCAAAGAAAGCTTTAATGAGGATGGACCCATAAAGGTGATTCTTCCACTTTCCAAAAGAGCCGGAATTATTTAACCTGAAAAATGAAATGATTGAAGTTTTGCCAAAATTCAGGGCATGAAACTTCTGGGAATTCCGTCAAAAATATGGAAAAAATATAATCTATATATTCATTATTTGTTTTTCCAACAAATTAACTTGGAAGAGGGATAACCTTCCAGGTCCCAATTACTATGGTTATGGAAATGAAGGCAGCCGATCGTCCTGATTATGCCATGGTTGGTAAAATGGTAGCTATTAGAATGGCCCTATTCATGCATCTTGTTGCCTTTACGGATGCTTAGACCCCAATAGTTTTAATCCAAGCTTCATTAATCTTGCAAGGAGCCCCAGGATCAGGCTTCTTACTGAAAAAGGAACAGCCCAAGGAGCTGATTAAGAAGGAAAATTGGAGTGATTACGCTGGCAAGATAACAAGATTTGACACGGCCCAAAAAGGCGCTGCCCAATATATTTTTTTAGATTGATTTTTATATTAAGATGAAGAAGAAGGGGAATAATTAATGGAAACGAGAAATATCCTTCGCCCAGATACGGAAGTTTCCTTCCCCGAATTTGTCCTTCTCAAGGCCTCCGCCGGTACAGGGAAAACCCATGCTCTTACCCTTCGTTTCACCCAGTTTCTGCTGTCTGAAAAAATTAAAAACAACGATCTCCGACAGATTCTGGCCATAACCTTTACTCGGAACGCTGCCAAAGAAATGAAGAATCGAATTATCCAGTGGCTTAAAGACTGTTATTTTGGCGAGCAATCCACCCTTTCTCAAATCCAGGAAGTGGTCAGGCTAGATAGGGAATCCCTGGCCTTGAAGGCCAAAAAGACCTTAGATAATTTGCTTTCTCGATACAGTGATTTTCAGGTGATGACCATCGACAGCTTTATGGCTGATGTCTTCAGAGCCTCAGCTATCGATCTGGGCATCAGTCCTGATTTCGAAATCTCCCTTAATCCCTTCCCGCTTATTGATTATGCCTTTTATCGTTTTTTAAGAAAAGTCACTCCTGATTCAAATGAGGGAAAAAGACTCGTGGAGATTGCCCATTCTTTTCACGAAATGAGGGGAGGTGATGCCGCCTATAAATGGGACCCTACTGAAGACATCAAAAATAAGTTTTTTGAGCTTTACCAGCGGTTGGCGGCTATGAACCGGCGACCCTGTCTTGATCTTAATTCCAATGAGCTGGCCACAGCTTATAAGAAAGTGCAGCAGGCTGTCGAAAGATTAGAAAAAATTGTTAATCAATTCGGACTTATCTTTAGCCAGAGTTCAAAGTTCCCAGAAATATTGCCGAGAATAAAAGCCGGGTCGCTGGCCGATTTGCTGGATAAAAAATGGCAGAAAATGCCCATTAATAAGCCCGACAATGGTAATCCAGCTCAGGTCAAAGGCTATGAACTAGCCCGAAAAGTTTGGGAAGAATTTAAAGAAAATTTAAAACTATATAAAATCGCCTATGCTCGCCTTTTTTTCCGGCCTTATCTTGAAACTTATGATGGTTTCCTCCATCTTTTGGGTGAAGCCAAAAGAGAAAGAAATATTATTCTTCTTGAAGATATTAGCTGCCAGTTGGCTTCATATTTAAATCAGGGAATTGTCCCTGATGTTTATTTTCGCCTGGGCGAAAGAATTTATCATTATTTAATTGATGAGTTTCAGGATACGTCCCCCCTTCAGTGGTTCAATCTCAAACCCTTAATTGAAAATTCCCTGGCGCAGGGAGGAAGCTTATTCATTGTTGGCGATACCAAGCAAGCCATTTATGGCTTCCGGGAGGCAGATTATGAAATCATGATGAATCTCGAAAGAGAGGTGGAGGGCTTTCGGCCTGCCAGGGTTGAATCCAGAGAACTGAGAGTTAACCGCCGCAGTCGAAAGAAAATCCTGGATTTTGTTCAAAAAATTTTTCCTGAGGGGGTTAAAAGATTAGAAGAATACAAAGATCTAGCGAAGAAAAGCGGGCTTGACGATTTCACCATGTTGGTTTCAGAAGAAAAGGAAAAAAATGGATATTCCGGTTATGTGGAGATTGAATTTTTTGCTCCCGATAACGAAGAGAAAGCCAGAAAAGGAGCTGAACAATTGTCGGGTCAAGCCGATGAAGAATGGTCCGACCAGACATCGAAGGTCAAAGATAAAATCCAGAACCTCATCGAGGAGCTAAAAAGCCGAGGCTATAATTATTCGGATATAGCTATATTAACTTATAAGAATGAATCAGTTATTAAAATTGCTGCCTGGCTCAATGAAAAAAGGATACCCTTTATCCCCTTTTCAGCTCTTGATATCAGGGAAAGAAAAATAATTCAAGAAATACTGGCTTTACTTCGCTTTCTTGATTTTCCTCCTGATGATTTAAGTTTGGCTACTTTTTTATTAGGAGATCTTCTGGAAAAGGAGCTTCGCCGGGCTAATATTTGCTTAAGCCGCGAAAGTCTTCAGGATTTTATCCTTCTCTGCCGTCAAAGAAAACAATATCCCCTTTATACAGCTTTCCGGAAACAATATGGAGAAATCTGGAGTCGCTATTTTGAATTTCTTTTTAAGACTGTCGGCTATTCTCCCCTCTATGATTTAACCACCCAGATTTATCGTCTCTTTAGTGTTTTTGAGCACTTTCCTGAGGAAGAGGCTTCCCTGGTGCGGCTTCTGGAAGTAATTAAAGAATTCGAAGGCCGGGGGAAAAACAATCTGAGGGAATTTCTCCTTTTTTCAAAACAGGAATTAGGAGATGAGAATCTTTGGACGATCGACGTGGCCGCCGAAATTGAAGCTGTTAAAATAATGACCATTCACAAAGCTAAGGGCCTCGGCTTTCCTGTAGTCATTCTTGTCCTTTTCCCTGAGGTTCCTCTCTACCCATCTTTTTATCTTCAGGAAAAAAAAGAATCCCTTTACCCCCCTGAATTTTATATTTTAAAGCTTAAGAAGGAAATTGTGGAAGACTGCCCTGAATTGGCTCTGGTTTATGAAGATTATAAAAATAAAGAAAGGATAAATAAATTAAATACTTTATATGTGGCTTTAACCAGGGCTTGCGACGAGCTTTATATAATTGGAATTAAGGGAAAAAAGTCATATTATCCTCTGTCACTCTTTGAAAAGCTGGATCTTCTTTCAGATCCTGAATATCAACCTCATCAGCCGAAACCCCCGGTCAGAAAAGAACGCTTCGAAAAGAGAGAAAAGATCATCCCTACCCTCAAACTGGCTGGGCCAATAGTTTTTCCCACAGTTCAAAAGATAACTTCTCACCGCCAGGAAAGGAAACTGGGCAGGTTAATCCATCAGTTGCTTTCTTCAATTGAATATCTTGAAGATAACTGGGAAGAAAGGCTTGACAAAGAGGCAGCCTATCTTCAAAGTCTTCAACCAGAAACGGACCTCATTGATAAGGCCAGAAAAACTGTTACTGGCCTTTTAAAAAACGCCATCTTTAGTGAATATTTTCGACGTAAAGAAGGCCGTCAGGTTTTTCGAGAAATGGCTATGGCCAATAGACAGGGTGAGCTATTTCGAGCTGATCGGGTTATTGTTGATGGGGATTCAATCACTGTAATCGATTTTAAATTTAGCTCGGCTGAAGAAGAGGAACTCAAATCGAGCTATCGTCAACAGATTAGAAATTATGCAGCAATTCTCAAAGAAATTTATCCCACTAAAATGGTTAGGGGTTTAATTATCTATCTTGATGACCATTCTTGGGAAAAGGTGGAATGAAAATTAGACTTTTAGCCCCCGAAACCAATTTAATTGAGGTTATCGCTAGGGAAATTCTAGCTTTTGCTCCCGATTTGACTTCCCTAACCATTGTTTTCCCTGAAAAAAGACCCAATTATTATCTGAGGAAACTTCTGGCTGAAAAAATTGGTCAGGGCTTTCTTCCACCACGTTCCTTTTCCCTTGATGATTTTATTGACCATATTTATAGTGAAAAGCTTCTTCGCCGGGATAAAAAACTCATTCCCCTTGAGGCCATCGGTTTACTCTATGAGATTCATCAACAAAGTCCAGCCCCGCTCGGCGGAGAGGCTTTCCTCAGTTTTGACTGTTTCTTTCCTCTCGGCTTGAAGTTATATCGAGACCTCGAGGAACTCAAACATGGTCAACTTAAAGCGGAAGATTTAAGACAGGTCGAGGCATTAATCCAGTTAAATTTACCTGAGGAAACCGCCAGCCGACTTCAGAATCTTTCTTATTTATATGAAAATTTCTATAAAGAAGTTGACCGCCAAGGCTTTTCAACCCCTGCTTCTCGTCTTGATTTCATTTTAAAAAATTTCTCAGCGCATCTTTTCCCTGAAAAAAGGATTATCTTGGCTGGCTTTTTTTCATTAACCCGAAGCGAAGCCGAGCTTATTAGGAAATTGCTTTCCTTACCCCAGACAGAGCTTTATGTCATGGTTGCCCGCGGCCTCGAATATCTTGAAAAAATTCTTGGCGTACCATTAAAAAAAGATGATCTATATCCAGACTTTAATGAAGAGCAGATCAAGGCGGAATTTAAATTTTTCATGGCCCCTGACGTTCATGGTGAAATTTTGGCCCTTAATCGAGAAATAGAAGAAAAAATAAAAAATTACCATGACCTCAACGAAAAACAGGTTATAGTTTTGCCAGCGGCGGAAACTCTCTTTCTCCTTTACCATCAGACTCTGAGTTCGATTCCAGCTGAAAGGTTCAATATTTCCCTCGGATTTCCCCTATCAAGAACACCCCTTTACAGTTTTTTTGATTGCCTTTTTACCCTGATTCAAACGAAGGACGAGGAAAATCGCTTCTATTTGCCTGAATATCTGCGTTTCGTCCTTCATCCCTATACCAAAAACATTTATTTTCCTACCTTCCCCCGCCGTTCAGATTTCACCAGATTTCTCTTTCATTTAATTGAAGAAACTTTTTCTCGTGAAAGGGGAAGTCTTTTCTGGTCACTTGAAGAAATAGAAAAAAATCCTGAACTTGAAAGAGCGCTCACTGAGTATGTGGCCAATGATCCAGAAGCGCCGGAAGTGAAAATTTTCCTTAATCATCTTCACCAGATCCACGAACAAACGATCTGTCCTTTCCTGGAAATAAACAACCTGGGAGATTTTGCCCATAAAATAATCTCGGTCGCCGAATATCTGGCTCAAAAATCCACGGCCAGTCTCCATATCTTTTTTGAGCCCTATTTTCAGGCTTTTGTTGACCTTTTTGAAGCCGTGGAGAAATCGATTACTCGTTTACTTCGCTTTGACTTTATTTCAAGCTATTTCAATTTTTTTCGCAAAATAATAACTGAAGCCACCGTGCCTTTTCCCGGCACTCCCCTTCGTGGTCTTCAAATTTTAGGTTTTTGGGAAACCCGTTGTTTGCCCTTTGAAGAAGTCTATATGCTTGATATGAATGAAGAGGTCATTCCCGCCTCTAGCAAGATTGATTCAATTCTTCCCTATTCGGTTAGAAAAGCCTTAGGTCTTCCCACCTATGAGGATATCGAAAAAAGGGTAGAATATTATTTTGATCTTTTGATAAGAACAGCTAAGAAAGTTTGCTTTTATTTCATTGAAAATAGCCAAAAAGAAAAAAGCCGGCTCGTCGAAAGACTCATCTGGGAAAAACAGAGAAGGGAAAATCAACCTGATCCTTTTTCTTTAATTCAGAGTGTGCGCTATCAGGTAGCTCTTAGTTCCCCTCCACCAAGATCTATCTTCAAAAGCGAGGCCATTCTGAAAGTCCTGATTAATTTCCCCTTTTCTGCCTCCGCCCTGGATAATTATCTTCAATGCCCTCTTAAATTTTACTATGGCTCGCTTTTGAAATTGGAAGAAAAAGAGGAATTGGCCGAACCGGTGGAAAAGAAAACCATTGGTACGCTTGTCCATCGCATTCTCGAAGAATATTTCAAGCCCTGGAAAGGAAGAAATTTCAAACCTGATTTCTTGACTGAAGACAAACTTAAGAAGGTTATAGAAAAAGAGTTCTTAACAGCCTTTGGTCAGAATCTGAGAGGAAGCGCCTATCTTATCCGAAAACAAGTAGAAAGCCATCTTCTCGATTTTCTTCGCTATTATCAACTTCCCATAATCAGAGAATATTCTCAAGAAAAAAAGCCCTATCTTTTAATTGATCTGGAAAGACGGGTCGAAGGGAAAATGGAAATAGATGGCTTTAATTTCAATTTATCAATTAAAATTGATCGCGTGGAAAAAAGGGATGAGGATATTTTTATAATTGATTACAAAACTTCAGCTCAAGAAAAAAACTTTAAGATTGATTGGAAAAAACTTGATCTGAGTTCGAGGAATTCTTGGGCAGAAGCAATCAGAAGTTTACAGTTGCCCTTTTATACCTTTGTCTGGTCCAGCCAGCTTAATTATAAACCAGAAGAAATTAAGGCAATTGTTTTATTGCTCGGCAAGAATATAATTGACCGGAAGGGAATAGAGTATTACCCCTTTGAGAAGGATGAAAAGAGTCGAAAGGAGCAATTGGCCTTGATTTTTAATATAATCAAAAGCCTTCTGTTGGAAATAATTAATCCCGAAATCCCTTTTTCAAGTGATTTTAAGGGGGAGGAAAGCTGTGTTTATTGCCCTTACTCCTCCCTTTGTGGCCAGTAAGCTAAGAATAATTCTGGAGCAAATTAAATTCATAAAAAATTTTCACAGAATTACCATCCGTCCAGATCCAAAATTGATGACTGGAAATTAAGGATATATTATTGAACATTCAAAATTTAAATAAGATTCGATATCCAATCAAGAAATTTAAAATTTTAGATTTAAGCTAGAGGAATTATAACATAATCTAAGATCTCAAATATTGAACGATTTAAACCAGCAATTAAAAAGCAAGATTAAATTTAAGATCAATTTCATGAGATAATTTTATTTAAATTAAAACTATTAATAAAGGGAGTTTATTCAAATAGATAAAATGAATACCAAGAAACAAACCTAACCCGGAAACGGAGATAATTTACCCAGTTCTCAACAAAAGGATAAATTTTATTAAAAATAATTGGAAATAAATAAAAAAAATGTTATCATTTATTCTCAAGATGTTTCTTTTCAAAGACTAAGGAGGGAGGCATAATGTTTATAAAATATTATTATTTGATTCCGGTTTTGGCTCTTGCCCTTTTATCAGCCTTTCTTTTTGACCAGAAACCTGCTGGCGATAAGGCCCTGGGGACGAGAAAATACGATGATTTTCAGCCCCCCAAATTATGTTCTTCCTGCCATCAGGACATTTATCAGCAATGGACTCAGGCGATGATGTCTCAAGCCTATACTCATCACTGGGATGAAATTGAATATTTTAAGCTGGCTGTTCCTCACGCCGAAAAGGATCCCGTTGTAGCTGGCGTTAAGGCTGGGTGCAATGGCTGCCATGCTCCTTTAGCCTTTCTGGCTGGCGATATTCCTCCACCACCTCCAGCCAAGATGAGCCGGGCCAACGAATCAGTTTCCTGTGATTTGTGCCACACTATTGTCGGCTTTGAAGGTGATGTGCCCTACAATTTTAATTGGATTGTTGAGCCCGGTCGCAAAAAACAGGGATCGAGGGGAGCCAAAAGTTCTCCTGAGCATGATTTAGTTAAATCTGATTTTCTGGCGACGGCTGAATTTTGTGGCACCTGCCATAATGAGAAAAGTCCCTATGGAGTCTGGGTCAAGGCGACTCATCTTGAATGGAAAGAAGGCCCCTATGCCCGACAGGGTGTCCGCTGTCATGATTGTCATATGACTTATGCTGAAGGCAAAAGTGCGATTATGGGAGCAACTTACCCCGATGTCCGCCAGCATCTTTTTCATGGCGCCCATGATCCGGGAAAGGTCAGGGGAACAATTGAACTTAGAATTCATCCCAATGTCCGCGAAGCTGAGCCTGGCGAAACCATTAAATTAACCCTTGTCCTTTTTAATCAAAAGACCGGCCATGCTTTCCCCACGGGTTCAGTAGAAGATCGATTGGTTTGGCTCCATGTTGAGGCTATTGATTCCAAAGGAAATAGGTATCATCTCCCTGTAGACAAAAAGGGTTTCCCTGGTGAGGAATATACCATTGCCTCCGATGAGCTGGCCTATCAGGATATGGGAATCGCTCTGGGTGATCCCAATTTTCCTGGCCTGCCAAGGGATGGAGTTCCCAAAGGCGATCGGATATATCGTCAGGCCTATCTTGACCCTCAGGGAAGAATGACCATTCAGCAATGGAATACCAAATCCTTCGGCGTTGATTATCGTTTAGGGCCAAGACAAAGTTTAATTGAAACTTTCACCTTCACTATTCCAGCAAATTGTCCGCCTGGGCCCTTAAGGGTCAGGGCTGTTTTAAATTACCAGAAATTGGTCAAGCCGGTGGCCGACTTTCTTGGCGTTCCAGCCGAGGAAAGCGAAATAATCATAGTTAACGACCATGAAACGGTAATCACCATTCTTCCATAAAGAAGAAAACTAAGACTAAAAAAGCAGGAGAGATAAAAATGAGATATAAAGGAAAATGGATTTTTCTTGGATTTTCGCTCGCTCTTTTCTTTATTGTTGTCGGGGAAGCAATGGCCATACCTGCTTTTGCCCGCCGCTATAGTTTCAGCTGCAAAACCTGCCACGCCCCCTTCCCCAGGCTAAAAGATTATGGAACAGAATTTATGGACAATGGTTATAAAGTTAAAGACAAGGAGACACCCCGGTATTTTATCGATTCTGGAGACAGCTTTTTATCCTTGCTCAGAGAAATTCCGATAGCTCTTCGCGTCAATACTTTTGTTACTTACAACAATTCAGCGACCAAAAAGCTTGATTTCAGCACCCCCTATCTTATCAAACTGCTTTCCGGTGGAGAAATCAGTAAACATATTTCATATTATTTATATTTTTTCTTTTCAGAAAGAGGCGAGGTGGCTGGCCTCGAGGATGCCTTTCTTATGTTTGATAATATTTTTAATTCTGGTTTTGATTTCTTCATCGGCCAGTTTCAGGTCTCAGATCCTCTATTTAAACGGGAGATTCGCCTAACGCTGGAGGATTATCTTATTTATAAAACGAAACCAGGAAAATCAAAAATTGACCTGACCTATGATCGGGGAATTATGATGGCAAAGGGATTTTCTTCTGGAACTGATCTTGTTCTGGAAGTGGTTAATGGCAGCGGCATCGGTGAGGCTAATATCTTTCGCAATTACGATTCAGACAAATATAAAAATCTTCTTTTCCGTCTTTCTCAAGATTTGGGAACTCAATTTCGTCTTGGGGCCGTAACCTATCTTGGAAAAGAAGGAGAAGGAGAAAGTGCCAATAGCCTGTGGATGTTAGGGTTTGATGGGACAGTGACCCGACCTCTCCTTGAACTCAATTTCCAGTTCATTCTGCGCCATGATTCTAATCCCTATTTATTGCCTTATGAAAAAAAGCAGGTTAGGACCAAGGGTGGCTTTGCTGAGCTAATTTATCTTCCTCGAGGGGATGAAAGCCGCTGGTATGGCACTGGCCTTTTTAACTGGGTGGATTCAGAACAGAATGACCTCGATTATTTGACCCTGACAATTCATGGGGGCCGGCTGCTTTCAAGAAATGTCAGACTGACCGCTGAAGCCACCTACCTTTTCCGTTCGCTCTACGGCCGTCATCTAAAGTTCAGCCTTGGACTAGTCACAGCTTATTAAATCGGAAATTTAATAATTATGAACATAAGAGTAAAGGAGTCTTCTTGAATAGCTTGATTTAAAGGAAAATAATTTCTGAGTCAAGTTATTTATCTCGGTAATTCAATTTAGCCTGAATCATTAAAAGCTTCTTAGTTGGAAAAGGAGAAGAGGAAAAGAAAGAGGAATAAGAAGGAAGGGAAAAAAATAGATAAATTTAAGGGCTCAATCGCTGAGGGTTCTATGGTTATGATAGCCCCAATTTCTGCTGGAGCCACTGCCACTCAATTTCAACTTCCGAGATAAGACTCAGCAGGGCTTCGCGAAGAGGCCGGACCTTGGAAACAAGGCCCACGCTTTGACCTGCCATTACTGAACCAGTTTCTACGTCTCCTTCTTCTACTGCTCTTCGTAAGGCGCCAACCCAGAAATTCTCCACAAGAGCTTGAGCTTCTTCATGGCTTATTTCCTTTCTTTTTCTTTTTTGAATGAGTTCAATCTGCAGGTCAGTAAAGATTTCGAGACCTCTATTGCGCAAGGCCCGGACCGAAATGACCTTTAATTCTGATCCAACTTGAGGAGTAGCAACCGCATCCTTTGCTTGAGCTCGACAAAGGGCCTCCTTAAAACGAGGATGAGCTCTTGATTCTTCAGTCACAGCAAAATAGGTTCCTAGCTGAACGCCGGCAGCTCCCATTAAAAGAAAATAAAGAATTAATCTTCCGCTGGCAATACCGCCAGCGACGAAAATCGGTACTTCTCTAAACTGGAAAAGAACTTGTTGAATGAGAATCGTCAATGATACGTGACCAATATGGCCTCCAGCCTCACTCCCTTCGAGAATCAAAGCGTCAACGCCGTTGTCAATCAGGCGCCGGGCCATAGCTTCCGTTGGGGCAAAAGCCATTACTTTCGCCCCGCTTTGCCGGGTAAGGTTAATTTCGGCCTGACGAGGATATCCACCGGCAAAAACGATAAACGGAACGGCCAGTTCACAGGCAAGGTCAAGGTGGTAGAGATAATTAGGGGCGATAGTGATTAAGTTCACCGCAAAAGGACTTGAAGTAAGCATTTTGGTCCTTAAAATTTCTGATTTTAATTTCTCTGGCTCCATATTACCGGCCGCCAGACAAGCAAAGGCACCGGCCTGACTGACCTTGGCCACAAAAGAACTATCGGATATCCACGTCATCGCCCCAGCAATAATAGGATATTGAACTCCCAGGAACTCGCGGCCTCTTCTCCATAAATCATCTAAGGTTATCATTCGCTCCTCCTTTCAAAATGTAAAAACGGTGACATCTATGTTGCAACAGAGATTAAACATGGTTGAATTTAAGCCATTTTAAATTTTCGAATAGAGAAATAAAATATTTTTGAGTATGAAAAGGTTCAACGACATAGAAAAGGAGGTTGATAAGGTATTTCTCATTACTTACTGCCAAGAACATTTTTCAAAGGGAAAATAGATATTGGTATCAATTTAATCTCCTTTTTTAGATTAAGAAAATGAAAAAAAATCTAGCCATAGATCAATTTAATTATTTGATAATAATCTTCTTTAAAAATAAAGGCTAGATCTTTGAGCCAAGTCAAAAATCAGTCTTCAACTCTAATTGAGTTGATAAATTCACAAATTTTAAAGGAAATAATAGAAGATAATAAAATTGTCGCCACCAAAAGCCTCAGGCTCCATCAGCTGCTCCTTAAAAATCTGTAACCTCGAAACTCACAAATTAAAATAACTAGGAAGAAAATGTAATTTTATTTTAGGATTTTCTATATTTTCTGTTTAATGAAAAGTGATGTAAATCAAAAATGTTTGTGTCCCCATTTTAGCGGAGCAGGCGCAGGGAAACGACGGGGGCAATTTCACTCCCTGGCTGGGCCTCAAAGCGCACCTTAATACTGGTTTTGCCTTGGAGGAGCTTTTCGGGGATTGAATACTCTTTTTCTATCAATCGGGGCGAAGGAACGCGATCAATTTTTTCTTCAGCTATCTTTTCGCCTTCAACAAAAAGATTAAATTTTGTCTCCCTTTGCCTGTCTTCTGAATAAAAGATGACAAGCAATGTTGCTTGAGTGACGGATTGAGTCGGTATTTCCAGGGAAAACCAAGTGGAGCCCCGTCGGCTTGGCTGGCCAAGAACTCGTTGGACAGTAATATTTTCGCCGGCCTGGAAATTAAATTCTTTCTCCCTTTTGGGATCGCCAAGTTGAACCAAGCTTATAGTCCTCGCTTCAATCTGCTTCAATCTCTCCTTTTCAGCCCGATGCTTAGCCAGCCTCCTAGACCACTCATTATCATCAACGTAATCCCAATAAGCTGAGTAAGTCCGACGATGGAGACGGTAAAAGGGGACTAAATCAATTTCAATTATTTTCTCGGGTTCATCAAGATTTCGGCCTACTCCGATAATCCTGAAGTAACCAGGTTTATCAGCAATAGGCTTAACCCATTCGTTAACTGGCCGAGGCGAAGCCACAAGTAGAGGCGGGACAGCGGAAGCAACAAGCGTTTTAGCCGTGGGCTGTTCTCCCTCCCCTCGACGGAACCTTTCCCTCTCCGGCCCAAGATCACCGGCCAGAACAAGAGGTCCCCACATGATGGCCGTGACGGTGGGATCATCTGGTGCTGGTTCAAGATAAAGAGATTTGGGTAGTTTCATTTCGATGGTATCGCCCGACTTCCAAACTCTTTTTATTTCCACATAAGCGCTAACTTTTTTCTCCCGCTCTGAAAGAAAATATTGAGGGTTATCCACCTCGGGCAGATCTCCACGAAGGAAGTCAGTCACCTTAATCGGCTGGCCATTAATTCTGATCTCAAAACCTTTAGTTACCCACCAGGGTCGCCGCAAGGCAATAATAAATTCCAAGGGTTTTTTCAAGGTTAAAACAATTTTAACCATTTCACCTTCAGGAAAATCTGTTTCCATTTCGATATGAGTCTCCATCGTGTCCCAGTCAGCTTGAGAAGGAGCATAGAAATTAACCCATAGTTTATTCTGGCTTTCATAATAAAGGCCAAGACCATGGAGAGCATGATTTTCCATGCCAGAGCCCACACAGCAGGTGAAACTGTGGAACATATCCTGATATTCTCGCTGAACAGCCCGACCAACAGGAACCATGTAACACATGCGGCCATCTTCAGGATCAATCGAGCCAAGGACATGGTTAAAAAGCGCCCTTTCAAGGAAATCAGCATAGTGGGCATCTGGCCACAGAGAGAAAAGAATCCTGGTTAACTTGAGCATATTATAGACATTGCAGCTTTCTGCTGTCCGGCCGTCGACTCTGGCCCCCAATTCATTAGGCCGGCCAAAATATTCGTTCATTCCATGCCCGCCTGTGGCGTAACTGTGGTGCTGAACGACTCTGTCCCAGAAAAAGCTGGCTGCTATGAGATCTTCAGCGTTACCGGTGTAAAGATAGCGAACGGCGGAACCAATCATTTTTGGAATGGCCGTATTGCCATGTTTACCTGCTAAAATATCCTGATGGCGTTTTAATGGATCCACAAAAACAAGATGCTCGAATTTTCTGGCTAATTCAAGCCATCGCCGATCCCCTGTATCGGCATAAAGATCAACCAAAACCTCATTCATGCCGCCAAATTCGGTGTTAAGCATCTTTTGAATCTGCTCTTCATTAAGATTGGCCAAAATTTTCTCCGCCCAAGTAGCAAATTTTATTTCCACTTCTAAGGCCGTTTTGTTGCCTGTAAGCCGATAGGCATCGCGAAGACCGGCAAAAGTTTTATGTAAGGTATACCAGGGTGACCATTGACCGTTGAGATCAAAGCTGGTCGATTTAATCTCCCCCCGGGCCACGGCTTCAAAGCATTGGCGGCCTCCCTCCAGAGCACTTAGATAGCCATCGCCATGTTTCGCCTGAACTTCCTTCAGTTCCTTTACTATATAATCAGCTCTTTCTTTGAAGCGGGCATCACCTGTCGCCGCATACATCAGGCTAACAGCTGAAAGATAATGCCCGGCAATATGACCAGTTAGGTTACGTCCTGGTCCATCCCACCCTCCATAGGGTTCGGCCTTGGGCTGCAAACCTGCGCGCATCCGATAATAAGCGAGCATGCGGTCAGGCTCAAGCTGAAGTAAATATTGAGCCGTAAGATATTGAGCTCGATAGAGAGGTCCACCCGTCAATCGCACCTTTTCTAACGAAAGAGGTTTGGCCCGCAGCAATTTGGCCACTATTTCTCTGGCCTCAGGATCAACAGGTTGAATGAAAGTTTGCGCCTTTAAATTTAATGGCTGGAGAAAAATAAAGGAAATAATAAAGACCAGAAAAAACAATTGAGCTTTCTTCATTTATCTCCTCCCTCTAATCTTAAATTCTGGCGATATTGACCTATCTTCATTCAAAAGCAGGTTAATTTTAATAACATAATAATCAGTTTAAATTCCACAGAAAAACTCAATTGAATCTTTTCGATTAGTCAATCATTCGCTGTTTTAGGGTAATTTATTTGATATAATAAAATAATGTCAAAACAATTCTTTCTAACCAATCTTGCTTGGAGGGAAGAAAGAATTGATGAATGAATGATTGATGGAATCAATGAATAAAAAAAGAAAAAGCAAGCAAGTAGGTAGAAAATTTAGTTGGTAAGTCAGCAAATAGGTAGGTAAGTAAAAAAGGGAAAAAGATTCATAGATAGATGGATGAATAAATGGAAATTGAGGAACGAAAAGAAATTAGGAAAAAAGGTAAGATGAGAAAAGAAGGAAAATATATTATAAAATTTGATTTAATTAAAGAAATGACTTTCTTAATTAAATTGCCTTGTTTTGAGAGAAGAAATGGTTAAGAGTGAGGGAGAAAGGCTTCGTCGAGTAATTATTTGTCGGCCGGAAAGAGAATATTATCGGGTTAACAATCTTCAAGCCCATAATATTCAAATGGTGGCCGACCAGGTCTTAGCTTTAAGACAGTACGGCGAATTAAAAAAGCTCTTGGAAAAATCTGGGTGTGAGGTTATCGAAATTCCGGAACTTAAGAATCATCCCAATTCAGTCTTCGTTCGCGACACGGCCCTCGTTACTCCTCGGGGCTATATTCAGCTCCGAATGGGCCTGCCTACTCGTCGGGGCGAAGATCGCTGGATGGCCCAATTTCTTGAAAATCTGGGTCTTTCCTGCGTTGGAAAAATTAAAGCTCCTGGAACAGTTGAGGGCGGGGATGTTATCCTTGCCTGGCCAGTCGCTTTTATCGGTCAATCGGCGAGAACAAATGAATCAGGGGCCAAACAACTAGGCAGCCTGTTGGAAGAAATGGGTTATGAAGTTAGAATTATAGTTCTACCCTCCTATCACCTTCATCTCGGGGGATTGATGAGCCTTCTTGCCCCTCGAACTATCCTTTCCGTTCGGGACGAAGTGCCTCCGGCTTTTTTTGAAGGCTTTGAAGTCATCACCATCCCCGACAGATCGCCCACAAGTGGCAATGTCATTTGCCTTGGACGGAAAAAGGTTATAGTGGAAAAAAGTAATAAAGCGGCCAGAGGGGCCCTCAAAAAAGCTGGCTTCACAGTTTTTGAGCTCGACTTAAGCGAATTTATTAAGGGAAGTGGCGGCCCGACCTGCCTCATTCTCCCCATAGAAAGAAAATAATAAAAAACCTATATTTTTTATCTTCTGCCACCTTTATTAGTTCTATGACAAAATAATCAAAAAAATTATTTATTTTTTAAAAAGAAAAACTTGAAGCTTGAAAAAATATTTCTTTTTGTTTAATAAAGAAAAGGTTTTTTAGCACGATCGTTTTGATGAAAAGATTATCTTCTTTAAATTTGAGCAAAAAAAAAGATAACCCTTCTTAGTGTTTGGTCAACCATCAATTTAACCCTTATTGTCCTGCTAATAAAAACCTTCTCCTCGTCTACTTTCTCTTCTTGTCATTTTGAATTTCACCCCATCCTGGGCCGCTGTAATGCTATTCATATTTCTGATTTAGATAAAAATGGAAATGATGACCTGGTTGTCACTTTCATTCATGAACCTCTCCCTTTATTATAAAGATCTTCAACTTTTTTCGCCTTTTTCCTCTTCTGTATTTTATAAATACCGCTTTTTCCTAGATACTCGAATTGGAGAGGACGAAGTCCTTTTTCAACTTGATGATATTGATAATGATGGAGAAATAGAAATTCCTATTTTAACGGGCAAGGAAAATCGCTTAACCTTAAAAATTCAGGAACCCATAGGAAATATAAAAAAGATTATAAATTTCCAAGAAACATTAGAGATTGGCCAGTTTTTGGGCTCCCTTGTTTTTTCTGATTTAAATAATGATGGCCAGAAAGAAATCATAACTTCAATTGGCAGTACATTCTCGGGGGCCCCAAGGGCTATAGCTGCTTGGGACGGGGACAAAGGTGACTTGCTCTGGTCTTTTCCCATGGGCTGCGGGCCTGATATCTTTGAAATATTAGATATTGACCAGGACGGGAATAAAGAAATCATCGTTATGGGCCGAGCGCCTCATAATGGGGTTTCAGCTAATGGAACAGATGATGACCACAGCTACATTTTCGCCCTGGATAGTAAAGGGAATTTAATCTGGCGGTTAATCTTGGGTGGTTATTATACTCGCTGGTGGATTAAAACTTTGGATATCGACCGCGACGGACAGATCGAAATAATTGCCAGCAAGGATTGCGATCGGGAAATCGATCCTGAGCCTGGAGAAATCAGAATAATCGAGGCTTCAACGGGAGCCACCGAAAATCTTTATAAAGAATCGCCCTCTTTTAGCGAAATTTTCATTCTGCCCAAAAACAAAGGGGAAATTCAGTTAGTCGTTGGTAACTCCGTCGGTGACGTTATCCTTCTTGACCGCCATCTTAATCCTTTAAAGCGAATCAGAGTGGATCACCCAGCAATTATTAGAGGAGTGGCTAGGATGGGAGACCAGGGCGAAAAAAATTATCTTTTTGTTCAGGCTGGCTTTACCAAATTTCTAATTTTTAATGAAAAATTAAAGGAGCTTTATAGATACAATATAGATTATTTTTCAGATATAAAAAACATGACCTTCTATTCACTCAAGGATCAAGGCCGAAGATATGGCCTGATTAATGCTTCGCGCCTTTATTTGATAGAAAAAAAGTCCTGGCCTTTCTTCGTCTGGTTAGGTCGCGTTCTCTCCTCCAAGTTTATCTCCCATCTTTTTATTTTCATCATTCTTAACGGCCTGTTTGCCTATTTATTTACGTTAATAAGCTCTGCCTCCCCGATTGAACTAAAGCTCCAGTCAGACTGGCTCGACCAGGCTCAGGATTTAGCCCACCGGATGAAAAACGCCCTCTTCACCATTCAATTGCAGGCGGAAAATTTAAAAATGTTGGCTCAAAAAAAACTCGATGACCATGACCGGCAAATCGTCTTGCCCATATCTCAGTCAATCCTAGATGATGTGAGTGAACTCAGTCGACAGACTCGTATCCTGATGAAAATCCTTACTCACCGGCCCCTCAATTTGAAGTGGGTCGAAATCAACAGTCTGATCAAAAAAGTAATTAACCGATATGTTGATTATTATCGCGGCAAAATTGAATTCCTTCTTGATCTCGAAAGTGAATCTCAAGATGTGCTTGTTGACGAAGAACAATTAGAGGAAGCTTTGGCCAATCTGATTTCTAACGCCCTTGACGCCATGCCTGAAGGAGGGCGTTTAACTCTAAGAAGTACAATCATTCATTCCCCTGGAAAGCAAACCATAAAAGGTCTGGAGATTGAGGTGGAGGATACAGGCCAGGGCATTCCAGAGGAAATATTATCAGAAATCTTCAAGCCTGCCTTCACTACTAAAAAAGATGGGCTGGGCATTGGCTTGACCATTACTAAAAGGATAGTTGAGGCTCACGGCGGCCGGATTTCAGTTTATAGTCGTGTTGGAGTTGGTACAAAATTTGCTATTTTTTTGCCCTGGCGAAATAAATAATAAAACTAAGAAAACTGAGACGAGGGAAGAAAAAAGGGAAAGAAATAGGGAAGGGAGAAAAAGCAAGGGAGAAAAAGAAAAAGAGAGAGAAAGAAAAATAAAGGCTGAAAAAATTAAAAAATAAAGGAAAAAGAAATAGGAAGAGAAGGGAAAAAGGAAAGGAGAAAAATAAAGGAAAAGAAAAGAAAATAGGTCAATAAAAAAATTGAAAATAAAAGGGTTAAAATTCCAAAATAAAAAAGGAAAGGGTGGGTTCTAGAGTAAAAGATAAATCAACAAGAAAATGTTCGGATTTTTAATCATAAAAATATAAAAGGGACAAAGAAAATTGATGGGGGAGCCAAAAAGATGAAGCTAAAAAAGGCAACAATTCTTCTTCTGGATGATGATCCCAAAGTTCTGGCTTCCCTTTCCATTTTATTGGAAAATTTTGATTATCTGGTCCTAAAGACACCTAATCCGACAGAAGCTCTGTCGATGATTGACTTCGAGCCGGTTGACTTGGTGATTCTTGATCTGGTCATGCCTTCCGTCGATGGGCTTACTGTCTTGAAAAAAATCTTAGAAAAAAAGCCATCCCTTCCTGTCATTATCCTTTCCGGACACGGCACCATTGCCAAAGCTGTTGAGGCTACTAAACTTGGCGCCTTTGATTTTCTTGAAAAACCCATAGAAATAGAGAAAATCAACATAACCATTGAAAATGCCCTCGCCAGATATCGTTTGGAAAGGGAAAAACAATCACTTCTCGAGCAGGCCAAAGGAAAATATCAAATGGTAGGCGTTTCGCCAGCCCTGAGAGAGGTTTTTTCCTTAATAGAAAGCGCCGCTGCCAGCGACTCTAAGGTTCTTATCTCTGGGGAAAGCGGAACGGGAAAAGAACTAGTCGCCAGGGCAATTCATTTGAGAAGTAAAAGGGCGGCCGGGCCTTTTATTACCGTTAATTGTGCGGCCATTCCTGATGATTTAATTGAATCTGAGCTTTTTGGTCACGAAAAAGGCGCTTTTACCGGAGCAACCGAAAGAAAAATTGGCCAATTTGAACTAGCCCACAAAGGCACCCTCTTCTTAGATGAGATAACCGATATGAGCTGGTGCCTTCAGGCTAAAATATTGAGAGCCCTTGAAACTGAAGAGATTCAGAGAATCGGTGGCCGTGAGCTCATCAAGGTGGATACCCGAATCATTGCTGCTTCTAACCGAGACATAAGAGAGGCCGTAAAAGAAAAAATCTTCCGCGAAGATCTCTATTATCGGTTGAGCGTTATTAAAATTCATATTCCTCCATTGAGAGAAAGGAAAGAGGATATTCCTATTCTCGTGGACCATTTCGTGAAGTTATTTAGTGAGGAAAGAAAAAGGCCCCCCCTTCGTTTCCATCCACAGGCGATGGAAGTCCTGATCAATTATCCCTGGCCTGGAAATGTAAGGGAGCTAAGAAACTTGATTGAAAAAATAGTAGTTCTATGTCCATCAGAAACTGTCTCCAAAGAAATGGTTGAAATTTCCCTTAAAGAAACAAGCCTGGATAATCACTCCTTTTTTATTCCCAAAACTAAAGCTACCCTTTCTGAAGCCCGAGACAAAATCGAAAGAGATGTTATTTTGTCCAAATTGCTGGCCCATCATTGGAATTACAATAAAGTTGCCAAGGATCTTCATATATCAAGGGCAACCCTGTTTAATAAAATAAAAAAATACGGACTGAAAAGAAAAAATAACGAATTCAAAAGATCTTAAAAGAGAAACTAATCTTAGACAATTTTTCAGTCCAATTAAGTATAAAAAATTATATTTGAATAGGCTCTAAAGTCTAAATATTTAGACTGAAGGCCTTGAAAATTCCCCTTATTCAAGATAATAGGATGGATAATAATCTGGCATAAAGATTGCACAAAAATAAAAATAGGAGCCAAAAAGCTGGGCAATAAGGAAAGGAGGGGGTTTCCAGGTAATTTGATGAAAATTACCTTTTAACCCCCTCCTTCTTCCCTCTAAACCAATTCTTAGGTGTTATTTAGTTCAAAAAAGGGAAATCAGCGACGGCCACTAAAACCGCCTCGACCACCCTTGCGGCTAAAAAACCCCTGGTTTCTTGGTCGCTCTTCCCTGGGTCTAGCCTCATTGACCGTAAGTGGCCGGCCCTTAATCTCTTGGCCATTTAAAGCTGCAATTGCGTTGGCAGCTTCTTCACGGTTTGGCATTTCCACAAAGCCAAAACCGCGGCTCTGACCACTATACTTGTCCTTAATGATGGAGACCGCAGAAACTTCGCCATAAGCTTCAAAAGCTTCACGAAGTTCGCCTTCAGAAAGGTTGCGGGGCAAGTTGCCCACATAGATGTTCATTCTCACATCTCCTTAAAATTAAAATTTACCGACATAAAGGAGAGGAGAATGACCACCTAAGGGCCCGTGCCCTCTTCCTTTAAGCGGAAATTAAATTATAGCATAAAGCTTTTTTAAAAAACAGCTTAATTTAAAAAAAATTTTTTAATATTTCAGTTCACCTGTAACAAAAATCCACTAATAGTTTAAGACACGACTTGACAGGCAAAATCAATCTTTCTTAAATTTTATAAAACGAATGAAAGGAGGTTTGATGATTGCAAAAGGGAATTTAGCTATATTTTTTGTTTGCTTTTCATTTTTTTTGACGTTATTAACTAGCGGACAGGTTCTAAAGTTTAAAGGGCCCGGTCAGCCTCCTTCAAAAATTATCGAGGTTTCCGATGACCAGATGAATGAATTCCTGGACAGGCTCGATGCCCGCTTTGACCGGAAATACGCTGACTTAATTGCTAAGATAAGACTGGCCTGGAATTCGCGAAATATACCCTCCTATGACGCTGCGGTGAGCGCCCTTATCCTTAAAATAAAAAACGATATTTTTGGCAATCAGGGCCCTCAGCCCACGGGCGGCTGCGAGCAGTATCTTGGTTGGTACAGCTGCTATTGTGGCCCGACCCTCAACTGCTGCTGCCCCTTCGAATGTAACTCTGTCCCCATTAATCTCTGTATCGGCACAGATATGGGTGGAATCATTGGTGGTGGTGGTGGAGGGGGAGGAGGCGGCATGTATTACATCTGCCGACCCATAGGCTTCAGCAAAAGACTCGAAATTAATTTTTAAAAAATTCAAAACAAGATTAAGGTAAGGGATAAAATTATAAAAAGCCATCTTGTTTTCGCTTTAATTGGCCCGGTGTTGATTATCAGAGCTGTGGTCATTGGTAATCCACCGGAGAAACCGGATATCTCCTCCCTCAGCCAAATTACCGTCTTCAACCAAATCCCTGGCTCCCACCAAATTACCGGTAACGATCAGCTAATCAACGCTCGGCCCGCTTGGACTCAATCGCTTTCGCCTCAACCATCTTCTTCCCAACCAGCTGTTCTTCATCCGCCTCAAAAAGAAGGCGACTCAAAAGCAAGCTATGGCCATTTCTTTTCAGGCGAAATTAATGTTTGCTCTTTATTCCCTCAAGAAAAAATAAAGGAAATTCTGGGAAAGACTTTGGTTTCTGCAAGAAGCGGGGTGAACAAAACATCAAAATTTACTGAATGTTATTGTGAATATAATCAGGAAGAATCAATTTTTAAGTTCGAGAGCAGGAGCCCGATTATTACCAAAGGGTTGCCGGTTAGTTTTATCCGAGGGAACATGAAAGATTTAATAGAGACCTATAAACTTGCGGGATATCAGACCAAACAGGACAGAGAGATCCCCTTTCCCCATCAATTAATTTATAGTGATAAAGGAAAATTACAAAGTCTGGAGATTTCCTTAGGCGATGATTTAAATTTAAACATCAACACCTTTCAGAGAAATTTAATTGAGGAAGAAGCCCTGCAGTTTGTCAAAAAATTGGCTCTTTATTTTAAAGATTTTATTGAAAATAGAGAAAAATCGTCTTCGAATCAACAAAACCTCTCTTCTTCCAGCTTTCCCAAACAAACTCTTCCTTTAAGTCAAGATGAGGAGATTATAAGAAATTTTGTGGCTAGGATTGAAGAAGGAAAAGCTAACGAGGCAGCAAAAATGATGAAAATAAACCAGAGAAACGCCTCACAGGCAAGAAGCGAATTTCAGGCCTGGGCGGCTCAGTTTGCCGCCATCACTTCTTTTAAGCTTTTAAAAATAGAAAAGGCGAGTGAGGATCAATGGTCGGAGACTAGACATATTTACCGGGTGACTTTCGATGTCCGGATGGACCCTCGTTCAGCTAAAGCTCCTATTCCCTATTATGGGTGGGAAAACGGCTTAAATATCCGCTGGATAATCCTAGAAAAAGAAGGCAACGTTTGGAAAATCGCCCGAATCGCCACCAGCCCGTAGATTTAAGAATTAAAAAATTTATTGATATTAATTCCGGCTTTAAGTTTATTTTCCTCTGAAATTTTTATTAAGGCCCAAGACCCGATGGTGATCGGAGCCACGGAAAAGTTAGCAGTTCAAATCATTGGGTAACCAGAAAGGCTCGACAGGAATGAGCGCCCTTTCCAATTAGCTCTAACTAACTCTTAAAGATATTCTCATTATGCCAGATAAGCAACTCCTTTGCCGGCCAATCCTCGGGTAGGTCGGGTAGGATTAGCAGCGGTTTTCCGTGGTAGGGATAGTAGCTCTTTCCGTTTTCGTAATCTTCCTTAAGTTTTTTGCTCACTTCAACCCTGTATTCCGGTGTTATGGTTATATAACCCGTGTCCATCAATCGATGAAAATCGCTTCGTAGCAGAATGCCGTTGTAAACCTCATGGGGTCCACTCAAGCTAAATGGCTTGATATGGGCTGCCTCAAGGGCTGGCAAAGAGTGTTCAGTAGTTATGGCACAAGCCCGCTTGTAACTTTCAGTGACTAATATTCTAAATGCTCCTTGACCCAATCTCGGACGGATAACTGTTTCCTTACCATATCTTTCTCTTTCTTCCCGCACCCGTGCTGTCTCCCTGCTCAAATGCTCATATTGTTGATCTCTCCAGACCGCCTGGAGATTAGTAAATAGATATTTCCACTCCTCTGAATTAACGTTATAGGTTTTACCCCGAACGATAGATTGATGCCATCCTGGAACTTCAAACCAATGCTCCTTAGGAAAAAAGAAAACCTCACTAAGGATGACACATCCTATCCGGAAATCTTCTCTTGGATTATCAGGTTTCCTTCTGTATTGAACAATCTTCTGGCGCATTTCCTGGAATGTGGAACACCCATTTTTTTCCTCAAATATGGCCCAGGCTAGGCTGATAGGCAGCTCTGAATAAGAAATAAAAATGCCGCCCCCTGCAATGACATCTCTTCGACCTGTTTCAGGTGATCTGTGTAACTTAAATAGGAATAAATCACCCTTTTGCAATGTCTTTATTGGTTCCGGAGACGGTAGCCAGAAATTTACTTCATCCTCGAGTTGATTAACCCTGCTGGCCAGAAAACGATACCATTCATTGTCTGTTATTGCCACGTATATCTTCATTAATGAGTTCCCCTTCTCGCCCTAATATAAAAACATGCCTCATTCGCTGTCAAGAAGCTTGTTATCCCAATATTAACCACATTGGACATAATTAAAAAACTTCAAAAAGCGGCAGCTCCTAAATATTCAGGTTTCGGTTATATGTATATATTTTAATTACTTGCTTTGCAGCCTACTTGATTGGAATTCATAATAAAAATGTAAACACCCAAATTTCTGGAAAAATTGTCTTCAAGTTGTTTGGGTATTAAAAAGGCAATTTATTAGAAAGAATTAAAAAAGTTCTTAGTTCTTGAATTAACTTGAATTAAAAGGGTTGGACAAAGTTTATCTTATAGAAAGAAGCGCCTTTGCAAGTGATCGAAATAAAGGCCCGTGGTTAGGGATTTTTAGATGAAGAAGCTCATGGACAACTACCTTGGACCTGAATTTCGCCGGTTGCTTTAATAATTCTACATCAAAAGTTAACCTACCCTGAGAGGAACTGCTTGCCCATTTGCGTTTCATGGGTCGGATATGAATTTCCATGGGTTTGACTTTAATCTTTTTTGCCCAGGCCAGAACTTTTGCTTTGAAGATCTCCGCTGACACGCTTTGCTCAATTTTTTTATCTTCCATCAGTTCTCGGCCGAGACTTAAATATTCTTTCTTTCCCTCTTCTATTAATTCCCTGAATCTGTTTTTTAAAACATCAAGGTTTTCAATTACACCTTCCCCATCTTTGGAGTCGAAAGCTAAAGCTTTTTCGAGGTTATCAAATACACCCACAAAGTCTATTATTAATCCAGAAATTTTTCTCTGACCTTCATTAGTTTCATACGGTCTATGACCCGACCAATGGCCTGTAAAAGAACATGATCTCTCAATGGTTTATCAAAGTAATTACAGGAAAGTATGGGTGCATCGTAACCAGTTAAGAGCTTCTCCGTCACAATCAAAATTTTGGGATTAAAATCACTTTTTTGAAATCTTTGAAGGATGATATTTTTTGATATGTGGTGGATCATTATAAAACGGCATGATGACTTCGGCGCTTTCTTCTGCCCTCGTATATTTATCAAATTCTTCTTTATAAAAACAGCAGGCTTCCCGGTCTACTGCCACCAAAAATGCTTTGTATCCCATGGGCTCTATATCTTCCCTTGAAATGATTAACAATAAATCTGGCAATCTTTTGCACTTTCTCCGGATTTTTCAGCATCTTTTTAAGGTAACTGTCTTATCAAGCACCCTATCTAACTCCCCCATATCGGAAACGCCCTCAAGTTCGGCCGCCTTCCAGAATTCTTCTTCCAGAGTTTGCTTCTCAACCATCAAGTCTGTTGAGGCCATCTGATAATGAAGGGGAACAGTTGTATCATCCTCAATTGATTCTTTTATTAAATGTTTATCAAGGTAGTCGCTTTCATCTTCCATTCCAAAGATTTTAAAGGTCCCCTTACCGTAAGCTGTTTTATCTATGGGCGTTCCAGTAAAGCCGATAAAAGTTGCGTTGGGCAATGCCCCCATAAGATAATTCCCAAGGTCAGCGCCAGTGGATCGGTGCGCTTCATCTATAAGCACAAAAACATTTTTCCTTTGGCAAATGTTGGCAGGCCTATCATCAAACTTATGTATCATAGAAACAATAAACCCGCGCGTATCTCTTTCAAGAAGATCCCTCAATTCTCCTTTGCTTGAGGCAACAACTGTCCTTTCAAAGCCTATAGCCTCAAGACTAATGAAAAGTTGCTGCTGAAGCTCATTTATATCGACCATCATCAACACTGTCGGATTCTCAAAAATTGGGTCAGCCAGCAACTTTTTGGATATAGTTATCATCGTATATGTTTTACCTGACCCCTGAGTATACCAAATTAGACCTCCCCGCTTTTTGGCCTCGCGCCCGCCCGAGAACTCTCCTCGCGGCTCTTATTTGAGGGGGGCGAAGCACCGCTTTGCTCAATTCACCATCTTTTTTAACAAATAAGATATAGGCTGTTAATACTCTAAGAACCTTTCTGGGTACGACCAAGGATTTCACCAGTGTCTCAAAGTCTCCAGCCTGTTAATCGCGCCAGTTGAAAAGAAGCCTTTTATTTAGATTCCAGGTAGCACCTTAAAGAAAATGGATTAAATGGGTAAGACCAAATAACTGGGTCTAGGCCATTAGTTCAGACTTCTCGTTATGGTAGCGTCTTATCTGATCAAAGGCCTCGTCCATACCTTCAATTTTAGTGGCTGATTTAGTTTCTAAAATAATTATAGGAATCACCTAAATAAGGAAAACCACATCAGGTCTGATGGAATAACTGCTGCTTACAAAATTAAATTCATTAGTTATTTGAAAGACATTGGCTTCAGGGTTTCAGGGGCAACCAGACGCACATTCCCTTCTCTCTTTTCCGCTGCAACAAATACTGTTTCAATCCTCTCAAGTATTCCCGGGCTTCAATATTGCCTTCAATATTTGGCCTAACTCCGAGGAGTCTCCTGATTATCTCTTCTGCTCTGATGGAGTCAACTATACCGGGATTTAACTTCTGAAGCTGGCCACTGAGTACCTCATGAAAAACTATCCCGCTTTCACCTCGCCTGAGCCTTAAAGCTTCATATGGTTCAACATATTGCCATCCTGCTTCGATTGCGTACCGAATCAGCGGATTCTACACCGTTGTTTTTTCCGATTGAAGGTTCATGTCCTATTCCTCTTCTTTAACTAAAATCCACATTCTTTTAAGAGGGAGTTCCACCTGGATTTCTTCGGGAAGCTTTTCATAATTATCAGGTATGGCCCTAATTAAATCATCGGAATCCCAAAATCTTATTTCAAAAAAATGCTGAGCTTCTTCTTTTTCCACAGAAATTTTAAATCCACCCCACGAAACAAACAGGCCGTGCTCAGCTTTATAATTTTTCATTACGCCCTGAAGTTCTCGTATCGCTCTAATATCTACCTCGATTTCAAATGATTTTACCTGAACGATCATTTTCGGGCTATCAAACCCAAGCGGCCATCTCCCGCATATTATATCAACGCCACCATCAGGCCCTGGCTGCGATACATGAACCTTATAGCCCTGAGCTTCCAGCGCAGCAGAAACAAGCTGAGCCAGATTGTGTCCCTTAAATTTTTTAGATATGTAATTTCTTATGAGATCGAAGGCGTATTGCTCAATATCTGGAATTTCCTGAAGATCGTGGGGCGGAAGTTCTATTTTGATCTTCTCCCCATTATAGCCCGAGTTCTTTCTTCGGCCTTATTTCTCGATATCTGGCAGACAGTCAGAAGTGAACCGAATGAAACAAAAGGTCCTGATCAACATCTTTCCAAGGGAGTTCTTTTATCCAATCTACTTTTTGGACATGGGCAGCTTCTGGATGAATATTTCTATTATATTCATAAGGTCCTTTTACCTTCCTTATATAAAAACCGGTTTCTTTTTTGACGGCAAAACTACTAAATCGCCTTCTTTAATTTTTTTAGAAAAGCTCCATAATTGCCCTGTGTAGTTTGATACCGTTATAGGGCTCGCCTCTGGGTAAGTTTTTTAACTATTTCATCCAATTCTTCTTTTGAATTAACATGTCTGAGATCGCTTATTTCTGGCCGGCCAATTATTGCAAGACCCTTTGTTAAGGCTATCTCTTCAAATTTTCCATGCGTTCCACCCCTAACTAACTAAAGTGCCATTTTGGTCTCCCCTGCATTATATTCATCTTGTGAAAAATAAATTAGCTCACATGATTATTCAATTGTTTACGCTTTATCAAATCCCTCATTTTTCTCGCAAACCTTATCATTTGGGATTAATGACTTGACTCATTTTTCTTGTCATCAACTCTTTAAGTAAAGTTTTAAACAGATCATTTAAAGCATTCACAATGCTTCTTCTGCCTGGATGCAGCTATCTACCACTTTAAGGATGCTGGCAATTTGCAGCTGCGCGGCGATAGAAGGAAAGGGGAAAAGGAGACCAAATAAGGTGAATTTAGGTAATATACTACGATCCGTATTTTCTTCCATCTTTACAACCAATTTTTGTCTTATAGGTTGGAACTTTTAGCTAAAAAGCTAAAAACTGGGATTGGAGATGAGACGGTTGCCATATTGGGATGACTTCTGTAGTTGCCAATCCCCTGCCATTTGGAATGTTCGAAACTATCCGCTGTTTGCCATTTTTCAAACAAGATGTTATTTTGGCAACCAATAAGTCACCTTCATAAATAGGAACTCCGCCCCTAATCTCTTTAGGGCTTCTCAATTCCCAAGTAATGATATAGAGTGAGCCTTCAGGAACGGGAGATACAGACATAAACGGAATTTGCTTGACCCAAGACGGATTTGGCTTGTCTTCCCGGCGGCGGAAATCAGCTGCCTCCCTCAGCCTTACTACCCGCCAGTGCTGGGGGATGGGGCCGGTTTCGGTCATATGATGCCCAAGATTTTCTTTTCCCGATTCAGCTGGTATGGAGACTACAGGTATCATAAAATGGAAATGAGTAATTCTTCAATGTTTTCTCTTTTCCAGATAAATAATCTCTGGAATTCAGGCAAAACAATTTTCGCTTTGCGAGCTTCTTCTACTAAATCTAGGATTCTTTCTGGATGGGTTTTAGGTTAAGTCATTTACTTCCTCCGATATAAGGGTTTTAACCCGGATTTTTTCCGGTCATAAAATTGTGAAAAAGTCTTGAATAATTGATAGAGGCTTCTTTTATACGCTTCTTTAGTTTCACTTTGGCGGCCCACTGCCTTTAGGATACTGGCGATTTCCTGTTGTTTGGCAAGCGCGGAAATTGGAAAGCGTATTTAATGGCCTTCCCTTTATTACACATGCGGCGTCCCAAAGACAAGATTCAAGGGTGGCGATGTCAAGAGTTATATTGGAATACACCCTTCTTAAGGACTCATTTTAGCATAAAATTTTCGCAAAAATTAATCAAATAGGCATTAATTTTGACAAGATAAATCCTTGTCCTCGATTTGGAAAAGCACCAATTACAGATTTCTTTTTGTATTCTAAATAATGGTTAGACTTTCAGGTTTTACTCCAATGGCAACGGGTAAATATATATTATTGGATTGTAGCTCTAATTTTCATATGGAAAAAATTGCCTCTTTTTTTTGGCGCCACAATTAAAGGATTAAATTTAGCAGTTTTGCTCTATCATTTTCCGGAGCTTGACAAACAAAATTTTTACAAAAATAGTAAGTAGACTTTCCATTAATGACCTTAAAATCCTTTAGCTTTTCATTAATCTCTTCTGTAAAGGAATCCTTTATCAACAAGACCAGATCTGGAGTAAAGGTCTTTTGAACTTCTCCTAAAAATTTAATCTCCCCATCTTTAGAACCTACAGGAACAGTAATTAATTCAGATGAGCCGTTAACTAATAAGTCAAAGGAAATAAGGTGAAAAAGATGAAAGGAGGGAAATCTATCTACATCAAGGCTAAAGAAATGAAGATTTTTATTTGCCGCCTCCTCATACTCCCTCTTTCCTGTCAGTCTTGCCATTCTTATAAGATTATAGGTCATTACGGCATTCCCTGATGGAGTAATATTATCATAAGCTTCTTTAAATCTATCTATGACGACTTCTGAATAATCAGCATTATGGTAAAATCCGCCTTTTTCTTTATCCCAAAAATGTTTAAAGGCGTGCTCGGTAAGTTCCAAAGATTTACGAAGATATTCATTTTTAAATGTAGCGAAATACAATTCCATAAACGCCCAGATAATATTGGCATAGTCTTCAAGATATCCATAGATAGATGCTTCCTTATCAGCATATCTGTGAAGTAATCTACCGGAATTATCAAACATATTTTTAAGAAAAAAATTCATGCATCTCTCCGCAATTTCTATATAATCTTTCCTTCCAAAAGCGATTCCTGCTTTAGAGAATGCTATCACCGCCAGAGAATTCCAGTCGGTCAGGATTTTCTCATCCCTGATTGGTCTAATTCTTTTTAATCTTTCGCTAAATAGTTTGCTGGTTAAGGTTTTTATTTTTTCGAGAATTTCATTTCTGTTCAATCTTAATTCCTTTTCTAAATCCTGAATCGATTGATTGATATAGAGAACATTTCTGCCATTTTTCCTTCTTGTCGCTTCTTCATAAAAATTGCCCTCTTCTGAAATTGGAAAAAGAGATTTAAATAGAATGAATTCCTCCTCACTTAAAATTCTCCTTATTTCCTCATATTTCCATAGATAGAATTTACCTTCCTCGCCTTCACTATCGGCATCCTCTGCCGAATAAAAGGCCCCTTCTGGGGAAGACATATTTCTTAAAAGATATGTAGCTATTTCCTCGGCTACCATTCTGTAAAAATCATCTTGACTTATTTGATAGGCCTCGGTATAGGCCATCATTAAGAGAGCATTATCATAAAGCATCTTTTCAAAATGAGGGAGTATCCATTCTCTATCTGTAGAATATCTGTGAAAACCAAAACCTACCTGGTCATAAATTCCACTCATTCTCACTTTGGTTAGAGTCTCTAAACTCATGTTCAGGGCATCCTGATCCCTGTATCTGTGGAAATATCGGTGAAGAAAAAGCATGTTGATCGGGAGAGGAAATTTTGGTGCATGACCAAACCCCTTGTAATCTCTATCAAAGGTTTCTTTCAGTTCTTCAAAGGCCCTGTGGATTGACATCTCTGTGAGATCTCTTCGCTCAGGTGTTCTGGCTTGAACACCCTTCAATTCCTCGTATATTTGATTGGAAAGAACTATTAACCTTTCTCTATTGTTTTCCCACGCCTTTAAAATTTTCAGAAGTAAATTCCTCAGGCCAATCTTTCCATAAAAGTCTTCCTTGGGGATGTAGGTATCGGCATAGAAAGGTTTTTTATCGGGCGTCATAAAAATCGTAAGGGGCCAACCACCTCTATTCTGAAACATGTAACAGACTTTCATATAAACGCTGTCAATATCCGGCCTTTCCTCTCGATCAACTTTAATGGCGATAAAAAACCGGTTCAATATCTCGGCTATTTCTTGGTCTTCAAAGGACTCCTTTTCCATGACATGACACCAGTGACAGGTAGAATAGCCAATTGAAAGAAAGATGGGCCTGTTATCTTCTTGAGCTTTTTCAAAAGCCTCTTTGCCCCAGGGATACCAATTAACTGGGTTATAGGCATGTTGACGCAAGTAAGGGCTTTTCTCGTGAATTAATCTATTGGGCTTCATGTTTTTCTAATTTTTTCTAAATAATCTAAATAGGGTCTAATCAACACCAAAGTTGATAATTATCATCTCCTGTCTATTAAATCTTCAGGCTAAATGCTTTTTCTTATCAGCTTTTTGCTAATCATGATCATTATTATTGGATTGTAACTTACACATCATCTCTCCTGATAGATAAAATAATTATTATATATTTTTCTTCAAATATCAAGGCCTTCCTTTTTAAGGTATAGACACGTAATGTAACTCAATTGGGGAAAGGGATGTAGGGGGAAAAAACGACCCTATAGGCAATAAATAATAACTTTTTTCTATTTCACGGGCCTAATTAAAATTAACTAATGATATTAAAATATTCAAATTTAGTTCTTTATAAAAAACGCCATTTATTGTTAAATGATTATGACTTGGTGATAAACAGAACTGGAGGCTTCAATGAGAAAAAGGCTTTTTCGATTCAGCTTTATTTTATGGATTATCTTATTGGGGATCTTGTTAGGAGTCTGGCTTCAGACTTTTGCTCAAGAGAGAAATATTAAAACCGATTACTCCGAAGCTCTCCGTTTAATTGACATATGGCTGGAAGCCCAGCGCGATTATGAGCAATTGCCGGGCATGTCTGTGGCAATAGTCGAAGACCAGGCGGTGATTTTTTCTAAAGCCTATGGCCTGGCTGACCTGGAGAAAAAAATTAAGGCCACACCGGAAACGATTTACAGCATTTGTTCTATTTCGAAACTATTTACCGCCGTGGCCATCATGCAGCTGCGCGATGCAGGGAAACTCCGGCTCGATGATGAAGTCGCTCAGCATCTTCCTTGGTTCAATATCAACCAACAATATCCTGACAGTGGACCAATTACCATTCGCTCCCTTCTTACTCATTCTTCTGGCCTTCCTCGCGAATCGGATTATCCTTACTGGAGCAAACCCGATTTTCTTTTCCCCACTCGAGAACAGCTCAAAGATAAACTTGCGGCTCAAAAAACCCTTTACCCCCCATCCACCTATTTTCAATACAGCAACTTGGGGTTAAGTCTGCTGGGTGAGATTGTGGCTGAACTTTCGGGCCAGTCCTATGATGAATATGTGCAGGAGAAAATTCTAAAACCGCTGGGCATGAACGATACCCGTCCCTATCTGCCCAAAGAGCTCTGGAGGAGTAGGCTGGCCACAGGTTATAGCTCGCTCACCCGAAAGGGCACAAGGGAGATGCTGCCTTTCTTCCAGGCTGAAGGAATCAAACCGGCAGCCGGCTTTTCTTCCACTGTCCTTGACCTGGCGAAATTTGCTTCCTGGCAATTCAGGCTGCTTTCCCGGGGAGGAGAGGAAATACTTAAAGCCCCGACTCTTCGAGAAATGCAGCGCGTTCACTGGATCGACCCGGATTGGAAAACGACCTGGGGTCTGGGGTTTTCTGTTTATCAACTTGATGGAAAAACCATCGTAGGACATGGTGGTTCATGCCCGGGCTACAGAAGCACTCTGATGATCGATCCAGGCCAAAAACAAGCTTTTGTGGTCATGATAAATGCTTCGGGAACCGAGCCGGAAAAGTATGCCCGGGGAATGAGGGAAATACTTAAAAAGGCTGCTGCCAAAAAAGAAGGCGAAAAAGCTCCGGAGGTTAACCTTGAAGATTACGCAGGTTATTACGACACCCAGCCTTGGTGGGGAGAAACGGTCATTCTTCCGTGGCAGGGAAAGCTGGCCATGGTTAGTCTTCCCTCTGATAATCCTGCACAAGGGCTTACTCTTCTGAAGCACATCGAAGGCGACCTTTTCCGGCGCATCCGTGAGGATGAAACCTTGGGTGAAGAAGTAATCTTTGAACGGGATAAAACAGGTAAAGTATTTCGCTTTGTTCGGCACAGCAATTATTACCCAAAGCTTAAATCTCTTAGCTTTTGAAGTGGGGAGTAAAAGGCAGAGCTATCCTCTAATTAGGTTCCAGACTGAGGCTTCTTTCCTGAGCGTGTAACCCTGCCTCTAATCTGGCTCTATCACTACCTTTATCTCGATCGGAACGGGCGCAAGAAAAATCCGCAGTATTTAGGTTTCTTCCTTTATCTTGATTTCATCGCCACCGGCTTCTTCGCCCCTTTCGTTCAGCCCTATACATTTGACCTTTAGTCTCTGCTCGCACGCTACCAGGAGTTCAGCGGCATTTTGGGTATCTAAATATTTGGCTTCCGTTGACTTGGCAATGGCTTCGGATTCGCCTCGCGCCTTCTGTTCTTTACGGTTAAATCCGACGAGCGGGAACCTGTTTTATGCTAACAAACAAAATTGCTAAAAAATAAAAAATCCTGGCAACGACCTACTCTCCCACGCGGTTCCCCGCGCAGTACCATCGGCACCGGAGGGCTTAACTTCCGTGTTCGGAATGGGAACGGGTGTTTCCCCTCCGTTATGGTCGCCAGGATTTTTTTCTTATCAAATTAGGGACACATACATTTTTGATTGATTATTTTCGGCCAGTTTTGAACGTATTTTTTAGGAAAAATATAAAGGGAAAATTTTATCTTTTTAGATATCAGCTTAGAAATGATGTAATCGTCACTCAAAAAAATGTTTGTGTCCCCATTTTGCTCTTTTGACTTGGTAAACTTTATGGTCAAGTCTCACGGGCGATTAGTACCGGTTAGCTCAACGCCTCGCGGCGCTTACACACCCGGCCTATCAACCTCGTAGTCTACGAGGGCCCTTCAGCCCCTTGCGGGGTGGGAGACCTTATCTTGGGGCGCGCTTCCCGCTTAGATGCTTTCAGCGGTTATCGCTTCCGAACGTGGCTACCCAGCGCTGCGCCTGGCGGCACAACTGGTACACCAGAGGTTCGTCCGTCCCGGTCCTTTCGTACTAGGGACAGCCCCCCTCAAGTCTCCTGCGCCTGCCGTGGATAGGGACCGAACTGTCTCGCGACGTTCTAAACCCAGCTCACGTA
>CALLJL010000008.1:217500-384360 GCA_938092135.1 uncultured bacterium
GTTTATGCTTCAAATCAATTGGGAATTCTCCTCATGAAAATAAGAAGAAATGGCCAGGGCCTAATTGAAGTCATCATCACTCTATTTCTAACAATTTCAATTTTCACAGGATTCTCCCAGCTCATTATTCAAGCCGCTCAACTGAAAAATAAAACAGATCGAATAAATCAGATGACTTGTCTTCTTATTAACCAGCTTGAAGAATTAAGAAGCCAGGCTTTTGCTCAAACTAATTTTTTTAATGAGAATAAAGAAATATTAGAAGGTTTATTACCGGGCGAAAAATTTATTTGCCGGTGGAAATTTATCCCGGAAGCACCTGCGGCCGGTCGAATTGAGATTGAAGTTGCTTCTTTGACTCATCCAAATCAGAAAGTTAGAGCTTCACTCTGGCTAACTTCAATTTTGGGATTTTGATGGAAATAGAAATGTTTCGAATCAGATCTCGAGGCATGACTTTTATAGAATGCCTCATAGCTCTTTTCTTGATGCTTTTGATAATTGCCTCTTTGCTAGAGATAACACGGAGTTGCCGGCGTTTTTTCTTTACTCTTAAAGAATCCCAGGAATTTAACCAGGAAATTTGGGCTGGTCAAGATCGAATTCGACAGGATTTAAATAAAGCTGGTCTCGGGCTTGAACCACTTCTTGTCTCTGGTCTTCTTTTAGCTGTCGAAAGCAAAGGAACGGGCTTAAGCATTTATTCTCGGGAATCTTCCTTTCCTTTGAAGATTGAGGCTCCGGCTGGTTCCACAACCATTCATGTTTCTCATAATAACTCCATTAGCCGAGGACAGCTAATCACCCTGATTGACGGGCAGAAGATTGAACTCTTCAGGACAGAAAAGGTTGAAAAAGATCGCCTAACTTTAAGTCAGCCTACCAAGGAAAGTTATTCCATTAATGGCTTCATTCTAGCCATCGAAGAAGTTTTTTACTATCTCGATGAAGAAAACAGAATTCTGCGCCGGCGGGTTAACGCAAGTTCAGGTCAACCTCTTCTTGAAAACGTAAAGCATTTCTCTTGGTCAATCGATAATTCTGGAAAAATTAAAATCACTCTGACCTTCGTAATAGCCAAAGAACTTTCAAGAGAAAAGGAGAGGAACTATGAAATTACAGCTTTTCCTAAGAATGTCCTCATCGCCCAAAGCAATCCTTATTAAAAAAAAGATTGTTTTTTCGCGACAGGGTATAATTTATTTTTTCCCTATTTTTCTTATCTTTTTATTTCTAGCCCTTGGCATTTTAATGTTAAGCCAGATTCATTTAAAGCTCGGTGGAATTAGAACCCAGCTTGCCCTTTCTAACCTGGCCGCGGAAAATGGTCTTAAAATGGGCTATCTTTTTCTCTGGGAAAAAATTGAAGGATCGACTTGGCCTATTATCATAGATGATTCAGACTGGAAAATATTTCTTTCAAAGCCCGATGATAAATTCTGCTTATGGCTCCTGTCGAGGATTTTAGGGATAGAATTTCCCTTTTATCTCGAATCCGGATGGGAAAATATGCTTTGGAAAACCGATGTTTCCCTTAATATCAAGAAAATAAACCTTTTAACTAATTTTATTCAGGCTGATATGCTTATAAATTTGAAAGCTAAAGGTAAAATAGGGCCCTCTTCTTTATCAAGATTATCTTATTTAATGGTGGAATCAAGTTTAATGGCCGGCTATTTGCCTTTAACCTTCTTTCCCCTTCTTATTGAACGCAAATTGGATCTCGAAGAGCAATCAAATTATCTCCAATCAAAAAAGATTGATTTGGTTATTGATAGGAAAACGAATCTCCCCTTGAAGCCCTTTTTTAGTCAAGGAGAAATGATATCAAGAAATATTTCTCCTTTTCTTGAGAAAGGACTAAAAATCAAATTTTTTGAACCTGATAGAATTAACCCTATGATTCTCCGCAAAGTTCTTGGTCTTGAAGAAAATTCGGCTCCTGTCCCCGATGGAGTTTATCTTATAAAGGATGATTTTGGGTTAGGTGGAATCTTTGTCCAAGGAAATCTTGATGAGCTTTTACTCTCTTGTGAAGAAGGCTATCAAATTATGTCTTTTCGCCAAATGGATAAAAATTGGGAAATTAGCTTTAATCCATCGCTGAACCAGACTATCTGGACAACACCTGAGAAAAGTTTTATTTACGACACCTTACCTAATAACATCATTTTGATTAATGGAAATGTTCTTTCTTTTGGAGGAAAAGATGGCAAAGAAGTGACCGTGATGGCCGTGCCTCCGCCTCCCTCAATTTTGCCTGGAATTAGATTGTGCTTCGTCACTTCGGGCCAAGTAAACATTACTTCTCCCTTTTTTCAACCAAATTTAGAAATGCTTCCGGGCATACCTTATGTTAAAAAGAATCAATCGCAGGTTATTATTTTTTCTTCTGGAAAAGATTTAATAACGGGAGAAGAAAATGAAGCTTCAATTATTATCAATCCAGGGGAAAGAAACGAAATAATAATAGAAGCTAATTTAACCTCGTTGGGAAAGGGGGTTATTATCGAAGGGACGGGAAAGGAAGTAATAATTAAAGGAGGAGTTCAAGCCGCGGCAATTGAAAACTCCTCTTCCTTTTTAAAAATCATCCCTCTTTCTGCCCCTTCCCTTCTCCTGAACCTAGGAGAACTCGCTCCTTTACCCCAAAAACCTCTGGCTATCCTGGTTCGACTTAAACCAGCAGAATGGAGGGAAAATGAAAGGATTTACACTAATTGAAAATCTTACAGTTGTGGCCATACTTGGTTTCGTGATAATTATTGCCGTTCCTTTTCAGGCTAAGATTCGCCATCGTTATGCCTTGGAAATGGCTGTTTGGGAAATTCACTCTAAGATGAATTATCTGAAATATCAAGCGATGAAAAACTCCACCCCCTACCGTTTACAGATTTTTGACTATGGTTATAGAATCGAAAAATATGATCCTTTATCGGGTTGGAAAAGGGTGGAGCAAAAGATTATTCTGGATACTCGCCTGGAGGCAAACAACTCACCTATTTTTTATCCTGAAGGAACAGTCTCTAACCTCGCCTCAATAACCATTTCCAATTCAGCAGGAAAATATCGCTTGACCTTAGCCATTTCCGGAAGGATCAAAATTATTCGTCTGGCTTGAGATAGCGATAAATTGTTTCCATTAAGGAAAAATATTCAAAGGGGTAAATAAGAAAATCATCAGCCCCAATCTTCTTTAGAAGATCGCTTAATTTTTCTTCAGAGATGTCGGGGCAAAAAATGAGAAGAGGGATTGAACTTAATCTTTGATCAGCTTTAACCCTCTGAATAAATTCTTCCCTTCTATTATCCTTCTGAGTCACTTCGAAGATAATCAGATTAGGTCTGATTGAAGCTAGCTTTTCAATGTTCTTTTGGTTGGGAATCATGGTCTCAATTTTTAAATGCATTTTGCCTAAATACATGACGAGCTGGGTATAAGCAGTTGAAACCGAAGAGATTACAGCCACCACCCCTTTTCTTTTTTGCTTCCCGGCAAATCTTTCGACAACTCTGAGCAGATGCTTGGGATCACAGGGTTTCTTTAAAAAATCCTTAATTCCGACCCGATAGCATTCCTCAACGAATTTTGGGATAGTCATACCTGATAGAGCCACTATTGGAATTGCTTTGGTCTCGGGCAAGCTTAAAAGCTTAACTGCTGCCTCCAGGCCATGCATTCCGGGCAAAATCATATCTAAAATAATTAGCGCCGGCTTTTCCTTTTTTGCCAGTTCAATTCCCTCGGGTGCCCTGTCTGCTACAAGAACTTCATAACCTGAGCTTTTCAGCTGCC
Source organism: uncultured bacterium (assembly GCA_938092135.1). Classification (GTDB taxonomy): domain Bacteria; phylum Acidobacteriota; class Aminicenantia; order Aminicenantales; family CALLJL01; genus CALLJL01. The sequence continues at coordinate 221,297 of CALLJL010000008.1, forward strand.
GGCTTATAAATTCACTCTGGACGGGATCATCCTCAATTAACAATATTTTAGCTTTAGCCATGAAACCCCTTTATTAAATTGCCTATTTAAACTTAGATAAATAAATAATATTTTTTTTTATAATTGAAGTCAAAATTAATTTTTCAATCAGATCGTCTGAAATTGTCGAACTTTCGATTCAGGCTTAAAGGATGACTCTAAAAAACAAATGAAGGAAGAATCTATTTTTCCTAAAAATAATTAGGAAAGCTCCTCAAACTTCTAAAATCTTAAATTAAAATGGTCTGACTAAGGCATTAATTGCAATTGCCCTTTTTTTGATATATAAAATTTTACACAAAAAAGGAGGTATAAATATGGAATCCAGAAAATTTAAATTGATAATCATTCTTTTGGCTTCTTTTTTATTAGTGTTAGCTAATTTTCTCATTTCCCAGGAGAAATATAAAGTTCCTCCCGCTGAGGTGGTCAAAATTTTAGAAGCCCCACCTTTTCCTCGAGCCATCCTCAGTCCTAAGGCCGATTTTATGGTTCTTATTGATTATGAATCCATGCCCTCTATTGCTGAGCTAGCTAAACCCTTTTTACGCCTGGCCGGGTTAAGAATAACCCCTCATAACAACAGTCGGCAACAATTAACCTTTAATACAGGGCTTTCCTTACTTTCATTGAAAACAAATAAAATCCAAAAAATTCCCATCCCTGAAGGAACAAAATTTGGCACTCTTCAATGGTCACCTGATGGCTCAAAATTTGCTTTTCTCAGACATAAAGAAAATGGCCTAGAAATCTGGGTAGTTGACACTTTAACAACAGCCATAAAAACTCTTGATTTACCTCCTATAAATGCTGTTCTGACTTCCGGTTTTACCTGGCTCCCGGGCGGTCGCAAACTTCTGGCCTTTACTGTTCCCGAAAATAGAGGAGCGCCCCCTTCTCGGTCTGTTGTTCCAGAGGGACCTGATGTGCAAGAAACAGCTGGTAAATTTTCAAGAGCTTGGACTTACCAGGACCTCCTAACTTCTCCTTATGATTGCGATCTCTTTGACTATTATGCAACTTCCCAGCTAATTGAAATTGATTTAGACAGGGGAGACAAGAGAAAAATTGGCGGACCTGGACTCTATTCTTTAGCTGACTATAGCCCTGACGGTAATTATATTCTGATCAACCGAATTAAAAGACCTTACTCCTATCATGTCCCTTACTCCAGTTTCCCCCATAATTATGAAATCTGGGATAAAGACGGCAATCTAGTTCATCTGCTGGCCGACCTTCCTCTGGCTGACGAGGTTCCGGTTAATGGTGTACCCAAGGGAGTTCGCTCGCCTGAATGGCAGCCTCTCAAACCAGCTACTCTTATCTGGGTAGAAGCGCTGGATGAAGGCGATCCTGAAAAGCAAGTTCCCCATCGCGATCGAATATTGGCTCTTGATGCGCCCTTTAAAAATCAACCCAGAGAAATCATGCGTCTTGAAAATCGATATGCCGGCATTGAATGGCTCGGACAGACAGGTCTGGCTTTTGTTTCGGAGAGCAACTGGCGGCGAAGGTGGCGGACGACCTTCCTTAAGGATTTTGAGCATCCTGAAAAGCCGGCTCGCAAAATCTTTGATCTTAGCGCCCTTGATGCCTATAACGATCCCGGGAGGCCGGTAATGGTCACTACAATTAACGGGGAAAGAGTAGCCTTACAGGAGAAGGATTGGATTTATTTGGCTGGCGCCGGAGCTTCCCCTGAAGGCGATCGTCCGTTCCTGGATCGCTTTAATTTAACCACGGGCGAGAAAAAGAGGCTTTTCCGTTGCCCTCCTAGGCGCTATGAGTCTTTTGTGGGCTTTTCGGGTATCAGCAAAGATATGATAATCATAACATCTGAATCCCAGACAGAGCCACCCAATTATTACTTAGTTAATTTAAAAACTGGTAAAAAAACAGCTTTAACCAATTTTCCTGATCCAGCCCCCCAACTTACAACTATGCGAAAAGAGCTTATTAAATATAAGCGCAGCGATGGAGTTGAACTCTCTGGTATGCTTTATTTGCCTCCTGGATACAAACAGGGAGAAAGACTTCCAGTCGTTGTTTGGGCCTATCCAAGAGAGTATACTGATCCTCAGACAGCGGGACAAGTTCGTGGCTCTCCCTATAGATTCACCTTTTTCCGGGGCGCTTCTCAGTTGTTTTTTGTCACCCAGGGTTACGCTGTTCTTGATGATGCCCAGATGCCTGTTATTGGCGACCCGAAAACAGTCAATGATACTTTTGTTGATCAGATTGTAGCTAATGCTAAAGCTGCCATTGATACCCTTGATGCCCTTGGCGTTGGGGACCCAAAAAGGGTAGGCATAGGCGGCCATAGCTATGGAGCTTTTATGACCGCTAATTTACTTGCTCACTCAGACTTGTTCGCCGCCGGGATTGCCAGAAGTGGGGCTTATAATCGAACTTTAACACCCTTTGGTTTCCAGAATGAGCGCCGAACACTTTGGGAAGCGCCTGAAACCTATATTAAAATGTCGCCTTTTATGTTTGCCCATAAAATAAACGAGCCCATTTTGATCATCCATGGACAGGCCGATAATAATGCTGGAACTCATCCAATTCAATCAGAAAGGCTTTTCCATGCTCTTCGAGGCCATGGAGCCACGGCGCGTCTCGTTATGCTTCCCTATGAGAGCCATGGCTATTCGGCCCGAGAATCCATTTTTCACGTCCTGGCGGAAATGTTTGAGTGGTTTGATAAATATGTGAAGAATAAAAAATAATTAATTCCTGGAACTTATTACCGTTAATCTGCTTTATAAAGAAGAAAGGAATTACATTTTATAGGTGAAAGGGTTGTCAGATTAAATTTAGACTCATCTTCTTTTTCTAATAATTTTAATTTGAATTTTTCATTTGCCTTTAAAACAAAGAGAAATTAAAATAATATTGTCTTGTCAAGGATAAAAAGGGGAGAAAATTAGATGAAAAAACCAAAACTTTTCGTGATTTTCTGTTTTATTCTCCTGTTACCTGCGGTAATTTTTGTCCTTCCTCCATTTATCTTTCCAGTTGCTTTTCAAGCTCAAGAGAGGATCGGCGAAATCACGCTCAAGTCAATTGAGCCTTTTGTTTATTTTTCCCTGAGGCAGAAGGGTTCATTTGAATCAATAGATATGATAATTAATCAGTTAATAGAAACTGCGAGAAGCCAGAATGTTTATCCTGCCGGCCCCCTTCTAACCATATTTCATGGCGATCTCACCAGCATTGATCCAGCAAAGATGGAGTGGGAAATTGGTTTTCCTGTGACTCCTCAAGCCCTTGTTCAAGCTCCTCTTGAAAGAAAAATCTGGGAATTTTCCCCGGTGGTGGCCTGTATTCATGCCGGTCCTTACGAAAAAATGGGCGAAACTATCAGAAAAATGCTGGACTGGATGGAGGCAAATGGATATATCCAAGCTGGTCCCTTACTTGAGAGATCCATCGAAGAGGACCCTACAAGAATAAGACCGAATTATCTACGCGTTGAAATTTGGATTCCCTGTAAAAAAATAGATTAATTCATCTCTTCTCTTATATTAAGAACTCCTCTTTCTTTAAATACTCCGCCTAAGCTTTGAATCTTTTTCTTTTTTTAGAAATCTTTTTATGGGGATTACCTTCGAGAATTATTACGTTTCCTGAACTTTCAATTGACCAGCGCAAGCCTTAACGCAAATCCCACAAATATGCTGACCGACAAAACCTTGCCGACGAAACTCATCGAGCTTGCGAAAACAGGCTAAATGGTCAAAATGCGCTGGATCTTCATGAATCGCTTGAGCTGGACAGACACTCAGGCATCGAAAGCACTCACCGCAACCACTATTTATCGGAGAATTGGGTCGAAGGGGCATGTTAGTTAAAATAGTCACCAGCCTGAATCTTGAGCCCAGCGTCGGATTAACCAAGAGATTGTTCCGGCCTATCCAGCCCAACCCAGCGAGCTGGCCCATTTTTTTATGGGAAAGATGGGCTCGCTGATTTTTCCAATCTATCACTTGCGATGCTGGAATCGGAAGAGCTTGATAACCTTCTTTTTCAATAAATATAGCAAGCCTTAGAGCCAAGCGATCTAACTCATTATTCAATTGCCGATAATGGTGAAAATAAAGCCGGGTGGGGTGATCAATAATATCATCAAGCACTGAAGAAAGGACCCTTTTGGCCAGAACAATGGCCCGGGTGAAGAGGTTTTTTACAGGCTCGGCCAAATTGAATTCCTTTCTTACTTCATAAATGTCAGCAATGCCGAAAAGATCAATCTCCCAGCTTTCAAGGAAAGAAATCAATTTTTCTTTATTAGCAGCTTCTAGAATTTCTGATTTCATTCTGTCTTCACGGGCATTTTAATGGCAGAGTTGACTTTTTGTCAATCAGGACAATTGACCTCTTAAAATTAATTGGCTATAAATTAAATTTTATAGCAAATTTAAATTTTAATATCCTTTTTTAAAAGGGAGAAAAAATGGAAAGGACATTGGCCATCATTAAACCAGATGCAGTTAAGAAAAGGATTATCGGCAAAATAATTCAGCGGATTGAGGATGAGGGATTCAAAATTATTGAAATGAAGCTTCTTCGCCTGACCAAAGAACAAGCCGAGGCCTTTTATATTGTTCATAAGAACAAGCCCTTTTATAAAAGCTTAACCGAATTCATGTCATCGGGAGAGATAGTCGTTATGGTTCTGGAAAAAGAAAATGCCATTTCTCACTGGCGGGAGGTGATGGGAGCAACTGATCCGGCCTTAGCCAAACCAGGAACAATTCGACATACCTACGGATTTTCTATAGAAAGAAATGCTGTTCATGGTTCTGATGGTCCGGATACGGCTGAATGGGAAATAAACTTTTTCTTCCCTAAATTAAAATAAAAAATTTATAATACAAAATATAGGGTCTTTTGTTAAAAATACTATATTTTGAATTTGATCATTTGAATAATTAGACTATCTTTTTAAAATTTTTATAAATTATCATCATAAATAAAAAAAACTTGACAAATTATAATAAGTTTTTTAATTTTATTTTGCGCCTTGGATGAGAATGAGAAGGGGTCCTTAATTCCATCTTATCAAAAGTGGATCTCTTCTTTTCATTCTTCTGTCCAGGCCAAAAAATCTCAACAAGGAGGTCAAAATGAAAACCAAAATTTTAACCACCAGCTTAAGTGTTCTCCTTCTTTTATTTCTAATTGCTGTGCCTGGACTGAATAGTGCTGAAAAGAAGGTGTCTAAAGTGGATCCTATCTCCCTTCTTAAAAAGCCCGTAAATTTCATCACTTCTTTTCTGCCTATTTTTGGTTTCACCTTCGACAATGGAACTTCAGCCAAAACAACACCTAATAATTCCACAGGCAAAGTTAAACCGACTACTGACTCTACCTGTTCTAGACCTAGCGGCGGAGATTAATTAAAATATAATCCATAAAGATTAACCAAAACAAATTTATTTTCACCCCTTTTATAGCCTAAAAGGGTGATTTAAAAAAGGAGAGAATTATAGTATAAATTTATTGTGAAAAAAATAATTTATACAATATTTTTATTATTTGTATGTAATCTATTTCAGTTTGCTCAATTAAGTGAAAAAGATTTTTTTAATATTTATAACTTACTTAATCTCGGCCAATTTAAAGAAGCTGAAAGATTAATCCAAAATTATTTATCTTTATGCTTTAACCAAAGGAATAAATTAGATCTGCTTTTAAAATTAAGTTTGATTTACTGGAACACTGGCAATTTCGAAGAATATCAAACAAACACAAAAGCTGCTTTGAATTTAGCTCAGGAGATAAAGGATGCTCATTTTATCTCTATGGCTAAAAATTTCTTGGAAATATTCTCCCTTTATAATAAAGGGAAGTCTTTTTCATCTCAGGGCCTATTTCAGGAATCAATTTCGGCCTTCAATGAAGCTATTAAACTAGCTCAGACCATAAATAGCCCTCATCATGAATTAAAGTGCCGACGTCTTCTCTCAATTAATTACTGGCACCTTAAGGATTATTCAAATTTCTTGAACGAAAATAGATATGCACTTAATTTAGCTATAAAATTGAATCATAAACGAGAGCAATGCCGTTGTTTAAATAATATCGGTCTTGCTTTATGGAAGCTAGACAATTACAGCGAAGCCCTCAATTTCCTATTATCAGCGCTCCAAATTGCTAGATTAAATGGTTATTATCAGGATGAATCTGATATATTAGGTAATATTGCTCCAATCTATCGAGATTTAGGTAACTTTGATCAAGCTCTTGATTATATTAAGGCATCATTATATATTGATGAAAAATTACTTAATAAACGAGGTATATGGTCTAATAAAATAAATATGGGATCTGTTTTAAGGCAAAAATATATTACTACTGGCGATAAAAAATTCCTTCAGGAATCAATTGACCTTTATATTTCTCTTTTGAAAAACGAATATGATATAGATTTAGACATAAAATTAAGATTATTAAATAATTTAGCCAGCACCTTCAATGAATTTGGTGATTTTTATTCATCTTTAACTTATTTAAATAATGCATTAAAAATTGCTCAGCTTTTAAACGATAATGAAGAGGAAAGTATTATTTTTAAAAACCTTGGCACTGTGAACTACAACTTAGGCAATTATGAGCAGGCCATTGAATTTTATAAAAAATCAATTGTAAATGCATTAAGATTAAGAAATGGCAGTTTATTGTGGGAAGCTTACCTAGAGTTAGCAAATGCATATAAGATAAAGGGCTATATAAATTTAGCTATTCAAAATTATAAAAATTCTATTGATATTATTGAAAATATAAGATCAAAATTGTTTCTTGAAGAGTACAAATCGGGCTTTCTTGGATCTGATAAAAGATTAGATTCTTATCATAAGCTAATAAAACTTCTAATAGAAATAAAAGAAAATAATAAGGGAAAAAACAATTTAAATGAGGCTTTTTATTATTATGAAAAGGCAAAGGCCAGAGCTTTTTTAGATAGTATCGAGTTGTCAAAAATTCCTTTGGATAATGCTGTTGATCAAAAACTCCGCTATCGTGAAGTTGAATTAATGAAAGAAATTTCTAACATATACACAAAGCTTTTAAATCCAGAAATGTCTGAAGACCAAAAAAAACAACTTCTTGATAGACTTGATTCAATTGAGCAGGAATTAGAATCCTTAAAAAGAGAAATGAGAATCAATAACCCTGCTTACGCCAACCTTCAATATCCCCAGTTTGTGACTCTTGAGCAGGCGCAAAAAAAACTGATTTCGAAAAATACTTTAGTCATTGCTTATCTCCTATCTTCTGATGGCTCTTATGCCTTTGCGATTTCCCACAAAAAATTTAAGATAGTTCCTCTTCCACCAGCAGCAGAAATAAAAGAAAGGGTAAGAAATTATTTAAATAAAATTAGCGATCCAGAGAATATCGATTTTTCCGCAGGCTATGAACTCTTCCTTCGACTTATTGAACCTGTTTTAATGCCAGGAATAAAGAGACTTATTATAATTCCTGATGACATCCTGCATTTTCTTCCCTTTGAAACCCTTCAAATGAAAGAGAGAGAAAATTATAAATGGTTAATCGAAAAATATTCCATTTCTTACGCTCCTTCCTTAACCACACTCAAGGAAGTCAGAGAAAGAAAAAAGAAAAGCCGACCGCGGCCAGAAAAAATTTTATTTGCCCTGGGCAGTCCGACATTTGAAGTGAATGGAAATGGTGGCATTTCAGGTTCTAAGATTGTTTTAAAAGGACTTTTTGAGCCAAATCTAAATTTAGTTTTAGACGACCTTGAATTTGCCCGTCAAGAGGTTGAGAAAATTGCTGCCTATTTTCCTCCAAAAAAAAGAAAAATTTTACTTTCTGAAGAAGCTTCAGAAGAAAAAATCAAATACTCTGATTTAAATCAATATTCCCTTCTTCATTTCGCCACCCATTGCATTATCGACGATAAAAAGCCAGCCAGGTCTTCTATTATTTTGAGATTGGACCAAGACCCTCAGGAAGATGGTCTTCTTCAGGTGAGGGAAATTTTTGGTCTCAAGCTTAATGCTGACCTTGTAACTCTGTCGGCCTGCCAGACTGGCTTTGGAAAATTAATTAAGGGTGAGGGAGTTGAAGGCTTAAGCCGAGCTTTTTTTTACGCAGGGGCCTCCGCTCTTATAATGAGCCTTTGGTCAGTTAATGATCAGGCTACAAGCCAATTAATGGACAGATTTTATTATCATTTAAAATCACACAGACCTATTGAAATAGCTTTACAAAAAACAAAGCTGGAGTTAATAAAATCCGGCATTCTATCTCATCCCTATTATTGGGCATCGTTTGTCGCATACGGAGATACAAATAAAGTTATTTTTAAAAAAAATAACTATCATCTTTTTTTGTTATCATTAATCGGCTTTTGTTTAATTTCTATAAAAATAATAAAAAGCAATAGTGGAAGAATTAAAAATCGGTTAAAGAATTAACATTCCTTATCGAGTTAGCCAGGAAGACTCGTTTATAGTCAAAAGCGAATAAGGGAAAATCCACCAGAAAAATAGAATGACTATTAAATTGTAAGGAATTCCATAAATGAAATTGAAATTTCTTTCATTCCATAGATAATACAATGAGGAGAATAATGAAATAAGAGATAAAAATATTATTTGTCTAATCATAAACATTGGTTCGCGGAACATTGAATAAATTATTATTGCGGACATCATTAAATGAAATGGATATAAGAGATTCAGCAGCATAAAATCAAAGGCAGAAATAAATCTTCTTTTATGCTTGAAATCAAATAATAAGTATTTTAAAAAAACAAAAGATTCTCTTAAACAACTTCTCGTCCAGCGAATGTACATCTTATTAATTTGAATTAAATCAGGCGGGATATGGGTATAGACAAGGGCATTCGATTGATATTTGGTCAAATAGCCATTCTTTAAAATAAGATTGGTTAAATGCCTATCTTCCCCATGGATGCATGGCTTACCCATAAATATCTGATTGACCCAATCCCTTAAAACAGGTCTTATCGCTGATTTTCGATAAGCAGTTAAAGCACCTGGACAAACCATTACTCCGCCATAAACACTTTGATAGGCCCGACCAAAATCGAAAGAAATAGAATAGTTGACCGAAAGCATTCTGGTTAAAATATTTTCTTTCTCATTCAAGACAGCCACTCGTCCAGCCACTGCCCCAACTTCAGGGTCGTACAATAAAGGTAAAATGATTCTTTTCAAGGCATTCGGGGCAATAACACTATCTGTATCAATGGTTACAATAATTTCTCCTTTGGCTAATTTTAAACCTGAATAAAGGGCTCTCCTTTTGCCAAGATTTTTATTAAAACGGATAACCTTTAAAGAATCTCCATAATTCTTTTTAGCTAGCTTCAATTGTTCGTAGGTTCCATCATCGGAACCATCATCAATGGCTATAACTTCAAGCCTATCCTTTGGATATTCAGCTCTAAAGACAGAATCTATTGCTTTGAGGACAAATTTAGATTCATTATAAGAAGGCATTATAACTGATATTAATGGCCATTCTATTTCACCTACATCGCCTTCAGTCATGGGCCGATATTTCAGCCATAGAATGGTCCGAAAAAGTAGACCTATGATTAGCAGACCAAAGGAAACACCCAAAACATAAAGGATTATTCTTAGGAAATTTCCTTGGTTCAAGAAATCTATCCACTGGGGAATTATTTTCAATTTTATAGTTAAAATTATAACCATTGAGGCCGAAAAAATGATAATTATTATTGTGGCTATGTCCTTTCTTTCTTTTTTAATCAGGGAAGAAGAAATCAGAAAGGTTGTTGAATCATTGGTTAATTTATATTCAAAAACGCTTCTTCCCCGCATAGGAATGTTTCGAAGAAATCAATTATGAGATTTTTTCATTTATAATAATAGTGAAACAATTTCTTCTTTGTCAAGAAACCTTTTTTTTGTTATTATAATTTAATAAAGAAATTGTAAAGTCATTTAGTGGGAAAAAGATAAATTTAACTAAATCTCCAAAAAACACTTAGTAAATCAAATAGACTTTTTTAAGCGCGGCTCCATCAATTTAAAACCGATACAAGGCTATCTAATTAATTCTTCCACTAAACTTTCTGTTTAAACCACCACATTATAAATGAATTGGCTATTGAAATAGATTTTATATATAGCCTGCTTAAGAAAATCTGATAACCCATTTTGCCTCTAAATAATACTTTTGGCCCTGTTACCCTGTTGTTATTTACATTAAATAATCCAATTTGTATTTTTGCAACAACCTGTAAAGATGCCGCCGACTTTTGCCTATCTTTTTTGCGGCTTCACTTTTATTCCAGCGACAGGCTTCTAAAACCAGTTTCAATTGATCAGCGGTTAAAATTTTCCCTGGAATCTCTTCAACAAGATTATTATCGAATTGAATATCCTCAGATCTGATTAAATCATCCTCTGATAATAGAATTGCCCTTTCTATTATGTTTACTAACTCTCTAATGTTTCCTGGGAAATTATAGGTCATTAATTTTTTTATGGCATCTTCACTTAACCTCTTGCAAAGACCATGCTCTTTATTTTCTTTATTAACAATTGATTGAGCCAACATTGGAACCAATCTCAAATGGAATCTTAGAGGATCAATGTGAATTTGGATGATGCTAATCCGATAATACAAGTCTCGCCTAAAATGGCCAGCTTTGACTGCCTCTCTTAAATCTTTATTAGTTGCAAAAATAAACCTTGCTTGGCAGCATCTATCTCTGGTCTCACCAATCCTCCTGAATGTTCGGTTATCAATTACTCGAAGAAGTTTTGCTTGCAAAGCAAGAGACAGATCGCCAATTTCATCAAGGAAGGCAGTGCCCTTTTGAGCGGCCTCTAAAAGTCCCATCTTATCTTTATAAGCTCCGGTAAAAGCTCCTTTAGAAAAACCAAAAAATTCAGCTTCGAATAAATCCTGAGGAATACTTGCACAGTTAATAGCGACGAAGGGGGCATTCTTTCTATCACTCAAATCATGGATTTTTCGGGCTAAGACATCTTTACCTGTGCCCGTTTCCCCTAAAATAAGAACGGTTTTATCACTTCTGGCAATTTTGTCCAGAAATTCCCTTGCCTTTTTTTGGTTAAGTTCCAAACCCATAAAGCTTATAGCTTCAAGGTATAGTTCTACTTCATCGTGACATCCCTTCATGATGCAATCCACCTATGGTTTTAACGAGTAATAAAAAAACTTGTCTCAAATTTGAGCTTAATGAGAAATTCTTGATTTTAAGTCGTTTTAATAAACAGAAACTTGATTCTTAAAGTATTTTATTTTAGAAAGATTCTTGTTGTGGCTGAATTAAAAGAGAAAGAACTAGAACGTATTCTTAATTCATTTTCTAATTTTATTCGAATTCATATACATAAATATAACTTACAAAAATATGGCCTTGATCCTGAAGATATAGCTCAAGAAATAAGAATAAAGCTATGGAAGCTTCTTCTTAATGGAAAAAATATAGACCATCAGCCCTCTTATATTAGAAAAATTGTCGACTCCACCGTGATCGACCACTTGAGAAAACTCAAAAGAGAAGAAGAAACCATAAATCAGAGTATAATGAAAACAATTGCTGAAAGTAGCTTATCTTCATATTCCGAACTTCCCTCCGAAGACAAAATTCAGGAAATAGTGATAAAAGCTTTAAATCAGCTCATTGATTCAAGGCACAAGGCAGTAAAATTATTTCTTTTGAATATGAGCATTGAGGAAATTGCCAAGTATTATTCTTGGAGCAAAGACAAAGCCAGAAATTTGCTTTACCGTGGACTTAATGACCTTAAAAAAATCTTAAAAGAAAAGGGAATCTATTATGAACCTGAAGACTGAAGATTTAAAAAATATTTTTCTTAAATATATTTCGAACAAGCAAACAATCTCTTCTCCTTTTTGTCCATCCGTTAATGAAATAATGAAATCTCTAAGATTCCCTTCAAGAAAAACAATTAAAACAATGAATCATATTCTTGATTGCCCTAAATGTTTACCTCTTTTTATTTTTTTGAAAGAAATAGCTAAAGCTGAAGAAGATTTGATAAATTCAATTAAGGAAATCAGGACTGAAAGAAAATGCTCTCAAGTAAATAAGAAAACTTTTTTGGCCATCCGCTTTTCTAATTTTGTACCGTATGCCGCTATTACTCTTTTGGTCATTCTTATATCATTTTCGGTAATTAAATATATTAGCTTTTCAGAAAAACATTTCATTCGAAGCTCTGGTTCAGGAACTCATCTTTTGTTAATTGAGGCCGATATTTCTAAAGAAACTTGCACCTCCTATTTGAAATGGAACAAAATTCCTCAAGCAAAGTCTTATTTAATTCATATTTTTGATTCTTCCCTGGTTCGTCTTTGGAGCACAACTTTGACTGAAAACAAAAGTTTATTACCTGCTGAAATCTGCGAAAAAATTAAAGCAGGCGAACACCTTGCTATTTATTTTGAAGCTAAAGAAGAAGAGGGAAAGGTTATTTATAATTGGTTAGGTGAGTTGTCCTCCATACAGATCATTTCCGGTCGAAAATGACAGAAAAACCTTCTCCATTAAGGATAAAACCTGCCCAGTAAAAAGGGTGCCCAAATTGAGAGGCGAGCATTTCTAATTTTGCTTTCCTCAGCGCCTCAGCAATTGAAATACCTTTTCTTAGATATCGATAAAAATAACTCATTAGAACAGCGCTTGAACGATCATTTACTTGCCATAGGGATGAAATAACTGCTTCAGCTCCGCACATGAAAAAAACCCTATTTAAACTCAAAACGCCTTCTGCTCTCTCCAGAGGTCCCCATGCTGATTGACAGGTAGAAAGAACAACAAGTCTAGCCTTTAATCTCAGATGAGATATTTCATAAGCCTGGAGAAAACCATCCTGACCTCTTTCAGGATTCGGTGATAAAATTAGAGCTGATCGAAAAGGAAAACTTTCATCTAAGTAGCTATGACAGGCAAAATGAATTATTTTATATTTATCTAAAGGCAAATTTTTGATCAGATCTTCGCTCGCAGCTTTGCCCGTATAAATTTCTCTCTCATCACGAGCAAACATCGACCTTATAGCCTTTATTTCTTTTTTCGTATAAGGAAGGTCAGACAATTGTAAATTTGTCGAAAATGGAACATTGGCTGATATGTCTCCTGAATCCATTCCATTCTTTTTTTGCTTTCCCTTTTCTTTGTAAAAAAAATCATATTGAGGATATCCTATTGCCAGTATATCTTTATCTTCGTCGCCAAATTCATTCTTTTTTATACTTAAGGCAATTATTGAAGACATTGAGGGTGCATAAGCTATATTAAACTTTTCTACAAGATAATTAGATTTGTTTCCATTCTCTTTTATTAATGATTCGAAAGGGAGGCTATAAAGAAATCCATCGGGAATAATTATTATATTTTCAATTTCTGGAGAGAGCCATTTTTCCATTGGCTCGAAAATTTCTTTATAGATTCTTTTCGCCGCTGATTGTCCAGTGATATTTTTTAAAGGCGGGCGGGATATCCACTTAGTATACCCAATTATAGAATTCTCTAAATCCGTCTTTGCTGGCAAGTCGATAATTTCAAAATTATCCTTGGTTATTACTATTCCCAAGGAACCCCAATCGCCAAGATAATATTCTAAAATCGCTGTTTTCTTATTTAAAATACTTCCCTGAAGTTCCTGTAAATCAGGCATATGCACCTCTTTTTTTATGTTCATCTGTTTATTTATTTTTTCAGCCAGCCATGTTAAATAAAGGTCCTCTTTTCTAATATTATCAAATTGGCTTTTTCCCCCTATTCCAAGATTATTTATTTTTGACCAAAGTTCAGACATATCCTTGTCCTTATCTTGCGAGTAATCCCTGTATATTCCACTATCATTTGAGGTTGATTTATCATTTATCTGAGAATTATTAATAACTTGTAAGAAAGATTTTGCCCTTGTTCTTTCTATAGTTTCAAACAAGTCTCGCTTATGGCTAATCTCGTTATGTCGATCATATATTTTCTTTTTTACTCTAATTAAAGCGTCAAAGGCATCTTGTTTATTTCTTAAGAAGCCCACCTGATAAAAATCATAATTAATCTGCTTTCTTATCTCATCAATTAGATTTATTGCTTTACTGTAATACTCTATGGCTAATTCAAGTTGATTTAACTTCTCATAACAACGTCCAATATTATAATAAATTGCCCACTTATCAACATAAAAGTTAGATCCGATTGTGAATTTTAATGCTTCAAACAAATACTTCAAAGCCATTTTCGGTTTTGAATCAATATAAAGGCTTCCTAAGCTATCATTAACAGCAATAAGATGGTATTTATCATTTATTGTATTACTATAAACCAGGGCATCAGTTAATAAACTTTTAGCTTTATCTTCTTCTCCTAAGAAATATATGGCATTTCCTAAGTTATTAAGAACCGTTATTTTTCTTTTAATAAGCCTATGTTCTTCTGAAAAACGCAGAGCCTCCCTAAAATAATCCAGAGACTCTTTCACTGTCAACAGATCATTATTAACTTTTCCTTTATTTAATAAACAAAGGCCAATATTATTCAGGTCTAAAATATAGGCATCTACATTCCCTGTCTCTTTATCTATTTCCATAACTTTTTTAAAATATTTTATGGCTCGATCGTAGAAGCCCATCTCTAAAATCGTTGTTCCTAAATTATATAGACAATCGGCTAAATCTTGCTTTGTTCCTTTGGTTTCAATTAAAAAAGAAGCTTTGTTGAAGATGGAGAACGATCTTAATAAATTTCCTTTTTTTAAATAATATAAACCAATGTTATTTAGGAACCGGCCTTCTTCCATTTGATGATTTAAAAGCCGAGCCATTCTTAATCCTTTTTCATTAAGGGCGCCAAAGTTTTCTAGGTCATTTTGGTCAAAATAGACAAGACTTGCTTGCCTGAGACATTTTAATTCCAGTTCAGGACAGCGTATTTTCCTGGCCAGATATAAAGCCCTTTCAAAACTCATAATGGCCCCAATATAATCCATCTCTTGTCTTTTGGTTTTTCCCTCTTGAAATAAGCTGTAGACTTCAAGGCAGGTTTCAAAGAAGGATGTTTGTAAAGGTAGTTTCCAGTCTCGGGCTAAAAGGAGCCCTTGTCGGAAACATTCTGCGGCCTCTTTTATCTTGCCAAGATTCCAAAGAACTATTGCCTTCCCCTCTACGGCTTGTAAAATCTCTTCTTTTAATTTGATTTTTTTAGCTAAATTGAGGGCCTTTTCGAAATAGACCATAGCTTCTTCATAGTTCCCCAGGGCTCGGTTCTTCTGGGCTGCCTGAAGATAATAGATAAACTCATCTTCAGCCTTGTCAATCGATTCTGTTCCTCCCGCTAAATAGCCTGGATAAAAATATAAGATCAAAACAAATTGAAGAAGAGGGCAAATTAGAAATTGATTTTTAGAAACTAGACCGCTCATAGGAGCTGATTTAGCATTAAAATAAAACTTATTTTTTAAGTTTTTTTCTCATTTTGAAATAAATTTTCCTTTTTAAGATAATATGCTGAACCCTTCTCCTAATTACGATATACTGGATTTTATTCAGTTGAGGTTAAAGTTTCAATCATAAAGTCTCGATATCGGCTCAGAACATCTTCTATAAGTTCTTCTTTGGAAATTGCCAGAATATTTTCAGGAGAAATATTCGCCATAAAAGATTCAACTTTTTCTTTGAAAGCAGCATTTTTCCCCTGACGCCCCCTTATAATCAATTTTAATCTCATCTGAATGGAATTTGGAGGAAGAAATATGCCATAGGAAAACTGAACTTCCTTTGATTTAGGAAAAGAAATTTCGAATCTTATTAGATTGGTCCCTTCCGTTTTTAACCAAGCCTTTAATCCATAATCCTTTAAAGCCTCTTCAAGGACCTCAAAAGCAGGTTCAGCTATAAACTCACAGAACTGGGCAAAATTTTCCTTCACCTCTTTCTGACATCTTTCAATTAGCCTGATTTTCTCAAAACAATCTTGAAGAACTTTTTTCCAATTATCTTTAGTCATAGCTTTATTTTCGTGTTTTTAAAAGTATTTTATCATAATCTTAAAATAGAGTTAAATTTTTTAAATTTCTTAAATTTTCCCAACTTTTAATTTTTCCCTAAGATTGACTGTTAAAAAATATGTGGAAATCCTGTTAAATTGCTATCTATTTTATTGAAAATAAATTATTTATAACAATTTGCACATAATTAAGTCAGCTGTTATTTCCACCCTTGAAAGGGGTAACGAGGTTAACCTTTAAAAGAGCTTCGATCTCCTGACAAACAAGGGGGAATTCAATCTGATCGGGTTCAGGAGCGGCCATTATTTTTATCTTTTTGGTCCAGGGAGACCAGAGCGGGCAATTTTCCTCCCTGAAAAAAGCCAGGCCACGACATCCGCAGAGGGCAGCAAGATGGGTTATCCCCGAATCGTTTCCAATATAAAGCTCCGCCTGAGACAAAAGGCCACAGATTAAACTCAGGGGTGGCTCATGTGCCCAGCCCCACTGGGGAGGCCACCTGTAAGTTGACAATTTAGGAAAATAATCTTCTTCAGCAGGTCCCGTAATAAATACTCCACCCTTTTTTTTCTCATCAAAAAAATCAACCAATCGCAGGAAATTGTTTAATTTCCATCTCTTAGAAAGCCCGCCGCTTCCTGGATGGATGACCACAAAGGGATAGCCTCTTATCCAGGGATATTTTATCTCGGCCTCCTTTTTCCATACCTCTTTTATAGACAGAAGCCCAAGTTTTTCCATTCCCTCATCCTTCCCTATTTCTATTTTTAAAAGTTCTGCGGTTTTAAACAAAAAATATTGAGCTAAAGAAATTTTACTCTCGCTGTTTGCAATAATCACTTTAATTCTTTCCCCGAATTTCTTCTTAACCATTTGCCTCCAGCTAGGTATATCTTTATTAGCCCAAACAATGATCAAGTCATAGTAGCTTATATCAAGAAGGGATTTCTCTACTTTTTCTTGAAAAAGAAAGCTTGCTTGACTATCCTCTAAAGACAAAAGCGTCTCCACAAGACCCGCTTCTTTAAGGAGATATCCATAGGAAAATCTTGCGACTAATGTTAGTTTTGTTTGAGGCCTACTCTTTTTAATTAACTGAATGGAGGGAACGGTGACCAGGAGATCGCCTAATCCACCCAGCCTCACTAAAAGAAAGCCGGCTTTCTTTTCTTCGCCTTTTTTATCCATCTAAAGGCTATATATTGGATTCTTTTCTCTTGTGAACTTCTTAATCTGTTTTTTATTTTAATTTTTCTTTATCAAGGAGGCTACAAACTGAGTAAAAAAGCTCAGAATTTAAAAAACATTAATTATCAGCCTGAATTAAAAAAGAAGCAAATTCTTGCCCCCAATTTTCTGCTCTCTCCAGGTCACTGCTATCGGGCATGCCCTGAACTTCGAGAGTATGGGTAACTTCCCATTTCATCTCTTCAGCCAGCCGCTTCAAATCCTTTAAGGCGCCCCCGCTCCAGCCATAAGTACCAAAGTAAGCGGCTTTGCGACCGAAAATTCTTTTGTGCCTGGCCATTTCCAGAATAGCTGTAATAGGTGGAAATAATCTGCCTTCATAGGTTGGCGCTCCCACAATCACTCCATTCATGGTCCACAGAGAAGGGAGAATATAACTCGCATTTGTCCTTGCACCATCGAATAAACAATATTTAATCCCTGTTCGAGCAACACCCCTCGCCACGGCATCCATTAGTGAAGCTGTAAAGCCATACATAGAGCCGTAAATAATGGTCACCCCTTTCTCCACTGGGCCCTGAGCAAAGCTAGCCCATTTATGATAGAGCTCAATTATTCTTTGAGGTTTTTCCCTCCAAATTAAACCATGGGAAGGAGCAATTATTTCTATGGGCAATCCTGATAGTTTCTCTATGGCCGAGATAACTCTCTGGCTGTAATTGGCTACAATATTGACATAATATCTAAGAGCTTCTTTTTCATAAAATTCGAGGGAATCAACCTCATCATCAAAAATTCGTCCATGGATGGCCCCAAAGCCTCCAAAGGCATCACAGGAAAAAAGTATTTTGGATGTCCTTTCGTAGGTCATCATGGTCTCAGGCCAGTGGAGAAAAGGTGTAGAAAAGAACTGTAAGCTTTTTTCTCCCAGCTCGATGACCTCTCCATCTTTGACCACCTGAAAACGCTCCCTCTTCTTTACCTTTAAAAATCCGGGAATCATTTCTGCCGCTTTAGCCGAACAAATAAATTTTGCCTTCGGGGCAAGCTCAGAAAAAGTCATCAGCAATCCAGCATGATCAGGCTCTAGATGATTGAGAACAATATAATCAATCTCTTTTACGGCAACTATTGATTCAAGACCAATCAAATATTCCTCTGTCTTAATAGGCTTAATAAGGTCAATAGCCGCTTTTTTCTCATCCGCTATCAAATAGGAATTATAAGACACACCCTCTTTGCGAACCGGCCATAAACCTTCGAACAAATCAGTCGTTTGATCATTAACGCCTATCCAAAATATTTGAGGTTTAATTTCAATGGGTTTCATTTAATCTTGCCTCCTATGCTTTTATTATTTCCAATTTATAGGATTTCCCTTTCTTTAATGCTTCCTTTTCTTTAAAAGGAAAAAAGATGAAGTTTTTTTCCTTTATATTTTCTCGAGCCCTATTTTCCAAATTCTTGGGTCTATTATTCCTGATCTTTTTATCTTTCTTTATCTCTTTCCTCTAATCCAAATTTACCCATTTACTATTTAAATCTTTAAAACGGTTCTATTGTTTTCAAAAGAAATAGTCGAAGATCCATTACATTTGTTCCTGTTGGTCCGGTTACGATTAAACTGCCAACTTTGTCAAAAAAAGTTAAAGAATCATTATCGTTTAAATAAAACTCGGGATCAAGACCCAAATTAAGGGCTTTCTGAATAACTATCGGAGAAATAAAAGCTCCGGCAGCGTGGGTCGGCCCATCAATACCATCTGTAGCCAGGCTGACAGCCCACCAGTCATAATTTTCAGGAAGAGGTCTGGCCATAATTTCCTTCAATAAAGCTAAAGCAAATTCCATATTTCGACCACCTTTACCCTTTCCCTTCACGGTAACTGTTAACTCACCGCCAGATAAAAGGGCCAGAGGCTTGAAATTTTCCTTCAACCCGAGGCTAATACTCTGGATTAAGGCTGCCCACTGTGAAGCCTTTTCCTTAGCTTCGCCTTTTTCTCTTAAGCTTAAGATTAAAGGATAAAATCCTAACTCCCGGGCCCTTCTAGCTGCCGCCGCCACGGCCACTTCAATATTGCCGATAATAAAATTTAAAATTCTTTGAGAGTTAACTTCCTCCTTTTTTCTCGTCTCTTCTATTTTCCCTTTCTGCCCCCTTTCTAAAACTTCCTTTATCGATTTTGGACTCTTATCCCAAAGATTATATTTACCCAAAATCTCCCTAGCCTTTTCAAAAGTGGAGGAATCCCAGGTTGTTGGGCCAGAGGCAATTGTTTCCAAGTCGTCATCAATTACGTCCGAAATAATAAGATTTATTATTGTGGCCGGGGCAAATAATTTTCCCAGTTTCCCTCCCTTAACCTGAGAAAGGTGTTTGCGGACTATATTTAACTCCCTAATATCCGCTCCGGCTTCCATTAAAAGTTTCATTATTTTTGTTTTATCGGCTAAAGTTACGGGTTTAACGGGCATAACCATTTGAGCTGAAGCTCCGCCAGAAATTAAGAAAAAAACCAAGTCGTTTTCCTGAACTTCTCTCCCCAATCGAATAATCTTCTCCGCCACCTTTAAGCTACGTTCATCAGGAAAAGGATGGGGGGCTTCTAGCCTTTCAATCCGCGGCCAGAAAAATTCAATTGACGGTGGACAAAGAACAATGCCCTTATTGATTCTATCGCCCAGAAGATAAAGAAAGGCTTTTGCCATAAATGGAGCAGCTTTCCCTATGGCAATCAAATAAATACGGCGATAGGCTTCAAGATTAATAACTACCCGTTCCCCCTTAGCCTTAATTTCAAGTTTTTCGTCCTCCCTTTTTAGACTTTGATTGATGAGATTGCCTGGTTCAACTTTTGATAGGGCAAGATTTAGAATGTCTTCAGCCGCCTTAATTAGATCAGTCTGCCCCAATAAGTCTGTTTTTAACCAACCCATTTCTCTCCCTCTTCATCTCCTAAATTTATCCTCAGCCCCTCGCCTTAAAGCGGCCTGGGAACCCTATCTTTTTCTTCTCTTTAGCCCTTTTCAAATTTATGATAAAAAATAAATATCATCAATGGAAAACCATAATAGGCCTAAGAAAAGAAGAAATATTTGGCTAACTCTGATAAAACTTTTGGTTAGCTCAGCTATTTTAGCTTATATATTGACTCGACAAACAAACCTGCTCCAGGTTTGGGCCATTCTTCGTCTGGTCAATTGGCGCTGGCTTATCGTCGCTTTTTCTCTTCACGCCATCGGCCTCTTAATCAGCGCCATTCGCTGGCAGATTCTTACTAAAGCCCAGGGAGATAATGTGCCTCTTAAATTTCTTGTCCAATCCTATCTTGTAGGCACTTTCTTCAACAACTTTCTCCCCACCCGTTTTGGCGGCGATGTCGTTAGAATCTGGGACGGAACCCGCTACTCCCGAACCCTGATAAAATCCTCGGCTATCGTTATCGTCGAAAGATTGACTGGCCTACTTATCCTTTTTCTTTTTGCCTTGGTTGTTGCTCTCTTTCGTCTGGACCTGGCCAACCAATCGCCCTTTATTTGGGCAGCACTTGCCTTAAGTTCCTTGGGTTTTCTATCCATTTTCGCTTTTCTTGCTTTTCCCTGGCCCCGCTTCCTGAAATCATGCTTAAAAAACAATCGCCTTAGACCTTTAGTTGATAAGGCTCAGGCCTTCAGACAAACGATTATTAATTACCGATACCAAAAAAGAGCTTTTACCTTAGCTATGCTCTGGGCTCTTGGGCTTCAATTGAATGTTATTGTTTATTATTTTCTTATCGGGCAGGCCCTTGGACTTTCTGTTCCTTTTGTCGATTATTTCATGGTAATTCCTGTCGTCCATTTCATTCAGCTCATTCCTATAACCATTAACGGCCTAGGTTTAAGGGAAGGAGCTTATATTGAAATTTTTGCCTTCTATTCTATCCCACCCCAGGCCTCTTTTTCCTTTTCTATGATTGATGTTGCCTTTGTTTTCATCTTGGGGATAATCGGCGGCATAATTTATATACTGAGAAGATGAAAGGCAAAAAAACTCCTTACCTTAAAAAAACTATTCTCTTTTTAATTCCAATTTTTTCTGCTCCAATGCTTATATTACTTATCTCGCAAGAAAACTTATGGTCTCAAGATATTTCTGATTTTGAGAAGCGTCTCCAGAAAATCAGGGAAGAAATCAAGCTTTTAGAAGGGAAAATTAAAGAAGAGAAAAAACAAGAAGCCACCATTTTAGCTCAACTCAATCAACTTTCTCTTGAAAAGAGGTTAATTATTCAACAAATCAATCTCAATATAGCTGAACGTCAAAAATTAGATCGAGAAATTGCCTCTTTAAAGAGAGAAATTGAAGCCCTTAGACAGCAAATAAATTTCAAAAAAAGGCAAATGGAAAAAACCCTGGTTTCTCTTTACAAATATGGATATTTGAGCTGGCTTAACTTTTTCTTCCAGGCTGACAATCTCTCAGCTATTGTGGCTGAAAGTAAACGTCTCCAATTTCTACTTGAATATCAGAATAGTATTCTTTCTGAATATAAAAGAAATGAAGACCGCCTTAAAGAATTAACCGGCCAATTGACCTTGAAACAAGAAGAATTGCAGCATCTTTATCAATCGGCTTTAGAAAAGAAAAAAGACCTTGATGAAAAAGAGAGAAATTTAAAGCAATTTTCAGCTCGCATCCAGCAAAACCGGGTGCTCTATGAACAGACTCTTAAGGAATATAAAGAAAGGGCTGATCAGCTGCAAATTTTAATGGACAAAATTGTTAACCAGGAACTTACCTTGCCCTTTCCTTTCGTCCCCTTTTATGAGAAAAAAGGAAAATTAGCCTGGCCAATTTTGGGAAAAGTTATTACTTCTTTTGGCCTCCAGAAACATCCTCGATTTAATACAATTACCTTTAACAATGGCATAGAAATAGCTCCTCTTAGCAATGACCGGATTATAAAAGCTATTCATGGCGGAAAGGTTGTCTATGCTGACTCTTTTCATGGTTATGGCAACCTCATAATTATTGATCACGGTCTGAATTACTTCTCCCTTTACGGGCATTGCGCTGAATTCTTGGTGACCAAAGGTGATTGGGTCAAGGAGGGACAGCCGATTGCCATTGTAGGTGATACTGGCTCTTTAAAGGGCATATGCCTTTATTTTGAAATCCGCTATAAGACAAAGGCCCTTGATCCCTTGCAATGGCTAAGGAAAAGATGATAAAATTTAAATGTTTTGTTCAGATGAAAAGAATAAATTTACTCTTATTAATTATAATTGTTAGCTTATATTCCTTCTTACTTTTTTATAAGGAAAATACAGGCGCTTTACCGACCTCAGCAACTGACAAACCCTTTGAGCCTTTATGGTCAGTTTTTCGTTTAATCAGAAGTGAATATATTGAAGAGAAAAATCCCCAGGAAATAGTCGACGGAGCTCTTAAGGGGCTTATTAATTCGCTCGATCCCCTTTCTGGTTATTTAGACCAAAAGGCCACGAATCTTTATTTGAACCAGCAAAAAGAAATTTCTCTCTATGATGTGGGAATTCTCTTAATGAAAAGATATGATATTTTCCCTGTCGTCGTTGGCTTGATCTCCGATTCTCCTGCCTCTAAAGAGGACATCAAAGTGGGTGATTATATTACTGAAATTAATGGGAAATCCACGTCGCCTTTGAGTCTGGTTGAGGTGCGTCTTCTTTTAAGGAGCACGCAAAAAAATCCAGTTACCCTAAAGATCCTTCGGGGAGAACAGACAAGGGTTATTTCCTTAGAAAGAGAAAAACTTTTTAGCTATCCCTATAAATTTCGGTCACAGCCTGGAACAGCCGGCTGGCTTGAAATTTTTGGCTTTTTTTCACCTCTAACTGATGATTTCATCCAGAAAATAGTTCCCCAAATTCCGAAAACAAGGGCCCCTCTAATCATTGATCTGAGAACAACCCAAGAAGGCCAATTAAATGAAGCCCTCCGTTTTCTCAATCAATTTATTATGGCTGAAAAAATAGCTTATTATCAAGGCCGTAGTGGTGAACCTCAATATTTAGGCTGCCCTCAGCGTCCTTCCTTGCCTGATGTTAACCTCGCTATTTGGGTAAGTGCCGCTACTCAGGATTTAGCTGAGCTGGTAGCCGCAGCCCTTCAAGATAAGAAAAAAGCGCCAGTTATTGGCCAGCCGACATCCGGTCTTTTGGCTAAAAGAGAATTTTTTCTTCTGCGAGATGGGACCTCTTTCTTTTTAACTACAGCAATCGGGGGAATTTATCCAGATAAAACCCTTTGGAATAAAGGTGTCGATCCCACTGTCAAACTCGGTCCAGAAGAAAATAGCATCTCAATTTATCTTAAAAAGACTCTCGAAATCCAGAGTCTCCCTTGAGTTATAACCGGAGATTTTCAGAAATATACCTTATTGCCTTAATTCTTTTTTCTTTGGCGCTTATTTCTTTCTTAGGGATTGATTATCTCCAATCAATCCAAGAAAAAGGACAGCCTATTCTTTTTTCTCCCGATATAAAAGAAAGAAGACGCCTCTCATCATGGATCGATAAGGAACTTTTCTCTTATTTAAAGCATCAGAGTGGCTCTTCAGTCAAGATAATTGAAATAACTGATAAGCCCTTAAAAAAAATTTCAGTTGAAATTTTTGAAGAAGCCTATGAAAAGCTGGCCCCAAGGCTTAAGGACAGATTAGAAAAATTGGGCGCTGAATCAGAGGTCACGGTTCTAGAAGAAAATGAAGCCACCAAAACTTTAAAATGGCAATTGCGAAGAAAGGGAATCAATGAGGCAATTTTAAAATTTAAAATAACCAAGCCTATTCTTGCAGAGCCTTTACCTCCCCTTGAGCCAGTCCTTCCGTTGATAACCAGGAAGAAGAAGCCTCAGGAAAAAATGGTTGCCCTTATTATAGATGATCTTGGAGACAACCCAGAAGCCATCAAAGCTATAATTGACCTTTCAAGGCCAATCAATATAGCAATTTTGCCTTTTTCACCTTACAGCCGGGAAATAGCCGAAATCGCAAAAAATTATGGTCTCGAAATTATGCTTCATCTTCCTCTCGAATCAATTAATTCAGGAAACAATAATGGCAAGGAAGCAATTGAAATCAATTCTCAGATGAATCCTGACCAAATTCTAACGATTCTCAGGAATTGTCTTGAAACCTTACCTGAAGTTAAAGGTGTAAACAATCATATGGGGTCATTAATAACTCAAATAGAGGACATAATGAAAATTATCCTCTCTGAAATTAAAGCTCGTAATCTTTTTTTCATTGATAGCCGCACAACCACTAAATCTATTGCCTACAAGCTAGCTCGCCAGATGGGACTGGCTTGTGGGGAGCGGGATGTTTTCCTTGATTCTGAGGTTAACGAAAGATTTATTTTTAAACAGGTTAATCAGCTCATCCATCTCTGTGAACAGAAGGGTAAGGCTATCGCCATTGGTCATCCCTATCCCGAAACCCTAAAAGCTCTTCCTGAAATCATTAAAAAAATAGAAGGCGTAGGGATAAAAATCGTGCCTGTTTCTCAAATTATCAAGCCATGAAAATAGATCCCCTCACAGCCAAAAGAGACATTTTTTAATCCTCTAAAAATTTCAGGTATCTTTTAGGGTAAAATCAATTGCATAATTGAGGAGATTGCTATATATTTAGTTTGAATAAGTGGAGGCAACGATGCAAAATCTATTGAAATTTTTTGTTACCTTCAACATTTTCTTATTAATCCTTTTTACAAGCTGTGCTCGTCCCCCTAGTCCTGAAGAGCTTCGTTCCTCCATTGAAATTGTCGATATGGAAACAAAATGGGTAGCTAAAGCTTACCAGCCTTGGCCCCCTAAACTTGTCCTCGTTCCCTGCATTTCTTTCCGGGTAAAGAACATTTCCTCTAAGCCCATTAATTATCTGAACTTTAACGCCATCTTTAAATTCAAGGGCGAGACAGAAAATCTCGGCGACTCTTTCCTAGCGGCTATAAGAAAAGAGCCCATCATGCCCGGACAAGTTAGCGAAGTCATCACGATGAAAAGTAATTATGGGGTTGAAGGCAAAAGTCTGGCCACTTTCAAAGATAATCCCTACTGGAAGCCGGTAGTGGTTAAACTTTTTGTCCAGTCAAAAGGCTCCGTCCACGTGCCTTTAGGTGAATGGGACGTTTCAAAAACAATCGATTTTAAGGAACCTGAACCGGTAGGCATGGGCGAGGTAAAAAAGGAAGTGGAGTCTGAATCCAAAAAAGAAGATAAAAAAAATCCTTAGCCAGATTTAAAGCCAATTGGAACTAAAGCAAAATAATTTCCAGGAAAAAGGAAAAAGAGAATTAAATTGATCTTAAAGAGAAGAGTTAAGTCAAATGGAAGCGATAGTACCAAAAAAGGTTTTCCTAACCAAGGGGCGAGGCCAGCATCCGGAAAAATTAGCCAGTTTTGAACAGGCTTTACGGGATGCGGGAATTGCTCCCTTCAATTTAGTAAAAACCTCCAGCATCTTTCCCCCTCATTGTGAGTTAATTTCCAGGGAAGAAGGCCTAAGGCTTCTCAAACCGGGCCAGATCGTTTTTCTGGTTATGAGCGAAATCTCCACTGACGAAGGTCATCGTCTCATTACTGCTTCAGTCGGCCTGGCCATCCCTAATGATGCTCAGTATTATGGATATTTATCTGAACATCATAGCTTTGGCCAAGATGAAAAGGAAGCGGGTGAATATGCTGAAAGGCTGGCCGCCTATATGCTGGCTACGACTCTGGGTAAGGATTTTGATACGAATAAAATCTGGAACACTCAAGAAAAGGTATTTAGAATCTCTGATTCCCTTGAAGTGCGAACAACTAATATTACCCTGACAACAACTGGTCAAAAAGGTTTATGGACAACTGCCATTGCCGCGGCTGTTTTCATTCCCTGAGATAAATTATTAATGTAAAAATTTTTTACTCGCAGAATACCTTATATATAGCTTTAATTGTCCCCTTGGGTGGAAGAATTTTTTGTTAATTTAAAAATTTTTTAGCCCAGAGGATTTGGCTTTAAAACTTTAATATAGCT
Organism: uncultured bacterium; assembly: GCA_938092135.1. Taxonomy (GTDB): domain Bacteria; phylum Acidobacteriota; class Aminicenantia; order Aminicenantales; family CALLJL01; genus CALLJL01. The sequence continues at coordinate 247,614 of CALLJL010000008.1, forward strand.
CTTTTCTCTAATATTCTTAATAAACTCAGCTAATTTTTTTTGCCTTTTCTCCATAAAAATTTTTTCTTCAATTTCTCTTCTAACCTCTTCAAAATCTTTTAGGCGGCTTTCTTTGCGCTCCTCCAATTTAAGTATATACCAACCATTTCTCGCTTTTGTCCATGGGGATACTTCTCCAGGTTTCAAATCATCAACCATTTGCTGAAGAGAACTTTCAAGCTCGCCCTTTTTGAAAGTTCCCAACTCCCCTTTAGTCTCATTTAGAGGTGGATCTGAAAAAGAAATCGCTACCTCTTCAAATTTTTCTCCTGAGGCAAGCTTAGCCTCAATTCCTTTCTTTTTTACTTCAAGTTCTTCTGGGGAATGATTATCGACAGAAAGGAAAATGGCCTTAAGGGTAATTGTTTCGGGCTCGGTGAATTCCTCGGGATGAGACTGATAATATTTAATTATTTCTGATTCTTCTAAAACGATAGTTCGGTCTACCTCGTTAGCAATTACGGCCTGCTTGAGCAAATTTTCTTCAATCTGGCGAATAAAATCTTTATAATCAATGCCCTGGCGAGCTAATTCTTGTCTTAACTCAGCTTCTGATTCGAGATGATTTTCTTTAATTATATTTTCCACATAGAGCTTGACCTGTTCGCCCACATTGATCTGCTTCTCTTTGGCTATTTGAAGTAAAAGAATATCGTTAATGATCATATCGAGCAATTGCTTTTTCATCTGGTCAACCTGTTCAAAATATTCAGAGCCCTGAAATTGAGCTCTTAACATCTGGATCATGGATTCATAATGCTGTTTATATTGAGAAAGAGTTATTATTTCATCATTAACAATGGCCACTATTTCCTCAACTACATGGGTTTGATTTAAAGCAAATAAAGAACAAAAAACAAATAAAATAAAAGAGTAAATTAATTTTTTCATGGCTTTTCCTTTTCATAAGGAAATTTTAATCGGCTCGAAAAGAATTGCCAATTAACTCTTGCTTTTATTTCCTCCAGATGAGTTTTTTTCGAAGCTTCTATCTTTTCCTGAAGTAACTTAGTCTTAATTTTATCCTTTACTTCCTCAAGACTGAGCAATCGAGGCTCAAAACGGTTGTCCAGACGGAAAATATGAAAACCATAGGGCGACTCAACCACTGGACTTATTTCTCCTTCCTTCAGGGAAAAGATAACTTTTTCTATTTCCTTCGGCAATTCATTAAGCTTAAATATTCCCAATTCACCACCGCGGTTGGCTTCATGGCCGAGAGAATTTTCGCGCGCTATCTTGCGGAATAACTCTTCATCACCAGCTTTAAGGAGATTTTGCAACCGGACAGCCTCAGCTTCGTTATTTAAAAGAATCTGACTGACCTTCACTCTTTCAGGAAGAAGAAATTCTCGCTTGTTTTGCTCATAGTAATTCCTTATTTCTTCTTCAGATACATCAATATCAGCTAAAAGCGATTGAAGATATTTTTCAATCATCAACCTTTCTGTAATATAATCCCTATCTTCCCCTGCGGAAGGAGATTCTGCTTCGTCCACTATTTGGCTTTTATAAGCCTGTTTTTCCTCCTCAGTCACAGTTATTCCTGCTTGTCGAGCTGTTTCAAGCCAGAGCCTTTCCTCAATAAACTGGTCAAGCAAACGGCTAAGAGCAGCTGAAGACAGATGGTCCAACTTTTGGCCCAGTTGTCTTTCCAAATAGCGATGGAAATCCTGTTCGGTATATTCTTTGTCCTCGATGCGCAGAATGATTTCGCCCTTGTCCCGGACTTTATCAGCTCTTTCTTTTCCTTTGAATCGCTGACAAGCAACCCCCCATATAGCCCAGAAAATAAAAACGATGACAATAGTTTTGACTAATTTTTTTCTAATGATTTTTTTGCTCCATTTTAAGAGAATCCAATTTAAATTATAGTCTATTAGATTAACTCCCTCAATATAGCTAGGGTTTCCGTGACCACCCTTTCATGGTCAGCTTCTTTCAAAGGAATAGTGATTATTCCTTTGGGGGAAATAGATCCGCCCCTCTTTTTTAATAAACTTAGAAGTTTTTTAAATTGACCATTTTCTGGACAAGGCCAGTTAACCAAAAGACGGTTCCCGATCCGATCCAGGGACTTAAATTTTAATCTTTCGGCCAAATGTTTAATCCCCCCATAGATAATCAAGTTATGAACCGTCTTTGGAATAGAACCAAAGCGATCCTCCATTTCCTGTCGAATCAAGTCCATCTCCTCCAGACTTTGAAGCGAGGAAAGGCGCTTATAAAAATTGAGGCGAAGGCTCATCTGAGGAATATAATCTTCTGGAATGCGTACGTCTACTTTTAAATTAATTTCGCATCTTGATTCTTCAACCTTCTCACCCTTTAATTGACGGATAGCCTCCTCTAATAACTGCATAAAATAATCAAAACCAACAGCCTCCATGAGACCGTGCTGTTGAGGACCAAGAAGGTTACCAGCCCCTCTGATTTCAAGATCCCGGGCGGCCAAACGGAATCCAGAACCTAGTTCGCTAAATTCCTTTAGGGCCTTTAATCTCTCCCTGGCTGCTGGAGTAAGTTCTAAAAAAGGAGGAACGAGAAAATAAGCGAAGGCCTGTCGTGAAGATCGACCAACCCGACCTCGCAGCTGATAAAGCTGGCTTAAGCCAAAGCGATCTGCTCGGTCAACAATCAACGTATTGACAAGAGGAATATCTATTCCATTTTCAATAATTGTTGTTGATACCAAAATATTATATTTTTGATTAATGAAATCCATCATCCGCCGCTCAAGCTGGCGGCTTGACATCTGACCGTGGATGACGATCGGTTTTGCCTCAGGAACGAGGCGACGGATCATTTCTGCCACTTGATCAATATCTTCTATCTGATTATGAACATAATAAACCTGGCCTCCCCGAGCTAATTCCTGCCTGATAGCTGAAGCCACAAGTCTTGGATTAAAAGTAGAAACAACTGTATGAATGGCCAGCCTATCCTTGGGCGGCGTTTCAATCAAGCTAATATCCATCAGACCACAAAGCGACATGTTAAGTGTTCGAGGAATAGGCGTAGCGGTCATAGTCAGCACATCAATGGAAGTTTTTAATTTTTTTATCTTCTCCTTCTGATGAACGCCAAAACGTTGCTCTTCATCAATTATAAGCAAACCAAGGTCGCGAAATTCCACATCGCTCGAAAGCAGTCGGTGAGTTCCGATAACAATATCCACAAGACCATTTTTTAAATCTGCTAAGATCCGGGTTTGTTCAGCTTTACTTTGAAGTCGAGTTAAAGCCTCAATTCTAATAGGAAAAAGAGCCATCCGCTGCCTGAAAGTTTTAAGGTGTTGGCTGGCAAGAACCGTGGTGGGGCATAAAACGGCTACCTGCTTACCATCCATGACAGCCTTGAAGGCAGCTCGCATGGCAACCTCGGTTTTTCCAAAACCTACATCGCCACAGAGAAGGCGGTCCATGGGCGATGGGGATTCCATATCTCTTTTAACTTCTTCAATCGATTTAAGCTGGTCTTCTGTTTCTTCATAGGGAAATGTTTTTTCAAATTCTTCTTCCCAGAAACCTCCAGGACTAAAACTATATCCAGAAGAAGCCTTACGGCGAGCATAAAGTTCAAGGAGATCCCGGGCTAGCTTCTCCACCGCTCTTCTTGTTTTTTCTTTAATTTTCTCCCAGGACTGACTACCAAGTTTATCAAGAGAAGGCAGGTTTGGACCGACAGGTGTATATCTTTGTACAAGTTTCAAATCTTCGACGGGAACATAAAGCTTATCTCCATCGCGATAATGGATTTCGATAAATTCCCGATTTATTCCATCAACTTCCATACGAACAAGCCCTGCAAAGAGGCCTATGCCATAATCATTATGAACCACATAATCTCCAGCTTTGAGGTCTTGAAAATGTGAAACAACCGGACGTCGTCCTGGCCGACTAACAAGGACTTTTTCCTCCGTTAAAATATCCCTTTCCCCAAAAAGATAAAAACGGGCCGAAGGACAAGAAAAGCCATGGCTTATGGGAGCTGACCAGATAAGAGCTTCACCTTCCCTGGGTAAATCTTTAGGATCATCACTTATCCTGACTAAGATGTTCTTTTCCTTTAACCAGACCGCCATCCTTTCCCTCAGCCCTGGCTGGCTGAAGCAAAGAAAACACTGTTCCCTCTGTTCCTGAAGTTTTTTTAAATAATCAACGAAAAAGTTAATCTGATTTTGAAAGCGAGGAACAGCCTGAAAAGAAAAATTAAGGGATGCTCGCCCATTTTCAGCATCAAATTCCTGAATGATCAGAGCCCTTCTTTTCATCAACTCGATCCATTCGGTTAAAAAGATTTCTCCTGGAGGAAGGACCGGCCTCTTTTTCTCTTCCAACGCGGTTTCATATTCTTTATTTAGCTCCTCCGTCCATTCCCTCCAGTCGGCTTCTACCTGGGAAATTTCGTTAAAAATAACTAAGGCATCGGGCATCAAATCAAGAATTGATTGAAATTTCTCTCGGACAATCGTTGCCAGGTAAAAGGACGACACAGGGGCTTCTGGTGAAAGAAGGGGATGGATTTTCCAATCTGAACATAAGAGGGGCCATATTTGTCTGGCTCTTTCTTCCCATAATTCAAGAAACTCTTTATTGGTAGGCCATTCCTTTAAGCTTGGGATAATAATTGAACTGATTCTTTTTAAGGAGCGCTGGGTAGCCAAATCAAATTCCCGAAGCGAAACAATCCTTTCAGCCCCAAGCTCTAATCTAATGGGAAAAACATTCCAAGGAGAGAAAATATCAATTATGCCTCCTCGCCGGGCAAATTCACCGGCTGAAACCACAAGATCCACTTCAGTATAGCCAAATTCATGGAGCCTCTGGATTAACCAATCTCTTTCAGCGGGCTGATCAACTTCAAGTTCCAGAAATAGCTCTTTAAGTTCAGATTGAGATGGAACCGGTTTTAATAGTCCTGGAAGATTAGTCACGAGCAAATCAGGGGATCGGTAGCGAAAGAGGTTAAGGAGACGAAGTCGGCTAGCAATAGATTCCATTGTGGGGGGAATATCAGCATAGGGGCTATCCCCCAGGGGGGGCAAAATTTCAGCTCTTTTATCGAGCCTAAGCCAAGACAAATAGGAATTTACTTCTTCAGCCAGAGAAGTCAGGGACTTTCTCTGGGGTTCAACCAAAATGACAGGACGCTCAAAGCGGCTGAGTAAACAGGCTAGGAAAAAAGGGAGAGAAGCCCCACCTAGACCATTGATCTGGAAATAGTTTTCACCGGCCCTTATCTGCTTTTCAAGCGACTGCCAAGTTGAAAGAGAAAAGATAAAATCAAGCCCCATTGCTTAAATATTTAACCGAAAACCAGTTTTTATTGATGAAGATTTTTTAGGGCCCATAAAATAATTATAGCAAGAAGTGATAGCGAAATTTTAAAATGAAATTGATCCTCTTAATCTTTTCTCTAAAAATCAAAACCTTATCGTTTAGTTTTCTTTAACTTTTCTCTGCTAAGAAAACAAAACTTTAAAAGTTTCCCTCTCAGGTTAAACTTTATTTTTTATTCTAATTTTCCAACGACCCCCTTCAAATTTTTCAAGACAGACAATTAAATTTTCAACCCGACAAATGAAAACATCAAATATTCTCCGTCCTCTTATCTCCCTTTTTTGTTCAATAACTTCATCCACTTTAAAACTTTGATTTAGAAGAATAATTTCGCGGGGCAACTCCTCAGCTCGATATCCAGAATAACAGATTACTTCTACCATATCCTCAGGCTGGATTTTGGCTAAGGCCTTCTGTAAGGATTCCTTTTCAGGTCCCATCTTATTTTTATTTTAAAAGAAAAATCGATAATAAGGCCAGCTTTTTCAGCGTATTTTCCTTATTTATATCAATTTATTTCACCAGTCGTTAAGGCATATTATTATTATTTTATGATCATTGGTTAAAGCCTTCCAGGGCAAATAGGTCAATTGTTCCAATATTTAAATGGCTCTTTTGTCATTTTTAATGGCTCTTTTGTTTTAAGATTGGTTTTAATTTTTTAATGATTGGAGGTTGAAAACATATTATTTTAATTTTATAATCGCCAAATATCAGAAAAGACCAAAGGAGGAAAGGATGAACTTAAGATCATCAAAGAGCCTACCTTTAGTCTTCTTTTTAGGAAGTATCTGGGGTGTTTCAGAGTGTCTCCTCGGTCTCTATCTTCGCCAATGTGCTAGCTTAATTTCTGGTTCAGTCATGACCGCTGTTGCTTTCTTTTTTCTTGCTGCTTCGAGCCGGGTAAACCCAAGTCGTTTAACCCTTCCTTTAATGATTACTCTGGCCAGTCTTTTCAAAATGTTTGATGCTTTTTTACTTTCCCTTCCCTTCTTTCATGGTGCTGTGGCCAATCCCATCTTTGCCTTTTTCATGGAAGCTCTTGCTTTCTGGCTGGTTATTACCTTCTTCAGCCAGAGCTGGCAACAAAAGCTTACGGGGCAGATAATCGCTGGAACCTTTATGGCCCTGACCGCAGTCAATTTATTTCCTCTAGTAAAATATGTCACGGGAATTCCAGCCTGTGTTCTTCCTGGAACTAATTATCCCCTTTCCTTATATTACGCACCTTTAGCCATTTCTTTATCAGCTATATCTTTTCCCCTCGGCCTTCTCTTCGGAAAAAGCCTTGGGGCTCTTGAAGAAAAAACAAGTTTAGGTTCAGCCTATATCTGGCTAAGGCGGATTTTAGCTCCAGTCTCCCTACTTACAGGAATGGCCGTCCTAATAATTCTCCGGATTTAAGTTGAAATTTAGGAGGCACCCATGAATCAAGAAAAAAGAAAATTAAAAAAAGGTATTAGTCGCCGCGATTTCCTTAAAGGTCTCGGAAGTGGGGCGTTGGGCACAGCCATGTCCACCCATCTCATAAAACCAGCCTCAGCCGATCTTGAGCGGCAGGAAGGCAATCTACCTCTTCTTCCCAAAAAAAATATTTCCTTTGTTCTCAATGGAAAACAGATTTCGGTGGAGGTTGAACCAGGCGAATCTCTTCTTAATCTTCTTAGAGAAAAACTTCATCTGACTGGCACCAAAAGGATTTGTGACCACGGCTCCTGTGGCGGCTGCACTGTCCTCATCAATGATCAGGCCGTTTATTCCTGTCTTTATCCGGCTTTTAAAGTGGACGGAAAAAACGTCCTGACAATTGAAGGTCTGGCCCAGGGAGAAAAGCTTCATCCTGTTCAGCAAGCTTTTATTGACCACGATGCTTATCAATGCGGGTTCTGCACTCCTGGATTTATTATGGCCACCCTTGCTCTTCTCCGACAAAAAGAGTCGCCTTCCCTTGAGGAAATCAAGGCTGGTTTGAATGGCAATATCTGTCGCTGTGGCAATCAACTCAAAATTCTGGCCGCCGTTAAGGCTCTGGCCTCAATTAAAGGAGGTCAACCATGAAGCCTTTTAGACCAGAACCTGATAGTCTTACTTATCTTAAGGAAGCAGGCCGCCAGGAAGGAAAAGCTCAGGAAATAATCCCACAAGAAACTAGGTTTCGATATATAGGCAAGAAAATCAGGCGAGTTGATGGCTCCTTAATTGTTACCGGCAAAGCTCCATATACCCAGGATTTTTATTTTCGCGATTTGCTTTACGGGAAAATTCTCCGCTCCCCCCACGCCGCAGCTGAGGTTGTCAATATTGATTTTTCGGCGGCTTTAAGTCATCCAGGAGTTATGGCGGCCATCAAATTAACTGAGGGCAGAATAAGATATATTGGTGAGCCTGTAGCGGCAGTGGCGGCTGTCGATGAAGATACAGCTGAACAGGCCTTGAAGTTGATCAAAGTTGAATATAAGGTTTTGCCCTTTGTCGTTTCTGAAGACAAAGCGAGGCAAGAGGGAGCACCTCAGGTTCTTGATTCGCCCAATGTTCAAAAACTCTTTGAATATACAAGGGGCAATATTAAAGAAGGTGAAGCCCAGGCTGATATAATAATTGAAAGAACATACCGAACCGCCATTGAAGTTCATCACCCCGCCGAAACTCACGCGAGCATTGCCTATTGGAAAGATGGCCGGTTGACCGTCTGGGATTCAACTCAGGCAATCTTCAGTGTCCGCGATCAGCTCGCCCGGGCCCTCAACCTTCCAGCGAGCCGCATCAGGGTGATTAAAAAATACATGGGAGGGGGCTTTGGCTCCAAACTGGGCTTAAATGATTTCACCTTAGCGGCCGCGCTTCTGGCCCGGGAAGCAGGCAGACCAGTAAAAATTGTTATGACGCGCCGTGAAAATGCCTATTGCCTTGGTAATAGGCCCTCCACTCTAATTACCATCCGGGGCGGAGCCAAAAAAGATGGAACCTTAACCTTTCTACATATGAAAAATTTTACAGGTGGAGGTGTTGGCCGTGGCGATCGCTGCTCGGAGCCGCTTATGGATATTTATAAATGCCCAAATGTCTTAGTCGAAGAATATTCGGTCTTTACCAATACCTGCGCATCCAGGCCAACAAGAGCTCCTGGCCATGTTCAGGGAACTTTTGCTTTAGAAAGTTTTATGGAGGAGTTGGCCGCCGAATTGAAGATGGATCCCCTCGAGCTGCGGCGTAAAAATTATAGCGAAAAAAATTTAGGCGATACTGGAATTCCCTATTCCTCTAAGGGTTTGCTTGAATGTTACCGCTTGGGGGCAGAAGCTATTGGCTGGTCAAGAAGGAATCAGATTCCAGGCGAGAGAAAGGGAAAGATTAAGCGAGGTCTAGGGATGGCCACGCAGATCTGGTGGGGAGCTGGGGTACCAGGAACCCTGGCTGACCTCAAAATTTATCCTGATGGTAGCGTCGAGGCCATCTGCGGAACCCAGGACCTTGGGACAGGAACAAGAACTTACATAGCAACCATAATTGCCGATACATTGGGGCTTGAGCCACAGGATATCTTAATCAAAATAGGCGACACAGATTATCCCTGGGCTCCCTCTTCTGGGGGAAGTCAAACAACTCCTTCAGTGGGACCAGCCTTTCGGGACGCCGCTTTAAAAGCAGCCGAAAGGCTTAAGGCAATCGCGGCCAAAAAACTTGATTGCTCACCCGAGAAAGTGCAGATTGAGCTTCGCCGCTTTGTTAATATGGACAATCCAGAAAAAGCCATCAGCTTTAATGAAGTAGCCCGTGAGCTTCGCCGAGTAACTGTTTTTCATGGAGAAAGAGGCGACCTCCCTGCCGGCTTTGCTTACAATTCCTTTGGTGCTCATTTTGCTGAAGTCGAAGTTGATACTGAAACAGGGAAAATTAAAGTGATTAAAGTGGTGGCGGCTCATGAAGTTGGTCGGGTGATCAATCGCCTAACCGCTGAAAGCATGGTTATTGGTGGGGTTACTCAAGGTATAAGCGCTAGTCTTTTTGAGCAGCGCTTGATGGATGATAATGAAGGTCGCTGTGTAACCACTAATCTCTTGGATTATAAAATTGTGGCTTTTTCTGACATTCCTGAAATAATCCCGATTTTTGTTGATTCGCCAGATCCGAGGATCAATAATTTAGGGACAAAGGGGCTCGGTGAGCCCCCTCGAATACCTGTTGCCGCCGCAATAGCCAATGCTGTTTATAACGCCTTGGGCATTCATCCCCGTCAGATTCCCATGACCCCTGATGTTATTCTGACCCTTCTAAAAAAGGAGGCTAAACCATGAGAAAATTCAGTCTGGTTCAACCGGAAAATTTAAAAGAGCTGGTGGCTTTTCTGGCCAAAGCCGATGGCCAAAGAGTTATTTTGGCCGGAGGAACCGATCTTTTTAGCCTCCTAAAAGATGAAATTTTGAATCCCGAAATAATTGTTGATTTGTCAAGGCTTAAAGAATTGTTTGGCTTAAGACAGGAAAAGGAGGCTTTAAGAATTGGGGCCTTAACCACCATCAGCGAGCTTGCATCCAGCCCTATAGTTCAAAAGAACTTCTTTGGGTTAAAACAAGCCGCCCAATCAATTGGCTCACCTCAGCTCAGAAATGTTGGTACCGTTGGTGGCAACCTCTGCCAGCGACCCCGCTGCTGGTATTTCCGTGATCCCCTTTTCCAATGCCGAAAAAAAGGTGGCAGCCGTTGCTTTGCCCTCAACGGCCGAAATAAATACCACGCTATTTTTGGCGGCGGAATCTGTAATATTGTTCATCCGAGCGACCTGGCCCCATCATTGATAAGCCTAGAGGCCAAAATTAAGATTGCTTCCAAAGATGGAGAAAAAGAGATGCTCTTGGCTGATTTCTTCACTCTACCTTCAGTTAGCCTTCGCCAGGAAAATAAACTTCAGCCTAACGAGGTTTTAACTGAAGTGATTGTGCCTAAACCTTCCTCCCACTTGAAAAGCACTTATGTAAAATTCACTGAAAGAGGCAGCTGGGATTTTGCTCTTGTTTCGGTAGCTGCAGCTGCTGAGGTTCAGGGAGATATCCTGAAAAAACCAAAGTTTGTTCTCGGAGGAGTGGCGCCCATTCCCTGGCGTTTAACTGTCTTTGAACAAATGATTGAAGGAAAGAAGATAGATGAGAAAATGGCAGCCGCGGCAGCTTTAGAGGCTCTTAAAGAAGCTCGACCATTGAGTGAAAACGCTTACAAGGTTGACCTGGCTTCAGTTCTACTTACTCGAGCGACAATGTCTCTTCTCTCCCGATAGACGTCTGACTTAATCGCCAGATTGCCTGAAAAATTTAAGTTGATAGAGGAGAGGAACATGAGAGGGAAAAAATTATATCTAAAGTTTTATTCTCTAAAATTTTTCTTATTTATCTTTATTTCTTTTCTCTTAATTCCTTCGCTCTACCCTCAACCAATCGAAAGATACTTCGATAAAGTCTCAATTGATGATATTAAAAAACAAACCCACTTGGTTATTTTTTATCCTTCTCCAGGGACGCTCCGAGCCCTTCTCTCGCTGCAAGAGAACAGTTTTATTAACTTAAAGGATATTATCGTCGTGGGTATTTTTCACATTTGGGAAAAAACCAGGTATAATGAATCTCTTCGCTTTTTAAAGGAACAAAATTTAACCAACTTCCGCTTTCACTGTATAGAGACTGAAGTTTCGCCTGAAGATCTTTTCAAGAAAAATGCCTGGTCTCAAGAATTTGAAAATATTTTCCGTAAATCTCACGGAATGATTTTTTTTGGAGGGCCAGATATACCTCCAGTTATCTATGGAGAAAAAACATCACTCCTTACGCAGATTGACGATCCCTGGCGTCATTATCTTGAACTTTCAGCTCTTTTCCATTTACTCGGAGGCTATCAAGATGAATCTTTTAAGCCGTTCCTCGCTTCAAGGCCAAAATATCCCATCTTAGGCATTTGTCTTGGTGGACAGAGTATGAACGTAGCAACAGGTGGCAGCTTAACTCAGGATATAAGCTGGGAAATTTATGGCCAGAAAACAATTGAAGATTTAATTGCCTTGGGAGAAACAGCCTGGCATACCAATCCTTTTTACCATCTCAATCCCGATTCAAAAAATAAATTTTTCCCCTATGAGCTTCATCCTATCAAACTTTTTCCTGACGGTCTTTTTTGCCGAGAGCTAGGCTTTAAGCCTGAAGAGAGGCCAAGAGTTTTGAGCGCCCATCATCAACAGGTAAAAAAAGCCGGAAAAGGTTTTAAAGTCATCGCCACCTCACTCGATGGTCGGGTCAATGAGGCTTTCGAACATGAGTTATTTCCCCATGTTCTCGCCCTGCAATTTCATCCTGAATTCCCAATTCTCTGGGACAAAGGGGCTCTCTTTCGCTTCCGACCTGAAGATAAAGAGCTCAGAAGTCCCCGGGATATTTTAGAAATTTCGTCGCCGAGCATGGAGTTTCATCAAAGGCTCTGGACTTGGTTTATGAACAAACTCAAAGGGAGATATTAGGGGCTGAAATTATTTTTCGGGAAGACAAATTTATTCGACAGGAATTCTCGTCATGACTCTGATCTTTTTCAACCTTTCGAAGATTTCCCAATTTATTTCCATGATATATCCTGATTTTTTATGGCCAATTAGAATCTGTCTGCTTGCCGGGAAGGGCTTTCCATCTTTTAAAAACTATAATGATATTTTAATAGATTCGTCTGCCTCTCCTTAGACTCACAAATTACGGCAAACCTTTTTTCTTAAAATAAGGATTATTCTGTAACTAAACAAACTTCGTCATAGGCCAACGGGAAGCACATTGAGAGGAATTTCCGTCGGCCAGAGCCCTTTCCAGAGTTAATTAAGAGATATTTTCGTTTTAAGCAATCGAATCAAATTGACCATTAGGTCAAATTGTAGTTTTATCAATTAGTTTTTAATTGCAGGCTTTAAATTTTTAAAAACCAGGCAAAATCTTAATCCGCTCCTCCATACCAATAAGTTGACAATTAAAATAATTTCCCATAAAAAAAATTTACACCTAGTCAATGATCGCAAATGCTGGGCCTTTAAAATCAAAAAAATCTTTGAAGATTATTTTTAGTCTTTGCGTTTTTCTCTTACTTGGTTTAATTTACCAGGCTTATGGGGTTGCTTTTCATCACTTTGTTATCTTTATCTTCCTCCTTTTCCTCTTAGTTGTTTTTCCAGGCTCAGCCATCTTTGACTGGCTAAAAATTAAAACCTCAGCCCTTCAGGCTGTCAGCCTTATTCTGACCTTGGGCTTCGTTTCGACAATTTTCCTGACCAAATTCAGTCGATGGTTTAAAATTGAATTTTTTTTATTTTTATGGTCAGCTTTCTGCACTTTCTGGTTTTTTAGGTTCCCACATCGACGCTCCAATAGTTTATCTCCGTCTAATTTTAATAAAAGTTTTGTAGCGGGCATTTCAGCTGTCTTTTTGGCCTTTCTATTTATCCTTCTTATCGATAATTTTTCAAATGGTCGGATTATGCCTTCAGGCGATATTGCCCTTAGGATGAGATTTTATGATGGCTTTTTAAGGATAGCCATCATTCATGAACTTAGCCACTCATTTCCTCCCCAGTTGCCTATTGCTGCTGGCCATCCCCTCGGTTATCACTTTGGAATGGACCTTTTCTTTTCCCTATTTTCCCGCTACGGCCATCTTGACATATTTGATATCAGCCATCGTCTCGGTCTAACTTTTTTAGCCTTCCTCTTTTTCTTAAATTTAATTCTTTTACTCAAGACTCTCCTTAAAGACAATAGGGCGATTGTCTTCGGAAGCATCTATTTATTATTTGGCTCAGGTGGGCTAGCTTATATTTTTTCTTGGCTTTTTAGGGCACCCTTTACTGGCAATATTTTTTTTAATTTTTATTTTCATCAACTCATCAGTCTCAATTCTTTTCTTCCTTGTCTAGCAATCCTCTTTGCTAGTTTAACCGCAATTAGTCACTATGAGGAAAAAAGCGAAAAAGGGTGGCTTATCGCGGCTGGGATTAGTTTAGCCGCCCTTTTTGAATTTAAAGTATTCATGATCATTCCTGTAGCAGGAAGTCTTTTTTTAACATCCTTAATTCAACTAATCTTGTCAGGAAACAAAAACGCTCTTCGCCTTTCAATTTTAACTGCGCTTTTTTCTTTGCCTCTTTTCCTATACGCAATTACCTACAGCCAACAGGCTATGAGCTATCGATTCATCCTTAAACCTGTTGACTGGATTTCTCACGTGCTCAGGGAACTGCATTTGACTCATTGGCAGAAATCTTGGTCCATGCTTATTTCAGCAAACCCGCAGGGATTTTCCGCCCTCCTCATCGGATCAGCAGCCATAGGAATTTTTCTTCTCGGTACCTTTGGCTTAAACTTATTGGCCTTGCCCCAGGCTATAAAATCAATTCTTGATTCCTCTATCTTGAAAAATTTTTTATCCTGGTTTTTTCTGATTTCCATGGCCAATTTTTTCCTTCTCAATTTATATCTTGGAAAATTGGCCCGCAATATTCTGAATATATATGTTTTTAATGCTGGTCTTGTCTGTTTAAGCATTTTCTTTCTCTTAATGTTAGATAAGAAATTAGTTCATCGAAAGCCAAAACAAAAGGTGATCCTTCTTATTCTCCTTGGTTTCCTCACTTTACCCAACACGATAATTTATCTTACTTCCAGGATTAAACAACCTGAAATCAGGTTTTATTCCAAATATTTTCTCGAGGCGGCTACTTGGGTCAGAAAAAATACACCACCTGAGGCGATATTTATCCATCCCTCTGATATGCGTTACATTTGTTACTTTGCAGGACGAAGGGTAGTTCTGGATAATTCAATTCATTCTTATGTTGATTTCCATTTGCCACGCCCTAAAATAAGAGAAAGATTAGCAGATATAGATCGCTTTTTCCATAACATGGAAAAAAATGTTGATGTTCTTTTTAAATACAATGTTAATTATATCTGGATTAACAAGTTAAGAAGCCTTAGCAGCGATGAACTAAACCAAAATTCTAGTAGAGATATTGTCTTATCTTCGCCCCCTACCTCTTTAAATCCGAGTTTTAGGATTCAACTCAAAGCAGTTTTTGTCAATCAAGAACATCTAATTTATGAAGTTAAAATAATTACCTAAATTTTGGTTAATCTCCGGGATTATTTTTTTGAAGCGATACTCCTTATAAAGCCGGGCTACCTCAAAGATATGCCTGGTATCCTTGAAGGCATTGACCTAGATTTTGCGAGTTATGATTTTTGATCCTTTGCCAAGTTACTGTTTATTGGAGCCTATGTATATTCTTTGTTATTGGCGACTCGGTTCTCTTCTTTTAATATTTTTTTAACTTTTAAAGGAGGGAGCGCTACTTTCAGGACTAACTCTAAAATACTTTCTGGATTCTTCAGGGCTAGTCCCAATTGCCCAGGTTCCTCCATTTCTCCATTCATATCCTCTCCTTTTACTTGGATAATATGGGTTAACTGGAAGATTAAAGCTCTTTGACAGTATTTATATTTTCAAATAAAATAAATTTAAAAATGCCTGCCAAAAAAATTTTAATTATTGATGATGATCGGGTTTTTCTTCAAATTATGGGCCGGAAAATAGCGGCGGCCGGTTATGAAGTCTTAACCGCTGTCGATGGCGTTCAGGGTATAACCTTGGCCATCAAAGAGCAACCTCACCTAATCATCCTCGACATCCGCTTCCCGGCTGGCGGTGGTTTGGAGACGTTAAAAAAGCTTAGACTTTCAGCTAAAACTTGCAGTATTCCGGTTATTATAAGCACTTGCCTTGATGACCCTGAGATGAAGAAGATTATTGCCAGCTATGATGTTGTCGATTATCTGGTCAAGCCCATAGACCCAGATATCATTATCCAAAAAATTAATGATACTCTGAAAAGCCTCTTTTAATATCTCAGCTTCGTTGAAATGAATATGAGCATTTTTTAATAGAAAAACAATATTTTGAATTAAAGCTTTTTAAAGCAAATTATGGCCAAAATAAGATCGCTCTTTATAAATAAAATTCTGGATCTTATAAGGTCTCTACCAAGCCTTCTCTTATGATCGAAAAAAGTTCAAATATATAACGATTAGGTTGGCAATTTTCATTGGCGATTAGCTTGATATTTTTTTTATTATTCCGGTGGTAGATAAACCATTAATATAGGGAATTAAAATGACTCGGCCGCCTGATTCCTCGACATCTTTACGACCGACAATTTGATCTGGTGGCCAATCGCCTCCTTTCACCAAAATGTCAGGCCGAAGAAGCGAGATAATTTTTTGAGGGGTATCTTGAGGGAAAACGGTAAGAATATCAATAAATTCGATCGCAGACAGAATCTCCAGCCTTTCTTTAAGCGGAAAGACTGGCCTTTCCGGCCCCTTTAATCGACGCAGGGAAGCATCAGAATTGATAGCGACCATAAGGATATCACCGAGCTTTTTGGCTTCTTTAAAAAGCCAAACATGGCCGGCATGAAGCAAATCAAAACAGCCGTTAGTGAAGATAACTTTTTTTCCCTGTCGCCGCCATTTTTCCCGCAAAAGGCTTAATTGTTTCCAATCAAGGATAATTTTTGCGCCCTTTTTTGACATAACTATCAGCCACTAGACATTTAGTTTTCTAAATCAATTAAAAAATTTTGCCTATAATCAAAAGATTTTTCAATTAGTCTTTTCAGTTTCGGAAAACTGCCGCTAATCGAGTTTCCAATGAGTTAAATTTGATTTATAGAGAATAAAGAATTTTACCCATCCTTTATATTTTAACATCTATTGCCAATCGATTATAAAAAATTCATTAACCGCTAATTCTAAATTTTTGTTAATTATTGGTTAGCCTTGCCAGCCACGGCTTTGACTTCGGGCGGTTTAAGCTTTATGTTATCTGTAACCTCCCAGGTGTGTGGCAGGCGAGTTATTCCTTCATCCCGGTGGGTAGAAGTCACCAGGAAGCTATAGAGATTGCGGTGATAATCATAGGGATAGCCGTCTCGTTTGTGGGTGGCCACATCTAAATAATAAGTTCCATTTATCAGATTAAGTTTTTCAATGCGACAAACAACCTTGCCCTCGCCTTCAATTGAAATGGGAGTATAATCCTCAAGATGGGTATTAGTCCCGTAAACATAAATTCCTTGGGAATTGAAAATACCGATGCCAAAAACAAAATCTTCAATCCTAGAATAGGCTACAACCTCCATTTCAATAAGCATACCTTCTTCGGGCGAGAACACATGTTTGGCCTGACCCTGAAGATTCTTAAGAGTAACACGAGTAATCTCAATTTCCCTCTTTCCCCAGCGCTGCTCACGGCGCTCCTCTTCCTTCCTTACCTCTTCTTCTCGCTTTTTTTCTTTACCTTTTTCCACCTCTAACTTCTCAGTTTCTCGCGAGGTCAGCGCCTCGCCCCGCAATTCAATCGCCTGCCTTCTTTCCTCTCTATCCTGAAGCTCTTCCTTTTTTCTTATTTCCGCCTGACGCCTCAGTTCTTCCTGGCGCCGTTCAAACTCTCGTTCCTGTCTTTCCATCACATCCTGTAAATAAGCATCCACTACCCGGCTGGGATCTCCTATGGTCATAATTTTCCCGGCCTTCAGCCAAGCCACGCGATCACAGATTTTCTTCACTGTAGCCAAGTCATGGCTGACAAAGAGAATTGTCTTTTTGCGTCGTCGGAAATCGTCTATTCGGTCAAGACACTTGGGGACGAAGGCAGCATCGCCCACAGCCAGAACTTCATCCACCAGCAAAATATCAGGATTAACATTAATGGCAATGGAAAAGCCAAGGCGCATGTACATCCCTGAAGAATAAGTTTTTACAGGAGCATCAATAAAATCCTCAAGTTCAGCAAAGCGAACAATCTCGTTAAATTTTTCCTGAATTTCCTTTTTAGAAAGACCAAGCATTATGCCATTGATGAAAATATTTTCGCGGCCGGAAATTTCCGGGTGGAAGCCAGCTCCTAGTTCAATCAGAGCCGAAATTTTGCCCTGGGTCTTCACGGTTCCCGAAGTGGGCTTAGTAATCCCGGCAATTATTTTGAGCAAGGTGCTTTTGCCCGAGCCATTCTCACCAATAATCCCAAAGGTTTCTCCTTTTCTTACCTTAAAGGTAACGCCATCGAGGGCGGTAACGAGTTCGTCAGGTTTTAGAGCGCGAAACAAATCACCTTTAAGTAGGGCACTTTTAAAGGTCTGAAAGCGGTGACGGGCCGAATATTTCTGGTAAATTCGAGTAACATTATCAACTTCAATGGCATACAACTTTATACCTCCTCCGGGAAAGAATCCCTGAGTCGGTCAAAAATATAATAACCGATAATAAATAAAATGATGGCCACGCCAAAGGTAACACTTAACCTTTTCCAGGGAAGAAGCCGGCCATAGAAAACGCTGTATTGATAGCCCTGCATAATATGGGTCATAGGATTAAGATTAAGGAAAATTTTTAAAGCTCGCGACTTGGCAATGGTTTCAAAAGTCATGGGATAAACAATAGGCGTAGCAAAAAACCAGAAAGTCAACAAATTAGCCAGAATATCCTTGATGTCCCGGAAATGGACAGTTAATGACGAAATAAGCAGGCCAAACCCCAGAGTAAAAATATATTGAACAAGCATTACCAGAGGCAGGAAAAGAAGATAAATTGTCCAGGACTTTCCAAAGATAAGAACAAATAGAAGTAAAATGGGCAGACCAAAAAGAAAATGGATAAAATTGCTGGTAACAACAACAATGGGTAAAACTTCAGCTGGGAAAAGAATTTTTTTAATAAGATTGCCATGGATCATTAGAACATTGGCTGATTCCAGGGAAGAGGAAGAAAACCAGGTCCAGGGTAAAACACCACTGAAAAGGAAAAGGGCGTAATACCAAGGTGAGCCGCCAATTGAGGGATCGCGAGGTTTGATAATATAGCCAAAAACAATCGTGTAGACAATCATGAGAAGCAATGGATTAAAGAAAGACCAGATGAAACCGAGCACTGTCCCTCGATATCGAGCCTTGAGCTCTCTAACCACCAAGCTCTGAATTAAAACCCGGTAGCGATAGAGATTTTTCAGATTAGTCAATATTTTGAGCACAACTATCACTCCGCTTCTCGTCTTGGGTTATTTTGGCCTTCGGCCCGGCAAAAATTCTTTTAGCTTCAGCCGTATAATGTCCATCAGGACCGAATAAAATCAGAGCCGGCATTTCCTTTTTTGGTTTTTCAAGAAAACCTGCCTCCAGAAGAAAAAACCGTGGTGGTCGGTCAACCTTAGATAAAACTAAACGTTCGCGATATATTTTTAAATCATTTTCGGTCAGTAATTTAATTATTTCTTTATACCGGAAATAAGGATAAATCAGATAACACCGACCATCAAACCTCAGAAGTTCAACTATTTTTTTGATAACTTCAGGGGCGCTAAGGGCAATTTCGTGGCGGGCAATAGCTCTTTCTTCACAATGGCCAAGCCAGCCGGATTTTAACCTGAAATAAGGAGGATTGGTAAAAATGACGTCAAATTTCTTTCCTGGCTCGTAAAGTCTAATGTCATCCTGGACAACTGTTATCTTATCCTCAAGCTGGTTGAGAGCCACATTGCGCCGGGCAAGGTCGGCCAATGACGGCTGAATTTCAAGACAAATAATGTGTTTAAAAGGCTTTAAACTCAGTAGCAAGGAAATAATACCGCAACCACCACCTATTTCCAGGAGCTCTTCATTTTCTTTAGTCTCAATGAAATCGGCAAGAATAGGGGCATCTACCGAAAAGCGATAGCCCCTTCTTTTTTGAAGGACAAGAATCTTACCATGATAGAAAGAATCAAAAGTTTCATCTTCCTTCTTCAAAGCGAGCAGATTTTCCATTCCTGCTTGTAGATCGTATTTCTTAATCAAGTTTTCAATCTTCTGCCTCAGCAGGTTTTCTTTCTTGAGCAGCCTCGGTAAAAACAATCACTTCTTTTGAAGATATAGTGGCATAACCGCCCGCAATAGACAAGTGTTTTTGCTTTTCCCCCTGGCGATAAAAAAGCTCGCCTTGACCTAGGCCGAGAATAAGAGGCCGGTGACCTGGGAGAATGCCAACTTGGCCATCGAGCCCAGGAAGTAAAACCTCATCAACTTCCTCATCGACAAGAAATTTGCCAACAGCGATAACTCTTAAATGGAGACAATCTGTCTCGCTCATGCCGCCTTAAGCTCCTTGGCCTTTTCAATGGCTTCGTCGATAGTTCCAACCATATAAAAGGCCTGCTCGGGAAGATCGTCATAAAGACCCTCGACCAATCCCTTAAAACCCCGGACCGTTTCTTCGACGGGGACATAACGACCAGGGCGACCGGTAAATTCCTCGGCCACATGGAAAGGCTGGGAAAGAAAACGCTGGATTTTCCGAGCTCGGGCGACAATCAACTTGTCCTCTTCGGAAAGCTCTTCAATCCCTAAAATAGCAATAATATCTTGTAAATCCTTGTAGCGCTGCAGAATTTCCTTTACTTTTCTGGCCACATAATAATGTTCTTCCCCCACTACCCTTGGATCAAGAATTCTTGAATAAGAAGTCAGAGGATCAACAGCGGGATAAATACCCATTTCAGTCAGTGCGCGCGAAAGATTAGTCGAAGCATCCAGATGGGAAAAGGTAGTCGCTGGCGCTGGATCAGTAAAATCATCAGCGGGGACATAAATGGCCTGAACCGAGGTAATTGAACCTTTCTTAGTTGAGGTAATTCTTTCTTCAAGTTCACCCAGTTCAGTTGCCAAATTAGGCTGATAGCCTACGGCCGAGGGCATTCGGCCAAGAAGGGCTGAAACCTCTGATCCAGCCTGGACAAAACGGAAAATGTTATCAATAAAAAGAAGAATATCAAGTCCCATTTCATCGCGGAAATATTCAGCCACCGAAAGAGCCGCCAGTCCAACCCTTAGTCTGGCTCCAGGGGGTTCGGTCATTTGGCCATAAATTAAGGCAGCCCGACTGAGGACTCCAGAGCGTTTCATTTCCAGCCATAGATCATTACCTTCCCTCGTTCTTTCTCCAACACCGGCAAACACAGAAACACCGCCATGTTTCATAGCCACATTATGGATAAGTTCCATAATAATTACAGTTTTGCCGACGCCGGCTCCACCAAAAAGGCCAATTTTTCCGCCTTTAAGAAAAGGCTGAATTAAATCAATCACCTTGATTCCGGTTTCAAACATCTCCAGCTTAGTGCTCTGTTCAGATAAAGGTGGCGGTGGTCGGTGGATGGGATATTTCTTTTCAGCCTTGATTGGACCGAGATAATCGATAGGCTCTCCGACCACATTCATCAGCCGACCTAGAGTTTCTTCACCTACCGGAACTTCAATTGGCCGGCCAAGATCATAGGCCTTCATTCCGCGAGCAAGGCCGTCGGTGGGATGCATCGAAACGCAGCGAACTCTGTCCTCGCCAATGTGCTGCTCTACCTCTGCAATGATATTAATTTCAATGGGAGTATCGAAACCCTCACTGGTTATTCTAATAGCATTATAAATTTCAGGTAGTTCCATACCTTTAAATTCAACGTCAATTACTGGTCCAATGACTTGCACTACCCGGCCTACTCTCTGGCTTATTGTTTCCTTCGACATTCTAGCCTCCTCTGGCCTCTTTAGCTCTTTTTTAAGGCCTCAACGGCCGTCATAATCTCAAGTAATTCTTTGGTTATTGAAGCCTGTCTAATTTTATTCATGATTAAAATCAGATCGGAAATTAACTCCTCAGCATTTTTGGTCGCATTTTCCATGGCCATCATTCGGGCAGCCTGTTCAGCCGCCTGCGATTCCAGAATGGCATGCTTAAGCTGTCTTTCAAGGTAAACCGGAATGATTCTTTCTACCAAACACAGGGCTTCTGGTTCCCAGTCAGGTTCAAATGATAAAGTCTCCTTCTTTTGATAAGGTTCAAGGGGCAACAATCGAACGGCGGAGAAAGTTGGAGCAAGAATTGATCGAAATTCGTTATAAACTAAATAAAAACTGTCAATTTGAAAGATTAAATAGGCATTGATTATTTCTTTGGCCAATTGCCTTATTTCTTCTTCAGTGAGCCGGTCTATTTTTTCGCCTATTGTCCGAAAAACAGGATAGGGCTTGCGCTTAAAATAATTAACCGCCTTTTTACCCAGAAGAAGAAGTTGAAATTTTATACCTTGCCTGGCCTTCTCATCAAGAAAAATTTGAGCTCTTTCAAGAAGATTACTGTTAAAGGCGCCACATAGTCCTTTATCAGAGGTCAAGATACCGATGAGACATCTTTTTTCTGGACGTTTCTCAGTATAAATAGAATCAACTGAAGCTGCCCAAAAAATAAGCTGGTTTAGGACCGGAGGTTCTTCATGCCAGATTGGTCTGTTCTCCATAACCAGGCGATGAAATTTTTTAAACCTAGCCGTAGCTACTGTTTTCATGGCCTTAGTCACCTGCTGGGTACTTCGAATACTACGAATGCGACGGCGCAGATCAAGCAAGGCTGGCATTGATTAGCTTCTCCTTTTTTTGGGTGAGGTCATTTCTTAACCATTTTTTCATTAAAGCTTTATTTCCAGGGCTTATTCATTTTCCTTCTTATTCATTCTTAAATTTTTTATTCAATTTTTTGCCAGTTTCTTTCATTTTTTGGCTTAGTTTTTATTTTCTTTCTTTTTAATTTTTTAAGTTTTCCACCTTTCCCGACTTAAGAAACTTAAGCTCATTTTTCAGCAATTTCCTGGCGGAAACGAGCGTTAAATTCGGTAAGGGTGGCGGCAATGGCCGCATCAAGTTCTGGAGTTAATTCTTTCTTTTCAGCCAGTTCTCGGAGAATTTCAGGCCTTTCCTGATCTAAAAATTCATACAGCTTTTTTTCATAGAGCCTGATTTTATCCACGGGAAACTCATCGAGAAAGCCCCGGTTGCCGGCATAAATAATGATGATTTGTTTTTCCACAGGGAGAGGCTGAAATTGATCCTGTTTGAGCACCTCAGTCAGGCGCTTCCCTCTTTCAAGCTGGGCCTGGCTAGCTCGATCGAGTTCGGTGCCAAATTGGGCAAAAGTGGCCAGCTCACGGTACTGGGCAAGATCGAGCCTTAGCTTGCCAGCCACCTGTTTCATTGCTTTGATTTGGGCGCTTCCGCCAACCCGAGAAACTGAAATTCCCACATTAATAGCCGGCCGGATGCCTGCATTGAAAAGTTCCTGTTCCAAATATATTTGCCCATCGGTAATGGAAATGACATTAGTTGGAATATAACCCGAAACATCGCCAGCCTGGGTTTCAATTATGGGTAGCGCAGTCAGTGAACCCCCGCCTTTTTCATCGTTAAGTTTTGCTGCCCTTTCCAGAAGGCGGGAATGGAGATAGAAAACATCACCTGGATAAGCCTCTCTTCCAGGTGGCCGCCGCAGAAGCAATGAAATCTCTCGATAGGCAGCTGCATGCTTAGATAGGTCATCATAGATGACAAGAGCGTGCTGACCTCTATCTCGAAAATATTCACCCATAGCACACCCCGCATAGGGAGCAAGGTATTGTAGCGGTGAAGGATCGCTGGCAGCTGCAACGACGACCACAGTATAATCCATCGCCCCATAATCTTCGAGAATTTTTATTATCTGGGCTATCGTTGATTGTTTCTGGCCGATAGCCACATAAATACAGATGACATCCTTGTCTTTCTGGTTAATGATAGTATCAAGAACAATTGCTGTTTTTCCTGTTTGCCGGTCACCGATGATTAGCTCTCGCTGCCCCCGGCCGATCGGAATCATAGCATCAATAGCCTTAATACCGGTTTGAAGGGGCTCCCTGACTGGAAGCCGGTCAACAACACCCGGCGCTAATCTTTCAATGAACATATAAGTATCAGTGACTATTGGCCCTTTCCCATCAAGGGGCAATCCTAAGGGATTAACGACCCTTCCAATTAAAGCCGGACCGGCTGGAACCTGCATTATTCTTTTTGTTCGTTTAACAAGATCGCCTTCCTTAACTAGATGGCTTTCTCCGAGAAGAACAGCGCCCACACTATCCTCTTCAAGATTAAGAGCGATACCATAAACATCCCGGGGGAAAACAAGGAGCTCGTTGTACATAACGCGATCAAGACCATAAATGCGGGCAATACCATCACCCACAGAAATTACCGTACCCACCTCCTGAATATCCACCCCCGCTTCATAGCCCTCAATTTGACGGCTTATAATTCTCGTGATTTCATCAGCTCTTATTTCCATGGTCAACCTCACCCTTCACTTAAAATTTCTTTAATTTTATTGAGCTGGCCCTTGATCGAAGCATCATAAACCACATTCCCTTTTCTTATTCTAATTCCGGCCAGGATTTCTGGATCAACCACTAAGTCAAGATGAACAGGAGCAGCTTCTAATTCGGCCAACTTTTCTCTTAGGGAATCAACCTCCTCTTTTTCCAATGGTACAGCTGACCTGACCTCAAAAATAGCCACACCTTTCTCTTCCATCCAGGCATAGGGCAAATAGGCCACAATATCGTTAAGAAAATTCATCCGATGATGCTCATTGAGCAGAAGCAAGAAACGCCTGACTTTGGGCAGAAGGTTAAGATTATTAATAATTTCCTCAATAATAATTTTCTTTTTGGTCTTAGGAATAAAAGGATTTTCTATCAAGGACTTAAGCTCTCGGTGGCTCATAAAAAGATGGTTTATTTCTTTTAATTCAGCGAGAATTGATTCCCATTCATCTTTCTCGCGACAGGCAGCCACGAGACCTTGGGCATAGCGTTTAACCAGTGCTTGGACTTTCATTGAGCTTAGCCAACCTTTCTATCGACCGACGGATAAGACGCCGGTGCAATTCAGGAGTTAATTTTTGCTTTATTCTCGTCTCAGCTAAAGCTGTAGCTAAGCTGGCGGCGTAGGCTTTAAGCTCTCTCAAAGCTGCTTTGCGGAGAGCTTCAATTTCTAAGGCTGTCATCTTTTCAATTCGGGCTGCTTCTTCTTTAGCCAGAGAAAGAATCCTCTGCTTTTCTCTAAGTCCCTCAGCTTCAGCTTTACTTTTCAAATCATCTATCTCCTGTTCTATTCTTAATAGCCTCTCCTTAACCGACGTCAGCCTCTGCTCAGCCTCTCTTCTTTCTCGGCTAGTTTCTTCAATAAGCCTAGCGATATTTCGGGTTTTATCAGTAAGCCAACGCCTTAAAGGACGGTAAAGAAAATAGCCAAGACCGCCAAAAAGGATCAAAAAATTGACCGTTTTTCCGGCAAAATCAAGCCATGAAGAACCGCCATGGCCAGTTTCTGTTGCCGATGCCCAAATAAGAGAAAAAGAGGTCAGATTAAGGGCACCAAACCACAAAAGCCTTGTTGCCCTTTTTATAATCATGGTAATTTGCTCTTTAACTTCACCTTGTTAATCTTATTTTTAGGCTAAAGACTTTATTTTAGAAAAATTCCTCAGTTTAGCAATCTTTCTTCTATTTTTGCGGCTAAAACCTCAACTTCAGCTTCGAGCTGGCTTTTCAATTCTTGGGTGAGCTGAGTTATTTCTTGTCTGGCCTGAGCTACTTGGCGTCGATATTCAGCTTGCATCTGGCCAATAAGTTCATTTCGGGCTTGTAAAGCCTCAGCTTCAATAGTCTGACGCCTTGCCAGGGCTTCCTGACGGGCTTGCCTTAATTCCGACTCAAGTCTTTCGACCAGATCGTTTAATTCCTTGGAGGCTTTTTCCCGGGCAGATTTTTCTTCCGCCAATAGGGAATCTCTCTTTGCCCGAATTTTCTGAACTGGATCAAAAAAGAACTTTTTCAGAAGAAAAACTGTTATCCAGACGACAATGAAAACAACAATTAAATTAGCGTTTATCGATAACACTTCTTCTACTCGCTAAATAGATGAAAAAAAATAACATTTCTAATCTAAAAAAGCAACCCCACCTCACCTTTAATGGGGACACATACATTTTTAAATATTAGCCAAAACCGGAAGACATGCATTTTAAAATCCTAAACAAATATAACATCAACTATAAAGCAACCCCTAGTTATTTTTTCCATTTTTATATTTATTTTCGTCCTTTAATTCCCAAAAATTGCCATTTAAAGAAAAAATGTGTTCATCTTTTTGAAAGGGAAAGAGAGTACCAAATAAAATACTTATCTTCCCCCTGTGCCTTTTAGTTTATTTCATGAAAAAATGTTTGTGTCCCTAATTTTATTTCATGACTTGGAGCTCTCGGGGAATTTTCCAGGCGCCGCGAGTAAAGTCAGGAAAATCAATGGGTTTACTTTTGTTGGCCACGGATTTTTCGCTGAGAGGGGTAACGACACTCCAGGTAACAGCATCATATACGTCCATATCTAAAGGCTTCCCTTCACGTAAAGCCTGAATAAGGCGATAATCTTCAATAAAATCCATACCTCCATGACCGGCCCCCCTGGATTTTTCCTCCAGCTGTTGCCAGATAGGATGATCATATTCTTTATAATTATCCAATTCCTCCCAGCGATGGGATGGACTTCGACCTTCAATATAAACTCTTTCCGGCCAGCGTTCAAAAATGCCCTTAGTTCCCTGAACTCGATGAATGCGGCTATAAGGACGAGGTGAAGAAGTATCATGAATTAAGGTAATAACTTTTCCTTTAGCCGTATAAATTAAGGAAACATTAAGATCGCCAAGGGCGTAGTGACGAGTAGCTTCCGGACTCTTTGGTCCAAATTTTTCGGCCGCATAAAGATTAAGGCCCATAGATTTGGAACTCATGGAAACAAGATAGACGAAACGGTCCCCCCGATTGATATCCAAACATTGACTTACCGGACCAAGGCCATGGGTGGGATAAAGATTTCCGTTACGGCGAGCGTGATGGTCGGTTCGCCAAAGAGCCTCCCCCTCGCCACTAAAGAGAACATCACGCAGATCATGGAGATATCCGGCTTCAGCATAAAAAATTTCACCAAGAAGACCTTTTTTAACCATGTTCAGGCACATCATCTCAGGGCGATCATAACAACAGTTTTCCATCATAATACAATGGCGCTTATATTTTTCGGCTGTTTCGACAAGCTTCCAGCAATCTTCAAGAGTGTAGGCAGCCGGAACTTCGGTCGCTACATGCTTTCCGGCTTTCATGGCGGCGACGCAAACAGGTACATGCCATTCCCAGGGAGTGGCGGTAAAAACCAAATCGACATCAGACTGTTCGCAGAGACGTAGAAAATCATAGGGCCCCTTTGAGTAGCCTTTAGGCCGGGGGAAGCCAGCTTCTTCCACCCATTTTTGAATACGGGCCACCTTCTCTTCTACAATGTCACAGACGGCGGTAATGATGGCACCTTCAATCTTAAGGAAATTGCGCACATGGGCTGATCCCATACCGCCTACGCCTACCATACCAATTCTAACTGGATCAATGGGCGGCACTTTGAATTCCATGAGAGGGGCTTGCTCGGAAAAAAGAGAATGGTTGGCCTCTCCTGGGACTTTTTGAGGCAATTCCTTTCCATTCTCTTCGATAATATCTTCCCATTTTCCCCTATTCCCCTTAATATCGATTAAGGAACCAAACCCACCTATAAGCCATGATTTAAGAAATTCTCTTCGTCGCCAGCTAATTTCTTTTTTCCTCATTTTTTTCCTCTTTTTCTCCTTAATAAAAATTTAGCCTTAAATTCAAAAGTATTTTCTCAATTTAATTTTTCAAGGGTAAGATTTTTAATTGTCTTTTAAGAAGGCGCCGCATTAAATAATAATTTTCTCCTAAAAAAAGGGAATTTGCCCTCCCAAATTCTAAGTAAGGTCATTTAAGCTCGCTATTTATAAACGAAATTTAAAAGAGAAACCTTTGCTTTAGTCCGGAACATCGGCGTTCTTCAGTCTCTTTTTGATTTCGCCCACAAGATAAAGGGAGCCGGTAACGAGAACCATCCCCCCTTCACCAGCTGCCAGCTTCGCTATTTTAAGAGCCTGAAGGCAATCGGGCACGATAACTTTGGGAACATTTAAATCGCTTGTTATCTTTCCTATTTCTTCTGGAGCCGCTGCTCGCCAAAATGGAATGGAAGTAATAAAAACTTTTGTGGCCAGGGGGAAAAGATACCTGGCGACTCGGCGAATAGCCTTATCCTTTAACATACTAAAAATAAGAATTAATTTTCCTGGCCGCTTTCTTTCAATAAAATGACGAAGTGCCTTTGCCCCTTCCTCATTATGGGCACCATCAAGATAAACTTCCGGTTTATCGCCTATTTTTTCCAATCGGCCTTCCCAAATTACCTGCTCTATCCCCTCGATTATTTTTTCTTTTTCAATAGG
The DNA here is from genome assembly GCA_938092135.1 of uncultured bacterium. GTDB lineage: Bacteria > Acidobacteriota > Aminicenantia > Aminicenantales > CALLJL01 > CALLJL01. The sequence continues at coordinate 275,298 of CALLJL010000008.1, forward strand.
TTTCCATCTCTCTTCAAGAACACCAAGCGTAGCTATGGCAATAGCCGCATTCCTGGCCTGATGGTCACCAACAAGGCCAGGACGAAAGACATACTTTTCGCCTTTATTATAATAGGCATATAAAAAATCGTCCTTATCTATTTTAACCAATTTTTTTCGGTCAAAAACTCGGATTAAGGGGGCACCAACTTCCTTGGCTCTAGAAGCTACAATCTCAAGAGCAGACCGTTGAAGTTGTCCGCAGACTATCGGAATGCCCGGTTTAATAATGCCGGCCTTTTCAGCGGCAATTTTTTTTATTGTACGGCCAAGATGTTCAACATGATCGCGGGAAATGGTGGTTATAACGGAAACAAGAGGTGTAACTACATTGGTGGCGTCAAGGCGTCCTCCAAGTCCGACCTCTAAAATGGCCAGATCAACCTTCTGTTGAGCAAAATATAGGAAGGCTAAAACCGTAAGAAGTTCAAAATAGGTAGGGTGAAAGGCGAGCCTTTTCGAGCTCAAAAGTTCATTAATCCTTTCCTGGAGAAAACTGAGAAGCTGGCAAAAATCGTTGGGTGAAATTAGTTCCTGATTGATCCTAATTCTTTCTTCAACCCTGACCAAATGGGGGGAGGTATAAAGACCTATTTTAAAACCATGCCTTTGTAGGGCGGACTGAATCATGGCGCAAACTGAGCCTTTTCCATTGGTCCCAGCCACAAGTACAGAAGGAAAGGAAAAGTGAGGGCAATTAAGTTCTTTAAGAAGGTAGAGAATATTTTCGAGACCTAACTTAATTCCGAAGCGGCTAGTCTGTTCAAGATAATCCAGGCACTCTTCATATTTCATTTCTCGTAACGGTTAAGGAAAAGCCTCAAAAGCCTGATTAAATAGGACCGCAAATTTTTTCTATGAACGACATCATCAAGCATGCCATGGGCCAGAAGAAATTCAGCCCTCTGGAAGCCTTTAGGTAATTTTTCCTTGATAGTTTGTTCAATTACTCTGGGCCCGGCAAAGCCAATAAGAGCCCCAGGTTCGGCAATATTTACATCTCCAAGCATGGCGAAACTCGCCGTCACTCCTCCTGTCGTTGGATCTGTTAAAATTGATATATAAGGGATACCGGCCTCGTCAAGCTTAGCCAACGCCGAACTCGTTTTCATTAGTTGCATTAAGGAAAGGGCTCCTTCTTGCATTCTGGCCCCGCCTGAACAGGAAATAATAATTAAAGGAATTTTCTCCACTAAAGCTCTTTCCGCCACTCTAGTCACTTTTTCGCCGACTACTGAACCCATACTTCCGCCCATAAAATTAAACTCCATTACGGCCATGACCACTGGGATCCCACCTATTGTTCCCACCGCCGATATAATTGCATCGGCCAGCGAAGTTTTTTCCTGATTCTCTCTTAACCTTGCTGAGTAAGGGAGACTATCTTCAAAGCCAAGGGGATCTTCAGGATAAATATTTTCATCAATAAAAGTATAAGAGCCTGGATCAAGGAGCATAGCTACTCTCTCTCTGGCTTCAACTCGAAAATGAAAATTACAAAGGGGACAAACATAAAGATTATCAATAATATCTTGCTTATATAAAATACGCTGACAGTTATTACATCTCGTCCAAAGATTCGTCATTTTTTAACCTATTGAGCAGGAAAGAATTATAATGGTTTGTTCTTTCCGGACGGATTACTAGGACTCATTATCCTCTGAACTAATCTCGAAATCACTGAGTGAGAATCAGGTAAATCAGCCTCAAAACTCTCTTCCTCCCGCAGTAAATTAATCACCGAATTTAGCAGTCGATCAGGATCAAGCGGCTTCTCAAAATATTCAGATGCACCGAGAGAGGTTAAGGCTTCATGTCGGTATTGGGGGCCTTTATAAAGTCCAGTAACAATGATAACTGGAGTCCGGCCTCCGCTTTCTTGATATATTTTTCTGGTCAAATCAAAACCGTGAATTTTGGGTAGAATAGCCTCAAGGATAATAATATCGGGATTTTCTTTTTTAAAAATTTCATAGGCCGTTTGGCCATCACTCGCTTTCAAAACTCGAAAATTTTTATTTTGAAAATAATTGGCCCATTGTTCAAGATTCTGAGTGTCATAATCAACCAGAAGAATGGTTTTGTCTTTCGTGTCCATGATTTTTAAACGAATAAAAATTTTATCTAATTTTTCTTTTTCCTGTCAATTAGTTTTTTTATTGCCCTCTTATCTTTTATATAGCTAAAATAAATTCTCTTATTTAGCCATAATTCTTGCGGAAAAAGGAGAAATAATAATGAAAAGTAATTTTAAAACAGGCAAGACCGATGTTCTTATTATTGGCGGGGGCATTATTGGAGTTTGTACAGCCTATTACTCTGCCAGGTATGGAGGCAATATCGTTCTTATTGAAAAAGATAATTTAGCCTCAGGATGTTCCGATGCCAATGCCGGCCTCATTGTTCCAGGCCATAGCATGCCCTTAGCTACTCCAGGTATTATCGCCAAAGGTATCCGTTGGCTGCTCAACCCTGAAAGCCCTTTCTATATCAAACCCCGCTTTGATTTAGACCTTTTTTTGTGGCTCTGGGAGTTTCGTCGAGCCTGTCAGGAAAAAAGAATGTTTAAATCTATGGCTTATTTATGCGAACTAAACTCAGCCAGCCGAATCCTTTTCGATGAATTAGCTGGGGAAGGAATTAATTTTTTCTTTGAAAGAAAAGGTTTGCTCATTGTTTGCCGAACAAAAGCCACCCTTGAGGCGGCCATTGAAGAGGCTAAAATCAAGGAAAAATTAAACATTCCAGTAAATATCCTGGATAGAGAGAAAATTCTTGAAAGGGAACCCACTTTGAAAAACGATATCGCCGGCGGATTATTTTTCCCTCAAGACGCCCATATCGATTGTCAGCAGTTTGTGCAGGCCATAGCTGAAAGAGCTAAAGCTGAAGGAGTAAAAATAATGCCCCAGACCGAAGTCATTGCCTGGGAGAAGGAAAATAAAAAAATTAAAAAAGTTATAACTACTAAAGGGGACATCGAGGCTGACCAGATTGTTTTAGCTGCTGGCGCCTGGTCTTCTTCTCTTGTTAAAGGACTGGGCTTGAAGCTCCTTGTCCAGCCAGCTAAAGGCTATAGTTTGAGCTATAAAAAACCAGAGACAGGTCCAACTATTCCAATGATTTTAGCTGAAACCAAAGTGGCGGTTACCCCACTTGCCGATACCCTTCGCTTCGGCGGAACTCTTGAGCTTGCTGGTTTAGATATGAGCATTAGCCAGAGACGGGTAGAGGCCATTAAAAAAGCTATTCCAATTTATCTAAAAGATATAAAACCCCAGAACCTCGAACTTATCAAACTCTGGCGAGGCCTACGACCTTGCAGTCCTGATGGTATTCCCTTTGTTGGTCGGACAAAAAAATATAATAATTTAGTTATAGCCTGTGGCCATTCAATGCAGGGCGTTTCCCTTGGTCCGGTAACAGGGAAAATAGTAGCTCAAATCCTGGCTGGCGAAATGCCTTTAATCGACATTACTCCCATGGCGATAGAAAGATATGGATAATGATTACCGTTAAATTATTAATTTATCAAAAGATGACCAAATTTAATTTATTTTTTAACCTAAAATATCTAATGTCTATTTTTTGAGAAATATTTAGAACCTGAACAAAATTAATTAACGCATGTAATAAATATATTCTTAAAAAATTTATGACAAAAACTCATCAACGGATAATTATTTTGGCCATTGAGCTTTCTCGATTTTTTCGGTCAAAAGTGCAAATTCCGAATATCCAGGTTATCTCTTCTGGTAAATTTTTGATGGTCAAACTTTGTTTATCTTTTGATACTTCGGCCAGTAAAGTCCAACCTTCATTACCTGCTATCATATAAACCCGGTAACCTTCTATTTTTTTATTGAGAGGATTCGCCGCCCAACTGAGAATAACATATTTTTCTTCCCTGTCACGATCTATCTTGATTCTTTTATGACCAGTCAATTTTAAGGGAGGATAGAGAGGAGGCGGATCCACCACCAGCACCACCTTTACCCGGCCAGGCTGTTGAGCCATCTGAGGGCTTTCGATCTCAATGGTTTCATCATATTTTCCCTCTTCCACCAAAGAGGAATTGATGCTGATTTTAATTTGCTTTTCTTTTCCCCAGCTTTCTCCTTCCATAGGATTAATTTTGATCCAGGAAGCTTTACTTTTGATCCTAAATTCAAGTCGGCCACTGCCCTCATTTTTAATGATCAATATTTTCTCTTCAGGATTATCCTCACCCTCAAAACAACGAAAGTTAAGAGTCTCAGGGCCAAAAAATAACTTAGGGGTCGGGCTGGAAAGGATAGTAGCTCTGAGAACCTTTCCAGGACTGGAATTGGTTGGAAGATTAGAATGGGAAGTCCAGCCGGTCATTATATACTCAAACCTTGTCTCTTCAGCCCTGATTATCGCTTTGGTTATTCCCGAGGGGCCCCAGAAATCAGGCGGCACCCGGCTCCACGAGCCATAATGTTTCCGCCATAAAGAACCAGTCCACCAAGTTTTTTCGCCTACATATTTAGTCGAGCCACAGCAAAGAGCCTGCATTTCTAAATTATTTAGGCCATGGGCTATTTTCTTCGAATAAAAAATATGATCATGGCCATAAATAAAGGCTCTTACGCCATTTTCTAAGGCTTTTTTAGTTATCCAGACCTGCTCAATTTTTTCTGGATTAGCATATTCTTTATAATCCTCGGCTGTAAAGAGAGGTCCCCGCCCATAAGCAAGATCTCTTATAGTTTCATCAGGCCCAGCCGGCCAGCCTCCTAGAACATGGTGGGCACAAATAAAAATCCAGTGTCTTTCAGCTTCCTTGAGAGTTCTCTCAAACCAAAGGCGCTGTTCCTGACCCAACGACCAGTCTTCTAATTTGGTAGGGAATTGAAAGCCGCTAAAAGCTGTTGTGTTTAAAATTATGAATAAAACTCCCCCTCGATTATTTTTATCACTTCCCCAAGAAAAGGCATAATATTTACCCTCAGGATGCCCACCTTCGACATAAGTTGTAGTTCCAGGTAAAGCGAAAAGTTTTTGTCGCCAGTAACCTCCCCACTTTGAAGTTGGATTCCATTGAGCCTCGCCATCATGATTACCTAATACGATAAAAATAGGAATAAAAGGCGTCAGGGCTGAATAAAGTTTTCTCATTCTTAACCAGAAAAGCTCGGCCAGCCAGTTACAATCCGAATCAGACGAAAGATTCACAGTCGATAAACCAAAACTAGGCCACTTATGATATGCTCCGAGACCAGTAGTATCACCCAGTAGGACGATAAAATCAGGCTCCTCATGGACTAGAATATGTCTAATAGCCTGGGCTAAATAAAAACTGTTCTTTAAAGCTTTCAGGGGATTTTTGGGTTGCCAACCGGCATTTTTTAATAAAGCCCTCATAAATTCGGCCATAAAATCACCTCTAAGTTTGCTTCCCTTCAATTCTTCAGGTAAGTTATAATCGGAATCATCAAAGGTGTGGTCATCGCCAATAAAAATGACTTTAATCGATTCACCCTTCTCCAGATCAACAAAGGGCAACTTGAAGCTTCTTGGAGCAAGGGATTTCCAGCTTTCTTTACCTTCTCGATACAAAACTTGATAATAGAATCTTTTATCTTGTTCTCCCTTAAGACTTAAATCCACAATATCGCTTACCCCATTGAGCTCAATTATCTGATTGCTTCGGGCCAAGCCCTCAAGAGATTGGCTCAGCAAAATCTTGAGATCAACGGTTCGGCCTCTTTTTATCACCAGATTAAGATTACCCTGCCACCTCTGGCCATCAGCTGTAGGCCTGAGATTATAAATTCTTTCAGCACACTCAAAGTAATTTTCGTCATAGGGAAAAGGAAAATCGCCATTTATCAGAATATCAAGAATTTTCTCCTTTTCGGATGTCCCTTTAACTTGGGGAGAAAAAATTGATAAATCTTGCTTCTTGAAGGGCAAGGTGGCTCCCAAAATAAAGGCATTAAAGAAAGAGTTAAGAAAATCTCGCCGCCTCATCATTATCGAAAATTTATTTAGTAAATAGAAATAATTTTTTACTAATCTTTAATCATGATTTCAATACTTATTTTCCTCAAATTCTAAATTAACTAAACTTTCGGAAACAATCAAGTTAGTTTAACTTCTCTCGTATTTTTTTATTACCTTTATTTTTATCAAGATGAATCAAACAATTCTTTATATAAGCAAAGGGGAAGGTTTGAACCTTTTTTCCTCTTTATGATATATTGGCTAAGATGTCTAGAGAAAGGCTTGATTTATCAATTATTATTCCTGTTTATAATGAAGAAGAAAATCTTCCAATTTTATATCAGGAAATAAAAGAAGCCTTAGCTTCCCTCCAACGCTCCTATGAAATCATTTTTATAGACGATGGAAGCCAGGATAATTCTTTCGCTGTTCTTAAGCAAATTCAGGCCCTTGATCCTGGGGTAAAAATAATTCGCCTCCGCCGCAATTTTGGTCAAACAGCGGCTCTTTCGGCCGGTTTCGATTATGCCCAAGGGAAAATTATCATTACCATGGATGCTGATCTCCAAAATGACCCGCACGATATTCCCCTTTTGTTGGCCAAAATTGAAGAAGGCTACGATATGGTTAATGGCTGGCGACAGAAGCGTCAGGATAAATTCTTGACCCGTCGTTTGCCCTCAATGATCGCCAATCGCTTAATTTCGCTTCTTACGGGCATCCGTCTCCATGACTATGGCTGCACTCTTAAGGCTATCAGGCAGGAGGTGATTAAAAATATCCGCCTCTATGGAGAGCTTCACCGTTTTATTCCGGCTGTAGCCTCTATACTAGGCGTAAGGATTGCTGAAGTTAAGGTAAATCATCGACCTCGCCGATTCGGCCGCTCTAAATATAACCTTTTTCGTCTGCCCCGGGTAATTCTGGATATGCTTACAATTAAATTTCTCTTGAGTTATTCTACCAGACCTCTTCAAATTTTCGGTCTCCTTGGCTTAGTGAGTGGCGCTGTTGGCTTTTTTATTGCTTTGTGGCTTTCCTATCAACGCCTCATTCTTAAGATCAGCTCGGCCAACCGCCCAATCCTCCTTCTGGCAGTTTTACTCATGGTTATTGGTGTTCAGTTCATCACCTTGGGCCTGATGGCAGAAATTATGGTTCGCACTTATCATGAATCTACAGGCAAGCCAATTTATCATATTAGGGAAATTATCGACGCCCATCGCTCCGAAGATTAATGCGCATCCTAATGCTTGCTCCTGAACCCTTTTTTCAGCCTCGAGGCACCCCAATCAGCGTCTATTTTCGCTTGCAGGCTCTATCTCATCTCGGCCATGAGGTAACTTTGCTCACCTATCCCTTAGGCCAGAATGTCTCTTTCTCCGGTCTGAAAATAAAGCGAGTGCCCAATCTCTTTGGGATAAAAAAAGTAAAAATCGGACCCTCTTGGATCAAAATTCCCCTTGATTTCTTACTTTTTCTCCTGGCGACAAAAGAATTATTAATAAGAAAATATGATCTTATCTTTTCCCATGAGGAAGCCGCCTTTTTCGGTCTTTTCCTAAGCTGGTGGAGCAGGACTCCCCACCTTTATGATATGCATTCAAGCCTTCCCCAGCAGTTGGAAAATTTTCGCTTCTCCACCTCGCCATTTCTGTTAGGTCTTTTCCGTCTTCTAGAAAAACTCGTTCTTCGTTTTTCTTCTTCGGTCATTGTTATCTGTCGTGATCTTCAAAACAAACTTCTTCAGGAAGGTTATGCCTCCAAAGCTATTCTTATTGAGAACTTTCTTGATTTTCCTGAAGAAGAAGTTACTGCTGAAGCCATTGAGGCGATAAAAAAAACATATACCCCTGAAGGGCAGAAAATTGTCCTTTATACAGGAAATTTTGAACCCTACCAGGGAATTCCCTTGCTCCTTGAAGCTGCTAGGTTATGTCCAAAGGAGGTGGTCTTCCTTCTCGTCGGCGGGACGATTTCTGATCATAAAAATTGGCAGGGCAAAATAATTGAAATGAAGCTGGAGAATCGAGTTTTTTTCATCCCTCAATTACCCCCGAGCAAAATAGGCCTTTATTTAGCTGCGGCTGACGCTCTCGTTTCTCCCCGACTAAGCGGGACCAACACACCTTTAAAAATCTATTCTTATCTTCGTTCAGGTAAACCAATAGTGGCCACTGACCTTTGGACTCATACTCAGGTCCTCAATTCAGATCTGGCTATACTGGTAAAACCTGAGCCTGAAGATATGGCTCGGGGAATAAAATTTTCTCTTTTCGATCCCCAGTCTAAAATAATTGCCCAAAGGGCTAAAGAATTTGCCCAAAAAGAATATACTCCTGAGAAATATTATGAAAAAATTGAACAGGCCCTGAAGATGGCAAGCCGAAAAAATATTTGTTAATCGGCCAGAAGGAAATGCGGGTAGCTATTACGGGCGCAACTGGGTTTATCGGTAGTCACCTCGTTGATTCGCTTCTTGAGCAAGGCTGGAAAGTCAGGATTCTTCGTCACTTAAGGCCTCCCCATTGCCGCGAGGTTGAGCTCTTTGAAGGTCCCATCGATCGGCCTCAAGAGCTTATATCTTTCTGCCAGGGAGCGGATATTGTTTTCCACCTGGCCAGCGCTATGGGTTCAGCCCAGTTAAAGGCAGAAGAATTCTACCGAATTAATGTGGGGGGGACGGAGGCTCTTCTTAAAGCAGCCCGAGAATCTAAGGTTATGCGATTCATTCACGTTAGTTCCGCTGGTGTTCTCGGAGCGGTTCCCAATGGTTTGGAAGCAGATGAAAATTACCCCCCGCAGCCCATAACTATTTATGATCGGACCAAATGGTGGGGAGAAAAAATTGCCCTTGAGGCTGCCAAGACAGGCTTGGATGTGGTCGTTGTTCGGCCTGGCTGGGTTTACGGACCGCGAGATCGCCGCACACTTAAATTGATCAGAATGATTAAAAAAGGGCTTTTTTTTATAGCCGGTAACGGCCAGGGACGCCAAACCCCCATCTGGATAAAGGATTTAATTCAGGGATTACTTTTAGCGGCTGAAAGAGGGAGAAGAGGTGAGATCTATCATCTGGCGGGTAACGAAATTCTTACAATCAAAAATATGGTCAGAATGATTGCTTCTGCCTGTCAAGTCAAATTTAGGCCAATTCATCTCCCTGTTCTACCCCTTCGAATCGTTGCTTCTTTCTTTGATAAAATTGGCCTCTTGCTGCGGCGAGAAATGCCTATTAATACTTCAAGGCTGAGCTTCTTCCTCCATTCTAAGCCTCTCTTAATCAATAAAGCTCAGAGGGAACTCGGTTTTAATCCATCCATGAAGTTCTTCCCGGGCATAACTTTAACTGTTAACTGGTATAAAGAAAAGGGCTGGCTGTAAAAAATTAGATAAATTAATCCTGAAAATATGAAATCCCCTCAATCAAGGTTTAAGTCAAAAGGAAAAATTATTTTTAATCTTAATTTTTTTCAATTTAACCGTCAGATCGGTTATTGAGTGAAGAAAATGTTTATCCTCCGACCTTTGAAGAGGTATAAAAAACGAATTTATAAAAATTAAAGATTAAAAAAAGAGAAGAATTCTGATATTTCATTGAAATTATGAACGAAAAGGCTCTGTCAAAGAGAGGTTGTCCATGAAATTAAAATTGAAATTATCTCTTCCGACCAAAATCTTTATTGGCCTTGTTATTGGAATAATTGTCGGTCTAATTTTTGGTCCTAAGGCTAAAGTGATAGAGCCTATCGGCACCATTTTCCTTCGACTTATCACCTTGGTTGTTGTTCCCCTCGTTTTTGTCTCCCTTCTTCTGGGAACTGCTGGTGTCGGTGATATCAAGAGGGTTGGCCGAATGGGTCTGAAAACTCTGGGCTATTTTATCTTCACTACCATTTTAGCCATAACTGTAGGCCTTCTATTAGCTAATCTGGTTAAACCCGGATCTGGACTAAGTCAAGATGTTCAGGCTCGAATACAGAAAACTACAGTGGATCAAAGTTCTATAGACCTCCAGAAATTACAAAAACCATCAACTCTTGATATTCTCATCGAAATTATTCCCACTAATCCCGTCAAAGCCTTCACTGAAGGCAATATGTTGCAAATTATTTTTCTAGCTTTGATCTTTGGCACAGTTTTTACCATGATCCCTAAAAATAAAGCTGAACCCATTCTGACTTTTCTCGATGGCCTAAACGAAGCCATTATTAAAATTGTCCATATTGCCATGAAATTAGCTCCTTACGGCGTTTTAGCCCTCATCGCCAGTGTTACTGGCAAATTTGGAGTTAGCGTCCTTTTTACTCTCTTTAAATATGCTGCAACAGTCATTGGCGGACTACTGCTTTATGCTATCGTTTGGAATAGCTTAGCTGTGGCTTCCTTGGGTAAAATGAATCCCTTCGCTTTCTTCCGTGGCGTCAGAGAAGCCCTGCTGATTGCTTTCAGCACTTCTAGTTCCAGTGCCACTTTGCCTGTGGCTATTGATTGTCTCGATCGCCTTGGAATTTCCCGTCAATATTCAAGCTTTGTTATGCCCCTCGGGGCAACTATTAATATGGACGGAACCGCCCTTTATCAGGGGGTATCAGCTGTTTTTATCGCTCAAATTTATGGTATCCCCATTGGTATAGATGGACAACTGATGATTGTTATGATGGCCACCTTAGCCTCGATTGGCGCGGCTGGCGTTCCTTCAGCTGGAATAATTACCCTGGTTATGGTTTTAAAACAGATTGGAGTTCCCCTTGAGGGTTTGGCCCTGATTCTTGGCGTAGAAAGATTTCTCGACATGTGCCGGACGATGGTCAACGTCACGGGGAATCTAGCCTGTTCAGTGGTCATCCAGAGATGGGAAAAATGAACGAACGGTAAGGGAATTAATTTATAATAAGGGACAAAAGAAAGGACAATAAAGGAAGTCGTTAACAGAAAAAATCAAAAAATCCAGGAAGTTATAAATTTATTTAATCCTTTGAGGCGATCAGAAAAAGCTGAAAAAAATTCTTTTCTCGCTTAGAAGCCCTTACTCAGTTTCATCAAGGATTTCCCGGCGATCCCGACGCCTTATCGTTCGGCTTCCAATAACCACAGAATATTCAGGGACTGGCTGGGTAAGAATGGTTCCAGCGGCAATAACACTTCCTCGTCCTATCGTCACACCATCAAGAATGAGGCAGCCAGCTCCAATCCAGACATCATCCTCAATAATTACTCCACCTTTGGAAATGGAGGGCTGAAACATGATTGGCCGGGTGAGATCATTAAAAAGATGATTGCCTCCAGCGACAATATAACAATGACCGGCCACAAAAACATACTTCCCCAGCTTAATCTGACTTTCACTTAGCAGACTGCAATTGGCGGCAATGTTAGAATAATCGCCAATGGAAATACTACCATCTTTACAAGACAGAACCGTGTTGCGGCCAATATAAACATTGTCACCTATCTCAATGCCATCAGGCGATTTGCCTTTAGCATCCAAAACGACAAAATCATCGAGAACACAGTTGGCCCCAATTTTAATTTTGTGCGGATGACGAAGGGTAAGATGGCGGCCAAAAATAGTCCCCCGGCCTGTTCGCCCGAAAAGAGAACGGAAAAAAAACCGACGCAAAACAAAACCGAGAGCGCCAGGAATAGGTGAAAAAAGAAGAGTCAATAACTCATATTTAAAAAATGAAAGCAAATTCCTTTTGCCGACAAAAAGGTCAATGTATTTCTGAATGGCAGAGCGGCGTTCATCCAACAATTCCTTATGAATGCTGCCATAGAATTCCTGACTCACAACTCCTGAGTCTCCTCTCGCTCATGAGAATAAATTTTTTTGATGGAATAAATCTTAACCCGATGAGTGGCAAAATAAATGCGGGAGACAATTTCAGCTAACAATCCTGTCATCACAAATTGAACTCCCAAGATTGTAAGCAGAGAAGCCAGAATCAAGTTGCCCACATTGTCTTTTACAGACCAGCCAAAGAAATAAAAGCCAATAGCAATAATCAAGCCAATTAGAAATCCAAGACCGGCAAAGATTAAACCAATCAGGCCAAAAAATTGCAGGGGTCGATCAATGAAACTGATGATAAATTTAACAGTGATCAAATCAAATAAAACTCGCCTCACCCGGCCGAGACCATATTTTGATCGGCCTTTCTGGCGGACAACATTACGGATGGGAATTTCAGTGATTCTGAATCCAGTTCGGCTGATTAAAGCTGGAATAAATCGATGTAACTCGCCATAAAGTTGGACACTCTTAATGGCCTCTCGGCGGTAGGCTTTAAAAGTGGTCCCAAAATCATGGATGGGCACCCCTGATAACCATCGCATCAAGCGATTGGCCACCCATGAAGGCAGGCGCCGGAAAATGAGGTTATCTACCCTTCGTTTGCGCCAACCACTGACAATATCATAGCCTTCTTCGAGTTTAGTCAAAAGGGCAGGAATATCAGCCGGGTCATGCTGGAGATCTCCATCCATGGAAATAATAATTTCGCCCCTAGCTTCATCAAAGCCGGCCTGAAGAGCTGCAGTCTGGCCAAAATTGCGACGAAGAGCAACAATTTTTACTCGCTTATCCCTTTTGAAAATATTTTGAAGAATTTCAGAGGTTCGATCACGGCTGCCATCATCAACAAAAATGAGCTCATAGCTTCGACCCAAGCCATCTAAGACTTCCTTAAGTCGCTGATAAAGCTCTTCAATGTTGTCTTCTTCATTATAAAAGGGAACAACCACAGAAATTTCAGGCTCTGTGATCCTCTTTTCTTCTATATTCATGTCCATAATCTATCAAAAATTTTTTACTTTGAATTCTCTTAAAATATTTAACCTCCTCCTTTTCGAACCATTCGCCTTATCATCCTTTTCTTTAATCAGCTCTCTTTTCTTAGCTTAATCCCTTTCAATTTACAAGTGGCCATAGTTTATCAGCTTTATATCCAACTCCTTGACCAGAGGCTTAAGTTCAGGGGAAATAAGAGCTTTTAACTCGTCCTCTCGCCTCCTATTAATATAATATGAACCCAATTTTTTTTCTAATTCGAGGAGGTCCTCGGTTAAATATCCGGGATGAGTCATAATTTCAGAGGAACCAGGCCGAAGCTTTTTTAGAGTTTTTTTCAGCCACTTGACTGAAACTCGGCCGGCCTGACAAAAACCGTAGAAATAATCGACGACTTTAACTCCCAAACCTTCGACATAGGGTTTTGTCCTGGAACACCAACCCGCAATTACCCAGGCCTTGATCATTTGGCTCGGCGGCCAAACCAGACATTTTTCGTTTATATATCTAACTCGATATATTCCATATTCAGCGGCCAGCTTTAAGGTAAGGCGAAAAAGAGGTGGAAAGGTATGGATATGCTTTTCGGAATCAAGATGAGTAATGGGCAAACCAGTCCGCAGAGCTTTTTCTATTTGAGCTCGCCATTCTCTTTCAATCTCTTCTCCTTTGATTTTTCCCCTTAGCAAACCCAAAATAATAGGGTAAACACTTCCATAAAAATAACCATCCCTTTTAACCAAAGAAGGAATTTCTTCGGGTCCAACAAGGGGAAGGCCACGAACAATATTTAAATGAACACCTATGCCCAGAGAAGGGTGGGCCTTGGCCATCTCAACTGCCTTCTCAAAACCAGGAGTATTGACCAAAAGGCTACAACTTGTGAGGATTCCCTCACGAAAGGCTCTAATTATTCCTTCATTAACTCCCTGGCATAGGCCAAAATCATCGCCATTAATAATGACCCTTTTTATGCCCTCTTCACCGGCCAAAGCAACCTCAAACAAAAGACTAAGTTCTTAGATTTTTGGGTATCATAATATTGTCTTAAGGATAAATCAAGGCCTTAAGGATAACTAAATCCATTATTTGCCGGGGAAAATAAAAAGGCTAGTCTCATTAATTTTTCTTTTTTCCTGAAAAAAGCTAAAATTGGGCATTATGTGCGGTATTTGCGGTATCTTTCGAAGGCAAGGCCTTCATCCTGAAGATAAAGAAAAGGTCTCTCTGATGACGGGTGCTCTCATCCATCGTGGTCCTGATGAAGATGGCTTCTATGACGATGAATTTATTGCTCTTGGGATGAGACGATTGAAAATAATTGATTTGGTAACTGGCCGTCAGCCTATAGCAAACGAGGATAAAACAATTTGGACCATTTACAATGGGGAAATTTATAATTTCCCCCAACTTCGAGCTGAACTCGAAAAGAGGGGGCATATCTTTAAAACCAAGTCGGATACCGAGGTGATTGTTCATTTATATGAAGAGGAGGGCCCGGATTTTATCCATCGCCTTAACGGCATGTTCGCCATTGCTATCTGGGATAAGGTCAATCGTCGCCTCTGCCTTTATCGGGACAGGCTGGGCATTAAACCCCTTCACTTTTCCTTTCTTCCTGATGGACTTATTTTTGCCTCTGAAATTAAATCTCTCCTTAAAGCGGGGATTAATCGAGAAATTGATTTTAAAGCCCTCTCTCAGTTCTTTAGTTTTGAATTCATCCCAGCTCCAAGAACTATTTTCCGAAAAATCCATAAGCTTCTTCCTGGACACAGAATAATCTGTCAAGGCAATGAAATTAAAATCGAAAAATACTGGGATATCGTGTTCAAACCTGATAATCCACCGCGTTCGGAGAAGGAATATGCTGAAGAGATCCACTACCGACTTCGCGAGGCCGTTAAAAAGCGCCTAATTAGCGACGTTCCTTTGGGCGTTTTTCTAAGTGGCGGCCTTGATTCAAGCACCATTACCGCCCTCATGAAAGAAGTGGAAACTTCGCCCATCAAAACTTTTGCCATCGGTTTTCGGGAAAAAAGCTTTAACGAACTTCATTATGCCCGGTTGGTAGCCGATTATTTTAAAACAGATCATCACGAATTTGTTGTTGAACCTAAACTCGTCACTGAGCTTGCTCCCCAATTAATGAATTATCTCGATGAACCCCTAGCTGATGCTTCCGTTATTCCTACCTATTTAATCTCCTACCTTGCTCGAAAAGAAGTAACGGTCGCCCTCGCTGGTGATGGAGGTGATGAACTCTTTGCCGGCTACGACACTTATAAAGCTTACCGATTAGCCTGTTATTACCGGAAACTTCCTCGCTTCATCAACTCCCCCCTAAGGTGGGTCGTCAATTTGTTTCCCGCTTCTGGACGTCGTCTGAGCTTTGAATTCAAAGCCAAAAAATTTCTCCTTGGAATAGATTATCCTCCTGAAATTGCCAATTACATCTGGTGGGGGGCTTATCCCCCCCAAGAAAAAGGAAAGCTTCTTTCTCCTCTTCTTGAAGAGGCAATTAAAGCTGATCCCTATGAACCGGTGGCATTTCATCTTCGAAGCTGTGAGGCTCAAGACACCCTTGACCGGATCTTCTATCTCGATCTTAAGCTTTATCTTCAGGATGACTTGCTCGTTAAGGTTGACCGGATGAGCATGGCGAACTCCCTTGAAATAAGAGTTCCCTTTCTCGATTATACCTTTGTCGAATTTGCAGCTTCTATTCCCAATAAATTTAAGCTCAAGGGATTTGAGACAAAATATATATTGAAAAAAGCTATGGACGGATATTTACCCCCTCAAATATTTCGGCGCAAAAAAATCGGTTTTGATATTCCCCTTGGAGCCTGGATTCGCCGAGATTTAAAATCCTTTGTCCTCGACGTTCTCTCCCCTCAAAATCTCAGTCGTCATGGTTTTTTTAATCAATTATATATCGAAGAAAAGCTTAAAGAGCATCTTCGTGGCCAGCATAATCATCGTCAGCTTCTCTGGCCGATAATTATCTTTCAGTTTTGGTATGATCGATATTATCGCTAGAGCAAAACATCGGGCAATTAAAAAGATTTATTGGGAAATCAATTTTCTCTTGGAAAAGAGATAAATTGGTCGTCAAAATATATGGTTGAAAAAAAAGATTTAATTCGGCTTTTCCGCCCGGCTGGATGGAAAGCAAGGCTTTATTTAAGATTAAAATTAAAAATTTGCCCTCTGTTGGCTCTTGAAAATTATATTCCCGATCGAGGCCGAATTGTTGATCTTGGTTGCGGTAATGGCCTTTTCGCCTTCATCCTTAAGTTAGGCTCTCCCCTTCGAGAAATTATCGGTCTTGATTTTGATGAAAAGAAGCTGAGTTTGGCCAAAAAAATTCAATTAAATAAGCCCCTCTGTCAGTTTTTTCTTTCCGATCTCAATCAACTTGATTTTCCTTCTGCTGATATCTATACCCTTATTGATGTTCTTTATCTCCTCCCACCCTCTCTTCAGCTCGAAATATTAAAAAGATGCTATGAACTTCTCCCCCGAGGCGGTTATATTCTCATCAAGGAAATTGATACTCGGCCGCGCTGGAAATATCTTTGGAATTATTTCCAAGAAACTCTATCAGTGAGAATCATTGGTTTTACCCGTGGCCAAAGCTTCTACTTTCGCTCATCGAATGAATGGGCATCTCTTTTAAAAGAAATCGGCTTCGCTGTCCAAATTGTTCCTTTTCATAAAGGGTATTGTTATTCCCATGTCCTTATTATTGGACAGAAATAAATTTTTTAAATCCAAAAATTGGTTTTTAATCCCTGGTATCTTGTGTTCAAAAGCCTATTATGGCATATATAGGCGAGCAAAAGCCTGAGGCCGGATGATGTTTCGACCTGACTGTCGTTACTGGCGGGGCGATAAACCCTGTGAATTCAAAAGAATATGTTCTGATTGTCCCCATTTTCAGCCTCTTAATCCTCATATCCTCATTATCAAATGCCGAGCCCAGGGAGACGTCCTTCGAACTACCTGTCTTATCCCTTCTCTTGAAAGAAAATACCCCGGCTGTGCTATTAGCTGGGTGGTAGACCCAGAAAGTGTTGATCTTGTCCCCCGTTCAAGGCTCCATCGTCTCTGGCCTTTTGAGCTTGAAAGTATCCTAGCTCTTGAAGCCCAAAAATTTGACTATCTCATTTCTCTTGATAAAGAGCCAGGCCCAGCAGCTCTGGCTACCAGGTTGCGAAGCCGAAAAAAATATGGTTTTGGCCTTAATGATAAAGGTAATTTAATTATTTTCAATGAAGCTTCCAAATATGCCTTGCGTCTTGGGGTTGATGATGAGCTTAAATTCCGACTCAACCAAAAAACCTATCAGGAAATTATTCATGAAATAGCCGAGCTTCCCTATAACCGTGATGAATATGTTTTTTACCTCGAAGAAAAATATCAGCAGAAGGCCAGAAATTTTTTTTCTTTTTATGATTTAGAAAATAGCCGACCTAAAATTGGTCTAAATACCGGTGCCGGTACCAAATTTGAAACCAAACAGTGGCCTCGGGATTACTTTCTCGAGCTTGTTCGACTTATTCAGGAAGAATTCAGCGCCAATGTTTTTCTTCTTGGGGGCCAGAGGGAAAGGGATTTCAATCAATCCCTTGTTTCCTTAAGTACTCGTCCTCTTTTCAATACCGGTCATGATAATTCTTTACTCGAATTTGCCGGCTTCATTTCGATGATGGACCTCATTATTTCTTCAGACACCCTCGGCATGCATCTAGCCATTGCTTTGAAGAAGCCGGTAGTTGCCCTATTTGGTCCAACCTCACCCCAAGAAATTGACCTCTATGGCCGTGGGATCAAACTCTTTGCTGGTCTCGATTGCGCTCCCTGTTACCGCCAGACCTGCCCCGATTTGAAATGTATGAAAGCTATTACCCCACAAATGGTGGTGGAAGCGGTTCATCAACTTCTTTTTGCTTTATAAGTCATGGAAAAAAAGAAAATTGTGATTATGATTCCCACCTTCAATGAGAGGGAAAATATTGGCTCAGTCATCGAGGACATCCTTCAACTCAATTCTAGTCTTGATATCACTGTTTTGGTAGTTGATGATAATTCACCTGATGGAACAGGAGCCAAGGTTCAGGAAATAGCTGCCCAAGATCCTCGGGTAAGACTTTTATTGCGAACTAAAAGAAAGGGCAGGGGAGCGGCAGGAGCAGAAGGCTTTCAGGCCGCCCTTGAGCTCAACCCTGATTATGTCATCGAAATGGACGGTGATGGTTCTCATCAGCCCGCCTTTATTCCTGACCTTATCCAGGCAACGGAAAAAGCCGATATTGTACTTGGCTCTCGTTATATTCCCGGAGGAAGAGATGCTGAAAGAAGCTGGCTCAGACGTCTTATCACTTGGTTTGTCCGTCTTTTTCTTCGCTGGCAGTTCCAGTTTCCGGTCAAGGATGTTTCTTCTGGATTTCGCTGTTTTCGGGCTGAGGCTCTTAGAAAAATTGACCCTGAGGAACTTATCTCGGTTGGGCCGTCGATTGTGCTGGAAGTTTTAGCCAAGGCTTATAATCTTGGTCTGAAGATAACCGAAGTGCCCATAAATTTTATTGATCGGAAAGCAGGAAAAACAAAGCTCACCTTTTTAACCCTGTTAGAGACACTGGTCATGGCTCTCAAATTCAAAAAAATGTATGCTTCAAAGAGAGCCCAAAAATGACCAGGCGTAAGGCCCTGGGACAGCACTTTTTGCGAAGCCAGAGAGCTTTAAACCATATTCTTAAAGTTATCTCTCCTGCACCTCATGATTTAATCCTGGAAATAGGGGCTGGTCAAGGTGTTTTAACTTTTCCCCTGGCTCGGCGCGCTGGCCAGGTAATCGCCGTGGAAAAGGATGAACGTCTCTTACCCTTCTTAAAAAAGCAAACTTTCTCTAATTTGAAGATCATCCATGCTGATATTCTTCGCCTTGACTGGGAGAAACTTATCGAAGATTTCCTTCCTTGGCCAGGGGAAATCAAACTGGTGGGCAACTTGCCTTTTTCCATTTCTACCCCACTCCTTTTCCGGGCTTTAGATTACCGATATCTTTTCCCCTTTATCGTTTTTTTATTACAAAGAGAAGTGGCCGAGAGAATCAGTAGCCAACCTGGGTCAAAAAGCTATGCACCCCTCTCCATTTTTTTCCATCTTTATTATGAACCTAAAATTGAAAGAATTCTTCCCCCTTCCTGTTTTTCGCCACCACCAAAGGTGGAATCAGCTTTGATTTCGTTGCGCCGACGCCCTGAACCCCTTTTTGAAGTCAACAATTTCGCTGAATTTCAGAATTTCCTCCGGCTCTGTTTTCGCCACCGCCGTAAACAGCTTTTAAAAAATCTAAAATTAGGTGGATTCGATGAAGTTAAAATACTTGAAGCTTTTACCAGGCTCAATCTCAAACCAAATATAAGACCTGAAGAAGTCAATGAAATTATTTATTTTCATTTATACAACTGCCTTATTTAATCTTTGCCATTGCTGCTAAGAGCCAGGCATGATATAAAAAAGAGGATGAAAAAATTGGCTTATTGGCAGCGGCTTTTTCAAGCTTTTTTGGCCTATCGTGGCCATCATGTTCGTCCAAATTACCCTCCCCTTCGTTTATGGGTTGAACCAACAAGCATCTGTAATCTCCGCTGCATTATGTGTCCTAATAAAGAACTAAAGCGAGAAGAAAAGGGCTTTATGTCCATGAGCCTTTATCAAAAAATTATTGAGGAAGCAAGTCGTTTTATCTTGGATCTTCACCTCTATCATCGGGGCGAAAGCCTCATCCATCCAGAAATAATCGAAATGATCAGAATAGCCAAAAAAGCCAATCTTTTCATAAAACTCCACACTAATGCCACCATTCTTAATGATTCGTTAGCCCGGGGAATAATCGAAGCTGGCCTAGATCAGCTCACTTTTTCCTTTGATGGCTTCGATGCTTCTACTTATGAGAAAATTAGAGTTAATGGCCAATTTGAAAAAACCGTTGCCAATATCCTTCATTTTCTTGAAATCAAAAAAAATTTAAAAGCAAAGAAACCTGTGGCTATTCTGGAATTAATCGCTTTTCCGAATCTATATTCCCCTAACCAGCGAGAGGCAAAAAGGGCTTTTTTGCGGCGCTTTCGTGGGCTTCCCCTGGACCGCTTAGAAATCAGAGAATTACATAACTGGGCTGGAGAAACGGGCGCTCCTCCTGTATCTCGTTATTTTTCTCTTTGTCCTTTTCTCTGGCTTTCTCTTGTCGTCCTTTGGGATGGCACTGTCCTTCCCTGCACCCAGGACTTTCATGGTTTTTATTCTTTGGGAAAAGTAGGCGAAATTCCATTAATGGAAATATGGAATTCTCCAGCCCTGATTGACCTCAGAAAAAAAATCATCGATCAGGATTTAGCCACCCTTGAAACCTGCTCCCGCTGTGATCGGCTGCGCCGACCAACTCTTTTTGGCATTCCCCGAGACTATTTTTGGAAGATGCTGCTTCGGCGCATGTCTTAAGGATTATTTTATCCATTCAGGAAAGACATCCCGGCCAGGTGTGGCTAGAAGAAGATCAACCCGACCTGTGGCCATTTCCACTAAGTAAAGGTCCCAATCGCCTTCATGGGCGTACATGCTGCGGCTATTTGAGCAGAAAACAACGAAGCGGCCATCGGGTGACCATGATGGGAAATAATCGTAGGTTTCATCTCTTTGGGTGAGACGCCTCTTTCCTTGACCATCAGGTTTAACGATGAAAATATCGCCTTTATGATCGGCCTCATGGGAAACGTAAACCAGCCAGCGACCATCAGGGGAAAAGCGGCTGCGACAAGTTTGGCCATTGTCACTTAAATTTAAAATTTTATTTTTTTCAAGGTCAGCCAGATAGATATCCCAGCCTATATTTTTCTTGCCTGTAAAGGTGACCAGAGGAGCATGGGGAGCAAAGTCAGGAAGGGCACAGGAACCAGAAAATTCAGGGAGAAAGCGCTTTCTTTCTCCTGTGGCCAAATCAACTGACCAGAGGGAATAGGAACGACCAACCACTCTTTTTCTTTCTTCAGTGTAAACGATTCGCCGGCCATCGGGCGTCCAGGCCAGCTCACTTTCATCGTGGGGTGAAGCCGTCAAACGCTTCGTTCTAGAACCATCAATGGCCATAACAAAAATATCATAATTACCATGACGGTTCGAACTGAAAGCCACCCAACGCCCATCAGGAGAAACTCGGGGAAATTCGTCCTGCCAATCATTGTCCGTAAGCTTTTTTATTCCCGCCCGGTTAAGAAGATAAAGCTCATTGTCGCCATCTAGATCGGATTGAAAAATAATCTGGCCTTCAATAGGAAAGCGAGGCTCTAAGGAATAATTTATGGCCTGAATCGAGGATTCAGATTTTCTCTCGCCTTTACGTTGACAGCCAGAGGAAAAAACCAAAATCGCTATCGTCAAGGGAATTATAAATGAGAAAAAGAAAGAAAATTGAAAAACCCAGTATTTTTTCCCTCTCTTCATTGTTTTACCCTTTTTATTCTATTATTTTTTAGCTTTTTTATTGACTTAATTTTTTATCTTTATGCTAGTTATTTTTGCGCCAATTCTTTAGCCGCCAATTTAAGGTGCTCGTTTTGGGCTTAATAATTAGCTTTAAATTTAAATTCCCTAAGGAATTTTTTATAGCTTTTTACTTTTCTGGAAAGCCAGACAAGTTTAATGGTGCGCGACCAGCTTCGGGCGATAAATTTTTCACCTTCCGAATTTGGATGGACACCATCGGGATGATACCAATCGGGCCGATCTTTAAATCTTGACCATTGATCCAATAAAATTAATCTTTCTTCTCGGGCCAGTTTTTTAATGGCCGGATTAACCACTTCTTCAAGAAGTCTGTTTCTTTCAGCCTCATCTTTTTTCTCAGCGAAGGGTGGGGCTGTAGCTATGATTATTCTAGGCCGACGAAAATAATGGCTCTTTATTTTTTTAAACTCTTTAATAATTTTTTTGAAATTATTGATAAATTGACTTTCTTCTTCCTCATTTCTCAGGAGAAGAGAAACATCATTGGTCCCGAGTTGGAAAAGAATAATGTCTACTTTTTCTCGACGCCAGTGCGGATGAGCCTGAAAGAAAGAAAAATAGGTGGCTGAGCTCAAACCTCCCTGAGCCCATTCCTTGATAGCAATATGCGTTAGAGGCAGCAATCGGCGAAGATAAAGGGGAACGGGCCGCATTAAACTGTCGCCAGCACAGGCAATGATTATTTTTTGACCTGAAGCAGCGTCTAAGAATTGATAAAAAAAAGGAAAAAATAACAGATGCCTGAAAAATAATAAACACCCGTTCACAAATTTGCGGCCGCAAATTAATAAGCGGATCTTTTTAATCCTCAGAATCAATTTTCTAAATTGTTAACTATTAAAAAAATACAAAGTTAACCAGTTTACTCTTTTTAATAACAGACTGCTATTTATTGATCCGTCCAGATCTTTTCTGGTCATTGATTCTTATTTCCTGATTTGACAGGGAAGAAAAACCGTGGCCTTCAATGGGACTTTCATGACCAGCATTATCACAGGCCGTGACAGTGTAGATAAATAAATTTACTCCCCCGACATTGGAATCACGATAAAAAAATGTATTTCCCCTGACTTCAGCTATCCGTTGATAACTGCGATCATCCTCATCCTTTTTCTTTCGGTATATTCGATAGGCGACAATGGGAAAAGAGGTTTTAGCCACAACCTCATCATTTTTGGGGTTTGGCTCCCAGCGAACATCAGTTACATATCTTGTGAGAAAGAGACCTTCATCAAGATGGGTTTCCCAGCGGATATTTAGGGGTTGAAAGAGTCGTAAAACTTCGATGGTCCGCGTGGTTGTGGCGCTGGCGTTACGATCATCATAAACCGTTAGCCTAACGACAAAATTCCCCCATGAAGAAAAAGTATGACGGACGACACGTCCTGAACCTGAAGCGCCATCACCGAAATCCCATTCATAACGAACGATATCGCCATCTGGGTCATAGGAGCTACCGCCATCAAAGGTCACCTCGAGGGGATAGAGACCGGTAGCAGGTGAGAAATTAAAGGAGGCCACAGGTGGTTCGTTCGGCTTTAAAACCTCGACAACCTTAATCGTTAACCCCGTTTTCCCCTTATCATCAGTAACTAAGAGTCGCACCTGAAAAGAGCCTTCGCGGGTATAGGTGTGGACAATTATTTTGCCTGTTCCAAAGGATCCATCACCAAAATCCCAATCATAGCGAACAATCTGGCCATCGGGATCATAGGATAGGGAAGCATCAAAATGAACAGTCAGGGGAGCTTCTCCTTTCTGGGGAAAATAAGTAAAATTAGCAACTGGCGGTTGATTGGTTATTGGCCCGGCCTTGAGACTTGAAAAATAGATATCACCACCTGCATCCCAGACAAAATAGGTGTCACTCTCATCTTGACTTACGGCGATATCAGCAAAGGTGGCTCCTGAGGATTCAGGTAAAAAGGCCTCCCCTATCCATTTGCCTGACTGGAAAATATTATAAAAAATACCCTGACCTGAACCATAGGCCCCAACCTGCCAGCAGGCGTAAAGATGGCCACCTATTTCTGCCAGGGAAGGATAATGAAGTAGTTGAGAGGAGGATATCTTGGCTGGTGCTCCAAAGCCAGTGATTGTCCCGGAAGTATAATGAACAACTCTGATTCCCGACTCAGATAGGACCGATGTCCAGATAATATGGGCTCTATCTTGGGCATCAAGTTCAATAACAGCATGTTGCTGGGAATAACTCGAGGGAGAGACTCGTATCGGACTGCCCCAGCCAGAATTTAAATTCCAGCTTCTCTGGCTTAAAGTAACCTGATAAAGATCTCCGCTTTTTTCCACCCAGCAGGCCACGACTAAATTATTGCCTACGGCAATATCAGGAAATTTGGCTCTTCTTCCTGATTCATTTAATATTCGGACCGATTCCCAAATTCCACCTACTCTGGCTCTTGACCAGATAAGACCATCGAGAGTCCACCAAACTATATATATATTCCCCTGAGGACTCACAGCTATCCTTGGACTATCGCCATCGTTTCTACCGGTCGAAACGGTAAAAATTGAACCCCAAGAACCATCAAAAATCCTTAATTTAATTTCATTATCCTCCACCCAGACAACATAAATCCGATTTAAGGCATCAGCAGCGATGGCTGTGGCATAAAGAGACTCACAATAAACCCGACCCGATGAGCTTAGATTGTAAGGTGAGGACCATGTCTGGGAAAAAGCATCATAGCGACTATAAAAAACATCGCCCTTGTCAACGGAATATATTTCTAACCAGACAACATGAAGATTTCCTTTAGCATCCACAGCAATTCGAGGGGCCATTGAAGTCCATTGAGGAGAAGAGGAAATGTTTTTGGCTGCCTCGGCAATTTCAAAGCTAAAAAAAACGGAAATAAGGATCAAAAAGACGATTATTAAGAGCTTATGGTCTTTCACTCTTTCTAATTTTAAAAACCAAATTTAACCAATTCGCTTTCTCTTCCAAAAACTGAAACTGCTTTAATCCCCCACAGAATCCGCCGATTAGCTGGAAAAGTATACTGAACGGCAAAAGTAGATTTGCTCACCGAAGCAAAAAGGGTGAAATCACCTTCTCCTTCTTTTTTATATATTCGGTACTCCTTAACATAAGCTTCATTGTTATTGGGATTCGCCTGCCAGCTTAAATTATAGGTGACTTCGGGATTTTTTCTCAGACTACTTAAATTTATTGTTGCTTTAGCATTCAGCGGAGGATTAATCGTTGGATAAACGATATTAAAAACGGCCAATTCGCTTTCAAGGCCACTTAAAGCCACTGTGGTCACAGCAAATTGAAATGATTCATCAAATTCGCTTGTTATCCAGCTAGCTGAAAGAGATGATTTGCTCACCTTCAAAAGAGGAGAATAGGGGCCGGTTCCTCTCTTAAGATAAATTTGATAGCCCTCAAGATCCTCATCCTTATTTAATGGATTTTTCTCCCAGCTAAAGTTATAAGTTAACTGATTTGGATTCTGAGGATCAAAAGATAAGAAGGCATTTAAATTTTGAGGCGGATAAAATGATTTTTTTACCACAGGATACAGGGAGGTAAACCAAATAGTAGTCACTCCTCCTTCGCCCATCATCGATGACCAACTTAGCCCAATATTCCCAAAGCCATCATGGGCAATTCCTGGAATTTTTGGCCAAACAGCGAAAAAAGTAATAGGATCTTTCCATTTTCCCCCAATATTATTGGTGTAGCGGATCCCGTCTCCAAAATCGCCAGCCCCGATCTGCACAGCTACATGTTTGTTACCATCTTTATCAATTGCAATTCGGGGATAATGTTGAAGATAAAGGGGGATAGCCAATTCCCTTGGGTTATCCTTTTCATTTATTTGGATCATCCAGATTTCCTGGTTAGTTCCTGTAGCCTCATCAACATCACCGTGAATAACATAACAGAGATTATCAGGTCCGACGGCAATATGAGGGTGGGAGGAGCTTGCCCCGGCATCATTGACCCTCCTCGCTGCTGTCCATGAGGTTTCCTTTTTTCTTTTGCTATACCAAAGCTTATATTCCCCATTAGGTTCTTTCTCTCGCCAAACAGCCCAGATCTGCCCATCCTTACCAATAGCTATAGCTCCTTGAGTGGCTCGAGCGAAGGAAGAAAGACGTTTGGTTTCTTCCCAGCTACCACCAACTTTGGCCCTGGAATAAACTCGTCCATGTTTATAGGTGTACCAAAAGACATAAACATTTCCTTCACCGTCAACGGCGACACAGGGTTCATCTCCTCCATAGCCGATCTTAACCGATTCCACAGGAAGCCATCTTTTTTGATAGGGATCATAAAGACGGAGATAAACCGAATCCTCTTGCCCCCAAACAACAGCTATATGTCCCTTTGGCCCGCAGGCAATATAAGGTCTTTCGCCAATAACACCAGGCGCCGATTTTAAATTTATTGGTGTTGAGGCTTTAACGCCATCATAGGAAATATACATGATTTCATGCCCAGGACCAGTATAAAGATCTTCCTCCCAAACGATGTGAGCTACCCCATCAGGTCCAAAAGCCAACTGCACCCATCGAACACCATTGGTTGTCTGGGCAACTTTAATGGGTTGAAGGAAGCTTTGGCCAAAAACAATAGAACTCGCGAAAATGAGCAAAAAAAGTATTAGATTGCTTTTCTTCATCAAAGGTTACCTCCAATCATCTTTTTTCAGGCTGATCGAAAATTTTGTCGAGCCATCTAGCTATTTTAAGGGAAAATGATTTTAAAATAAAGTCAGAATAAAAAATCCTACTTTTAATGCACCTCAGCTCTTATGATATCATATTTTCAAAAAAGATGAAAAGCTTGAATTCGAGCTCGAGCCTAAAGAAGAGAAGGGTGGTTCTTTCCATCTTTTCCCTGTTTTGCCTAATTTTTCTACCCTCCGGCCAGATTAAAAGTCTTAATTCTTTCCCCCGCAAATTTTTAAACCCAATCCCGATTTCAGGCAATGATGAATTTAAGCAAAGATTGGTTCAGATTTTGTCCTATCAAAACCAGAACTACAATCAGCCTTCAGAGATTAAAATCAGAAAAGATTTAAATGGACAATTCTGGATTCTCCGGCTCGGTGGAAAAAATACCATAGCCCTTCATTGCCTTAATTTTGAATTGAATAAATTTTTTAAAATCGAATCTCTGAGCCCATCAGCTCATTCTTTTGATTTTACCTTTGATTCCTTTAATGAACCCTGGGTTGTTTGGGTAGAATCTGAAACCGTAGATAAACTTTGGTTGTTTTCCCTTGCCCTAAACAAAACCATCCTTATCGACTCGGGGCCAGCTTTCAGTCTTACCTCTCCTTCTATCTCTATTGATTTAAATGGCACAATCTGGATATTTTGGGCAAAGAGCGTTAGGGGCCTTGATCGAATTTTCTTCACCCGTCTTTCCGGTTTGTCCTTGACCTTCCCTGAAAGTCTTTTTGATAATTTAGATTTTCCTTCGATCATGCCTTCTTCCGCCGTAGACGCCTCTGGTCAAATCTGGCTTACGTGGTCTTCTTATAATGGGCAAAATTATGAAATTTTTGTCTCCGCTTTTATTGGCCACGGCTGGTCCCGTCCCCATAAAATTTCTTCAAGCCCCAATGCCCATCTTTTGCCCCGTTTCTATCAAACGAGCAATAATGATTTGGCTCTCGTCTGGCTGGAAGAAGGCAGGCAAATCTGGTGGACGAAAAAAAGAGGCCAAGAATGGCTAAAACCTGAGCCACTTTGGTCTGATTTCGAGCTGATTAAGAACTATGAAATAATTAATAAAGACAATGAATTAATTCTTTGTCTAAAAAAGGGAGAAGGTTATTATCTGCCTTTCCTAGACAAAAAAAGATCAATCGGGCGGAAACAGGAAAAAGGAAATTCTGGTTGGCCTTACTGGGCGCTTTTCCTCTCTCTCAATCGAAATGATGATGCCTATATTGCCTTCGGCGATAGCATAACAAATGGGTTAATTAAAACAAGTATAGATCCAGAAAAATATTATTATAGCGGCTATCCTTCCAGACTCGAGACGAAATTGATAACCGAATATGGTGTTGGCCAAGTCTTCAACGAGGGCTTCGATGGTGAATTGACTGCTCAGGGTGTAAGTCGTTTACCCATAGTTCTCGATGATTACAATGCCCGATATCTTCTCCTTATGGAAGGTTTTAATGATGTTATTTTCGCCAATATTTCCATAGATACAATTATCTTTAATCTTCAGACAATGATCAGCCAATCATTCCAAAGGGGTGTTTTTCCTTTGCTGGCCACAATAACCCCCAGAAGAGATGAGGTCTGGTATCAACCTTTTTACCGACAGCGTCATCTTATCCTTAATGAAAGAATCCGCCTTCTGGCAACAACCTTAAAAATTCCCTTAGTTGACCAATATGTTGCTATGGAAAATTATCCGCCCAGTGACGGTGGCCTTTTATCTTTACTCTCGGTTGACCTCAAACATCCAAATGAAAAGGGCTATCAGGTTATAGCCGAAACCTGGTTTAAGGAAATTAGGGCCTTTCCCTTTCCACCTTGCCACCTTAAGGTTGTCCGCCGTGACTTTGTTTGGGAAGCCAAATTCATCAGATTTTTGACCTTGCCTGAGTTTTCCTTTAGCCAGATGCAAACAGGCTTGGGAAATTTCATCTCTTGGGAGATCAATCCTAAAATAAAAGATTATAAATCTATAAGCGGCTACCGCCTTTATCGGAAAAGAGCTGGCGAAAGCGACACAGCCTATGCCTTAATAGCAACGATAAATGATAATTTGCATTATTTTGATAAAAACGTTATTCTAACCTTTCAATACTCCTATATGGTTTCAACCTATCGAGCCGATGGAGTAGAAGGCCCAGCTGCTGGGCCAGTAACCCACTGAAAAGGAGATAGTTATGATAAAAAAAAAGAGAAGAAGAAATGCCTTATTTTTTGTGACTATTCTTTTGATTAATAGCCTGCTTCTGGCGGCCGAAGAGGCTGAACTCAAAAATATTCGTTTTTACCAAAAAGAGGACCGCCTTGAAGTAACCATTGAAATTTCTGGAGAATTTGGTTTCGAGACATTTTCCCTTATTGGGCCGAAAAGATTGGTGATAGATCTTTCGCCTGTTTACAGCATCAAGGCCTTACCTACCATTAATGTCAATGCCTGTGGAGTCCTTCGTATTCGCTGTGGTCAATTTAAGCCAGAAGTGGCCAGGATCGTCTTTGATCTGGCCGAAAAAGTGCCCTCTCATAAAATAAGCCGTGTGTCTGAGGGATTGCAGGTTCTTTTTTGGCAGGAGGAACAGGTTCGAGCATCTGCAGTTGTTCCTGAAGTTCGGGAAGAAGCTCAAGTGCCCGAAAAAAAGCTTGGGGAAAAACCAGCTCCCCTCTCAGCACCGCCTGCAGCTAAAGCTCAACCTCATGTTCTAGCTGAAAAAAAGCCAGCTTTTCTTCGCCTTCAAGGGGGTCTGTCTCTTTTTCCCATAGCCTTAGTTTCAGGCCAGAAAGAACTCATTCTCTATGGTGAGGCTGGATCTTTATCCGAAAAATATAAAGCCTCTTTAAATTTAGTTTTTGGTCTGAGTGCAGCCAGAGCAGTTAAAGTTAAAGAAAAGGAGGCTAAAGTCGGGGCTGATTTCTTTCTTTGGTCTCTCAACCACAAAGGTCTTTTTGAAGCTTCAATTCCCCATCCATTCATTCCCAGCTCACCGCGAGATCTGGCCTTTGAAGAAAAGCTGAGTAATTCTCTTTTCCAAATAAGCGCTTTTTTCCTTTATCCGCTTTTAGAAAAAGAAAAACTAAACTTGATGATTGGTCCGGCCGTCGGCTATGCCTTTGGTAAATTGACTACCCTTGAAGATTTTAATATTGAGGAAAGACCCCCCTATTCAAGCGAGGACCTAATTTTAACCGACACTGTTCTTATTGATGACAGTATTGGCGATTTTATTTTCGAATTAAGAATGGAATTTAACTATGCTTTATCGCCTCGAACCTCTTTTTCTATTCTGACTTCCTTGAGTTATTTCAATCCCAAAATTAATAATCTTGGCAAGAGAGCTAAGTTCATCTCCTTTCCCCTGAGCCTTGGATTTGAATTTCGTCTATAAAAATCAATTTGATGACGGAGTTAACGGACTAAATCTAAAGCCTTATTAAGGGAAGAAAAAGAGAGGCAAAAATGCCTCTTTTTCTTAGGGGAAAATGGCCAGGCAAACTCAGGATAGATTTAATTTTTCTGATCTTCCTTTGCTTTTTAGTTTTTAGACTGCGCTCCCTTTATCTCGACCGTCTTTCTCTTTGGATGGATGAAGGATTTTATGTTCTCGCGGCTCAACAAATTCTTCATCATGGCTATCCCATCTTGCCATCTGGACATATTCTTTTCAAGGGCATCTTTTATAGCTATTTATTAGCTTTTTTTGGCTGGCTCTTTGACCCCAATGTTTTGACCTTCAGATTAATTAGCGTCGTGGCCAGTGTCCTTGTTTTACCTCTTTTCTATCTCCTGGCCAAAAAGATAGTCAATCCCGCTTTGGCCTTTTTAGGCACAATAATTTTAGCCTTTTCCAGCTGGGAGACAGAATACTCTCGAGTAGCTATTTATTTTTCCCTTCTTCAGCTAATCTATCTCGCCTGCCTTTATTTCTTTCATCTAACATATCTTGAAGGAAAAAAGAAGTATCTCTGGCCTACTGTGATTCTCTTCCTTCTAGCCCCCCACATCCATCAACTGGCTATGGGCACTTTCTTCAGTTTTCTGGCCCTTTTCTTTATCTTTGGCCTTCGCCGTTTCTTTCGTCGCGAGGTCCTCTGGCCAGCGGTCATTATCAGCTTTTCCTATCTTTTGCTTCAGCTCCATGAACTTTTCTTCTGGAAAGTTGGATATGTCTATGAAAAAGAGCCAGCGACTTTGAAGGAAGGCTTAAATTATTTCTTTCAGGGTTTCACCTTTGCTTATTTTCGAGAAATTCTCCTTTCTTTTCCTCGAATGGGTTTAATAGTTTTTTTCAGTTTTTTTCTTTATCTTGGACTCAGGCTTGGCCGACGCTATTTTAATTCAAACGAAAAAGTCTTTCTTGACCGCTGGTTTTTTTTCCTAATAATTTTCTTTCTACCTCTTGTCTTTTTTGGTTTCTTTCGAACCCACATCCAACCTCGTTATCTCTTCCAGCTTCATCCTTTACTGGTCCTCCTTTTCCTGGTGGCTATTCAAGAACTTTTAAAGGCAGCCCTTGATCTTATCTTTGAGCCTTTTTCGATTAAAGCCAGGCCAGGGTTACAAAAATCTCTTGGCCTTCTCCTCTGTTTTCCCCTAATCATCCTCCTGAGCGATCAAGCAAGCTGGTCAGCAACTCAAAGAATAATTAACCGGGATTATAAAGATCCTATCACTACAGATATTATTTTTCGCTCTGGCCGGACTGAACATTATGATCACCAGGGAATAGGTAACTATGTTAAACATTACTTGCAGCCCCAAGACATTGTCATAGCAATGCATATGGTTTTTCAGTACCTCTATGGGGGAGGTAAGGTAGACTACTGGCTATGGACAGGTGGCCCTGGTACCTGGGATGCCTGGGAAAAGACAGCTAATGGCTGGAGGGACGTTTATGTGGGCGCTCGCTGGCTTAATTGCATCGACGACCTGAAAAAGGTAATTGCCGAGCGCGGACAGCGACGTCTCTGGCTTGTGGCTACCCCTTCCCTTTATAGGCGAGACCATATTAACCAAGATGTAGCCGATTTTATCTTGAGCCAGAAAGAAAATCTGGTCTTTCGTGGCCGTGATGGCCTGTCCAGGGTTTATCTCTGGACAAGGCCAAGCGAGGTGCCTTCTAGCCGAAAACCGATTTGGGAAGCCGAATGGCTTCCAGCTTCTTTGGGTGAAATCAGATTTGATCCTGCTGCTTCACGGGGAAGTTATCTCCATTTCTCCCGAAGCCGGATTGCCCAAACCAAAAAAAATATTCTTTGGAAAAACGAACTTCCTCCAGGAAGATATAATCTGCTTCTATCTGTCAGAACTGAGTCTACGGAAAAAGGCGACGCAGAAAGCTATCTCGCCTTATCTCTTAAAATGAAAAGGACAAATTATCTGATTTTTTCCCGAATAATTCGATCCAACGAGCTCCCGCCCGATGGAAATTGGCGGATTTTCAGTTCGCGAGTTGATCTTCCCCAGGCTGAAGAGTTTTTGTTATCAGTTTCATTTCGGGGAGAAAAAGCTATCGACTGGGATTACCTCGATTTTGTGCCCCTCGCAAGCCAGTTCGAAATTCAAAGCCAAAGAAAAATTTTAAAAGGAGAAGAGAGTGAAATTAAATAATCTTAGACAGAGAAAAACATGCGTTTTTAGATTTTTAATAGAACTAAATATAATTATTTTTTTATTATTTTTTTTCCGTTCATCAGTTTTCTCCGCTATAAAACAGGGAACTGTGGAAATTTTGAGGGGTCAGTATAATCTCGATGATGCGCGCTTTAAAGCTGTTTATTCCGAAAATGGACCAATCTATGGTTTGAGTTTATCAGCCAATCTCCTGGCTCCCCTGAATTTCTACCTCGATATCAAATATTTCCAAAGAGAAGGAGCCCTGACCTATACCAAAGAAAAAACCAGGTTCTTCCTTTTGCCTCTTTCTTTGGGTCTAAGAGCTGTTGTCCCTATCGGAGTCTTAAATCCTTTTATCGGCGCTGGCGGTGATTTTTATACCTATTATGAGGATAATCCTATTGGTACTGTTTTTAATTTCACCAACGGCTACCACTTTATTGCTGGTTTTTACATTCAGGCCGGCCCGTTACCCCTATTTTTCTCGGCCCGACTTAAATATACCCGGGCTCAGGCCGAAGAAGAGAAAAATCGCCGGATCCAGCTCGGAGGTTTTGAAACCCTTTTGGGCTTTGGCCTTATTTTCTGAGGAGTTTAAAGGAACTCACTGATGATATTTCTTCAGAACCTCGTAAAATTAAATCAGCTAAAATACAAAAGGAAAAAATTTTTTTTAGGCTGGTCTTGATTGATAACAGGTTTCATGAATAATTGATCAATGCATAATGAATAATTAAAAAAGTGATATAATAAGTTTTCTTAAGCTTTTTAATTTGAAAAAAAAAGATTAAAACTTAAGAAAAGAAAATGGAAAAAGATCATTGGAAGCATCATTTAAAACCTTTTCTCAACTTTATCTTGATTCTGCTTGTTATTGGTTTTTTTGCTTTCGCCTCCCTTGCCTGCCGAAAGAATGAACACTCAAGGGCCGCTTCTTTTGATAAAATTGCGCGGACTCTTTTTAAAAATGTTTATCTTTATCTGGCTCTTCAGATCAAGCAAGATTTTGGTATCGATAGAGGTATCTGCATAGATGCTGGGGCCGGTCCAGCTTATCTTTCCATTGAACTGGCTAAAATCACTGATCTCGAAATTTATGCTCTCGATATAGATCCTGAAGCTATTGAAATTGCCAGGAAAAACATTGCTAATGCTGGCTTCTCCTCCAGAATTAGGCTTATCCAGGCGAATGTAGAGAAAATGCCCTTCCCCGATAACTTCGCTGATCTCATCATTAGCCGCGGTTCCTATCTTTTCTGGAAGAACAAAGTTCAAGCTTTTAAAGAAATAAAGCGGGTTCTAAAGCCAGGTGGGGTGGCCTTTATTGGCGGTGGCATGGGTAATCTTCTGCCTCACGAAGAGAGAGAAAGAATCATGGAAATTATGGAAAGAGATAACATCGGACCGCCCAAGAATCTTCAGGTCAGTTTTGAAGAAATGAGCCAGATTTTAAGGCAAGCCGGAATTGGTGAATTTAAAATTTCTACTGATAAAGGCTGCACCTGCGGCCTCTGGGTAGAATTCAAAAAAGGTCCAGCTACTCTTTATATTGGTGAGGATAAATGACAAAAGCATGAAAGTTCTTCTTCTCAATCCGCCTGGAAATAAATTATATATTCGCGATTATTACTGTAGCTTTTCTTCCAAAGCTGATTATTATTGGCCACCGCAGGATCTTTTAGCCCTGAGCGGACTTCTTCATCAGTATTTCTCCCTTGAAGTGATCGATGCCATAATTGAAAGATTAACAGAGAAAAAACTTTATCAGCGGATTCGAGAAAACCAATATCATGCCATCATTTTCACCACTGGAACTGCCACCCTAGAATCAGATCTCGCTTTAATGGCCAGATTAAAAAAAGAAAAACCCAGGTTGCAAATAATTGCCTCGGCGGGAATCCTGAAATTTTTGGGTGAAGATTGGCTTCGTCAGAATCCCTGCCTCGATGCGCTCTTACTTGATTTCACGGAAGCAACCATCATCGATTATCTCCGAGGAGAAAGGGGGAAACCTCTGCGCAGCCTTATATACCGCCAGAATGATCAGATTATTACCAGCCCCGAAAGGGCACCCCTTGAGTTTGCCTTCCCTGTGCCTAGACATGAGCTCTTTCCCTTTCATCGTTATCGGCTGCCCATTGCCCGGCGTTTTCCCTTTACAGTGGTCATAACCTCCCTTGGTTGTCCCTTTAACTGCGCTTTCTGTACGGCTGGCGCTTTCGGCTATCGCCAGCGCCGCCTAGACAACATTTTAGAAGAACTTCTTTATTTAAAAAAGCTTGGCTTAAAAGAAATCCTCTTCCAGGATCCGACCTTTACCGTAAATACAAAAAGGGTGGTCAGCCTTTGCGAAAAGATGATTCAGGCAAATCTTAATTTTACCTGGAGCTGCAATGCTGAGCTCAAATCTTTAAATGAAGAAAAAATTAAATGGATGAAGGCGGCAGGATGTCACACAGTTTCGGTGGGCATCGAAAGTGGCGATGAAGCTATTCTTAAAAAATACTCGAAGCCCATTTCAGTTTCTGAAGTGAGAGAAAAAATTCAGCTGATAAAAAAATATGGCCTCAAGGTTCTTGGCTATTTTATTATTGGCCTTCCAGGTGAGACGAGAGAGTCAATCGAACGCACAATCAAACTGGCCAAGAGTCTGCCCATTGATATCGCTTCCTTTGCTATTGCCACTCCTGACCTTGGAACCCGCTTGCGTCAAGAAGCCATCGCTGCCGGTTTAATTCCGCCCAATCTTCTTCGTTTTGATAGCACCGATTTCCCAATTCTGGCTGGCTCTAATCTTACCGCAGAGGAAATTTGGCGTTTAAGAAAGAAGGCCAATCGAGATTTTTATCTAAGACCTGATTATATTTTAAAAAGGATTGGGGAAATTCGCTCCTGGCGTGACCTTAAATTCTCTCTTTCTAATGCCTTTAATCTTTTCAGAAAATGATTATAATGGTAATTTTTACTTCTTATCTTTTATTTTTTTCTTGGCTTTTGTACTTTTTTGTCCTATCTTTTTCCTCTTAAAAATTTCATTAAGTTATTGTTATTCTTTCTCAATCTTCCTTCAAAGGAAGAGGTCCATTGATTATTTAGACATTGACCAATTTAGTTAGAATCTAAGGTCAGTCGGCCAAATCCTCGCCAGCTCATTTGATTTCGGGAACTTATATTCACCTCTGCCAGGCCAGCTTTCTTAAACCAGGCTTCAACCTCATCCTTCCTGAAATACCAGGTAATGGGCGCGATCAGCTGATCAAAAACAGAATTATGAATATAAGAAAAATTAAATTGGGCCATGTAAGCCAAATATTCACCAAGTGGTAGACTCCGGATAAAGGATTCCTTAAATGGGCTGCTCTTTCTTGCCTGAATCCAGTGTGCTGCCCTGGTGAGAAGATAAACAATAGCCGTAGGCCAGTAGCTGGTTAAATAAACAAGAAAAAGCGGCATTTTTGAGGTCAACCGCCTTATGGGATCAATTATTGACCTCACCAATCCTGTACCCTCATAACCATAAACCCAAATAGATAAACAGCCATTTTCTTTGAGCAATCGAACCAGATTTAAGAAACCAAGCTCAGGGTCAGGAAGATGTTGAAGGACACCAATACAATAAACATAATCAAACATCGCTTTTAAAGGAAGATGATAGATATCAGCCTGAAGAACATGAACCTGCGGCCATCTTCTAACATTATTAAAGGCCACCTCAATGGCCGGACTTAAATCAAAGGCGATAACTTCTTTCGCTCCAAATTGAGCCGCAAAGAGGGCATGAAGGCCAGGGCCGCAACCGGCATCAACGACGAGCTTCCCCTGAAAAAAATCAGAGGAAACCGGCTTTATCCAATCAAGAAAATCCCGGGGATCAGAATAAATGCGGGCGAAACGGCGCCAGGAAAAGCCGAAATTCCGCCAGGTCTGCTGGAAATGGCCAAGCTGGGCTTTAGATAAGAAGCGCGGGATATAATTGATAATGGGATAGATTGCTTGGCATCCATGGCAAAGGAGAGTGCCTTCCCTTATTTCATCCTTAATCTGATCGGCCTTCTTTATGGTTAGTTCGCCTGAGCAACGGGGACAGAGAAGATAATCAAGTAATCTCTCTCTCATAATTCAATCATTTTAAACTTCCCAAGGACAGGTGTCAAAGAACATCCTTCTCTTGAACCAATAGGCATCTTTAGATATATTGCCATTATTATGAAGGGAAAAAGAATTGAGGTCTTTCTTCCCTGGATAATTCTTTTTGTCGCCCTTGTTATTAGACTCTGGGGAATAAATTTTAGCCTTCCCTTCATTTATCACGTCGATGAAGAGCGCTTTGCCCAGATTGCCCTAAACTATTTGCGGGGGGATCTTAATCCCCATTTTTTTCATGTTCCTTCGCTCTATACTTATTCCGTAGCTGGCCTTTGGAAACTTTATTATCTTACCGGTCATTATTTTGGCCTGGGTGGCAAATTTGATTCCATGGAGACTTTTTTATCTGGCTTCAGCCGCAATCCGACGACCTACATCATCCTTGGCCGGCTGCTCGCCGTTTTCATGAGCGTCGGCACAATCCTGGCTCTTTATTATTTGGGCAAGATTCTAGCCGGTCCATGGATAGGCTTTTTGGCTGCAATGGCTCTGATTTTCTCGCCTGAACATAACAAGATCTCCCATTATCTTGTGCCTGATGCTCCTATGGTCCTTTTTCTTGTCCTTAGCTATTTTTATATTTTTAAAATTTTTCAAAAAGGACACAAAGTTCATTATTTTCTATCCGGACTTTTTGCTGGTCTTGCCTTTACCACCAAATACGGCGGTCATTTTCTGATCATTCCCTTGCTTTTGGCTCATCTTTTCCAATTTCTGCGGTCAAAGAAAAAATGGTGGGATATTAACCAGCATCTCGGGTTAATCATCTGGGGGATTACTTTCCTGACCATTTTTTTCCTTGGGACTCCTTTTGCTTTGCTCGATTTTCAAACTTTCTGGCGTGATTTTCGCTGGCAATCCTCGCACCTTTTCAGTCTCGGCCATTTTGGCTCTTCCACCTCTCAGCCAGCCTGGCTTTTCTATCTCCAGTATGGCTTTGCCGAAAATGCAGGTTTTCTTCTGCAATTTTTTATTTATGCTGGGATCATTCTGTTGTTAATCAAACCTCAACAGAAAAATTTAATCCTCCTTTCTTTTCCGCTCATTCTTTTTATCATCATGGGCTTTTGGAAAACCAGAGCCACCCGATATCTTTTAAATCTGGCACCTTTCTTCATTCTCATTGGCGTCATCGGCTATGATCGTTTTTTTCAATGGGCAAGTCAGCTCCGGCCGTCTGCCTTTATTCATAGGTTTGGCCAGAAAAAACTGGCGACCTTAATTTTCTTGGGCTTGCTCCTTCCCTCAATTTGGAAGGTGATTCGTTTCAACTATTCTCTAACGCAGGAAGATACAAGAACTGTGGCCAAACACTGGATTGAAGCCAATATTCCTCAGGGGACGAGAATTGCCCTTGAATCTTATTGTCCCCAGATATCACGTAAGCGATACCGCATAACCTATCGCCATGCTCTCTATCAGGGAGACCTCGAATGGTTTTCCCGACGGCGCATTGATTATCTAATCATAAGTGATATTATGTATGCTCGTTTTACCCGATTTCCCCAGGAATTCCCTGAAGAAGCAGAATTTTACGAGTCTTTAGACGAAAAAGCAGTTCTGATTAAAGTATTTGAACCCCCCTGGGATGAATATCTCATTGATCTGCATAATCCAACCCTCAAAATCTAT
Organism: uncultured bacterium; assembly: GCA_938092135.1. Lineage (GTDB taxonomy): Bacteria > Acidobacteriota > Aminicenantia > Aminicenantales > CALLJL01 > CALLJL01. Next base: position 312,773 of record CALLJL010000008.1, read on the forward strand.
CGACTGAGCCGTCGGCCTGATCCTGCTTTTCCTGGCTTTTTTACCCAATATGCTCAGATTATTCGCTTTAAACCCGTCGAAGGCAAAAAATGGGAAATTGCCACTTCTCTCAAAGCCACCGCCTTAAACCAAAATGAAGAAATATTAAAAAATTTATATATAAGGGCTGTTGATAAAAAGGGCAAGGAAATTTTTTACTGGCCCTTTTATCCAAAAGAAGTAAAAGCTGGAGAAACCATTGAAAATTTTTCCTCCCAAAAAATTCCGGTTCTCAGCCGAGGAGGACAATTATATCTCGGATATGAAATTAGATTTCTTCGACTGCCTCTCCCTCAAATGCCCGATAGCTCTTTCCGCCAAGAGATGAAACTACCCATTAGAGGCGAAGATTTGCCCGAACAAGAGTCGGTGGAATTAGTTTTCGCCTATCAAATAATGGATGGCGAAAGGGGTGAGGATTACAGTCAGAAAATCCTTCTTTGGAATAATAAAAAGAATTGGCACCTTAAAGCTACCATTTATGGCGGAGAACTTCGATATGGTAACGATGAAGTTCTTAATCCCTGGATAGAAATAAGCGATGCCCAAGGAGAGGCCAGACAAAGAATAATTATTTATCCTGGCCGGCTCGGTGCAACCGAAGGAGCAACCAGGGCTCCAGTTAAAATGGAAAAAATCCTTGGAATTCTACCTTATCCTTTCAAGCTTTTCTCTGGCTACGATTTTTATAAAGATTTCGATTTAGCCGAGAAAGCTGGCGGTCCCATGAAAATCCAAATAGAATTGCCCTCACTTAAGCCTGATTAAAAATAGGGACACAAACATTTTTTAAACTCGAAAATAATATGAGCGGAAAACATTTAGAAAAAATATGTTCATATAAATTATTCAAATTCTGCATAAAATTTTGAAAAGGAGGGCAATAGATGATCCGACTTAAAAAAGCCTTTCTTTACTTTTTATTTTGGCTTTTATTTTTATCCTCAGGATTGATGGCTCAATCAACCGAACTCCTCCCTGATGAGAAAAATACCATTGAAATCTTTCAAAAGATCTCTCCTTCTGTAGTGTTCATCACCAGCCTTGTCCTCCGTCGCGATTTTTTCACCCTCGATGTCTTTGAGATTCCCAAAGGAACCGGCAGCGGTTTTATCTGGGACAAGGAAGGTCATATTGTGACCAATTATCATGTCGTTGAAGGAGCAAGTGCCCTTAATGTCACTCTCTCAGATAACACTACCTATAATGCTCAACTTGTAGGAGTGGCACCGAGCAAAGATTTGGCTGTCTTGAAAATAAAAGCTCCGTCTCATCTTCTCAATCCTATTCCTCTTGGAACATCGGCCAATCTTCAAGTGGGCCAAAAAGTTCTGGCCATCGGTAATCCCTTTGGCCTCGACCATACCCTGACGGTCGGGGTTGTCAGTGCCCTTGGTCGGGAAATAACTTCTATGACCCAACGCAAAATTTACAATGTTATTCAAACCGATGCGGCCATCAATCCTGGAAATTCGGGAGGGCCTTTGCTCGACTCTAAGGGACGCCTCATAGGGGTTAATACCGCTATCCTGTCTCCAGCCGGTGCCTTTGCGGGAATAGGTTTCGCGATCCCTGTTGATACCGTCAAAAGAGTTGTTCCTCAGCTTATTCAGCATGGAAAATTCATAAGGCCTGGACTGGGAATTTCGGTTATGGCCGATTCTATAGCTAATCGGCTTGGTGTAAAAGGAATAATTGTTGGCCGTGTTAATCCGGAAAGTAATGCCGCCCAGGCGGGTCTAAAGGGAATCTCCCGGACTTCAAGGGGTGAATATATTTTGGGTGATATAATTGTGGCTGTCGATGGCCACCCTGTAAGAAATTATGACGAACTGGCTTTCTTGCTTGAGAAACACGAAATCGGCGACATCGTTGAACTCGAAGTTTTGCGACAAAATAGGAAAATTAAGGTTCGCGTAAAATTAGAGGCGGTCGAGGAAGATTAAGCTAACTAAAAAAGAAAGAAAAAAGAACAGCTTCTACTCAACTTAAAAGTCATAAATTAGGCTCTATAGTAAATTACGACCTGTGATATAATAAGAAAAAATGCCAAAAAAGAAAAAAGCGGCGGAAGAAAGGGGATTGTCATCGAAAGCGGTTTCTAAAAAAAAGCGGGTCCTCTTTGAGCTGGTTGGTCTCATATCTCTGGCTTTAGCTCTTTTTGCTGCTCTTAGCCTTTTAAGTTATAGTGCTTCAGATCCTTCCTGGGCTCATTACACGCCCTCGGGAGAGAAAATCCATAACTATGGTGGAAGGGTTGGAGCTTATCTTGCTGATTCTTTATTAATTCTTTTCGGCCTGGCTGCCTTTCTTATTCCCATTCTTTTAACTGGAGTCTTTTTTCGCGGTCTCAAAGAGGCCACCTGGAAAAGATGGCTTCTCTCCCTGACGGCTATAATTGTTCTGCTTTCAATCCTCACTCCCTTGGCAGCTCTTCTTTTCCCTCCCTTTTCCTGGGGAGGCGGAAAAATTCAACCGGGCGGCCTTTTAGGTCATCTTCTAGCTACTCTTTTTCTCAATCTCTTCAATCGGACAGGCTCCCTAATTTTTCTTGGATGCTGTCTTCTTCTTTTTCTACTGCTTACAACTGAATTTTCTCTCAAGAGAATCATGTCCGGTCTTCAAAACTTCTTTCAGCTGACCTTCAAAGAAATACATATTCGAATTACTCGCTTTAAAAGAACAAAAATTAAAGAAAAAATGCGACAGCGAGTTCTAGAAAAATACGCTCCTCCAGTTCAGGCTCGAGAAAAATTAAAGCCCAAAGAAAAGGAGAAAAAGGTTGCCGAAAAAATTAAAGCTGAAGAAAAAATTATCGGGGCTACAGAAAAAATTGCAAGACCTGAAAAGAAGGAGCCCTCTCCCTTACCGGCTATGGCAACTTCGCTTCAAGCAAAGAAAGAAGAAAAACTCCTTTTCCCAGAGCTCGGTTCTAGGGGTGGCTACCACTTTCCACCTTTTAATCTTCTTGAACCAGGCAAAGCGGCTGAACAGATTGATAAAAATGAACTTTATGAAAAGAAGATTCGAATAGAAGAAAAACTAAAAGAATTTAAAGTGGAAGGCGAAGTTCGAGAATACCATCCAGGACCGGTTATCACCACCTATGAGTTTTATCCCAACCCAGGTATCAAAGTGAGTCAAGTGGCCAGCCTGGCCGAAGATCTTTCTCTGGCCTTGGGGGCCGAATCAGTAAGAATTCAAAGAATTCCTGGCAAAAGCTCGCTGGGAGTCGAAATCCCCAACAACAAAAGAGAAATAATCCGTCTTCGCGATATAATTCAATCTGAAAAATTTATTAAGTCGCCCTCCAAATTGACTTTTGCTCTTGGGAAAACAGTTCATGGCGAAGTTTATGTCACCGACCTTTCTATTATGCCTCATTTATTGATTGCGGGAGCAACTGGCACCGGAAAGAGTGTCTGCCTCAACACGCTAATTGCCAGCATTTTATATAAAGCTACTCCTGATGAAGTTAAACTTATCCTCATTGATCCCAAACGCCTCGAATTTACCCTTTACGACGGCATCCCTCACCTGCTAAGTCCAGTGGTAAATGACCCGAAAAAAGCCGGCCCTATCCTCCTCGATGCAGTTCGTAAAATGAAAGAACGCCTTGACCTTATGTATAAAATGAAGGTTCGCAATATTGAACAATATAATACTCTTGTTAAACAGATTCTTGAAGAAAAAAAGGGCCACTTGAGTCAAGAGGAAAAACTTAAGCCACTTCCTTATATTGTTATTATCATTGATGAGCTTGCTGAATTGATGATGGTTGGTGCCCAGGAAATAGAGTATTGTATTACCCGACTTTCCCAGCTAGCCCGGGCAGTGGGCATTCACCTGGTTATGGCCACCCAGAGGCCTTCCATTGACGTCATTACTGGCACTATCAAAAACAATTTTTCCTGTCGCATCGCCTTTCGCGTCCCCTCAAAGGTTGATTCGCGCATAATCATCGATACCGTTGGGGCAGAAAAACTTCTTGGGCAGGGCGATATGCTTTTCCTCCCCCCAAATTATCCTCGTCTGATTCGTCTCCATGGTGCCTTTATTTCTGTCCCTGAAATTTCCCGTTTGGTTAAATTTGTCCGCGATCAGGGTCGACCTGCCTACGATGAGAACCTTATTAAAGTTATTAAGAGCACTCCCGATGAACTAGATTTTGGCTACGAAGAAAAGGATGAACTCTATGAAAAGGCCGTTGAACTTGTGCTTCTTACTGGACAAGCTTCAGCCTCCTACCTACAGCGCCGACTTAAGCTTGGTTATAATCGGGCGGCAAGGATAATCGATCAGATGGAAAGAGAAGGCATAATTGGTCCTTCCGAGGGAAGCAAACCAAGGGAAATTCTTGTTGACCCTCAGACCTTTCTTAAGCAGTTCAAAAGAGAAAGCTGATGTGGCCCTTTCGAAAGAAAAAACGCCTCCTCCGCCAGGCTCTTAAAAATAAAAATCTTCAGTTAGCCCTAGAAAGGGCTTCTAATCATCACTGGCGGCAATATGAAAAATTAGCCGCCTCCATGCCTCTTGAAGAACTCAAGGCCAAAGCCCGGCAGATAAAAGAGGAATGCCTGGCCAATCTACCCGCTTTGATCAAAGAATTTATTGATAAGGCCACTGAAGCTGGGTCGAAAGTTTATTTGGCTGAGTCTTCGGAGGAGGCCTTGAAACAAATCGATGAAATCATCAGTAAGCGTCAGGCCAGATTAATAATTAAATCTAAAAGTATGGTCAGCGAGGAAATAGGCCTTAATAATTTTCTGATCCGGAAGGGGATTCAGGTTGTGGAAACGGACCTTGGGGAATGGATAGTTCAGCTTGCGGGAGAAAAGCCATCTCATATCACTGCCCCGGCTTTACATAAAACCAAAGAAGAAATTGCCTCTCTTTTAAGCCAACATCTTGGCCGCCCAGTGCCACCTGACTCAAGGGAAATTACCCGAGCAGCTCGAGATTATATGCGTCCACTTTTCTTTCAGGCAGATATAGGTATTAGCGGAGCTAATCTGGCAATTGCTGAATCGGGGACTCTGGTCATCATCAGCAACGAAGGTAACGCCAGACTCGTTACTTCTCTCCCGCCTGTTCATATCGCCATATTCACTGTGGAGAAAATCGTCGCCACAATGGAACAGGCTGTTACTCTTATAAAAGCCCTTGTGACTTCTGCCAGTGGTAAGCCCTTAACTTCCTATGTTTCTTTTATCAGCGGTCCGAGTTCAACCACAGATATTGAGAAGGAGCAGGTCATTGGAGTTCACGGACCTGAAGAATTGCATATCATTATTCTTGATAATGGCCGACTGGCAATAGCTGAAAGCGAAAAATATCGGGAAATTTTAGCCTGCCTTAAATGTGGCGGCTGCATGCTCGTCTGTCCTATTTTTCAGATTCTGGGCGGCCATGTCTTTGGGGGCCCAGTTTACCCCGGTGGTATTGGCCTCCTTTTCTCTTTCATGACAAGGTCTACCGACGAAATTTCCTTTCTTCTTTCCCTATGTGCCGATTGCAAAAAATGCGAAAGCTTTTGCCCCGTAGGGATTCATACAGGGGAATTGCTTTTAAGGTTGAAAAATGACCTCGGTCCTGGTTGGGGAGAAAAGATTCTTTCATTTTTCATGCGGAAAAAAAACATTTTAGATAAGTTTCTTAAGCTTTTGAGTGTTGGCCAAAAATTTTGGAGTAAAGAAGCTCACTGGAAGCCCCTGCCAATTATCTGGATAAAGGATAAGAGAATCCCTTTAATAAAAATTGACTCCAGAAACAGAAAGAAAGAAAAACAAAGGCTGCCCAAAGAAAGGCCACGTGTGTATCTTTTCGAGGGCTGTCTCAATCGTTTCTTTTTCCCTGAAATAACCGAAAGAGTTGGACATTCTCTGGAAACATTGGGCTTTGAACCTCATGTTTCAGCCGATCAGGTTTGCTGTGGAGCGCCCAGTTTTCATCTTGGTGATCAAGCCGGTCTGAGAAAACTTCTTGATCAAAACCTGAATTCCTGGAAAAGAGAAAATCCTTCCATAATTCTTACCTTCTGTCCCACTGGATATCATGTTTTAAAAAAAATTTATCCCCAAATAGAACCCGAAGCCAGGGTCTTCGAATCAAGAATTTATGACCTAATTTCTTTCGCTGAAAGTTTAGGCCTTCGTCTGAATGCGGAGAAATCCCTTCGAGACAAGCGCATTTTTTACCATCCCCCCTGTCATCTATTAGCCAGAGGCGAGAAATTAGAGGAAAGAGTATCTTTATTAAAAAAAGCTGGTCTTCCAATAATAATTGAAGGAAAGCAGCCCGCTTGCTGTGGTTTTTGCGGTGTTTTTTCTTTCCGTCATCCTCAGGTAGCGGCCAGGCTTTGGAAGAAAAAAAAGGCAAAAATTATCTCCTTTAATCCAGAAATTATCATTACCGAATGCCCTGGCTGTCTTTTCCAGCTTAAATCAGGACTTATCGAAGGGAAAGAGATTAAAGGAATCTACCATCTCGCTGAAATAATTACTTTCGAAGCCACGGAGGAAAAAAAGCCGGGGCTTGCCTTTCTTCAGTGAACAAAGGGAACGCGAAAATGATGAAGGGCCTGTGATCTGGCCTTCTGCCATCTCTCTTTTGGAATGGAAAGAAAAATATCCACAATGGCTGGGTCAAATTGAGAGCCGCTGCCTTTTTCTATTTCCAGCGCCGCTGCTTCAAATGGCCGACCAGGACGGTAGGGCCGATTAGAGGTAATAGCATCCAGAGTATCAGCTAAAGAAAAAATACGGGCAGCCAGGGGAATTTCTTCTCCTTTTAATCCAAAGGGGTAACCCTGACCATTAAACCATTCATGATGATACAGAACGATTTCATTGGCCCCCTTGAGAAAGGGATATTCCTGAAGCAAAAGATATCCCACAAGAGGGTGTTCTTTAATTATCTCTCTTTCTAGCGGGGTCAAGAAATCGGGTTTTGAGAGAATCGAGGCTGGAAGGCCTATTTTACCGATATCATGGAGTAAGGCTCCCCTTTCAAGATCAATAAGAAAATTATCGTCTTCAATACCCATAGCCCTCGCCATTAAAAGAGCATAGGCAGCAACAAACTGACTATGACCTAAATTGTCTTCATTATCATCAGTTAAAGCAATAAGATAGATAAGCTGAGAATTGAAAAAAATTTGAGAAGAGTTCTCCCAAAAAGGGTAATCCAGTGAATTATAATCGACGACAGACTTATACCACTCATAAAGCGAACGGAGGGCCATTCTTGCTTTTTCAAGTTTAGCTAATCGAAGATAATAGCCATCCCAATCTTTGGCACCACCAAGTAAAAAATCCCTTTGATCTTGTCTGGATTCAAAATAATCCGCCGCTGAAATTGAGCTAACGTCAAGTAAACGGAAAAACTCTATTTCTTTTCCAGTTTTGACTGTAAATCTCGGGGAATAAATGGATTTTTTCCCTTGAGCATCTTCAAGAATCAACGTAACTGCCAGGTCAAAAACCTCTCTTTTGTCTTCGTAGGACAAATGTGGCTTTTTCATGGCCCTATTCTCCGGCGCAATGATTTAGTCATTTTAGACCGGTATTTTTCGGAATTTCTTTGAATCTCAACCGAATCCATCTTTGAGCTTAAAGGGCAGGTGTTAACCAGAACAAAGCCTCTTTCCACCAAGTACTTTTCCATCAAAAAAATAAATTTTTCCTCACTGTTAACAACAGCATAAATTTTCTCATGACGACAACGATTCATTTATCTACTCGGTATTCTTTTTAGTCGCCAAAAAAGTAAGAATCAGAAAAAAACCTGAATTTAGAGGCAGAGAGCGGCCAAGATTCCAATTATGAGGCAGTGGTCCAGGCCAGATTTTTAGTCTAAACACTTAGATAAACAAGATTTTTCTTGAGCTAACAAAGCTTTGATGTTTATAATAGAATGAAAATGTCTAAAAAGTTCTCTCCTCAAGATCTAGAGGATATCGTTCGCCATTATCGACCTGTAATTGCCTTTACAGTCAGAAAAGCCCTTGGATCTCAATATCCAGAATGGGAGGATGTTGTTCAAGATATTCTTACCCAGGTTATAAGCAAATTACAGAAAGGAGAATTCAGGGGAGAATGCAGCGTGGGTACTTTTATTTATACTATAACCAAAAGAAGGATTATCGATTGCATAAGGCAAAAATCGAAGGTTGTCATTGAAAAAAAGGAGGAGATAGCTACCTTCTCCGGACCCGAAGATGATTTTATGAGGAAGGAGACGTCTGAATTTATTTCCCGAGCTCTCTTCAGACTCAAACCAAAATTTAGGGAAATTCTTTATCTTTATTACTTTAAAGAGCTAAGCCGTGAGGAAATAGCTGCCAGGGTGGGTCTTTCTGTCCGCCAAGTAAGCGAACGTCTCTATTATGCCCAGAAAGTTTTGGGGAAAGCCCTGAATAGATTTTTTCCCCAGAAAAATTCCAATTTTTCGTTTTCCCGACGACTAAAAGAATGAAAAAAGGGCAAGGGAGAAAAATCATGAGCCGATGTCGTTACGAAGATTTAATTGATGGCTATCTTTTAAACAAGCTTGACGCTGAAGAAGCTGAGCGCTTCGAAGAGCACTTTTTTAATTGTCCCCGATGTTTTGCCCGGTTGCAAGAAAGAGAGGCAATTATTAGAGCAATAAAAGCTCATGGGCCTGCCTTAGTTGAAAAGTTAGGCGTAGAACAACCTCGTTTGGCCCGCTGGGCTGATGACTTGTGGCTTCTTGTAGCCAATAGGCAATGGGTGCTCGCTCCGGCTTTGGCTGCGTTATTGATTGTTGTTTTTTTGATTTTTTCACCTTTTTCCAAAGACCAACCCCCTTCGTTTGTCCTTAACGGTGAAAATGTAATCAGAGGCCAGGCTATTAATCTCATCTCGCCAATTATTGATATCACTCAGCCGCCCCATTTCTTTGAATGGAAAAAACAGGGTGAAAATCTTGATTATAAAATTTCTCTTTATGATAGCCACAATAAACTTCTTTGGACTTCCATTACTAGGGAAACCCATATTACTTTGCCTGAAGATATCAGAAGGCAGATGAAGCCCGGTGAAAAATATTCCTGGCAAGTAAAGGCTTTGAGTCCCACAGGCATCTTAGTGGCTGTTTCGAGTCGCGTCCAATTTATGATTAAAAACAACAATTAATCTTCAATTAAATACTCTTCTTCTTCACTATATAACCGACCGGCTGATTCTTCCTCAAAGGCCAAACAGCACATCAGCCGACCGCAAAGACCAGATATTTTGGTGGGGTTGATTACAATTTGCTGTCGTCGGGCCTTTTGAATGGTAACTGGCTCAAAGGTTTTCATGAAATCAAAACAACAGATAATTCGACCACATACGCCCAATCCACCCACGAGCTTGGCTTCATCGCGAACCCCAATCTGACGCATTTCAATCCTTATTTTCAGCTCCCGAGCCAGGTCCTTTACCAGCTGCCGGAAATCTATCCGGCCATCGGCCGTATAATAAAAAATAGCTTTTTTTTCCTCGAAAAAATAGCGAACAGCCACAAGCTTCATGGGCAGGCCATGGGCTTTTATTCTTTCAAGACAAAATTCAAAAGCGTACTTTTCCTTTTCCTTCAGCCAGGCTAACCTTTTTTTATCTTCCTCAGTGGCTATGCGGATAATTTTGACGGCGCCGCTGCTAAAACGCTGATGCTGACACGCCTCGCTTCCAATGTCAATTACTTCAGCCAAGTCACCGCCAAGATCTGATTCGATGAGACAGATGTCTCCTTTCGAAACATTAAGATCATTCTTCACAGCTCGGACAACTTTGCCTGTCGTTAGAGAAATCAACCGAACTATTTCGGCCATTATTTTTTTCTCCTCATTTGAACATAAAAATATAACCCAAGCAATTTGGCATTTAGATTTCGTTCGAGGCCAGAAAGAATTTCTTGGCTGAGCTCAATCCCTTTTAGACAAAATTCCGGGGTCACTTGAAGTTTCAAGCCTTTCATCTCGTCGGTTAGGTCGGGATTGAGAAGCAAATTCTCATCTCCATTTTCTTCAAGCAACAGAAGATCGCGAAAAAAGGTGAGGAAATGGCGCATTATCATCTCTAGATCGCGCTTGAAATCAAGGCTTTTGGAAGAGGTGAGGGGGTCAATCAAAAAGAAATTGTCTTCAGTTATCATAGACTGGAAAAATTGCCAGGCTTTCTGGCGTTGAGTAATTATCCTTTCCCAGTCCATGGTCAAAGCTCTCTCCAAACTTCCCTGGGCCAGCAGGGCCATCAATCTGGCTTTTCCGGGTTCATAGCCTTTGGAAATGAGCTCGCCGACAATAATTTCTGGATTAATGGCCTTAAAAATGAAGGGGCGACAGCGAGAACGAATTGTAGCCGGAATAAGGTCGGGATTAGTGGTTATCAGAATGAAATAGGTGTAAAAGGGTGGTTCTTCAAGTATTTTAAGAAGAGCATTGGCCGCTTCTATAGACATTCTCTCAGCCTCTTCGAAAATAAAAACCCGATTTTTTCCGACCATGGGCTTCATGAGAGCCAAAGGTCTTACTTCCCGAACAAAATCAATGCCCAGAGTCTTCCTATCATCATCCTCCTTTAAACCTAAAATAATAACGTCAGGAAAATTATTTTTAATAATTGCTCGACAGGAAGAACATTCTCCACAAGCGTCATTTTCCATCCTTTCACAGTTTAAAGCCTGGGATAAAACTAATGCCGTCTTTTTCATGCCCAATTCATCTTGGCCAAAAAAAAGCAGGGAATTAGCTAGCTTGCCCATGGCCAGAGAGGCAAGCAAAGCCTTTTTTACCTCTCCATGGATGTAAATCTCAGATAGGGGCATCGAATTTCCTTTCAGCTGGCTTGACCTGCAAAATTTTTCTAAGAAATTGACCTGTATAAGAACGGGGGTTTTCAGCTACTTCCTCTGGTGTGCCCATAGCTACCACCCACCCCCCCTCCTTGCCACCTTCAGGGCCAAGATCAACGATATAATCGCAGGATTTAATAACATCAAGGTTATGCTCAATTATAATAACAGTATTGCCTAAATCGACAAGTCCATGAAGCACTTCAATGAGCTTACGCACATCCTCAAAATGTAAACCTGTCGTAGGTTCATCCAGAATATAAAGGGTTTTGCCTGTCGACTTGCGTGAAAGCTCTTTCGTTAGCTTAATGCGCTGAGCCTCCCCCCCTGAAAGCGTGGGGGCTGGCTGTCCAAGCCGAAGATATCCAAGCCCAACGCGCTGTAATGTGGCCAGCTTTTTTTTGAGCAAAGGATGGGCTTTAAGCTCTTCATAAGCCTCATCCACTGTCATATTTAAAAAATCAGCAATATTCTTACCATGGTAAAGAACAGCCAGGGTTTCCTTGTTATAGCGGAGGCCACCGCACCGATCACAAGTAACAAGAACATCGGGTAAAAAGTGCATTTCGATTTTTTTTACTCCGGCTCCCTGGCATTCTTCGCAGCGACCCCCAGGCAAATTAAAGCTAAAGCGACTGGCTGTATAGCCTCTCATTCTCGCCTCGGGAGTCCGGGCAAAAAGTTGTCTCAGGGGAGTAAACAAACCAGTGTAAGTCGCTGGATTGGAACGAGGGGTTCGGCCAATCGGTTTCTGATCAACAGCTACCACTTTATCAATTTGGTCGATGCCTTCAATCTTTTCATGCTTACCAGGCTTATCTGTTGAGCGATAAAGCTTTTTCATCAGAGCTTTCCAGAGGATATCACTAACCAAGGTGCTTTTTCCCGAGCCAGAAACTCCGGTAACCGCGACCATTACTCCCAGGGGAAGATAAACATCAATTCCTTTAAGATTATGCTCACTGGCCTTGCGGATAACAAGCCATCCCTTAGGCTGGCGCCTTAATTGGGGAATAGGAATTTCCCTTTCCCCCCTAAGATACTGGGCAGTCAGGGACTCAGAACATTTAAGGATAGAAGTTAAGGGACCTTCTGCAACCTTATAGCCTCCCTTTTCGCCAGCTCCAGGCCCCAGATCAAGGATATAATCAGCTGAGCGAATCGTTTGTTCGTCATGCTCGACCACCACAACAGTATTACCTTCATTCCTTAAGGCCCGGAGCAGGTTGATTAGCCGATGATTGTCCCTCTGATGAAGGCCAATTGTGGGTTCATCAAGAACGTAAAGAACTCCTTTAAGTCGAGCGCCAATTTGGGCCGTCAAACGAATTCTCTGAGCTTCACCACCTGATAAAGTTGATGTTGGCCGGCCAAGATGCAAATAGCCAAGGCCGAGTTCCTCCATCACTTGAAGCCGGGAGAGGATTTCCTTGATTATCCGAGAAGCAATCACTTCTTGGGAAGGCGGAAAAGAAAGGGAAGAAAGGGTTTGAATAAGCTGGCTTACGGGAAGCAAACTTAGGTCGTGGATGCTTTTGCCGCCCACAAGAACAGCCAGCGATTCTTTTTTTAATCGGCTACCATGACAAAGGGGGCAAACCTCTTCAGTCAGCTCAATTTCACCCCATTCATCAAGTCTTGTTTTATAACCAAGACCATTACACTCGGGGCAGGCTCCATAGGGACTATTGAAAGAGAAGAATCGTGGCTCAAGCCGGGGCAGACTGATTTCACAGAAGGGACAAAGAAGCTTGATGGAAAAGAGCATTTTTTGGCCATTTTCCTGAATAATCAATAAATCGCCCCCAGCAAGTTCAAGGGCCTTATCCACAGCTTCCTTGAGTCTTTTCTCCCGATCAGGCTTGATGATAACCTCATCGACGAGGACCTCAATATCATGTTTTTTTGTCTTTTCCAGCCAGATTTCCTCATCAAGATCTCGCCAGCGGCCATCAACCCTAACTTTAAGATAGCCCTTACGTCTTAAACGCTCAAAAAGCTTGGTATATTCTCCCTTTCTACCCCGGATAAGGGGAGCCAGAATTTTAAGCTTTTCCCCATCGAAAAGCTCTTTAAGCCTTACAATCATGCTTTCACGGCTTTGAGCCTGGACCGGTCGTCCACAACGAGGACAATGGGGAATACCAACTCGGGCAAAAAGCAATCTTAAAAAATCGTGAATTTCGGTTACTGTTCCAACCGTGGATCGCGGGTTGGTGGTAATCGTTTTCTGATCAATTGAAATTGAAGGAGATATACCTTCAATTGATTCCATTTCAGGTTTAGGCATAATTTCAATAAATTGCCGGGCATAAGCGGAAAGGCATTCAAGATAACGTCGTTGCCCTTCAGCAAAAAGCGTATCAAAGGCCAGGGAGCTTTTGCCTGAACCACTCGGTCCGGTAATTACTATTAATCGGTTGCGAGGCAGAGAAACATCGATGTTTTTGAGGTTGTGCTGGGCGGCTTTCTTTATTCTAATTTCATTAAGCATATATTCATTTTAGCTTTAGGCGGACGAGCTGACAAATCTATCCTCGACTCTATTCTTCGATAATCAAGTTAATGGCCCCTTAAAATTCCGGTTTTTATAAAATAACTTTTTAGATTTGATTTTTTAGTTAGAAATTCTTTTTTTATAAAATTTCCATAAAAAATAAATGGGAAGTCCCGAGACCATGAAAACGAGATCTATAAGGGTCCGCCGCCATTCAAAAATTGACCTAAAAATAATAAAGACCAAAAGACCAGACAAATAAAGAACAGGAAAAAAAGGGAAAAGAGGAACGCGATATCCCCCCTTTTCTCCAACTCCGGTAATCCGAAATTTAATGAGGGCAATAGTGCTCATGGCTAAGAAGACAAGAATACCAAAGACCATTCCCGCAGCAATTACTTCAAACCGGCTTCGAAGGAAAAGAATAGCCAAAGCCCATAGACAGTGAGCCATCACTGCTCGGGAGGGAGTACGAAAACGGGGGTGAACATAATTGAGCCAATCAAGAAATAGACCGTCTCTGGCCATGGCATAGTACACTCGAGTAGCGGTCATCATGGTTCCATTAATGCTCCCTGTGGCCGAAAGAATTACTAAAAGGGCCACAAAGGAGGCACCAACAGGTCCGGCTAGCCGAACAGCAACTGCAGAGGCCACAATAGTATTTCCTCTAACCCCTTCCATCCCTAAGGTAAGGTGGTAAATATAATTGATTAAACAATAGATGGCCACTATAAGGCTAATCCCGAAAAAAAGGCTCAAAGGAATTGTTCGTCGCGGATTGCGCATCTCACCAGCTGAATAGCCAAGCCTTTCAAAGCCTGTATGGGCAAAAAAGACCATCATTAAAGCCGCTATTATTCGGGTTTTCATATTAAGAGGAATCACTGGCTCCATTTTCTGAGTCAAGCCGCTTTCAAGGCCACGACTAAGAACAAGACCGCCTATAACAAAAATTAAAAGCCCCGATACTTTAAAAAAGGTCGTCAATTTCTGAAAAGCACTTGCCCACTTGAGGCCAATGATATTCAAAAGCCCAAGAATTAAAATCACACTGACCGCCACTGTTCGGTGGGCAATAGGGCTTAAAGGAATAAAATAGCCAAGATAATCGGCGGTCACTATGGCCAGCCCAGCGGCCGGACTTGTCCGGATAATAAAAAGCTGGGCCCAACCAAAAAGGAAGCCTACCAATGGCCCGAAGGCCTTATAGAGATAAACATATTCGCCTCCGGTGTGGGGAAATCTTGTTCCTAGCTCAGCATAAATTAAGCCCCCGAGAAAAACGAAAAAACCAACGGCTACCCAAAGAATTATTATCTGGTTAAAAGAAGAAAGATAGCCGGCAATTATCTGAGGAGTTGAATAGATGCCAGCTCCAATGGTAATACCAATTAAAATGGCCAGACCGTCAACTAAACTCAAGGAACGAGGAAGAGTAACCTGCGACCGACTCATGTTTTTTTTAACCCCAACTATTTTGCTTCCTTTTCTATTTAATGTTTACTTTCTTTAAAATCTAATTTTTAAATCTTCTCTAAACCTTTTAATTAAACAATTTATTGCCTTTTTTTAATTCAAGTTTAAGGAATTTTACCCAGATTTATCCTGAATTCAGACGCAAGTCAAGGCTGCCAATAAAAAGGGAGAGCCTTTCGGAAATTTCCCGAGTTATTCCTGTTTTTAATTTAAAAAAGGCCAATAGAAATAATTAATTCAAATCAATTATATTTTAAATAGGATTTTAAAGAAAAATTTTACTATAGTTTTGAATTTGCCTTAATAATGCGATAGGATTTTTATATGAACCATGGCGAAAACCAATATTCTTCTTGAAGCTATTGAAGCCCTCAAAGAAATGGGATTAAAGACTCAAAGTATTAAGGCCATACACTATATCCCTCCCCGACCCGGTCGATACCGCGACTATCCCGCTGATGTTCACCCCCTTCTACTTACAGCCCTTCAGCAAAAAGGCTATCATCAGCTCTTTCTCCATCAATACCTGAGCTGGGAAGCGATCCGGCAAGGAAAAAATGTAGTCATTGTTACCCCCACAGCTTCGGGAAAAACTCTCTGTTATAATCTACCTGTTCTTCAGTCTATACTTGAAAATAGGTCAAACCGGGCCATCTATCTTTTCCCCACTAAGGCCCTGTCTCAGGATCAGCGAGCTGAGCTCGATGAAATTATTTCTTTTCTTCCTGAAGAAGTCAGAGTTTTTACCTATGATGGTGATACTCCCCAGGATCCCCGAAGAGCCATACGAGCGCAGGGACATATTGTTATTACCAATCCAGACATGCTTCATTCCGGGATATTACCTCACCATACTAAATGGATAAAACTATTTAAAAATTTGAAATATGTAGTCATCGATGAACTCCACAATTATCGAGGTATCTTTGGTAGCCATTTGACCAATGTGCTCCGCCGTCTTAAAAGAATTGCCCGATTTTATGGATCAGAACCTCGCTTCATCCTTTGCTCGGCGACCATAGCCAATCCCAAGGAAATGGCAGAAAGGCTAATTGAAGAACCTGTTGAACTTATTAATGAGAACGGGGCTCCCCAAGGAGAAAAATATTTTATATTTTACAATCCGCCAGTTATCAATCCTTATCTAGGAATAAGACGTTCTTATGTTAATGAAACGAGACGAATCGCCACCATTTTTCTCGAGAAAAAACTGCAAACCATAATTTTTGCGCCAAGTCGCTTGATAACTGAGGTTTTGTTGACCTACGTCAAGGAAGATATTGAAAAGGGAGTTAAAGATGAGGGCCTAATTAGAGGATATCGGGGTGGCTATCTTCCCCTGAAGCGGAGAGAAATAGAAAAGGGTTTGCGAGAAGGCAAGATTCTTGGAGTAGTTTCCACTAATGCTTTGGAACTTGGCATTGATATTGGCTCGCTCGATGTGGCTATTTTAGCTTCATATCCAGGGACAATTGCCTCCACCTGGCAAAGAGCCGGACGGGCCGGCCGGAAGATGGGCACCTCAGCCGCTGTTCTTGTAGCCTCGAGTTCGCCTCTTGATCAATTCATCATCAACCATCCTGATTATTTCTTTTCTCAATCACCTGAACGGGCTCTAATTAATCCTGACAATCCCTCGATTCTTATTAGCCACGTAGGCTGTGCTGCCTTTGAGCTTCCCTTCGTCGATGGCGAAAAATTCGGCCAAGCTGAAATTACCCCGATTCTTGAATTTCTCGAAAAAGAAAAAATCCTTCATCATTCCCGGGATAAATGGTTCTGGACATCAGAGGCTTACCCAGCTGACCAAATTAGCCTGAGGAGTGTGAGTTCTGACAATTTCGTTGTCGTGGACACAACGGAAAAAACCAGAGTCATTGCTGAAGTTGATTTTACTTCAGCTCTGACGACGCTCCATCCGAAAGCTATTTATATGTGCGAGGGGGAACAATACTATGTGGAAAGCCTCGATTTTGATCAGCGCAAAGCCTATGTCCGAAAAACCGAAGTTGATTATTTTACTGATGCCATTGATTACACCAAAATTAAAATTCTTGATGTTTTTAACCAAAAAAACTTGGGACATGCCAAAATTGCCCATGGCGAGGTTCATGTAGCAACTCAGGTAGTTGGTTTTAAGAAAATAAAATTCCATACGATGGAAAATGTGGGTGCTGGCGATCTAACCTTACCCCAGAATGAAATGCACACCACCGCCTACTGGCTAACCATTCCGGCTGAAGTATTTTCTTCTTTACCCTTTGAGTCTGAAGCGAAGATTAATGGTCTTTTTGGCCTGGCCTATCTTCTCCATCATGTTTCCCCCCTTTTTATGATGTGTGATCTCCATGATATTGGGGTTTCCATAGGCGACGATGTGACTGGCGAATCTGTACCGCCCAGAGATATTCCGCAAAAAATAACCCCAGATCAAGCAATTCCTGCTTTTTTTGCCTCTACTTTTTCTCCCAATATTTTTATTTATGATAATTATCCAGGAGGCATTGGCCTCAGTCCTTCTCTCTTTGATCTCGAAAAAAATTTATTGCAAGCCTGTTTGGAAACGCTTCAGGCTTGTCCCTGCCATGAAGGTTGTCCCTCCTGTGTGGGTCCGGTGAAAGAGAGCGGACAAAGGTCTAAGGAAGTAACAGAATTTATTCTCAAACGTCTTCTAGAATAAAAAACAAATTTTAAACCAAAGATTTTTTCTCTTTGGCCAATTGATTTTCAGAGTTTGAGTAATTTTTCCAGCTTGTCCTCTTCGCCCATCACCACAAGAATATCACTATCTTTGATGACGAAATCGGCAGGGGGAATATAGATTGTTCTTTCGGGTACAAGTTCTCTTATGGCAATCACCTGAATTCCATATCTATTTCTTAAATCAAGCTGCCTTAAGGTCTGGCCAATAAATTTTTCCGGAGGCGCAATTTCCTGAATGCTAACATTAGAGCCAAGAGGCAAACATTCGAGGATATTGGGACTGGTCAACTTAAGAGCCGTTCTAATAGCCATATCTTTTTCAGGGTAAATCACTTCGCTGGCCCCAACGGCTTCAAGAATCTTCGCATGGTCCTCATTGAGGGCTTTAGCAACAATTCTTTTAACCCCAAGCTCGTGAAGATAAAGAACTGTGAGGATTGAGGCCTCCATTTCTGGTCCTAGACTTACAATAACTACATCCATATCTTGGATACCTAGAGCTTCAAGATTTTCTTTATCGGCTGAATTCATGTGGACAGCATGGGAGGTATAGTCCTTGGCCGCCTCAACCTTATTTTTATCCCGGTCAACGGCCAAGACCTCATGACCACGCTCATAGAGAGTTTTGGCTACGTTTGAGCCAAAACTGCCGAGGCCAATAACCGCAAATTTCATTTTGTTTAAATCCTTTTAAATAGATTTTAGCCAATCATGACTGATTCCTCAACATATTCAAATTGACCTACTGGTTTAGTTCGACTCAAGATGGCTAGAATGGTTAAAGGCCCAATCCGACCAACGTACATGGTCAAAATGATAATTATCTTACTAAGAGTTGTGAGCTCAGAAGTTATTCCAAGCGAAAGACCCACTGTCCCAAAGGCCGAAAAAACCTCAAAGAAAACTTCTTTCATCTGGGCTTCGGGCTGGATTAAAAAGATGAGGAAGGAAGCCAGGGCAATCCAGGCGAGAGCGAGAAAGAAAAGGGAAAAGGAACGCATTAAACACTCATCAGGAAGAGTCCGATAAAAGAGGTTAACCCTTTCCCTGGCCATTAATTTTGATCGAAGGAATGCCCCGATCACTCCCAAAGTCGCTGTTTTAATTCCCCCACCAGTTGATCCAGGCGAAGCTCCGACAAACATTAAGCAGATGAGAAGAAAAATTGAGCCAATCTGCAAACCCGCAAGATTAATGGTATTGAAACCGGCTGTCCGCGGCGTAACCGCTTGAAAAAGAGAAGCTAAAATCTTTTCTTTCCAGCTGAGAGAATTAAATGCATGGGTTCTTTCTAAAAGAAATAAAATAAGAAAAGCAAACCCAATTAGAACAGCTGTAACAGAAAGGACTATTTGACTATGGAGACTGAAACGAAACTTCCTTTTATTTCTGGCTAGAACAAAAAAGTAAAAACATTCCTGAACAACCAAAAAACCAAGGCCGCCGAGAATAATAAGAAAGATAATCGTCAAATTGATAAGAACATCTCCGGTGTAACTTTGAAGGCTGTTGCTAAATGTGGAAAAACCGGCATTGCAAAAAGCTGAAATTGCATGGAAAAGGGAAGGGAAGATTGCCTCAGACCAGCCCAATTTCGGCCCGAAGCAAAGATAAAGCAGAGCCGCTCCAGTCAGCTCAATAATTACTGTCATTAAAAAAATATTCCTGATCACTTCCCGAAAATCCTTGGAGGCAGAAGGCATAAAGGTTTGTTGAACTACAATCCTATCTTTAATAGAAATTCGTCGCCCAGCAGCCAGTAAAATCAGAGTCGAAAAAGTCATTATGCCCAGCCCCCCAAGCTGGATTAGGATAAGAATGAAGGTCTGACCAAAACGGGTAAAATAGGTAGCGGTATCGACCACAATTAATCCTGTAACACAAACTGATGAGGTGGCGGTAAAAAGAGCATCAATAAAAGGAATTCTCCCCGAGACTGTGCAAACGGGTAAGAGAAGAACGACGGTTCCTAAGGCAATAGCAACCAGAAAACTCGCCGCTAAAACACTGGCAGGCTGAAATCTCTTATGATGAAAAATAATCATTTTCCGAATATTATTAATATCTAATTGCCAATTTAAACCTTTGTCAACCGAAATCAGCAGGAGACAGTTTAATTGACATCCAGAAGGAGGCTATGATACCTTGAAAAAGTAATTGGGTGAAGAATGAGTTTGTTCAAACTAATTATTGAAGCCAATATAATTGTGCAGTTGGTTTTGATTATTCTCCTCCTTTTTTCTGTTTTCTCTTGGGCTATAATTATTTTCAAAAGAAATACCTTTCGCGCTGCCGCCAAACATACCGAACGTTTTCTTAATGCTTTCCGACGAAGCCGCAGCCTATCAGAAGTCAATGAAGCTGCCCGCCATTGTCGACTCAGTCCCCTAGCGTCTGTTTTTCAGGCCGGCTATCGAGAGCTCGCATCTTTAGCCACCAGGCACAATCCCGAATCAGTCTCAGGCCAAAAACTTAATCTTGAAAATTTCCAACGGGCTCTGCTTCGGGCTTCCACTGTTGAAATTTCTAAAATGGAAAAAATGATGAGCTTTCTGGCCACAACCGGAAGCGTCACTCCTTTTATTGGCCTCTTCGGCACAGTGATCGGAATCATGGATGCCTTTCATAAAATTGGTATTGTTCGCTCCGCTAGCCTCGCCACTGTAGCTCCGGGCATAGCTGAAGCCTTAGTGGCGACTGCAGCTGGCCTCTTTGCGGCCATTCCAGCGGTTATCGCCTATAACCATTTCCTCCATAAAATTAAAGATACGATAACTGAAATAGAAGATTTTTCTCTGGAATTCATCAATATTGTGGAAAAACTCTATGGCTCTTAAAATTCAGCTTTCAGGTAATTTCCGATCGCGCTTGGGTACAAGCCTTTCTGAAATCAATGTTACTCCTCTCGTTGATGTTATGCTTGTTCTGCTTATCATCTTTATGGTCACGGCTCCGATGATGCAATCGGGAATTGGCGTTAACCTCCCCCAGGCAGAAACAGCCTCGGCTCCAGCCGAATCAGGTTTAATTCTAACTATAACTAAGGATAAACTCATTTACCTAGGCGACACAGTTATTAACATCAATCTTCTCGAAGCCAAACTCCAGGAATTCTTTTATGGCCGAGATAAAAAAATTGTTTTCATTAAAGCCGATCAGGAAATTGCCTATGGATTCTTCATTGAAGCCCTTGATATAATAAAAAAAGCCGGGATTGAAACTGTTGGCTTGATTACCGAACCTATAGAAACGCCCAGAAAAAGATAGCTTTAATTAAAAAAGAATGAAAAATAACCGCGAATTTAAATGGGCTGTTATAATTTCTGTTATTCTTCATGGGATTGTTCTCGTTTTGCTAATTACTTCGCCTTCTTTGCCCCGACCGACGAGAAAAGGCATGATTTACTACTTACCCCTGAATCTTGTAGGCCCACCTGGAGGCGGAGGTGGTGGCGGCGGGGGTGCTCCTGGAGCTAAAGCTTCCTCGCCCAGTCGTCCTTCCCTCAGGGATTTGACCGCCGTTCAGAAAAAAACTGCGGAAACTCCTTCTTCTTCCCTTCGCTACCCCGTGGATAAAAAACCTGCCAGCAAAAAAACAACGGAAAAGAAAACCGTTATTTCCAAACCTCAGGCCGAAAGCGAAATTACCAAACAAGAGACAGAAGGATCTGGATTAGGACCAGCTGGGATGGGTCTTCGAATCGGAGTTGGACCAGGTCCATTAGGCCCAGGAACAGGTGGCTGGGGAAGTGGCCACTTTGACTTTTCGACTTTCCCCTTCATCTATTACCTTCAAATTATTCAAGACAAAATCTCTAACAACTGGTTTACCTCCCTTATTGATCCTGGAGCCTCAGGTCAGTTCCAATGTATGATTTTTTTCAAAATTCTCCGGGACGGCCGAATTACAGATTTACAAATTGAAATCTCCAGTGGCTCTCGCTCTTTTGATTTGTCAGCCCTGAGGGCTGTCCAAAACGCCTCTCCTTTTCCCCCTTTACCTAGGGAATTTGAAGGTGAATACTTAGGAGTTCATTTAATTTTCGAACATTTCAAATGAAAAATAAGATTTTAATTACAGCTCTTTTGATTGGTTTTATTTCGTTCGCCGTAGGTCTTTTTTCCCAGCAGGAGGTAGTATTAAAAATAACGGAGGGTATTCCGGCCATTTCTTTGGCTCTTCCCAAATTTATTGTTAACTCCGCCAGTGGTGAAGCCCTTCGAGCCTCTGAAGAGATTTACCAAGTCCTATCTGATGATCTTAAATACAGCCGAGTTTTTCAGCTTCTACCCCAGAGCTATTATAATTATATTCGGCCTCTCGATCCTAAAAATATCTTTTTCAAGGACTGGGAATCAATTCAAGCTCGGGTTCTCGTAGTCGGAGAAATCAGCGGAGGCGATGACAATATAACCTTTGAGGCCAAGCTCTATGATGTGCGAAGTGCCAAATTCATTATTGGCCGAAAATATCAGGGAAATCAGCTAGCCTGGCGAGAAATGGCCCATCGCTTTGCCAATGAGATTATGAAGGCCTTTGGCGAAAAACCTATCTTTACTTCTAAAATAGTTTTTGTTTCCGACCGAGATGGCAACGATGAACTTTATTTAATGGATTATGATGGGGCCAATCAAACCCGCCTAACCTTTAACAAGTACCGAGATTATATGCCGGCCATTTCTCCTGACGGTAAAAGAATCGCTTTTACCTCTTATAGAGAAACAATCGCCGGACTTTATCTTATGGATCTCGAAAAAAAGAAAATAATTCCTATATCTAATAGGGGAACTAATTTTGCCGCTTCTTTTTCTCCTGATGGCAAAAAAATAGCCTTTTGCTCCACTATGGATGGTAACTCAGAAATTTATGTGGCCACCCTCGATTCTGACGGTATTCAAAATATTAAAAGATTAACGTTTAATGAAGCCATAGATACCGCCCCCTGTTTTTCTCCCACAGGAAGGGAAATTGCCTTTGTTTCCGATCGAGGTGGCACTCCCCAAATTTACATTATGGATGCTGAAGGTTCTAATGTCCGTCGTGTTAGCTTCGGTGGTACCTATCATGATGCCCCAGCCTGGTCACCCGATGGCGAAAGAATTGTTTATGTTTCGAGACTCGATAATATTTTTGACCTCTATGTACTTAATCTTCGAACTAACCAGATTATAAAATTGACGGAAAGCAACGCCCGGAATGAATCACCCTGCTGGTCGCCCGATGGCCGTCACATTGTCTTTTCTTCCAATTTAAGCGGACAAATTCAGATTTATAGCATTGATTATGATGGCGCTAATCTGAGACGGCTTACCTCTCAAGGTAATAACAAGCTTCCTGATTGGTCGAATTGAATTAAATTTTAAAAAGGATGTTGTTTATTGATTGACAGCCTTCGTTAGCTTCCTTTAGAATTAAAGAGAAAAGAATAAATTCTGAGAGATTGGCTATAAAAATTCGTTAAATAAAGAAGGAGGTTTGATGAAGAAAGGATTGGAACTTATTTTGATCTTTTTAGTCGGAGTGGCTTTATTTTCTTCTTGCAAGCCCAAGGTTAAACAGGCGCCAGCGCCGCCTCCACCTCAAGTTCAAGAACAACCCAAGGTAGAAAAAGTTGAGACCCCTAAAGAACCCGTAAAACCAGCCTTAACGGAAGAAGAAATCTTTATGGCTCAATCCCTTGAAGAAGCCAACAAAGCCGGCTATCTCAAAATGATTCATTTCGATTTCGACAAATACAACATTCGCGATGATATGAAACCTATTCTAGCCCAAAATGCAGCCTGGTTAAAAAAATTTCCCTCAGTCAAAATCCTCATTGAAGGCCACTGCGATGAAAGAGGAACAGAAGAATATAACCTGGCTTTGGGTGAAAGAAGGGCGAAATCAACTTTTGATTACCTTGTTTCTTTGGGTATTTCTCCGGACAGGATGAAAATAATTTCCTATGGCAAAAGCCAGCCGCTTGACCCTGGCCACAATGAAGAAGCCTGGGCTAAGAATAGGCGGGCTCAATTTACAATTATTGAAAAATAAACGCTAAAATCTTTATCAGAATAAAAAGAGGTAAATGAATTTGCTCAAAAGAGGGTTTATCCCCATTCCTATTATCATAGCCGCTTCTCTTTGTTTACTCTCGCCCTTATTGCCAGCTGATCAGACGCAGAAAATTTATGAGCTCCTCTATGAGGATGTTCAAATTTTAAAAAAGCAGCTTCTTTCTCTTCAGGAAAAAATGCAGAATTTGACTACGGAACTTCAACTTCTAAAAACCCAGCTTCAAGACATTCAATCGACCCTAAGGACATGGCAAAAGGAGATGGCCGAAACTAAAACCAGCCTTAAAGATATTCCAGTTCAGTACCAAATATTAAATGATCGCCTCGATCAGTTAAGCCTGCGCCTTGATCGGATTGCCGAAGATTTGGTGGCTTTAAAGCCCGGTCTTCCACCCTCTCAACCTTTATCTGAAGCCAAGCCGATCGTCCCGACAGTTGAAAGCAAGAAGACTCTTCAGGAAGAAAAGACAGTGAAGGAAGGACCTCCAGCTGCGCCCGTCGGTCCTTCCCCTCAGGAACTTTATAACAGCGCTTACAGTGATTATCTTAAAGGAAATTATGATTTAGCCATTGAAGGCTTTAGACTTTACCTGGAACAATTCGGCGATAGTCCTTTAGCTGATAATGCTCTTTACTGGATTGGTGAATGCTATTTTAGTCAGAAAAACTTTGAAGCCGCGATATCTACTTTCAACGAGGTCATTTTATTTTATCCGAAGGGCGATCGAGTCCCAGCGGCCTATTTAAAAAAAGCGCTTAGCTATCTCGAATTGGGGCAGAAGGAAGAAGCCTTAGCTGTTCTAAAACTTCTTGTCAGCAAGTTTCCCCTTGACGAAGAAGCTAAAATTGCTCAGCAAAAAATAAAAGAAATTATTGAAAAATGAGAGACGTGAATAGTTTAAATCGGGTCATTCTTGTCGGTCGACTCAGGGATAAACCTGTCCTTCGTTACCTCGCTAAGAGCGAAAGACCTGTGGCCCATTTTGATCTAGCCACCAATGAGCTCATCTATGATCCCAGCAAAAATGAAAGCCGCCGTCGCGCTGAGTGGCATCGGATCATAGCCTGGGGAAAGCTGGCCGAATTTTGCAGCAAATATCTCCATAAAGGCCGACAGATTCTAATTGAGGGTAAACTTAGAAGTCGCACCTGGGAAGGGCGAGATGGCGTAAAAAGAAGGACAACGGAAATAGAAGCTCGGACAATTATTCTTCTCGGAAAAAGAGAAGAAGAAGTAGAGGCAGCGGAAATAGCTGAGCCTGAGGCCCTTTCTTATTATGATTACGGAACCGCGGAATTTCCTGACCAGGAACTTCCAGAAGGAGAAACTGATTTTCCCCCTGAGACTGAATCTGATGAGGAAATTCCTTTTTAAATCTCCTTAGGTTATTTGAGTAGTTAAAAAGGCCTGGGGATGGCGGGAAAGAATTTTTTCGATAAAATATTCTTCTATATCCTGAGAAGTTCTTAAATTTAAAATTCCCTTACAGGCTTCTTCGACCGTTTTGAGCTCGACTGAACGAAGGGTTTTTTTGATCCGGGGGATGAAGATAGGATTCATGCTAAAAATTCTCAATCCTAAGCCAAGGAGAATCAGAGCGGAAAGAGGTTCGGCGGCCATTTCCCCACAGACAGCAACTTCTTTACCCGCTTCATTAGATTTCTCGATCACATGCTTCAGGAGCCTAATAACTGAAGGGTGCAACGGCTTATAAAGATAAGAAACATATTCATTGGAGCGATCGACAGCCAGAAAATATTGAATAAGATCATTGGTCCCTATGCTAATAAAATCAACTTCTCTTACTAAAAATTCAATCATAGCTGCGGCTGCCGGGACTTCAATCATTACCCCAATGGGAATATTCTCATCAAAGCGAACTTTTCGGCGACGTAATTCAATTTTTACCTCACTCAGTAATTCTTTAATCATTAAAATTTCCTCAAGTTCAGTAATCATGGGAAAAAGAAGCCGAACATTACCCTGACTGCTGGCCCTCAGAATGGCTCTAAGCTGAAGTTTAAAGAGGTCTTGATTTTTAAGAGAAAAGCGAATGGCCCTCAAGCCTAAGGCTGGATTGCGTTCAGCTTCAAGATTAAATTGAGAATAGGATTTTTCACCACCAATATCCAAAGTTCTAATATAGGCGGGCCGGGGATAACATTTTCGGGCCAATTTAGAATAAATTTCAAAATGCTCCTCTTCCGAGGGAAGAGTTTTGCTCTGAAGATAGATATATTCCGTGCGGAAAAGGCCAACCCCTTCAGCTCCAAGGCTTAAGGCTGCGGGCACTTCCTCCGGCAATTCAATATTGGCTAGGGGGGTAAACACGACTCCATCGAGCGTTACTGAAGGAAGCCGGGCTATTTTCCTCAGTTCCAGCCGGTATTTATCATATTTTTCCTTTTTGCTCTGAAATTCTTTTTTGATAGCCAGAGGGGGATTGATAAGAACCTCTCCATCAGTCCCATCAACAATAATAAAATCTCCATTCTTAGCATAAGCAGTTATATTATGTAGACCCACAACGGCTGGAATATCAAGGGAACGGGCCAAAATGGCTGTGTGGGAAGTCGGTCCACCCATATCAAGGGCAACCCCGATTATATTTCCACGACCAAAGCGGCTAGCCGCTTCAGAAGGTAGAAGATCATGGGCCACAAGAATAACTTTTCGGTCACCTAGCTGCTCTTTTCGCTTACTTCTTTCTGGCTTGAGATTGCGCTGAATCCTAATTAAAACATCAAAAATGTCAGCACGTCGCTGACGGAAATATTCATCATTGATACTTTCGAAGGTTTCTCTATATTTTCTATTTACTTCCTCAAGAGCCCATTCAGCTGTGACCTTTTCCTGGCGAATCACTCTTTCCAGAGTGGCAAAGAGAGATTTGTCTCTCAGAATAAGAAGGTGAGCATCAAGAAGAATGGCCTGCTCCTCACCAGCAATCTTTTTAATTTTTTCCTTAATTTCGAGCAACTCTCGTTCAGTTTTTTCAATCGATGACTTAAGCCTTTCAATTTCCTTTTCAACCTGAGAAGCAGGGATATTTTCCCGACGAACGGCGAGGCCCGCAGTTTCAGTTACAAAAATTTCACCCATAGCGATGCCGGGCGAAACTCCAATTCCTCGTAAACGAATAAAATCCATCCTTAACTATTCATTTTCATCAAATTTGTTATTGATCAAATTGACTAATGCCCTAAGGGCTTCCCGCTCATCTTCACCGGAAACCCGGATAATAATTTTTGTTCCCTGACTGGCTGCCAGAGTCAAAAGACCAAGTATACTTTTGCCATCGATTTCCATAGCATCTTTAATAATTTTGACACTCGAACTGAACCTATTGGCTAAATTAACAAGTTTAACCGCCGCCCGGGCATGAAGCCCAAGCTTATTTTTTATAACTACCTCCTTCTCGACCATTTTTAAACCTATTTTTTTGTTTTGAGTAAGGCACTGGCTAAATGAATATTTCTTTTTCCCTGTTCAACTACTTTTCTGGCTACCTCTTTTAAACTTTTGGACCTTTGGAGAGAAACAAACTTAATCAACATAGGCAAATTGACACCGGTGATAATTTCTACTTCATTACTGCGGAGAAAGCTAAAACTTAAATTGGATGGAGTACCGCCGAACATGTCGGTAAAAATTATGACTCCATTTTTTTGGTCAACCCGTTTCAGAGACTGGTTAATTTTCTTTTTTGATTCCTCAACATCGTCATACCAGCCAATAGAGATTGCCTCAATATTAGGTGCCTCTCCCAGAATCATAGTTAATACATTCAAAAGTTCCTCAGCCAATTTTCCGTGGGAAACAATTATTCCGCCAATCATATTTTTCTTTCCAATGTTTCCAATGAAAATCTCTGATTCACTTCCTTAATTCACCGCCTCAGGTCGCGGTGAATAATTTTTATATCATAATTTCGCTTTTTCAGAAAATTCCTGAGCTCTTCGCCAATAACCACCGAGCGATGTTTACCACCGGTACAGCCTATGCCAATTGTCAGATAACTCTTGCCTTCCTGAATAAACTTCGGCAAAAGAAAAAGAATAAACCTGCTCATTTCTTCGAAAAAATCCTGAGTTTCCGGAGAATTAAGAACATATTTTTTGACCTCCGGGCTCTTACCCGTTTTGTTCCGAAAGCGGTCAATGTAAAAAGGATTGGCTAAAAAGCGGGTGTCGAAAATCAGATCAGCTTCCAGGGGAAGGCCATATTTATAGCCAAAGGTAATGATGGTTATTTGAATTTTTTTTCTTGGCCGTGGCCAAAGCTTTTTCAATAAAAGGTCCCGAAGCTGATTAATCGTCATTCCGGAAGTATCAATAACATCATCAGCCATGGCTTTAATAGTCTCCAACCTTTTCCTCTCTAGGCGAATAGCCTCGAGAACTGATTTGCGGGGGAAAAGAGGGTGGGGACGACGACTCTCACTGAATCTTTTGACCAGAGTTTCATCGGAGGCATCAAGAAAAATTAATTTAACCGGAATTTTAGTTCTTATGTCCGTGAACACGCGTGGAAAATCATGAAGAAAACCAGGTTCTCTCATATCTACCACTAAGGCAACTTTTTCAATCTCAACCTCTCTCTTAACCCAGAGATCTATAAAATTAGGAATGAGTTTAGCGGGTAGATTATCAACACAATAATAGCCAAGATCTTCGAGAAAATGGCTGACCACAGTCTTGCCTGAGCCTGAAAGGCCAGTGATGATCAAAAAACGATTATCTCCAGCTATGCCCTTTTTTTTTACTACTGTCATCTCATTCTTTTTTCCAACCGCTTAACAATTTCATGAGAGGCAAGATACCCCCTTTGACGCAGCCGATGGACTCGGCAGGCAATTTCAATTAGGGTAGCCATATTTCTGCCTGGAGCGACTGGAATTATGAGCTGGGGAATTTTTACTCCCAGAATTTCATAATCTTCAGGAAAATCAAGACCAATGCGATCAAACTCATCACCTCGATGCCATCTTTTTAAATTGATGGCCAGATCAATTTGAACCGAAGGACAGATAGCCTTTTTCCCAAAAATTTCTTTAATATTGATTAGACCAAGACCTCTTAGTTCCATAAAATAACGAATAACGTCAGGCGGTTTACCCCTTAGCTTTCCAGATCGAGTTTTTTCAACCAGAACCACATCATCGGAGACAAACCGATGTCCCCGAGTAATTAATTCAAGAGCACTCTCACTTTTTCCTACACCGCTATCACCTAAAATCAAAACGCCCAAGCCATAAATCTCAAGAAGACCCGCCGAAATGATCTTCGTCCGTTGGGAATTCAATTTTTTTGAGCTCATTGAAATTATAGTTCTGGCAATTCTTCAGCCGGCAACAGCCAGGCTTCACTCATAGATTTTTTCTTCTTCTTCGCGAATTATTTCCAAGATGCGCCGGGATGACTTAGCGGCCAATATTTTTTTGGGAAGAGATGCGGCTTTACGAATCAACTGAGCAATTGCCGCCAGAATTTGAAGGTTGAGGCTGGGATTATCTGAAGGAGAAATGAGGAGAAAAAAAATGGAAGTAGGCTTGCCATCGGCCGATCCAAAGGAAACCCCTTTTTTAGAAAGGGCGAGAACCAGGATTGGATTGTTGAGCCCCGCTATTTTACAATGGGGAATAGCCACACCCTCGCCTACAGCGGTACTGCCAAGATTTTCTCGCTGAATTAGTTTCTCCAGAAGTTCAGAGGCGTTATTTATTTTCTGCTTTTCTTGGAGGAAATTGACCATCTCGCGTAAAGCACCATCCCTATCCTTAGCTTTTAGCTCATTAATTATCATTTCTTCAGTTATTAAATTAGCTATTCTCATCTTACAACTATGCCAAAATTATTCGGGTTCAATCAAGCCATAATGGCCGTCGCGACGCTTAAAAATAACCGCAAATTTCTCATTATCCTCCCGGCGAAAAACAAATACATCCCTTCTTTTTAGATCAAGCTGCATAATAGCCTCTTCCACAGTCATTGGTTTTAGGGAATAGTCATTCATCCGGATAATCCTTTTTTCCTCTGGGGAAGATCCCAATTGAGTCTCCCCCGTCAGGGACAACTGTCTTTGCTCCCGGGCAACCCTTCTCTTTTTTTCTCTTACCTTCTCCCTTTCTTTTTTAATCCTCTTTTCTAAGCTATCAAAAACTTTACCTAGGGTAACCATCAAATCAGGAGATTCATCTTCAGCTACAACTCCTATTCCTTTAGCTTTAAGATTAATTTCAATTTTATAACGATATTTTTCATGGGAAAGAACAATATCAACTTCAGCAGGAGGGCGAAGTAATTTATTTATCGATTTAAGCCTTTTTTCACAATAAGATCTGATATTTGGAGTTATTTCCACTTGTTTAGTGGTAAAACGAATATTCATTTTTTCCTCTCCATTAAAAACTTTCTTTTCCGAACGTGAGAGGGAGGAATCTGAAGTTTCTTCCTATATTTGGCTACCGTTCGGCGGGCAATCTTTATATTTTCTCGAGCTAATATCGCACACAAGTCAATGTCGCTTAAGGGATTGTTTGGATCCTCACCCTCAATCAATTTTTTTATTTTTTCTTTGATTCTGAGTGAAGAAATCTCCTCTCCGTTCTGACCTGACAATGATTTATGAAAAAAATATTTTAATGAAAAGACACCACGGGGAGTTTGAATATATTTATTGGCCACAACTCGACCAACGGTGGATTCATGAACTCCCACTTCCTCAGCAATTTCTGAAAGGGTTAAAGGCCTCAAATATTCAATCCCCCTTTCGAGAAAATCTTTCTGGCGCCGGATAATTGCCTTGGCCACACGATAGACAGTCCGTTCTCGCTGATTAAGACTCTTTAAAAACCATAGGGCTCGCTTCATCTTCTCTTTGAGGTAAGCATAAGCCTCGGGGTTAAGCCGGGAACTGCTGGCCATGATCTGACGATAAGAATTGCTTATTCTAAGTTTAGGCAAACCTTCATTATTCAAAATAATTTGATAATCATCTCCTTCTTTCGTAACAATAATATCAGGAACTATATACATAACTTTTTCCTGGCTATATTTTCTGCCTGGGGCCGGGTCAAGTTGTCTTAGAACCTCGAGATGTTTTTTTAGTTCAGCCAGGGATATCTTCAATTCCCGGGCTAACTCCTCATAGTTGGCCTTTTCTAAGAGGGGGAGGTAATCCTCAATGATTTTCCGCGTAATTTCATTATTAATCCCAAGATATTCCATCTGGGCTAGCATCATTTCTTTCAGATTTAAGGAACCAGAGCCAATAGGATCAAAGCTTTTTATTTTCTGACGTAGGGCCTCAACTTTCTCGACCTCAACGCCGAGGTCGGCAGCGATTTCTTCAACGGGGGTAAGCAGATATCCATCCTCATTTATATTGCCAATAATATGGGTAGCAATGGCTTTTTCCTCTTCCGAAAAGAAAGTTAAACTGGCTTGCCAATGGAGGTGATCCCATAAAGACGGTCCTTGAGACAAAACATTTTCCAAGGGAGGAATTTCTTTCGGCTCTTGATCCAACTGATCTGGGCTATCATCCAAATAATGGGCGAGAACTTCTTCCCATAGGGTATCATCCTCAGAATCGAGTTTTTTAGCTTCAGCCTCAATTTCACCTATAATTGATTCTTCATCTTGATTTGGCTCGGCCACTGGCATCTCTATGGCAATTTCAGTTGACCCTGGAGGTTCTCCTGATGGCACCTCTTCAAGAAGGGGATTTTCAGCCAGTTCGGCATCAATGATTTCAATCAATTCTAAATTCGTCAAAGGCAATAATTTAATAGCCTGTTGTAAGGCAGGGGCTAATATCAGCTTTTGAACCTGCTTCTGATCCAGCTTTTGTTTCAGCATAGCTCAAACCGTTTCCTTCAAAAAAGACGGAACTCCTCCCCTAAATATCTCTTTCTGACTTCGGACGAATTAATAATTTCCTCGGGGGAACCAGTCTTAATAATCTCCCCCCCATCGATAATGGTGGCCTGATCAGTAATTTTCAAAGTTTCGCGAACATTATGATCAGTTACCAGAATTCCAATTCCATTCTTTTTGAGGTTTTGTAATAATTCCCGCAATTCCAAAGTAGCCAAAGGATCAATGCCGGTGAAGGGCTCATCAAGAAGGAGAAAATCGGGCTTTAGGGCCATGGCTCGGGCTATTTCCAAACGCCTCTTCTCCCCACCAGATAAATAACAGGCCTTAACCCGACTGAGATTTTTTAGGCCGAATTGTTGGAGAAGTTCAGCAATTTCAGCCCTTTCCTTCCTGTCATCTAAAACCATCTCTTGGATAGCCAGAATATTTTCCTCAACAGTTAGTCCAAGGAAAAGGGAAGGCTCCTGGGGTAAAAGTCCGATTCCCGCCCTGGCTCTCAAGTACATGGGCCAGTGGGAAATATCCTCTCCTTTTAAGAAAACCTTACCTTCATCGGGGGAAACTAAACCAGCCAGAATGGCAAAAGTAGTCGTTTTGCCAGCACCATTGGGTCCTAAAAGACCAACTATTTCCCCCTGCTTAACTTCAAGAGATACCCCTATGAGGACACGACGGCGCCGATAACTCTTGACTAATTTTTCGGCTCTCAAATAACCCTTCATAATTATTTTTTAATAATAGAAATTGACCTTTCACGACCCTGATTTTCCACCAGTATTCTACCTTCGGCCAGATTAAATGTCAATTTATCTCCCCTAATACTACCCTGTTCCGGATCTTCAAGAACCGGTTTGCCTATTAGAACAAAGATATCCTTTTCCCATTCGTAAAATCCACTTTGCCCCAACGCTACGATTAAATCTTTAGCCACCCTAACGCCTCCCGTCGACTCAATTCTTTCTAACTCAGAGCTATCCCCTTTGAAATTAATCATCATTTTTTCAGCTCTCACATTATAATCAGCGAAGAACATTTCACAGGGCCCTTCAAAATTCAGCTGATTTTTATCAGGCCAATAATTCATTTGAGAAGAAATTATAATTACTTGCCGCGCTTGAGATAATTTTTTCTGATCCCGCCTGATGACAATCATTCTGACTTCTCCAGAAGCTTTTATTTCTCTTTGATCAAAGGCAAGAAAGATTCTGGCGGCCTCGATCGAAAAATCTTCCTGCCAAAGCCTGGCTTTTTCTTCGAGAATTAATCTATTTTCTCCGAAAGAATAATAAAGAACTTCGGCGAAGCCAAAAAGGGGTTTATCCGATGATAAAAACCCAGCCCTTTCTTTTTCCTCTTTTCTTTCCGGTTCAAGAATTAACTGGACTTCCTCTCTGGCTTCAAGATCCTGAGTTTCCACGTTTAAGGTCATTTCAGCCGCCATAATGGAAACGTTCTTCTCGCCGAGATAAGCTTTTTTGTTCTGGAAATTACTGATCAGAAGATGTTTTCTTTCTTCATAATATATAATAGTTTCAGCCCGAGCGACTTGTTCATGGCCCGAGTCAAGATTCCTTCGATTCCAGACGGCTTGCTCCTGAGTTATAATCTCCCTTAATCCTCCCCATCGGTTAAAAAGAATTTTTAATTTAGCCGCAGCGAAAGAAATTTTTTCATTTGCACTTGTTATTTCAAGCTGACAATTACCTTCAGCTTCAAGGGCATGAATGCGGTTAGAATTCAAGAAAGGTCTAATTCTCAGAAAAGAGGCATTAAGCGATGAGTCATAGGCTCGCCCTTTGACTCGCCCTCTGACGATTCCACCGAGTTCAAGATAACGAAGGAATTGCTCATCTTCGGAAAGAAGAAGTTCTGCCCAATCAGCCTCACCGAAATTATTTCCTTGAAAAAGATGAACTTGACCTTCGAGGCGACCCCGTCGCTCTCGCCTATCAAAAACTAATGCTTGAGCTTCAATATTCAAGGGCAGTTGCCTTGTGTCTTCAGGCTCAAGTTTTATTTTAACCCCTTCTTGGAGATTAAGCTTTTCCTCCCGCAAACTGTAAGTAAGAACTCTTGCCTCGCCGCTTAATTTTTTAAATATAAATTTTACTAACCCATGAGCTTCCAAAAATTCATCTTCTCGGCGGTAAATTACCTTATCAGCTTCAAAATCCAACCCTTGCCTCTTCACCCTGACCTGACCGGAGAATATAACCAGTCGCCAATCCTGATCATACTGAGCTTCATCGCAACTAATCCAGGTTTCAAGCCCCTGACGCCGACCAAAATCATGAATCGCCACCTTGCCTTCAAGGCGATAAACTCCTTCCTTAAGGGCAATATGGCGTTCTGCCTTTATCTCAATTCTACCTCGGTCACCTCTAAACTCGACGAATTTCAATCCTATTTGCTGTTCAACTAGAAAATTTTCGGGTTTGCTTGAAGAAGGCGGGGAGATGGGACCAGCCAACCTTTTTCTTGCTTCTGAAAACAAGAGGTAATAAATAACTGAGCCAAGAATGACCAGAAAAGCAACGATTGATACGTATCTAAGTAGAAAAAGCCAAATAAATTCTTTTTTCCTTTTTATCGCAATCATTTTTTAGACTTTGCCCAATCTTCAATAGATAGAATAAAACTTTCTTCTCCGAAGGAACGGGTAAGCTGAAGGGAGGCCACAAGGTCAATTTGGGCTCCCTCGCTGAAAGAGGCTAAATCTTCAGAGACGAAAGAGCTGAAGGCTTCAAATACGCGACCATCTTGTTCAAGTTTCAGTTTATTAATATTATTGGGTAAATTCTTTGGTTTGGAAACAATTTTAACATTAGAAAGAAGGAAGAGAGGTCGCGGATTGCCTGGGCCAAAGGGAGGCAGAAGCAGGTAATTCTGGAGGAAGGAGCCAGAGATTTCACTGAATCTCAGAGGACCATCTATTAGGAGTTTCGGCCTTAAATCTTCTTCGGTTAGCCAGGAGGAAGCAATTAAATTCAATCGATTTTTAAGTTCCATAATTTTTTTCCTGGGAAGAACACATCCAGCGGCATGATGATGGCCGCCATAATCCACGAAAAGATCCTTGCATTGTCTCAGTGCCTCAAT
This sequence comes from uncultured bacterium, assembly GCA_938092135.1. Lineage (GTDB taxonomy): Bacteria > Acidobacteriota > Aminicenantia > Aminicenantales > CALLJL01 > CALLJL01. The sequence goes on from CALLJL010000008.1 coordinate 347,388, forward strand.
TAAAGAAAAAGAGTTGATGCTGCGGCCAGAACCATAAGCCCATTCATTCTCATAGGCAAAAAGAATTACTGGCCGGTGGAATTTTTCCTTAAGCCGATTGGCCACAATCCCGATTATCCCCCTTGACCATTCATCACAGCCAGTAATAAATATTCGGTATTTATTGGGCCATTGGCGGCTATTTATGGTGGCTACAACTTGATTAAGAATTTTTTCTTCAGCCTCTTGCCTTAAAGAATTAAGTTGATTCAATTTTTGAGAAAGAGAAAGGGCCTCCTCTTCAGATTTGGTTAAAAAGAGCTTGACCGCCAGATCAGGGGAGGCCATTCGACCAGCAGCGTTAATCCGGGGACCAATTCGGAAACCCACATCCCCTTCAGTTAGTCTTTCCCCCTGAAGTCCACTGACCTCGAGCAGCTGTCTTAACCCATAATTACGAACTTCGCTTAAAGTCTTGAGTCCATGGCGAACGAGCAATCTATTTTCCCCAATTAACGGGGCAATGTCAGTTATCGTCCCGATAGCCACCAATTTCGTGTAATAGGGAATAAGGGATTCCTTGTTTCTTTTCTGTAGCAAGGCCTGAATCAATTTGAAGGCTATCCCGACAGCGGTTAAATGGGGAAAGGGATATCCGGAGTCGGGGAGATGGGGATTAAGAATAGCAATGGCCTCAGGCTTCTTATCCCCAGGCACATGATGGTCAGTGATAATAACATCAATCCTTTGGTCTTTGGCCAGCTGCACAAATTCATTAGCCTTTATTCCGCAATCAACGGTAATTACCAACCTGGCTCCTTTTTGCTGAATAATTGACAGGTGATCAGGCTTGATCCCATAACCTTCTTTAAGCCTGTGGGGAACATAGTAATCCACGCTCGCCCCAAGGGAAACAAGGGCCTGATAAAGCATGACTAAAGCCAAGATGCCATCAGCATCGTAATCTCCAAATATAAGAATTTTTTCTCTGTTTTTTATTGCCTTTTCAATCCGATTAAGACAGATTTCCATATCTTTAAAAAGAAAAGGGGAAGGCCCATCAAGCCAAGAACCCCAAAGAAAAAGCTCGGCTTCGCGATTACTTTTAATCCCTCGGTTGGCCAGAATCCGAGCTATAGGCAAAGGAATCCCAAGATTTTGACTTAGCCTCTTCGGTATTTCTGGAATATCAGAAATGATCCAGCGGGCCTTTAGTCCGTTCATGTTTTCATGGTACAAAAAAAAGAAGAAAGGCTCAATTAAAGTTTTGTTTCGGCCTGGCGCGTTGACTTAGCCTGGGGCCAAATCTATAATGGAAAAATGGTGTTTTCCCTGCTTAAAGCGAAACTAAATCGAACGCGTCAGATTTTTCAAGAGAAAATCCAAAATCTAAAGCGCGAACAAGTCTCTAAAGAAAGAGCTCTCGAGGAATTGGCCGAAGCTTTAATCCTTGCCGATGTAGGAGTTGTTACAACTGAAAAAATAATAACTAATTTAAAAAAGAAATTAAAAGCTGATTCATCCCTTAATCTCGAAAAAGCCCTAAAAGATGAGTTATTAGCTCTTCTTGGCCATGAACCTGCTCCCCTTAGCTTAAATTATTATCCCTTTGTCGTCATGTTTGTTGGCGTAAATGGTGGGGGCAAAACCACTTCCTTAGCCAAACTAGCTTATTTTCTTAAAAAACAGGGGCGACAGATAATCCTCGTGGCTGCTGACACCTTCAGGGCTGCGGCCCAGGAACAAATTCAGATTTGGAGCCGAAAACTTGATCTGCCCTTAATTCGGGGACAATATGGAGCTGATCCAGCCGCTGTAGTCTTCGATGGTCTAAAAGCCTTAAAAGCAAGAGGGGCAGATGCCCTGCTAATAGACACGGCAGGCAGAATCCACACTAATATTAACCTAATGGCGGAGCTTGAAAAAATAAAAAAAGTTATCAGCCGGGAAATTAGCGGCGCTCCCCATGAAGTTCTTCTTGTTCTTGATGCCAGTATTGGACAAAATGCTCTCTCCCAGGCCAGGGAATTTCTGAAATTTTCCGGCCTTACCGGTATTTTTCTTTCCAAGCTTGATGGTACGGCCAAGGGAGGGGCAGCTTTAGCTGTGGCCTCTGAACTTTCGTTACCTATCAAACTCATCGGTATTGGCGAAAAAGAAGAAGACATGCTTCCTTTTTCACCTCAAGAATTTATTGATGCCCTTCTTTCATGACAAAAAAACAGGAAATTATTGACCAAGCCTTTATGGAAATGGCCTATTCTTTAGCCGCCAGAGCAAGAGGGTGGGCCAGCCCTAATCCTTATGTCGGTGCGGTCGTTGTTAAAAATAATAAAATTATAGGCTACGGTTATCACGAGCAACCTGGAAAGCCCCATGCCGAAGTAATCGCTTTACAAAGAGCTGGAGAAAAGGCTAAAGATAGCACTCTTTATGTCACCCTTGAACCCTGTGTTCACTGGGGAAGAACACCTCCTTGCGTCGAGACTATCCTTCGCTTTCGACCCAAAAGGGTAGTTATTTCAGCCCTTGATCCAAATCCAATTGTTTATAAAAAGGGAGTGCAAAAACTAAAAGAAGCCGGAATCGAAGTAAATGTTGGCTGTTTAAAGGAAAGGAATGACCGGTTAAATGAAGCTTATATTAAATTTATTACCCAGGGCCTTCCTTATATAATCTTAAAAGCGGCTTTATCTCTCGATGCAAAAATAGCTGCAACCGACAGCTCCTCTCGCTGGATAACAGGGCCTCTGGCTAGGGATTACGCTCATCTTCTTAGAGGTGAAGTTGATGCCATTCTTGTGGGTATAAATACAGTTCTTCACGATAATCCCCGCCTAACAGTCAGGCATCCCCTTTGGGGGGAAAAAAGGATAATCAGGGTGGTCCTTGATTCCCAGCTTAGACTTCCCCCTGATTCTCGCTTGCTAAAAACTCTTGACAAAGGGCCAGTTATTGTTTTTACCTCAATTGAAGCCTCAGAAAAAAGGAAGAAAATTCTAAGCGCAAAGGGTGTTAAAATAATAACCGTCAAGGGCGAGAAGCATTACCTAAATCTTCATCATGTTTTGCAAGAATTAGGTCAGCTTGGTGTAGCTAGTCTGCTCGTCGAAGGTGGAAGTCGAGTTCTTACGAGTTTTCTTGAGCATAATCTTGGGGATAAAATCTTTCTTTTCTTTGCCCCGCTTTTATTTGGAGGTCAGAAGGCACCTTCCCTTTTTGCCGGACAGGGCTTTCCGACCATTAAAAAGGGCCTTCGCCTGCGCTATTATCGAACTTTTTCCCTGGGAAATGACATTATCTTAGAGGGATATTTTTAATGTTCACCGGAATAATCCATCACCTTGGTTTGGTCGCCAATTTTCGTCAAAATCGACAGATTCTGACTATTCGGGCGCCCGATCTTCCTGGTCCTCTTAAGAGGGGCGAAAGCCTGGCAGTTAATGGAGTCTGTCTTTCCGTTGAAAACCATGAAGGGGAAAATATTAGCTTCCGCCTCTCTGAAGAAACTCTTTCTTTGACCAATTTGGGTGAGCTTCGATTAGGAGAAATAGTAAATCTTGAGCTACCCTTGACCTTACAGACTCCTTTAAGCGGCCATCTTTTAACTGGCCATGTCGATGCCGTTGGCCAGGTCATCAGAATCCAAAAGAAAGGTCAAGGAAAAAGAATGGCCATTTCCTTTCCCAAAAATCTTAGCCCCTATCTTGTCCCTAAAGGCTCGATTGCGGTTAACGGCGTTAGTCTGACTATTGCTCTATTAACTAAAGATTATTTCGAAGTTGAATTAATCCCTTTGACGCTGGAAAAAACCAATCTCGGTCACCTCCGTCCCGGAAGTAAAGTTAACCTCGAAGGTGACATCATCGGTAAATACGTGTATAATTATTTATCTCAGAGTAAAAAATAAGGAATTTTAGGTTTTCTAAGCGGGGTTACCAATGGAAGGGAAGGTTGGCTTAATTTCAATTGAAGAAGCTATTGAATGTGTTCGCGCCGGCCAATTAATCATTATCGTTGATGATGAAGATCGAGAAAATGAAGGCGACTTAATGGTGGCCGCCGAAAAGGTCACCCCTGAAATAATCAATTTTATGACTAAATACGGTCGCGGGCTTATCTGTTTGCCCCTAACGCGGGAGCGAGCCGAGCAGCTTGATCTTGATCTCATGGTTCATGAAAATACAGCTCCCTTTGGAACGGCCTTCACCGTTTCTATTGATGCTCGCGAAGGGGTAACTACAGGAATTTCCGCCTATGACCGGGCAAAAACAATCCTTACAGCCATTGATCCCAAAACCAGGCCTGAAGACCTTGTTCGACCTGGCCACATCTTTCCTCTCCAGGCAAGAGATGGCGGTGTCCTCATGCGAGCCGGACAAACTGAAGCGGCTGTAGACCTTGCCCGCCTTGCCGGACTTAAGCCTGCCGGTGTTATCTGCGAAATCTTAAATGAAGATGGGACAATGGCTCGCATGCCTCAGCTCGAGGAATTCAGTCGCCGCCATAAAATACCAATCGTTACTATCGCCGATCTTATTAAATACCGTCTCCAGCACGAGTGCTTGGTTCGTAAAATAGATGAAGCCGATATGCCCACTGAATTTGGACATTTTCGAATCTTTGTTTTCGAGGATATTATTCATCACGAGCATCATGTGGCTTTGGTTAAAGGAGAAATTAAGGAAGATGAACCTATTCTGGTGAGGGCCCACTCGCAGTGCCTTACTGGCGATACCTTCGGTTCCATACGCTGTGATTGTGGCCGGCAGCTTCATCAAGCTATGTCTATAATTGAAAAAGAGGGAAAAGGCGTTATTCTTTATATGCTTAATCATGAGGGTCGCGGTATTGGTTTAACTAATAAAATCAGGGCCTATGCTCTTCAAGATAAAGGCATGGATACAGTTGAGGCCAATCGATGTCTGGGATTTAAGCCTGACCACCGAGACTATGGAATTGGCGCTCAAATTCTCGTGGCCCTGGGAGTTCGGAAAATTCGTCTGCTGACAAATAACCCCAGGAAATTTATTGGCCTGGCTGGTTACGGCCTTGAAATTGTGGAGAGAGTCCCTATTGAAATCCCTCCGAATGAAATTAATCGCCGCTATCTTAAAACCAAGAAAGAAAAAATGGGCCATCTTTTGGAAATGGTTTGATTTCAGACCCGGCGCCTAAAAAATAATTTAATTACTTTCATTAAGGCCCTTTAATGGCCAAAGAAAAAAATAAAACTCCGCCGCCTGAAATCATCTCCCGGATAATCGCTAAAATAAGATCTACCCAGGATAAAAAACTCAGAGCAAAAATGATAGTTGCTTTGGGAAGGCTAAGGCAACCTTGGATTGTCCCTCTTTTTCTTGAAATGCTTGCTGATCCCTCAGAACAGGTCCGTCAAAAAATTATCAGAGAGTTGAGTGAATGGGAAAATCTATCCTGTGAATGCCTTTTCCCGAAATTAAAAAATCAACCTTGGTATGTTAAGGTTAGCGTCCTCCAAATTCTGGCTTTGAGAAAAGAACCAAAAACCATCAAAGCTCTATTAACCATTATAGATGATCCCAATATAGAAGTCAGACGTCAAATAGCCGTCTGTCTTGGTCATATTGATTCCAAAGAAGGAATCCCTTTACTTGTTAAGTTGCTTAAAGATTCCAGCCCCCATGTCAGGTTGGCCGCTGAGGAATCCCTGCGCCGGATAAGTCGTCTCCGTTTTACCTAAAATTCAACTTATTTTTCCTAAAAGGACTAAAAAATTCATCCGTTTTTCTCTTCTTAAAAAATAAAAAAGTAAAAATTAGAAAGCCTGGGCTCAATGAAATAAAAGTAGCATTTCTCTCAAAATGGCTCTTTTGTCCTATATTTCGCTATCTCAGCTAAACTTATCCCGCTCCTCTTTTTTGTGCTGGCTTTCCAGAATAAAGGTTACTGGCCCTTCGTTAATAAGATAAACATCCATGACAGCCCCAAAAACACCTGTTCTCGTAACAAAGCCTGCCTTTTTTAAACAATCAACGAAATAATTAAAGATATCTTGGGCGCGGGAAGGCTCCTCGGCTCCATCAAAACTTGGGCGACGACCTTTTCGGGTCGAGCCAGCTAAAGTAAATTGAGAAATGGCCATAATTTCTCCCCCCACCTGGCTCAAGGAAAGATTCATCTTACCTTCCTTATCGGGGAAAATGCGGAGCTCAACCACTTTCCGGGCGAGCTCTTCAGCCTCCCTTTGGGTGTCTCCCCTTTCCACGCCAACGAGAAGACAGAGGCCACGGTTTATTCGACTTATTTCTTTCCCTTCCACCTCAACTTTGGCCATTTTTACCCTCTGAAGGACAATCTTCAAGTCTTGCCTCCTTTTTAGATCAAAAATTTGACTTAGTCTGGAATTTTTCCTATATTATGAGCTTCAAGAGGTAAATACAGATGGCCCGACATAAATCGGCAATAAAGCAATGGCGACGTAGTCTTAGGCGAAATGCCATCAACCGGCGCAACAAATCGATTTTGAAGACTCAAATCAAAAAACTGCGTCAGGCAATCAAAGAAAAAAACCTTGAACTGGCCCGTCAGCTTCTTCCAAAAACCTTCTCCATTATTGATAAATGCGTCAAAAAGGGAACCATTCACGAAAATAAAGGAGCTCGCTACAAATCTCGTCTGAGCAAGCAGGTGGCCGCACTTGCTTCCCAGGCTAGCTAATTTAACCTGAATTTTTATTTTTTCCTCCGTTCAAAATACCAGCTTAAAAATTCCTCTATCAAAAGCTCGCATTGTTCTTTTCCCCCGCTTTTAAGGGCCTGATCAATCGAGTGGAGTTTAGCGATCGCCAGACTGAGGTCAGGCTCATTTAAGGAAAAAACAGCTCTGAAAAAATTATTTATTTTCATTTGAAAAAAATCTCCGTATGACTCTTTTATCCAAGGCCTAAGTTTATGGAAAATAGCCTCTTCAGTCTTGCCTTGTTCAAGCCATTCCCTGGCCAGAAACAGATCTTTAAAAAATTGAGCAATAGTTCCGACAATTATTTCCGGCTCGCTTGTTTCATCAAATAGCTTCTTTAGGACATGAAAGGCCCTGGAAGCCGAACCGGTTTCTAGGCTTTCGATTAATTCATATTCCCGAACACTGCGCACCGATGGACAAAGGGCAGCCACATCCTCTAGATTAATAACTTGGGTGTGATAGCAGTAAAGGCAGAGCTTCTCAATTTCCTTAGACAGGATTCTTAAATCATGTCCGACCGCATCAAGCAAGGCGCCCAAGGCTTCAGAGGAAATTCTCTTTCCCTGCTTCTGAAATCGGTTTTTGATCCAGTCCAGCAACTCGCGACCTTTTAATAATTTAAATTCCTCTATCTTTAAGTAGGGTGAACGCGCCGATTGAAATAATTGAAAAAGTCTGCTATTTTTATTTAAACTGCCCGCATAATAAATAATAAGAATTACTTCAGGTCTGGGCGAAGCCAGGTAATTGCGCCAAAGGCTCTCCTCATCTTTAGAAAGCAAATTCTCCCTTCCCTCAGGAACAGTAACTAGAACCAACTTACGACCTGGATGGAAGAGATCCCCCGTTCTCAATGACTCAATTATTTCAACCCAGCCAGTCTCTTCAGAAGAGAAACGATGAAACGAGCCTTCCTTTTCTTCAAACAGAAAGGTGCTCCGGATAGCTTCAATTCTTTCCTCAGCTAGAAAGGATTCTTCTCCATAAAAAAAGTAAATAGGGGCTAAATTATTTTTTTTCTGGATCATCCAAGCCGGTCTAAAATCCCTCCAGAATGGCCACGACCAGGCTCCGAGCAAATTTTTCAGCCACTCTCGTTAAGGCCTCAGCCTCCATGGATTCAAAATCTGATCCCTCTGGCACCTCATATTCTTCAACGTAAACAAAAGAGGGATGGGAAAAAAGAATCTGTTGATTGCTCAAATCGCGGAAAACAATCTTAGCCACTATAGTTATATTATACTTATCAGCTGTATCTTTTCCTGAAAAAGCCAGAGGAGAAACCTGAAAGGAAGTAATTTCTCCAAGGAGAATGGCATCGGCCTTGGCCGCATCATCCACAGGTTCGAGCTTTCCCCTAGTTGTCAGCTCATTAATCACGGCCTGAGTAAGTTTCAAATCAATTTCATACCTAGTGGTCAAATTTTTGAATAGAGGCACATAAATTCTTTTAATTGAGGCTGGAAGAGAACTTCCAGTACCGCGAAGATGATATCCACAATTAATCAAAGGAAGAACAGTTATAAAAGAGAAAGATATAATTGAAACAATTCTTTTAAATGTCTTTTTTCTCAACAGGTCTCTCCTCAAATAACAATATTAACCAGTTTATTGTCAACAGTGATTACTTTTTTCACTGTTTTGCCGGCAATGATAGCCTTAATGCGCTCGGAGGAGAACGCTCTTTCTTTCATTTCTTCCGGCGAAATATCGGCCGGAGCCTCAAAGCGATCTCGCAATTTGCCATTAACCTGAACAACCACAGTAATTAATTCTTCTTTGGCCATTTCAGGATCATAATCAGGCCAGGGTGTCCGAATGAGATATTCTCGGTGTCCTGACCTTTGCCAGAGTTCCTCGCAAAGATGGGGGGTAAAAGGCGAAAGGAGCTTCAGCAATGTCTCTAGGGACTGTCGAAGCACCCATCGACCTTCCTCGTGCTGGCGCAACTCATCTTTTAGCCGTCTTATCTCGTTGTGCATTTCCATGAGGGAGCTTATGGCTGTATTGAGATGGAACCTCTGTCCTATATCTTCAGTTACCCTTTTTATGGTTTTATGGGTAAGCCGGAGAAGCTTAAGGGAGGTTTTATCTTTTATTTGATGAAGATCAAGATTGTGGTTCGGCCCATGGAAAAGGTCCTGGCACTCTTCGAAAGTTATCCAAGTTCGATTAAGAAAACGGAAGCAGCCCTCGATTCCTTCCTCTGACCAGGCAAACTCTTTTTCAGGAGGAGCGGCAAAAAGAATGAAAAGACGAAGCGAGTCAGCCCCGTAGCGAGCAATCATGTCGTCAGGATCGACAATATTCCCCCTCGATTTTGACATAGCTGCGCCATCCTTAGTAACCATTCCTTGGGCTAAGTAATGAGGGAAGGGTTCATTGAGATCTGTCAAACCAAGATCCCGTAAAACCTTAGTGAAAAAGCGGGAATAAATTAAGTGTAAAATGGCATGCTCAACGCCGCCAATATAAAGGTCAACGGGCATCCAGTAAGAGGCCTTTTTAGGGTCAAAGGGAAGTCTATCTTCCTCAGGCGAAGTATATCGGAAGAAATACCAGGAAGAATCAAAAAAAGTGTCCATCGTGTCGGTTTCCCTGCGGGCAGGCCCATGACAGCGGGGGCAGGAGGTGTTAACAAATTCAGGGATCTTCTCCAGAGGCGAACCTTCTTCCCCGGTAAAGGAAGCTTCAAAAGGAAGAACCACCGGAAGATCTTCATAAGGCACAGGAACAATGCCGCAGCGTTCACAATAAATAATCGGGATAGGCGTTCCCCAATAGCGCTGTCTTGAAATGCCCCAATCGCGTAGCCGATAAAGGATACTTTTGCCCCCAAGACCTTTTTCCTCGGCATAGCGAGCCATGGCTTCAATGGCTTCTTTCGAGGAAAGTCCAGAGAAGGGGCCCGAATCAACGAGATGTCCATAAATTTCAAGAGCCCGGGTGAGAGGATATTCAACTTCGGTTCCGTCATCGGGCACAATAACCAGTCTGATAGGTAAACCATATTGCTGGGCAAACTCAAAGTCTCTCTGGTCATGGGCGGGAACACCCATGATAGCTCCTGTGCCATAATCCATTAAAACATAATTGGCAATCCATATAGGAATGAGCTCGCCCGTAAAGGGATTAATCGCCTTTTTCTCGGTATCAATTCCTTCCTTCCTTGTCTCCCCACCCTGCCTTCGCTTCTGTCTCGATTCGATAATGACCCGGTTGAGCCAGGCTTCAATCTCAGCTCGCTGTGGCAGATCAGCAATTAAATCGAGACAAAGAGGATGCTCAGGGGAAAGAACAAGGAATGTGGCTCCATAAATTGTATCTAATCTGGTAGTGAAGACTTCTATCTTCCGGGAGCCATCTTCAAGGGGGAAACAAATGATGGCTCCCTCACTTTCGCCAATCCAGTTTCGCTGCATCAAAAGAACATGTTCAGGCCATTTCTTCAATTCGTTATGACCAGAAAGTAACTCCTTAGCATAGCTAGTTATCTTAAGGAACCAATGGTCCATCTGTTTCTGCTCCACCGGACTTGAACACCGCCAACACTGATCACCTGCAGCCTGTTCATTAGCCAAAACTGTCCGGCACTGGGGGCACCAATTGACCCAACTTTTACGCCGAAAGGCTAGGCCTTTTTCAAACATTTTGAGGAAAATCCACTGATTCCATTTATAATATTCGGGCAAACAGGTATTGACTTCGCGCGACCAATCATAACTTAAACCGAGCCTTTTGAGCTGGGCTTTCATTGTCGCGATATTGTCCATCGTCCATTTCTGAGGGTGAATGCCATGTTTGATAGCTGCATTTTCCGCTGGAAGTCCGAGAGCATCCCAGCCCATGGGATGGAGGACATTGTACCCCTTCATTATCATAAACCTAGAAATGACATCTCCTATGGTGTAATTACGCACATGACCCATATGAATACGACCTGATGGATAAGGATACATTTCTAAGCAATAGAATTTTTTCTTGGTCGGGTCTTCCTTGACTTCAAAGATTCTTTCCTCCTCCCAGATTTTTTGCCACTTGCTTTCAATGGCTTCAAAATTATATCCTTCCTTTTTCATCGAAGTGACCTCTTTTTTAGGAGCGAGATTGGCTCGCGTTTTTCTCAAATTTCTTTTCATCTTAGCCGCATCCCCTCCTTTCTGTCAAGAAAGGCTCCCTGAACTCAGTTCAGTAAGCATTTTTACCTCAATTATGAGGTTAAGGAGAGTCAAATTTCCTTGGCCAGCTATGATTTCAACATTTTTTCATTGAAATATTTATAATTATTGATAGCTAAAAATGGGACAAAAAAATTTAAATTAAAGTTTCAACCTTTAATGGAAAGGAGGATTTATTTCGCTCTTTCACTTATTTTTTATCCTATCATTATTTTTTCCATCATCATCCTTCAAGGCCAAGGCCATCTCACTTCATCAAGCCGGCAGACTATTCTTCGCGATGCCCTTGGCTTTAATTTTCAGCTCGGCCCGCCGCCTCAAAGGATTATTTCTTTAGCCCCTAATTTAACTGAAATTTTGTTTGAATTAGGTTTAGGAAATAAAATTGTGGGGGTTACTCGATTTTGCAATTATCCAGCTGACGTTAATAAAATTGAAAGAGTTGGTGGCTTAGTGGATCCAAGCCTGGAGAAAATTACAGCTTTACAACCTGATTTAATCTTGGCCTTTCGGGGTACTCCCCTTGAAGTTTTAAATAAAATCAGAATTTCAGGGCTTCCTCTTTTCGTCTTCGACGAAGGTCAGAAATTGAAAGAACTTTTTTCTTTGATCAAAACCATTGGTCTCCTCACTGGAAGTGAAGACAAAGCCCTGGCCCTCACTAAAAGGCTTGAATGGCGTTTAGAAGTCATCGAAAAGAAAATTCGGTCTGTGACAAAGCGGCCTAAGGTTTTTGCCACTCTTTCGAGCTCCGGATTGTGGACCTGCGGCCAGCAGAGCTTCTTCCATGATCTTATCGAGCTAGCTGGGGGACAAAATATTGCTTCCCTGGAATCAAAGCGATGGTTTTCCCTAGGGATAGAAGATTTAATTCGGGCTTCGCCTGAAATCATTATTATTCTGGCTCCAGATTTAAACTCCTATTTGGCTAAAAGAGAATTTTTTTTAAAGGAAAAAGCCCTAAAAAAAATAGAGGCAGTTCAAAGGGATCGCTTTGGCTGGGTCAATGAGGATTTAGCCAGCCGTTTCGGACCCAGATTGATCCAAGCCCTGGAGGATCTCGCCCGTCTTCTCCATCCCGATGTTTTCAATTAAATCTTGCACCGGCCGACTATCATTGACTGATTTTTAAGTTCCCTTATTTTTAAACCAAAAAACTCATTCACCCCGATTATAGAGATTAAAAATTATTTCTGCCCAAAGGGGTATTTGACATTTCCTCTATTTTCCTTTATTTTTCTGGCATAAAATATGCCGCTAACTTTAAATCAATTTTTGTGGTTGGTTATAACTTTGATTGCCGTAGTCGTGGCCACCTGGTTTATCCTTTTTCTGCATCAGCTCAGAAAAACAGTCGGGGAGGCAGAGAAGACTCTCGCTGAGTTACGTCACAATCTTCAAGAATTTAATGACCTTCAAGCTATTGTTCGCGAAAAAGTTGAAACTCTAGGTGAAACCATTGAATCATCAAAAAAAGTTGCTTCGAGTTTAGCCGACATATTAAGCTTTTTGGCCATAAGGGTAGTTCGGCCAGCCAATCGTTACTGGCCCATAATTTTTCCTATCCTTCAATTTATCTGGCGGCAAAAAAAGAAAAGAAAGGAGAAATCCCATGGCTGAAAACAAAGGTTCGAGTCCTCTCGGCCTGGCCGTTTCCTTCTTGATTGGGGCAGCTACCGGTTTTATTCTTGGAATTCTCTTTGCCCCAGCCAGTGGCAAGGAGACAAGACAAAAAATAAAACAACAGGCCATCAAAACTGGTGAGGTGGCCCGGGAAGCTTATGAAAAACTGGCAGAAGAGGCTGAAAAGGGAGTAAAAATAGTCAAAGAAAAAACACAAGAGGGAATCGAAGCCATCCGAGAGTTTCTCGAAAGAAAAAAAGAGGAGTACGCCCGCAAAGGCCAGGAAAAGGGCTCTACGGCTGAGTAAGCTCAGCAAAGAAAAGTTAACATTTTAAATTCTCTTGGTTAGGAGGCAATAATATGTCTACCCGAATTTCCCATGTTAAGGCCATGGAAATCCTTGATTCCAGGGGAAATCCAACTATAAGATGTTGGGTTTGGCTTGAAAATGGCAGCTACGGTGTAGCCTCTGTACCCTCAGGCGCCTCCACCGGTACTCATGAAGCCCTTGAACTGCGTGATGGCGATCCCAAGCGCTATCTAGGAAAGGGAGTAAAAAAGGCCATTCGTCATATTGAAGAAATAATTGCTCCAGCTATTGTTGGCCTTGACGCGTTAGATCAAAAAGCCCTGGATCAACGTCTCCTGGAACTTGATGGTACTCCCAATAAAAGCCGTCTCGGAGCTAACGCCATCTTATCTGTTTCTTTAGCTTCAGCTGTAGCCGCTGCTCATGCTCAAAATAAACCTCTCTATGAAGCTCTCTTTTATCGACCAAAATACAGGCTCCCTGTCCCTATGATCAACATTCTTAACGGAGGCTTTCACGCTGACAATAATCTTAATATTCAAGAATTCTTGATTGTACCAGCCGGCGCCACCTCCTTTGCTGAAGCTATTCGCCTGGCCGCCGAGGTCTTCCATCACCTAAAAAAAATTCTTAAAGCCAAGGGATACAGCACCGCCGTAGGCGACGAAGGAGGATTTGCTCCTAACCTGAAAGAAGACGAAGAAGCCTTAGCTTTAATTGCTGAAAGTATTGAAAAGGCTGGTTATCGTTTGGCCGAAGATATTTACATTGCCCTCGATGTTGCTGCCTCAGAATTATATGAGAATGGTTATTATGTTTTCAAAAAATCAGATGGCTCTCGCCATAGTGTGGATGAAATGATTTCTTTTTATAAGAAATTCAAAGAAAAATATAAATTAATTTCTCTTGAAGATGGTCTGGCTGAAGATGACTGGGAAGGCTGGAAAAAATTGACAAAAGAAATGGGCCAAAAACTTCAGCTTGTGGGTGATGATATTTTTGTCACCAATTTGGAAAGATTTCGACGGGGAATCAAGGAAGGAATAGCTAATTCCATTTTAATCAAACTCAATCAAATTGGCACCTTAACAGAAACCATTCTCACCATCGAGGAAGCCCAAAGAAATGGCTATGGTACTATTATCTCCCACCGGTCGGGAGAAACCGAGGACACTTTTATTGCCGATTTAAGCGTCGCCTTTGACTGTTTACAAATAAAGACAGGCTCCGTGAGCCGAAGTGAAAGAATTGCCAAGTATAATCGACTACTTGAAATCGAGGCTGAACTCGGCGATCGCTCAAGTTATGGGGGTTTAACACCCTATAAAAATTTTCTCTCGTAATTTTTACTCTCTTAATTTTTTTAGGGGGTAAGGAGGCAGGATGGCTGGGGAAAAGGAGAGAAAATCCCTCTTCCTGACCCCTTCTGGGATTAAAATTGAAAGAGTTTATACTCCCGAGCACTTAAAGGGTTTTAATTTTGAAAGAGATCTTGGGGAGCCCGGTCGATTTCCTTTTACCCGGGGGATTTATGCGACCATGTACAGGGGACGACTCTGGACGATGCGCCAATATGCTGGCTATGGCACCGCAAAAGAAACGAACCGACGTTTCCGCTATCTTCTTGCCCAGGGCCAGACAGGCCTTAGTGTGGCCTTTGATTTGCCGACCCAAATCGGCCTTGATTCTGATCATCCCCAAGCTAGGGGAGAGGTAGGTCGGGTGGGAGTGGCCATCGATGGAATTTGGGACATGGAAGAACTTTTTCAATCCATTCCTCTTGATAAAGTGAGTGTCTCCATGACCATCAATGCCACGGCCGCACCTATTTTGGCCATGTATCTTGTAGTGGCTGAAAAGAAAGGAATTCCCTGGAATTCTTTGGCCGGAACAACTCAGAATGATATTCTTAAAGAATATCTGGCCCGAGGCACTTATATATATCCGCCTCGTCCCTCTCTCCGTCTAGTAACTGACCTTATTGAATTCTGTCAGGCCAATTTACCTCGCTGGAATCCTATTTCTGTAAGCGGCTATCACATTCGAGAGGCTGGCGCCAACGCCATACAAGAACTTGCTTTCACTTTGGCCAACGCTATAGTTTATGTTCGCTCTATGCAAGAAAGAGGCCATGAAGCTGATTCCTTTGCTCCTCGCTTTTCCTTTTTCCTTGCTGCCCATAACAATTTTTTTGAAGAAATAGCCAAATTTCGTGCCGCCCGCCGCCTCTGGGCGAAAATCATGAAAGAGATAATTAGAGCTCGCCGTCCTGAATCCTGGCTTTTTCGTTTTCATACCCAAACAAGCGGCTGCACTCTTACAGCTCATCAACCAGAAAATAATGTCGTTCGAGTAACCCTTCAGGCCTTGGCCGCTGTTCTTGGGGGAACTCAATCTCTTCATACCAATTCGAGGGATGAAGCCCTATCTTTACCAACGGAAGAATCAGCCAGAATCGCTCTGCGTACCCAGCAGATCATAGCCTATGAAAGCGGCGTACCTGATACCGTTGACCCTCTCGGCGGAAGCTACTTCTTGGAGTACCTTACAGCGGAAATTGAAGACAGGGTTTGGAAGCTTTTCCAGCAAATAGAGGAACAGGGGGGAATGCTAGCCGCAATTGAAAATGGTTTTGCTCAACGACAAATCGAAGAAAGCGCCTATGAACAGCAAAAGTTGATTGAGAGCCAACAGCAAATTGTGGTTGGAGTTAATGAATTTAAGCTTAAAGGAGAAAAGCTTCGCTTCAAATTGCTCTCTATACCTCCCTCCGTCGAAAAAGAACAGATTGAAAAACTCAGAAAAAAGAAAAAAAACCGCGATTTAAAAAAGGTAATGGCTTCCCTTGAAAACCTGATGGCGACCGCTAACTCTAAGGACAATCTGATGCCCGCAATTATTCAGGCTGTCAAAGCTCATGCCACCCTGGGAGAGATTGCCGGTGCCCTCCAGGAAGTTTTCGGAATTTATAAAGAAAATATTTTTTCTCCCTAAAAATCGTTTCTAATTAAATTATCGCTATATTAATGATTTGTCCCTTTATAAAGACCAGCTTTATATTAATTGCTCCGCCTTTTATAGAAACATTTGATGACGATTCCTTCAGTCGGCCTTGGAAAACTGAAAATGGTTATTATCAATGGCTAGATAACAGAGGATTTTTAAAAATGTTTGTGTCCCCATTTTAGCCTGTTGACAATGATTTTTCCTCAATCTACTATGTTTTCTTAAACGAAAAGACTAATGTATAAAAAATTCTTTATTATCTTGAATCTTGTTCTTTTACCCGTATTTTCTTCCGCCCTAGATAAAAAGACCGCCATGGAAATCGAAAGCCTCATTGAGAAACATCGATCGGAGATCATTCGCCTTCGCCGTTATTTCCATATGAATCCTGAACTCAGTAACCAGGAAATTGAGACCGCCCGGCTTATAAGCTCGCGCCTGATTTCTCTCGGTTTTGAAGTCAGAAGTAACGTAGCCGTAACTGGGGTCATCGGTTTACTACGTGGACAGGAATCTGGTCCAACGATTGCCATCAGGGCTGATATGGATGCTTTACCTATTCAGGAGCTGGCCAACGTCCCCTTTAAATCTCTTAATTCGGGAGTCATGCATGCCTGTGGTCATGATGTTCATATGGCCATTGCCCTTGGCACAGCCTATGTACTCAACGAAATGCGGAGTCGCCTGCGGGGCAACATTAAGTTTATCTTTCAACCGGCTGAAGAGGGCTTGCCCCCCGGTGAAGAAGGTGGCGCCTCCCTCATGATTAAAGAAAGAGCCCTTGAAGATCCTCCTGTTAGGGCCATCTTTGGCCTTCATGTCTGGCCCGAAGCTAACGTCGGTCAAATTCTCTTTTCTCCTGGAATTATCATGGCCAGTTCTGATTGGTTTCAATTAACTATAAAAGGAAAGGGGGCTCATGGGGCCCGCCCTCAGGAAGGAGTTGATGCCATTGTTCTCGCTTCTCAAGTAATTATGGCTCTCCAGTCCATAGCTTCTCGCCATATTGATCCCACTGACCCCATTGTCCTGACCGTGGGCAAAATTTCAGGGGGAACGAGATCAAATATCGTAGCTGACCAAGTTGTCCTTGAAGGAACGGTGAGAACTTTAAGTCCGGAAAATCGTCAAAAAATTCCCCTTTTAATTAGTTCCATGGTCCGTGGCCTGGTACAACCTTTGGGTGGCGATTTCATCCTGGATTACCGACAGGTTGTTCCCTTTGTTTATAATCATCCTGAGCTAGCCAAATTGATGCTTCCCACCTTGATAAATGCAGTGGGACAAGAAAATCTTCTCGAACTCAAACCTCAGTTTGTGGCTGAAGATTTTGCCTTCTTCGCTCAAAAAATTCCTAGCCTTTACTTTTTTCTAGGAGTAAAAAATCCTGCCGAGAAAAAAGCCGCTCCTCTGCACAGCCCCTATTTCAATCCAGACGAAAGAAGCATTCCCGTGGGCATAAGGATAATGTGTCATCTTCTCCTCGACTGCTTGGAGAAGTGGAGTTATTTTGAATCGACTCCTCGTTTTTAAAAATTCATGGCCTCACCTCTTTTCCCTCTTCTTCTCGCTTTTGTAGCTGGAATTATTTCGGCCAAGGTATTTAGCCTCTCCTTTGTTTTCCCCTTCATTCTTTTTCTTATTTGCCTTTCTCTGGCCTGGTTTTACTACCTAAGACATCAGCTTAAATTTTCACTGGCTTTGGCTATCTTGGCTTTTTTCTTTTTTGGCTCCTCTTATTATCTAATTAAAAATAGCGCTTTTGAAACCAATCCCCTTCGTCTTATAAATTCTCAAGATTATATCGATATAGAAGGAAGAATTGAAAAAAGTCCTGACTTAAGCCGTGACCGTCTTCAGCTATGGATTAAAACCCAGAAGATAACTTATAAAGGCCAGGAAAAAATCATAAAAGGCCGTGTTCAAGTCAGTTTTCCTATCTCCAAAGACTCTCCTTATCCAGAAATTCTGGCCGGAGACAAACTCAGGCTTTCGGCCCGACTTCTCGCTGACGATAATTTTTGCAATTTTCAGGAATCTATCTCTTTGATCGTTATGAAAGCTCGAGGAATTCATCGCCGCGCCTATTCAAAAAGCTTGAAACTCCTTGAAAAAATCAGTGAGCCTAAATTTTCCCTTGCCCGGTTTTTCTCCTGTCTGAGCCGTAACATTCAGAATAAAATCGAAAATTTCTTCTGCGATGGCGAAAACCAAATCTCCCGAGAAGGTGCCTTTCTTGAAGCCCTGCTCCTTGGCGAAAGGGGCCAGCTTGATGAAAGAACTCTCCTTGGCCTCCAGAGCTCAGGTCTTTTTCATCTTATTGCTATTTCTGGAGCCCATATAGCCATAATCTCTTATTTTCTTTTCCATTTTTTTCGTCTCTTGAGGTTTTCCGATAGATCTCGATCTTTACTTATCATCATAGGTCTTATTTTTTATGCCTTTTTAGTGGAGAGCCGGCCATCTGTTTTCAGGGCAACCACGATGGCTATTCTTTACCTTATTGGCAGACTCCTGTGGAAAGAAACAGCCATTTTGAATACCCTTTCGGCTGCTGGATTCTTCCTTCTTCTCCTTAACCCTCTGCAGCTTTTTGAGGCTGGCTTTATCCTCACCTTTATGGCTACCCTGACTATAGTTCTTTTTTTCCCCAGAATTAGAAAACATGTTCCCGTTCTTCCCTTGCATCTCACCGATTTAGTCATCTTATCGGTGGCGGCCCAATTAGGAGTTATTCCCTTTATCGCACGGATTTTTAATAGGGTTACTCTGGGAAGCATTATTTTAAACATTCCCGCCATCCCTCTTATCGGCCTTATTATGGCCATTGGCTGGTTTTTTCTTCTAATTTCGTCCTTTAGCTTTAACCTAGCTTCAATCCTGGCCACTATTTTAAAAAAAATTATTTCTCTTTTCTTTTCCCTCGCCCATCTTTTTGATGGTTTCCGGCCTTTTTCTTATCGCGTTCCTACGCCTTCATATCTCATTATTGGCGGCTATTTTATCTTCCTATTTCTTTTAATTGCGCCCCGCCGTTTTCGTTATCAAAAACTTATTGCCCTCTCGGGATTCAGTCTTTTCGCCTTTTTCCTTCTTTTTTATCCCTTTCCCTCATTTACTTCAAATCTTCGTCTTACTTTCCTTGACGTCAGCCAGGGGGAAGCTATGCTGATTGAGTTTCCTGGCCGAGAAAAGATGCTAATTGATGGAGGTGGTTTTCCCGATGATTCCTTTGATGTGGGTGAACTTGTCGTTTCTCCTTTTCTTTGGCGCCGGGGAATTAAAAAAATCCACTATTTGGTTCTTACCCATGCCCATCCAGACCATCTCAAGGGATTAAAAGCAGTGGTCCGCAATTTCGATGTCAAGGAATTTTGGGAATCGGCTCAACCCTCAGAATCCAAGGACTACAAAGAATTTGTTGCCTCCTTACATCCGAGAACAAAACGCTGCCGTCATTTTCGAGGTGATAAGAGGGAAATCGCTGGCTTCAAGATAGAATTTCTTCATCCGCCGGCTGAAAGACAAGGCCCGGCGCCTGTTTCCAATGAAAATTCTATGGTTTTCAGGCTTAGCCAGGAGAAGGGACTGGTTCTTTTCACTGGCGATATAGGTAAATCCAGCGAAGAAGAATTGCTCCTTTCTCCTGGTGATTTAACAGCTCTGATTTTAAAATCCCCCCACCATGGAAGTCTCACTTCAAGTTCTGAACCCTTCTTGGCAGCTGTAAATCCAAAAATAGTTATAATTAGCGTCGGCCGAAACAACATATACGGTGTTCCCCATCCCGAGGTTTTAAAAAAATATGAAAAAATCTCATCCCTTATCCTCCGCACTGACCTTGATGGGGCAATTGAGGTTACTTTTATGAAAAAGTGGGTTAGAATTCGTACTTCCCGAACTCGCCTTGACTTTCTCCAATCACTGAATTAAATTAAAAGTGGAATCCCATGAAAAGAAAATTTAGCTGGTTAATCGCTCTATTTTTTTCTATGGCGAGCTTAATTTTCGCCCAAAGCCTCGCTGAACTGGCCAAGAAGGAGAAAGAAAGACGAGAAAGTCTTGGCGAGAAAAAAAGCCTGGTCGTAACCAATGAGGATTTAGCCAAGGTTAAACGAAGGCCTGCTCTCGAAACGAGCCAACCAGCCTCTCCTCGTTTGAATTCAACTATGAGTTCCTTCGAGAAGACGGCCATAGAAGAGGAATCAGAAACAGTCTCTTCTGGTCAAACAGTCCATAGAGTAATTATCGAACCATCTTCCTCTATATCCCCCTCCATTGATATCGGAAGCCGAGCTGGTGAACAAAAGTATCTAGAGGAAGCTTATCAGAAAGCCAAGGAATATGTTGAGCTTTTAACCCTCAAGCTCAATGCCCTCTGGCAGGAATTTTACAGCCTCGATGACATGACTCCGAGGGACCTGATCCAACAGGCCATTGCTGAAACCTATCTCAAACTGCAAAAGGCTCAGGAGGAAGAGGAAAGACTTAGACAGCAATTAGAAAAATATTTATCGACCCTTAAAAAAGAAAATATCCCTTTTATCTGGATTCGCTAAATTTTTGTTTGCCGGCTTATCGGAAATAAATAAAAGAAATCTGGACACCAAGTTCTCTTTCATCCTTAGAGCCTGGAATTACCTTAGCCGGAATGAAGGTTCTGTCGGTGGTAACAATCAAACGAAACTCGTCCCGATCACCCAACATTTCTTTGGTTATTTTATAAGTCTTTTCAAAGGCACTCTCCTGGGGCACGAATTCATCTAGGACAGCCTCATTGATTTTGAAAATAACTTTCTGACCAGGAACAGCATCCAGGTTGACACCGCCCCGAATTACCAGGGTAGCATCGCGATGGGGGTTATCAATGACACAAACAGCTTCTTTGGCGGTCCAGCGCCATTGTTTTAAAAAGGCATTAGGGTCAATTTCAAGATCATACCAGCCATTTTCATAGATAATTTCAGGAGTGTCAGGCGGAGGCGGGAGAACCTTGAGATTTTTAGCCAGAACCTCATTTTTACTTTTTCCCGTTCGGTCAAAGGGAGAATAAAGGCCGACCACAAGCTTCAGAGTTTCTTCGCCTTTAAATTCTGGATCGAATTCATCAATAAATTTAGGGATGTAAATACGTCGAACATAGGTATATTCTTTGCCTGGTTCCCATTTAGAGGTGGGAATTGTGGGCATATGATCATCCTGCAAAAGAAGATTATTTTTATGCCAAAAATGAACAAAAACATTTAAATCCTGGTCAAAACGAACAAAATCCTGGCCGGTTTTCCACCGGTACTGAATGTCCGTCATTAAATTATCTGTTAAAGTCTTCTCTGAAAAGCTCACGGTGAGTTCAAGTCCCTTAACCTGCATTTTTTTCTGGCATGAACCCAGGACAATAATGACCAATATAATCATAAAAAATGAAAGCCATCGTCTCACAGCCAACCTCCTGCTTCTTTAATCTAAAACGGCAAAATTATAATCAAGCCCGCTATCTTTGTAAAGATAGCCTTGTTAAAGATACCTGAAAGCCTGAGTTGAACCAATTTTAAGAATAATATATATTGCCCAATTAATGGTTTTACCTGGTTTTTTAATAACCTTGGCCTCCTTAGCCGTTCGACTCATCTCTTGGGCCCGTAATAAACTCTACAATTCAGGTTACAAAAAAAGCCTTGAGCCCCCTCTTTTAACCATTAGTATCGGTAATATCAGTTTTGGTGGAACTGGAAAAACACCTCTGGCCTTATTTCTCCTTTCTTTCTTAAGGGCCGAAGGCTGGAAACCATGCCTGATCAGCCGAGGATATAAAGGCAGATGGGAAAAAAGGGCGGGTCTTGTGGCCGACGGAAAAAAACTATTAGCCACGTGGAAGGAGGCTGGAGACGAGCCCATTATGATAGCCCGAAGGTTGCCCCAGATACCGGTTATTGTTGGCCGCAATCGCTATTATTCATGTCTTCTAGCCGCAGATCTGGGCTGCAACGCGATCATCCTTGATGATGCCTTCCAGCATCGCCAACTCAAACGTCACCTTGATATTGTCCTCTTGAATCCTCAGGAAAAGGCGCAACGCGAGCCTTGGTCAGCTCTAAAAAGGGCTAACATGATTCTCGTCAAAGGTAAAAAAGAATGGCTGCCTTCACCTGCCCTTAAAGTATTAAAAGCAAAAAAAATTCAGCCTGCTGTCTTTGCCTTCGACCTCCAGCCCAGGTCTCTCCATATTCTCTCGATAGATAAAGAACTTAGACCTGAAGAATTGAAAGCAAAAAGGGTTGTCGCATTTTGCGGTCTTGCTCGGCCCGAAGGCTTCCATCTTACCCTCCAGAATCTTGGAGCTTTAATCGAAGTTTTTCTCCGCTTTCCTGATCACTATTCCTATCCAGAGAAGGCTCTGAGGAAAATCGCTCGCTATTATGAAAAGGCAAAACCAGATTTGGTCATAACCACAGAAAAAGATGTTGTAAAAATAATTGACCAGAGCTGGTTCTGGAGCCATGTGCCTCTGGCAGTATTAAAGATAGATTTTGTTCCTGAGCCGGAATTTATTTTGGCTTTAAAAGACTTCCTTGTAAAACAAAGCCTTATTAGACAATGATAAAATTAAATAGCTTAAGTGGGGTGGAATTATTATTTTTTTGCTTTATTCTATCAATGATTAATTGCCTTAAAATAATTAATTATTCTTTTTATTTTTTTTATCGTTTGATCTGGTTGGTAATTCGATATCTTCCTCGCCGACTTGTTCTTTTTAAAGGAAGCCTAGTTGGTTTATTAATTTATTTCCTCTCCTCTCGTCATCGCCGCCTCTGTTTTCGTAATCTTGAAATTGCTTTCGGATCGATTCTTACTAAAAAAGAAAAGAAAAAAATCGCTCGTTCTGCCTTCGGCCATTTCGGCCGCATAATCTTCGATACGATTAAATTTATCCAGTTTGAAGAAAACAAGAGGATGCTCCTTTTCCGAATTGAAGGGATGGAGAATCTCCATAAAGCTCAAGCCGAAGGGAAAGGTATTCTCATTTTTTCCGCCCATTTAGGCAACTGGGAAATTGCTTCCTTCCCCGTGGCCTCTTTAATTCCCCTGCATGTTGTGGCTCGACCCCTAGATAACCCCGTTATGGATAAAGAATGGCAGCGAATAAGAGAAAATTTAGGGGTTAAGGTGATTTCCAAGTTTCAGGCCGCCCGGCCGATCATTGAGGCCCTTAAAGCCAAGGAGGCGGTGGCTATTCTGATGGATCAGAATGTACTGCGAAGTCAGGCGGTTTTTGTTGATTTCTTTGGTCGGTTGGCAGCCACAACCCCAGCTGTAGCTATCTTTCATCGACGAACAGGCGCGCCTATTCTGCCTGTATTTTGTCTAATGACCCCCGATAAAAAATATCGGCTGAAAATTTATCAGCCCCTTTCTTTCATCGCTAGCTCTCTGCCTGAACCTGAACTTCTATTGCAAATAACCCAAATTTTAACTAAGATTATTGAACAAGAAATAAGACAAACTCCCGACCAGTGGTTATGGTTTCACGACCGGTGGCGAACTCGACCTGAAAAGGAATATCCTTTCAGGACTGAAGTAAAGGAGGAGAGAGTAAAAAATAATTGAGAAGAAAGATGCAAGAAAAATGACAAAGAAAAGAATTCGCTGGACTTTTAAAAAAGCTGGATAAGCAGTCAAGATATCGAAAATTTATCTAGGAACTAGAGGATCTTAAAATAGTTGGGCTTGAAGAGCTGACGCTTGAAGAGCTGACGCCTAAAGAGGAGATTTTGAAAGAAAAAGAAAAAGAATAAAGAAAGGAAAAAAAGGAAGAGAAGAGAAAAGAAAAAAGGGAAAAGGAAAGGGTTAAAAAAATCTAAAGCGAATAGAAAATAGCAGACAATTTTAAAGCCAAGAGAAAATGAAAGATAAGGTTACAAAAAAAGAAAATGAAGACACTAAAATAAAGCGCTTTGATGGCCGCAAGGGCAATGAACTTCGTCCAGTCAAAATAATCACCGATTATCTGGAATTTGCGGCCGGTTCAGCTTTAATTGAGGTGGGGAAAACAAAGGTTTTGGTGGCTGCCACAATTGAAGAAAAGGTTCCTCCCTTCCTTAAAGGTACTGGAACTGGCTGGGTCACTGCCGAATATGCGATGCTTCCCTGTTCGACCGAAACCAGAACTCCCCGAGAGAGAACCCAGGGAAGAATCTCTGGTCGCTCTCAAGAAATTCAGCGCCTCATTGGCCGGGCTTTAAGAGCCGCCGTTGATCTGAAAGCTCTCGGCGAGCGCCAGATCCTTCTTGATTGTGATGTCATCCAGGCCGATGGCGGCACAAGAACCGCCTCCGTCACCGCTGGCTGTGTTGCCCTGGCTCTGGCCTTAAAAAAGCTCCTTGATGAAGGAAAGATCAATGAATTTCCCTTGATCAATCTTGTTGCTGGAGTCAGTGTCGGTCTAGTTAATGGCGAATATTTGCTCGATTTGGACTACAGTGAGGATAGCCAGGCAGAGGTTGATATGAATATAGTCGAAACCGACACTGGTCAACTCGTGGAAATCCAGGCTGCAGGAGAAAAAAGGCCTTATACTCGAAAAGAGCTAGCCACCATGCTTCGCCTGGCTCATGAAGGATTACAATCAATCTTTGAGATTCAGCGTTCTATCTTAAAAAAGAAAATTCCTTTTTATATGGCCTCTAACAAAAGGGTTAGGAAATGAAGAGAATTCTCGTGACTGGCGGGGCGGGTTTTTTGGGCAGCCATCTATGTGACCGCCTTCTTGAGGAAAAAGCTGATGTCCTCTGTGTTGATAATTTCTTCTCCGGTCATAAAGACAATATTCGACACCTCTTCTCTCATCCCTATTTTGAACTTATTCGCCACGACATTATTCATCCTCTCTTTGTTGAGGTTGACCAAATTTATCATCTCGCCTGTCCAGCCTCACCGATTCATTATCAAATTAATGCAATTAAGACCGTTAAAACCAATGTTATGGGAACAATTAATATGCTCGGCTTGGCTAAAAGAATAAAAGCTAGGATTTTGCTAGCTTCTTCATCGGAGGTTTATGGCGATGCTCAGGTTCATCCCCAGCCTGAAGGCTACTGGGGAAATGTCAATCCTATTGGTGTCCGCAGCTGTTATGATGAGGGAAAAAGAGTGGCTGAAACGCTGATGATGGATTACCACCGGCAAAACAAAGTTGATATTAGGATTGTTAGAATTTTTAACACCTATGGACCAAGAATGGCTATTAATGATGGTCGGGTGGTCAGCAATTTTATAGTTCAGGCTCTAAGAGGGGAAGACCTTACCATTTTTGGCGATGGTACTCAAACTCGCTCTTTCTGTTATGTCTCCGATATGATTGAGGGCCTTATAAAAATGATGAATACTGAAGGTGTTACTGGCCCTATTAACCTTGGTAATCCAGTGGAGACGCCAATAATTGAACTCGCTGAGCTCATTTTAAAATTAACTAAAAGCTCCTCCAAGCTTTGCTTCAAGCCTCTCCCTCCTGATGATCCAGGCCGTCGCTGCCCGGATATTTCCCTAGCCAAGAAAATCCTTGGTTGGGAACCAAAGGTAGGACTAGAGGAAGGCCTGGCCTTAACTATTGACTATTTCAAAAAAAAGCTCAACCTTGTTTAAGCAACTATTCTTTATCAGTTTTTAAAAAGTAAGGATAAATTCGGAAGCAATAGCTTGCTGGACCAAAAAGTAAATAAAAAAGGATTAAGTTTATTAAAGCGGAGAATATTAAAATTGATTAAAGGATAGTTAAAGAGATAAGAAATAAAAGGCGATGAAAATTGGCAGCGAGGAATAAAAAGCTCATAGCAGTGAGGAAAGAGGAAAAAAGTAGGGACGAACCAAAAATCTAAAAAGTGCCTAAGTAAAGAAAAAGGAAGAAGCGTAAAAGAAAGCCAGAAAAATAAAAAAATGGTTAAATCTTTTAAAAAAATTTCGATTGTCATTCCAGCTTATAATGAAGAGAAAACAATTGCTGAAATTATCCATCGAGTGAAAAAGACTGAGATTGGTCTTGAAAAAGAAATAATTGTAATTGATGATGGTTCCAACGACGGCACCAGGGAAATTTTAAAAAATTTAGCCGACGAAAGTCTAAAAGTCATTTTTCACGAAAAAAATTTGGGCAAGGGAGTGGCTTTACGCACAGGTTTTTCCCAGGCAACCGGTGACATTATTTTGGTTCAAGATGTCGATCTTGAATATGACCCTCGAGATTATCCTCGGCTTCTTGAGCCCATCCTCGATGGTCGGGCTGATGTCGTTTATGGTAGTCGCTTCTTAGGAGGCCCTCATCGGGTCCTTCTTTTTTGGCATTATGTGGGCAACAAATTTTTAACAACTCTCTGTAATCTCTGTGCTAACCTTAATCTCACGGATATGGAAACAGGCTTTAAACTTTTCCGTCGGGAGGTGCTCGAAAAAATTCGCCTCAAATCAAATCGCTTCGGCTTTGAACCTGAGATTACGGTCAAGGTTGGCCGACTTCGATTACGCGTCTATGAAGTCCCCATTTCTTATTCAGGCCGTGATTATAGCGAAGGCAAGAAAATCACCTGGAAAGATGGCCTCGCAGCCATTTTCCATATTCTTCGCTTTCGTTTCTTCGATTAAAATATTTTGCCAAATTATATATAATTTGATATGAAATTAATTACTTTTTTATTTCAAAAAAAAATATAGGCTTTGTGGTCAAGAGGAAGTAAATTTTAAAAAAAATTAATCAACCAAAGGAAATGTCCAAAAGCTCAATTTTCCAATTTTCTAATGGCACAAAATTGAGGTCCCTGCCAAGGGAAGAAAGATTTAGGTGATGAGAAGAATTAAAGTGAGGAAAGCGATCAAGGTAAAGAAAAAGATTAAAGTAAAAAAGATTTGATTAGTTTTAAATAATCATGTTTATCTTAATTGGGCTTCTCCTGGGTTTCTTGGCCTCAATCCCACCTGGCCCAATAAATATTTATTCCATTTCTCAGATCCTTCGCTTCGGTTTTTGGAAAAGCGTCTCAATTCGTCTCACAGTGGCTGGCCTAGATGCCCTCTATTGTTATCTTTCGACGGTCTTCACTTCACTTCTTCTTTCTTTCCTTGATCGCTGGTCTTTTATTCTCCGTATTGCTGGAAGTCTCGCCATAGTAGCGGCCGGCTTTCACTTGATGCATCTTTCTCGCAGTCATCGTGTCCTTGGACTTGGTTTACCCGAAAACAATGGCAATTCCAACAAAAATAAAAGGATGAGTCACCCCCTTCTCTTCACCTCTATCATGTTTGTTTCAAGTCCAACCCTGCCTATCTTTTGGTTAACCGTGGCCACAGTGGTAACCTCTCACGGCCTGGTCAGCCACCATGGAATCAAACCTCTTTTGTTCGCTCTTTCCTGCGGAGCTGGCAGCCTCCTTTATTTTACGATAATTGCCAAGATTGGGAATAAACTTCAGCAAGTCATGAGTCAGAGAACTTTTGAAATTATTTATAAAGTAATGGCCTGGGCTCTTTTCTTTCTTGCTGCCTTTACCCTGATCAGCTACTTCTTTTTTAATTTAGGAGTAAACGGCGGCTTTTAATTCCTAAATTGGCTAGGTTTCCCGTTGATGTTCTATAGATAAAATTAAGGAGAGAGAATAATTTTCTTTTAGGGGGTAAACTTCTTTCTGGCTTGATTTTCTTGACTTTATTCTCAGGGCAGAATAACATTTTATAATTATCTTATTTTTCCGGGTAAATTTCCGGAGGCTTTACTGGCCTCAATAAGGCCACGGGAGGTCAAGGATGTCTATCTTATCATTGATAATACCCATCGCCATAATAGTTGTTTTTTTGGCCTTAATCATTTTTTTACTTGCCAAGCAATATCGTAAGGTTGGTCCCAACGAAATCCTTATTGTCGCTGGTGGACGAAAAAGAACCGTGGTTCTCCCTGATGGTCGACGGATAAAAATCGGCTATCGCTATCGCCTTGGTGGTGGTGCCTTTGTTATTCCCTTTATTGAGACTGTCTATACTTTGCCCGTTGATGTCATTACTCTTAATATTAAAACTCCTGAAGTTTTGACTTTTAATGGCGTGCCTATAATGGCTGAAGCTACAGCCCAGATAAGAATTGATACAACCGACGAGGCTATTCGTCTGGCTGCTGAGCAATTTCTAGGCCAAGGAAAAGAGGGGATTCGTGACGTAGCCGCCACCATTTTGGAAGGCAAGATGCGGGAAGTCATTGGCCGGATGACCGTTGAGGAAATCTATCGCGGCCGCCAGGAATTTGCTAATCGAGTTAAAGAGGCGGCAAAAGAGGATTTTAGCCAGATGGGGTTAGTCATGATTTCTTTTGCTTTGAAAGATATAAGCGATAGCCAAGGTTATTTGGAAGCCCTCAGTCGTCCCCAGATTGCCGCCGCAAGACGCGATGCGGCGATTGCTCAAGCAGAAACAGAAAAGGAAGCTATCATCAAATCTTCGGAAGCTCGAAAGGAAGCTGAGATTGCTCGCTTGGCCGCTGAGGCTCTAATCGCCAAGGCCCAATGGGAAAATGAAGCCAAAAAAGCCGAAAGTCAGGTGATGGTGAATCAGAAGAAAGCCCAGGCTGACTTTGCCTATGAGCTCGAACGCCATAAACTTTCTCAGGAGATAAAGAAAGAAGAAGCCAGGGTTAAACAAATTGAAAAGCAGGAAGCAATTAAAATTGAAGAACTTGAAATTACACGTCGTCAAAAGGAACTGGAAGCGAGCGTTATTAAGCCTGCTGATGCCCGGAAATACCAAATTATGGCCGAAGCCGAAGCCGAGGAATACAGAATCCAGGCCGAAGCCAAAGGCAAGGCCGAAGCCCTGCGCCTTGAGGGGCAGGTGGAAGCTGAAAGTATCAGACTCAAAGGAATGGCCGAAGCGGAGGCAATGCTTCAGCGGGCTAAAGCCTGGGAAAGACTCAATCAGGCAGCCCTTATTGAAATGTACTTTAAAATCTTACCAGAGCTGGCCAGGGCTGTTGCTGAACCCTTATCTAAAATCGACAAAATTATTATTGTTGGTGGCGATAGAGGTAGTGGAGCAACGCGCATAACAGCTCAAGTAGCCGAGGTGCTAGCGCAAATGCCTGAAGTCATCAAATCTCTTACAGGTATAGATCTGCAAAAATGGCTCAAGGAGCGACTGGCGCCTGAAGAAAAGTCTGAGACTGAGAAATCAGAAAGCTGATTAAGAAAAGGGCGAACCAACCATGATATCCGAAAAAGCAATCCAAATCGGTACTTCCCCTACCTTAAAGATTTCAGCTAAAGCCAAGGCGATGAAAGCCGCGGGGATCGATGTTATTGACCTCAGTGTGGGCGAACCTGATTTCCCTACTCCGGAGAATGTAAAGCAGGCAGGGATCCGGGCGATTCAGGATAACTTCACCAAGTATACAGAAAATGAGGGAATTCCAGCCCTCAAGAAGGCTATTATCAAGCGAATGGAGGAAGATTATGGCCTCCATTATGAGCCTAATGAGGTAATTGTTTCCTGTGGCGCTAAGGCTTCTATTTTTCATCTGATCATGGCTTTAATCAATGAAGGCGAAGAGGTTATTATTCCTGCACCCTATTGGGTAACCTATCCCCAGGCTGTCCTGTTGGCCAAAGGAAAACCGGTCATTGTTCAGACAAAAGAAGAGAATGGCTTTGTTCTTACTCCGGAGGAATTAAAAGCCGTTATTACTCCCTCAACTAAAGCTTTAATCTTGAATAATCCCAGCAATCCAACCGGTGCCGCCTATAACCGCAAACAGCTTGAAGCTTTGGCGGAAATTATTCGCAATGAGGACATTTATGTGATTGCCGATGAGATTTATAGCAAACTAATTTATGAAGATTTTCAATTTGTGAGTTTCGCTTCCTTAGGTGAAGATATTAAGAAAAAAACAATTATTGTTAGCGGGGTTTCTAAAACTTACTCAATGACTGGATGGCGCATTGGCTTTGCCTTAGGTCCGGCTGAAATTATCAATGGTATGGCTAAAATCCAGAGTCACACCACATCCAACCCCACTTCAATTTCTCAGATGGCCAGTTTGGAAGCGCTGCGAGGGCCACAGTATGAAGTTCAGCGCATGGTCGCCGAATTCCAGCGACGCCGCAATTATTGCCTCATGCGGCTGAGAACCATCCCCCATGTTTCCTGTTTTAAGCCTCAGGGTGCCTTTTATCTCTTCCCTAATTTTTCCTATTATTATGATAAAGAAGCCGAGGGGATGCAGATTCGGAATTCCTACGGACTGGCTTATTACTTACTTAAAGAGGCAAAGGTGGCTGTTGTCCCTGGTGATTCCTTTGGAGCTGATAATTATATTCGAATTTCCTATGCCACTTCCATGGAAAATCTTGAAAAGGGAATGGACCGAATAATCGAGGCCATCGCCAAATTAAAGCCATCACGGAAAGCCCGACGTATGCTTCTTAGCAATATTCAGACCAGAGTGAGAAAGGCGCCGCCCGTAGAACCAGAAATAGATTTGAAATTGAGGGAAGCTCTCCAGGCTGAAGTCGAGAGCTATTTGAATAAAGAAAAATTCTATGAATGGAATGCCAATATAAATGGGGTTATTATTCAGTTAAAAACAAATGTTCCTCATTTGAATGAATTCTGGATTGAAAATTGGTTTCCAGCTCAACTTGAGGCAGAGATTGAACCCCATGGCGTTATTTATGCTATTGATGGCATTGCTGGCCGAGAACCAAGGGCCTTTTATAATCCTGAGACGAGAACTGCCTTCTTAATCAACACTGACTTTTATGGGCCGCTACGGAGTCTTGCTCTGGGCATGGTTATCGATATAACTGCAAGGCAACTCTCTTCCAATGCCTTAAGAGGGATGTCTATAGACTATAAAGGAAATGGCTTGATTCTTGTGGGTCCGCCTGGGACTAGGAAAACAGAACTCTTTTTTGAACTTCTTTTGGATTCTCGCTTTCGCCTTCAGGCCAATGATCTTATTTTTGTGCGACTGCAAGGAAAAAATGTTTTGGCTGAGTGTGTTGAAAGAAAGCTCTATATGCCCACCCCATCGGTCGAACTCTATCCGAGTCTAGCTCCTCTGTTTGATATGAGCAAATGCGAAAATGTGGTAACTAAAAAAGAAGATTGCCAGGATGAAGAATGCCAGCGAGTCGACGATTGTCGCCTTGACCGAGGCGCACCTTTCTGTTATCGAGCCTCAGCTAATGGCCAGGCTATGTTCGATCCTAACTGGCTTTATGGGAAGGGAGGTTATCCGCGACGAAATAATCTCCGCTGGATTTTTGTTCTAAGATTCGATACTGTTTCCCCCGGTTTCGTGGAGCTGACCAAAGAGGAAGCGCTCCGGGTCTTTGAATCGGGCGAAACACCCGGTGCCCAACGAACGCTCTCAGCCGGAAAGCATCAACCCTTCTTCAATCCCCATCTTCTTGGCTCTTCACCTGAGAAGCTTGAATTGCAGCGCCTCTTCTTTCAGCGACTGTTGGATTCAGTCCAGGTTTATCTATTTAATAGCGGTGTGGCTGGCGCTGACAAAATTAAACAGCTCATCGCCCCCGACTAAACCCGCATTAACTAAACACACTAAACAGGTACCGCCTTACTCATTTCACTATTTTCTTTACTAAACAGGTACCGCCTTACTCATTTCACTATTTTCTTAGCTAAACAGGTACCTCTTTACTCATTTCACTATTTTCTGGCAACTATTAATCCTAAAAAGTAACGTCTAATCCATTTTACTATTTTTTAGTTCCATTTTAGTGCCATCTCACGCATTATACTGTTTTCTTAAAAGGATTTTAAAATATGACGAATATATGATTTGGGGAAAAATAATAGGGGATTAAAAGAATTTTAAATAAAATTGTAATTAAGGCGATATCAAAAAAAACGATTCCCAAAAAATGGGTAAATAAGTAAGATGGAACCCAAAAGGGGAACCCAAGAGGAGAACCAAAAAAGAAAAAAATGCATGTTAATATGATTTTTGAATAGGATAAAGCGAAAAAAACAGACCATGAAAAATCGGTAAATAGGTAAGGTGGTACTAAAAAAGGCGGTACCAAAAAAGGTGTTTAAACCATTTTCTCGAGCGCTTCAGCCAGAAGGTGAAGGAGAAAAAGATGGACTTCCTGGATTCGAGGGGTAGAAATGCTCGGGACAGCAATCAAATGATCGGCGAGAGGCCTAAGAAGGCCCCCGCCTTCGCCCGTAATGGCCACAGTAATCAGCCCTTTTTGTCTAGCTATTCTTAAAGCCTCGGCGATATTAGGCGAACGACCGCTTGTTGATAAGCCCATAACTATATCATCAGGATCACCGAGCGCTTCAATCTGGCGGCTAAAGATATAATCAAAGGAAGTATCATTGCCGACAGAAGTGAGAATAGAAGTATCCGTCGTTAAGGCAATAGCCCGCAGGGGCGGCCTGATTTGGAGAAATTTATTAACCAGCTCGGCGGCAAAATGCTGGGCTTGAGCCGCACTTCCCCCATTCCCAAAAATCAGAATCTTTTTGCCTTTTCTTAAAGCCTCAGCCAAAGTCTCAATAAGTCCAAGAATCTCGCCTTCATTCTCTCTAATAAATTTATCTAGAAGCTCCTTCAATTCACCAGCTGAATCAAAAAGCCCTTTTATTAATGATTTTTCATTCATTATCTTTCTCCTCTTGAAATTGTTGCTTATTTTATCCAAGCTCAATTTATTCTGCCTATCCTGAATTTTCAAGAAAATCAAATTTTATTTTTCAAGCTCCGAATTTTTCTATCTCCAAACTGCCACCTTTCAATCTTCTCTTTAAAGCCTATTCAAAAATCATTTTGTTCATGAGACAAAAATTTACCTCCCTTTTAAGCCTAAAAGATATTCTTGGGGAGAAACAATATTTCTATGGAGAAAAAGGCCTATATCTTTCGGGTAAAGCGGAGGCAATCTGGTCTCTGACGTTCTTGATTAATTGATCAAGGGAATCTTTATCATAGCCGGCCACAGGAAAAGGACAATGGAAAATGACTCTAACCTGGCCAGGTTTAACATATAATTGCCCCCTAGGCATTAGCTCAAAAGTACCAATGAGGGAAATGGGAATGATGGGTGCACCTGTCTCCAGGGCCAGAAAAAAGCCACCTCGCCGAAAATCCTGAAGCCGGCCATCGCGGCTTCGCGTTCCTTCAGGAAAAATTAAAAAAGAGTAACCTCTTTCCTTCATCAGCCGGACAGCTCGCTCAATACTTCGCCGGCCACCCTTCAACCTCTTTCGATCAACAGGAATGAAATGAACATGTTTCATTCCCAGGCCGACGACCGGCAGGCGAAAAACTTCTTTTTTTATAAATACTCTCACAATTTGAGGAATGACATAAAAAAGAAGAGGCCCATCGATAAAGCTCAAATGATTAGCCATGAAAACATAGGAGCCAGCTGGATCAAAATTCTCAAGCCCCGAGACCTCAATTTCAATCCCCAATATTCTTTTGCCTACACCCATCGCCCATTTACCAAGATCGAGCAGCGGCCTTCTTATCCCAAAAATGAAAAAAATTAAAAGGATTGGAATAATTAATAAAACAATCAGACTATAAAGAAGAATAACAGTTCCTGTTCTTAAACAATAGAGCATTTTTCGGCTGTTATCCATCAGCTTTTTAATTATATCACAGGAATAAGATTGAAAAATGGCAATTTTCCGAGGCCTGCTGATAAATAATAAATGCTTAAGTTTGCCGAACTCTAAGAGGCCAATTTGGAAATTAAATTACTGGATTTTGAAGAAAGGTCCTCGCAAAAAGATAAGATTGATGCTCTTTTTCTATCTAATCCAGATGGTCTTAGGGAGGACTCAAACCCCTGTGCCTAGTAATACTTCGCTGAATTACCTATTACTATAAATTGTTTTATCTTGCTTTGTTCCTTTTTTTGATTTCATCTAATTTTTAATATTTTTTTAACATCCGAATTAATCGAAAATATTTTCAATTAACCGAAAATTAGAATCAAATAAATAAAAGCAACTAACCAAAATGCCACAAAAAACCAAAGAGACAATTCATTCGTTTTCCCTCCACCAAAATTTTTTAATTTCTGACTATCTTAAATAGGGAAAATTCCTTGAGACTAAAAGGCGGTTGAGCTCAGGAATATCCTTTTCCTCGATTTCCTTCATTTTGACTAACAGGGGCTCGAGAAACTCTCTGAGGTCGATCATCAGATCAATTGTTGTTTGGGTCGGGGCCCCCATGTAATTGGCCATTTGCCCGGGCAGCCCAGCGATTAACTCAGCCGCTGTTCCTCCCCGATAAGCTATTTTGAGGGGCATGCGATATCGCGATTGCTCTTCAGGACTGCGATAATAAACCTTTTTCAAACCATTAATTTTTTCTTTAACTTCTTTTAATTTATCCTTTACAGCTTGATCAACCTCTTTGACTGACGCCATCTTATTTTCCAGGTCACTTAACTGGCTGCTCCACTTATCGATCGCGCTCAGAAGACCATTCCCCTTGCGGGCCAGCTCTGCTGCTTCCCAATAATATTTTTGGTTAAGTTTTCTTTCCTCCACGGAGAAGCCTTGAAGGGGATCTTCCTTTACAAGAAGTTTTTTCTCCTGCTTTTCGCCATTAACTTCCAAAACAACGGTGTATTCACCGGGCAGAGTATAAGGACCTATGGCCGCACCAAAGCCCATAGCGCGAGCGAACTCACCACGGGGCGGCGCAGTTTGAAGAGCACTCATATCGCCTTCCCGTAAGTTCCAGTAAATGCGATTAATTCCAGGTTGTCGCGTCGGATTAAGAATAGCAATCTCCTTACCTTCTTTATTTACAACTTTTGCTTTAACCTCAGCCTTGCCTGCAATCGCTGGATTCAAATAATAGGTAATGGCTGCCCCAAAGGGCGAGTTTTCGCCGGCAAAGCCAGGGTCGCTATACATATCGGTAGTTCTGGTATAAGAAAAGAGTAAAGTCGGCTTAGGCTCAAAAAGAATAAAGTTTTCTTTCACCCTTTCCTGGGTGAGTTTTTCCCAGGGTCTAATATCATCAATAATATAAACTCCCCGGCCGTGAGTGCCAATGATTAAGTCTCTTTCCCGGGGATGAATCTGGATATCACGGACAGCGACTGTGGGAAAATCCCCTTTATAGGGAATCCAGTTCTTACCGCCATCAAAGGTAATAAAAAAGCCAAATTCTGAACCCACAAAAAGAAGATTCCTGTTTTCTGGGTCTTCCCTTATTGTGTGAAGATAACCAAATTCAGGCAGATTACCCCGCAGCGAAATCCAGGTTTTCCCAAAATCCTCGGTCTTAAAAACATAGGGTTTAAAATCATCCACCTGATGGCGGGTCACGGTCAGATAGGCACCGCCCTCGTTAAAGTGGGAAGCTTCAATCCGGCTTACCCAATTATTATCAGGGCCAAGACCCTTGATGTTCTTAGTTACGTTTTCCCAGTTTTTACCGCCATCGCGGGTCACCCAGACCAGGCCATCATCTGTTCCCACCCAGATTATCCCTTCCTTCAAGGGCGATTCAGCTATAGTCAAGATCGTGCAGTGATTTTCAGCTCCGGTATTATCAATAGTAATCGGCCCTCCCGAATCTTTCTGTTTTTCGGGATCATTGGTCGTAAGGTCCGTGCTAATCTTAACCCAGGAGTTGCCGCGGTCAGTCGATTTAAAGAGAAAATTGCCACCAAAATAAAGAACATGACGATTATGGGGCGAAAGCAGAATAGGTGAATTCCAGTTAAAGCGATAGGGTTCTTCACTCAATTTAGCCTCGGGCCTTATTCTTATTGATTCCCCTGTCCGAAGATTATGTCTTTCAATTCCGCCCATCTGCAGGTTCCGATAAACGATATACCACTCCTCGGGATCAATCTGGGTGTAAAAACCATCACCGCCGCCGCAGGGATACCACATATGAAGGAGAATCCCGGCCCGGTCTCGAGAATTGCTTGGTCCACCCCAGTTGCCATTATCCTGCAAGCCAACATAGACATAATAGGGATCGCGCATATCATAGGCCACATTATAGACTTCAGCCCAGGCTGCGGCCTGAACTGCGTGGCTGCGACGGCCTCCATCCCAGGAAATATCAATTCCCCCGTCGTTGCCACTGATGAGGTGCTGCGAATTATGGGGATCAACCCAGACGACATGATGATCAGGATGGGCCCCGCGGAAAATAGTCTCAAAGGTTTTGCCCCCATCTTTACTCACATAGCAGGAACCAGAATAAACATAAACTATAAGTTCATTATTAGGATCAACAGTTAACCGGCTGTAATAAAAGGGACGGAAATTAATTCGATCATAAGTTCGCTTATCACAAGTTCTCATCCAGGTTTCCCCTTTATCTTCTGATTTGAATAAACCGCCGTCCCTGGCTTCAACCAAAGCATACACAATGTTTGGGTTGCTGCGAGTCACACCGACGCCAATTCGGCCCAGAACGCCTGAAGGAAGGCCATTGGTGAGTTTCTTCCAGGTTTCGCCGCCATCGGTTGTTTTATAGAGACCGCTTCCCTCGCCCCCGCTTCGAAAATAATAGGGGAGGCGGCGATGATCCCAAGCAGCGGCATAGAGAATTTGGCTATTGGAAAAATCCATAGCCAAATCAGCAATACCCGTATCGGCGTTAATATAAAGAACCTTTTTCCAAGTTATGCCGCCATCGGCGGTTTTGTAAACACCCCGCTCCTCATTAGGTCCCCAGAGATGTCCTTGGGCTGCGACATAGACAACATTTGGATTGTAAGGATCAATGACAATGCGAGAAATGAATCGGGTTTCCTCAAGACCCATTTTTTTCCAGGTTCGGCCACCATCCTCGGACTTATATACCCCATCACCAGGCGCAACGGAATTACGGGCCGTATGCTCACCTGTCCCCACCCAGACAATATCTGGATGACTGGGCGATACAGCCACCGCTCCAACAGAAACAGTCGGCTCTCGATGAAAAGAAGGCGTCCAGGTAATTCCCGAATCCTCAGATTTCCAGAGACCACTTGGCCCAACGGCCGCATAAATAATGGACGTATTTTTTTCAGGGACAGCAATATCAACAACTCGACCACCCATATTCGCCGGCCCGATGTTCCTCGCTCTGAGCTGCCCCACAATTAAACCGTAGTCAAATGGA
>CALLJL010000009.1 GCA_938092135.1 uncultured bacterium
TATACTCGCTTCGAAGCCTTCGCTCAGGATTCTTGGACAGTTTCCTCTCGCTTGAACATTAGCGCTGGTCTTCGTTTCACCCAAAACTGGGGAACAATAAAGAACGTTGAAGGCATCGTTTACAATACTCGAAGGATAGCCCCCCGTATCGGCTTTACCTTTGATGTCTTCGGCAACCGAACAACTGTTCTCAAAGCCCATTATGGTCAATTTACTGAAGGCATGTTTGCGGCTTATCACGATCGGCTGAATCCCGCTTCCGCTTATAAAGATTATATTGGCTATTATTGGGATGGCAAAAAATGGGTTGAATTCATGAGGCTTAAGCATGAAGAACTTTACTCCATAGCTGAAGGCATAAAGCATCCTTACATGCAACAATTCACGGTTAGCCTGGAACGCGAGCTTTTTACCGATGCTTCCTTTTCTATTGCCTATATTTATCGTGAGTGGAAAAACATTATTGGCCGGTACGATACCAAATCGGATTACAGGAAAGTGCCTATTTTTGTGGGCTATCATGTCAACAAGACATTTGATATTTATGAGTTGACAACAGGCGATGTCCATGCCTTTGTCCTTGATAATATAAAGAAGGGTCATCCTTGGGTATTGCTAGATCCTTATCGGAAATACAGGGGAGTAGAGTTTCTATTTAATAAACGTTTCTCCCATCGCTGGCAACTGCTTCTAAGCTATGTCTATTCCAAAGCCTGGGGAACTATTGATAATGGAACGGCTGATGATATTGGCTGGAGCGATCGTGACGGCCTCCATACAGGAGATCCCAACTTCTGGATAAATGATGAGGGCAACCTGACCTATGACCCAACCCATATGCTCAAAATCCAGGGGACCTATATTTTGCCCCTCGATATCAGCTTCAGCGCTTATTTCAGGGCGATTACAGGTAATGCTTGGACAACCCGCTTCCGCACTAAAAGACTCGCCCAAGGCAGGGTAACCTTCTTTGCTGAAGAAAGAGGAAAATACCATTATCCCATGCAGAAAATCCTTGATATAAGGCTGGAAAAGATTTTCCGCTTCCAGGAAAAGTATCGTTTAGGTATTATTCTTGATGTTTTCAATGTGTTCAATGCTGATACCATAACCTCATGGGGAACAAGAGTTGGGTATGATTGGTTCCCACCTGGCTACGCTGGAGAAAAATGGCCATCAACCCAGGGGCACCAGCTATATAGCATTGTTCGTCCGAGGCAGATCAGACTTGGTTTGAGGCTAATGTTCTAAAAAAATCTAGGGGGGAGGGAAAATTAATTTCCTCCCCCCGACCATTTTAAACTTTTGAAAAAGATTAAATAAAGATAGCTAATTTTAATATTAATAATCAAAAACAAATTTCTTTATAGCTTATTTTAAAGATTGATTTCTTATTTGCTGATTTTAACTTTCAAAGAGACTTATTTTCATTTTTAAAAAATTCATTTTTTTCTTGCCTAAGCTATAATAATATATGTATTTTGGTTAAATAAATGTCATTTAGAAAAAAGTGGTCTTGGTTTTCAGCCGCTCTGGGTATTTTAATTTGTCTATTTATTCTTTTTTGGCTAAATCCCTTTTCTTTTCGCCGCTTTTCCCCTCGAATTATATCCAACACTAAATTCAATTTTATTCTTATTACCGTAGATACCCTTAGAGCTGATCGTCTTCGCTGTTATGGCTTTAAAGATATTGAGACGCCTATGATTGATGAGCTAGCTAAAAGGGGAGTTAAATTTGACCATTGCATAGCTCCAACCCCCTTAACCCTCCCTTCTCATACGACCATTTTAACCGGAACTCTGCCTCTTTTTCATGGGGTAAGAGATAATGGCGGTTTTCTTGTTCCTCCAGAATTAACAACTATAGCCGAAGTTTTCCATGAAGCTGGTTACCACACAGCCGCCTTCGTTGGTGCCTATGTACTTGATTCTCGCTGGGGGCTCAATCAAGGTTTCGATTCCTATTTTGACCAGTTTGATCTAAGCAAATTTGAAAAAATATCTTTATCCATGGTGCAAAGGCCAGCTAATGAGGTTATTGATCATGCCCTCAAATGGCTTGAAAACAAAAAGGATTCACCTTTTTTTCTCTGGATTCATCTCTATGATCCCCATACTCCCTATGATCCACCTGCGTTCTGGGCTCAAAAATATACTGGTCATCCCTATTTAGGTGAAATTGCCTTTACTGATCATGAGATTAGTCGTCTTTGGAATTTTTTAGAAAAGAATCTTCTTCTTCCTAGCACCATTATCGTTTTCACCGCTGACCATGGTGAAAGCCTGGGCGAACATAAAGAAGCCACTCACGGCTTTTTTCTTTACGAGGGAGCGATTCATGTTCCCCTAATATTTACTACTCCTTTTCCTGAATTTCAGGGAATTTCGGTTAAGGCAACAGTCTCTTTGGCTGATATCATGCCCACGGTACTAGAAATGGCCGGCCTGTCACTTCCTCCTTCAATCCAGGGGAAAAGCCTTCTAAGTTATTTCCAAAATCCAAATAAAAGCAAGAGAAACTTTGTCTATTCTGAGACTTTTTACCCCCGCCTTCATTTTGGCTGGTCAGAATTAAGGTGCCTGCAGGACGGACGCTGGAAGCTAATTATAGCTCCAGAACCTGAATTATATAATCTAGAAATTGACCCCAAAGAAAGAAATAACTTAGCTTTTAAAGAAACAAAGATTCTCACTAGAATGGAGAAGGAAGCTCGACGATACATTCAACGTTACAGTCAGAATGCCTTTGAATCTAACCTCGGACAAATCGATGAAGAAACAAGAGAAAGGCTTGCGGCTTTGGGCTATATTAGCTCCTTCGTCGATCTTAGAACAACTTCCGGGAAAAAGCTAGCTAATCCCAAGGACAAAATCGATGTTTTTAATGATCTTTCAAGGGCCAGAGAAATAGGCATGGAGGGCAAAGCTGAGGAAGCAATTTCCATTATTGAGAAAATAATTTCCAGTGATCCCTATATTTCGGATGCCTACTTTACCTTGGGCAACATTTATTTCCGGATTGGCCAATTTGAGCGGGCAATTGACAACTTTCGGCAGGCCCTTGCTTTAAAGCCCGATGATGTCTTTGCCGCTATCAATATTGCCAATTGTTATCTACAATTAAACCAAGTAGGAGAGGCCGAAAAATTTCTTTTAGAATTTATCAATAAAGGTTTCCCCGATTCCCAAATCTACTTTCTTCTCGGCAATATTAAATTCTTTGAACAGAAATACGAAGAGGCCATAAAATATTATCAAGAATGTTTGAACCTTAATCCTAATTCAGCTTCTGCTTACAACGCTTTAGGTGCGGTTTATTTTCAATTGGGTGAAATAACTAAAGCTGAAGAAAATCTGAATCAGGCCTTAAAATTCAACCCAGAATTAACCAATGTTAATTATAATTTGGCCCAGGTTTTTGAAGCCAGAGGAATGATAGATAAAGCCATAGAATTTTATCAAGAAGAATTAAAACATAGCCCTAAGCATTTCAAAGCTGCCTTTAATCTTGCTCGACTTTATCGCTTAAAAAATAATAACCTGGAAGAGGAAAAACTGCTTCGTCTGTGCCTTGAAATTGAACCTAATTTCCCCCTCACCTATTTCTATCTTGCTCGGATTTATCTCAATCGTCAGGAGCGCCTCGAAGAAGCCCAAGATCTTGTTCGCCGGGGAATCGAGCTAAACCCAAGCCCTAAGGATTTGGCTCTGGGTTATTTTATTCTTGCTGATATTTATAATCGTTTAGGAAATAATTCTTTATCTTTGGAATATGCACGGCGGGGACAAGAAATAAGCCAAATCTCTTCAGAGCGGAGGAGAAAATGAATTTAAGAAAAAAAGATCTTTCCGAATTCATAAATTTTTGAAAATCGAAGATGTATTTAGGTCGGCTCGAATTTAGCCCTAAGGCTCTTTTGAAGATAGTTTTAATGAGAAAAAGTTTATCTTTTTTATATTTAAACCAAAAAAGATTTGTTTAAAAAAACTCGTCAAAAGTGAATTTCCATCTTGAATCTTCTTTAATTCCCTCTATTTTTGAATCCAGAATCAATCGTTTCACTATTCTATGCTCTGTCGAAGGCAAGCAGGTTTTAGCCTATCTGCCCAACCCTGGTCGATTATGGGAAATTCTCCTTCCTGGCCGAAAACTTTTTATAAAACCAATTTCTTTTCCTAGCCATCTTCCCTATATGGTTATAGCTGCAGAGGTAGAGGGTACGCCTATACTTCTTCAGACCCATTTAACCAATGTTTATGTCGAAAAATGGCTATCCCATCAGCTTATCCCTGGCCTTGAAAAATATTCTTTAAGAAAAAGAGAAATGAAGTTCGGAAAGAGCCGTTTTGATTTTCTTTTACAAGGCCCATCGGGAAATATGGCCCTTGAAGTAAAAACATGTACCCTTTTCGCCCATCATTTAGCCTTTTTCCCTGATGCGGTAAGCCAGCGGGGAAAGCGTCATCTTTTTGAGCTGGCTTCTTTAGCCCAACAATCAGGCTGGAAGGCAGCGGTTCTCTTTGTTGTTTGGTGGCCTCAAGCTCGCTATTTTCTACCTGAATATCACACCGATTGGCCCTTTGCTTTGATGATGCTTGAAGTAAAAGATAAAATTGATTTTATAGCTATCGCTACTGGTCTTAATAACCAGTTTGAACCAGAGGCAACTTTAATCAGCAAGTTGAATATTCCCTGGAATGTAATTGAAGAAGAAGCTGTCGACCGGGGTGCCTATATTCTTATCTGCCAGATTGAAAAATTTTCTCGTATTTGTATTGGGAAAAAAGGGCTAGTAGATTTTAATCCAGGTTATTATCTCTATGTGGGCTCAGCTATAAAGAACCTGACTTCCCGTCTTAACCGGCACCGTCGTTCTCGGAAACGTCTTTTCTGGCATATCGATTATTTTCTCCAGGAAGCCAAGTTAATCCAGATTCTTCCCATTCGCACTACCGATAATCTTGAATGCGAAATTGCCCAAGAGTTAAACCAGATAGCCATCTCAATTCCTGACTTTGGAGCCTCTGATTGTCATTGCTCAAGCCACCTTTTCTTTCTTAATTCGGATCCTCGCCACTATCTTCCTTTCCTTAGGATCCTTCACAAATTTCGTTATTATCGACTTGAATCAAAATTGCGTTTAAATTAAAAAGTCTTCTCTCAATTTATAAATCGAACCTAAGGGATATAATTTTTTTTGAAATTTTTAGCCCTATTTAATTAAGCGAGCATTTTTTAAATCAGAATACTTTTCAGCCTTAATATCTTCTGTAAGCGGGGTAAATTACCTTTATCAATTTTCATTTTTGTCCAAAAAGATGTTTTAAAATTGAAAACTACCGGTTTATAAAATCTATAAGGCTCTTGGCAATTTTCTCCACTATCCGGTCAGGAACACCGTCATAATGCCTTGATTGAAGCCGCATATCGCAGATCTCATTAACGTAATCGACGACAACAAGACGTCCTGATTTATCTAAAACTATTTCAGTAGAGAAGAAATTAAGTTCACAAATGGCCTGAATTTTTTTCATAAGATTAAATAAATCTTGCAGAGAATAGTCACTTATTTCCTGTTCACTTATTTCCTTATAAACATGGGTTTCGTCATTCCACCAGCAAGCCTGAATTAAACCCCAAGAATAAAAAACCCGAAACCAGAATCTTTGGTTGTCCATCACTTTTGGTTCAATTTTTTCCTGAATTAAATATTTATCTTGAGGGAATTCTTGCCTAGCCCGCTGAACATCCTCTAGGGTAAAGCCATCTTTAATCACTCCAAGGCCGCCACCGGTCATGCTGGCCGGCTTAATCACGAAGGGCTGACCAACTGGAGAAAGATCAATCTCCAAATTATTCAACGAAGGGACCTGTTCGAATGGGGGTAAAATTATGGTGTAAGGAGTTAGAATGCCTTGAGAAATAAATTCAAGGTGCATGGTTGCTTTATCAGCTGAACGAAGAACTTTTTCCGGCGGATCAAAAATAATTACTCCCTGCTTTTGAGCCAGCAAAATTAGCTTGGAAAATTCGGGGGAAGACAAAGA
Source organism: uncultured bacterium (assembly GCA_938092135.1). Classification (GTDB taxonomy): domain Bacteria; phylum Acidobacteriota; class Aminicenantia; order Aminicenantales; family CALLJL01; genus CALLJL01. The sequence goes on from CALLJL010000009.1 coordinate 6,051, forward strand.
AGCCCGATCAAGAATAAATTGAAAGCTTATTTTATCTTCGATTAAACTCTGATATAATTCTTCGAGCTTGGCTGGCCAAACTGTCAAGATTTCCAAAGCGGAAGCTTTAGCTTTTTCTTCAATTATCCGAACAAAGTCCTCGTCAAACTCCCAATCGATCATAACACCAAGATGATAGATCTTCATGTTTTAGATTCTCAATTTTTTTCGGGCTCGGCTTCTTGCCAAAATTGTCTGAAAGCAAATAATTCAGATTAATTTCAATGATTAAAAGATTTTATTAGCTGATAAAGCTGAGCATATTCTCGGGCCGATCTTTCCCAGGAAAAATCAGCCACCATGGCGTTCTGAATCAAGGAAGACCAGAAATGGGGCTGGTAATAAAAATCCAAAGCTCGTCGGACAGCTTTGATTAAAGCTTCAGCCGAATATTCTTTAAACTTAAATCCATTGCCTCGCAAGTTTACCGGGTCAAATTCTTCAATCGTATCCTCAAGACCACCAACTGCCCTAACGATAGGAATTGTTCCATAACGTAGGCTATACATTTGAGTAAGTCCGCAAGGTTCAAAGCGCGAGGGAATAAGAAAAAGGTCACTTCCGGCTATAATCAAGTGGGCCAGGACCTCGTCAAAAGCAATTTTTACCCCAAGGAATTTTTGTTTTTCCTTTTGAAGCTGAAGAAGAAGGTCTTGATATTTTTGATCACCCTGGCCAAGAATGACTACCCTTAAACCTAAAAAAAACAGATTTTCAAGACTTGCGGCCAGAAGATCTAAACCTTTTTGGTCAGCCAAACGGCTGACCATCCCAGCCAAAGGCTGGTCAAGAGAATCAGCTGGAAAGTTAAAGAGACGAATTAATTCAGCCTTACATTTTTTCTTCCCCGATAAATCGGAACGACTAAAATGATAGGGAAGGAGAGGGTCATTCTCTGGATTCCAGTTAGAATTATCTATCCCATTAAGAATTCCAAAAAGGATTTGAGACCTTTCTCGAAGAACGCCATCTAAACCAAAACCATATTCAGGCAGCTGAATTTCTCGGCTATAAGTGGGGCTCACTGTCGAGATGGCATCAGAGTAAATTAGGCCGGCTTTAAGAAAGTTCACCCGTCCATAAAATTCCATTTCCCGAAAATTAAAAACTCGGCTAGGTAATCCAATGCGCTCAATGATTTCAGGTGGGAAAATGCCCTGATAGGCCAAATTATGAATGGTAAAAAGAGATTTGATGGAGTCAAAAAAGGGATCGTCTTTAAAAAGGTAACGAAGGTAGGCAAGAGAAATGGCCGATTGCCAGTCATGGGCATGAATGATGTCGGGCTTGAAACCGATTGTTTTCAAGGCATGAAGGGAAAAAAGCGAATAAAAGGCAAAGCGCTCGCCATTGTCAGGATGATCACCTGAAGACGTCCCATAAATTCCAGTGCGGGCATAATAGGCATTATTCTGAATAAAGAAAACCCGAATTTCAGGGGTTTTATATTCCCAGAGAGGACAAACCATTTCTTTTCCCTGCCAGGAAGCTATAATTTCACCAGCCCGAGTTAGAGGCAACTTTTTTTCCTGAACTTCAAGATAAAAGGGAAGGAAAAGGCTAACTTCTAGACCAAGACGGGCAAGATAAACAGGTAATGAGCCAACGACATCGCCCAAACCTCCAGTTTTAACGTAAGGTATAGCTTCTGAAGCTAAAAATGCAATTTTCATAGGGTTATTTTAACATAATTTTATTTGGATGAAGCAAAATTTTGGGCAAATAAAAATTAATCAGGGGCGTTGCTAAAAAAAAGAGCTGAGGCTAAGATGAAGGAAAAGGAAGAAGCAGAAGAAATGAGTAAAGTGACGGCTGCTATTATTGAAAGAGACGGACTAATTCTTCTTGCCCGTCGGAAAAAGGACAAAAAATGGGGTGGCTGGCTGGAATTTCCTGGAGGCAAAGTTCTGCCTGGAGAGAACCCTGAGGAAGGTCTACGCCGAGAATTACAAGAAGAATTTGGAATTAAAGCTGAGATTAAAGATTGCCTGGGCATTTTCATAAACCCGGCTCTGCAACCCGGGATTGAACTCTGGGCCTTTCGGGTATCAATCACAACGCCGCCAATTTATCTTACCGACCATGATGAAATCCTCTGGGTTTCATTGCAAAAAATACCTCTCCATGAATTACTTCCCCTTGATCGCGAAGTAGTTATCTTTTTAAGGTCACTCGAATGAAATTGAAAGCTTTTGAGTCATTGATCCTTTTACCTGGCAAAGAAAAACCAATTCTGAAGCGCCATCATTGGATTTTTTCAGGTGCCGTTAAGAATTTTCCTGAAGTCGAAAACGGTAGCCTGGTGGCTGTTAAGGATCATCGAGGTAATCACCTTGGCTATGCTTACTTCAATCGCAATTGTTCCATAGTTGCTCGCATGGTCAGTTTCGGCTCTGAGATGCCTGAAAAAGCTATAGAAGCGAATTTAGAGCGAGCCATTAAACTTCGGGAAATATTTTTCCATAATGAGACTAACGCCTATCGCCTCATCAATGGAGAAGGGGATAATCTGCCCGGGCTCATTGTGGATCGATATAATGATATCCTCGTTATCCAGATTTCAACCTTAGGTTTAGAAAAGCTCAAGCCCTGGCTCCTTGAACGTCTGATCCATCGACTTAAGCCTCGCTCAGTTCTCGAAAGAAGCGTCGGGCCTTCCCGTAAAGAAGAAGGGCTTGAGGAATATGAAGGCTGGATCTACGGCGAGGCCCATTTCACTACCGAAATAATAGAAAATAACGCTCGTTTTATCATCGACTTTACCCATACCCAGAAAACAGGTTTTTATCTTGATCAGAAGGAAATGAGGAAACTCGTAAGACAGTTAGCCCGAGGAAGGAAAGTTTTGGATTGCTTTGCCTATACGGGAGCCTTCAGCGTTAATGCGTTAATCGGTGGAGCCGAAAAAGTTGAGCTTGTGGAATCCTCAGCCTATTCCCTCGCAGTCGCTCAAAAAAACCTTGAGGCCAATGGCTTTAGGCCCGAAGCATATTCCCTTCATAATGATGATGTTTTTACCTTTTTGCGTCAGGAAAAAATTGAGGCTGACTTTATCATTCTTGACCCACCCGCCTTCGCTAAAAAGAAAGGCGATGTTATCGCTGCCTGTAGAGGCTATAAGGATATTAACCGCCTAGCTATGCACCACCTTTCTCCCGGAGGCTTGCTCCTAAGTTTTTCCTGTTCCCATTATGTGGATGATAATTTATTTCAGAAAGTCCTTTTTGAAGCTGCCCTAGAGGCCGGTCGGCGAGTTCAAATCCTCCAGCGAATGAGACATAGCTTTGATCATCCCATCAATATCTTTCATCCTGAAAGTCATTATCTAAAGGGATTTCTCCTCTATGTGGATTAAAGGCTTTTTAAAAGAAGATGTTTAAATAAATAGCCGAAAAAGATAAAATACCATTTTAGATTTATTTTTTTAAATGCGATGATTAAGCAAAAAGGGCGATAGAAAGGAGGCTCAATGACTGAGGAAAAGCAATTTGAAGTATTACTTTCCAAAGCTTTCCGAAGCCTGGTAAAAATTGCTATCTTTTCTTTTGCCTTTATCGCTTTACTGGTAATCATTGAAGAAATCATAAAACATTCGACCCGTCCATTCTATGGTTGGGGCAAGATTGCCTTTGGCCAGATTCCAAATTTCCGCTACCTTATTTACGCTATTTCAGTGGCTATTCTTATTCTAATGCGGCTCCTTCAAAGCCTTCTAACCAGATTTTCTCCTGAAACTAGCTTTCACCTGGCTTTACAGAGGTTAACGGTAGGGACGATAATTCCTTTAAGTCTAGCTGAAATCCCGGCCATCCTTGGCTTTATCTTTTTCCTCCTCACAGGTTTTTCTCGAGATTTTTATGTCCTGACAATTGTCTCCGTCATTCTTTTATTTATGTATTTTCCTCGTAAAAGTTTCTGGCAGGAAAAACTCGGTCGTTTTTTCTCCTAAACCCATCATTTTAGCCTTTCAACTTTAATATCTTCGATGCACTTAAAATAAAATTTATTCAAAATTGGATTACAGCAGTTTTTATTTTTAAATTAATCAACTGATTAATCTTTAGAGGAGTTCTGAAACATTTTTGCTAAGCCTTTTCTCAATTTAAACAAGTTCCTTAACCTTTAAGTCAAAAAATTATAAGAATTAAGTCATTGGAAGATCTAAAAAATTCTTTTAAAATCTAAAAAGTAAAGTAGGAGCCGAAGGAAATGCAGCGAAAAGGTTTTTTCTTTAAAATTATTGGCCTTTTTATCTTTGTCTTTAATTTTCTATTTTTAAGCTCGGTATGCCTTTCTGCTTCTTGGCAAAAGCCGGCCGAGTCGCCTCCAGTCTCCTTCCTTATTAAAGTTAATCTTGATCCTGAAAAGGCCATGATCTATGGCGAAGAGGAAATCCTTTGGGAAAATCGAACAACTGAGACTATACCTGACCTATGGCTTCACCTTTATTGGAATGCCTTTAAAAATGAAGGAAGCGTCTTTTATCAAGAAAGTAGAGCTGAAAGTGGTCTTTTGTCCGTACAGGCTCGGGAGAGCAAATGGGGCTGGATTGATCTCGAAACCATTCGTTTGGCTGATGGTCGGGATTTAAAAGCCACTTTTGAGTTTATGCGCATAGATAACCCCAATTCCCTCGATGAAACCGTGGCCAGAATCATTTTCCCTGAACCTATCAGGCCCGGAGAAAAAGCCCATCTCTTTATTACTTTTAAAGCTAAGATTCCAGCTCAGGGGATGAGAGTAGGCTACTGTGGCCAAGCCTTTTTTATTTCTCAGTGGTATCCTAAGCCTGGAGTTTATGAAAGCGGTCGAGGTTGGAATTGTCATGCCTATCATCTCAATTCCGAATTTTATGCCGATTTTGCTAGCTACCGAGTAGAGATAACCACTCCGCCTGGTTATATCGTCGGTGCCTCAGGAAAAGAAATCAGCCGTTTTCTCGATCCCCAAGGCAAGAAGCAGACGGTCGTCTTTGCCGAAGATTGGATTCACGATTTTGCCTGGACAGCTGCTCCCGATTATTTTCGTTCAGAAAAACTTTTTATTGCTGAGCAAGAAATCAATGAGGAAGAAATAAGCGAAGCGGCTAGTCTTCTCGGCTTGAGCCCAGAAGAAATTCGTCTGCCCAAGGTGAAAATGATTTTCCTCCTTAGACCAGAACATCGTCATCAGCTGGAGCGTCATGTTAGAGCCCTGAAGCAAGCTATTAAATATTATGGTCTTTGGTTCGGACCTTATCCTTATGAACAGATTACCCTCGTTGATCCTCCCTATAAATCAGGAAGCGGCGGCATGGAATATCCGACCCTTTTTACGGCTGGAACTTCGCTTTTCTTAAGCCAGCAAGTGCTTTCTCCTGAAAGTGTTATTGTTCACGAATTTGGCCACAATTACTGGTATGGCCTTGTGGCTAACAATGAATTTGAAGAAGCCTGGCTAGATGAAGGTATTAACACTTATAGCACAGGTAAAGTTCTGGCTAAAGCCTTTGGACCGGCAAAACTTCCTCTTTATATCAATCAATTGCCCTTGGATTGGTTCTTTAAGTTGCCAAAATACTATGACTGGGAGCTTGATCGGGCAACTTCTCTCCACGTAGCCACTGTTGATCCTATTGTCCGTGATTCTTGGAAGTTTCTTAATCGAATGAGCTATGGCCTTAATGTTTATCAACGAGCCTCAGCCCTTCTTTATACCTTAGAAAGACTTTTGGGCGAGGGCAAAGTATTGCGCGGCTTGAGGGAATTCCAATATCGTTTCCGTTTCCAACATCCCCGCAGTCAAGATTTCTTTCAAGTTATGAGTGAAGTGACGGGCCATGATCTCAGCTGGTTCTATCGCACCTTTTTTCTTTCTGCCCAAAGTTTTGATTATGGAATAGCTTTGCTTCGCTCCCGTCTTAAACCAGTTCAATTAATGGGCATTTTTGATGAATCCGGCGCAAAAAAGGAAGTTTCCTTAAAAGAAGCAAAGCAAAAATCTAAGGAAGAGGAAGAGGAAGAGGAAGAGGAAGAGAAAGAGAAAGAGAAAGAGAAAGAGAAAGAGAAAGAAAAAGAAAAAGAAAAAGAAAAAGAAAAACAAAAAGAAAAAACTAAAAGAAAGGAAAGCCAATTAAAACCAAAAATTTATATTAATGAAATCATTGTCAGGCGCTATGGCGAGGCCAGAGTTTCTCCTGAATTTCCACTGAAAATAAGAATTGTCTTTGAAGACGGCTCAGAAGAAATAAGAACTTGGGATGGCCAGGAAAGATGGATTCGTTTCCTCATAGAAAAAGAAAATAAAGCTAAATTCGCTTCCGTTGATCCTGAAAATATATGGGTGATTGATTCTAACTGGGCGAACAATAGTCAAACCCTAAGAAGCCAGAGCGGAGGAATTTGGCGGCAGGCAGCCTCTTTTTTCTTTGTTCTTCAAAATTTTCTATTGACCTTAGCTGGTCTTATTTAAGGAGAAAGCCATGATTATTAAATCTCTTCGAATGGGTCTTGAGAAAACTTTAAAAGAAAAGAGAGTAATTTTTTACTTATGGGCCATCCAGGCCTTTGTGGCTTTAATTTTTACTCTCCCTGTTTTCTTTCTTTTTAGAAAAACTTTTGCCCATTCCTTACTGGCCGAAAATTTGATCCAGGGAATTGACCTCATCTGGCTCGGCGACCTGATTTATAATTATCAAAATCTAATACCTTGGATTATCGGATCAGGGTTGGCCATGATTCTCATGGCTATTCCAATTTCTTTAGGTTTGGATGGTGGAATTATGGGAGCTTTAAAATCAAGCCAATCCTTTTACTTTATCGATTTTATAAAAGCATCAGCCTATTATTTTTACCGCTTGCTTAAAATCTTCCTTTTATTTCTTCTTTTATTAATCTTAATCCTTTTCCCTTTCAGCCGTATCTTCAGCTCTATTTTCAGTTTATGGATGGAAAAAGCCACCAATGCCTGGCCTGTTTTCTGGGCTGGGCTTATCAAGTTTTTGTTGCTATTGATTCTTTATTCCCTGATTCGCATGTTTTTTGATTATACCCGTCTTTTAATGGCCATCGAAGACAATAAAAAAGCTTATAAGGGAGTAGCTCGCTCGGCAGCTATGATTTCATCGCGGTTTTTCTCTGCCTGGGCCGTTTTTCTTGTCCCTTCACTTATTTCCCTTTTCTTAACTTTTATTTTCTTCCTGATAATTAGGTTTATCCCCACCACCAGTCTACTTATCTTCTGGTTCAGTTTTATCCTTGGCCAAATTTATTTGTTCCTACGTTTGGCTACAAAAGTATTTACCTTTGGAAGCTGTTATTATTTTGCTCTTCTGATGCAGACCTCAGCGCAACCTTAATAAAAAATCTTTTCCAAAGACAAAGGAGATTAGTCTCAAAATCTAAATCTTAAAAAATAAAAAGCTTACCCAGTTAGGCTTAAAGAACCTTTAGAGATTGAAATTCGTTTATTCTTAAGAAGAATGAAATCTGGAGGTTAAAATGTTTGGAAACAAAGCTAAATTTAAATCAATCCTCGTTTTTATATTCAGCTTTTTCTTATTGCTCGGAGGAAATATAAAAGCTTTTAATCTCCACCAAGAAAATCAAGAAGAATTTTTCCAGATTTTCTCTCTTAGCCCGAAGGGTTATTTTTGTCTGGAAAATATTAACGGGCTGGTTCTGGTCTGCACCTGGGCCCAGCCACAGGTCGAAATAAAAGCGATCAAAAAAACAAAGCGGAATCCCGAGAATCTTAAACTGGTGCGAATAGAAGTAAAATCGACCAATGATAGAATTACAGTTAAAACTATTTACCCCCGTTTTAGAAATACCGGAGTTACCGTTGATTATGAAATCCGTTTACCTGAAAAATTGGCGGAAACATCGCTGGAAGTGGTCAATGGCCGGATTCAAATTTCCGGTAAACTCCATCGGGTTAAGGCATCTGCTGTCAATGGAAGCATTCAGGCAGAAGGCATTGAAGGGCCAATCAATTTTTCCGTAGTTAATGGTGAAATCGACGTGGTCATAACTTCGGGTCCGACAAAAATAGAAACGGTCAATGGCCCGATTAGCTGTCATCTTCGAGCTTTAAAAGATAACCTTACTCTCGAAACCGTTAATGGTCCCATTAAAATTACGACACCGGCTGAGACAAGTCTAAATGGCTATTTGGAGGCTAACACTACGAATGGAGCAATCAATATTGATTTACCCATTACTTTTAAAGGCCTGACTCAATCAAGGGGGAGCCTTGAAGGTCAAATTGGCACAGGTGGTCCGCTCATTCGTGTGCGAACAGTTAATGGCTCCATAACCTTAAGCCGGTAAAGGTTTAGTTGCTCTTATTAAATTCCTCGCTTAAAATATCTCTCAAAAAATGAGGATTACTTTTTTTGGAGCTTGCCAACAGGTAACAGGTTCGGCCTTTCTCTTTGAGGCCGATGGACGAAGAATATTAATTGACTGCGGGCTTTATCAGGAAAGACCCTATCTTGAAAGAAACTGGGACCCCTTTCCAGTTGATCCGCCATCGATCGACGCCATTATTCTCACTCATGTTCATCTTGATCATGCGGGACTTCTGCCTAAAATTGTCAGGGAAGGTTTTCGCGGCCCGATTTATATGACCCCAATAACAGCTGATCTGTTACCCATTGTCCTTCTTGATTCGGCTCATCTTCAGGAAGAAGATGCAGCCTATAAAAGAAAAAGGCATGAACGTGAAGGAAGGCGGGGTCCCTATCCTGAAATCCCCCTTTATACTGAGGAAGATGCCCGCAAGGTTTTCCCCTTAATTAAAAAGGTTGACTATCAGAGGGAAATAAAAATCGGCAAGAATCTAAGTTTTATTTTGCATGATGCCGGCCACATTCTGGGCTCAGCCATGGTCGAAATTTGGAGTCAACAAAGGGGAGAAGAGAAAAATATAATCTTTACCGGTGATATTGGCCAGAAAAATAAACCTTTGGTTAACGATCCAACTACCTTCGAGAAAGCTCATGCTGTTATCATGGAGGCCACTTACGGTAATCGCAATCATGAAGATCCGCAGGATATCATGACCATGCTGAGCCAAATAATCAATGAAACCGTTGAAGCCGGAGGCAATATTGTCATTCCCACCTTTGCCGTCGAAAGAGCTCAGGAGGTCTTGTTTTATTTAAGCCAGCTCACTCGAGAAAAGAAAATTCCACCGCTTTTATGTTTCCTTGATAGCCCTATGGCCCTGGAAGTTACCAGGGTTTTTGAAAGACATCGGGAAAGCTTCGATGAGGAAACACTAAAACTCTATCATCTCAGCCAGGATCCCTTTCATTTTCCTTCGCTCAAGATGATTCGAAGCATTGAAGAATCCAAAGCCATCAATCGTCTTCGGGGTTCCTGTTTAATTATGGCCGGTTCAGGCATGTGCACCGGCGGCCGCATCAAACATCACCTAGTTCATAATATTTCAAGACCTGAATCAACCATTCTTTTCGTGGGATATCAGGCTCAGGGGACTCTGGGAAGACAGATTTTAGATGGCCATCCTGAGGTAAGGATCCTGGGACAAATTTATCCGGTTCGAGCTCGGATTGAGCAGATTCAGGGCTTCTCAGCTCATGGTGATCGGGATTTTCTCCTTGAATGGCTTGCCTGTTTCCAAGAACCTCGGCCCGAAGTATTTTTAATTCATGGGGAGGAAGAAGTTCTGGAAGATTTTGCCCAATTTGTCCGTAGCCAATTTCCTTCTGTCCAAATTCCAAAATATAAGACCTCTATTAATCTGACTTAAAGAATTAAAAAGCTCAGAAAGAAGGATTGATTCCTCTATCTTTTATAAAACCAAAAAATGCTTTTTTGTTTTCTTTTTTCTCTTCTAATCTTTTCTTCTTATACCTTTTCTCTTCTGATCTTTTCTTCCTATACCTAAAATATATTTTGATTTAAACTTATGTTTCCTTAGGATGGTGATCTATTACGGCTAAAAAATTAAAGAACTTGTAGAATCATTGTCTTTTATGATATTAGCTAACAAAAAACAGGAGGGAAAGGAGATGAAAAAGCTTATAATCCCTAAGAAGGGTAAGTTCATGGGGAAAAAAGTTTTGGTATCTCTTCTCGCCATTTTCGTTTTAAGTCTCATTTTCATGGCTCAAAAAAAGACTGACCAAAAAATAACAGGCCTGAAGATAGCCTTAAGTTTTCCTCCTGAGAGATCAGCTCAACGCCTCGATGGTCGGATGCTTCTTCTTATTTCTGACAATGATAAAGCTGAACCTCGCTTCCAAATTAATGATGGACCCACAACCCAGCTTGTCTTTGGCCTTGATGTGGAAGGGCTCAAGCCTTCGGAGCCAGCCATTTTTGATCAAAACGTTTTTGGCTATCCTCTGAAAAGCCTGGCTGAATTACCAGCAGGGGAATACTGGGTCCAGGGACTTCTGAACCGTTACGAAACTTTCCATCGCGCCGATGGCCATATTGTTAAACTGCCTATGGATAAAGGCGAGGGCCAGCAATGGAACCGGAAACCAGGTAATTTCTACAGCCGGCCCAAAAAAATTTATTTAAATCCAAATGAAGACAAAGTTATTTCTATCGTTCTTGATCAGGAAATTCCGCCGATACCCGAGCCCCAAGAAACTAAATATGTTAAGCATGTCCGCATTCAGAGTAAGCTTTTAAGCGAATTCTGGGGACGACCAATGTATCTTGGAGCTCATGTGCTCCTGCCGGAAGGCTTTGATGAGCATCCCGAAGCCAGATATCCCCTGATTGTGTTTCACGGTCATTTTACCTATACTTTCAGCGGCTGGCGGGAAGAACCGCCTGACCCCAATCTTAAACCTGATTACTCCGAAAGATTCAAAATTCATGGATATAACCGAATTGTTCAGGAATATGCCTATGAATTTTATAAATACTGGACCTCTCCTGATACACCTCGCTTTCTGATTATTGAAATTCAGCATGCCAATCCTTATTATGATGACTCCTATGCGGTTAATTCGGCCAACCTCGGCCCCTATGGCGACGCTATAACCTATGAATTAATTCCTTATATTGAGAAAAAGTACCGGGGAATAGGACAGGGCTGGGCGCGCTTCCTTTACGGTGGTTCGACCGGTGGCTGGGAAGCCCTGGCCGCCCAAATTTTTTATCCCGACGAATTTAACGGGTGCTGGGCCGCCTGTCCGGACCCTATTGATTTTCGCGCTTATACCATTGTCAATATTTATGAACATAAAAATGCCTACTATGTTGATAGCCGCTGGAAGAAAACGCCCCGGCCTGGACGCCGCAATTACCTGGGAGAAGTAAGCTGCACCTTAGAAGAAATGAATCATCGGGAACTTGTTCTTGGAACCAGGAGTCGATCGGGCGAACAATGGGATATCTGGGAGGCTGTTTTTTCACCTGTCGGACCCGATGGCTATCCAAAAAGAATCTGGGACAAGATGACCGGCCAAATTGACCCTGAGGTAGCTACCTACTGGCGAGAACACTATGACCTTCGTTATATTCTGCAGAGAGATTGGAAAATTCTTGGGCCCAAGCTTAAGGGAAAGATTCATATCTACTGTGGGGATATGGATAATTATTATTTAAATAACGCTGTCTACTTGATGGAAGAATTTCTCGAAAGCACGATCGATCCTTATTATGAAGGTGAAATTGATTATGGTGATCGGGCTGAACATTGCTGGAATGGCGACCATAGTTTACCGATTTATCTTTCCAGGTTACGCTATCATCAATTCTTTATTCCTAAAATTATGGAAAGGATAAAAAAATCAGCTCCCCCAGGCGCTGACCTCAGCTCCTGGCGATACTAATTGAATATCATTAACTAAAAAATCATTTAAATTTAGGCTTTAATCAAAATTAACTCGTATTTCGGGTTACGGCGCCATCTGCCTTGGCTCCAGCCAGAGACATAGGGGCCACTTTGAGCACCTTGTTTAAGAAAAATAAATAGATTGGAAAAATCGACTTTGCCCATTAAAAGCCCAATAGGCGGCATAAGCACATCGTTAACCAAAGAATTAACTATAGCCCTGAAGGCGGCACTGATAATATGCCGACAGCCATAATTACGATGCTACCAGGCAAAGCAAATCCTTTAAATTCTTTTAACATTTACCTTTCTTTTAGCCGAGAATTAAATAGAAATTTTGCTAATTCCTTGGCCTTTTTTACAATTAAAAGCTAAGGAAAATCAATATATCAAAGCAAAAAATCATATGATATTCGAGCTCCCAAAAACAAAATAGGCAAATATGTTTCCTTCAAAGTAAATTTATCAGGGAATTTCCAATCCTCTTCGCCTCAGATTCTCAGCTATGAAAGGGTAGAGAAGAAGTTCTTCCTCTTCTATGGCCAAGGGGAGACGGTTCTGCTTTAAAAAATCTTTTAATTTTTCCTTGTCTTCGGCCGCGAAAAATTCGGACATAATAGCCGGCCAGAATCTTGCTCTAGCCTGATGTAAATTAATAAGGGCTTGAAGAGGGTAAAGATAGAATCGGCCCTCAGCCCCGGTGATTTTTTCAAATTTTTCTGGTTCCACGGCCTTTAGGCTCACTCTGATCAAGAGATTTTCGAAGCGGGCCAGATCTTTAGCCATATCCTTTTCAAAACCAAGGATAAATCCATTCGTTTCAAGAATAAATCTAATAGAGCGCGCTTCTTTTTTGATTATATTTAGAATATCAATAAGATGTCTTAGGGTATCTTGGCCCAGAATTGGTTCGGCCCCGGAAATTCTGATCTGGCGGAAATTTTTTCTCCAAGCAAGATCGAGCAAAGTTTTGGCTACTTTATCAGCTGAATAAAAATTTCCAGCCCTTTTAGGATAAAGATTGCGGTCAAGATTCCAGCAATAGGCGCAAAGAAAACAGCAACCGACAGCATCTGCCGTGGCCAGACCGCCATAAAAAGGGGCGGGTCGAAAACGGTAATATTTCCTTTTTCCCTGATCAGCCACAAGCCTTTCAACTTCCTGGGCCCTTTTTAAAGGATCAAAGGGAATTAGAAAATTATTGTTCACCTGTATATCATAGTGATGATAAAAGAAAAAATTAAGAGAAAATTAGAGGGAAAAATGATTTATTCCCCTTCTAAACTTGAAACTTATGAAACCTGTCCTCAAAAATACAAATTTGCCTACATCGAGGGCCTTAAAACCGAAGAAGAGGGCATTGAGGCCTTTCTGGGTACCCGATTTCATGAAACCATGGAAAAACTCTATTCTGAAAGGCGCTTTAGACTGATGTCATTGGAAGAGATTCAGGCTTTTTATCAAGAAAGATGGGAAAAGAATTTTCACGAAAAGATAATCATTGTCAGTCAAGGAAGAACAGCCGATGATTATTTCCGTCTTGGACTGAAATTCATTGAGGATTATTATCGTCGCTATTACCCCTTTAATCAAAACCGAATTTTGGGGCTGGAAGAAAAAATTGAAATCGACCTTGATGGAACCGGTCGTTATCTTCTCCAAGGGTATATTGACCGAATTGACTTGACACCTGAGGGAGTAGTAGAAATTCATGACTATAAAACCAGCTCAACTTTACCCGCCCAGCAGGAAATTGACTCTGATCGCCAGCTGGCTCTATATCAGCTTGGACTCCAGCAGAAATGGCCCTGGGCTGAAAGGGTCAGGCTTGTTTGGCATTATGTTGCCTTTGATCTTGAAATCTCCTCTACCAGGTCGCCGGCTCAGCTTGAGGCCTTGCGGCAGGAAGTTATAGACCTAATCAATTTAATTGAAGCGGACCAGGAATTTCTTCCCCGCGAAAGTAGCCTCTGCGAGTGGTGTAGTTTCTTTAGCCTCTGCCCATTAAAAAAAACATGAAGTTGAACTTAAAGATTTTTCAGCCAATGAATATCTTAAAGAAGAAGGCGTTTTTCTGGTCAATAAGTATATTGAATTTCTGAAGCAAAAAAGGGAGGCGGAAACTGAACTGGAAAAATTAAAAACAGCCATTATTAATTACGCTGAGAAGCGCGGATTAACCCGGGTAATGGGCAGTGAATTTCACCTCAACCTCAAAAGACAGGAAAAAATAGTTTTTCCCCCAGTTGATGCTGAAGAAAGGAAGGACTTGGAAAATATTATTAAGCAAGCTGGTCTTTGGGAGAAATACTCTACCTTTGACCGCTACTGCCTTGAAAGAGATATCAAATCAGGCCAGATTGCCCCGACCTTATTTGAATCCTTGGCCCGATTGCTCAAAAAGGAAATTTACATAAGCCTCTATCCAGCCAAAAATAAATCGCGGGAGGATTAAAGATAGGCCGTTTTTCTCCATAAAAAATTAGAAAACCATCGAATTGGCCCGTTTTCCCAGAAGGCTCTTTTATATGAGCATGGAACTAAGAACCTGGCCCTTGATAACATCAGGTGGGATGTTAGTATAGGGATGATTGTAAGCTGACCGGACATATTCCAAGAGAACTTTATCTTTATCGATAATTAATCGCGTATAGCCTGAAGGTCCCCAGAAATTAGCTTTTTTAGGATCTCTAGCTTTGGTTTCTGTCCAGTAAGCACCATAAGGACCATAAAATTTGGTCCACAATTCGCCCTGATACCAGAGCAATTCGCCCACATGCTTAGTTGAGCCTACACAGACGCCCAGCATTTGCCGGTTCTGATTATCTTTAATTTTTTTTACATGAAAAATGTGGTCATGGCCATAAAAAAGGGCTTTGACCCCAGATTCAAGCATCCATCGGGTAAGAATCACCTGCTCAACGGCTTCAGGACGGGCACAAAGTCCTTGGTAATCCTCACTCGTAAATAAAGGTCCCCGGCCATAACTATAGCTGGTAATAGCTTCATTGGATCCTCTGGGCCAGCCTCCCAGAACATGATGGAATAAGACAAATTTCCATCGGGCTTCCCGTTGAAGTTCATTTTTAAACCACTGTTTTTGGGTTTCGCCCAGCGTCCACTCTTCAGGAATGAGAGGCAACCAGGGAGGATTATAACTTTCATTATCCAGGACAATAATCTGTAAATCCGATCCTTCTGGCCATCTCTCTCCCCACTGGAGAGAGAAATAATTTTGAAAGACTGAATTACCAGATTCCAAGCCAGGTTGTCGCCAATATTTCAGCCGGTAAAAACGGGCTGGCTCCCGAGAAGGTCTGTAGGATGATTCGCCATCATGGTTGCCAAGAACCAAATAAACGGGAATAGTTGGAGTTAGTGCCGAAAGCATTTTCCTCATTCTCAACCAGAAAAGACGGCTGTATCCCTCCATTTCAGCCTCGCTCACTTCACTGGGATTCTTCAATCCCAGACCCATCCATTTATGAAAAGCAGCTGCCCCGGTGGTATCCCCAAGAATAAAAATCAGGTCAGGTTTTTCAAAAAACAATATTTGATGCAAGGTCGAGGCCAGACAGTAGCCATTCATCATTTTAGACAATTCTGAATTGGGATCAGGAACAAAATTGGGCCTAGCCATTATCTCCTGTAAAAATAGATTGATATAATCACCATTTAATCTGAGGCTGCTCAGAATTTTATCTTCAACTACCCTTTGCCCCATATCGGCATCATCAAAGGTATGGTCATCGCCGTAAAAAATGATTTTCAGACTTCTCTTTTGAACAAAGGAAAAGGGGGTTTTCACCCGCCGCCATTCGGTCGCCCTCCATCCGCTTTTAGCTAAGCTCTCTCGATATTCAAGGCGGTACTTAATTTCCGGCCCCCAGAAATAGTTTTCAAGGAGGATATCCAAGCTGTCTTTGACGCCCTGAAATTTTAATATTCTTGGCCTTAAAATAGAAAGGTCAGCTGAACTTAAAACCAGATTTATATCAAGGGAAAGCCCTTGTTTGGGAATGACATTAATTACCGCTTGATGATTATTCAAAAAGACAATTCTTTCAGCCGCTTCAAAAGCAGTCGAATCATAGGGAAAAGGAGGTTCAGAAGGAGAAGGGGAGACCGGGTTAAATTGATTCTTAAAGAGGCTAGGAAAATTTTTATCAAAAGCCAAAGTAAGAGGGAAAAGTCCGGTTAGGTGAAGAAAATCACGTCTCTTCATCCCGAGCTCAATTATTTTTTAAAATTACCGCGGCCCATTTACACTTTAGCCGCAGGCCAGATTATACTGATCGCGCCTTTTCCTTTCAAGTATTTTTCTAAATATTTAGCTGAGAAAATTTAAAAATTACGAAATCCAGCTCTTTTGGTTATGTCCAATGTTTTGGCCATTTGGTCATTGCTAACTCTTCCTTTTTTTCCTATTAATTAGCCATCTCGGATATTCTAAAACCGAAAAAAGCTTACTGCTTTAATATGAATATAGTCATTAACCAGCTCTTCTTTTCTCTCTTTAAAATAAGAAATAATTGATCTCTTTCTTGCAAAGGGAATTAACTCAAAACAAATAGAGCTAATTGAAAATCGAGGGCAATAAATTATCAATCGAAAGATAAGGTTTTCCTTTTTAGACCGCCTTTTAAGGAATCATAAATAAGGTCAGCTTGGCCTTCAGCTTCAATCAATAATCTTAAATTGACTCGGCCAAAACCAGGAACCCCATTCTCAATAAGCAATCGATTTTGTCTGACCTTTATCGGCCTAGTTAACTGCCGAAATTCATCAACGAGATAGCCAGCGGCTACAATTTTAACCTTTTTTCCTTCAAGGCGAACCTCATCGGGGCGATGAAGTTTATTTTGGATGGCGACGGCCGAAATACTGGGGGTTACACGGCTATTAGCCACGGAAAGATCAAGCTGATAAAGATGGCCGCTGATCTTTTTTATTTCGGTTCTAGCAATCTCTAGTCGGGGCAACTGATCAGCATGATAAAAACAAAAGGCCGCGTTACGGTGGCACGTTTCGGCCAGTCTGAAGGTAGGGGGAACCCGGCGTCCGAATTTTTTTACGCCACCAATTTCAATCTCCCCAAAAAGAGGATGCCGATAAGCTTTCCAGGGACTGAAATGCTCACCGAGAAGAACAAGATCATGGTATTCCATCTCTTCCAGGCGACCTATTTGCCCTAACATGGCTCTTATATCAGGGCTTTCCTCCTCTCTTGGCTGGCGCGTCCGTTGCGCTTCAAGGGGATCCTGGTCGAGTTCATTGGAGAAGGTGAAAGCTCCGAGAACGTTATAAATGAAGTCAATTGTTCCGCCATAAACTGTGTACATATCCTTGTAAACCACAATATACCTGTATCCGGGAAGAATCTTTTCTCCATTTTTGCCCACATAATCATAGACCTGCCTGTCTGCTGGCAAATATTCTCCCATATTTCTGGCTCCTGGTCCGCGAAGAATCATGCCTCCATAATTATGGAAGCTCTGAGCCCCGGCAATGTTCGGGTGAGCCAGGATAAAATCCCGTAAAGCGGCCGTTTCAGGGAAGCAGAAAGGATAATCACCGGCACCTCTCTGGACATATTCCGGCTGCCAGTTAAAACCGAAGTTACGATTGAGATCATAACCGCCGGGACCATCTTCATTGATCAGGCCATCGCCATCATTATCAATACCTTCTTCACCAAGGAGAAGGTAATCCCCCTTCTCTCCGGGCTTAATTCTAATCAGAATTCTGGGATCGTCGGGGTGAAGCCGATGAGTTCCAGTTCCAAGAGGAACCTTTTTTCTCATCATAGTTATCGATCCATCACCATCGAGGTCTTCAGGACCGTCCTCATCGGCCAATCCGTCACGATCATCATCATAAGGTTTCAAACCAGAACGGGGAGAATCGGGATCTGACACTTGGTTGATATAAACATCGCGGCTATCGGGGTTAACCGTGGGCACAAGGTAAAAAACCCTTTCATCTAATAAACGTGTGGCCAGTTCATTTCGGCCATAATTACTTAAGAGCCACCAAATTGCATATAAGGCCACCTCTGTTCCCTGAATTTCATTGCCGTGAATGTTGCCATCAATATAATAGCCAGGCTTATGTTCAGCAGGTCCGGTTTTGGAATTATTGAGGATGACCCCCCAGATCTCTTTTCCCATATATGATTTTCCAATTGATTTTAAAGTCATGAACTCGGGGTAGGCCTTGGCTAAGGCTTGAAGAGCTTGGGTTAGCTCAGCGTGATTATAAAAATGATCAAAGGAAAGTTTGATTTCAGATCTGGGTTGAGAATAAGAAATTAAACAACTGCCCAGGTAAATAAAAACGCAAGAAAATATTATTTTTAGTTTTTTCATTTTTTTCCTCCTTCAGGGAAGAATGATGGAACGACTAACTTTACCTAACTTGGGCGAGGAGGCTTCTACTGAAATCTGGCTTCCCTTTTTAGCTTTTACCGTCCAGGTCACTTTTTTAACCTCGCCGCTGCCATTGATAAAAGGAATGATGGCCACAGGTTCGCCAGAGAATAATTCCTGATCTTTATTCAAATTTAATTTGACTCTTATAGGCCATGAGGTCATAGCCCTTCTTCCCTGAGCTGTCGAGGTGGGCAACCATGCCGGGTTGGTTAAAAAAACGTTTATTTCATACACCCCCTCACTCAATTTATTGGCTTTAATTTCCTGAATTTGAATTTCAGCTACTCGACTCATAAGTTCCAAATACCAATCGACATGAAAATCTATAGCTTTCTCAGCTAAATCAATTGGCGGCAAAAGCCTCAAGCCAGGAACAAAACCACCTATTTCAACTTCACCCAGGGATGGATGCTTGAAAATCGTCCAGTTGACGAAGCCCTTGCCTTGAAGGGCTGTATCTGACCAGGTTAAAAGATAAGCCTCAGGATGTTCTTCATCGGAAGGAATAGATCGAGCTGGCATTTTTTCAAGCATTTCAGCCATACGAGCTGGAGTTAATTTTCCCGATTTAACCATTTCTATTAGCGAAGTTGCCGACAAACCCGCAGGTGCTCCCTGAGCCTTAAGAAAGGCCGCTATTTTTTCTTCTCCCAGAGAAACAAATTCATTGGGGCTCATGGCTTTTAATTTTTCGGGCGTTAAAACTTCTTTCTCTCCTGGCTTTTTAGGTTCAGGAACAGTCCACAGGTCAGTCGAAAAAGAAGGGACACCAAATTGGTAGTAGCCATAGGCAACAAAGGAACCTTTTTGAACTGGTTTGGCTCTTTTTTCAGGATAATCAAGGCTAGCCTTATTCAGACGTTCCTTATATTCCTTTTGAATGGCTTCAAAGACGGGAAGATCCTGTCTATCGAGGGTCACAGCCGGTCCCAAACCAAGAAAAGAAGCCACCATTTCCTCGCTGATTTCCATACCGCCAATGAATCCTGAGCTTTTTATGGCTTCGACAATTTCCTTGAGGGTATATTCCTGGTCAGGATCAAGGCCGAGCATGGAAGCATACATCCGGGGAACACGAACCCGCTCAGCGCCGGCTCTCGCCTGACCGGTCTGCTGGAGGTTAAGGAAGGTATTTTCTGAGGAAAAATTCAAAATTAGAGCAATATTCTTGTGTTCAGCCATAAATTGGAGTAAGGCCATGGTTTCAGATTCAGAGCCCGGAAAAAGACCACAGGTTTTGACAAAATATTCGAAATCGTGGGGAAAATTGCGATTGATGTCAACCCCACCAGGAGGGTCTTCATTGATTTCGCCATCACCATCATTATCCAGACCTTCGGAATAAATTTTATATATTCCCTTTTCTCCCTTTTTAGGATCAGCCAGCCGGAGGAGTCTCGGTTCCCTTGGATCAGCTAGGTAATTTCCCTCAGGGTCTTTCACCCTCATCAAAGTGATGTAACCATCGCCGTTTAGATCTTCTGGCCCATCTTCATCGATTAGACCATCGTTGTCCTCATCCACCGGTCTGGAATTAGTCATTCTCTCCGAGCGGAAGCGACCAAACCATCGAGTATAAGCGTCGGGATTAAGAATGGGAGCAATATATATCGTTCGACGATTGAGAATGTCAGTAATAATCTTATCTTTTCCATATTCTTCAATTAATTTCCTGGCCAAACGACAAGCGGCTTCAGTTCCCAGGAAATGAAGACCTTCCAAATTCGCGCTCACTAAAACAGCCGGTCTTTCCTCGGGCATCGGAGCTGAAGTATTTTCTTTAGCCGCTAATTCTAAAATGATAATTTTTCGTCCGCCATAACTTTGACCGATTTCAATGATTCGGGCCAATTTTGCATTTTGAGAAGCCAATGATTGACAGAAAGAAATTATTTCTTCAAAGGAGCGAGGTTCAAAAATCCGGCTTTTGGTCTCAGCTTGAGCGCCCAAAAAATATCCCGGTTTTAAGAAAAGGACATTCAGGAAGGTTAGTATAAGAACAACTATTATTTTTCTTATTCTTCTCATCAGACCTCCTTCCTTAATTTGCTCTCATCCTTTGTTCTTCTAATGATCTTTTTCCCAATGCTAATATATTTTTCTAAAAGTTACAATCTGCGTTTTAATTTATTGACCCTTTTATGATTTTATTAAATTACTACGAAAAATCTTTTAGGCTGGTTTAAAAATAATTATTGGTGGTCAAAAAATTTTCGGAATCAAAAAATAAATTTATATTTTTATTCCTTGAAATGAGCTGGTAGGCCTTAAATTTTTCGCTTAGACGAAAACGCTAAATTCAATTCAGAGATTGAAAATTAAATATCTGTTTAACATTCCCTTCCCCAAAAATCTCTTTCCAATGGGATATTTAAAAAATTCTATTTTTAAAATTGACTTATACTTATAAACGGTTTTAAAAAGTTTTATCTCTAGATAAAATTGTTCAGGAAAGCGAATAAAGGAAAACCTGAACGAGGAGAAAAGATATAAGGAATTAAGGAGGAAAAATGGAAAGAAACAAACTTATGGCCAGAAATTTTTTACTGATTTTAGTAATGATTAATCTAATTTTCTTCTGGCCACAGGGAAGCTTAGGTCAGAAAGCTGAAAGAGTGGCCTCTCTTTTCGAAAAATTTTCTTGGCGTCCCCTTGGCCCAGCCGTCATGGGTGGCCGGACAGTCGATATTGAAGCCGTGGACAAACAGCCTTGGATTATTTATGCCGCCATTGGTCCGAGTGGCGTCTGGAAATCGGAGAATGCTGGAACTACCTGGTTTCCCCTTTTCTACCGGGAACCCACTGTTTCCGTGGGCGATCTGGCCGTTTCTCCTTCTGATCCAAATATTGTTTGGGTGGGAACAGGCGAGGCCACCTGCCGCAATAGTGTCACCATAGGCGATGGCGTTTACAAATCCCATGATGCCGGCCAGACCTGGAAAAACATGGGACTCAAAGAAACGAGACATATCAGTCGCATCATAATTAATCCTGAAAATCCAAAGATCGTTTATGTGGCCGCCATGGGCCATCTCTGGGGTCCAAACCCTGAGAGAGGAGTTTTCAAAACCGTCGATGGCGGTGAAACCTGGCAAAAAGTTCTTTATATCAATGAAAATACAGGAATTGCTGATCTGGCCATAGATCCTGAAAATCCTTCGATTTTATATGCGGCCGCCTATGAGCATCGCCGCTTGCCCTATCTTTTTATCAGCGGTGGTCCAGGAAGCGGCCTCTATAAAACAATCGATGGCGGTCAGACCTGGAAAAAACTTGAAAAGGGACTGCCGAAAGGAATAATTGGTCGAATTGGTCTGGCCGTCAGCCGATCCAGACCGGAGGTAGTTTATGCTCTCATTGAACATGAAGATGGTGGTCTCTGGAGATCGGAAGATAAAGGCGAATCCTGGCAAAGGGTTGCCGATATGACCACATACAGGCGAATTAACACCAGACCATTTTATTACAGTCAAATAAGAGTTGATCCCACAAATGACCAGATTGTTTATGTTTTATCTACGGGTGCCCATATTTCTACCGATGGAGGAAGGACTTTTAAACCCTTTGGAGCAGGCACTCATCCTGATCATCATGCCCTCTGGATTAATCCGGCTAATCCGAGGCATCTGATTTTGGGTAATGACGGCGGAATTGATATTTCCTATGACGGTGGCCGGACCTGGCTGTCGGTTCAAAACATAGATGCCGCTGAAGTTTACACCATCGCCTTTGATTTTCGACGACCCTATTACGTCTACTGCGGTCTCCAGGATAATGGAACGTGGGCTGGCCCTAGCCAAACAAGAGACGCTGCTGGCATAAGCAATGATGACTGGGTTCAGATAGGCCCTGGTGATGGCATGTATATTCAGGTCCCCCCTGATGATCCTATGACCGTCTATGCTAATTATCAAATGAATAATCTCTATCGCTATGATTGGAGAATTGGGAGAAGTAAGAATATCCGACCTTTGGCCTCCCTTAAAGAACCGCCGTATCGTTTTAATTGGCTTACGCCTATTCATATATCACCTCACGATTCAAAGACGATCTATGTGGGCAGTCAATATCTGCTTAAATCCAGCGATCGCGGTCAATCCTGGCAGAGAATAAGCCCTGACTTAACTACGAACGATCCTCGCAAAATGGTTGATTCTGGTGGGCCGATTTCCCGGGAGAACACCGGCGCTGAAATCCATTGTACAATAACAACAATTACCGAATCCCCATTAGTACCTGGATTAATTTGGGTGGGAACAGATGACGGCCTTGTCTGGATAACTAGAGATGGCGGTCAAAAATGGACCAATTTAACCAAAAACATCCCAGGTCTTCCCCCTAATACCTGGTGTTCTAGAATTGAGGCTTCCCATTTTGACCCGGCTACAGCCTATGCTTGTTTTGATGGCCACCGTCATGACGATTATGAAACCTATGTTTATAAGACCAACGATTACGGCAAGACTTGGAAATCGATTAGAGGCAATTTGCCCTTTGGCTGGGTCAATGTTATTCGTGAAGACCCTAAGAACCATAATCTTCTCTATGTAGGCACAGAATTTGGAATATTCATTTCCCTTGATGGGGGAGAAAGCTGGCTCTCCCTCAAAAATAACCTGCCCACGGTGGCCGTTCATGATATTCTCATTCATCCCCGCGATAACGATCTCATCATTGGTACACATGGCCGCGGCATCTGGATTCTTGACGATATTGCCTTTCTCCAAGAGATGAAGCCTGATATTCTCGAGAAACCAGTACATATCTTTAAGCCGAGAGAAGTTGTGGCTTTCTATTCTTCATCCCGGCGGGAAAGCTTTACTCCGCCTGTTTTTGCGGCTAAAAACCCGCCTTTTGGTTTAGGTTTGACCATTTATTTCAAAGAAAAACCCCGGCAGAAGCCCGAAATAGCTATCATCGATTCTAATGGAGAGGTTATCAGTCAGCTTTCCTTGCCAGCTCAGGCTGGCATTATCAGAGAATACTGGAATTTGCAATTTGTGCCTAAAAACAGGCAGGGAGAGAGGATTTCGCCGCCCCTGACAGTATCTATTAATCTACCTTTAGTCCCTCCTGGAGAATATACAATTGAATTAAAAGTTGATGGCCAAATCTTTAAAGAAAAAGCTATAATTGAGCCAGATCCACTCATTTCGGACGATAGAGATGCCGACAAAGAGAGATTCGAACTTATAGCCGATTTAATCGGCCTCAGTCGGCGATTAAGCCAGGTCACCACCTCGATCAGACAGATACGGCGTGAGTTTGATGAGCTTAAGCGTCAAATCGAGGGCAACAAAGGCTTACGCAAACTGAGCAATAAAATTAATCAATTGGAAACTAAATTAAATTCGTTGGAAAAGGAAGTGGCTCCATCCTTAACTACCCTTTCCATTTCCAGAGAGCAGGCTCTGAGGGGAGGGCCGATAAATATGCTGATAATTAATCTGGCTTCATCGATTACAGGTTATCCTGGAAAACCCACTCAGACTGACAAGGAGCAGGTAAAGGAGCTTGATCAGGCCATAGCTGGACTAGTCAATCTCTTCAACGATCTTCTGCCGGCCCTATCAGCTTTAAATGGCGAAATCGAAAAATATGGACTGAAAACCATAAAAATTCCAGAAAAAATAAAAAATTAAAACTGATTTTCTTGAGCTCAAGGCTTTAGATCCATTTTTGGAAAGGAAAATTTATCTTTGAAGGAATAAACTTTCCTATAATTAAGGCTGAGCAAAAGATAACAATAATTTCGACCAGGATGAAAATTAGTCTACCATAGCTCGATTGAGTATTGATAAGAATTATTTGAAGCGGCTAGGCGAAAGATAAAAGT
This sequence comes from uncultured bacterium, assembly GCA_938092135.1. Lineage (GTDB taxonomy): Bacteria > Acidobacteriota > Aminicenantia > Aminicenantales > CALLJL01 > CALLJL01. Next base: position 30,159 of record CALLJL010000009.1, read on the forward strand.
ATCAGAAAAAGTTTAAACCCAGAAGGAGCAAGATTCAAGAAGTCAATTTTCTCTAATATCAGCCTGACTCATTAAGACTTGGCAGACTTTCAAGCCCATATCGTTTAGCTTCTGAGGTCATGATTTTCTTTAATTCATTTAAAATATCCCTGGGTGGGAAGTTGGGAGAACTTGAAGCTAATAACCGCTTGACTTCTTCTTTAGCTCTCTGAACAATGTCTTTTCGGCCATCGGCTACCCAGGAATCATAGGTTTTCCGATCTAAAATAGCAAAATATTTATGCTCGTGGCGGTACCATTTTCGCGTATGAGGATGGGCAAGAAAATTAGGCCATTCGCCCTGTTCTTCAAAGAAAAAAAGAGCCATCGGTTCATCCCTTTGAGCTATGCCTTCAATTAGTCTTAGAGCCTGGCCGCAAATGGCGTCATCAATCAAGAGTTTTTCAAGACTCTGGGCACTTTCAAAGGCCAGCATCCCTGGTCCAGAGACAACATTAATTCCCGCTAAAGCGGCCAAAAGAGCGCCGCTGGCTGTTTCCAAGCCGGCCTGACAGTCGACTAGTTTTGAATCTGAAAGCCCCATATAAGCGTGAGTTGGTAAACCTAGCTCTTGGCCAATCTGAGCTGAGGCGATATCAATCATCATAGTTTCCATTGCTCCCATAGGCGTTGTCCCGAAACGCAGATCAAAGCTTGAGGGTGAACCGCCAAAGATGACCGGAGCCCCGGGTTGAGCCAGTTGAACAATAACGAGGCCAGAAAGATTTTCAGCAACATGTTGCACTAAGGTGCCAGTTATAGTTACTGGCGATGTAGCGCCAGTCATACCCATGGAAATGAGCTCAGAGGGCTGACCGCACCGAGCAGCATCAATTAAGCTCTGAGCCGTAAGATTGCTCCATTTCAGAGGAGGGGATGGGCAGGCATCAAAAATAGCCAAGGGCTTTTTCATGAGCTCATTTTCACTTCCCCGAACAGCTGTGAGCATATCTTTCATAACCTTGAAACTTTCAACCCGGAACGTGCCAGTAACCACCGGCTTAGAAGAAAAATGTAAAGCAACATAAAGACGATAACTATCAGCTATCTCCTGAGGCACATCCGACGGAACAAGGGCGGTGCTTTGAAAATCAAGGTGAGGTAAGAGGTCAGTTAAACGGATTAATTTCACCAGATCGGAAGTTTCTGGTGACCGTAAAGAGTGAGTTTCTGAGTCTAAAATGGATATAGCCGCCGATCCGGGATTAAAATGGACCTCATCCTTACCTAGAATAAAGCTTTTTTGTCCTTCACGATCATAAAGATGAACTATCTTAGGAGCTTTATCAAGGCACATTTTTACCAGGGAATCCGTCAAGTACACTCTCTGATATTCTCTCTTGACTTTTGCACCGGCTTCTCCAAGTAAGGACAGGGCCTCCTCATTCTCCACGAAGACACCTATCTTTTCGAGAAGCAAAAGGGCTTCATCGATTATCTTCTGCACCAATTCTCGACTCAAAAGACTTATTTTTGGTCTCACAGGCGCAATCATTTTCTTACCTCCTTTTGGTTTTAGCTAGAAGCTCCTGGACAAGATAAACGGCAGCCACGGCATTCTCGGCATAGCCATCAGCACCAATCTTAGTAGCCCAGTCAGAATTAACGGGTGCTCCTCCAACTATGACCAAGTAACGGTCTCTTAATTGTCGCTGAATAAGAAGATCAATAAATTTTTTTTGTCCAATCATCGTGGTAGTCAAAAGAGCTGAAAGGCCAATGATGTCGGCACCAACTTCTTCCGCCTTATCAATGAATTTTTCTAATTTAACATCAGCCCCAAGATCATAAACTTCAAAACCAGATGCCTGAAGCATGGAAGCAACTATATTTTTTCCTATGTCATGAATATCTCCCTCCACTGTCCCAATAACTATCTTTCCTTTAACTCCTAAACTTTTTTCCCGACTCTTGAGCTCCGGTTCTAAAATCGCCAAAGCCGCTTTCATGGCTTCAGAGGAGGTAATTAATTCAGGAAGAAAATATTCCCCCTTTTCCCAGAGTTCACCAACCTTTTGAATGCCAGGAACATATCCTTTCTCAATAACTTCTGATGGATCAAGCTTAAGCTCAAGGGCTTGGCGGGCGAGACGAACAGCTTCTTCTTCGTTGCCATCAATTATAGCCTGATTCATTTGGGCAAAAATTTTTTCTTTTTCCATGGACCTCCTTTCTTGATTAATTTTTCTAAGACCAAGGTTCGAACCTTAAGGCTTGAAGGAAATATCTTTGAAAATTTTCATTTTTAGCTAATGAAATATAATCAATTTTTTTAATTAGGGAAAAAAGAAGCGCCCGCGATTTTTTATTTAGAAGAAGTAATCTTGCGCCGGCCAGCGAAGAATTTCCTAAAAAAATTATCTTTTTAGTTTCAATAGATGGAAGTAGCCCAAGGAGCTGGCTATTCTCGATGGATAATTCTTGGCCGAAAGCCCCAGCAAGGTAAATTGCTTTTAAATCTTTGGGATAAAGTCCTAGAAATTCAAGAAGAAGTTTTAAGCCGGTTTTTATAGCCGCACAAGCCAATTGAGCCTGCCTTATATCTTCTTGGGTTAGGACAATATTTTTCGTTATTAATATTTCTTTTTTTTGGCTGGCAACGCGCCCATCAGGCTTTATAATACCTTGACGGACAAACTCGGCTATTAGGTCAATTAAGCCTGATCCACAGATACCTCGGGCAGGTTTATTATTTATAGTTCCTATTTTCATTTGCCCGTTTCTAAATTCAGCTCGGCTTATGGCGCCATCGATTGCTGGCAACCCGCAACTTAAATTTCCACCTTCAAAGGCTGGGCCGGCAGCGGCTGAAGCAGCCACAATCTGATTATCTTTTTTAATTACAATTTCGCCGTTTGTCCCAAGGTCAATAAAAGCTAACGGCCCTTCGGCTCTAAAAATATCAGCAGCTAGTAAACCAGCTGAAATGTCCCCACCAATAAAACTATGAATATTGGGCGCCAGAAAAATTCTGCCTCCAGGATTAATTTTTAAATTGATATCTTTAGCCCTAATCGGTTTTAGATAAGAAAATAAACTTATAAATGGCGCTTGACCAAGCGAATTTACTGTCAGTCCTAATAAAAGATGATTCATAGTCGTATTTCCAGCTAAAACTGCTTCCAAAAAATTTTCTCTTTTAATTTTAATTTTATCGGACAACTTTTTAATTATCTCGTTTAGATCATTAATAATAATTTTTTGTAATTCTTTAACGTTTTTCCTTCCTAAGCTGGCATAAGCAATCCTTGATAGGATATCAGCGCCGTATTTAATTTGGTTATTAAATCCAGCCTCTCTGGCCATTATTTCTCCAGATTCAAGATCTATTGCCTCGCCGACCAAAGTAGTTGTACCTACATCTATGGCTAACCCATAAATTGGTAGCTTTGATTTATCTTCGTCAATTTTTATTATGTCTTGATCATTATAAATATAAACACATAAGCTTTTCTTTTTAAAATTAAATTGACTTAGTTTTTTTAAAGCCTCCAATTCTGTTTTTGCTTTTACTATTTTTAGTTTTTTTTCTACTATATCTATTAAAGAACTCTCTTTTTCTAATTCTTTCTCTTCAATCCATAATTTATATTTTTTTATTCCAGGATTTATTTCTGTTTTAATTATTAGTCCACTATTAAGTACATTTATTCGCTTTATTTTTGATTCATCCGGAATTCTTATTCTTAAATCACCTTTTAAATTTATTTGACAGGCTAATCTATAGTTATCAGGCCAATTATTTCTTTTTTTTAGTTCAATTTCTTTTTTTTTCTCCTTTCCGCCCCGACCTGAGATTATTTCAATTAAACATTTACCGCATATTCCTTTAAAATTACACCAGGTATTTATATTTATTCCATTATTTCTTAAGACTATGGCCAGATTTTCACCCTTTTTAGCCCAGATTATTTTATTTTCTGGACCTATGATTATTCTTATTTTTCCCTGTTTTTCCATTTTATGTTTTTTTACCTTGTTTTCTTTTATATCTTTTCTTATTACTTTTCAATTCTTCTTCATTCTTTTCGTTTCCTCTGTTTCTCTTGATTTTTAATATCGCAATTTTACATTATACATATTTTTTATATTATATTTTTGTTATATATTGTTTTTTAGGCTTTTTCCTTTCTCTTTTTTTCCCAATAAATATAGGCTGGCAATCCACTTATAGTAATCATCAACCCTATTAATAATTCCTTTGTTTTCCATAGGAGACAACTTAAAAAAATAAACAAACAACTTATGACGAAAATTCCTGCGGCAATTGGTCCTAACTTTTTTATTAGCCCATCGTTTTTTTCTTTTAAATTTTTCTTTTTTTCTTTTTTCCTTTCTATAAAAACAGCTAGACCTAGACCAGCAAAAAAGATAATTAGACTAAAAACAACATATTCATATAAAGATTGAAATTTTCCCATTAGGCATAAGAAGGAGGAAAGGAAGGCCTGAGCCCATATGGCCTGGCCTGGAACCCTTGTCTTTTCATTTATTTTTCCAAGCCTATAGAAAAATATTCTATCTTTGGCCATAGCGAAATATACCCTTGGTCCATAAATTATTGTTGAGCTTAAACAACCGAAAATAGTAAAAGCAATGGCGGCTGTCATTAAGGGTCCAGCTTTTTCACCAAAAATTACTATTGAGGCAGCTTCACCGATTCTATCTTTTCCGGCCATTTCGGTAGCTTTAAGAGAAAAAACATAAATTGTGTTCATCATTATATAAATTATAGTTATTCCAGTTATTCCAAAGATAATCGCTTTAGGCAAATCCTTCTCTGGTCTTTTCATTTCTTCGGCCGTGCAATTAGCTGCGTACCAGCCATCATAAGTCCATAGCGTGGCTAAAAGCGCAAAAAAATAACCCTCAAAGCCAACATTTTCAGGAATTGAATCTATTCTACTTATTGAAATTAACCCTTTTTCCGCCAAAATATAATATCCTGCCCCTAAAAATATTATTATTAGCCCTGCTCTTATAATCATTGATATATTTTGGATAATTATCGCCAATTTTAATCCATAATTATTAACTACCGAGAGAAGTATTATTGGAATTATCGCAATAATTTGGGACAAATATATATTGTGTTGAAAAAAATTATTAATATTTATTTTCCCTAATAAGATGTTTTCCATTTTTAAAAGACTTATTAGGTGATCAGTAAAACCGACACTTAAGGCGGCTATTCCTCCACTTTCAATTATCCAGAAAAAAATCCATCCAAAAAGAAATCCAGCCCATTTTCCATAAGCTTCTTTAAGGTAAACGTACGGCCCACCTGCTTTTGGATGTTTTGTTCCGAGCTCAGCCATACAAAGGCCACCTAATAAGGTGAACAAGCCGCCGCAAAGCCATATTAATAACATCCATTTTTCATTTCCAATATAACCAATAATATGGCCGCTTGTCATATAAATTCCTGAACCAAGAATAGAGCCCATAACAAATAAAATAGCGTCAAATATGTTAATTTTTTTTATTAATCCTGATTCTGAAAATTTTTCTTCTTTTTTTATTTTTTTCATTTCCTTCCAATAATAATTAAATTTTCTTTCCCAATCAATTAAAATTATTTCTTTTATTTTCAATAAATTACAGAAGATGTCGGCATGCCGACATCTTCTATTTTTTTCGTGTTGATTTTTATTTTTATTTAGATTATTTATTCAATAAATATTTTCTGGAGATAAATGTGGTTATAGCTATCGCTAATCAAAAAGGCGGGGTAGGGAAGACAACAACAGCTGTTAATCTTTCTTCAGCCCTTGCTTTCATGGGCTATAAAGTGCTTTTAGTTGATACTGACCCTCAAGCCCATAGTACTATCTCCTGTCTAAATGATCCTTCTAATTATGATCGCTCTCTTTATGATGTTCTAATCAATCCTCAATTACCTATCACCTCAGTCTTAGTAAAAACAAATATTCCAGGTCTTGATCTTGTTATAAGTAAAATTTCCATGGCTAAACTTGAGCCGACTTTAATTGGAGAAATAGATGGCCATTTTCGGCTAAAAGACGCGTTACAACCTGTAAGAGAGCAATATGATTTCATATTTATCGATACGCCTCCGACTCTTGGTTTGATAACCGTTAATTCTTTAGTAGCTGCTGATTCGGTGCTGATACCTATTCAATCCTCTTATCTTTGTCTTGAAGGAACTGATGACTTACTAGAAACAATTGAGAAAGTAAAAAGAGTAGCCAATCCTGGGCTGAATATAATAGGTGTAATTATTACTTTATTTGATAAAAGGACAAACTTATCTAGAGATGTGGTCAAAAGAATAAAGCAGGTTTTTGGACCGAAAGTTTTTCGGACCTTTATTTCAAAGAGCGTAAAACTTGAAGAAAGCCCAGCCTATAAGGAATCAATATTTACTTACGCGCCTGACTCTGTGGGCGCATATCAGTATAGAAAAATTGCTGAGGAGATTCTGGAAAGGGTAAAAAATGAGAAAAACAGGACTCCCTGAAAACATTGTTATGAGGCACGATTTCCATTTTGTTGAACTGATTTCTTCTAAGGTACCATCTCCAAGAATTCGAATGATACCAATCGGCAAAATAGATCCTAATCCCCATCAGGCCAGAAGCGAACTCGGAGATTTGCAGGAATTGATGGCCTCTATCAAAGCCAAAGGAATTCTCGAGCCAATTCTGGTCAGGCCTAAGGGAGATCGTTTCGAGATCATTGCCGGAGAACGCCGTTATGTAGCCGCAATGAACGTTGGCCTTAAAGAGCTGCCTTGTATTGAAATGAATGTCAGTGATCAAGAAGCTCTTGAGTTGGCTTTGATTGAAAATCTACAACGAAAAGACCTTGATGTTTTTGAAGAAGCCGATGGTTTAAAAACCCTTGTTGACCTCTATGGGTACAGCCATCAGCAACTTGCGGAAAGAATCGGAAAAGCCAGGTCAACTATAACTGAAATTATTAATGTTTCTCGGATTCCTGATCATTTAAGAAATATATGTAAAAAGCATGGAATTTTGAGCCGAAGTACCCTTATCGAAATATCTAAACTCGAGAAGCCCGAAGATATGGAAAAAATGGTTAATCAGATTATAGAAAGGGGTCTCAAACGAGAGGATACACGAGAGCTTGGAAAGAAAATAAAGGGAAAAATAAAAAAATCAGGCCCTTTTGTTTTCCGTTTTTATCCTAAGGATAAAAAATATTTTTTAAAATTAGAATTCAAAAAAGAAAATGTCTCTAGAGAAGAGATAATTAATATCCTGGAAGATATTTTAAACCGGCTTAAAAGTGGAGAAATTTGAATAAGTAAAAATTTAAAAATCTAATTGATCTAGTAAATGTCTTATAAAATAAATTTAAGATATGAATTTCATTCCCGAGAGAAATGATATTTTTATTTTACTTAAGTTAAATTTAAAGTATTGAAAAAAGAAAAGTAACTAACAAAAAATAAAAAAGATTGAGGGGAAATTAAATCGCTTAAACATTTGTTTAAAAATGACTAATTATATTTTATAGTTGACATAATATATCTTATGCGACGTAATTTTCATCCTTTTCTTTATTTCTAGCTCTGTTTTTCATCAATTCCTTTTAAAATTCTAGGCTTCACTTAAGGCTTTCTTTTTTCCCCAAATATTCAGCTGATTCATTGTTTGAATTTCGTCCTAATCTCCCAATTTTTTCTTTAATATTTTCATTGAATCTTTTACTTTTACAAAAAAGATTTAAATCAAATATTTTATCCTTAGACAAAGATTTCATTCTCAGATAAGGCAGGATTATTTATGCAGTCTAAAATGAGGAGTTAAAATGATATAGAAGTCTTTTTATAATCCCTTACTCATTGCAGCTAAGAATTCCTCATTAGTCTTTGTCTTCGATAGCTTTTCAATCAAAAGTTCCATAGCTTCAACTTCGTTTAACTGACTTAAAACTTTTCGAAGAATCCAGATTCGGTTTAAATCTTTCTCGGGAATCAAAAGCTCTTCCTTTCGAGTGCCAGAACGATTAATATCGATAGCTGGGAAAAGCCTTTTATCCACAAGGCGCCGGTCAAGGTTTATCTCCATATTACCTGTTCCTTTAAACTCTTCAAAAATCACTTCATCCATTCGGCTGCCGGTGTCAATCAAAGCGGTAGCAACAATAGTTAAGCTACCACCCTCTTCTACCTTTCGGGCTGAACCAAAGAATTTTTTGGGCTTGTTAAGAGCATTAGCATCAATACCTCCAGATAAAACTTTACCCGAAGGAGGAACAATGGCATTGTGTGCTCTAGCCAAACGGGTAATACTGTCAAGGAGGATGACTACATCCTTTTTGATTTCGACGAGTCGTTTAGCTTTTTCAAGAACAATATTCGCTACTTGAGTATTCCTGGTCGGTGGTTCATCGAAGGTGGAAGCCACAACCTCAGCTTTAACGCTTCGTTTAAAATCGGTCACTTCCTCTGGTCTTTCAGCCACTAAAAGAACAATGAGATATATCTCAGGATGATTTTTTTCTATGGATTTAGCTATTGTTTTCAATAGAGTTGTTTTTCCAGCCCTTGGTGGCGAGACAATTAAACCCCTTTGTCCCTTGCCTATGGGGGTTAATAATTCCATTATCCGAGCATTGAGGTTCTTAGGGTCACCATCTTGAAGCCTAATTTTTTCATAAGGATAAAGAGGTGTGAGATGATCGAATTGAACATTACGCCTGACTTCCATTAACGTTTCTGGGTTCATAAAGTTAACAGCATCAATTTTTATCAGGGCAAAATATTTTTCCCCTTCCTTGGGAGGCCTAACGACTCCAGAAATGGTGTCCCCCGTCCTTAACTGAAATCTTCTTATTTGGGAAGGAGAAACATAGATATCGTCGGGACTCGGTAAATAAGAAAATTCAGGTGACCGAAGAAAGCCAAAGCCATCCTCGAGAACCTCAAGAACGCCCTCTGAAAAAAGTAAACCATTCTTTTTAGCTTGAGCCTCGAGGATTTTAAAAATAAGTTGATGGCGATCTGACGCCTGTTCAATTTCCTCATCTGGAACGCCAACTCGGCCAGCTATTCTTTGTAGCTGGGATGTGTCTTTTTCTTCAAGTTCAAGTAAGCTATATTCCTTTTCTCTCATCTCAGACACCTCTCTTTTTGAATTAAAATGAATATAGAATTAAAACGACTTTATAAGTCCTGACTAAGACCTTTATCTTCCTAAGATCGATTGCCTCTATGGCAAAAGTTAAATAAGGCCTTAATGAGCTAAAGGCGGCGGTTCCTGAGCTCCACCTTCGTTACTTCCTGGAGATATCTCTGACGCAACAACTATGCTTTCTTTCTCAGGGCTCACTTCATCCTTCTTGGGCAGATCGCGCGTTAAAGCGATTTTCAAAACTTCGTCCATGTTCTCGACGAGATGAATAGTCATTTCCTGCTTGATAATCTTGGGTACATCTCGAAGGTCTGGTCGATTATCCAGAGGCAGAATAACTTCTTTGATACCCTCCCGATGAGCAGCCAGCAGTTTTTCTTTTATTCCTCCCACAGGCAGGACTTTACCCCGCAGAGTAATTTCGCCGCTCATGGCTACTTTTTTATTTACGGGGATTCCAGTAAGAAGAGAAATAATAGCGGTAGCAATGGTTATTCCAGCTGATGGCCCATCCTTAGGTGTGGCTCCTTCAGGTACATGAATATGAATATCAAAATTTTTATGGAGATCTTTGGCTATATTGAGCTCATATATTTTACTTCGGACATAACTAAAGGCTGCCTGAGCCGATTCCTGCATAATCTCTCCTAATTGACCCGTTAAGGTAAAATTGCCTTTACCATGAACTTTGGTGGCTTCAAAAGTAAGAAGCTCTCCACCAAATTCAGTCCAGGCCATCCCAATGGCCACGCCCACTTCTTCCCTAGTGTCAATTTCAATGTGCCGGAACTTAGGAATACCCAGATACTTTTCGAGATTTCTAGCCGTGACTCGCTCACAATAATCTTTTCCTTTTTGGACCACTTTCTTAACCAATTTACGGCAAATGGAGGTAATCTCTCGCTCAAGATTACGAACTCCAGCTTCCCTCGTGTATTCCCTTATTATTCTTAAAATCGCTGCATCAGCTATCTTTAGATTTTCAGGCTTTAACCCATGGGCTTTGAGCTGTTTTGGAATTAGAAATTTTTTGGCTATCTGTAATTTTTCATCTTCAGTATAACCAGGAATTCGAATAATCTCCATTCGGTCAATTAAAGGTTTAGGTATGGGCTCAAGCTGATTAGCCGTAACAATAAACATAACTTGCGATAGGTCAAAATCAGTATCTATATAATGATCAAGGAAGGTACTATTTTGTTCAGGATCAAGAACCTCCATTAATGCGGCCGCCGGATCGCCGCGAAAATCCATGCTCATTTTATCAACTTCATCCAGAAGAAAAACTGGGTTCTTGGTGCCTGCTCGCTTTATCATCTGAATTATTCGGCCAGGATAGGCGCCAATATAGGTTCGGCGATGACCTCGAATTTCAGCTTCATCCCTGACGCCGCCAAGCGAAAGGCGAACAAATTTTCGGCCGGTAGCTCGAGCGATGGATTTAGCCAAAGAACTTTTACCCACACCTGGAGGACCGATGAAACCAAGAATCACTCCTTTGGGGTTTTTGACTAACTGACGAATGGCCAAAAATTCAATAATTCTCTCTTTAACCTTTTCAAGACCATAATGGTCCTCATCAAGAATCCTTTCCGCCGCCTTGAGATCTCTCTTTTCGCGGGACTTCTTATTCCAGGGAAGCGAAAGTAACCAGTCAAGATAATTTCGGCAGACTGTCGCCTCCGCTGACATAGGCGGCATGCTCTCCAGGCGCTCTATTTCTTTATAGGCTTTTTCTTCAGCATCTGGGGGCATTTTAGCCCTGGCTACTCTCTGTCTTAACTCTTCTATTTCATTAGGCTGATCCTCTCTTCTCATCCCGCCCGAAGGGAAAATAGGCTGCTTTGATTCTCGGCTTGAAGGTCGTCTTCTTTCAGGGCGAGGCGATCGGCCCTGCATTTTAAGCAGCTCGTTTTCCAAGAGGAAATTAAGGCGTCGAAGTCTTTCAATCGGGTTGATTGTCTCCAGAAGATTTTGCTTCTCTTCCACCGGGAGGAAAAGATGGGAAGCAATTATATCAGAAATTCTTTCAGGGGTAGTATCTTTTATGGCTGGAATAATCGATTCAATATTTGCTGTTTGGCTTAATCTAAGATAATCCTCAAAAAGAGAAAGAACTTTCCGCAACAACTCCTTCCCTTCTTCTGCCGTATCCTCTATTTCCCTAATTACTTTGACAAGAACCTGATAAAAAGGATAAGTGCTCAAATATTCAATAATTCTTGCTCTTCTCTTAGCTTCAACAATAACCTTTATATTTTTCTCATCGGATCGAACTGTTCTGATTATCTTGGCCATAACACCAACAGAATAAATATCTTTGGGGGCAGGATTGTCTAAGGAGGCATCCATCTGGGCCGAAAGGAAGATCAATTTATCTTTTTCCAAGGCTTTTTCCAGAGCCTGAATGGAAGAGGGTCGGCCGATGATGAAGGGAACAAGAGTTGAAGGGAAAATAACTAACTCCCTCAAAGGGATAAGGGGCAAATTGCGCAAAACTTCTGTTTGATCGTAATTTTCTATTGTCATTTTAAGCTCCTAATATTTTATCAGAAAAATTGCTATTAAGGCCATTAGTTTCAACCATTTCTTTAGTCACAACGATTTTGGTTTTAGTCTTCATCGAAGGCAAATAAAACATTAGATCCAGCATCAAATCTTCAATGATGGCTCGCAAACCCCTTGCTCCAAGCTTGCGTTCGATAGACCGGCGGGCAATAGCCCGAAGCGCTTCCTCAGTAAATTCAAGTTCAACCCCCTCCATTTCAAAGAGCTTCTGAAATTGCTTGATAATGGCATTTTTAGGTTTAGTCAAAATCGCAACCAGATCATCTTCAGTTAGATCAGCCAAGGTTGCAACTACAGGAAAACGACCTACGAGTTCAGGGATGAGACCATATTTTATTAAATCCTGAGGAATTAATTCTCGATAAATCTCCTCAAGGTCATGGGGCGAGGAGGCCTTTAGATCAGTTTTAAAGCCGACAGCCGTTTTACCAATTCTCTGTCGAATAATTTTATCCAGGCCAACAAAGGCTCCTCCGGCTATAAAAAGAATATCGGTGGTATCAATGGGAATAAATTCTTGATAGGGATGTTTTCTTCCACCCTGCGGCGGGACATTAGCCACAGTGCCTTCGACAATTTTAAGGAGAGCTTGCTGAACTCCTTCTCCTGAAACATCTCGGGTTATTGAGGGGCTATCGCTCTTTCGACTTATTTTATCTATTTCATCAATATAGACTATGCCTCGCTGAGTTTTCTCAATATTTCCTCGGGCAGCCTGATAAAGCTTCAAAATCACGTTCTCCACATCCTCCCCAACGTACCCCGCTTCAGTTAGACTCGTAGCATCTGCAATCGCAAAAGGAACAGAAAGCAGCTTGGCTAAGGTCTGAGCCATAAGAGTTTTGCCTGTCCCGGTAGGGCCAATGAGGAGAATATTGCTTTTTTGAACCTCTACTTCGGCTCCCTGTCGCTTCAAATTTATCCGTTTATAATGATTATAAACAGCCACTGAAATTTTCTTTTTTGCCTGCTCTTGACCAACAATATATTCATCCAGGGCTTTCTTAATTTCCATGGGCGTGGGGAAACTGATTTTCTGCCTTTTTTCTTCAATTTCCCGCAATCGTTCCTCTTGAATGAGGCTATGAGCTATTTCTATACAGTGATCACAGATATAGACTCCTTTCGGTCCGGCAATTAATCTTCGGACCTGATTCTGTTGTCGTCCACAAAAATTACAGCTCACTAAGGACGAAATCAGTCCTTTTTCTTTCTCTTCCATTGTTACTTCTCTCTTCTGAAAAGCATGTCTGCCAGGTATTCAGGGTTATTATTCGGTCTTATGACGGGAACGAATAATCTGATCAATTAATCCATATTCAAGGGCTTCTTCCGGAGTCATGATAAAGTCTCTTTCCATATCAGCCTGGATTTTTTCTTTGGGCTGCCGGGTATGAAAGGCTAGAATCTCAGTGATTTTTTCGCGGATTCGCAACATCTCTCTGGCTTGAATAGCTATATCAGAGGCTTGACCCTGAAAGCCCCCAAAAGGCTGATGGAGAATGATTCGTGAATTGGGCAAAGAATATCTTTTTCCCTTTCGGCCAGCGGCCAGAAGCACAGCCGCCATGGAAGCAGCCTGACCAACACATATGGTCACAACATCAGATTTTATAAACTGCATAGTGTCATAGATGGCAATCCCGGCCGTTATACTGCCGCCAGGGGAATTTATATAAAGGGATATTTCCTTTTCTGGTTTCTCAGCTTCAAGGTAAAGCATCTGAGCAATCACTATGTTGGCTAACTCATCAGTTATTTCTGAACCAATAAAAATTATATTGTCTTTTAAGAGTCGCGAATAAATATCATAAACCCTTTCCGTGCGGCCATCATGCTCAACAACGAAGGGAATTAACGCCATGGGAGTAGGAACAATTTAATTATAATGCTTGATTAATTAAAAAGTCAACGACTTTTCTCAGAAGAAGATTATGGCGCAGAGCTTCAAGCCTCCCCTCTCTTTCTAGTCTTTCTTTAAGCTCAAAAAAGGAAAGGCGATGGGCTCTGGCCAAAGAGCGTATCTCCTCTTCAAGCTCGTCTTCTTTTACTTCTAATCCCTCCTTTTGAGCTATTTTTTCAAGAATGAGTCTATCTTTTAACCTTTTTTCAGCCTGCCGCCTGGCCTCACCTTGAAGAGATTTAATCTCGGCTTCTGACCAATTATGTTCTGGCCTTGATGTAAGCCAGCGCTCGAGAAGAAGGCGGCTTTCAGCCTCTACCGCTGCTTCAGGAAGGGAAAAAGGGGCTTCCGCCGCCAATTGGCTAAGAATTTTTTCCAAGACCTGATTTCTACTCTCCTCCTTTTTTTTCTCTAGGAGCTCCTCTTTGATCCTGTCCCTTAATTGATCAAGATTATCAAAATTACCGAGGGAGCGGGCAAAATCATCTCCAATCGCCGGTACCCTTTTCTCTCTTATCGCCAGAATTTTTACAGTATACTCGACTCTTTTCCCAGCCAAAGAAAAATCAGAGTGATCAAGGGGGTAATCAACGGTAAAAGTCCTGGTTTCTCCTGTCATCAATCCCATAATATTTTGCTCTAGAAAAGGATCATTTGTCGGCTGACCGATTTCAATCTGAACCTTTTGAGTTGGCCAAAACTTCTTTGTCTTAAAATCCTTTGCTTTGATTTCTATATGAGCATAATCTCCCGGAGCCAGACCTCTGTCAGTTACAGGAATAAATTCAGCTGATCTTTCCTGAAGATCCCGTAGAACTTTCTCTATTTCTTCATCCTTAACCTCAAGGGAGGGCTGAGGTATTTTTATTGACCTATAATCGGGAAGCTTAAAATCTGGCCAGAAATCAAGTTTAACCCTAAAGGTAAGGGGCTCTCCTTCTTGCCAGCGTATATTCTCAATCATTGGATCAACGGCCGGATTAAGATTATTGGCCTTAAGGCTTTCCTCAACAGCCTTGGGAACAAGATTATCAATTAATTTTTGCCTAATTTCCGCCGCATAAACTCTTCGGATAATATCCTTGGGCGCTTTACCTACTCTGAATCCAGGGATTTTGGCTCTCTGAGTAAAATAATCTACAATTTTATCGTATTCAGAAGTGACGATTTCAACCGGAACTTCAAATTCAATTTCCTTTGAATTTTCTCCTATTTCAATTAAGTTTTCCTTAAACCATTTCTGTTCTTTTTCCATAACACAATCTCTTTTTAGAATTTGTTTGAGGGGGCTTAATGGGCAGAGCGGGACTCGAACCCGCACTCCTTTTTCAGGAACTAGGTCCTAAGCCTAGTGCGTCTGCCAATTCCGCCACCTGCCCTTCGAAATTTATTCTTTTAATTGATGATCCTCGGAAGAAACTTAGATATATTTATACCATATTTAAGACATTAGGGTCAATTAGCCTCTCTTAAAGAATCTAAATAGAATTTGTCTTTTATCTTTATTTAAGACAATTTATTTTTATTTTGGCTAAATTCGCCAATTTTTTGGTTAACTTTATTTAACTTTATCTTAAGAACTTTTTCAATTTCTCCGCCAGAGCAGGGTCAAGGTTAACAAGTTTTTTATAAACTTCTCTGGCACTCAAATTGTCGTGGATGTTCAGATAGGCAATAGCCAAATTGTAAAGACCGTAGGTATGATCGGGCTTTAATTCAATTGTTTTTTCGAGCGGCTCGACAGCATTTTTAAAATCTTTTAAATACATATAATTGATTCCTAATTGAAACCAGCCATCGTAAGAATCAGGCATAAGTTCAACAAACTTTTTAAAGGCCTCAATTGCGTCTTTATATTTCTTTTGCTTTGAATAGGATAGACCAACTTGGAACCAGGCATATTCATAGGTTGGTCTTAAGTCGAGGGCTTTTTTAAAGGCCGCAATTGCCTCATCGAGGCGATCGAGCTTAAAATACATAATACCCAGATTATAAAGAGCCATTTCGCTATTGGGATTTAATTCGACAACCTTTTTAGCCGGTTCAACAGCCAGATCATATCGTCCTGCCTCATCATACATTCTAACAATCAGGCCGTAATAGGCAGAAGCATCAGCTGGACTTAATTCAGCTAGAAGACGATAAATTTTGGCGGCATTTTCGTACTGTTTTGCCCTATGATAGGCTTGGGCAAGACTGTAATTAACTTTGATATCATCCGGTTGTCTCTTCTGGGCTTCCTCGAGGGCTTTAATTGCTGCCTCAAATTGTTGGAGCTCCATTCGGCAAAGACCAAGGCGAAGATAAGCTCCCCAAACTTCGGGTGGATTAAAAGTAATGTAATTTTCGTAGGCCTGGGCGGCACGGTCGAAATTCTTCATCTCTTCGAAAGCAGTAGCTAACAATCGCCAAGCTTCCTGTTCTTGAACTTTCATCTGGATTGCCTTTTCTAAAGGAGCTATGGCTTCAGACCATTTCATCATGCGGATATAAACTGATCCAAGGCCAAAATAGGCCTCACCGAGATCGGGATTGAGCTCAAGAACTTTCTTATAAGCATTAACAGCTGAGCTAAAATCTCTTTGACGAGAATAGATTTCAGCTAATTGCACCTGGACATCGATTAAATTAGGATTTATTTTAATGGCCCTTTCGAGATATTTTTGGGCATTGCCATAGTCATCATTGAGGGAATGAATTTTTCCAGCAAGAAGAGCTCCCTCAAGGGTGGCAAAATAATCTTCCTTTCGCCAGTTTTTAAATTCAGTGAATTTTCCCGGCTTAATCTGAGCTCGCCAGTAGTTAACCGGAATTATTCCCACTGTTCCCCTTTCGAGAACGTGAATAAAACCTATTACCTCACCATTTTCATTAAGAGCAGGTCCGCCGCTAAATCCAGCTGGGACAGCTAAAGAAGCTATAAAGACGCCTAAGTTTGAGTCTATTTTAGCAACGTGACGAATATTGCCTTCAGCAGTTACAATTTCACCGGCTTCATTGGGACCGAGAGCTATAATCTTCATCTTCTCGGTCATATTATCGGAGTTGCCTAGCTTTAAAGGAGGAAGATTTCCTTTGATCTTTATTAACGATAATCCTAAATTCCGGTCAGCTGCCATAATTCCTTCCACCTTAATTTTTTTCCCTTTTGCTGTTGTCCCTTCGACTGTGTCGGCTGCCGACACCAGCTGATAGGCTGTGATAGCCATTTCTTCGCCAACAGCAAAGGCACATCCTTTAGCTATAAGTTCTTTATTTGTCCCATAAATGGCCAGGGCAACAAGTCCATCTT
Organism: uncultured bacterium; assembly: GCA_938092135.1. Lineage (GTDB taxonomy): Bacteria > Acidobacteriota > Aminicenantia > Aminicenantales > CALLJL01 > CALLJL01. The sequence goes on from CALLJL010000009.1 coordinate 47,083, forward strand.
TACTTTTTTCAAAAACCACAGTCGTCTGAGAAAAAGCAAAAACAGGTATAAACAAAATCAGGGAAACGACTACCCATCTCGATGACCAATAACTCATCTTCATCCTCCTTATAAAATTTCCTTTAAGAACAATTTATACTCAGCTCAATCAGGATGTCAAATAATTATCAATTTGAAATAATTGAATTCCCTGGTAGAAAAGAGCAAAGATTATTCCAATTTGACAAAAGCTAAGGCCTCGTTTAGTTTTAATAAAACATGAAATTTAAGGCCTGGTTGGTATTGGCAACATTTCTTTTGGGATTTTCTTTATTCATTTTTATTTTTCTCCCCGATTTGATTTTGCCCAGGATGGTCGATTTTGAGGTCAATTACAAGGCAGGCAAGAGAATTCTTTGGGGAGAAACACTCTACCGTTTAGAAGATGGCCATTATCAATTTAAATATCCACCTTTCTCTTCCCTACTTTACCTTCCCCTTGGTTTAATTCCTTTGTCCCAGGCTAAATTTATCTGGTTCGTAATCACAGCTTCAGCCTCTTTAGCTATCATTATTGTTTCAGCTCAATTAGCCAGCTTCCCTTTTCCTTATCCTAAGTCCGTTCCCTTGTTTACCTTTCTTATACTCGCCCGTTTTTTGGCTCGTGAGATATCTCTTGGCCAGATTAATGCTTTAATAACCTGGATTCTTCTCCTCATGGTTCAAAAGTGGGTAAAGACTTCCAAATCATCAAAAGATTCTATGATAACAGGCTTTCTTTGGGGATTAGCCTCCTCCCTTAAACCCTATTCTCTTATTTTTCTCCCCTTATTTTTATTAAGACAAAGCTGGAAAGCTATTTTTTCGGCTCTTTTCTTTTTCTGTTTGAGTTTCTTTACACCCGCCCTCTTTTATGGTTGGAAAGGAAATTTTGTTGTCCATCATGAATGGATAAGTTATCTAAAAGCTTCTACTCCTCCCCTCCTTGGCTCTCAAGATAATATTTCCCTTTTTTCTCTTTTTCAAAAATGGTTCGGTCAAAATTTTCCAGTTTGGACCTTTGGTTTTTTGGCTATAATCATTTTAGCCTTAGTCGTTTTTCTAGCGGTTTTAAGATCAAAAAAAATTAAAGATCCAGTTATCCTTGAATCCGCTTCTCTTCTTCTCCTAACGCCTCTTGTCAGCCCTCTTGGCTGGGACTATACCCTCCTTTCTTCATCTTTGGCTATTTCCCTTATCCTCTATCATTTTTCCTTATTTCCAAAGGTTAACCGCTTTTTCCTTGTCTTCATCTTGGCCTTTAATGGTTTGATGATTTTTGACATCTTGGGCCGAAAAATCTATTCTTTTTTTATGAAAATTTCTCTCCCCACTTTGCTTTTTCTTACTATTTTTGCTCATCTTATGTGGCTCAGATTCAGCCAGAAGAGATGAAATCTCTAAATTTAAAAAAGGGCCCTTTTTACCTCTGGCTTATGATTGTTTTTATTTGTTTAATTTTAATTTCTTTAGTCCTCGTTGCCCCTCTAATTCAGCAGCGCTGGCCAAAATTAAGTATGGCTATATACTCTATTTATGTGCCCTTCTGTCATCAATTAAGAGATCGCTGTTTTTCTTTGGCTAGAGGGCCCTTAGCTGTCTGTGCTCGATGTTTTGGAATCATGATTGGCTTTTTTTCTGCTTTAGTTATTTATCCTTTAATAATGGGGCTCACTTGTCCCAAATTTCCTGGCCCTTCCTGGCTTATAGGAGGCTCCTTGCCTATGGCCATTGACCTGGCCGGTAATAGTCTCCATCTCTGGTCCAGTTCCAACTGGCTTCGTTTTTTCATTGGCTCAAGCTGGGGATTTTTACTCCCCTTTTATTTTCTTCCCGCAATCATAATTCTCTGGCTTGAAAAAAAGAAAAATGAAACAGGATGATTAAGTCCTACTAAAAAATAATTCTGGAGTGAATTTAAATTTAAAGAATTAAGCCAAGCCAAAATTTTTATAGAGAAAAAATTTTAATGGAGGAATGAGCTTGAAAAAGGATGAAAAATATGATTAAAATGCCTTTTAAATACAAATGAATAGAAACAGGATAATTATTCCAGCCATTGTTGGCGGCTTGACTGCTGGCGTTCTTTCAGCCCTACCCTTAATTAATTGTTTATGCTGTCTTTGGATAATAGCCGGAGCAACCTTGGCTGTTTATCTTCATGCTCGCGACTCTGCAAAACCAGTAAGCTTGAGCGATGGCCTGCTTTTGGGAATTGTTACAGGTTTAATAGCCACCATTATTGATTTCTTTTTGTCCATCCCCTTGCAAGCTATAAACTTAGCCTTTGCCCAAAGATTTCTGACAAGTCTGGCTCAATTCACGGAGAAAATGCCTTTCAACTTAGAAGATTGGTTAAAGGAAGGCCCTATGGGTCGATTTTCCTTTCCTTTAGCCCTTTTTATTTTAATATTTAGAGCCATCATTTTTGCTGGATTAGGAGCTATCGGCGGAACTATTGGAGCCTCGCTTTTCGGTCGGCGCTTTGAAAAACCTTAGGGATTGCCATCAAATATGTCTTCCATCAATTTTTTCGCCTAAAAAAGTCAAATTCATAGCGATAAATAAAAATTTTTAAATTAGCGAAAACTGGTTTGAAGACTAAAATCTTAAGTAAAGAACCATGATCAAACTAAAAACTCAAGTTATAATCAATCCAGCTTCGGCCCAGGGTCGAACCCGTCGGCGTTGGCGGGAAATAAAGGAAGCTCTAAAAACATTTATCCGTGAGTTTCAATATGAATTTACGGAAAAGCCCCTTCAGGCTATTGAGCTTACCCGGCAAGCAATTAAAAGCGGCTCTGAGCTCATTATCGGGGTTGGCGGCGATGGCACCCTTAATGAAATTGCCAATGGCTTTTTTGAAGAAAATAAAATTATCAACCCAAGAACCGAACTGGCTATTGTCCCTTCTGGATCTGGCTGCGATTTCATGCGCAGTCTGAATTTACCTGTCAGCTTGAAACAGGCTCTTCAAATAATCGCTAAAGCTATAGCTAGACCAGTCGACGTTGGCCGGGTTACTTACATTAATAAAGAAGGGAAAAAAGAGCAGAGGTTCTTTCTCAACGTGGCTGATTTCGGAGTCGGAGGCGAGGTGGTCCATGAAGTTAATCGTAAGCGTCTTGAAAGAAAAGCTTCCTCTTATTTTTGGACTCTCCTTACAACCATGATTCATTATCGCCAGAAAAAAATTCGTCTTAAAATTGAAGATCAGGAATTGCCTGAAAATGAATATCTTATCGGAGCTGTCGCCAATGGCCGTATTTTCGGCAAGGGAATGAAAATTGCTCCCCTAGCTGAAGTCGATGATGGCCTTTTTGATCTGGTTTTGATAAAAGGAATGAAATTTTTTGAATTTCTAAGAAATAGCTGGAAAATTTTTACCGGAGCACATCTGAGACATCCCAAGACCACCCTTTGGAAAGCTCGCCGGCTTGAGGCTCATCCGGCTCAGGAGGAAAAGGTTGTTCTTGAACTCGACGGAGAGGAGGTTGGTCGCTTACCAGCTACTTTTGAAATTATTCCTTCACAATTGCTCATCAAAGCTAAACTCGAAGTTCGGCCTTGAAGGAAATTTTTTTGTTTCCATCAATTTTTTTTTCTGCGCTCTAGGTGGAATCTGAGCAAAGGATCATTGGTTAAAATTGTTTTCCCTGTTTCGTCCTGAAATCGATAAATGGGCAGTCCTGAAGGTATATATGGCTTTGGATATAGGGCCATTACCTTTTGAATATACTCAATTGTTTCTTTATAAGGTGGGATGCCATTAAATTTTTTTAAAGCTTCCTGTCCAGCATTGTAAGCAGCTAAAACATGAGCCGTTTGCCCTTGGTAAAGGCGAATAAGATCCTTAAGATAAAGAACTCCGCCTTTAATATTCTCCACTGGATCGAAGGGGTCATTAACTCCATAGTATCTTGCAGTTTCAGGCATTAATTGCATTAAACCCATGGCTCCCTTGGGAGAAATGGCTCTTTCATTATAATTCGATTCAATTTTAATTACCGAATGGATAAGGTCAGCCGGCACACCGTGGGCTGACGCCAAGGATTGAATTATTGACTCATATTTAGTTTTAGCTGATTTACTCTGAGCAAAAAGAATTAAAGGCCAAGTGAGAAAGAAAATGAAAAAGATAATAATGGCGTTTTTTTCTCGAAAAATTTTTCTTAAAAAATCCATCTTATTTGAATTTAATCAAATTAACCCTTTGAGAAAATCACCCTTTGAGGTGATTTTTTAGAGCATTTCCTCAATAAGAGAAATCCCCCTTTTTATCGCCTTATCCAGACCTTCCGGATTTTTTCCGCCAGCTTGAGCAAAATCAGCCCTTCCTCCACCACCGCCACCAATAAGAGGCGCTAATTTACGGACAATCTCGTGGGCTGAAATTTTCGAAGCCAGATCTTTAGCCACTGAAACTACAAGCATTACTCGACCATCAATGGCTTCACCCAAAATAACTACTCCGCAGCCCAGCTTCTGCTTAAGATTATCGGCCAGGTTTCTAAGCTCCTCGGCTGTTAATCCCTCAACCTTCTGGGCCAGGACAGAAACTCCCTTTATTTGCTTTATTTCTATTTCTCTTTCGAGATAGCGAAGCTCGTTGAGTTTGTTGCGCAGTTGTCGATTCTCCTTTTCTAAACGACCCATTTCCTCTCGAATTCGCTCAATCTGTCTCAAAATTTCCTGTCTTGATGTCTTCAGGCTTCGTTCAATTTCTCTCAGGAGATAATCTGTTTCTTGAATATAACGCAGGGCCTCTTCGCCAGTCAGAGCTTCTATTCTCCTTATGCCAGCAGCTACACTTGCTTCATCAATAATTTTGAATAGACCGATATCCCCTGTGGATTTAGCATGGATTCCACCGCAGAGCTCCCGGCTAAAATCGCCTATTTTTACCAATCTAACCACCTCACCATACTTTTCCTCAAAGATGGCTATGGCTCCTTCCTTTAAGCCTTCTTCGAGGGTGGTAATTTTTGTTTCGACAGGTATATTCTCTCTTATCTTTTCATTGATTAGGTTTTCAACCCGCTGAATCTCATCTTGGCTTAGAGGGGCAAAATGGGTGAAATCAAAACGAAGCCTTTCTGCAGCTACAAGAGAACCGGCTTGTTTAACATGATCGCCGAGGATTTGGCGTAAGCTGGCATGCAAAAGATGGGTCGCAGTATGATTGGCCCTAAGGGCTTGCCTTCTCTGTCGATTAACCCTGGCCTCAACTAGGTCTTTTTGCCTGATTGTACCTGAGACTACCTTGATTTTATGGGCAATTATCTCGGGGATAGGATAATAGGAATATTCAACAATAGCCACCCCATGGGGACCATGAATTTCGCCCGTATCACCTACTTGACCGCCGGCTTCGCCATAAAATGGAGTTTTCTCGAGAATGACTTCCCCCATTTCGCCACTTTTTAATTCAATTACTTTCTGTCCCTGCTTTAAAACAGCCAGGACCTCAGACTCTTCGACTGAATCAGCTTCGTATCCGATAAATTTCACCTTTATTGAGGCCAACTCTTCATAGACTTTTCTTTCTTCTATTTTAGTGTCGCCCTTCCAGGCCAGTCTCGCCTTCTTTCTCTGATTTTCAAGATTTTCCCTAAATCCAGGTTCATCAATTTTCAGACCCTCTTCCTCAGCTAATTCAACTGTCAAATCAAGGGGAAATCCAAAGGTATCATAGAGCTTGAAAACTTCAGCCCCAGTGAGAAAATTTCGGCCTGAAGCTTTAGCTTCAGCCACAAATTCCTTAAAATAACGAAGGCCTGCCGACAAGGTTCCCGAAAATCTCTCCTCCTCGGAAAGACAAATGCGAGAAATATAATGGGCTGAAGCTATTATTTCAGGATAGGCTTCCTTCATTATCTCAGCCACTACGCCTACGAGAATATGAAGGAATGGTTTTTCAAGGCCCAACCAGTTGCCTCTCCGAAAGGCCCGACGGATCAATCGTCGGAGCACATAGCCCCTTCCTTCATTAGAAGGCATTACGCCATCACCAATAAGGAACGTAATAGCTCTAATATGATCAGCAATTATCCTGATAGCAATGTCGCCTTCATCATAGGCTGGGTATTCTCTCTGAGCCAAATCAGTAATTCTTTCAATAATAGGCATAAAGAGATCGGTCTCAAAGTTAGAACTCTTTTTTTGAAGAGCCGCCGCCATTCTTTCAAGCCCCATACCCGTATCAATGGAGGGCCGAGGAAGGGGATGAAGTTCACCTGAAGAGTCCTGTTCATATTGCATAAAAACAAGATTCCAAAGCTCGACCAGGCGATCACTGCCTGAAGCAATTAAATCATAGGGTTTTCCTTCTTCTAAGGAAGGATTTAAATCATAATGAATTTCCGAGCAGGGACCGCATGGCCCGGTCTCACCCATAGCCCAAAAATTATCTTTTTTCCCGAAGCGAAAAATCCGTTCTGATTCGATTCCGATTTTTTCATTCCAAAGGCGGAAGGCTTCTTCATCCTCTTCATAAATAGTTATATAAAGCCTTTCCTTTGGAAAACCAAAAACCTCGGTAATCAGTTCCCAGGCGTAAACAATGGCTTCTTCCTTAAAATAGTCACCAAAAGAAAAATTGCCCAGCATTTCGAAAAAGGTGTGGTGTTTAGCGGTTCGACCCACCTGTTCGAGGTCATTATGTTTGCCTGAAACCCGCAGACACTTTTGGACTGAAGCTGCCCTGGTATAGCTTCTTTTCTCCAGTCCCAAAAAAACATTTTTGAATTGATTCATCCCCGCATTGGTAAAGAGGAGGGTTGGGTCGTCTTTGGGAATAAGAGATGAACTGGGGACGATTCTATGCCCCCTCTTTTCGAAAAAATGGAGAAAGGTCTCCCTTATCTCCTGAGCCTTCATGTTATTTCTTCCTCTATAGGTGGTATTGGCTCGGAAATTCGACCAGCAGCTCTTTCCATTTCTTCAAGGGCGAGGTCAAGGGTCGATTGAATGCCCATAACCCGCAGCTTGAAATTATCGGGTGAAGAGGAATAGCGCAATCCCTGTTCGAAAGAAATATAGCCATCGCGATAAAGCTGGAATACAGATTGATCAAAAGTCTGCATGCCATATTGGGATGTTCCGGCTGCGATAGCATCCCGGATCAAAGGCGTTTTTTCTCGATCAGCAATACATTCCTGAATATAGGGAGTTGAAATCATAACTTCTACTGCGGGAACACGACCTTGACCATCCATTCGGGGAATAAGTCGTTGAGAAATAACTGCCTTTAGAATGGAGGCAAGCTGTAATCTTACATGACGCTGATGATGGGGCGGAAAAACTGAAACAATTCGATTAATACTTTCGGGAGCATCCAGAGTGTGAAGGGTACTTAAAACTAGATGACCGGTCTCGGCCGCCAACAGGGCAGTTTCAATGGTATCAAGGTCGCGCATTTCGCCCACAAGGATAACATCAGGATCCTCACGCAAAGCAGCTCGCAGACCCCGAGCAAAATTGCGCACATCAGTGCCCACTTCTCGCTGACTGATAGTGCTTTTTTTATCTTTATGCAGATACTCGATGGGATCTTCAATAGTGATAATATGTTCTTTACGATAGGTATTAATGTGATCAATCATAGCGGCGAGAGTCGTCGTTTTTCCACAACCTGTGGTTCCGGTTACCAATACCAGACCTCTCTGATAAAGAGCAATTTTTTCAATAATCTCAGGCAGTAAAAGCTGTCTGATAGTTTTAACTTCCATAGGAATAATTCGCAAAGCTATAGCAATGGTTCCCCGCTGGTAGAAAATGCTACCTCGAAAGCGGCCAAAACCAGGCAAACTATAGGCGAGATCGATGTCCAGTTCTTCTTTGAGTCTTGCTTTCTGATAATCTGACATCAACTGATCAGCCAATTCGAAGGTATCCTTAGAGGTTAATCGAGGATAGGAAGTCAGAGGAATTAAATTACCATGAACCCTGATAATGGGATAATTGCCTGCTTTCAAATGGAGATCAGAAGCATCTCTTTCTATGGCTATTTTTAATAACTCATCAATATCCATCTTTTACCCCCTCCAAAAAATTATATATAAGTTAACCATCCATATTTATCTTCTCTTTCGCCATTAATGTAAGCGAAAAATTCTTTCTGCAGTCTCTTAACTACGGGGCCGGGCTTACCGGCCCCAATAATAATCCGGTCAATGGATCTAATGGGCGTAATTTCAGCAGCTGAACCTGTGAAGAAAACTTCATCGGCAATATAAAGCATTTCTCGGGGGATTGTTTCTTCAATTACGGGGATATTCATTTCTTTTAAAAGAGTAATTACTGAATCTCGGGTGATTCCAGGAAGTACGGAAGAAGACAGAGGTGGAGTATAAACTTTGCCATTCATTACTAGGAAAATGTTCTCTCCACTACCCTCACTAATATGACCTCTTATGTTTAAGGCAATGCCTTCACTATACCCATCAACGAGAGCTTCCATTTTAATTAACTGAGAATTCATATAATTTGCTCCTGATTTAGCTAAGGCAGGAAAAGTGTTCGGAGCCATTCGCCACCAAGAAGAAACACAGACATCAACTCCCTTTTCCAAAGCCTCTTCGCCCAAATATTTTCCCCAATTCCAGACTAGAATAGCACAATCAACGGGGTTGGGAAAGGGATCAACACCCAAAGCGCTATAGCCTCGATAAACAATGGGACGGATATAACAGGCTTTCATATTATTGACCCTGACAGTTTCAATCACCGCTTGAATAAACTGCTCCTCGGTTAAAGGAATTTCCATCCGGTATATTTTGCAGGAATTATAAAGCCGGCGAATATGAGCATGGAGACGGAAAATAGCTGTCCCCTTAGGGGTATCATAGGCTCGAAATCCCTCAAAGATTGAGCTACCATAATGAATAACATGAGAGGCGATATGAATTTTAGCTTCCTTCCAGGGAACAAACTGACCATTCATCCAGACTAAACCATCTTCTTTAAAAGGGCTCATTTATAACTCCTTTTTAAAAGATTTTATGATCATTAGTCCGGTCTAATGACCGTTTTCATGGTATCCCAACAGCTGGTTCAAGTCAAACCAAGGATTTTATCTTATTCTTTCCCCGCAGTGGGGACATTGGTAAGCCTTAATCGGAAGAGGACGACGGCAATTCCAGCATATGCCAGCTCTTTGGCTTTCCCTCGCTTTAATCCGGCTCATGATATCCTCAAGCTCTGAGGTTCTTCCCTTCTCGCCCTTGATTGCTTCAAGACGGCGGATAACCTCAGAGGCTCTCTGAATCCTTTCCTCAACTTTGGGAACTAAACAGTTCATAATCAGCTCATCAATTTCTTTAGGAATACGGCTATTTTTCAATCGTGGGGGAGTAATTTTCCCCTGCTGGGATTTTTCCAGGATTTTAAAAGGATCAGGATCGAAAATAGGCGGATGACCGACAAGCATCTCATAAAAGATGCAACCTAAGGAATAAATATCGGAGGCGTAAGTCGCCTTGCCAAGAAATTGCTCAGGGGCCATATAGGGGGGACTACCAATTCGGGTGGAAGCATAGGGAATATTGGCAAGCCAGGCTGAAGTGCCAAAATCTGTTATTTTAGCCACTCCATCATCGGAAATAATAATATTTGAGGGTCTTAAATCGCGATGAATAATCTTGTGCTTATGGGCATGTTCAATGCCATGAGCAATTTGTTTCGTATAATCGATGGCTAACTCAAGGGAAAGGATCTTTTCTTTTTCGAGAATTTTCTCAAGTGTTTTTCCTTTCACATATTCCATAACCATGAAAAAGACCTGCTTTTCCTTTTCCGCTGCTATCACTCGAACAATATTGGGATGATTCAAAGCTGCCTGAAGACGCGGTTCTTTGAGCAGCTTGTAAAGTTCTGTCGATTGTTTATGGGGAACCTTAATGGCTACCTTAATATCTAACCAGGTATCTCGGGCTAAATAGACAGAACCAAATCCCCCACTCCCAAGGGGCCGGATAATCTCATATTTGCCTACCTTTTCTCCCTGGAGAAACATGATTCAGGCATTCCAGAAATGAGTCAAGATGGAAGCGACCATAAAGGTGGCTGTTTCTGCGCGATAGATCCTTTTCCCTAAGCTCACCGGAACAAAGGCATGATCCAAGAAAAGATGCTCCTCTTCTTTAGTCCATCCCCCCTCAGGTCCTACGCAAAATACTACTGAAACTGGTTTGGTTTGGGCCAAATCCTGCAAATCTCGATTTAGAATATCTTTCAAAAGTTCACCCCCATGCTCGCTTAAAAAATATTTCTTCTCCTCTTCGCAGGAGAGAACAAATTCCTTTAATTTCAGGGGGGCATATATTTCGGGAACAAAGGAAGTTTGGGATTGTTTAGCTGCTTCAAGAGCTAAGCTCTTCCACCGACTAATTTTATGGGCGGAAATATTCTCCAGTTTGATTACAGTTCGTTGGGTAATTATTGGAATAATTTTCGCTACCCTAAGTTCCGCCATTTTAGTGATAAGCCAATCCATTATTTTTGGCCTCAGAAAAGCTTGGGCCAATGTCAGGGGAATCTCAATTTGTTCTGATTCAATCTGGTTTTCCAGCTGAATGATGGTTCTTTCAGGCTCAACTCTTTTGATAACCGCCGAAAAAATTTCTCCTTTTTCATTAAAAATTCTAATTCTTTCACCTGTTTTTAGTCTTAAAACTCGGGCCAGATGGTGATGCTCACGGCCATAAATTATAACCTCAGGAAAATGAATTTTCTTGGCCTCGACAAAAAAGTGGTGGATAGTCAATTTTTTGCCCTTAATTAACTTTTGACTTATATTTGGAGACTATTCGACGATCCACTGAATCCGGGTCCTCCCCAAAGTGTTTAGCCAATTCCCTGAGCAAAGCCTTTTGCTCTTTGGAAAGATTTGTGGGCGTTTTAACTACTACTTGCACTATCAAATCACCCCGGCCATGGCCTCGAATATCTTTTATTCCCTTTCCTTTAATTTTAAAGGTTTCGCCGGTTTGAGTGCCAGGAGGAATCTTGATAATTTCACTGTTTCCATCAAGCGTTGGAATCTCAATTGATGCGCCCAGGGCTGCCTGAGTTATGCTAATGGGAATCTCACAATAAAGATTGTTTCCATTCCGAGTAAAAAATTCATGGGGTTTGGTCCGAATAATTAAATAAAGGTCTCCTTCCAATCCCTCTCTTTCTCCGGGTTCACCTTCACCTTCGATTCTAAGCCGAGCACCTTCCTCGATTCCAGCGGGGATTCTAATCTTCAACAATTTCTTTCGTTTAACTAAACCTTTTCCCTGGCATTCCCGACAAGGAGTGCTGATAATTTCTCCTGTACCGCCACAATGGGAGCAGGTTCGCGTTATAATCACGAATCCATGCTGACTTCTTACCTGACCGCGACCCTGGCAGACAGGACAGGCCGAAGGCCTGGTTCCAGGCTCAAGCCCTCGGCCGCGGCAGGTAGGACAGAGTTCATGACGATGAAGATTAATTTCCTTTTCAATACCGAAAGCAGCTTCTTCCAAGGTAATTTCCATTTCCATGATTAGGTCTTGACCTCGGCGGGGAGAATGACGTCGCCTTCTTTCTCCAGAGGTGAAAAAATCTCCAAAGCCAAAGAAGCTACCTAAAATGTCAGCAAACTCTTCAAAAAGACTGGATTCAAAGCCGGTAAAACCAGTAAAGCCTTCACCTCTTAGCCCTTCATGACCATAGCGGTCATAGGTAGCTCTTTTCTGGGGATCTCCCAAAACGCTATAGGCTTCAGCGGCTTCCTTAAATTTTTCTTCAGCTTCCTTATCCCCTGGATTTCGGTCAGGATGATATTTAAGTGCCAGTCTTCGATAGGCTCTTTTAATTTCTTCCTGAGTGGCGTTTCTAGGAACTCCAAGTATTTCGTAGTAATCTCTTTTCGTCATTTTTTTCCGGGAAGAGCAAAGGGACGATGTTTTTCTTTTAAAATTTCAACCTCCCCTCTGGTCAAGCCGGCAGCGTAATGAATTTCCATACCCTGTTCCCGACCGGTCGCTGCATCCCTGGCTGAAACCCTCAAGATGCCATCGGCATCTATTTCAAAGGTAACATCAATTTGGGGAACACCGGCTGGGGCAGGCTCAATCCCGATTAGATCAAACCAACCAAGGGATTTATTCATCGAAGCCACAGGATTCTCTCCTTCAAGGACATGAATTCTGACCCTCACCTGATTATGTTCAACTGTTGTAAAGGCCATTGTTTTTCTTGTGGGAATGGTGGTATTTTTTTCAATAATTATTTGATAACCGTCGTTTTCAGTTTCTATCCCTAGAGAAAAAGGCGTTACATCGAGGAGAATGGCCAGATCTGTCATTACTCCTTTAATTATGCCGCCTTGGATGGCTGCTCCCATGGCGACAATTAGGTCAGGATCAATACCCGATCTGGGCTCTTTATGAAAAAAGTCAGCTACAACCTGCCGTAAATAGGGCATTCTGGTTTGGCCACCCACTAAAACGATTTCATCGATATTTTCTGGCCGCAAACGGGCGTCCTCAAGGGCCTGTTCTATCAAGGGAATTGTCTTCCAAACAAGGTCCCGAGTTAAATCCTCAAGCTTATATCGAGATATTTTCTTGAGAATATGTTTAGAACCGGATTCATCGACAGCAATAAAAGGCAAATTAATTTCAGTTTCAAAGACAAAGGACAATTCCCTTTTGGCCCTTTCGGCTGCTTCTCTTATTCTTTGAAGAGAAAACTTATTCTGGCTCAGATCAAGCCCAGTTTCCTTTTTAAAGTCTTCGAGTAGCCAGGAAACAAGGCGGTTATCAAAATCCTCACCCCCAAGAAAGGTATCGCCATTGGTGCTCAGAACATTAAATACTCCATCCTGAATTTCCAGAATGGTAATATCAAAGGTCCCACCACCCATATCAAAAACGGCGACCCGGCAATTTTTATTAGATTCTAAACCAAAGGCCAGAGAAGCTGCTGTTGGCTCATTAATCACTCTCAGAACCTCGAGTCCGGCAATACTAGCCGCATCCTTGGTTGCCTGCCGTTGATGATCATTGAAATGGGCAGGAACGGTTATCACCGCTTCACTCACCTTCTCACCCAAATAAGCTTCGGCACAGGCTTTTAAATAAGAAAGAATTATTGCTGATATTTCCTGAGGAGAAATTAGTTGATTGTCAACCATGATCATAATATCGCCATTAGGTGCAGCTTCCAATCGATAGGGAACTCTTTTTTTAGCCTCCTCTACTTCCGGTGAGTCAAACTTACGGCCAATAAGACGCTTAACCGCGGTTATTGTTCTTTCGGGATTGGCTACAGCTTGCCTCTGGGCTAAATTTCCTACCAGTACCTGTCCATCAGTTGTAAAGCTAACTACAGAGGGAGTTACGACATGGCCATCCAGATTAGGAATAATTTCAGGCTTGTTCTGTTTTAAATAAGCCACACAAGAATAAGTTGTTCCTAAATCAATACCAATAACATGAGACATATTTTTCTATTGATTCTTCCGAGGAACAAGTACTTTGACAAGAGCTGGCCTCAAGAGGCGATCATGGAGCCAGTAGCCTTTTTGCAAAATTTCAGCAATCTCAGGCTCTTTTATTCCTTCAACTTCCTCAGAAACTAAAGCTTGATGGATATTGGGGTCAAACTTATTATCTTTGTTTTCAACTGGCCTAACTCCCTGCTTTCGAAGAAGATCGAGTAATTGACGATAAATCAAGGCAACTCCCTCTTGAAAGGGTCGTCCGTCCGTTTCATCTCTAGATTCAAGAGCGCGTTCAAGATTATCAACCACCATAAGCAATTCTTTTAAGAACTCACTCAGGGCAAAACGGGTAAACTCTTCCCTTTCCTTTTCAAGTCTCTTCCTTGCGTTATGCATTTCGGCCAAGGCTCTTAGATACTTTTCCTTCCACTCATCTTTCTCTTTTCGAAGATTTTTTATTTCTGCATCCTTTTTCTGAAGCTTGCCTTTAAGTCTTTTTAACTCCTCTTCTTTGAATTCTGGCTTTTCTTCTTCTTTCCCAGGCGAAAGGTCTCCGCCCTCAATGCTTTTTTCAGTCTGCTCAGCGGCCTCTTTTCCCTCAATTATATTTTCATCAGGAATGGTTTCCTTTTCTTCATCCTCCCTATCGCTATCAATTAGTTTTCCTTCTTGAGAAATAGATTCAATCGAATCACCCTCGTCGCTTTCAATTTCGATCTTCTTTTTAATCTCGGAATCGTCCTTTATCACTTGGCTTCTCCTCTTTAATGATATTGACGCAGAGCCTGACTAAGACGGTAAGCTACTCTTTCAACAAGGGGGATTATCTCCCCATAGGGAATTCTTTTCGGACCGATAATCCCGACCGTTCCTAAAACCTGGTTTTCATAGCCATAATTAGAAACAACAAGGGAACAATCGGCAATATCAGGTAATTCCGCTTCAGAACCGATGAGGACCTTAACACGATCAAGAGAAATCAGCTCAGAAAGAAAGCGAACGAGCCGGGCCTTTTCCTCAAAGTCCTGAAAGAGTGATCTAAGTTTTTCCAAAGAAAAAAACTGGGACTTTTCTAATAGATTGGCCGCACCTTGAATATAGATGCGGCTCTTTTTCTCTGTTTGGCTAGTGGAAGCTTTGAGCAAATCGATTATCTTCCGAAGCAAATCTTCATAATTCCAACTGACTCGAGGCAATTCTATAAGAAGATAATCTCTGACAAAAAGTAGATTCCGAAAGCGAAAATTCTGATTGATATAAAAAGCAGCTCGATCAAGCTCTGGCTGGGAGAATTTTTCATTGGTCTGAATTATTTCGGTAAAAACAAGATTATTAGATGTAGTCAAAATAATTAGAACACGATTTTCGCCAACGAGAAGAAACCTAAGATGGTGGAAAATTATCTTAGAAAGAGGGGGGGAAAGAACAAAACCTAAATTGCGGCTGTTTTCAGCTAAAAAACGGCTAGCCTGAAAAAAAAGAGAATCCAAATTTCCCTCTGAGGGCAAAATTTCAGGTGATCCAGAAAGAGAGCTTTCTTTGACTGGCCGGCATTTTTCAAGAAGGCCATTAACATAAAAACGCAATCCCTTGTCTGTAGGAATCCGACCAGCCGAGATATGAGGTTGATAGAGATAGCCCATCCTTTCAAGTTTAGCCATAATATTTCTTATTGTGGCCGGAGAGGCATCAAGAACACCCAAGGAGACTATATGACCGGAACTTATAGGTTTGCCAAGATGGAGGTAGCTTTCAACTAGGTAATTAAGAACAATCTTTTCCTTTTCTTTTAACAGATCACCCATCGTTTCAGTCTTTCTTTTAAAGAATTTATAGCATTAAAGCTTTAATTTTGTCAATCAAATATGGAAGGGGTGAGGCAGATATCTTCTCTTACACCCTTTTATCCTGGAGAAAGCAGGGTTTTTTGGCCTTTTGATTATGACCTTTTTTAGCCCTTACTTTGAATTCCCTTCCTCATCAGGGGAAGAGATACTTTTTCTTCGAGCAAATCGTCGGTAAACGAGCCAGGTAGCAACCAAGGAAATAATAAATATGCCTGAAGGTAAAATTAGACCAAAAATCCAACGTTCATTCACCCCTACCTCCTTTTCTCCTCCTATAAGAAAAATAGGCCAACAAAAGCCCCAAAAAAGACACCCCATAGGCAATGGTTAAGCCCAGAACGACAAAAAGTCCCCTATTCATCTTCCCTCCAGCGAACTACAAGTTCTAAGCGATTTAAATATTCCCGCTGTTTCTTTTCGTACTCTGAAGAAATGGCCTTTAGTTTTGGATCAATAATGAAATGAAGAAAAATAGTAGCAATTATCCCAAGGAGAAAGATGATTAGACCATCTAACCTAAGAAAAATAAAAAGGGCCAGACCAATCATAAGAAGAGCATAGGCCAGAGGTGAAACTATTATGGCTACCCAATCCTCTTTTGTCCAGGCTTCAGCTTCTTCTGGCCCCCAATCTCTTCTAAGGCCTAAAAATCTTTTTGTTTTCATCTTCCCCCTCCTTCTTTAATTAAGCCAAGGCGTAACGCTTCTTGTTTAATAGGCTTCCACCAGCCAATGGGTCTTGTCATGGCATAATATTTAGCCAGATGGAACTTATTTTCAGGCGGGGTGAGAAGAGTCACAGGGATATACACAAGAGCTGTAAGCACCATTAATGCCCAGAATTGAAGGTAATCGGGAAGCTCCGGTATTACTCCAAAGGCAGGCAGAATCCAGACAACTAGCCAACTGAATCCAAGATTAGCTATCCAAGCTGAAAGATAACCCCAGCTATTAAAGCGCCACCAGATGACCTGTAAAATGTTGGGAAGCCACATACCTGCTCCCATAATCCAAAGGGCAAAAATAAGCCATCGGGTAATTTCTTCCATCATTAGGCCATAAATGAAAGAACCTAAAAGAAGAATGGCTGTCGCCACCCTTCCAGCCATAACTAGCCGCCTCTCGCTTGCCTCAGGATTAATATAATGATGATAAATATCCCTGGTAAGATAAACTGCGCCCAAATTGAGATGAGTAGAAATGGTGGAGAAATGAATGGCAATTATGCCCGCAAAAAGAAAACCGGCCAGGCCGGCCGGAATCTGTTCAAAGGCAATCCGATACCAAGCCATTTCATATTGCTGGGCATCAGTTATATGGGGATAAAGAACAAAGAAGGCAATGATAGCCGCAGCCCAGAAAGAATTTCTGGTCAGCGTCAAGGCAGTTCCCCACCAAATAGAGTAAGCGGCATCTCTCACCGTTCTTGAAGACTGGATTCTCTGGGCTTCTGCATACCAGTCGATACTTGTCCCCATTCCGAAACCACCAAGAACAGCAATAAAAATCATGGTTAAAAACCAAGCCAAAGGAAAATCTCCGCCAAAAAAACCGGAAAAATGAAAGGGATTAAGGCGCCAGCTCTCTCCTAAAGTATTCAACTTGGTAATAATACCTGCTGGACCACCGGCGGCCTTAACTCCCCAAAGGGAGGCAAAAACAATTATAAAAAAAGCAATTATTCCCTGTTGGAAATCAGCCATGACCACTCCCCAGTATCCCGCTGAAAGAACATAAATGGCCACAATAATTGAAGGAATGACAAGACCTACCCAATTATCCCAGCCGAAGAGATAATTACAGAGTTTACCCATAGCCATGCTAACCCAGCCGAGAATGAACATGTTAAGAAAAGTTCCCCAGCCTGACATCCAGCCTCTGAGCAATTCGCCTCCTAGCCCACCATAACGAAGGCTCTGCCATTCGGCCTGGGAATAAGCCAAAGAGCGGCGAAAAATCCGGGCAGATACAAAGGCAGCAACTGCACACCAAGCCGAAAAAAAGGAATACCAGAGCCCTCTTAATCCATATTTATAAATGACCCCGCTTACCCACATTGGTGTATCCGTTGCTGTGTGCGTAGCATAAACACTTATTCCCGGAATCCACCAGGGCAGCCCGCGGCCAGCAAGGAAGAAATCGGCCTCAGATCGTTTTCCCAGGCGGTAAAAGAGGAGACCGCAACCAGTCATTAAAGTCAGATAAAGACCAAGCCATACCCAATCTAAAAAGTTGAAACGAATCATCACCCACTAATCCTCCTCGCTATCAGCTTATTTTGCTTCTAACCTAAAAAATTTTAAGTTAATTTAAAATTCAGATTATCCGGCAACCGGCATAGCCCACTACCTCACGATGGTCACCGGTGATATCACCTGAGGTCTGATAAAGGATAAGTTCTCCCCGAGTAGCACCTAATTCTTTACAAGCTATAAGAAGCCCGCAGGTTGGCTGGAAACCGCACATGGATATATTTTCCTTGAGGACGATTTCATATAATCCCTTGGCATCAAGCTCTTCAATTTTCTTTATGGCCAAAAAATCCTTTTTTTCAGCCTCCCTTTGGCTGATATAGTGACTCATGTCGGTTGAAGCTACAAGCAAAACATCTTTTTTCTCTTCTTTTATAGCTTGAGCCAAAGCGTGGCCAAGTTCTTCAAGGGAAACAAAATCAGCTTCAGGCGAAACGCAGATAGGTACAATCTTAATATCAGAACGAAAATATTGAAGAATAGGAATTTGGACTTCAAGGGAATGTTCATAATTGTGGGCCTTGGGATCATCGACCAAAAGAGAAGAAAGCTCCATCAAACGCAAAGCCAGCTCAGAATAAATTTCTACATCGCCTAAAGGAGTTCGCCAAGTTCCCTTCGCCTGAAGGGCAAAAAGTGGTCTTATGCCTCGATGGCTTGGACCAAGGATAACTGCTACGGGAGAAATCTCAACGGAAGCAAAAACAGCGGTTGCAACTCGGCCTGAATAAATGTAACCTGCGTGGGGAGAAACAACACCGAAAGCCTTTCTTTTAGTATGTTTTTCAGGTACCATTTTTCCAATCATCATTCTAAGCTCATCAGCTTGGCTAGGATAAAAATAACCAGCTACAGCAGGTTCTCTTCTCATTTTCGCCTCCTTCCCCCAAAATATTCAGATACGCCATTAAAGTCAAATGGTAAAAAAGAGCCATTGAGATTTATTGACTCTATAAGGCGTTAAATTCATAATAGGGATGCTATGATTCGCTTTTTTAATACTCTTTCTGGAAAGATTGAGGTTTTCGAGCCCTTAAATCCTGGTGAGGTCCGCCTCTATACCTGCGGCCCAACCGTATATGATTATGCTCATATTGGTAATTTTAGAGCTTATATATTTGAAGATTTATTAAAAAGATTCCTTATCTATTCAGGCTATCGGGTTTTTCATGTCATGAACATTACTGATGTCGATGATAAAACAATCCGCAATTCTCAGGCGATAGGCCTTAGTCTGGCAGAGTACACAAAAATATACATAGATGCTTTTTTTGAAGACATTAAAACCTTAAACATTCTTCCCGCCGATGTCTATCCCAAGGCTACAGAACATATTCCCGAAATGGTTAATTTAATCAAAATATTGCTTGCTAAAGGATATGCCTATGAGAAGGAAGGTTCGATTTATTATAGCATCGCTCGCTTCCCAGCTTATGGGAAATTATCTAAGATAAAACCAGAAGAGCTCAAAATTGGTTATCGAGTTGAAGCTGATGAATATGAAAAAGATAGGGCCCATGATTTTGCCCTATGGAAAAAGAGGAAGGAAGGAGAACCTTACTGGGAAACTGAGCTTGGAGCCGGCCGTCCTGGCTGGCATATTGAGTGCTCAGCCATGAGCATGAAATATCTTGGCGAAACTTTTGATATTCATTGTGGCGGAGTAGACAACATCTTCCCCCATCATGAAAATGAAATTGCCCAATCAGAAGCAGCTACTGGCAAGCCCTTCGTTCGCTACTGGCTTCATTGTCATCATCTTATCGTTGAAGGAGAGAAGATGTCAAAATCCAAAGGAAATTTCTATACTTTGCGGGATCTTCTCGCTCGCGGCTTTGATCCCATGGCTCTTCGTTTCCTTCTTCTTTCAACCCATTATCGTAAAACCCTTAACTTTACCTTTGAAGGTCTTGATCAGGCGGCAGCTTCGCTTGAGCGGCTTCGAGATTTCCAAATTGAGCTTGAAACTCGAACTTTTCCTGAAGGCGAAACTCAAGAGGTAGTTGATATTATTAAGGAAGCTACCCAACAGTTTAAAGAAGGCTTAAGCGATGACCTCAATATTTCGACAAGTCTTACGGCCGTCTTCAGCTTAGTAAAGAAGATTAATCTTCTTCTTCAGCAGGGAAAAGTAAAGGCCAGAGATGCTTTAAGCCTTAAAAAATGGCTGGCTGAAATAGACCAAGTTCTCGGGGTTCTGCCGCCCCCCCCAAAGGAACTACCGGCCGAGATCATGGAAAAAATTAAATTAAGAGAAAAAGCTAGGCAAGAAAAAAATTATGCTTTAGCTGACCTTATCCGCCAAGAACTTCTTGAACAGGGTATTGCCCTTGAAGATACCCGCGAAGGAACCCGATGGAAAATTATTTCTAAAAGAAAGCCATTTCCGTTGTGAATCCGGCCAATTCTCGGCAAGATCTTGGTTTTCTAGGCGAAAATATTGCCTGCGCCTATCTTGAGAGAAAGGGTTATGAGATCCTAACCCGTCGTTTTCGATATGGCCGCGCTGAAATTGATATTATCGCTCAAAAGGGACATACCCTAGTCTTTATTGAGGTAAAAACCAGGCGCCATGAGGAGTTTGGTTATCCTGAAGAATCAGTTAAAAAACCCAAAAAAGATAAATTAAGAACAGCAGCCGCTGGTTTCCTTTCCCAACAAAAAAAGAAATTCAGCGACATTCGTTTCGATATTCTATCAATAATTTTTAAATCTGAAAATAACTTTGAAGTCGCCCATTTTGAAGATGCCTTCTGAGCTAAAAAATTATTCATTTAAGATGGGATTTTCTAAGAGGGGACTTTCCATCGAGTCTTAAGACCACCGAATCATCAGCTAATTCCTTAAGCAGGCTTCTAATTTTCTTCCTCTTTACGGGATGAAAGGCATTAGGCGCAATCTCATTTAACGGCTCAAGCACAAATCGCCTTTGATGCATTCGAGGATGGGGAATCTTTAAATTTCGGGTATTAATAACCGATTTTTCAGCCAAAAGCAAATCAAGATCGATTGATCGAGGTCCATAGCGAAATGTCTTTTTCCTCTTAAGCTGGCCTTCAATTTTCTTTAATAAGGATAAAAGACTAAAAGGATCAAGGCTGGTCTCCACTTGAATAACCTGATTATAAAACCAAGGCTGATTTTTAAAACCCACAGGCTGAGTTTTATAAATTGATGAAGCCTTTAAAATTTTGATCCCGGCCTTTTCGAGGAGCTTTAAGGCACGGGCAAGATTCTGGCTTCGGCGACCAAGGTTACTACCAAGGCTTAAAAAATACTTCATAGCCTGGCATTTCAACTTTATTTATAAAAACGTTAAAATTTATTATCTCTTCAAGAGACAAAATTCAATAACTAAATTGATTTAGATAAAATTCGCAGGAGGGCTCAGCTTTTAATCAAACCAAATCTTTTAAAAATACGGAGAACAGAAAGAGTTACCCAAAGGTTATCTTCAAAATTTGCTTCTTGACTTGAACATTCCCAAAATCCCTGGGAATTCTGCTTTCTTAAAAGGCAATCCAAAGCCTGGCTAATCTTAGGATGATCGGGGCTAAAATTGAGTCGACTGAGCAAATCCAAAACGCTTAAAATATCGGTTGTCCAGAAAGGATAATGTAGCTCTTGCCAGGAATCACGGCCAGGGTTATTTTCATAGCAATCTGGTTTGAAAAGATGATTGGCCAACCACTCAGCTGATTGTCTGACTATCTTCTTATTTCTCCAGCTCGCCGATTCAACAAAGGGTCTTAGAGCAATACCCGTAACTCTGGCTGAACTGGGTAAAGAAGCATCAAAGGGAATTGGATCGCCTGCAAGGGGCGTGGGCGGACGATAGCCCTTTTCTTTGTAGCGGCTGTTATACACCTGATAAGGTATTATCCAGCCTCCGTCAATCTGCCGGTGGTCAATGAGCCAGCGAAAACCACGCTGGACCCTTTTATCTCTATCAAGACCAAATCGACAAAGGATCTCTAAAGCAAGAGCGTGAAAGGTGGGTACATATTCATTATAAAAAGCCCCTCTAAAATCCCCCTCTTTGGTTTGCGTGGAAAAGAGAAATTCAACGGCTCTGGCCACCCCCTCATCCTTCAGGGTACAGCCATAATCGTAAAGATGAAATAAATTTTTGAGGGTATCAATGATCGTCCAGGCTCGGCTCTGTATAGTTCCTCTTTCAATGACACGCTCACACCAACTACCATCAGGTCGCTGGGTCTCTATAAGACGGACTCTATGGGCATACTTCTTAAGATTTTTTTGCTCCCTCTCATAGGAAATTTCCAAAATATCTTTTTTAAGCCAGTAGAGAATAGGCAAATTTCCTCTGGCAAGAAGAAATTCAATCGCCCGGTTGAGCTGTTGTTTCATCTGTTTTCTTATGAAATCAAGCTCAGTTTTCTGAAACTGAAAAAGCGCCTTTTCCCTTAAGAATTTTTCCAGGTAAAACAGATTTCATTTCGCCTTGATAAAAAACAATCTGGCCATTAACCATAACAAGATGAAGACCTGTCGGATAACGATGGGGCTGTTCATAGGTAGCTTCATCTCTGAATTCCTTAGGGTCAAAAACGACTATATCGGCAAAATAACCGACCTTGAGGAGACCCCTTTTATCAAGGTCGAAGGCTCGGGCGGGAAGAGAGGTCATCTTTTGAATTGCCTGCTCGAGGCCAATAGCCTTTCTCTCTTGACAATAAAGAGATATAACCCTGGGGAAAGTTCCATAGGAACGAGGATGAGGAAAACCCTGTCCGTAAACCTGAATTTCACCATCAGATCCAATCATGACATAGGGAAGTTTCATGAGCTCCATCACGTCATTTTCATCCATTTGGAAGAAAATACCTTGAGCACCGCCGCCTTTCTCGATTTCGATTATCAAATCAGCTGCCGCTTCAACGGTGGGCTCAATTCCTTTCATTTTTAAGATCTCCTCCAGGTTTTTTCCCTCATACTCTGGATGCTCTCGGGAGCGAGCAATAAAAATGGCTTGCAACCGGTTAATTCCTCGAGGCGACCTAAGTCTTCTTTCGATAATAAATTCTTTCACCTGTCTATAAATTTCAGGATCTGCCAGTCTGGCCTTGAATTTTTCCTCTCCTCCCTCAAATACCCAGGAAGGAAAACTTGAGGTAAAGCCTGAACTCGTCGCCGTATAAGGATAAAGATCACAGTAGATCTCGATTCCCTCACGTCTTGCTCTTTCTATGGTATTGGTAATCCGGTTGATCTCATTCCAGACTTCTTCATCGGCCAGCTTTATATGGGAAATCTGGACTTTCATTCGATTACGACGACCAACCTCAATGGCCTCTTCTATGGCTTCAGTTATCATTTTCCCCTGGTCCCGAATATGGGAAGCATAAACACCTCGATAGCGAGCGGCCACCGAAGCTAGCTCGACTATTTCCTCTGTTTTAGAATATATCCCTGGAAGATAAGAAAGGCCCGTCGAAAAACCCAGACCGCCAGCTTTCATTTCCTGTTCAATCAAACGCTTCATCTCGGCTATCTCTTCAGAAGTGGGTTCTTCCATTTTCATGCCCATAACTTCTTTACGAATCGTATTATGACCCACAAGGCAACCAAAGTTTATGGCTATTCCCCTCTTTTCTAACCTCTCAAAGAGCTCCCTCAAAGGAAAAGGATGGCCCCCACAGTTACCGCCAATAATTGTTGTTACTCCCTGCCGAATATAATTATCGGCAGTGGGCACGTTGGAAAGGCTACGATCTCCATGGGTATGGACATCAATAAAGCCTGGGGCAACTACAAGACCACTGGCATCTATTTCCTGTTGGGCCCTAGCTTTAGGTAGACGGCCAATTTTGGCGATGTGCTCTCCCTGAATTGCCAGGTCAGCCTTAAAGCCTTTTTTCCCGGTTCCGTCAATTAAAAAGCCATTTCGGATAACAATAGAATAAGGCCCCTGATAAGTGCAATGAATGAAGCCAAGAACGAGCCCAATCAAAAAAATTAGATTGATAACTAGTCGAAGAGTTTTTTTGGATATTTTTAAAGGCATGGATTTTAATTTTATTTAAAATTGGCTTTTCTGTCAATGAGAATCATCATTCTAGTTAACATCTAATAGAGCGGTTGATTTAAAATATTAAAATAAATTAGGATATGAGCCTATTTTCATTTTTTGGAGGCCATAATGAATAAAATAATTTACCTTGATAACAGCGCAACTACTTTCCCCAAACCCGAAGAAGTCTATTCTTTTATGGACTATTTTTACAGGCATTACGGGGTTAACCCTGGTCGTTCAGGTTATGATCTCTGTGTCGAAGCTGGCCATCTTGTCGAAAAAACAAGAAAGACTTTAACTGATTTCTTCAATGGTGATGATCCCAACCGCCTGTGTTTTACCTATAATTCAACCGATGCTTTAAATCTTATCATTTTCGGTTTGCTTAAAGAAGGCGATCATGCTATTACAACTAACCTCGAACATAATTCGGTCCTCAGGCCTCTTTACCATCTTTCTAAGTGGGGTGGAGTTGAAGTTGATTATGTGCCTTTCGATAGTCAAGGTTTTATCTGTCCCGATGACATTAAAAAAAGGATAAAGCCAAATACCCGCCTTGTGATTGTTAATCACGGTTCCAATGTCATTGGCACTCTCCAGCCTCTTCGAGAAATAGGACTTATTTGCCGGACCTACGGCATTCCCTTTGCTGTTGATGCCTCCCAGAGTGCAGGTCAAGTGCCTATAGACATAAAAGAATCTTTAATTGATGTCATCGCCTTTACCGGTCATAAGAGTCTGATGGGTCCTACGGGTATAGGTGGTCTATACGTGCGAGAAGGGATTGAAATTCGTTTTACCCGGGCCGGCGGAACTGGGGTTCGTTCTGCCCAGAGGACTCATCTTGAAGAATATCCCTATAGGCTTGAATATGGGACACCTAATGTTATGGGGATTGCTGGTCTATATGCAGGTATTAACTGGATAAATCAACAGGGAATTGAAAATATTCATGAACGGGAAATGGCCCTTCTGCGAAAGCTAAGGGATGGATTAAAAGAAATAGAAGGTGTAACCCTTTACTGTCAGGATTCGCTTGAAAATCATATCGCAGTTCTTCTCTTTAATATTAATGGCCTCGAAGCAACCGAAGTAGCTACCCTACTGGATGTGGATTATAATATCGCCTGTCGGGCGGGGCTGCAATGCGCCCCGCTCGTCCATGAACAACTAGGAACAGATAAAATTAAAGGAGGAGTAAGATTCAGTCTTGGACCCTTTAATACGGAAGACCATATCAAAGCGGCGATTCAGGCGGTAAGGGAAATTGCCGCTTTTGCTCGAAAAAACAAAAACTTATAAAAATCAAATTTTAAAAGATAGGCTTTTTAATATTTCCAAAGCTTTGAGGAGAAAGAATTTTAATAAAGTCCTTTTTAAAAAACTGTTTTTAGGACATCCTTTTAACAAATTTTATTTATTAAAAAACCAGAGCTTCAGCCACTATCTCAGTCACAGTTTTGAGTTGAACCCCGAGTTTATATATTCGGTTGAGCTCAAGAAGCTGATCAAGACAATTATGGCAGGGAGCGACGACTATTTTGGCGCCTGTTTCTTTAATCTGCCTAGCTTTAATTTGCCCAGCTTTTTGCCGCCTGGCCGCAAATTCTGTCATGGCTAGTTGTCCTCCCCCGCCGCCGCAACAGAAATTTTCAATTCCACGGGGCTTCATTTCAATAAAATTTTTGACCGATTGGCGGATAAGGAAACGGGCCTCATTAAGAAGGCCACCGAGACGAACAAGGTTACAAGGGTCATGAAGGGTAACAGGAAGGTTATTTCGAGATGGATCAAGCTTCAATTTGCCTTGTTGGACATAATCAGCCATTATTTCCAAAATGCTTCTAATTTCAAAATCAGGTTGATAACCCAACCAAGCTGGTGCCTCCCATCGGGCTGACACAAAGCCATGTCCACATTCGGTCAGAACGAGCATTTGACAGTTAAGCCTTTTCATTGAAATTTCAAGACGGCGAAAGAATTCAGCCGCCAGAGCTTCCTGTCCTGAAAAGTAAGCATAGTTAGTTACATCATAGTAATTACTTGAAAGGGTCCAGCTCTCACCAGCTGCATGAAAAATTTTGCCCACGGCCAGAAGAGAAAGGGGGAAAAATTTGGCTTCTCGGGGATTAATAGCATATAAAATCTTGGCTCCTTCACGGTCCAGGGGAAGGCAAACTGAAGAATCCTCTAATTCTCTCCGCAATTCTTCTTCGAGCCAGCGAACTGTCCCAATCCACTCCTCAGTTTTTATGCCCATATTATTATCTGAATTGATTGTCGTGCTAATCGTCGAAGCTAATCCAGAAGGCACAAGACCAAGCTCAGCTAAAATACTTCGGCCAAGGCGCACGAGGTCATGGATTTTAATACCCATTGGACAATTAAGGGAACAACGACCACAGAGAGAGCAACGGCCAAAAAGAATGTCAAGCCATTTTTCAACAGTTGAAGCTTTTAGCCTTTGGCTCCCAAACCAGAAAGTTAAAAATCGGCCACTCGAGTTCAGATAATAATTAAAAACTTGTTCCACAATTTTCAGCTTGTAGGCAGGTATTGCTTTAACATCTTTTTCAACTAAATAATAATGGCAGCTTTCAGCGCAAAGGCCACAGCGAACACAGGTAGAAAGCTGAACAGCCCTCTCAAAATCAAGTCCTCTGGAAAGAGCCTGCTTTACCTGCGAATCCCAATTTTTTTCAATCATTTCTGGTAATACCTTTTTATGTTTAAAGAAATCTTAAAAGGAACTATGCCTCTAATCTTTCGGTTTATCTATTTTTTCATGGATAATTAATTCTAACAGGCCATAATTTCAACCATTCTATTGAAAAATTTTTTTAAAAGGCGGAGGTAAAACTCCTCTTAAACCGTAATATTGACCAAAAATTAGCCGACTTGGGATAAAAAAGACACAATGGCGAATTTTACCTAATGGAAGATAGAGAATCAGGAAAAAGGCATTGAGCAAAAAGAAAATTAAAGCTTTTTGAAAAAAAATACTTATAGCTCCATTCAAAAGGAATAAATTAACCAAAAGATTGGCGGCATAATCATCTGGGTAACTAAGCTGTCGAAGCTCCGCCTTGAGCAGCCGGCGAAAAAAAAGAGAAAGGCCGCTAACTGTACCCACAAACAAGAAGATCATTACTGGTCGATTGGAAAAGAAATTGAGAAAAAAATTGAGATTAAAAAGAATAGCAACTAATCTAAAAAAAGCAAAGGCAATGGCTGAATGATAAATTATTCCTATAATATAAACTGGCCAATGCTTTCTAGTACTCTCCTTCTCCCACGGTAAAAGGCCTAGGCTGAGCGAATAAACTTTCCCCTTTTTAACATCCCCCCTAGGCTTCGGCTGTGGTTTAGGTCGATAATAATGGTAGATTCGAAAAAAATAAATAATAAAAATAACAGTCACTAAAATTAAAGCAAAAATTATACTTAATTTTAACCAAACCATGACCGCATCTTTTTCAAACACAGCCATCAGGTTTGGGCAAACCAGCCACTTTACAAGCACCCTTGGCCGGACCTGACGGAAAAAGCTCGTAAATTTTTCGAAGAGAAAAGCCAGTTTCTTGACAGAGAAGTCTGATCATCGGGGCCAGACCGTGCCTCTCCCAATAGGAACGGAGGTAATTAATAATTTTCCAGTGATCCTCGGTAAGATTATCAATTCCTTCCTGACTTCTGGCCAGCCAGCAAGCTATTTGCTCATTCCATTTCTCAGGATGAACCAGAAAGCCCTCCTCGTTAAGTTCAACATTTTCAACCTGGTTCTTCCCTTCAGTCATTTTTACCTCCGTTCAAATCTGAAGTTATTAAATTAAATTAATATTTTACCAATTATTTCATTACAAGCAAGGCTTTCGGGAAGGAACAAAATGATTTTATTGCTCTTATTATCTTTTTTTTTGAGCTGTAATGATAACCTTAAGACAGCTTGATTATCTATCTTCTGTTGGTTAATATTAATTTTTTTAAATATTTGGGAGAGGATAAATCATGAGGAGCTTTATGAAGGAAAGGGGATGGTTAATAGCGATTTTTCTTTTTACGTCTGCAGCTATTTACTATCTCCATTATCTTATTTTTCGAGACCCCCATCACATATTTATATTTATGATAGGCGATCTGGCCTTCCTTTTTCTCGATGTCATGTTGGTCGTCGTCGTCATTGAACAATTGCTCAATCAGCGAGAAAAAAATAATCGCCGGAATAAGCTGAATATGTTGATTGGCGCCTTTTTTAGTGAAGTTGGACATGGGCTTCTTCAGCAATTGATACCTTTGATCCAAAGTAAAGAAAAGATAAAGGAAAAAATTCTTTTCTCTTCCACCTGGAGCAAACCTGATTTCATCAAAGCGGCAAGAGAAGTCAAAGAGATTCCTTTGGTTATTTCAATCAGTCCAAAAGATCTGATTAGTCTTCGCGACTATTTACTTCCCAAGCGAGACTTCCTCCTCTCACTTTTAGCCAATCCAACTCTCCTTGAACATGAACCCTTTACGAATCTCCTTTGGCCTATTTTTCACCTCTTAGAAGAACTTGCTTTAAGGCCTGAAGAAATGAGCAATCTACCACTTTCCGACCTGGAGCATCTAAAAAACGATGTCGCCCGGATTGTTAGCTTGCTTCTTGAAGCTTGGGTTTATTATGTGGCCCATTTGAAAGAGAAATACCCCTTTCTCTTTTCCCTGGTTATCCGTATTAATCCCTTTTCAGTCGCTCCAACCCCTATTATCAATCAATGAGCCTGTTCTCCCTTGTTTGATCCGGATTAAAAGCTTCTCTCACCCATTTTTTAATTTCATCCCTTACTTGACGGAAAGCCTCAATTTGCTCCCGATCCGATCCAATGATCGAAGCTGGATCGCGGAAACTATGATGAATCCGCTTTTTTCCATACGGGAAAAAGGGACAGCTTTCCCTAGCTGAATCGCACACAGTTACAACCAGATCAATCTCCTGACCGATAAATTCATCGACTGACTTGGATCTCTGGGTTGATAAATCAAGACCATCTTCAGCCATCACTTTAATTGTTAAAGGATGGATACCTTTAGGTTCAGTCCCGGCACTTAAAGCTTCGTAAATATCACCATAGAAAAAACGGAGAAAGGCTTCAGCCATCTGAGAGCGAGCCGAATTATGGGTACAGACAAAAAGAACTCTCTTTTTCTTTGCGTCCATTTGTTTTCACTATCTTTGCCGGATATAATTTAATCAAAGGAGGAAAAAATGACAAGAGCAATAATTATAATTTTATTATTCACCTGGCTTCCTTTTTTAATGGCCTATAGTCAGAATTATGAGCAAGATGTTTTTTCTACTTCTAAGGGACCTTTAAAAATTACCTTTTTTGGACACGCCTCTTTAATGATAGAATGGTCTGGCTATATAATTCATATTGATCCTGTCAGTCAATTTGCTGATTACAGCCAGCTACCTAAGGCCGATCTGATTCTCGTTACTCACGACCATTATGACCATTTGGATATTAAGGCCATCGGCCTTCTTTCTCATGAGAAAACGGTAGTTATCCTTAACCAGAAGGGTAGTTCAAAATTCAGTGGCGGAAAGGTTCTGGCCAACGGCGAAACGATGAATTTTAATGACATTATTATTGAAGCAGTCCCTGCTTATAACCTCGTTCATATGCGAAGTCAGGGGGTTCCCTATCATCCAAAAGGAGAGGGCAATGGCTATGTTCTATCCCTTGGTGATAAAAGAATTTACATAGCCGGAGATACTGAAAACATTCCTGAAATGAAAAATTTAAAAAATATAGATGTTGCCTTTTTGCCGATGAATCTTCCCTATACTATGACTCCTGAAATGGTAGCTGATGCGGCTCGAGCCATTAGGCCGAAAATCCTTTATCCCTATCATTATGGCGAGACTGACCCGAATCAATTGATTGATTTGCTCAAAGAGGAAAAGGGGATTGAAGTTCGTATCCGTAAGATGAAACAATTATTTTGATTGCTTGCCCGATTCAATTAAAGAAATGATACTCTTTTTTATTTCTTCGTTGTTTTGACCATTAACTTCAAAAAGAACCACATCAGGACGAGAGCGAATCATGTTCAGGAAAGGGAGAGAAGCCAGATGAATAACTCCAAGAACTCGCTTAGGCGAATTTAAGGCGGCCAGGACAGCCTGCTTAAATTTCTCAGAATATAGTTCCATTTTACCTATTTCATCAATAACCACTATTTCTTTAGAGGCAACAGCCCGGTAAACAGCTTCTACTCCAATTCTATCCAGGCTATCAACATCAACTCCATATCGGCTTACTCGATACGGGCTAGCCAAATGGATTGAAGCCAAAATAGCAATTTGTCCATCGAGGGTGCGAAGTCGAAAGCCGATTCGCTCCCCCTTTTCCCGAATTTCTTCGGTAACAAAACCTCCACATTTTCCCGGCCAGAGGTTAATTAGCTCGCAAATGAGAGTTGTTTTCCCAGTTCTTGGCCGACCAGTGATCAAAAGGTGGCGACGGCTGAGGTTTGCTTTTAGGTTTTCAGCTCGCACCTTTTTTCTTCAATATGATGCTTGATAGTTTTTCCTTTGACCAGATAAATAACATCCTCGCCAATATTGGTGGCATGGTCAGCAATTCTTTCTAAATGCCGACCAATTAGAATAAGATTAACCGCTCTTTTTATTGTGGATGGATCTTCAATCATGTAGGTTAATAATTCCCTGAATATCTGGTCATTGAGGCAATCAACTTCATCATCCCGTTCACAAACAGCTCGGGCGAGTTTTTCATCATGATTGATAAAAGCGTTGATTGAATCACGGACCATCTCCTGGGCAATATTGGCCATTCGAGGAATATCAATCAAAGGTTTAAGCAAGGGATATTTGAGAAGCTCCTCTGTTCTTTCAGCAATGTTGACAGCCTGATCCCCCATTCTCTCAAGCTCGGCGGCAATTTTCATGGCCGAAGTGATAAAGCGAAGGTCACTGGCCATTGGCTGTCTTAAGGCCAGCAGTTTCATGCAGAGTTCATCAATATCTATTTCAATTAAATTCACTCCCTCTTCCCTTCTCAAAACTTCTTGGACAAGCTCCTCATTTCTTTCTTTTAGCCCTCTTATGGCCAAAGAAATGGACTCTTCAACCATGGTCGCCATCTTCAAAAGCTTTTCATTGAGATCACGAAGTTCCTCATCAAACTTTCTTTCCATCTTTCCTCCTCAAGAATTCAGTATAAATTTATTTTTTTCTTAAAATCAAGCCAACCAAAAATGGGGACACATACTTTTTTAACCAAACTAATCTGACCCAAGGGTTCTTGTATTCATGTTTTGCTCCACTTTAAATCAAAATTATTTATTTTTAATGAATTTATAGGCAAAAATGATTAAAGAATTCTTCTAATCAATAGCGTGGGCAACTTTGATCAGTGGATTAGTGGGAAAAAATGCCCAGGAGAAGACCTGGAAAGTACTTCCTGGGATTTTAACCACAGCCGGATTCCCTTCCCTACCCTGATTATCTATCGCTAAAACAGCATATATATAGCTTCGGGTTGGATCAATATTTCTCCGCCAGTAAGACAAATTCGATCCTTTTAATTCGGCTAACAACCTCCTTTCTCCCCCCGAAACATCATAAATTCTATATCCAGCAGGCTGAATCCCTGAAATTGGTGGCTGCCATGCTAAAAAATGAACCGTCTCTTTCATAAAGAGGGAGCGATTGTCAATAATTCTGAGAGATAAATTGAGGGGAGCCGGTAGATTATCATTAGGAATTGAGCCGGCTAAAAAACAAGCATAGGCAACGGAGGCAACTTCGCTTTGAAATTGGCTTATTTGAGAAGGAGAAGGTTTCTCTTGTCGCCAGCTATCCAAAATCTTCCTTGTCTTCATAAAAACCCAATCTTCAATAGGAAAAGTATAAGCGTAAATGCCTCCGCCCTGACCATTATCGAGGGCAGCCGTATTTAAATATTCCTGTTTCGCCCGAAGTGGATAGCATAACTGTTTTTTGATTAGAGCGGCATCACAAAGGGGGGCTGTGTTTAATCCATTAAGTTCAAGGGGAACTTTTTCAGCTGCTAGCCATAAAGGAAGAGCTACCGTACAGACAGGTTCTCCAAGCATTACCCACATTGTTGTCATCTTCGGATCTTCGCCTGGTCTAACGCCCTGAAAGACCACAGCCGAGCGCGTTTTGTAACGATTTATTGAATTGGCTGTTCGAATAAAGCCGGCTGGGAGTCCGTCCTGACCATATGGATAAGGAAGAGGATAAGGATTGATGATGTCATTGACTAGATCGCGGGCAACATGGCGCAGAATGAAATCAGGTGAGATTTGTCTGCTGGCTATAGCCCCACTAATTAATTGAAAGGCCCGGTCGTAGCGAAATCGACCGGTTCCGGTGCCATCCCCAGTGAAAGCAAAGTTAGTTCTTATTAAAAAACCAGAACTGCCAACATTAAAACGCGTGTAGGAGTGATTTCCTGTTTCAAAATAGGCAGCAGCTCCAGACGCATCAATAACTCCATAATTAGCCCGAGTAAACCGGCCAGATAAATTGGTCTGACGAAGCAATTCTTCAAATTCTTCTAAGTTCCGACAATTAAGCAAGGCCTTTTTTTGAAACGAACCATTTTGAGAACTAGAGGAGCCCTCAAGGTCTTCAGAGGCTGTGTTAATAATAGCTAGACCAGCCTCATTGACTCCCATCCAGACAGAAGCCTGACTATCGGCATTGACTAAGGCTAAGACTTTGAGTGGCCCCTCAGTTAAAAATACTATTTTATTGTCGGCCACATCAATATCGCGATTTTTCCAGAGGAGAGGACGACCATCTGGCGTAGCCCAGCCGGCCACTACCGCGCTGGTACATTCTTCAAGTTGATTAAGCTCTGAATTGAAATGAGATTCAAAGTAGGGGAAAAAAGGCCAAGAAAAAAGAAAGAGGACGAAAATAAAACAGAAAATCTCTTTTTTCTTTATCTTCTTTAATCTCATCTTTGTCTTGCTCTTTTATTTAAATGGTTTTTAACTTCTTTAAATAAATTTTACTTCATTTTTTTTGAAATAAAAATTATTTTTTTGGATTTAATTTTTAAAAATTTTAATTTCCTGAGAAAAACTTTTTAAATTAAAATCTTTCTCGTCTGGTTATCCTTTAAATTTTTCTTTTTTAATTCTAAGCTACTTTTTCCCTAAAAAGTCCACCTCAAACCAAACCGAGCTGAGCGGACTCCAGTAACACTGTAAATTCTTCCGTAGGTCGTATCTACAGTGTAAGTTGGCGGGATTTGATAATAATAAACTCTTATGTTTGGATTCTGATTAATAATTATCGTTGTACTTCCAGTTACATTAAACAGATCAAGGTAAAGACTTAGACGACCCAAATTTACAAAACTGAAACTCTTTTCAACTCTCATATCAAACCAGGCTTCGGGAGGAGTACGACAAGAACCCACCGGCTCTGCCAGAATACCCACATAACTTACCCTTGCTCCAAATCCAGGTGGAAAATAGACTCTTTCGATTGTCCGCGCCCAGGGAGAGCCGCTGCGATAATTGAAATAGGCACTGATAGCAATATCCAAGGGCAAAACATAAGTGCCAAGAATCTTAATATTCAAGGGTCGATCGTAACGAATGCGACCATCGGCGTTAATATGAGAATTTGGATCATTATAGAGAGCTGTTTCGCCTTCGGCTCCGCCGTAATCATGATTAGCTGTTCCTCTAAAAGCGCTATAGACAACTGAACCACTCAGCTGCCAGCGATTGGCCATCCTCTTCTGGAAGGAAAGAATAACTCCTGTATATTCTCTTTTGCAGCCTGGAGAATTAGAGCCTAGGAAATAAGGGGTGGGGGCATAGGAAGCTAAGCCATAGACCGTATATTGTTTATCATCGCTAGTTCCCCATTTGCCATCCCAGCCTGGATCGACAAAGGTGTACGGTAACCAGATTGGCCTTCCTTGCTCATCTTTTTTATTGGGATCATAGCCATTAACCGCATCGACATCTTCAGTAATATTTTTGTTCTGTTTGTAAATAAACTGAAGGCCTAAGCGGAAATCCTTCATTAATTCATGTTCAACGCCGACTATAATTTCATTCATATAGGGACATTTGATGTCATCAGAATAGTATTGAATATTGGGGTCTTGAACTACATAGCTCGTGAGCCCATAGTTATCGCCATTTGGATCGATATATCTTGGATCGACCGGGCCGGAGCGAGGTAAATCCATATAGCCATTCCCGTTGAGATCATACCAGTACCAATTCATAGCTCCCGCCGAAATTAACTGAGGCGCATTATACTTTCCTGACCAAATAGGCTCATAATAGCGAGCCAATGACAACTTAAGGGCTGTTTTACTGTTACCAAAAAGGTCATAAACAAAACCGATTCGGGGCGATAAAGTTGTGAACGCAACTACCTTTCTATAAGGAATGTGATGTTCGTCGAGCGGGGAAACTTGATTAAATTCAATTGATGGATCATGATGATACTGGTCATTGAGGGCTTTGATTAGGATGTTGGGATCGATTTGGGCTAAGATGGGATTAAGAAATTGAGGGCCTACTTTATAATTTAGCATCGATGGCCGATGCTTTTCAGGTTCATAGGCATAGGAATAATCAAAACGAACTCCCACATTAATCGCCAGTCTTTTGATGACCATTGAATCCTGAAAATAGCTGGAAAAGCGCCGCGTATTATCTTCGCCAGAAATCACACCTAAGTGAGCATAAGGAAGAATGTAAAGTCGACCAATTTTGTTTTTTGGGTCATAATAATATTTATTCTGGGTGGCAAAGCTGTACCACCAGGTATAGTAGGGATTATCTCCAGGTTCATAGCCCCGCACCTGTCTCTTATATAATATGTATCTTCCCATTCGCCACCAGCTTTAATTTCATGGCTGGCACCTAAGAAATAGTCTTCAAAATGGGTTATGGAGGCGGAAACACCTATCCTTTTTCGGTAATAATCATCGGTTATGCTTGTATTTCCCCAGTAAATATTGGTTTCACGGTCATATTGGGTATAATTATGGGCTGTTTCCCGGCGCATCAGATTGGGAAAGAGTCGGTTAACATAGTTACCTACAATCTCAATAAAAGTATTCTGATTAAGCACCCAATTAAAATGGTGAGAAGTGGTGTAAACTTTTTCATGATCGTTTAAAGCGGTATAGCTCCAAGCATAGGTGGGACCAACCCGCAAGGTATAAACTGGCTGATTAACCATATTAAAATGGAGCATGCCCATATAACGGATATTCCGGCTTATCTGGAACGTAAGTTTAAGAAAGGCAAGCCAATTTTGTTCAGATAGATCATAATGCTCGAGGTCTTTTTTATGGAAAGCGCTTGGATTGACAGCATAGATTTGTTTGATTCTTTCTTCCGGAGCATTGGGATTAGTCTGTTTCCAGGCCATATACCGGGCATTGGAGAAAAACCACAATTTGTCTTTAATTATTGGTCCCCCCAGACTGGCCGAGCCATCGATATAATCACTGTAAGTGCCGGGCGCTGCAACCCCATACTTTTCAACTGTTCTTTACTCCACAAACTCTGGGATAAAGAAGGAATAAATTTAAAACTTCTTAAATCTCCAGTGCCAGTGTAATAGCCGCTCAAACTCCCTGAAAAATTATTACCGCCACTCTTGGTGACCATATTAATTACAGCCGTGTCTAGCAAACCAACATCGGCAGGGAGAGCACCATGACTGACTTCCACCTCTTCAAAAGTATCAACATTGATGTTGGCCGATACATAGAGAGTTGTCGGATCATTCATTATAGCTCCATCAATTTGATAGAGGATGCTTCGCAAATGGCCTTCCAGAATTGAGGACATCCGGGTATATTCTCGGCCTGCCTCTGCCTCAACTGTACCGGGCAAGGATTGTTGAATCCCAAAGAGATCTCGCGAATGGGGCAAGCTTAATAAAAAATCAGTGCCATAATTAATGCTTAACTTGGCTGATTCAACATCAATCACGGGAGAGGCGGCAACTACCGTCACCCCCTCCGAAACTGGAGCAGGCTCTAAAATAACATCAATTTCAGTCACTTTACCTACGCTAACTCTTATGCTCTTTCGAATATAAGTTTTGAAGCCAGGTAGCTCAACCTTGATGTCATATTCACCAGGATTGAGAGCTACAAAGCGAAATTTGCCCGTTTCCGAGGTTAAATAGCTTATTTCCCCCATCATCGCTGGCCCAGATAAAGTGACAGTTACCCCAGGAAGAGGATTATTCTCGGGATCAAAGACAGTTCCCGAAAGGGTTCCTGTCTGTCTTCCCTGGGCGAAAACAAGAGAAACAAGAATTAAAAAACCGAAAATAATCAAAGTCGAATTCTTAAAAATTTTTTTTCATTTCCCCCCTTCCTCACTCAAGCACATAATTCCCGATTTTATAAAACTTTCTTTTAGTTCATTTTCTTGGCCTCATTCTTACCCCCTTTTTATTCTTATTTTTTAATCATAATCCTTTCTATCTTTTGCCGATAAAATCAATTTTTCTTCAGCTTTTTATAAGCAATGACCAACTTTCCCACCCTTTTAAAAAAATGGCAATTATTATTCGTTTTAATTTGGTTTTGAAAAATTAATTTCATTCCATTTATTTATAAAGATTCTATTTATGTCAAGATAATTTTGACGCCCAGAAAGATAAATGATAATATTTAAAGCCTATTAAACTTTTATTTTCGAACAAATAATTATGTTTTAAAAATAATTTTTGGTGATCAAAATGGAGAAAATAGAAGCTATAAAACTTCAGATCAAGGAAAAACTTCCTTATTTGACCCGCTCCCAAAAATTAATTGCCGATTATATGATCGAACATCCTCAGAAATTTGCCCTTTGCTCACTTCAACAGCTCGAAAATGAGCTCAAAGTGAGCAAATCGACAATTGTCCGCTTGGCTCAATCACTTGGCTATGAAGGTTTTTACAGTCTCAAGGCTGATTTTCTTGAAGAAATAAAAAATAGCCTCGAACCCATAGAACGTTATAAGAAATTTCTATCTACTCCCCATGAACGAATCAACTTTGTAGATTTGATTGCTGAAGAAACAATAAAAAATATTAACAAAACCTTACAACTTGTCGACAGGAATCAATACGATAAAGCTTTAAATTTGATAAAAAAAGCCAATCACATTTATTTTATCGGCATGGGTATATCGAGCTGTCTGGCTGAAATAGCCAATTATCTTTTTAACCGCGCCGCCCTTAGTTCAAGTTTTATGCCCTATGGGGCTTTAAAATTCACTGAACAAATCGTTGGTCTATCGAGAAAAAGCTTAATTTTCGCCTTCAGTTTTCCCCCTTATTCGAGAGAAACGATCAATGCGGCCCGCTATGCCCAATCAAAGGGAATAAAAGTTATTTCCATTACAGACAAAATTACTAACGAAATTTCAAGATACAGTGATGCTTGTATTCAAGTAGCCGTAGAAAGCATCACCATCTCCAATTCCATCATGTCAGTTTTGGTTATAATTTATGCCCTGATTGCTGAGCTGGGTAATGAGTTTAAGAATAAAAGCCTGAAAACAATAAGAGACCTGGAAAAAGTTAGAAAAGAATATGAATAAGCCTTAAATCATTTTTAAATTTTAACTAGAAGGCTATTTTAGAAAGTTAACCTAACCGTCAGTCGAAAAACTCTTTTACCTAGAAGTTCTCTGGTTGCCTTATAATTTGGTGAAAAATATAATTTGCCAGATTGGTTTGGTCCCTCAGCCGCAGGCTCCCAGATATCAACATCGTTAAGCCCAACAATTTCTCTTCTTTGGCCAAGCAAATTCAGGATGTCAAAATACAGCCATAATTGGTTACCCCTATTAAGCGCCAGTCTTTTTTCCAGACGGATATCCATAAAAGAAAAAGCTTTTTCCCGGCGACTGCCTGGTGGCTCAAGAAGTAAGTCATAATAAACTCTTTCCGCTCCTTTCAAATAACACCACTCAGCCGACGGCAAAATCCAGATACGCCGTGCCCAAGGACGGCCACTTTGATACTGATAAAAAGCGCCAAAGCTAAAACCAAAAGGTAATTCCACAGCTCCCTGCAATTTTAATATAATCGGTCGATCTGTTTCGAGGCGGCCATATCGGTTGATAAAATAATTGGCATCAATTATTTGCCCTGTGGGGATAATTTCTAGTACCCCCGAAGCATTTCCCTCAGTTCGGCTTAAAATCAAAGTAGCCAGAATTCCCCAGCCTGCCGACATTTTTTTGTCCAGATTAAATTCCAAGGCTTGATATTTTCTT
This sequence comes from uncultured bacterium, assembly GCA_938092135.1. GTDB lineage: Bacteria > Acidobacteriota > Aminicenantia > Aminicenantales > CALLJL01 > CALLJL01. The sequence goes on from CALLJL010000009.1 coordinate 85,021, forward strand.
TTCAGCTCAGAGACATTACGCCATTGCCTGAAAAGAGGAACCTGAGTTGAGCGAACATAAAAAGTTACTGTTTGGGCAGAAAAATTTTCAGTAGCAGGAATGGTGGTGGTATAGGGCAGCCAGTAATTTGATGATCCTGTCTCATTGGCTTGATACCAGGCTCTGTCTGAATTCAGATCATAGGGAACTTCAGCCCATAAATTTTTCTCCTGCCGCGAAATATATTTAAAGTTAAAGGACAAATTTGGATTAAAATAATGCTCACCTCCAAGAGAAATCTCCCTGATCTGAGGTGAGGCAAGATCATCGGCAATTTTTTTATCTAAATAATTGTTGCTTAAAGTCCTAAAATCAAAAGATTGAGGCCAAAACTCATCCTCAAAATCGGGGAGACCATTACCATTCGCATCAAGCCAGAAGAAGGGAATGAAACTCGGGTAAAGGGGATGTCGCGGCAAAAGAGACCTCGGCGTAAGCTCATCGTGATAAAGAGCCCAGGAAGCTTTAAGCAGAGTTTTCCCTTCGTCTGATAGATTGAGGATCAGACCCAAACGGGGAGTTAGGGAAAGCCAGGACAAAAAATCGCCTCGATCGGAGAAGGTCAAAATTCCCCAGGGATTCAATCCTTCGGCAAAAACTTCAGGATAAGCTGTTTTCGTCAAAGGCTTAACCACGGCTTCGCCGACAAAATAAGCCAGGGGACTACCTGAAGTGGCTTTGCTCGCTCCGCTAAATCCCCCAGAGACACGGTCAAGCCGCAAGCTGAAATCAAAGGATAAACGATTACCAAGGGTTATGGTATTTCCCACATAACCGCCTAAGCGTTGAGTTTGGCCACGAATAAGGGTGGAAGTTTTGACCGAACCGCAAAGCCAGAAGCCAATCAAACCCTGCCCAGGATAATAGTAGTTGTTAGCCCGACGGCTATCCAGAAACCAGGCCAAATTATTATATCGCCACCAATCGACATAGGCTGTAGTTTGATTGAAACTTAATCCGGCTTTCAGAATCTGTCTTAAGCCTTTTTTCCCAGAAACAAATCTTCTTGCCTCAGCTTCCCCGCTTATCTGTTCAATCTTCATCTCTGAATTAAAATCGCCACCGGTCAAAGGTCCAAATCGATCACCCCGATCATCACTCCAGAAATTCTGCTGGGCTACCTCTTGAAGAAGAGAAAGACTGGTGCGATTAAAATAAGAAGCCCGGCCACCAATTATTGTTTGCCGATCAAGAAAATAATGGCCGGAGGCATTTAGACTAAAAAAATTATCATGATCAAGATTAATGGTTGAAAAATAGGGAAGCCAGAGAGAGAAGTCACCGCTTGCTGGCTCATGGACCTTACTTAAATTAACCCAGGCAGCAGCCTGGGCTTCAGCGATTGGTCTGACCGTAATTTTGAAAAAACCAGATATTAAACGACGGAATAAATCATAGGATTCATGTTGCTGACCATGAACATCTTTAAAAGGAACAGGAAGGATATTTTCATGGGAAATTCGGCTATAGCGGCTGGCCAAGAAGAACCAGCACCTGTCGGCCCAAAAGCGGCCTCCAAGGCTAAAAAAAGGCTCAAAATTATTTTTTATTCCAGAAACAGAGGGAATCCCCCTCTTATTTAGCTCAGGGATTGACCAAAGATCCTGATTCCAACTATCGCGAATAGCTAAAAGGCCAAAATCTCCTGAAAAGTTATTACCACCTGACCTAGAAATAATATTTATATGCGTGCCGCCAGCAGGCACTTGACTAAGGTTCTGAGATGAACTCGCAATTTCAAGCGATTCAATTACAGCCAGGTCGAAATCCGAAGCTGGAGTCAAATTTAAATTATCAGTGACATTGTTGCCCTCAAAATGAAAACTACTGTTTCTCCAGAAACTTCCTAAAATAACAGGCTCATCATTTTTATCAAATTCAGATAAGGCTACATTAGGCGCTGCCTTTAAAAGTAAACTTAGATTGCGGCCAACGGGAAGATGATTAAATAAAAGCGAATCAAAATAAGTTTTTATCTGAGGAGAAAACATGTCTCCTTTGGAAGGCGTCTTTATTACCTTAATTTCGCCTTCTTTCTCAGCCCGATTCAGATTTATTTTCAGAAAAATTGTTTGACCTGTTTGCAGCCTAATTGATTCAATAATAATTCCTTTATATCCGGGTTTTTCAACCATAATAGTGTAATTACCAGCTGGGAGTCCAGGAACATAGAAAAGACCAGATTGTGCGGTCAGGGCTAGGTGAACACCAACAAGGGATGGCGAATTTATATAAATTGTGGCTGCCGGAATAGGCTCACCATCCTCGCTTAGGACAATTCCCTGAATGGCTGTGTCAATTGACTGAGCCAGGGTCACACCAGAAACAATAGCTATGACTATAAAACCAAGCTTGAGGTGGTTCTTTAATTTTAATAGTGGTATCAACGGGACCTCCGCTTATTGAATTCCCTTTAAATTTTCGCCTTTTATTTTTTATTTGTAATATAAAGCATTAAAATTTATTTGTTTTATCTTTGGATGAAATTGCCGTTTCTATCTTACCCGTTTTTCCAGCTTTTTCAGGTGGTTTTTGCGGGGAAAAAATAGTGAAAGGTCCATCGCTTATATCAGCCGGGTTGCCATCTTCAGCTTCGCTAATTCTCACGAGACATTGAGTCGATGGAGTATCCGGAATCTCCCATTCAAAAAGGCCATCATTTTCAGTTCGATCAATTATTTCTATCCAGTTGCTCCCTAAATCTGTTGAATATTCGATCCTGACATCGCCAACCGGGGCACTCCCAGTTATCCACCTTATTTCTTGAATTGAGCCAACCGGCCACTCCTCTCCCCCATTAGGTGATGTCAAAATAATTACTGGTTCGTTGAGGATGACAAAAATGAAATCGCTGGTATCTGAGGGAATTCCATCATCGACCTCGCTAATTCGGATAAGGCAGGATGTAGAGGTAATTTCCGGAACAATCCAGGTGAAAAGGCCATCATTTTCGGTTTCTTCCACAATGACCTCCCAGCTCTTGCCATTATCAGTTGATAATTCAATTCGGACATTACCCACCTCGCCGATGGTGTACCAGGTAATATCTTTTTCAAGACCCGAATACCAAATTTCCCCTCCATTTGGCGAGGTAACAGTTATGGTATTTTCATAATAATGAGCTAAAAAAGCGTCTCTTCTACCCTGGAAAGGACGATTAAAACCGGGTTGTTGGGGGAAGGGAATATTGGACGAATAGGTGCTTCCTACTAAATAAATATGGCCAGAACCGCCTTTTTCTACCACTATATCCTGACCGTAATCAGCCTCTTTTCCCCCCATATAGCCACAGAAAATAATTCTCGCGCCGTTAAAGCTTATTTTGGAAAGGAAGGCATCAAAACTTCCAGAAAAGGTGAGCTCCGGCCCGTCTTTAACCGGAAAAGACTCTTGGTTAGAGGAAGTGAATCCAGTAACATAGGCACAGCCCCATTCATCAACTGAAAGGCCAAAGCCGGCTTCATAGCCAGACCCCCCGATATAACCACAATAGGCAAGGTAATTACCGCCTGTCGAGACCTTGGCTACAAAGGCATCATAAAAGCCACCGTTATAATCAAGGTCAGGGCCGAAAGTAACAGGGAAAGTTTTTTCGGTAGAACCAGTATATCCGGTAATATAAGCAAAACCAGAAGAATCGACACTTATAGCTGTGGCTACATCTTCACCTTCGCCACCTACATAGCCACAATATATAATCTTCTCTCCTGAGGGAGATATTTTAGCCACAAACGCATCTACCCGGCCATTAAAGGTAAGATCGGGACCTGTGATTGTGGGAAAGGAGTTTTCATCGGAGCTTGTGGCCCCGGCGATATAGGCTGCTCCTTCATGATCAACCGCAATGCCATAGCCCCAATCTTGACCGTAGCCACCAAGATAACCACAATAATCTAATTGCTCGCCCGATGGGCTGATACGAGCTATAAAAGCATCATAATTTTTATTAAAGGTCAAAATAGGTCCATTTTTAACCGGAAAAGTAGTCTCATCAGAAAGAGTATAGCCTGTTACATAGGCTTTGCCTTCAGAATCTACGGCAATTGCCCGACCAAAATCATTATCTTTACCGCCAATGAAGCCACAATATTCAAGCTTGGTGCCGGCGGCATTGATTTTGGCTATAAAAACGTCATACTCACCATTATGGGTTAAATCTGGCCCCTTAAAGACAGGAAAAGAATCCTCTCGGGAGGCGGTGTAGCCAATAATATAAGCTGAACCCTTAGAATCAACAGCAATATCATAGGCATAATCACGGTCAGAGCCACCGAGAAAACCACAATAGACAAGGCGCAAGGATTTTGGATCTATTTTGACAACGTAAGCATCAACATCTCCGCCATTAAAATTAAGCTGAGGACCAGCCATAAGTGGAAAACCAGAAATTGAATAGGTATAGCCAACGAAATAAACAAAACCTGAATCATCAAGGGCAATGCCATAGGCATAATCGAAGCTCGATCCGCCTAAATAAGTGCCCCCAACAAGGGTTACTGGATCAATAATTAATTCTTTTGAAGGATCATAGGAACTTAAACAAAAGCCGAAGGAAAAATCATCATAAATTTCGTATTTAACTTGAATTTCAATTTTTTGCCCATTCTTCTCCTGAAAGGCTAAGGGAACCAAATCGACAATTGAGCCTTGAGGGGTCTGAATAACCAGTTCATTGTTTTTGTTTACTTCAATTTTCTCGGCTCCTTCAACTTGGAAGCGGATCTGATAGGGATCAGTACCTGGCTTAATAGTGAGCTGCGATTTGATCCCCTGTTCGCAACTCAAATAAATTAAATCAATACCTGGCCAAACCTCGTAATAACTTATGGCTCTATACGCTGGCACGGAGGTCCGCCAGTTTTCCTTTTCACCTTTAAAAAAAGAAAAAAAGACTTCAGCTGATCCTAAGGGATAAGGTTTAATTGCTTTCTGCCCATTAACGAATTTAATCTTAACCGCCCAAGGATACTCCTTTCCGGGCAAAAGGAAGGAAATTCCCTCGCTCGAGAAAAAAACTGATTTCTCTTTGTTCAGAAGTAAGAAATCCACCTCCCCAGTAAACTGACCATGGTTGGCTATAAAATAAGAGGATTCAGTTATCAATTGATTTATATTGGAATCACGGAACAAAGATTGGGATAAAGAGGCTCGAGAAGATAAATCCCTGATCTTTTGAGAATTAAAAGAGTTTAAAGCGCGGTAAACACTTAATTTTGAGGCTGTTTTTGAGGGAAAATCCTGGCAAAAAACCAAATTATTACTAGCTTTAATACTGAGAATATATCCAGTGATAATTAAAAAAATTAACCAGGCTTTTTTTCCTTTCCAAAGCTTATGGCCCATTTTGAGCTCCTTCGATTAAAAGAAATATTATTTTAGCGAAAATCGTTGCCTTATCTCAATTATATTTTTTATTATTCTTTGGCCCTTAAGTTATCGAGCCTTAAAATGAAGTCTCAAAACTAACTTAAAAGCTCATAAAATCGTCATGGTAAATTTTTTATTTTTTGAGGTCAAAATTTATCGCCAGAAAAATTGACATTTTGAAAAAAATATCTTAATTTAGACGCTTAATTTAATGATAAAAATCAAGGGGGATAGATTGTTCAACTTTAAAGAATGGCCTTCTTATTTTTCATGATGGCTTAAGATTTCCATTAATAGAACCAAAGGGAGTCTTAATTAACAAATCAATCTTAATCAAATAAAAAGAAAAATTGATGGGTTTAAAATATTTTTCAGCCCAAAAAAGGAGAAATTATGATCAAAGAAAATAAAGAAATAGAAAAAAGAAAAAATTGGCCATATCGGACTGTGTCTTTGTCAATTATCTTCGCTATCCCTTTGTCCCTAACTATTACTTATTTCTTCAAGGGATCAAATTTATTTAAAGCAAGAGCAGTGCGCTTTGAGGATAAATTTCATTTTTCAGAGGGAAAATTTAAATATAGAAATATTGAATGTAATTCAGCAAAATCAACTGAACAAAATGACCAATTTTTAGCTAACTTTATTTCCAGCCGCTCCAATGATGGTCAGAAAAAATTCTTCATAAATTTTTTTGCCTATAATCAATCAACTTCATCTAAGGAAACTTCCTTTGATAATTTGCAAATTTTACATGTTTCACCTCAGGGTCCGACAGGCTCACCTCATGAGGCCGAAAAAATTGTTGTGATTTTTGATCGGCCCATGGTTGCCCTTCAGGCCTTACCCGATAAAGAGAAGATGCAGCCAAAAAATCAAGGACTAAGCAGTCATGAGGAGGCAGAAAACTGGACTTTAAATCCAATCGATAAATCAAATAATAATGAACTCGCTCCTGATAGCAGGGAAAATCAAATCCTTCTCAAAATTGAACCTATAACTAGAGGAGAATTTCGCTGGATCGGCACAAGAACATTGGTCTTTACTCCCCATGAACGCTTCCCTTTCAATACAAAAATAAAAGTAACCATCCCATCTACAACTGCTGCCCTTGATGGTTCTCGTCTTGGTTATGATTATTCCTGGGAATTTGAGACTATTCGGCCGAAGCTTATCCATCATCATCCATCTCATAATGATCGTTGGCTTCCCCTCCAACCCGAAATTCTTCTAGTTTTTAATCAGCCCATGGACGAAGGAAGGGCTGCTCCTTTTATTTCTTGGCAGGCTTCATCATCAAGGGCAAAAATTTCTTTTAAAATAAGCCATCCAAAAGCTGAAAGGCTTAAAGAACAAGGTTACGACCTTCCCCAGGAATACGCCCTAATTTTAACCTTACCTCCTTCGGCCAAGCTCGAACCAGAAACAAAATACGAAATAAATTTAAAAAAAGGTTTACTTGCAAAGGAAGGTAATCTCGGTTTGGAAAAAGATTACGCTTTTAACTTTGAAACCTATAATCATTTTCGTTTTGAAGGCTTAGTTGAGGCTGAAGATATAGGGAAAAAACAAAATAAACGGGCTACGGGGCAACGCAGTCGCACTTTTTCGCCTGATGAAGCTATTCCTTTTAAATTTTCCAACCCTATTTCTTACAAAGAATTTGTTTCTAAGGTCAGATTTGAACCTGAGGTTAAAATTCCGGATTATTACTTTAACTGGGAGGAAACAAGCCCCATCATTTATCTTTCTTTAGCCTTTGAGCCTGAAACCAATTACGTGGTTACTATTCCAGCTGATCTTGTCGATGAATTCGGCCATCAATTGGGAGAAATCTTCAAAATCAATTTTTCAACAGGGTCCTTCCCGCCCTCTGTCTCTATGACCACAGGCTATGGCGTCATTGAAGCTTATGATGAGCCTTCTCCTTGCTTTTATCTTGAAGCTATCAATCAGAAAAGCCTTCGGATTCAGGCAGCTCACCTTTTACCCGAAGATTTAGTTCCCTTAGTCCGGCAAAGGGAGCTCTTTCGCTCCGATAAACCTTATCTTCCCTTTGCTGGCTTCTATCAGGTAGACAAAGATTATGAACTTAACCTCCGTTCCAATAAAAGACAGGTGGTCCCAATAAAGCTGATTGATCTTCATCCCTCTTTCAAGCGTGGCATATCTTTCTTCAGATAGATATAGGGAGTAAAATTGACCGCTGGGATCGCTATCTCAAAACTCTGCTTCAAGTAACTAAAATTGGCCTCAGGGCTAAATTTTCTGCGGAAAATATAATCATCTGGGCTACTGATCTGAAAACCAGTGTTCCCCTCGGCCATGTCCTCCTTGAAATTAGAGACGAAAATAATAGCGTTCGCTGGCTGGGGGAGACGAATGAAAATGGCCAGGCCGAAGCACCTGGTTGGAGAAAACTCGGGCTTGGCCGTGACCCAAAACAATCTGGGCCCCCTAAACTTTGGATTTTAGCTAGCTATGGAGAAAATGCCGCTTTTATCTCCTCTGATTGGGATTACGGTATTGATCCTTTCCGTTTTAATATCCCCGTTGACTGGCATCCAGAGCCGGCTCGATTTCAAGGCTATATTTTCACGGAAAGGGGAATTTACCGAGCAGGTGAGGTGGTTCATATTAAGGGAGTTATAAGGGAAAAAATAAAAGGGGATTTTAAAATACCGAAAGTTCAATCTCCTCTTACTATCGAAATTGCCGACCCAACAGGTCAAATTGTCTATAAAGCCAGGGCTAATCTTGATGAATTTGGCTCATTTAATTTTGATTATAAAAGCTCTGAGGAATCAGCTATAGGTCTTTTTACTATCAAGGCCACTTGGCCATCAGCAACTTCGGCCAAACAACCCTCAGCTGAATTTCTAGGTTCTTTTCGAATCGAAGCTTATCGCCCTGCGAGTTTTGAGATCCACTTGCGTAGCGAAAAAGAAACATATGTCTTTGGCGAGGAATTCGCCACCATAGTTCGTGCCTCTTATCTTTTTGGCGGCACCTTGGCTAATCAGCCTTTAGAATGGTCGCTTCATTTGGACCGAATATCCTTTAGACCTCCCGGTCACCGAGGATTTATCTTTGGCAATCAGATTAACTGGGACGAGGAAGAAGAAAGTTATGAAGAAAAAAGTCGGCTTGTAGCGTCCCATGAAACCAGGCTTGATTCTCAGGGAAAAGCCGTCATTAAGCTTCCCCTTGTAGCTGAAAGAGAAAAAGATTCTGTCAGGGCAACCTTCGAGGCTACAGTAACCGGTCTTGACCGAACTTCTGTAGCCAACCGTCTTCAAATAACTGTCCACAGAGGTGAATTTTATATTGGCTTAAGGCCGTCAACTTGTTTCTTAAAAAAGAAAAATCCCCTTGAGGTTGAAGTTATTTCCGCTTTTCCTGATAGCCAATTAATCCCTGGGCGCAAGGTTAATTTAAGACTCATCCGCCGCCAGTGGCGATCGGTCAGGCAGGCAGGAGTGAGCCGTCGCTGGCAATGGCGCAGTGAGCCTGAGGATATTGAGGTCGAAGCCCAAAATGTCACGACCGAAAATCAGCCCGTTCGCCTGAAGTTTAGACCTGATAAGTCGGGCTTCTATTTCTTTCTTGCCTCAGCCAGCGACAGCCGTCGTAACCCGATTACGACGACAACCGGCTTTTATGTCTCCGGCGATGATTATGTTCCCTGGGAACAAAGAGAAGACGACACAATTGAACTCGTTCCCGAATTTTCCAGCTATCAACCCGGTGAGGTTGCCCGCATTCTCGTAAAATCACCTTATGATAAAGCGAAGACGTTAGTCACCCTTGAAAGGGAATTCATCCTGGAAGCCAAAATTATTGATCTTGTGGGAACCTCGAGTTTCATCGAGATCCCCATTTTTCCTGAAAAAATTCTGGCTGATAAGAGCCACTTGGAGGTGCTCGTGGCTTCCTCGGCTCTTCTTGGTCTTAAAGGATGCCTTTAAAATTTAGAGACTTATCCTTATTGCTGTCTTGAACAGAGGATATCGGCTCTCCTACCCTATCTTGTAGGCCGAAAGCTCATCCTCGACTTTAAGCTCACTCCTTTAAGCGAAAAAGAAATCGATGACCTCATTCGCGAGCGTTTGAAAGAAATAACGGCCTATCAAAAAGAAAATGGTGGCTTTTCAGCCTGGCCTGATTTTAGTGAGACCTCACCTTTTCTAAGCTGTTACGCCACCTTTGCTTTAATTAGGGCCAGAGAAGCTGGTTTTGAAATCAATCCCCGAATTCTCATTAAGGCCGCCGATTATCTCCTTTCCTTCGTCCGGACTGAAAGCCCACAGGCCCGGCAACCCTATGGCTTGAGATCCTATAATTCAACCAAAGCTTATGCTCTTTATGTCCTGAGCTTACTTAAAAGGCCGCAGCCGGGGTTGATCGAAAAGCTTTTTGCTCAAAGGACCAATCTATCGTTATTTGGAAAAGCCTATTTGCTCAAGGCGGTACATCAAAGCCAGATTTTGAGCCAGGTTAAAGAGTCTCTGATCAAAGAATTTTTGAATAAAATTAAAGTAACCACAGAAGAAGCCCATTTTGAGGATGATGAAGACCAAGATGGCGCCTGGATTTTCTCGTCGAATGGTCGAACAACAGCTCTCATCTTTCAAACTCTAATCGAAACGGGAATAGAACATCCTTCCTGGGGGGCCGTGGCCCGCTGGCTAGTAAATCGGCAAAGGGCTTTGATGAAAAGCTCTTTTTATTCCACCCAAGAAAATTTTTATCTTTTCTGGGGATTAAATGAATTTTATCGATCAAAAGAAAGATTGGCTCCAGAATTTTTAGCGCGTTTTCGTTTAGCTGGAAAGTCTCTGTTTGAGGAAAAATTTACTCCAGATCTGAAGGAGGTCAAGAGGATCCAATTCTGCCTTAATGATCTTTTCGAAAAAAAGAAAATTAGCCCTGGTCGGGAATATGTCCTTAATTTGGCCAAGGAAGGAAAAGGAGTTCTTTATTATGGCCTCAGACTTAATTATGCTCCCTCTTCTCCCCTACCTCCCAGAGATGAAGGTCTTGCCATCACCAAAAAAATTGAGCCTCTTGATTCGAACAAAAAAGAAAGAGCGACTAATTTAATCAAAGCTGGGTCCTTAGTTGTTGTTACCCTGGAAATAGCTGTTCCCCAGGAACTTCTTTATATTGTCGTCGATGACCCCCTGCTGGCTGGTTTTGAAGCCGTCAATCCTTCTTTTCGCATGGAAAGTGAAGAAGCTCAACGCCGGCTCGAAGCCTTAATTGATACCCGGCCATCACGACCAAGGCCCTGGTGGTCTGGTTTCAATCATATAGAAAGACATGACAATCGGGTGATTCTTTTCGCTGATTCCCTTACTCCTGGTGTCTATGTTCATTGCTATCTCGCCCGGGCTCTTAATTTCGGCACCTATGTCGTTCCTGGAACTAAGGCTGAACAAATGTATGCGCCTGAAGTCTTTGGCCGAGGTCCAGAGCTCATAATTAAAGTTGTTCGATAAAAATATAAAACTAAAATGTTAAGACAAAGTCCTGACAAGCCAATAAAAGCAAAATTAACTTTTGAAAGCCTATTCTTTAAAAATAGCCAGAAGAGACAAAAAATAAACATCTGCAGATCTAAAAGGGAAGAAAAATATCAAAAATTTCGCTTATCCAAATCTTGGGAAAGATCAGTTTTAATTTTTATTTTATTCTCCTTTTCCGTCTTTTACCTCTCGACCTATCTTCCAGTCTCAAAATCTTTGTTAGCTCCTTTGCCCGTGGTTTCCCTTGAAATTCGAGATCGCCATGGAATTTTGCTTCGAGAAGTTCTATCTGATAAAGGAGGTTGCGGCCACTGGCTTAAACTCGAAGAAATTTCTCCTTTTCTTATTAAAGCTACTATTGCCGCTGAGGATAAGAATTTTCTTTGGCATTCAGGGATAAACTTTTTATCCCTGATTAGGGCTGCCTGGCAAAATTTTAAGCGAGGTGAAATTGTTTCTGGCGGCTCTATTATCACCCAGCAGCTGGCAAGAAATTTGCTTTACCATCGCCGGAATTTTATGGCCAAGCTGAAAGAAGCCTGGCTGGCTTTAAGGCTTGAACATTATTTTTCTAAAGAAAAAATCCTCGAACAATATTTGAATCGCATATATTATGGTCATCAGGCTTATGGTGTTGAGGCGCTTCAAGGCTTTATTTCGGAAAATCCTCCTCTGAGCTTACCCTGGCCGAAGCTTCCTTTCTGGCGATTCTTCCCCGTTCCCCTTCCCTTTTTAACCCCTATCGTTTATCCAGCGGCCTTAAAGAAATTAAAAAACATCAGGAAAGAGTGCTCAACAGGATGGCCAAACTGGGCTTCTGTGCTCCCGAAGAAGTCCAAAGAGCTTTGGCTGAAGAAATAAATATAATTTCTCCTTAAAGAACTTTCCGCGCTCCCCATTTTTGCGACTGGGTTCTTAGTTCTTTGCCCCCTGAAATAAAACCAAAGCTGAGCCTCATTCAGACAACTCTTGATTATTCCCTGCAAGCTAAAATTGAGGCTCTGCTACTTCAACATTTCAGGAGCCTTAGCCAGAGAGGCATTTCCAATGGAGCAGTTATTGTACTTGATAATTTAAGTGGAGATATTCTGGCTATGGTCGGTTCAAAAGATTTCTTTGATGAAAGAGAAGGGCAGGTCAATGGCGTTCTGGCTAGACGTCAGCCTGGCTCAACCCTGAAGCCATTTATGTATGCTTTGGCCCTGGAAAAAGGTCTAACGGCGGCGACTATCATTAAAGATTCTCCAGCTTCTTTCCCAGCCGAGGGAGGAGCTTACATACCTTTTAATTATGACCGTGAATTTCATGGTCCAATAAGCTTGAGAACGGCGCTGGCCTGTTCTTATAATGTTCCAGCCGTCTCTCTTCTTAACCATCTCGGTCCTGAGCTTTTTCTTCGTCAACTGAAACAACTTGGTTTCCATAGTCTCCAGAAACCGGCCAATTATTATGGAGTCGGGCTTACTTTGGGAAATGGCGATGTAACCCTTTTTGAGCTCGCTCGAGCTTACTCCACTTTGGCCCGACTTGGCGCCTATCAGCCTGAAAGATTCATCCTGAAATTGGCTGAAAAGGATGGGAGGGAGAACAGAGATTTTTTAGGGAATCCTAAGGAAAATAGCCCTGTCAGGTCAATTTTTTCCCCTCAAGTTGCCTATATTATTACAGACATATTAGCGGATCCAAAGGCCCAGGTACCCAGCTTTGGTTACCTTAATCCCCTTTCTTTTCCTTTTCCTGCGGCCGTAAAAACCGGCATCTCCGAAGATTTCCGGGATAATTGGACTGTGGGATATACACCCCTTTATACAGTTTATACAGTGGGGGTCTGGGTTGGTAATTTCAATGGACAGCCACTGGCCAACGTTTCAGGAATTACAGGGTCAGGTCCAATTTTCCATGATATTATGATGCTCCTTCATTCTTCTTGGCAGAGCTGGTTGGATTTTTCAAAGCCGAAGGGGCTAATTAATTTAAATATCTGTCCTCAATCGGGCGAGCTGGCCTCGGCCTTTTGTTCTGGCTCAATTGAGGAAATTTTTATTGAAGGGACAGAACCCCAAACTTATTGCTCCATTCATGTTCAGCCAGCCCTTCAAACCAAAAATCTCTCACCTCAGCCAATTTCTCCTGATCGCAGACCTTCAATTCTGACAAATAATTCAAATTCACTTTGCCTAAAATCCTGGCACCAGTCTCTTTTAGAAAATGAGGCTATTATAAAAATTACCTTTCCTCACGATGGTGATGTTTTTAAAATTGACCCTTTTTTGCCAGCTGAGTATCAGGGCCTCAAGCTAAAAGCTTCAGTGGCCCGAGGGGCCCATCGTCAAAGTAAGATAATTTGGTATATAAATGGCTCTAAAGAAGGGGAAAGCCGGCCTGGCTCTGGTTTTTTCTGGAATCTTCGACCTGGGAATCAGACAATTAAGGCAATCCTTATCGCCGATTCTAAAATCGAAGAATCAGCTCCCATTACCATTCATGTCTTACCTCTTTTTTCAAAAACAGGCAATTAGCTATCATATTAAAAATCATTAGGAAATTTATTCATTCGATCAATGGATTCTTGAAGGGAATTTGATTTAAGCTAAAAGGAAGCTGTTCTGAAGCAAAAACAATAATATCAATTTAAATTTATAAAAATTTTCATTTAAAAAGCCGTTTATTTTTCCAATTTTCTCCTTAATTAAGTCAAAACGAACAAATAAAGAAATTTATTTCAGTCTATTTTCAATAGCCTTCCAATTAATATTTTTAAAGAACGCCTCAATGTAATCAGCCTTTTTCAGCCCATAATCAGTAATAAAAGCATGCTCAAAAACATCCATGATTAATAACAAATTGCCTCCAGCTGGATGACCAGCATCATGTTCATTGATCCAAAAATTGATCAATTGATCAGAAAAAATATCCTGATAAAGGGCCACCCATCCAATACCTCTCATTGTGCCCATTGCTTTAAATTCTTTTTCCCAAGCCTCATAACTGCCAAAGTTATCGACGATTTTTTTATATAAAAGTGACTCAGGCGAAAGTGGTTCATGGCCGCCAAGATTTTCGAAGTAATATTCATGAAGCCGCATTCCATTCCACTCCCAGCCAAGCCGCCTCTTCAGTTCAGCAAATTCTGGCGTGGCGGTTTTACCTTCCTTAGCTAGTTGAGCTAATATCTCAAGAATTTTATTAGTATTAGTTACATAGCCCTGGTAAAGTGTGAAATGATTTTTGAGTAAGATGTCACTAAACCCTTTCATTCCCAGTAGTTTCGAATAATCCTTTGGTTGATAAGCCATTGAATTTCCTCCTTCTTTTATTTGAGCTAAAAATGATGAAAAGCCTGAGAGCCAAATTCCCAGGCTGCTTAAAGTTAAACCGATAAAATTTCTTCTTTTCATGAAAAAATTATATAATTTTTTGTTTATAAAAGCAACATTTAGCTGGATTTATCATGATTGTTTAAGCATTAACCACCTCAAAGAAACTTTAATTTAAAAGCAATTAAAATATCTATGGGGCTTACAAAAATTTTATTTTTTAGAAAACAAAGTTATCTCTTTTCAGGGGGAAAAAGGACATGAACAACTAAAATGAGAGAGAGAGAACCAAGAAAACCCGGCAGAAGGGCTATTCTTTCGAGTCTTGGGCCCCAGGTCTCAATAGTCGCTGATAGCCAAGCCCCAAACCAGCCGACAATTGAAGCTGTTATAAAGCCTTTTATCCCGTGACCAATCCAAATTTTAAATCCAAGGCAAAGAATTATAGCCGACAGCACCCCACAAGTAAAGAGAATCAAAGAGGCCCAGAAACTAATATTGACCATCTCTTCCCTCCTTTTATATCTTCTTTCTTTTATTCTATTTTTTTCTATTAATTTTTGAAGCTCTCATTGTTAACCTGATCATTAAAAATGATATAAGGTAAATAATTAAGAAAATTTTGGCTCTAAATTGAGGTAATTCTCTCTATTCAAATGGCAAGGAGAAAAACAAATAATAGACAAAACTTCTCAAGCTAAATGATTTTAGCGTGGATCATAAAGTCGGCCAAGGAAAAGAACGGCTCCGGAAGATTTCTCCTGAATTAAAAAAATAAAGGGATGGTCAGCCCGGAAGATAAATTTTTTTTCAGGAATATAGGCTGTTCGTCCAATAAGAACTCCTGAGGCCGCGGCCGCCTCTGTTCCCTCTTCATTGACTTCAATAAAAGCTTGATGAATTACCTGTTGAATAAATAAATCTTTTCGGCCATTAATTCCGGAAAAATTAGCCTGGGGGGTGAAAGCAACAGCCATATCCATGGCTTCAAGCTTGTCTTTGAGAAAATATTTTGTTTCTATTTTAAAGCGCGGAAGATATACATCAACTCTCTCTTCCTTAAGTTCCCTTTTCCAGCCTTCCAGAGTTTCTAAAGATAATTTGCTTTCAAGAGAAGAAATATCTTTCTTTCGCGGTAGTAATAAAAGCATAGATAAATCCTGGCCTTCATAAAACATCTCAAGCATCTGAAGATCTTCGTTTTCCATATAGGGAAAACGAGCTCGATCACCAAGAAAGCGCATCATAGGAACTTCAATTTCCTCGTCTTCGGATAAATAAAATTTTTCAGGACGAGTCAACTCGGCGTTGAAAGGTAAAAGCCAGAGGCCCCGAAAATAGATGGCATTGGTCAGAATAAGACGCGTAAGATGGTCAATAACCCCAGGGGGAATTAAATCCCTGATTTTGCCTGCCGTCTTTTCCTCCGTCCACTGGTTTATCATTTTTCTAGCTTCTTCCCGTTGATTTATAAAATCAACATTGCTCGCTCGACCGTCATAAAATCTAGTAATAATCTCTAGATAATTTTTCAACACAGGAAAATCCTTCTGTACCCAGACGGCATTAGCCAGGCGAAGCTGGGATTTCCTTCCAGGTTGGTTTATAAGTTCCCGGATTTGAGCAAAACCCCTCTGGCGAACAGAATCATCAACTGATAATTTCAAAACCTGTCTCATAGCTGCTGCCGTTTCCCCACGGGCACCTTCAAGGGTCATCGCCAGAGCAATGGTTAGGCTTAAAGGTGATAAAAATTGATTGCCTTTTTCGCGACAGAGATGGCGATAAACGTCTAGACCAAAGCTATTATTGGCTTTAACAATCTGTTCCCTATCTTCACTTTTAAAAATAAATTTTTCCCAATAGCGCGTTTTTGGGAGCACTCTTTTTGGCTCTGAGGCCTTAAATTCTCGAGGCAAAAAAGTAAACCCGCTCAAAGAAAAATTTATCAAAATTAAAATAGTTATCAGCAATAAGAATTTTTTTCGTTGGCTCATTTGACTTTTTCCCATATCAATAACTCCTAAATTTCCTTTCTGGCTTAATTATTGCATGGTTTCCGTTCTTTTTATCCCTCCATTTTTATTCTTTCTGTTTCTAATTCTAATTTTATTCTATCCTTCAAGATCAAGTTTAAAGGAAATGAATTTCATCATATCCTTCAGGGCAATCATGCCCAGAATTTTCCCCTCCTCAACAACCATCAATCGGCTCGATTTGCTTCGATTCATTCGGGCCAAGGCTTCAAGGGCGTCTTCATCAGGTTCGATCGTGTTTTCGGCGCTGCAGCGTGCCATTACTTCATTGACCTGCTTTAAAGTCCATTGCTCTCTCGGAATCTCTTTAACCTGATTTAAAGAAATACAGCCGACAAGCTGGTCACCTTCAACGACTGGAAACATCTCGAAATGATGTTTAAGAATGAAATCATCAACAAGTTGTTGCAACGTAATGGCCGAAGAGACTGAAATTGGCTCCTCTTTCATAAAGCGGCGAACTTTCTCACCTTCAAAGGCCTGTCGAAGGAGCAGATGACGATAAGCTGTTTGGGAAGCTCCTCGAAGAAATAGGCCAATAAGAAAAAGCCAGAGTCCTCCAATTATATTGCCAAAAATAAAATCAACTACCCCAAGAAAAATTAGGACCAAACCAAAGGTACTTCCAAACTGGCTGGCAACCCGCGTTGCCCAACGAAGATTGTTCTTCCATCCCCAAAGAATGGCCCGCAATATCCGGCCACCATCGAGAGGAAAAGCGGGAATCAAATTAAAACCGGCCAAAATTAAATTGAGAATTCCTAAATAAATAAAAACGCCAGTCACAGGCTGGGGCCATCCACTAGCTGGGCTTAAATATCCAAGCCCCAGAAAAATCAAACCAAGAAAGATGCTTGAAAGAGGACCAGCGATAGCCATAAAAAATTCAGCTCTAGGATGAGGGGGCTCTTCAATCATTTCAGCTACACCCCCAAAAATAAAAAGCGTAATTCCCCGTATGGAAATTCCGAACCGACGGGCAATCAAAGAGTGCCAGAGTTCATGGAAAACGATAGAAATAAGAAGACCAAAGGCGCTGGCCACACCCATGATCCAGTAAGTTTCGGTAGACAAACCTCGAAAGCGGTTGGGGAAAAAGCCTTTAGCTAAAGACCAAGAAATTAACATGCCCAAGATAAGCCAGGAAAAATCTATTTTGACCTCAAAACCAAACAATTTAAATAAGGTGACACTTCGTCCAAACATTATTTCCTCTCTTCTTTATATCGAAATTATAGCCCAGTCTTAAATAAAAAGCGATGAGAAAAGTAAATAGATAATATTTTTCCTAAATCTTAGGATAGCTAAGAAGAATCAATTGAAGTGATCTTAAAAAATTATATTTGGCTGAAAGAGAATTTTCTTTATTCAAAAAATATTTTTTTTAGCCTATAATAAGAATCTTAATTTTTTCGCCCAAAAAAATGAGATTATAAAAGATAAATATTTTTGGCAAGGAATAAATTTAGATATTTCCCTTCAACAATAAAAAAGTTACCGAAGGAGTAATCTTGAAAAGTCATTTTGCCAGATTAAAAAGGTGACAAAGAAAAAGGAACTAAAAGAATAGAAGGAACTGGCATGTCTATGGATAAAAATCAAAAAAGATGGTGGAATTTACCAATTGCTGAGGTTATTTCTTCTCTTAATTCAGATCCTAATGGTTTAACTCAAGAAGAAGCCACAATCAGATTGGCTCAATACGGTGCTAATGAAATTATTGAAAAGGAAAAAATTTCTCCCTGGAAAATATTTCTTAACCAATTTAAAAGCATTCTAATTATTATCCTTCTTATAGCCATTGTTATTTCGTCCATTATTGGCGATATCAAAGAATCGATAGTTATCGCCATAATTGTGCTTATGGCCTGCGGACTGGGCTTTACTCAGGAATACCGGGCTGAAAGGGCCATCGAAGCCCTTAAAAAAATGGCCGCGCCATTAGCTTCAGTTATCAGGAATGGTCGGGAAATGGACATTCCCGCCCGAAATCTTGTCCCTGGGGATATCGTTATTTTGAAGGCTGGAAATAAGGTTCCCGCTGACTGTCGCTTGATGGAAGCCGCCAATTTAAAAATAGACGAAGCCTCTTTAACCGGAGAATCAATCCCCATAGAGAAAAAGGTCGAGCCCCTAGAAGGCGATATCGACGTTGCTGATAGATTAAACATGGCCTATATGGGAACTCTAGTGGTTTATGGCCGGGGAAAAGGTATTGTAGTTGCCACCGGAATGGATACAGAGTTTGGCCGAATTGCTGGTCTGCTTGAGCAAGTTAAAGCAGAGCCGACTCCCCTTCAAATTAACCTCGATCGCTTAGGTAAGCTGATTGGCCTGGGTGCCCTGGCTCTATGTGCTATTTTAGCTAGTCTCGGGATCGTTCGAGGGCATAGTTTTCTTGAAATGCTCATCTGGGGAGTTTCCCTTGCCGTGGCCGCTGTCCCTGAAGCCTTACCGGCCGTGGTGGTGATAGGTTTGGCCATTGGAGTCCGCCGCATGGCCAAGCGAAATGCCTTGATCAGGAAGCTTTCGGCTGTTGAAACCCTTGGCTGCACGACTTTTATTTGTTCAGATAAGACAGGAACTCTCACTCAAGACCAGATGACTGTGCGCCAGATTTATATCGATGGACAGATGATTGAGATTACTGGCTCTGGTTATGAACCCAGAGGTGAATTCTATCTAAACAATCAAACTTTTTCTCCCGAGGAAAACCCCGTTCTCCAGAAACTCCTTCACATTGCTGTTCTCTGTAACGACGCTTCATTATATCAGGAGGATTCAAAGTGGAGCATAAGGGGTGACCCTACAGAAGGGTCTCTGGTAGTAGCGGCGGCTAAAGCTAACTTGTCAGCCCATGAGCTTCGTTCAAAATTTCCCCGTCTTGGCGAAATCCCCTTTACTTCCGAAAGAAAAAGAATGACCACCATTCATCAAACAGAGGAAGGGAAGGTGGCTTATTCCAAGGGAGCCCCAGAAATTATTCTTGCCTCCTGTAAATATATCTTAAAAAATAAACAGGAAATACCTTTAACCGAAGAAGATAAGGAAAGCCTAATCTCTTTGACCCTTGATATGGCCGCTAAGGCCTTTCGGATTCTCGGTTTTGCCTATAAGAGATTAAATACGGATGAATGGTCTACCTATCTATCATCCCCATCACATTCAGAAACATCTTCGATTGAACAGAACATGGTCTTTGTTGGCTTTGCTGGCCTTATAGATCCGCCGCGGGAAGAGGCTAAAGAAGCTGTTCATCTCTGTCAACAGGCTGGCATAAAAACGGTTATGATCACGGGTGACCACAAGCTTACAGCCGAAGCCATTGCTCGCGAGTTGAACATTCTTAAGGACGGGCTGGTGGTCATTGGAAATGAATTGGATAGAATGAGTGATGACCAATTTAATTCCATCGTAGAAAAAATAGAAGTATATGCCCGCGTTACTCCATTGCACAAACTCAGGGTAGTTGAAGCTCTAGCCAAAAAGGGTCAGGTTGTAGCTATGACCGGTGATGGCATAAATGATGCTCCTGCCTTAAAAAAGGCTGATATTGGCGTGGCCATGGGTATTACTGGAACGGACGTAACTAAGGAAGCGGCTGATATGGTCCTTCTGGACGATAACTTTGCTTCTATTGTAGCCGCAGTTGAGGAAGGGAGAGCCGTTTTTAGCAATATTAAAAAATATTTAATGTATCTCCTTTCCTCCAATATTGGGGAGATTTTCGTAATGGCCGTGGCTATTCTTTTCGGTCCGCTTATCGGTCTCCCCTATGGCGCTATTCCCCTCGTGGCCATCCAGATCTTATTTGTCAATCTAGTCACAGACGGTTTGCCGGCAATTGCCCTGGCTGTTGATCCTCATGACCCGGATATAATGCAACAAAGACCTCGTCCCCGAGGCCAGGGAATTTTTACCAGACCAGTTACCTTTCTCATTTTTATCGGCGGTATTTGGTCATCTCTTATCAATGTGGGCATATTCAAATGGGCCTTAGATGCCGGTCGAAGTATGACCGAAGCCCAAGGTTTATGTTTCGTCTCTTTAGTCCTCATACAGTTTTTTAAAGCCTATAATTTTCGATCAGAAAAACATTCAATTTTGAAAATAGGGATTTTTGGCAATAAATGGCTAAACTTGGCCATTATTGGAGAAATATTGCTTCTATTAATTATAATTTACTGGCCATCCCTTCATGAGTCCTTCCGAACCTTCTCCCTAAGCTTTAGTGACTGGCTTCTGGTGATTCCTTTGGCTGGCACAATTTTTCCTATCATGGAAATTAGCAAGCTTCTTATTAAAAAATTAAAGTGGATCTGATTTCTTTATAAATAAATTACTTTGCAAAACTTTAATTGTCAATTTTAAATATGCCTGGGATCTTTTTTGGGAAAGCCTCGATTCCTTAGATAAATTCTAATAGCGATTTCTGGACTATTAAAGATATTTTGGCCTTGATCAAAGTTAAGGAAAAATAAGAAAAAGGGAGAAGGCGGTAGCCAGCAATTAAGCTAAAATAGAAAATATGGAAAAAAGCAAAAAGATTTACTTAAAACTTAAAAATAGAACCCAATTCACCCTGCGCTTTAGGTTTCCAAATTGAGGTTCAGTTCTCTGATGAGGGCTTCCACCCGGAATTTAATTTCATCCCTGACCTTTTCAAATTTTTTTTGAATCTCCTCTGGGCTTCCTTGAAAACTAA
Organism: uncultured bacterium; assembly: GCA_938092135.1. Lineage (GTDB taxonomy): Bacteria > Acidobacteriota > Aminicenantia > Aminicenantales > CALLJL01 > CALLJL01. Next base: position 106,013 of record CALLJL010000009.1, read on the forward strand.
CTGGGTCTTCAATAAACCAGGTCTCGCTTTTGCGAAGAGCAGGCAGATCAATACATATTTCTTCTGAGCAAAGGGTAATAACGACATCAATATTCTCGATAGGGATATCGGAAATTTTTTTTGGCCGATATCCAGAAATATCAATGCCCACTTCCCCCATGACTTTAATCGCAAAGGGATGGACACGATCGGCCGGATCGCTTCCAGCGCTGAAAACAGCGATCTCTTTTGGAAGTAAGTTTCTTGCCCAGCCCTCGGCCATCTGGCTGCGAGCACTGTTATGAACGCAAAGGAACAAAATTCCTCTCACTTTACGAGCAGCGGCTTCTCTAGCTTCAAGATGTCGGATATCCCTCCCCTCGATCATATAAATATTCATTTCGGCAAGGTTGGTGATATGATCCCCGATTCTTTCGAGACAGGTAACGACAGTATGTAAATTCATAGCTGTGAAGGTCTCCTGGGGTGACTTCTCGATTCTTTTAAGAATGTCTCGGAAGATTTCAGCGCACATCACATCCACCGATCTGTCCATGGAAATTATCTTTGCGGATAATTCTGAATTTTTCTGGATAAAGGCTTCAAGAGCACCCACCATCATCCGGCCGAGGAGAAGATCAATTTCTTGAAGCTTATCAGGTAAGGAGAATTTAGGATGATCGCGTAGATCCAATGTTCTTAAAGCAACGGTTTCGGCCAAATCGCCAATCCTTTCCAGATTTGGGACCTGTTTCAAAATACTCATCACCAAGCGCAGGTCTGAAGCGACAGGCTGCCTTTTAGCAAGAATGGAAAAACACAGTTCATCAATTTCAATCTCAAGACGGTTAACCTCTTTTTCAAGAGATAAAACAATTTCAGCTGTTCGAATATCCCTCTGAATATAAGCTTGCAGACAGCTATGGATCATCTGCCTCACCTTTTCTCCCATAGAAATAGTCTTATCCTTGAGTAAATTTAACTCAGCCTGATATTCTCGATCGGTATGCAAAGTGCTCATCTTTGCCCTCCTTAAGATTAACCAAATCGCCCGGTAATGTAATCCTCGGTATGGCTTTTAGCTGGATTCTTAAATAAGATTTCGGTTCTGTTGTATTCAATCACTTTCCCCAGATAGAAAAAAGCGGTATAGTCAGCCACCCTTGCCGCCTGCTGCATATTGTGAGTGACAATAACGATTGTGTACCGACCTCGTAAAGAATGAATAAGATCTTCAATCTTGGCCGTGGCTATGGGGTCCAGGGCCGAACAGGGTTCATCCATTAACAAAACGCTAGGTTCGATGGCTAAGGCCCGGGCAATACAGAGCCTCTGTTGCTGCCCTCCAGAAAGGCTGGAAGCTGGCTTTCCCAGATCATCTTTAACCTCATCCCATAGCGCAGCCAGCCTGAGATAGTACTCGACTTTCTCATCAATTTGGTCAGTTCTAATTCCCTGAAGGAGAAAACCAGAGACAACATTCTGCTTAATTGACATCATGGGAAAAGGATTGGGCTTCTGGAAGACCATTCCAATTTTCCTTCTAACCATGATCGGGTTAACGCCAGGACTGTAAATATCCTGTCCGTCAAAAAAGACGTGTCCCCTCAATCTAGCTCCAGGCACAAGCTCGTGCATTCTGTTGAGCGTGCGAATGAAGGTTGATTTGCCACAACCTGAAGGACCGATGATCGCTGTCACCTTTCCCCGAGCTATGGAAAGGGAAATGCCTTTTAGAACTAGGTTATTATGGAACCAAGCATGGAGGTCTTTAGTAGAGATTATAGCTTCCTCGGGCCTGATCCCGCTGAAGTCGAATTCTAGAGAATCTCGGTGATCTTCTTTCATGTTTTAATCATATATTCCTTTTTTGAAGTCTCATCCGAAGCCATATCGCCAGAGCGTTCATTAGCAACATGACAGTTAATAAAACCAGGATTCCTGCAGCCGCATTTACATGAAATCCCTTTTGAGGTCGCGAGATCCAATTAAAAATCTGAATCGGCAGAGCGGTGAAAGGGCTAGTCAAAGATTTGGGAAGGAAAGCCACATAGGTTAAAGCACCTATCGTAATTAAAGGAGCAGTTTCTCCAATAGCTCGGGCCATGGAAAGGATAATTCCCGTGAGAATGCCTGGAAGGCCAAGGGGAAGAACAACTTTTCTTATGACCATCCATTTATCAGCGCCTAAGGCATAGGCGGCTTCCCGAAGTTCCAAAGGAACCATCTTTAGGGATTCGCGGGCGGCCATGATAATCATAGGCAAAAGCAACAACGAAAGAGTCAGGGCTCCGGCGATGAGGCTGCGGCCCAGCCCCATGAATCGGACAAAAAGCCCCAAACCTAGCAGCCCATAGATTATAGAGGGAACGCCGGCCAAATTGCTGATGTTAATCTCGATCAAGGAGGTAAACCAGTTATTGCGGGCATATTCCTCTAGATAGATCGCCGCGCCTATACCAAGAGGGATGGCAATAAAGGCAGTTAATCCGATAAGATAAATACTTCCCACAAGAGCTGATAGGATTCCTGCCTTTTCGGGAAAACGGGACGGAAAACTGGTTAAAAAATTCCAGTTTAGTCTGGGTATCCCGTCCGCAGCGGTATCGATAATAAGAATAAATAAAAAAGAGAGAGGAAGAATTAAGGAGACGATTCCAATAGCTTTAAACGCTTTTTCACTCCCGTTATTCATTGAGAAATCAACCAGCCTATTTTTGCCATCATTTTTCTCTTCCATCAGAGAACACCTCTAATAAAACGCTTTTTCAGGAAATGGGCAATCAGGTTAAATATAAGAGTCATCAAAAACAAAAGCATTCCCACAGCAAAAATCGTCCTATATTCAATCGTTCCATGGGGCGTATCACCCAGGCTTACCTGGACAATATAGGCGGTCATGGTTTCTATGGGAACGCGGGGATCCAGAGTCAACCGAGGCTGCTGTCCGGCGGCAATGGTCACAATCATTGTTTCCCCCACTGCCCGGGACATGCCCAGAATAAATGAGGCGGCGATACCGGAAAAGGCTGTGGGAATGACGACTCTGAATATAGTCCGCAACTTGGATCCTCCCAAGGCGAAGGCCCCTTCCCGAAGGCTTAAAGGGACCGAGTAAATGGCGTCTTCGCTTAGAGAAGCCACGATGGGTGTGATCATAATTCCCATAACGATTCCTGGTGAAAGGGCATTGAATCCAGCCAGGTCAGGGATAACCCTTTGCAGAAGGGGCGTCACGAAAGTCAAAGCGAAATAGCCATAAACCACGGTTGGAATGCCAGCAAGAACTTCGAGTACTGGCTTCAACACTTTCCTGATTCTTTCCGATGCGTATTCGCTCAAATAGATGGCAGCAGTTAAACCAAGGGGAATGGAGGTGATCATGGCCAAAAAACTGGTTAGGGCTGTTCCGGCAACTAAGGGCCAAATGCCGAAATGTCTATTGGAAAAGAGAGGAGTCCACTCCGTGTCAAGAAAAAATTCCTTGAACGAAACATGCTGAAAAAACCCGATGGTTTCCAACAATAGGGTTAATATAATCCCAATGGTAACAGCAACGGAGAGTGCGGCGCACATAAAAAGTACAGACCCAACTCCTCTCTCTATTAAAGAGCGGGGCAAATGTAAATCAGCCTGCCTGCCTGGTACCAGTTTGGCCATAATTTTCTTATTACCTCCCGATTAACTCTTCGATTGACAGGCCGACTTTAGACCCGGAAAAAGCTGTTCCGGTAACTCTATTTTCGAGTTTGCGCATAACCATTTCATAGGCATGACTGGGTAGAGGAATATATCCCACTTCTTTAACCAAAGTTGGTGCCATTTTTATGTAGAACCTGACGAACTCCTCTACATGGGGTTTTGTTTCCAGGGAATCTTTTCTGACATAAATAAAAATTGGCCTGGACAAGGGTTGATAGGTACCATTGGCAACCGTTTCTTCCGTTGGAAGAATGGGGCCATTCCCATTTTCAGGATTTTCATCGTCAATAGCGACTAGCTTAAGTTTATTTCTGTTTGCTTCATAATAGGCAAGACCGAAGAACCCTAGGGCATACTTATCGGTAGAAATCCCCTGCACAAGGACATTATCGTCTTCGCTGGCAGTATAGTCACCTCGACTGGAATGTTCTTTACCAACGATAGCCTCTGTAAAGTAGTCATAGGTGCCACTGTCGACGCCTGCTCCATAAAGGTGAATCTCCTCATCAGGCCAGTCAGGTCGGATTTGATTCCAACGCATGATCTTACCCTGAGCTTCGGGCTCCCAGAGCTGTTTCAATTCTTTAACGCTCATCCAGTTGCACCAGTCATTCTGAGGATTGACCACAACGGCCAGACCATCAAAGGCAACGGGCAATTCGATAAATTCGATGCCCTTTTTCTCGCATTCCTTTTGTTCGGAATCCCTAATCGGCCGTGAAGCATTGGAAATATCGGTTTCTCTTCCATAAAATTTCTTGAACCCTCCTCCTGTTCCGGAGATACCCACCGTCACCCTGACAGCCGGAAATTTTTTTTGGAATTCTTCGGCCACGGCTTCTGTGATGGGGAAGACTGTGCTCGACCCATCAATCAGGATAACTCCAGAAAGTTCCTCAGGGCGTTTTTCCCCTGCTCTTTCCGACGAACCGCGACAGCCGACCATGATTATGATTGCCAGCCAAGTTATGGCCATTAACTTTTTTCTCATCTCTTTGCCCATTCTTTTACCTCCTTTTAAAAAAAAATGGTTTCCTTAAAACCTTCCCTTCTTCCTTAGAGAAGGATTAATAGGAAAAAATTTCCCTTAAAAGAATCATTCTATTTCTCCCTGACATGAACGTGTGGCCCCATATATCTATCCGAAGAAAGGAAGCCCTTTTCATGTAACCAGGCCAGAATCCTGGTCTCTATCTGATCCCTGACTTCTCTAAATTTTCTCAAGCGTTCTTCGTCAGAACCAGTGGCCTTTTCTGGGTCTTCAAAAGGCCAATAGAGACGATAGACAGCCCCTGGAAAGACTGGACATTTCGATTCTGCATTTTCGCAGACGGTAATAACGTAATGAAAATATTGCTTCCCCAGAAAATTAAAAATGCTTTTAGGCTTCTGCTCACTTAAATCGAGACCTATTTCCTTCATGACCTGATAGGTTTCTGGTGGAATCGCCCGAGGATCGAGACCAGCGCTGTGGACTTCGAACAAATGGCCAGCATGCTTCCTGAGAATGGCCTCGGCCATTTGACTTCGGCAGGAATTTCCAGTGCATAAGAAAAGGATTCTCAGCTTCTTTGAGGGGGGCGGTGGAACACTGGAATTTTGAAGAGCCACAGCTTTTCTGGCAGCGTCATCAGCAATTGTGGGATCATTGGCGAGCACCTTTCTAACCCATTTCAAGGCTTCGACCACTGCCGGATCAGAATCTTCCTGGGCCCAAGAAAAATAGCGCCATCGGCCAGATGGCTGGGATCTGATCAAGCCCACGTTTTCCAGGATATGAAGATGGGTCGATATGGTGGACGGAGCTAGGTCAAATATTTCAGTAAGATGTTGGAGACATAGAGGGGTGCCCTCTAAACTCATGAGAATCCGTAAGCGGCTTTCATCTGAAATAGCCTGGGCAATATTTATTAGCTTCTTCATTGGTATCATAATTAATTATAAGACATTATTATATTTCTAGAAATATAGAAGTCAAGTTTTTTTATTAATTTTATTTATGAACTCGGGGAAAGATTCCCCTGCCAGACTCGGAGGTCTTTTTCTAAAAATCCATTGGGGCTCTCTTTGAGCCATCCTAAAAAACTCTTTTCTTGGGTAAATTTTTTAAATTGTTTATAGGCTTGGCTTAATTTTCTCTTCTAAACAAAAAAATTTTTATATCAGCCTCAATGACATAAAATAAAAATTATGAACTTTTTGGGCCGCTCTTTTCAGAGTGCCTTTAAAGCAGAGAAAATTGGCCAAAAGGGGGTTCAAATTGGCTGTTATAACAAATGAAAAAAGAGGCCTGAAGCTTCTCGATCATCTCCAGCCCCTTTTACTTCTGAGCGCAATCGCCGTGGGACTCGTTTTAGCCAGATTGAGACCCGCACTGGCGACCAAACTCACGTCGTTGGCAACGGCAGGTGTGTTTATCGTGATTTATTTTATTAGGCTTGGCGTGTAAGCACCAGGGGAATCAGGGCGCCTTTGTCCGCTGGAAGCCAACTTTTGTGGCCATTGGCCTAAATTTTCTGATCACGCCTTTTATTGCCTGGACTCTGGGTTATATCTTCTTGAGGAACGATCCCGACATCTGGGCCGGCCTGATCCTATACCTGGTAACGCCCTGGATCGGCTGGTATCTCCTCTTCCCCGAGCTGGCCAAAGGTGATGTCGAATTGGGGGTTAGCCTCCTGTTCTGGAATGTCATCCTTCAAATTTTATTGTTGCCCCTATATCTGGCTATTCTGGCCGGAACAATCATTCCCATTGAAATCGCCAACATATTGCGTAGCGTGATTACTTTCCTACAAATTCTTTTCTTTTTTCCCTCCTTTCTTTGCTGATTTCATGATCCCCCTTTGATCAAAATTCTTCATATGATGACCGCATCATCTTGATTTTTATCTTCCTTTTCAGCTCCATTTTTCCCTTTTCAGTTATTTATTTTAATTTGAACTATGAATCGGCCTCGAGATTTTCATTTAAATTCTTTTATTTCATGTTTTTTTAACTTTTTAACTTCAAATCCACTGAGCCTAAATTAAAAAAACTTCTTCAAACCAAATATTACCTTCTCTTTGGTTAGAAAGATAGGCTGCAAACTGGTTATTTTTAATGGAATTTTTCCAATTTAGCCATTTGACAGAATAAAAAAACAATAGATATCATGAAATCATGCAGTTAAAATCAACTCTTCTTTTTCTCGGCTTTGTCTTTATTTTTGTTTCTTTTCAGATCCAAGCTGTCAATCAAATAAACACCCATGAAAAAAAACAAACGGAGGAAATAACGAAGCGGGCTATTGAATTGATAACCAATTTAGCTAAAGAAGAATTTGAGGCGGCCACTAGGGACTTCGATGAGACCATGAAAAAAGTGGCCACTCCTGACTTCCTCAAGAAAATTTGGGTCGAGCTCCAAAACCAGTTCGGGATATTCAAAGAAATGGTGGGCTCACGAATTGAAACCTCAGCCACTTATAACTTTGTTTTCATTGCCTGCCAATTCGAAAAGGAGCTTCTTGACGCTCGAATTGTCTTTAATAAATCAGGCGAGATTGCTGGCTTAAATTTTGTCCCTCACCTCGAAGTCAAGGAAAGTCCTCCCCCGCCGTATGCTGATCCCGAGCTTTTTGAAGAAATGGAGGTGGAAATTAAAACGGGGGAATGGAATCTTCCTGGCACTCTAACCCGGCCGAAAGGCGATGGGCCCTTTCCGGCATTGGTCTTAGTTCATGGCTCCGGCCCACATGATCGCGATGAAACGATTGGTCCCAATAAGCCCTTTCGCGATCTTGCTTGGGGACTGGCCTCAAAGGGAATCGCTGTTCTCCGCTATGAAAAGAGAACTAAAGTTTATGGTCCTAAGTTAGCTCAGGAAAAAAAGCTTGCTTCCTCGTTAACAGTCAATGAAGAAACGGTAGACGACGCCGTCTCCGCAGTGGCCCTGCTGAGAACATTGGATAAGATTGATCCGCAAAAAATTTTTGTCCTCGGCCATAGCCTCGGCGGAATGATGATTCCCCGAATCGCCAGTCGTGATCCGAAAATCGCCGGCTTTATTATTATGGCCGGTTTAACAAGACCGATAGAAGAAGCTATCCTTCAACAAACAACATATATTTTTAGCCTTCAGGGCACGCTGACCCAAGAAGCTCAGAAAAGGCTTAAAGAGCTTGAAGAAGCGGTAATTAAAATTAAATCGCTCAAGGAAAAGGGCGATAATCCCGAAGAACCAATTTTAGGCGCCTATCCTGCTTATTGGCTTGATTTACGCCATTATAATCCAGTAGAAGAAGCGAAAAAAATTGATCGACCATTACTCATCATGCAAGGCAAAAGGGATTATCAAGTAACGGAAAAAGATTTTGAAAACTGGAAAAAGGCTCTTGAAGGGAGAAAGGATGTTACCTTTAAATTATATCCCACCTGCAACCATCTTTTCATTGAAGGCCAAGGCCTGATCACGCCCAACGAATACCTTTACACATCTGGCCATGTTTCGGAAGAAGTTATCAAAGATATCGTCATCTGGCTTAGGTCATTAAGATAATAGGCAAGGGCAGATATCTGCCTCAATGATAAGGCGCTTTGGCTCCCCGATTTAACCATAATTCAGAACGACGGAACCTGTTGACTAAGCATTGACAGAGAAACCGACCATCTAAAAAATATTAAAATTCATTTCTGAAAAAGTTTTTTAGGTGATCAAAAAGAGAAAAGTAAAGAGTTTGAGCGAAGCTCAAGTAGAAATTTTTCTTGGGAATTGGTTAAATAATTTGAACTTTACAATTTTTGATGAAAAGCCAAACCAAATTTTTACTTTCGTCTTTGCGACCTCGTTTAATAAAAAAGCTTCTTATTTCGATGAGGAAAAAAATAAATTCGTATAAAATTATCTAAAGCCCTGAGGATGCGTCTTCCATGATCTTTATTATTTGCCGGTTGCTCAGGTGCCAAAAAAATAATTTGGTCAAGCTTTTCCAGGCGCTGATTTCCCCTCCAAAAATAGAGAGCAAAATATCAGACCAAGGACAGCTGGAAAAGCCATTTCCAGAAATAGGCATTTTAATAAAGAACTTTCTTCCGAAATAGGCGCCCGCTATGATATCTAGGCATTTCTACCATTGGCGGGGAAGGGAAAAAAATGAAAAGTTGGTTGAGATAAATTAATAAAATCAAAGGATGCCTTTATTTCCAGATGGAAAGGGCAAGGAGGTTTAAATGAAAAAATTAAACTTAATAAAAAAATTTTTTGCTAGCTTAGTAATCGCTGGGTTGGTCTTTAGCCCCAATTATGGTGATGAAAAAACTAAAGAGGTGGATAAACTTTTTGCTCCTTGGGACAAAACCACCTCACCTGGGGCTGCTCTGGCTATTATTAAAGATGGGGAAATAATTTATAAACGGGGCTATGGGATGGCTAAATTGGAAGATGATATTGTAATGACGCCTTCCAAGGTTTTTGACATCGGCTCTGTTTCCAAGCAATTTACAGCCACCTGCATTGCCCTCTTGGCTCTTGAAGGCAAGCTTTCCCTTGACCACGATGTCCGCCAATACCTTCCTGAGCTTCCTGCCTACGAGAAACCTATAACCATTCGCCATCTTATTCATCACACCAGCGGGCTTCGAGATTATAATGCCCTTCTTTCCCTGGCCGGCTTTCGACCTGATTCTGACTGCCCCAAAGTTGAAGAAGCCCTGGAAATTATCTGTCGCCAGAAAGGGCTCAATCATCCTCCCGGCGAAGAATATTCTTATACCAACACGGGATACTTTCTCCTTGGACTCATAGTGGAACGCCTCTCGGGAAAAAGCCTCAATCAGTTTGCTCAGGAACGCATCTTTAAACCTCTGGGAATGAAAAATACCCTCTTTCAAGACAATCATAACCAAATAATAAAAAACCGGGCTTCGGGTTATTCGCCTGAAGGGGATAGTTTCCGGCTGGATCTGAGCAATTGGGACGAAGTTGGCGACGGCAATGTATACACCACTGTAGAAGATTTGTATCTTTGGGATCAAGCCTTTTATAATTTTAAGCTTGGCCGGGAGCTAATGGAATTACTTCAGACTCAAGGAACTTTAAACAACGGCCAGAAGATCGATTATGCCTTTGGTCTTATAATCTCCAATTATCGAGGTTTACGCACAGTAAGCCATAGCGGCGCCTGGGCTGGCTTTAGAGCCAGTTTAATCCGCTTTCCCGACGAAAATTTTTCTATCATCTGTCTTGCCAATTTGAGCACTTTTAACCCTTCAGCCCTTAGCTATAAAATTGCTGATATTTACCTGGCTGATAAATTTAAAGAAGAAGCTAAAAAAGAAAAGCCTCAAGAGATCAAGCCCTTCCCTATTTCTGAAAAGGAGCTCCTCGAAAAATGTGGCCATTATAAGGAGATTAAATTCGGCTTATGGATTACTCTTTCCCTAGAAAAAGATCAACTCAAAGCTCAATTGGGCCAACAACAGCTGCTTTTCACTCCTATAAGGGAAAGTGTTTTTCAGACCTGGATGAATAATTCTTTAGTGACCCTTGAGTTCAGCCGGGAGGAAAAAGGGGAAATTAAAGCCCAGCTTACTGGAATAGGCCGAGAAAAATATATTTTTCTCAAAGCTGCTCCCCTTCCCCTTCTTACGCCAACAGCTCTTAGGGAATACGAGGGATTTTATGAGAGCGAGGAATTGCTTGGAGCCGTTTACCATATTTTTCTGGATAAAGAAAATAAGCTCCGAATAAAATTTAGAAACGCTCCAAGGGAACCCTTGCAGCCAATGGCCCCTGATGAATTCACTACTGAAGGAATGAACTTTACTTTTCTTCGGGGTAAAGATAAAAAAATAAAGGGATTCGCTTTGAGCGTCAGTCGAGCAGCTAACATATTATTCAAAAGAGTGGAAAAAAAGTGAAGCGCCGGGATTTTCTCAAGCAAAGTGGGCAGCTGGCCTTAATCCTGAGCTTACCTTCAGGGAATCCATTTTTATCCACTTCCTTTTCTTTATTCTCTTCGCTTCAAGCTTATCTTTTCTCTCCAAGGCCATTGCCTTCTTTTGATTTTGACCTGTTAATTCAAAATGCTACCATCATCAACGGACTCGGTGATCCTCCTTTTACGGGCGATATTGGCATTAAGGATGAAAAAATAATTTATATTAATGTCCATGAGGAAAAGGGCAAAAAGCCAATGGAGGAAGATCTGAAGAATATGAAAAAGGTCGCAATATCCCCATCAGTAGCTAAAAAGAGCAACTTAAACCCGTTTTTTCGCGAAAGAACAAAGGAGGAGATAATAAAAATTTGGGCTAGACAAATCATCAATGCCCATGGCAAAGTGGTCTGTCCTGGGTTTATTGATATACATTCCCATACGGGGATGGAACTTCTGATCAATCCAGTTGCTGAAAGCAAGATCAGGCAAGGGGTAACGACCGAAATCAGTGGCAATTGTGGAAGTTCCGACTTTCCTTTAAAAGAAAGTCTTAGTGAAGATGAAAAAGAATATAAAAAACGCCTAGGGATTAAAGAACGCTGGACTGACCTGAAAGGCTTTGTCGAGCTTTTGGAGACCAAAAAAATCAGTTTAAACTGGGGAACTTTTGTCGGCCATGGAACAATTCGGGCTTTGGTGATGGACGAAGAAAAAAGAGCTCCTTCACCCTCCGAACTCAAAAAGATGAAAAAACTGATCATGGAAGCTATGGAGCAAGGTGCTTTCGGTCTTTCAACGGGGCTGGAATACACTCCGAGCGGTTTTGCTCAAAGAGGAGAAATTATAGAACTCTGTCATGCTGTGGCTTCCTATGGCGGAATCTATGCTACCCATATCCGAAGCGAAGATAATGAAGTCATTGAAGCTGTAGGCGAAGCCATCTCGATTGCCACTGAAGCTCATCTTCCCCTTCAAATCAGTCATCTTAAGACTTGCGGCGAGCGCAACTGGTGGAAGATGCCCTATCTTTTTGATTTGATAGAAAAAGCCTCTGCAAGAGGCATTGAGGTGACGGCTGATGCCTATCCCTATACAGCCTACAGTACAGGTTTAACTGTCTTTTTTCCTTTTTGGGCTTTTGCCTGCGGTCAGGATGAATTTTTAAAAATACTTCTTTCCTCTCAGGAAAGACAAAAGATGAGAGCCGAAACTGAAGAAAAGCTCGGAGGTATGCCCTGGGAGAATGTGTTGATTGTTGATGTCAGAACAGACCGAAACAAAAATCTTATCGGCAAAAATATTGAGGAGGCAGCTAAAGAGAAAGGTTTAGATCCTTTCGATTTCGTCTGTCAGCTGCTAATTGAAGAAAAAGGCGATGTTTCTATTGTCGGTTTCGGAATGAGTGAAGAAAATGTGATCGCCACCTTAAAACATCCCTTAGTCATGATCGCTTCTGATGGCTCAGCTTTAGCCCCCTATGGTCCTCTCCATCGGGGCCGGCCTCATCCCCGTAATTATGGCGCTTTTCCTCGTTTTCTTGGTTATTATGTCCGAGAAAAGAAAATTCTTGGTTTGCCAGAGGCAATTAAGAAAATAACTTCTATGCCGGCGGCCAAGTTAGGCCTTAAAGAAAGAGGTGCGGTTAAAGAAGGATTTTTTGCGGATTTAGTGATCTTTGATCCAGAAAAAATTATTGACCAAGCAACTTATATTGACCCTGAACAATATCCCAAAGGCATCGATTATGTTATTGTTAATGGAAAAATTGTCATTGATCATGGTGAGCCCACTGGCCAGTTTCCAGGAAAATTCCTTTCTGGTCCGGGAAATAGAAATTGAGGCAAAAAAAATTTAAATTAATTTTGCTTTTTACTATTATAAGCTTCATTTTTATAACTTCTTTTTTCCTCTTTAAATTTAGATCGTTAACAGAGAAAAATATTTTCTCATCAAAAAAATCCTATTTGGCCGCAAGCATTAAAGACAATTTTAACCTTGTTTTATTCACCATTGATACTCTGCGGGCTGACCATCTTGAGTGCTATGGCTATGACCAGATAAAAACGCCAAACATCAACCGACTGGCTAAGGAGGGAGTGCGTTTTTCTAATTTTGTTACTTGCACCCCTTTGACTTTGCCATCTCATTGTTCAATCTTCACCGGAACCTATCCACTTTATCATGGTGTCCGGGATAACGGCGGATTCTATCTCGATTCCAAATTCACTACTTTGGCCGAATTGCTTAAACAAAAGGGCTTTCAGACCGCGGCTTTTGTTGGGGCTTTTGTCCTTGATTCCCGCTGGGGACTGGATCAAGGATTTGATTATTATTTTGATAATTTTGATTTGACCAAATACAAAAAGATAAGTCTTGATGCTGTCCAGAGGCGGGGTGATGAAGTTCTTAGAGAAGCTCGGAAGTGGATTGAAGAGCAGTCGAAAGGCCGATTTTTCGCTTGGATTCACCTCTATGACCCCCATACTCCCTATGACCCTCCTGAGCCCTTTAAAAGCCTTTACCAGGGAAGAAGGTTTGGCTTATATGATGGTGAAATTGCCTATGTAGACCATCTTATCGGCGAATTCATGGAATTTATGGAGTTTTCAGGCCTTCTCGAGAAAACGCTGATCATTTTTACTGCCGATCATGGGGAAAGCCTAGGTGAACATAAAGAAAGTGCTCATGGATTTTTTATTTATGAGGCTGTCCTCCACATTCCTTTAATTATTAGATTCCCCCAAAGCTCAGGCCTTCAAAGCCGCGTTATCCTAGATATCGCTCAAAATATTGACCTTATGCCCACAATTTTAGAATTGGTTAATTTGCCTATTCCTTCTGTCGTTCAAGGAAAAAGCCTCTGGCCCTTAATTATAGGCCAAAAAGAAGCAAGCCGACCAGCTTATAGCGAAACTTTTTATCCTCGCTATCATTTTGGCTGGAGTGAGCTCCGTTCTTTGCGACAGGGTAATTTAAAATTCATTCAGGCGCCTAGGCCAGAATTATATGACCTCAGCCTTGATCCCAGGGAGGCTAATAATATTTATGCTGAAAAAAAAGACGTCGCCAAGGGGATGCAACAAAAATTGGAAAAATTGATCAAAAGATTTTCGAGCCCAGAAGGACAATCAGCCGAAATGGCTAATATTGACCATGAATCCCTGATTAAATTACAAACTCTCGGCTATATAGGCGCCTTTCATAACCTGGCGAAGTCAAACAAAGAAAAATCTGGTAAACCCTTGGCTGATCCAAAAGATAGGATTGAAATTTATAATGAAATTAAGCTCACTCAATTTCTGGTTTCTGAAGAAAAATATGATCTAGCTGAAAATAAAATCAGGAAGGTTTTAGCCCAAGATCCATCTATTCTCGAAGCCCGTTATTTACTAGGTCATCTCTTGTCCAAACAAAAAAGATACGAGGAAGCAATTAAAGAGTTTCAGCTAGCCCTCGATGTCGACGCTGAGTACTATGAAGCTATTTTTGGTTTAGCCCTGGCTTATAAAGAAAACAAACAGGTTAAGGAGGCCATTCTGGCTTTTAGGCGAATGCTTGATCTTGATCCGAAGGATACCAAGCCCTATATCCATTTAGCTGATATTTATCAGGATGAAGGAGATTTTGAGGAATCATTGCGGCAAATTCAAAGGGCTGTGGCTCTTGATCCAGAATCTCGATATTTACGCAATCGTCTTGGGGCCTGTTATCTGGCTTTAAAAAAGTATGATGAGGCGGAAAAAGAAATCAGATTGGCTCTATCCATGGAACGAACGAAACCTTTAATGAATGCCCATTTTAATCTGGCCTTAATATATGAAGCCAGAGGAGAAATAGAAGAAGCCATTGAAGAATACAGGAGAGAGCAGGCAATAAGTCCTTATAATTGGCGACCGGACTTCAATTTAGGCTTGCTTTTCCTTAAAAGAAAAGAACTGGATCAGGCTGAAAAAGAATTTCGAAGTTGCCTCACTAAGAATGAAGAACATGGGCCGGCTTATGTTTTTTTGGCTAAAGTTTTAATGGATAAAGGAGAAAACCTTCTTGAAGCTGAGAAATGGGCTATTCAAGGGCTTAATCTTAAGCCTGATCTACCTTCGGTGATATTGGGACATTTAGTCCTAGCCGACATCTACAATCGCCTTGGCCAGCCAGCCAAAGCAAACTTTCACCTAAAGCAGGCCCAGCAGCTCCAATCAACTAAAAATTAAAATTGAAATTTAACTCCCAGCTGAAAACGCCTTGGATAGGGAATCCACATAGGCTCGCGATAGCTTGAACTCCAGACATTATAAGATCGCCATCTAGTTACCGTACTGTCATTCAACACATTAAAAATATCGCCGGAAATGCTCAGCCGGGCGGCTTTATAAAGATTAAACATTTTTTCAATTCGGAGATTTAGAAGGTGCTGATCGCCAAATCTTTCCTTGCCTTTGGGTTCAGCTTGAATTTTCACCGTATAGGGTTGATTGAGTCCTTTTATCCGCACAAATTTAAGCGTCGGCCGGCCAGTTTGATACAAATAATTAGCGCTGAGCAAAATATCAAAGGGAAGGTTATAACCAAAAGAAACTTTTACCAACCATCTTTTATCCAAATTTAATGGCCCCTTAGCATTGATCAAATGATTGGGGTCAGTTCCAAACTGGCCCGTATACCAGACTAAGGACTGACTCATGCCATAGCCACCTGTGGCCAGCGAGCTTAAATTTAAACCTTCGGCTTTAGACCAAGTTACCGAAGCATTTAACAGCCAATTGTTGGCATATCGTTTATTAAGTTCGAGTATAAGTCCTCGATAGGTTTGTCCCCAGCCCTTAGGATTAGTTAGCCAGTAATCGAATTCACCGCCAACCCAATTCCAGACCTGATAAGTCTGTCCATTATCAGGTGAAACTCTGGTCACCAACTCATATTTTCCACCCCTGTCTTCATAACCAAAAACATCCTTACCGCTTTTATAAATAAAAGTTGCCCTTAGAGCCAGGTCAGAGCCTAACTGCCTTTCGAGGCTAACAGAGAATTGGTCATAATAGGGATTTTTAATGTTGGGATCCATGGTGTAACCAGCCTCGGTGGGAAGAACATATAAAAGAACCCACTTAGATCCATCCCACCAATATATATATTTGTCAGGTGCATTAGGCCCTGGCCATTCCCAATTGGCTATATAGGGATAAACATAGTAGCGACCATAAGAAGCTTTAAACAGGGTTTTCTTATCAGGGGTTAGAGCAAGAACCAGACCAAGGCGAGGTGAAAAGGAATTCCAAATGATTAAGTCATCAATACCTATTCCTTTTTCGCCGGTCTCTTTAAAGTTATGCATCAATGGGAATGGTGGAATAAAGGCATTATGATGGTCATAGCGTAGACCAAGGTTGATGGATAGGCGATCGCTTACTTT
Organism: uncultured bacterium; assembly: GCA_938092135.1. Classification (GTDB taxonomy): domain Bacteria; phylum Acidobacteriota; class Aminicenantia; order Aminicenantales; family CALLJL01; genus CALLJL01. The sequence goes on from CALLJL010000009.1 coordinate 122,023, forward strand.
CCAGGAATCGTCAATAAAGCCACTTATATTAACTACCGTTCCACCATAACGATTTGTGTCCCATTCATAAAGAAGATAAGGCTCACCAGCATAATCGTAATAAAATTTGCCACCACCATAACCACCATAAGTATCGGTCGCTCCTCGATTAAACTGAACGCCTACCTTGAATTCATGATCGCCAGCGAGGAAGTCATCAGCGAAATGGGTTAAAGTCATATTGGCCTGATGCCGCGTAACTTTATAAAACCAAGGCCAAACTGGGCCATTCGAAGTAATTCCAGTAGCTCCATCATAGTGAGCCGGGGTATAAATCGAGCCACCAAAGGCTGGTTGATAATCGTTAGGACTGTAATAACCTGAATACTTGAGCTCAAAAAAAGAATCTTTGCTGATCAACCAAGTCCACATCGCTGTCCAGATATGAACATTATCAGTTTCAGCCATGACAGTCTCAGGAGTGTTAAATGGGTCAGGGGAGCCAGAACCATAATCTTTCTGCCGATTGTACATGAGGACTAACTTATGAGCCTTCGCCAGCTGAGCTGAAATTTTAATGAATTGCTCATTGTGAGTTGATTTATAGGGATAATTAGGGTCATCGCCAAAATCAGAGGCTTTATCAAAGGTGTCATTATAAACTGCAAAAAACCAGATCTTATCTTTAACAATTGGCCCACCGAGAGTGAAAGCAATATCGTACCATTTAACTCGATTAAAAGAATAATAACCTTCCCCTGTGGCCGGATTATAAGGCTTAGGATTGTTATCACCTGTAAGAGCCTTGTATTGCCCATAGTAAGATGCACTTCCTGAAAAGGTATTTCCACCGGACTTAGTGACAATATTCACTACCGCTCCGGCAAAATTTCCGTATTCCGCAGGGGCTCCAATTCCAGTAATTTCTACTTCCTCAAACATATCGGGTACAGGCCAAGACCAGGCAGTCCCAATTTCGGGATTGCTGAGATCAACTCCTTCAACATACATGCCATTCTCTTCTGAATTCGATCCATAGGCCATAAACCGAGAAGAATTTTCGCCATGACTGGTTGTGAATCCGGCGGTTTGGTTAACAATATCGAAATAAGTGTTGCGAGCAAAGGGAAGTTTTTCCAGCTGCATTTTGGAGTAGGTCGTGGAAATTCCTGAGCGCGTAACATCCACTATCGGAGCTGTTGCTGTCACGGTGACACTTTCTTCAAGAGCACTTAATTTTAGGGTGATGTTTTCAACCGTTGTCATATTAACAGAGACAACAATTCCAGTGCGCTCAACAGTCTGGAACCCTTTCAGCTTAAAGACTGCGGTATAGATGCCGGGAGGAAGATTGATAAAACGATATTCACCATCAGCTCCCGTAATTTGAGAATGGATTCCGCCAAGAAGAGATGGACTGGAAATTTCAACGGTTACTCCAGGCAAAGGTAAACCATTTTCATCAGCAACCGTGCCTATTAGCCTACCCGTAAGCCTTTGACTGTAAAGCGAGCTAATTGAAAAAAGAAAGACCAGAAATGCCCCAAAAGCCAATTTTATTTTTTGAGGCATTTCCCCTCCTTTAAAAATTTTGATTATAAATCCTTCTAATCAGCCATAATCGGCAATATTTTTTTAAAAAAAATGTTTATTGTCAATATAAAAATTTGGATCATAGGACGGTTTAAATTCTGCCTTTTCAAATTCTGAATTTAATTTTCCCCACTTAATTTTTTCCTCTCATTTCAATAAACATTGGTTTTAAGTCTTTATTAGGGCAGAGCAAATTTTTCTTTTATTTAAAAGCTAAGCCAATAGGCTAATAAACCAGCGAAAATAAAGGTTAATATGAGCTGAGCGGTGTTGTTATTTATTGAATTTGAGATAGGATTCCAGGTTCTGGAGATAATTCTGGAAAGCAGTTAGACCTTTTTTGGTTATCCGGCAGGTAGTTTTTGGCTTTCTCCCGCTGAATGTCTTTTTGATGGCCACATATCCGGCCTCTTCGAGCTTCATCAAGTTAGCGCTCAAGTTCCCGTCTGTGGTGCCAATCGTTTCTTTCAGATAATTAAAAGTTGCTTCTTCAACTGAGGCCAGAATGGAGAGAATGCCAAGGCGTATCCTGGAGTGAATAACCGGGTCGAGTGGTAAGAGCTTATTAGAGTTCATGGATTTCATCCTGCCTCTTGTATTTGGAATAAAGGACCAAGGCAGGCACAAGATAACCGACAATAACCAAAGGGATGAAAAGCAGAGCCCGGTAATTCTCATGAATGAAAACCATGCCCAGAGCGCCAACCCAGAACAGCGTTCCGCACCACTTCAACAAGGCCCATTCAAAGAGACCGCCAAGGGAAAAAATCAAGACGCCGGCGATTAGGCTCATCAGGACAGAAATTGTCCCCCAGGAATAGAGTTTCAGCAAGGGAAAAACAAAGCCAGCCAGAATAAAGGCCACAGAGCAGGCATAAGCGAGATTGCCAGCGGCCTTCTGGCCGTAGGTCTTGAAATCTGCCTGCCGATCGATTTTAAAGCTTAAGACTATGGAAATGATTATACCCACAGCTACCAAAGATATCCAGTTGATCCATATCCAGGCATACTTTTTGAGGGCAACTAAGATATACATACCTGTTACACCTAGGATTGGAACGATCCCCCAGATTAGCAGAAATATCCAGGAGTCAGCCGTGATTTTCTTAGTGCGCTCGATCATCTCCCGGATGAATCTGATTTCTTGTTCAGGATTCATTTCTTCCATGTTTCCTCCTTTTATTTAATTGCTTTATTATTTAAAGTACTTTAAATTATTAAATTTTATTTGTCAAGTCTTTTCTTTTTTGGCCTTTCTCACCATCAATGAAAAAATGATATTTACTCTTCTATCATTGACTGGAGTCAAAAGTTTGAGCGATTTTTTGGCCCTATACCAGCGCCGGTTTGATCTGCCATCTTAGTACTTAATTTCTCCAGATAGCCTTAGACCTGGCCTCTTCTTCTCTTAAAATAGAGGGAGAAAATAAAAACTGTAGGTTCAGCGGCTTCGGTTGTCGAAAGATAATTTGTTATTTTTTATAATTAAAACTAGTTGCGTCAATGGGCAATTTAAGAGAAAACATTTTGATCTTTTTTTCAATTCTTATCCTTATCCTAATTGGCTTAATTTTAATAAATCCGTATCTTACCGGAGCTGACGCTGTCTCTTATATTTCAATTGCCAAAAAATGTGCCTCTGGAAAGTGGCAAGAGGCTATCAATGGCCATTGGTCGCTTCTAATTTCCTGGCTTTTAGTCCCTTTCGTCAAGCTTAAAATAAATTTAATTTTAGCGGCCAAGAGTCTTTGCGTCTTAATTGGAGGATTTGCCTTTTTTGCCTTCTGGTTACTTCTTAAAAATCTTTCTTTTCTCAATAAAACCTTACGCCTTTTTATGTTATTCAGCGCCATGCCCCTTATTCTTCATCATTCGTTAGTCGTGATTACCCCTGACCTTCTGCTTGCCTCTATTATCCTTATATATTTTTATCATCTTTTGGATTCATCTTATTTTAATTCCTGGAGAAGGCCAGTCTTTTGTGCAATAATAGGCACCTGTTGTTATCTAGCTAAAGCTTATGGTTTTATTTTCTTTCGCAGCTCTTTTTTATTCCATCATTTTTATTATTTTATTTTTTATAGTTCGAGAACAGGAAAGAAAAGAATCATAACCTCCTTCTTATTAGGCTTAATTGTCTTTCTTATAACGAGCTTTCCTTGGATATACGCTCTTAAGCAAAAATATGGCCACTGGACAATTTCAACTTCGTCTCGCTATAACTTTGCTCTAATTTCGCCCCACATTTCTTTTAGATCGATGGAGCACTGGGGCTTAATTCCTCCCCCAAATGAATCGGCCTTATCCTACTGGGAGGATCCTAACGTAATTCCTTTGGAAAAATGGAATCCCTTCAGTTCAAAGGACAGTCTTTTATTCTGGCTAAAAAGATTGAAAAAAAATTTTAAGAACTGGTTTTTGATTATTTGGGAGGATTCGTGGCTGGCTCCTCTAATCTTGTTAGGGGGATTCATTCTTTGCTTTTGGCCACGGCGCCATCGAGAGGCCTTTTTGATCACCCTGAACTTATTTTTATATTCCGCTGGCTTTCTTTTATTGTTTGTTCTTAATAGATATCTCTATTTTGTTGAATTTTCCCTCATTTTATTGGCCGGTTATTTATTGAGTCTTTTACTTCGATCTAAAAATATAATATTAACTATTATTTTTTATGCTCTCCTTTTTTCTTTTTCAATCAGTTTTATCTACAAACCAATTTTATTAATTCATAAAATTAGCACCTACAATACAATCACTCCCTTTAAAGAAACAGATAAAGAGATATATCTTTGGGCTAAAGCAGTTGATCGGGTCTTAACCAGGTATGATCAATTTTACCGTCAGCAAAAGAAACAACACTATCCTCTACCCTTGGCCAATGTGGCCACCCTTGGCAACTGGAATCGAGGAATTTTTGTTTCCTACTATCTTCAGCTTAGATATTTTGGTGATCTTATGCCCTATTCAGCCGAACAGATCCTCCCTGAACTCAGGCGAAATAAAATTGATTATGTTTTTGTCTTCGGTCCTCTCTGGCCTCAGGAGTGGCCATTGAGTTCATCGTCATTGATCATTAAAAAGAAATATTTTCGTCTCTATAACGTCAAACCGCTGGTGGAATCTTTGAGAAAAGGCGATTAAATTTTTAGTTATAATTATGTTTTCGTATTTCAGCGATCGGTCTCTAAGCCGCTAATTATGATAATATTTAGGAAAATTTATAAAAATTTTTCAGAGCAATACTTCAAGCCTTCTTTAAAAAAATTGATGTGACTTTAATCCAGTTTTGATTTTTTAAATCGAATAATCCTATTTATAAATGTTCTTAACGCATGGTTGTAACCAGGGCGGCATATCCACGGTCAAAGGCAAACTGGTTGAAGGCGGGAATATCCTGATTAAATAGTTTTTCATAATCAGCCTTTACCTTTTGCAGTCTTTCCTTAAGAAGCCTATGAACCTCGTATTGCTGCGAAGTAGGTGGATAATCATCGCTGTTGCGGACGTCGCCCGCACCTGTCCCAATTTCACCTGAAAACCAGATTAGTTTGGAATAAAGCTTCATTTCCGCCCGAAAGGATTTGGGGTCAGAAGCATGAAGCTGCCGCTGCAAAAGTTCATCCTCTACGGCCACAATTTTCTTATCCAGGGCAATTAAAGCTTCCAGGACATCGCCTGCTCTTCCGTCTAGTTTCAAAATTTTGGTCATATCTTCAATTTGCTTTCTCACCCATTCAATGCGGTTAATCATATCAACGACAGTATTAATTTCCTCAACCACCTCTTTCCAGAGATGAACTGTTTCTTTAATATCCTCCACTGTTCCATGAGAATTAGGATCCTTGAGAACTTCAAGCTTTTCCGTAATTTCCTTACCATCTACTTTAAGCGCAATCCTATATGTCCCGGGTACAGCCAAAACGCCTGCTTGAGGGGGCTGAATTCCCCAATGGAGAACAGGCCTGGTATCTCGACCCCGGAATCTTTTCTCTTCCCAGACATGGGGATGAAAGTCAGGGGTGGTGCGCAACTCAACTTGCCTGAGAGGCTCATGACGCAGATTCCAGACAACCCGATTAATTCCAGGCTGGGTGGTTCCTTGAAGAGTCCGCACCTTCTCGCCATTTTCATCAAAAATCTCAATAATTACCGGGCCTTTTGGTTCCGTTTTCAAATAATAATTAATGTAGGCACCGTAGGGTGGATTCTGACCACGGCATTGATCATTGGGTACCAGATCCACTCCTTCCCTTTGTTTGAACCGATAGGCCTGCCTTGGCTTAAAAAGATAGGCTTCCGCCTTGATTACCTCTGGTGTTAATTGTTGAAGCGGCGTAATGTCGTCCATTATCCAGATACCTCGCCCGTTGGTTGAAATAACCAGATCACTGAAATGTTCTTGAACCGCAATCCAGGTAATACAGGCATGAGGTAAGTTATTCTGGAGAGGCAGCCAGTTTTCGCCATCATCAAAGGATACATAAATAGCATTAGCTGTCCCTGCATAAAGTAATCCCTTTCGCTTAGGATCTTCTTTAATAGCACTGGTATAACTGAAAACGCTTTTAGGGATACCCTTAGTGATCAATTTCCAGGTCTGGCCATAATCAGTTGTTTTAAAAAGATAGGGGTCGCGAATATTTTCCTGATGGCCATCAACAGCAATATAGCAGCGACCTGGTTCAAAGCGCGAGGGATCGATCATGCTCACCGTCCCCCAGGCAGGCATTTCTTTGGGAGTGACATTTTGCCAGGTTTTGCCACCATCCCTGGTAATATGGACAAGGCCATCATTGCTTCCAACCCAGATAACTCCCTTTTCGAGAGGCGATTCAGCAATGGCAAAAAGAGTGCAGCCATATTCAACGCCCAGGTTGTCGGGCGTTAAACCGCCGGAGCTACCCATTTTGGTGCGATCATTCAAAGTCAAATCGGGAGAAATAATTTTCCAGCTCTGGCCTCCATTATCCGTCATATGGACGTACTGGCTGCCAACATAAACGACATTATGATCATGGGGCGAAATCGCGATAGGATGCGTCCAGTTCCAGCGATATTTTAGAGACTCAGCCGGCGAATCGAGAGATTTTTCCGGCCAGGGATTTACATTGCGGGTCAGACCTGTTTTAAGATTGTGAACCTCAACTGTCCCGGCATAGCAGGTTCCCCAGACAATGTTATTATCGACCGGATCAGGATAAGAAAATCCCGATTCACAACCACCCATAGAATGCCAGACGGGAAGCTCTGGGCCAGCAAAGGTTAAACTCGGACCACGTTTCGAGGTCGAATCCTGCATGTTGCTGTAAACCCAATAAGGGATGCGGTTATCAACAGCCACATGATACATTTGACCAATGGGCAGCTTGACGAAGCGCCATTGCCGACCTCTGGTTGTGGTTAAACTAACACCGCCATCATTACCGATCATCATGCGTTTGGGATTCTTAGGATCGATCCACATATCGTGGTTGTCGCCCCCGCCGCTGAAATTTTCGATGGACTCACCGCCATCGTAAGAAACGTACATGCTGTTGCAGGGAACGTAAATTGTATTTTCATCATCAGGCGCAACACAAAGCCGTGTGTAATAACAGGCTCTTTCCACCAACCGTCGTTCGTGGCTCACGCAGCGCCAGTTAAAACCACCGTCGTCGGAGCGCCAGAGAGAGCCTTGGTCGCCCGTCTCAATGAGGGCATAAACGCGATTGGAATTGGTGGGAGCCACGGCGACAGCAACTTTGCCCACGTCAAAAGTGGGCAAACCGTAACCTTTAATTCGCTGCCAGGTTGTGCCGCCATCGCGAGAAACAAAAACGCCACTGCCAGGTCCTCCACTGAATTTTCCCCAGGTATGGATGACAATCTGCCACATGTCGGCGAAGAGAATCTGAGGATTGTTGGGATCCATGGCAATTTCGGAACAACCAGTGTTTTCATCGACAAAGAGAACATGTTCCCAGGTGAGGCCGCCATCTCGAGTTCGGAAAATGCCCCGCTCTTTCTGGGGGCCATAACCATGGCCGACAGCGCCGACAAAAACAATGTTTTTGTCGCGGGGATGAATGACAATGCGGCTTATCCGGCCAGTATTTTCAAGGCCCATGTGCTGCCAGGTTCGGCCGCCATCAGTTGATTTATATACGCCATTGCCGATGAGGACATTGCTTCTGATCCAGCTCTCACCAGTGCCCACCCAGATGGTATTGGAATCAGAAGGGGCGATGGCTAAAGCACCAATGGATTGAGCTGGCTGATCATCAAAGATGGGAAACCAGTTGGTGCCGCCATCAATAGATTTCCAGACACCACCAGCACAGGCACCGGCATAATAGACATTAGGGTCGTTGGAGTCGCAGACGACGGCGCTGACGCGATTCCCCTGCGGCCCAATGAACCGCCACCTGAGCTGCGAATAAATTCCAGCTGCCAATCCAGGCCACTGTGTTTGGGATGGGTTCAATGATTTCTTTGGTGTTGATTTTA